>JAFLEH010000009.1 GCA_017301995.1 Verrucomicrobiota bacterium | reverse complement strand
CGAAGACGTCTGCGCGGCGGCGGGTGCGGCGGCCACGGGAGCCGCCGCGGGCGCGGGCACACTGGCCAGCAAGCCCCGAAGGTCGTCCAGATCGGCGCCTTTCTTGAGCTTGAGATGGAAGTCTTTTTTGGTGAGGTCGAAGTGGGTGAGCCCGTGCTCGTTCATCAGTTCGACAATCTTTCGGATTTCCTGGAGGTCCACGGTGGAAAGGTGTTGGTTGCTGGTTGGGGGCTATGGGCGCGCGGCTGGTGGTCCCGACAGGAATCGAACCTGTATCTACGGCTTCGGAGGCCATCGTCATATCCATTGGACCACGGGACCGGTTGCGCGCTGCGGAAGGAAGCGATACCCACAATCCCGGACCTTGGCAAGCAGCAAGTCAGGAAATCCTCCGGAAATCCGAGATTGCCGCGGCGAAGGGGGAAACCTCGGCGGGCATTGTTCGCAAACACGCGTCCCGGCGGACCGGTTTTCGGCGCTTTCGCGGAGCAATTCGCCGGTTTGAGGCAAAGTCGGCCAATGGTGCCGCTTGGATGTTCGATAAAATCATCCTTATTGCCGCGTGTTTTTCTGGAAATTTCCTCCAAACCCGCGATAGTCCGTCTTCGCCCCCGCCATGTCCGTGCCCGACCGCAAATCCCCAGAGCCGACGCCGATTCCCGAGTCGCTACAACGCCAGTTGGTGGCGTTCCGCCGACATTTGTGGCGGATCAAGGTGTTTGAGGCGATCGCCGCGGGTTTTGTGGGGCTGCTGGTGTCGTTCTTGCTCGTTTACGGGCTGGACCGTGTGTGGGTGACGCCGGGTTGGGCGCGGTTGGTGATTCTGGTGGGCGGCACGTCGTTGTTCGCGGTGTTCGCGCCGTATTGGCTGCACCGCTGGGTGTGGCGGCACCGGCGGGAAGCGCAGTTGGCGCGGTTGATCGCGCGGAAGTTTCCCGGCTTGGGCGACCGCTTGCTCGGGGTGATCGAGCTTCAGGACCAGAACGAGCGCGAGGATTCCCTTTCGCCGAGGCTGCGTGGCGCGGCCATGGAAACGGTGGCGGCGGAGGCCGGACGGCGTTCGCTGGACGAGGCTTTGCCGCCCCGGCGGCACTGGCGGTGGGGCTTGGCCCTGATGCTGCTCACCGGCGGTACGGCGGCGGTCCTCACTCTAACTCCCCGGGCCGGCGTGAACGCCTTCAAACGCTGGCTGATGCCGCTTTCCAACACCGAACGCTACACCTTCACCCGCCTCGCAAACCCGCCAACGGAACTGGCCGTGCCCTACGGCGAGGCCTTTGACGTGATCCTAACTCTTTCTTCGGACACCGAGCAGAAGCCCGCCTCCGCGAGCGGTCGTTTCGGGCAGCAGCCGCCGGTCGGGGCGAAACTCGAAGGCACGGATTACCGGTTTTCCTTTCCCGGCCAGCAGGATCCGGGGGTGATTGCGTTTCGGGTGGGCGACGCGGTCCACTCGCTCCGTGTGGAGCCTCTCCAGCGGCCGTTCGTCCAGGAGGTTGGCGCGGTGCTCACGCCGCCGGCGTATCTGAAAATTCCCGAGCAGACGGTCGATCTGAGCAACGGTGTGCTCAACGCGGTCGAAGGCAGCAAAGTACAAATCCGTTTGGTGACCAACCGCGAGCTGGCGGAGGCCACCTACGGCCCCACCAAGGCGGCCCGGATGGAAACTGTGGCGGCACCGGACGCATCCGAGAAATCCTCCGACGAAAAGGACAAGCCCGCCGACGCTCCGGACCCGGCACCGGACAAGCCGGCACCCGCCTACGAACCGCTGTCCGGAAAGCTCACCCACAAGGGCAACGAATCCCGCACGCCCGAGTTGGAGGTCGGCAAGGTTCCGTTCGAGATTCCCATCGCCTGGCGCGACCGCCACGGGCTGTCCGGCGAAAGCGGCTACCGGCTGCGCGTGGATGCCGTGGAGGACGCCGCGCCAGCCTGCTACATGCAGGGCGTTGAGCGCCAGAAAGCGATCCTCCCTGAGGAAACGGTCGAGTTTGAAATGCTCGCCGAGGATGATTTCGGGATCAAGGTCGCCGGAATCGAGTGGTCCGGGGAATTCAACAAGCCGTCGTCCGACGCACCCGCGAAGGGCGAGCTGAAATTGGTCGAGGACATGCCCCAGCAGCCTCGCGTCGGTCGCCCGGCGGCGTTTTCTCCCAAGGCATTCGGCGTCGAGCCCCAGAAAATCACGCTGCGAGTCTTCGCGGAGGACTATTTTCCCGGTCGCGGCCGGGTTTATTCCGAGCCGGTCACGCTTTTCGTGCTGACCCGCGACGAGCACGCGCAGCTTCTCAAGAGCCAGTTCGACCGCGCGATCGCCGAACTGGAGGACCTCGCCCGCCGCGAGGAAACCCAACTCGACGAGACGAAACGCCTCGACGATCTCGCCGGTGAGGATCTGCAGAAGGAGGAAAACCTCAAACGCCTGGAAACCCAGGAACAGGCCGAGGCCGAAAACACCCGGCGCATGCAGGATCTCACCCAACGCATGCAGGATCTCATGAAGGACGCCACCCGCAATGGCGATATCGACAAGAAAACCATGCAGAAAATGGCGGAATCCCTCAAGTCGATGCAGGAACTCGGCCGCCAGGACATGCCGAAGGTTCAGGAACAGATGAACCAGGCGCAGGAACAGTCCAATACCCCCGAGAAAACCGACAAGGACGTCGAGGGAGCGAAGAAGGAACAGGAAAAAGTCGTCGAGAAAATGAAAGAGGCGGTCGAGAAAGCCAACGACGCGAACCGCCGGATGGAAGCGGGCACCTTCGTGAACCGTCTCAAGAAGGCCGCCGGCGAGGAAGAAGCCATCGCCGGATCGCTGATCCAGTCGTTTGAGAAACTGTTGGGCGTGAAGGCGGCCGAAGTCGATCCCAAGGAACGCCGCGGCCTCGCCGAAGCCGACAAGCAACAGGCGGAAACGGCATCCGATGTCCGCTGGATTCAGGAGGACCTTGGCCACTACTACGCGCGCACCGAGAAGCAGCCGTTCAAGGAGGTTTTCGAGGCCATGCGCGAATCGAAGATCGACGTGGGCATGGAGGAGGTGCGCGGGCAGTTGAAGGACAACCATTCCTATCTGGCCACCGAAAACACCAAGAACTGGTCCGCCAAACTCACCGAGTGGGCGAAAAAACTCGAAGGCGAGATGAACAAGGACCAGCAGGGCGGCGGCGGCGATGGCGGCGGCAGCCCGGAGGACGAGGACTTCGAATTCATGCTGCGCGTCATGAAAATGGTGCAGCAACAGCAGGATCTCCGCGCCCAGACCCGCGCGCTCGAACAACTCCGCCGCAAAGCCGCTCCCGGTGGCGGCAACCCGCCCGCCGCCCCCCAACCCGCACCCGCTCCGTAATGATGAAACCGATCCGCCTATCCGTCATCGCCCTCGGTCTCGCGCTGGCCCCGGTCCACGGCGCCGAACCCGCCAACGAGGCCAAACCGGACGATGCCGCCGCGAAACAACCGGCCGACACCGCCGAAATGGTGGAAAAGCACCGTGAAGGCTCTACCGAAGTGGCCGGCAAACAGGACGAGCTTTCCGCCGATTTACAGCAACTGACCAATGAGCAGACCATCCCCAAGGTGATCGAGCTTTTCAAGGAGGTGGAGGACATCATGGGTGATGCGATCGATTGGCTAACCGAACACGACACCGGCGGCCGCACCATCGCCGCGCAAACCGAAGTGGTGGAGAAAATCTATGAAGCGGCCAAGGAACGCCAGAAACAGGGCGGCGGCCAGGCCGGCGGCGCGATGATGGACATGATGGAGCAGATGATGAAAGACGGCGAGGGCAAGGAACCCGGCAAGAAACCGGGTGACAAACCCGGCAACCAGGGCGGCCAAGGCATGACCGGCGATTCCAAAGATCCCAACGAGGCCAACGGCGGCAACAGCGACGCCAAATCCGGCGAACGTCGTGTACCGAAAGCCGCCGGCACCGGAGGCGCGCCGCTCCCCGAGGAGTTCCGCAAGGCCTTGGACGCCTACAACCGGGGTATGGAAAAGAAGGTGAAGTGATCTAACCACCCTGACGAAGCCTTTCAAATCCCAAATTTCAAATCTCGAATCCTATTCCATCAAATCTCCAATGAGAATCTTCGCGGGAATGCTGTTGTTGGCGGAAATCGTAGCCGGCCAAGGAATCGAACGCGCTCGCGATGAAAGCGTGCCCGCGCAGGCCGAGGCGATCTATGAACGGGGGCTCCAATATCTGGCGAAATCCCAGAACAGCGAGGGCGGTTGGACCGACGGATCCGGAGGCGAACCCGCCGTGGTGGGACTTTGTGTCGCCGCATTCCTGGCCCACGGCGAGGATCCCAATAACGGACCTTACGCCAAGACCATCCGCAAGGGCGTGGAGTACATTCTGTCCAAACAGGAGGCGACCAACGGCTATATCGGCAACAGCATGTACAATCATGCCTTCGCCACCAAAGCACTGGCCGAATCCTACGGCATGGTGGACAACCCGAAAATCGCCCCGGCGCTCAAAAAAGCCGTGGAACTCATCCTCAGCGCCCAGAAGCGCAACCGCTACGGCGCCTGGCGCTACACCCCGCAATCGACCGACGCCGACACAACCGTCACCGGCTGCTGCATGGTCGCGCTGTTCGCCGCCCGCAACGCCGGTGTCGCCGTGCCGGACGAGGCCCTCAAAAAAGGCCTCGCCTATCTGGCAAAGTGCCGGGGCAGCGACGGCTCGGTCGGATACACGTCGAACTTCGGCGGCAAGCCCACTCTAACCGCCATCTGCACGCTGTGTTTTTCGCTCGCCAAGGACCGGGAAAGCAGAGGCTACAAGGCAAGCCTCGAATACCTGAAGAAGAACATCGACTACCGCGAGCGCTATTACCCCTACTACTACGAATACTACATGGCGCAGGCGCTTTTCCACTCGGACGAAGCCGCATGGAAGGAGTGGAACGCGCGCACGATCCGCTACTTCGGCACCATCCAGAACCGCGAGGGCGCGTTTCCCGGCGGCCAGGGACCCGCTTTCAGCACCGCGGGCGCGCTGCTTTCCCTGGCTCTCAACTACCGATATCTCCCCATCTTCGAGAAATGAACCGATCTTTGTTAGCACAACTCCTATGCGTCGCGCCGGGCTTGCTGGCCGCGGCCCCGCCCGAACCGCGGCCCGATCTTCTCAGATTCGAGAACGGCGACCAGTTGCACGGCGCCTTCCAGGGCGTGAAGGACGGATCCATCGCAATCTGGAAACGCGACGACATGGCCGAGCCCGGCGAATTCAAAACCGACAAGATCCAGAAGGTGATTCTGCGCGGCGCCCGGCCGCTCGCCTCCACCGGATCGCTCGGCCATGTGGCGCTGGTCAACGGCGACCGTCTTCCCGGCAGCCTGGTGGAAATGGATGAGGAAACCGTGACGGTGAACACCACCTTCGCCGGGGTGGTTAGAATCCCGCGCAAGCTGGTGGCCACGGTGGCGCCTTCCCCGCATGGTCCGGCGGTGCGGTATTACGGCCCCTACTCCGAAGACGGATGGCAGATGATCAACCTGGCCTATCCGGACGGCATTCCCGCCCCGGATCCGGCCGCCGCCAAGCCGGAGGACGAACCAAAGGACGACGAAGCGAAGAAGCCCGGGGAAAACGACAAGGATAATGCCAACGACGGAGAGAAACCCGATGCGGACGAAGCGGATGCGGCGGATCCCAACAAAATCCCGCGGTGGATGTTTTCCGGCGCGGCGTGGTATTGGAATCAGAAGAAGGGCGCGACCGCGTTGGTTAGGCGGGACGGCATGAACGACCGATCGGCGCTCCGCTTCGACCTCGCTTGGCGCAACCGGCTGAACGTCTGCGTGGCGTTCCACGCGGACTTTTCCAAACCCGCGGAAGACAAGGACGAGGAAGACAAGGATAAGAACGCCGACGAAAAACTCCGTGCCAAAATCGAACTGATGAACCGCATGGGCATGGGCGACAGCTCGACGTTCGCGAAATTGTTCGGAAATTGTTATGTGCTTCAGATCAATTCCGGCTATGCGATGATGTATCGCTGCACTCTTGACAAAGACGGCGAAGCGAAAGTCGACCGTCTTCCGATGAACACGTCGAGCCTTCGGCTCTCCGAAATGGGAGCGGCGTCGTTCGAACTGCGCTGCGACCGCCGCAAGGGAGCCATCCACCTCCATGTCAACGGAGACCGCGCGATCGACTGGTCCGAACCGGGCCTCGACGAAGACCCCGACGGCTATGCCGGCAAGGGCGCCGGTTTCGGGTTCTTCAGCCAGATGGAGAATTCCATGGCGCGGGTAAGCGATGTCGTGGTGGCGGACTGGAACGGCAATCCCGACTCCGCCCGCAGCATGCAGTCCGACGAACAGGATATCGTTCTGCTCGCCAACGGCACCGACCGGTTTTCCGGCAGGATCACCGGATATCGCGAAGGCAAACTGACGCTCAACGGACGGTTCGGCGACTTCGCGTTTCCCCTGGCCGAGGTCGGCGAGGTCCGGTTCGCCCGGAAAAGCCTCAGCGAACCCGAGGAACCGGCCGCCGAAGCGCTGTCCGTCCGCCTCGACCCTCTCGGGCGGGTGAGCGGCAAGCCGTTGTCCGGCGATGCCCGCAAGCTGCGTCTGTCCACCTCATACGCCGGGGACATCGAGGTCAATCTCGACAATGCCGTGATGCTCGATTTCGACCCTTCCACTTCCTACCTTGATGACTGGGATGAACCCTTCTGATTTTCTAACATTCTCGGCTTTGTTGGGAATCGCGTTTGCCACCGCAGCGCGCGGTGACAGCCTGATTCTAACCGGCGACGAGCGGATTTCCGGCACCGTGCGTGCGATCAATCCGGACGGCACGGTACTGCTCGATACCCCGCTTTCGCCCGATCCGGTGGCCCTCAAGGCGGACAGCGTGCGCAAGGTGCTGTTTTCCGAAACATCCGCCGCCGGGGGAGATGCCAATTGCCTCGTGACCTTGGCCAATGGCGACACGCTTCCGGGAACCATCGAGGGGATCGACGCAAAGACGATCACCCTGATATCGTCTTCCACGGGAAAGCTTGCGGTCCCCAGGTCAGCGGTAGCCTCCATCCAGCCCGGTGGCGATCAGCCGGTCCTGATCTATGCGGGCCCGGAAGGATTCGACGGATGGGTGCGGGATCGCGAAACCTCGGACCAGTGGGTTTCCGAAAAGGGCGCGTTTCGGGTCGAGGGCAAGGGATCCATCAGCCGGAAACTGGACCTGCCGGATGGTTTCATCGTGCGTTTCAAGGTGGCTTGGCGCAACTCCCCCAATCTGAAAGTCTCGATGGCCGCCACCGAGACCGCGGATGGCGAGGAGCAGGATCGATACTATCTAACATTCAACCCGGCCGGCATGGAAATCAAGAGAGAGACCGCGACCGGAAAACGGTTTCAATCGATCATCACCCTGAACCGGTTGCCCCAACAGTTCGATGGACGCCAGGTGACCGTCGAACTGCGGATCGACCGCAAATCGAAGGAGATCCAGCTTTGGCTCAACGGCGAATCCGAGGGCAGATGGCAGGATCCGATGGCCAGTCCGCCTGACGGAAACCTGCTGGTTTTCTCCAGTTCGGCGGGCGAGAACGAGATGCAGACCTTCTCCGACATCGGAGTTTACGAATGGAATAACAAAAACAGCCGCCGTCCCGCCGGAGAGCGCGGAGACCGCACCAAAGACGCGCTGCTGAGCGTCGAGGGCGAGCGCTTCGGCGGGTCGTTGTTGGAAACCCGGAAGAATGGCGCGGAGACGGTCTATGTGTTCAAGAACGCGTTTCAGGAACAGGCGATCGAAGTGCCCGAATCGGCCGTTTCCGCGATCTATTTCGCCGAGCCCGAGGGCGGATCTCCGGATCGCGACAAGGGACTTTTCAGCCTGAAACTGCAAGGCGGCGGCGTGCTGCGGGTGAGCGAGTGCGGTTTCACGCCCGACGAAGTGGAGGCGGTACATCCGCTGTTAGGAAAGCTGCGCCTCAAGCGTGGCATCGTGACGGCGTTCGAACGAAAGGCCGCGGAACCGAAAGAGCGGAAGGAAAAGTCATGAAACGGTGGATTTGCATATCATTGGCGCTCATCGCGCCGCTGCGATCGGGAGCGGAGGACGAACGCGCCTTTCTGCGCTTTGCCAACAAGGGGTTCGACCAGTTGTCCGGTTCCATCGACTCGTTGGAAAACGACCGCATGGTGTGGAATTCGCCGATTCTTGAGCGGCCCACGCCGTTTTTCGTCAAAAATCTGTTGGAACTCACCCTGCCGACGGTGATTCAGGAGTTCAAGGCGGACCACGAGGCCACGCTCACGCTGAACCTATGGCCGGACCAACCGCCCGCCCAGGTGAAGGGCCAATTGGTGGCGGTGACCGATGATAAGATCGTGATCGACACCTGGTATGCCGGACGCATGGAGTTCCGCCGGGTGATGGTCAAGAGGGTGGATATTGAAGACCGCGCCTCTCTGCTTTACAGCGGTCCCACCGGGTTGGACGGTTGGACCCAAGCGGAAAAGAATCCGGCGTGGACCTACAACCGCGGAACCCTGCGCGCGGAATCCCAAAAGCCGATCGTTAGGAATTTGGACCTGCCGGACGATTGCTGCCTGGCGTTCGAGATGGCATGGAAAGGGCAACTGAGCGCGAGAATCGGCGTTTTTTCCGATGCCGATCCGGATGGAACCAACCGGGGCTATCAGATCAACTGCCAGGGCGGTTACGCAACGATCAACCGGGGCAACGGCGGAGGCATGTTCGGCGGCGACAACGTGGTTAGCATTCCTGAGTTCCGCGAGGACGAGAACGTTCATCTCGAAATCCGAACGGGGCGCAAGTCCGGCCAAGTCTGCCTCTACGTCAATGGGCGCTACGCGGCGAATTGGAAGGATCCGGACGCCGCAAAATCCAAAATGGGCGGGGCGATTTCGTTCGCGCAAATGGGAGGATCATCCGGTTCGTCACTTTCGATTTCGCGAATCAAAGTGACCACGTGGGACGGCATTCCGGAGGAGCTTCCCGAGGGCAATGTCGCCATGATGGGCATGGGCATCCGCCGCGGCATCGCGATCGAACCCAAAGAAGAGCCCAAGGAAAAATCCAAGGGCAAGGCTGAGGATGAAGGCAGGATGAAACTGCGCAACGGAGACTCGCTAAGCGGCGAGGTGACCGCGATCAGCGATGGCATTATGCATGTGAAGACGCCGTTCGCCGAGATCAAGCTTCCGGTTTCCCGGGTCCGCAACATCATGCTCAAACCGGCCTCGCTGGAAGAACCAATCCGGCGCAACGGCGACGTCCGGGCATGGTTCCCCGATGGAAGCTCGATCGTCTTCCGGATGGACGCCCTAACCAAAGAGACGATCGCCGGCAGCAGCCAGACCTTCGGCAAGGCGGAGTTCAAGCTCTCCGCGTTCAACCGGATCGAATTCAATATCCACGACCCCGCGACCAATGACCTGCGGGAGGAATTGGAAAAATAGGCGGATTCCTCGATGGCGTTCGATCAGGGCGAGTTCGATTTCAACGTCGCTTCCGGCGGCGACGGCTACCGCAGGTGGCGCGAGCGGTTGGACGAGGAAAAGCGGGCGTTCGAATCCCGCTGGGGCGTGGTGCTTGGCAAGCGGGTGTGTGTTATCCTAACCAACCACGAGAAGCCACTCTCCGGATTGTTGGAGTGGCTCCGGAATCCCGGCGACCCGGCCAATGCCGAGCCACGCTTCCGCCTCCGCGGCGTGGAATTCGGCCCCGGCGAGATCCAAAGCATCGTGAGGGAGGATTGAAAATAGTCGCTTTATGACTCATATGTTTCTGTTGGATCAATTGGGGTTGGTTGTTTGGTGCGTCCTGTCAGTGTCGCTCGAAAACATGATCGAGATGCGGTGTGGCCAGTTTGAGAATCTTGAGCACGACCAGGTGCATCCACACGGCGCTTGCCAGCGTGACTAGGAACAGCACCGCGAATGTCGTTTGCGGAATGCCGGTGAGCTTGAGGGCGTAGCCGAACAACAAGGGCAGGAAGAAGCCTCCCAATGCGCCCAACAAACCCACCAGGCCGCCGACCGCACCCACATCCTTCGGGAAATACTCCGGGATGTGCTTATAGACCGCGGCCTTGCCGATGCCCATGCCACAGCCGACAATGAACACCAGCGCGGTGAACAGCCACGGCCCCATGACAAACCTCATGGTCGCGATCTGACCGCTATCCTCGATCTTCTTCGGCACATAAAGCACGATGTGGCCCTCCGGGGCCGATAGCACCAGCAGGGCGGCAAGCATCGAGCCGAACACCCAATACATCACCCGGCGGGCGCCGTATTTGTCGGACAACCAGCCACCCAGCGGCCGCAGCAAACTGGCGGGAAAAATGAACAACGCGGTGAGCAGGGCCGCATCCTGAAGCTTCATTCCGAAGACATCGACATAATATTTCGGCAGCCATGCGGCCAGTGCCACGTAGGCTCCGAAGACCACCACGTAATACAGGCTGAAGCGCCACACCCGGATCTGCCGGAGCGGACGCAGCAGGTCGGACATGGGCCGACCCAATCCGGGTTTGTGATCGTTGTGGGGACAGCAAATCCAAATTGCCGCGGCCATCACCAGCAACATCACCCCGTAAAGCGTGGGCACGAACCGCCAACCGCCCGGCACCAGTCCTCCGGCGAATCCCGCTGCCGGAACCAAGGCGATCAGCCACGGACCAATGAACTTCGTCACCGAGGCTCCGACGTTGCCCGCGCCGAACACTCCCAACGCGAACCCCTGCCGGTTGCGCGGAAACCACGCGGAATTCCATGCGATGCCCACCGAAAACGCGTTGCCGGCCATCCCCACGAGGAACGCATAAACCATCAACTCGGTGAACGACCGCGCGTGGGACACGAGAAATGCCGGTATAGCCGTGGCCCCTACCAGCAGGGTCATCACCAGACGACCGCCGAAGCGATCCGTCCATATCCCGAACAAAAGCCGCCAGATCGATCCGTTCAGCACGGCGACGGCCACCAGCCAGCCGAACTCAACCTCGTCGAGCTTGAATTCCTTCCGAATCGCTATTCCCAGCACCCCGAACATCAGCCACACCGCGAACATCAGCGTGAACGCGATGGTGGACATCGTCAGCACCATGTTGCTCTGTCTCGAATCACTTTCCGTATGCATGGTTCTATCTCCCAATGACTAATGACTATCGACCGTCACGACGGCTTCTCGCAGCCCCTCCTCTGATAGAACCACCAGTTGATCGCGGTCGCCAGCACGCAGAACACGAGCAGCCCGCTGAAGAACGGCGCGGGTGTCTTGCAAGCGGACTTAACCTGGCCGATGATCGTGTTGAAAAGAAACGGCCCATACGCGGCAATCGCGGCGGTGAATCCGATCACCCCGGCGGCCTGGCGCGGCGAATGCGCGAAGATCACCGGATACTGCCGGAAAGTGGCGGCGTTGCCGATACCGGTGAAGAAGAACATTCCCAACATCACCCACACGAAGACCGGGAACGTTTCCATCGACGGATGGATTAGAATGTCGCTGAACCCGAGAAACGCGGCCCCGGCGATCAGACCCACACCGCAGAGCGTGGTGAAAATGGCACCTCCCCATCTGTCGGTGAGCGGACCCGCCAGCACGCGCATGGCGGAGCCGATCAGCGGGCCATAGAAAGCGTATTTGAGGGGATCCGGCGCGTTGGGAAGCCCGCCGTACACCGACTTGATGAGCATCGGAAACGCGGCCGCCAACCCGGAGAAACAACCGAAAGTCATCACATAGGTGATGGTGCAAAACCACGTGTGCTTGTTGCCGAAGATATCGAGCTGTTCGCCGAACGAGGCTTTCACCGGCACGCGGCGCAGGCCCGTCCATGCGACAACACCAACTAGCAAAAGCAACGGAACATAGACGAATGTGGAGTTTTGAAGCCAAATCTGACTCGTCTTTCCCGCCTTGGCGAACACCTGCGAGCCTCCCATCGTACTGCCGCAGATTGCGAAGGTGATGATCCACGGGGTCACGAACTGGACCACTGAAACCCCGAAATTTCCGATGCCCGCCTGGATGCCGAGCGCGGTGCCTTGCAACCGTTTTGGAAAAAACACGCTGGTGCTGGGCATATAGGACGAAAAATCACCACCCCCCATACCCAACAGGAATGCCAGCGCGATGAAGATCCAGAACGGCGTGGTCGGATTGAGAATGGCGAATCCGAGGCCCACACAGGGAAGAATCTTCGCAACCGTGGCGATCGTCACCACATTGCGGGTTCCGTAAATCGGAATCAGGAACATGTGCAGCAAGCGCAGTGTGCCGCCGGCCAGACCGGGCATCGCCGCCAGCCAGAAGAGTTGGTTGTCGGTAAACTTGAATCCGATTCCCGGCAAGCGGACCGCCACCGCGCTCATCAGGAACCAAGTGCAGAAGGACAACAGCAGCGAGATCGTGGTGATGGCCAGTGTTTTCCAGGCGATGCGCTTGCCGGCGCCCTCCCAGAATGCGGGATCCTCGGGTCGCCAGTCGGTGATGGTGTTTTTGCTCATGGTGGTTGGTTGGGTTGGTGGATCAGTGTTCCTCTTCATCATGCGTGGCGATGGCGAAGCCGGTGAGGAGGTGCTTGAGGCCCATCAGGCCGAAGACGGTGGCTCCTAACATGAGTAGGATCTGGCCCCAGTTCTGGGCCACATTCGCCTTGAAGAGTAGCCAGGGCCTGCCGTCGCTCTTGATCAGCGGGTGGGTGCCGGTGGCGAGTTCGACGGCGTTTGGAATGCCGTCGTGGTCGAGGTCGGATTCCTGCGGGAGCAGTCCGGATAGACTCGCGGGATCGCGCTTGAGTTCCAGGAACCTGGTCTTGCCGATGGCGTCAATGATATGGTTGCCGAAGCCGTTGAGGATCGGGCTGTTCGGTTTGCCCCCCGGGTTGAAACAGGCGCGGGCGCGGCCGAGTTCGGATAGCTCGGCTTGGGTGAGTTTGCCGATCTGGCCGGGGGCGGCACCTTCGGGACCATCGGAGTGGGTGTGGCACATGGCGCAATTGACCGTGCGGCCGGTGGATTTCACGATGTGCTGCTGGAACTCCGGATAGGCGGAGGCGATTCCGGCGGAAATCAGGAAAGCGGCAATGACGGGACGGATGGTGGAAATGCTCATGACGGATTGGCGGTTCATTGTCCTTTGAGAAGATGATAGATGGCGTCGCCCCAAACCGTCATCACCACCAGATAGACGCCGGCGGCGATGGCGATGATGCGCAGGGTCTTGCGGCTGGTGTTTTTGAAAATCCACGGTGTGGCGAGCAGCACTCCGCCGAGAATCGCCGATCCGAGCAGAATCACCCACAGCGGAAGCAGCTCGAGCGGATAGTAGATCCAGAAGAAATACCACTCGGGCTTGATGCCGTCCGGCGTGGATCCCTTCGGATCGAACGGCTCGAACAACGGATAGGGAAACAGCGACTCAAACGGCAGGCACAGGCCGAGAACGAAGAGCACCATGAAAGCGACTCCCCACACGCGGAGATCCTTGAGGAAGAAGGTGGGGAAGAATTTCTCCTGCCGTCTGGGGTTTTCGTCAATGCCCTTGCTCATGCCGTGGAGTTGCACGGAAAGCAAGTGGAAACCCAACACGCCGAAGATGGCCAGCGGCAGAATGATGACATGCAGCGCGAAGAAGCGACTGAGCGTCGCCTGGCCCACCGATGCCTCGCCCTGGATGATTTCCTTGATCTGACGCGGCCAGTCGGACATGGCGCCGGGTAGGTAGTCGCCCACTTTCTCGATGGTTTCAAGGCCGATCTTGGTGGCGTTCACGGCAATCTGATGCCAGGGAAGCAGATAGCCGGTGAAACCGAGGGCGAAGGTAATCCCCAATAACAAGACGCCGGTGACCCAAGTGAGTTCGCGGGGCTTGGCGTACGCCTTCATGGCGAAGCAGGTGAGCAGGTGGACCAGAACGCTGGCGATCATCAGCGAAGATGCCCACGAATGGATGTTGCGCACCAGTCCGCCGGCGGGAACATGCTCGGTGATGTATTCCACCGACGCGTGTGCTTCGGACACCGTGGGTTGATAGTAGAAGAGCAGCATCAGGCCGGTGACGATCTGCACCATGAAGAAAAACAACGCCAGTCCACCCATGTAGTATCCCCACGAAAGGCGGTGGACGGGCACTTCCTTTTTCTTCACCATGGAGGCGTAGTTCATCTTCTCCACCGGCAGGCGCTCGGCGAGATAGGTTCCGGATCTATTCAGAAGTTCCTTGAGGTTCATTTGGTGTCAAACGGCTTAGGTTAGACCGCCGCCGGGGCGGGCTTGGTGATGAAGAGACTGCAGGCTGCGAGTTCCTCCGGGGTGGCGGTGCCTTCGGGCTTGTTGCCGGCCACACCGGTGATGAGGGCCTTGCCGGTGGGGTCCACCAGCGCCCAATCGATCTTCCTCAGCGGGTCCTTGGCCGGGCCGCCTTCGGGCTGGCCGGTGAAGATGTTGAAGAAGCTGACATGGCACGGGCACATCACGCGGCCGTTTTCGTCAAGCGTGCTTGAAACCGTGCAGCCAAGGTGCGTGCATTTGGCGGAGATGACGACGGGAAGTCCGTCCTTGCCCCTGAAGGCGAGGCCGGGCGCCATTTTGTAATCAATGAAGTATTTTCCCTTGAGCGGATCAAGATCCTTGTAGGGAGCCACCAGAATCATGGAACTCCGCTGCCGCTCGAGCTCATACTTGCGCTCCTCGGCGGTGAGTTCAAGTCGGCGGAGTTTTTTCTCTAGCAAAGCGGACTCGGCCTCGGGATCGGCGGCGGCACCCTTGAAGTAGTTGAGAGCCTTGTTGGAAACCCCAATGGCCAAAAGACCGGTGGCACCGGTCACGCCAACGGCACCTTTGAGAAACTCGCGGCGGCTGTCGGCGGCAACGGTGGCGGCCACCGCTTGCTGTCGCCGGCGCGCGGTGTTCCAGATCACGATCTGCGGACGACGCCAGATGTATTGGAATGGCACGGCGAGAATATGCATCAGGCGGGTGAAAGGCAGCAGCAGAATGAACAGCCAGGCGCCGATGAGATGGAGTTTGAAGAGCATCGGGAAGCCGGTGACATAAGTCATGTCGGGCTGCAGGGTGAGCAGGCTCCAGAGGTAGGGAACCACCGTGCCGGTGCTCCACGACGCACCGTAGCGGAAATGGGTCGCCGAAAGCACTCCTAACACAATTTGGGCGAAGAGCAGCGCCACGACGAGAAGATCGGCCGTGGTGGTGACCGCCTGGATGCGGGCGGAGGTAACGCGGCGGTAAATCAGCGTGCCAAGGCCGGCCAGCGCAAGGATGGAAGCGGCCACGCCGACGGTTTCGATGACAAACACGGCCCACGGCACCGAGACGATCGCAGCCCAGACCTGCGGCAGCAGGAAGGCGATGAGATGGCCCAGCAGCACGACAATGACACCGATGTGCCACGGGGTGGATCCCCAGAGAAGCTGCTTGTCCTCGAGGAATTGCGACGAACGCGTGGTCATCGAGTATTTCGAGTATTTCGCCCGGCGGTAGCAGCCGATAATGGCTACAATGATCGCGATGTAGGGCAGGCCGATGTAGAGAAAGAGGTCAATCATGGCGGTCGAACGGTTAGAATGAGGCGGTTTGCATTGGAGCGCCGAGTCGAATCAGGGAACCTACCGTGTCTTCGGGAGCGCCAGGGATGCGGACTAAAGTCCGCGCTCCATCGCCGATGATCGCGATGTAGGGCAGGCCGATGTAGAGAAAGAGGTCAATCATGGCGGATGAACAGTTAGAATGAGGCGGTTTGCATTGGAGCGCCGACTTCAGTCGGCGTGTATGGGAAATCGTTGCCTTCCAGAACGCCGGCTGAAGCCGGCGCTCCATCTTCGATAGGCCCGCAGGAGCAGCCTGTTGCCGTGACGGTGGGACACTCGGCTCCGTGCCGGCGCATTTGTTCGATGGGACTCAGCGCGGGTTCGATGCCGGGATAGGCGGAACGAAGGATCTGATCGGCTGCGGCTAGAAGGTGGCGGTAAGGGTTGTCCTCCGGCAGGGCGGCGCTGATTTTGCCGAGCGGTCCGAGGATGCAGAACTCGACGAGTTCGCGGCGTTCGGGATCTTCCAGAGTGGCGGCGTATCGAAGCAGGTTGCCGATATGGTCGGGCAGCTCGCCGTTGGAATCAAAGCCGTGGGTTTCATATTGGTGGTGGAGGGCCGCCATGAACTCGCCGCGCTTGAAATTTTCCTCACCGAAGAGATGGATGCTCGCGTAGGGCACGCAGCGCGGGGTCACATCAAAGGTGGCGGTGTAGAGTTCCTCGCGGGCGTCGGTGGTTAGCGAGCCGATGGATTCGGAAAACGCCACGAGCGGCAGGCTTTCGATGGTCTCGCGGGCATGGGCAAGGAGGTCGCCGAATTCCGGGCCGGGATAACGCAGGAGATTGCCCAGCAAATCGAGCGCCATCGGGAGCGGATGATGCTCGGCATGGCGGTGGGAAGCCGCGACGGTGAGTGTGTTCATGCTCGCGGACTGAAGGTGGGTTCGAGGGAGAAGCCCGAGCAACCTTTGCAGGCTTCCGGACTGCAGGTGGATTCGACGGCCTCCTCACGCTGGAGCGGCGGCAGAACATAGCGCTGGTATTGTGTGGGGATGGCGGTCATTTGATAGATCCGCTCAACCTCCTCCGGCGTGGTTTTCGCCTCGCGGAGGATCTTGTGGACCTCGTTTTCGTCCATGTCGCGGACGCTTTGCCAGCGCTTGTAGTGGCGCACGGCCATCAACTTGCGCATGACCGCCTCGACGACCTCCACATTGCCGGCGCTGAACAGGCTGGCCAGGTATTTTATCGGCAGGCGGGAGTTCTCCAGGCAGGTGAAGAAGTTTTTGGCATCGTGCGTGTAGGTGCCGTTGTCGGTCTTGCCCATGACCGGGAGAAGCGGCGGGACATAGAACAACATCGGCATGGTGCGGTATTCGATGTGCAACGGCAGCGCCAGCTTCCACTCCATGATATATTTGTAAGCGGGCGACTTTTGCGCCGACTCGATGAATTCCTCGCTGATGCCGTTGGCACGGGCGCCGGCGATGACCGCCGGGTCGTTCGGATCAAGGAAGGCGGAGCGCTGAGACTCCACGAGCGCGCGGTCAGGCACTTTCATCGCGTCCGGAATACGATCGGCATCGTAGAGCATCACGCCCATGTAGCGGATGCGGCCGACGCACGAGTGGAAGCAGGCCGGCGCCTGTCCGGTTTCGAGGCGCGGGAAGCAGAGCACACACTTCTCCGACTTGCCGGTTTTCCAGTTGTAGTAGATTTTCTTATACGGACAAGCCGCCACGCAGGCGCGCCAGCCGCGGCATTTCTCCTGATTGATGAGGACGATGCCATCTTCGCCGCGCTTGTAGATCGCGCCCGACGGGCAGGCGGCGACGCAAGTGGGATTGGCGCAGTGGTTGCAAATACGAGGCAGATAAAACATCGTCAGCCGCTCGACCTCGAAAAGCATGTTGCGTTCCTCTTCGGATAGAGCGTCGAGGTTCAGGTCGTTTTCCGCATAGAGCGGCGTGCCGGAAAGGTCGTCGTCCCAGTTCGGGCCGGCCTTGATTTCCATCGGCTCGCCAGTAATGAGCGAGATGGGAATGGCGGTGGGCTGGACATCGCCCTGCGGGGCGTTGAAGAGGTCTTCGTATTTGTAGGTGAACGGCTCGTAGTAGTCGTCGAGATTCGGTTGGTTGGGATTGTAGAACAGCTTGAGGAAGGAATCCGCGCGGGTCTGGCAGCGGGGTTCCAGCTTGTTCTTGCCGTTCCATTTCCAACCGCCGTTGAAACGGTCTTGGTCTTCCCAACGGGTGGGAAAGCCGGTGCCGGGTTTGGTTTCGACATTGTTCCACCACATATACTCGGCGCCGGGACGGTCGGTCCAGATGTTCTTGCAGGCGACGCTGCAAGTGTGGCACCCGATGCACTTGTCGAGGTGGAAAATTACGGAAACATGGGCTCTGACATCCATAGCGGCGGGTGGTTGTTAGTAAACGGGTTTGTCCAGTTTGCGGACGATGACGAAGGTGTCGCGGTTGACGCCCTGCGGTCCCCAATAATTGAAGGCATAGGTGAATTGCGCGTAGCCGCCGATCATGAAGAGCGGCTTCATGCGCGTGCGGGTGAGGCTGTTGTGGATGCCGCCGCGCTGGTTGCCGCGCGAGGGAGATCTTGGCACGCCGAGTGTGCGCTCGGGCGCGTGGTAGAGCAGGCAGATCCCGCTGGGGATGCGGGCGCTGACGATGGCTCGGGTGCAGACCACGCCGTGGTCGTTGATGACCTCGATCCAATCGTTGTCCTCGATGCCGATCAGGTCGGCGTCCTTGTCGTTGACCCACACCGGATAACAGCCGCGCGAGAGCGTTTTCATGCGCAGCGTGTCGCCGTAGGTCGAGTGGATGTGCCACTTGCCGTGCGGGGTAAGGTAGTTGAGCACGATGCCGTTTCCTTCCTGTTTGGTGTGCAGCAGGTCTCGGGTTTGGCGGAGTTCGCCGCGCGGTTTGAAGGTGGGGAGGTTCTCGCCGAAGGCGATGTAGCTCTCGTGGTCCAGATAGAGATGCTGGCGTCCGGTGAGCGTGCGGAACGGAATGAGTTCCTCGATGTTCTGGCAATAGGCCGCGTAGGTGCGCTTGCCATTGGTGATGCCGGTCCAGAACGGGGTGGTGAGCGTGCGCCGCGGCTGGTTGGTGAGGTCCTCGAAGGTGTAACGGACGCCGCGGTTGTCCGCGGCGAGGTGCGAGTGGTCAATGCCGGTCTTATGCGACTCACTCTGATAGGCGCGCCATGCCATTTCGCCGTTGGTTTCCGGGGCGAAGTGGAGGATCACATTGCAGGCGTCCTTGTCCACGCGGAGGCTCGGATAGGTTTTGCCGCCCCAGCTTTCGGTGGGGTGGGTTTCCATGTAGGCGTCGTAAGCGTCGTCCACATCGTAGTGGGTGCCGTGCATCGAGAGGCCGTTGTTGCGGAAGTTCGGGCCTAACGAGATCATGCGGTTGTAGAGGTTCACATAATCGCGGACCACGACCTTGATGTTGGGCGCGGTTTTTCCGGGGATCAGTTCGCATTCGCCCTTGGCCCAGTCTTTGACGGTGGGTTGCGCCATTTCGGCCGGAGTGTCGTGCATGAGCGGGGAAACGAGGATGTCCTTCACCGGTTCCGGGAAGTATTTCTTCGCCATTTCCGAGGTCTCCCTGGCGATGCCCTTGAAGATGTCCCAGTCGCTCTTCGACTCCCAACACGGGGGCACGGCGGCCTGCAACGGATGGATGAAACTGTGCATGTCCGTCGAGTTGAGGTCGTTCTTCTCGTAGTAGGTCGCCGCGGGTAGGACGATGTCCGAGTAGAGCGCGGAACTGTCCATGCGGAAGTTCAGGTCCACCACCAGGTCCATTTTTCCCAACTGCACCTTGTCGTGCCAGACCACATCCTCGATGTCCGGGCGGGCGCATTCCTCGGCGATGGCGTTGTGGTGCGTGCCGAGGTAATGCTTGAGGAAATACTCGTGGCCTTTGGCGGACGAGCTGAGCGCGTTGCCGCGCCAGATGTAGAACAGGCGCGGGAAGCATTCCGGATTGTCCGGGTCCTCGAGCGCGAACTTGAGGCTGCGGTCTTTCAGTTCTCTCACCACGAAGGCCACAATCTCCTCGTCGGTGGTGGCGCCTTCGGCCTTCGCCTGGGCGACGAGTTCGAGGTTCGAGCGGGTGAATTGCGGATAACACGGCAGCCAACCGAGGCGCACGGCCATCGCGTTTTTATCGGCCGTGTGGCCGTGAGCCATGCTGTGAGCGCTATCGTCCACCGGGCACATTTCCGAGAACGCCTTGTCGTAGCGCCACTGGTCGGAATTCATGTAGTGGAACGACGGCGAATTCATCTGTCGCGGCGGGCCGGCCCAGTCGCCGCCGAAGGCGATGGGCGCCCACGAGGTTTGCGGGACGAGTTTTTCCTGACCCACATAGTGATTGAGGCCGCCGCCGCTCTTGCCAATGCAACCGCAGAAGATGAGCGAGTTGATGATCGAGCGATAGATCAGGTTGTTGTGATACCAATGGTTCACGCCCGCGCCGATGATGACGGAGCATTTGCCACCGGTGTGTTCCGCGGTGCGCGCGAACTCGCGGGCGAAATTCACGGCGATGCTCGCGGCCACGCCGGTGTAGCGTTCCTGCCAGGAGGGGGTGAATGGGTGGTTGGAATCTTCATATCCGTTAGGCCATTCGCCGCCGAGTCCGCGGTCAATGCCGTATTGGAGAAAGTAAAGCTCCATCACGGTGGTGACATAGACCGGGCCGTTTTCGGTGGCGATCTCGCGCACCGGGACATTGCGGTTGAGGACACGGTTGTTGGTGCCGTCGGAGAAATCGGTAACCTCGACGGAAACCGTGGCGTCGCAGGCATCCTTGAGCTCCAACAAGGGAAGGATCGGCTCGTGGGTGTTGCAGTCCTCGAGCTTGAGGTTCCACTGGCCCTTTTGCTTCTGCCAGCGGTGGCCGACGGTGCCCTTGGGCATTTTCAGCGCGTTGGTGTTCTCATCAATGACGAAGAATTTCCAATCGGCGTTCTCCTGGTCCTTGGTTTCCGTTAGGGCGGACGCGCGCAGCAGTTTGCCGGGGCGGTATTGGCCGTTGGCCTGTTTTTCCAAGGTGACCAGGAATGAGGCGTCGGTGTATTTCCGCAGGTATTCCTGAAACTCCGGAACCTGCCGGTCGGCGTAGTTTTCCTTGAGGATCACATGGCCCACGGACATCCAGAACGCGCCGTCGGTGCCCTGATGGAGCGGCACCCATTCATCGGCCACCTTCGAGGTCTGGCTGAAGTCGGGAGAGAACACGACCACCTTCGCTCCGCCGTGGCGCGCCTCGACGAGGAAGTGGGCGTCGGGCGTGCGGGTCATCAGCACATTCGAGCCGACGGTGGCGATGAACTTCGAGTGATACCAATCGGCGCTTTCGTTGACATCGGTTTGCTCGCCCCAGATTTCCGGCGAGGCTGGCGGGAGGTCGCAATACCAATCGTAGAACGAAAGCGAGACGCCGCCCATGAGTTGGCAGAAGCGCGCGCCTGCCGCGTAGGAAAGCATGGACATCGCGGGAATCGGCGAGAAGCCGGCGATGCGGTCCGGGCCGTGGCGTTTTACGGTGTGGAGATTGGCGGCGGCGAGGAGTTCGTTCACCTCGGTCCAGTGGACGCGGCGGAAGCCGCCCTTGCCGCGGGCGGTCTGGTATTTTCCGCGTTTTTCCGGATCGGAAACGATCGAGTTGTAGGCCGCCACGGGATCATCGGGGAAGTCCTTTTTCGCCTTCCGCCAGAGATCCAGCAGCGCGCCGCGGACATAGGGGTATTTGACGCGGATGGGGCTGTAGATATACCACGAATACGAGATGCCGCGCTGGCAGCCGCGGGGTTCGTAGGGCGGGATGGTTTGGTCGATGATCGGATAGTCGAGCGCCTGGAGTTCCCATACGACCACGCCGTTTTTGACATAGATTTCCCAACTGCACGAACCGGTGCAATTGACGCCGTGGGTGGAGCGGACTTTCTTGTCGTAGCTCCAGCGGTTGCGGTAGAACGCTTCCCAGGTGCGGTCTTCCGGTGCGAAGATGTCTTGGATCCAGCTCATGTGATTACTTCCTTCTTCTAACGAGTTGAGTGTCGCGGCCGCGTTGTTTGCGGGCGGCACGGAGAACGAGGGTGATGCCGGCCAGCAGCACACCGGCCAGTCCGGCTCCGGCCTCGGCGAAGGGCGGCGGCGCGGCAACCGGTGCGGCGGGATCGATCTTCGAGAAATACTCGGTGAGGTGCAGCGCCTCCTGCAAGGTGACCGGATGGCGCGCGTAGTGCGGCTCCATGATCTTGTATTTGGCGTTGGTGATGGCGGAGACGAGCGGTTGCTTGCCGCCGATCTTCTTGAACAAGCCGGTTAGATCGGGGCCGAGGTTGCCGCCTTCGCCATGGACCGCATGGCACGACGCACAGGAAAGTCCGCCGTTTTTCAGGCCTTTTTTGCCGGCGAAAAGCGCTTTGCCGAGGCCCGCGTCGGGCGGGTCCATCTTGGCTAACAGGCGTGCCTGCATTTTCTCCTGTTCGGCGGCGATGCGTTTCGGGGCGTTGGTGTCCTTGATGAATGCGGCGAGCGCGGCGATGTCCTCGTCCTTGATCGGGCCGACCTTCGCTTCCATCTTCTTGATGCCCGCTTTCAACTCCGCATCCGTCCATTTCATCGCGTTGGCCAGGCCCGGGCCGGTGAGCTTGACATCGGTTAGGGTGTGGCAGCCGGAACAGGATGTTAGGAAGCGGGCCGCAACGGCGTCGGGGGTGTTTTCTTTCTTTGGTTCGGGCGGTTTCTGGGCATCGTTGGCTGGTGCCGACGTCGGCAACGGCGCGGGAGCCGGTTCTTGGGCGCGGACGACGGACAATGCCGCCATCAGTACGACAAAGCACAAGCCGCGGATGGCCGGATGCCGGAGGTGTCGAGTTACGGAACGGATCTTCATGCTGGTTTACGGATTCTTGTGATATTGCGCATCCCTGGGCGGCGTTTGGGGCAGATGAAGGACGGGCAATACGCCGCCGCCGGCCTGGAACACGGATAGCCGCGTGTTTTCGAGAAAGGCACGGTGCGCTTCCATCAAGCTGGTGATCGTGGCGTGCAGCGGGCAGGGATCTCCCACTCCACACCATCCGGATCCGAACGGACAGGGGGACGGTTCCTCGCCGTGGGTGAACAATCCCACAATATCCGCCAGCCTGATGTCGTCGGGATCGCGCGCCAGGGTATAGCCGCCACCCGGTCCAGGCTGGCCTGAAACGAGGCCCGCCGCAGAAAGCTGGGTGAGCAATTTCGCCGTCAGCATCCTTGATATCTTGCGTCCGGCGGCGATTTCCTCGGATCCCGCCCGGCGCGGCGCAATTCCGGCCAGATAGCTCATCACCGCGATGCCGTTGGTTGCCGTTTTGCCGTAAATGAACATCGCGGTTAGGACAGGTTGAAACGGATGGCTCCGGGGATCGCCATTCCCACTCGAAAAGCCGAATCCGGGTTCATTTGGCTAGACACAACATCGCGCACCGGCCCGCCGGAAATCCGGTCGGCCAAAACCCGAAAAATGCCAGTGGCGCAATGCATGGATGAAAAAAAGCGGAAAAATCCCGGTGTGTTCAAGAAAAAAATATCTTTAATTCAATTTTTACTTGATTGGTGGGTTTGGATGGTTGAGATTTCGGCTGTTGACCGCCCGCGCCGATGTGGCAGGGTCGAATAAGAACCGCGATGGATCCCTTTGGACGACAGATCGACTACCTGCGCATTTCGGTGACCGACCGATGTGACGAGCGGTGTTTGTACTGCATGCCGGAGGGGTATCGAGGTTGGGCGAGGCGTGCGGACCATCTGACGGCTGACGAGTTGGTGCGGGTAGTGGAGGCGGCGACGGAGGCGGGATTCCGGAAGTTCCGTCTGACCGGGGGTGAGCCCTTGATCCGGAAGGACATCGTGGACATCGCGCGGCGGATCTGGGATCTAACCGACGTGCAGACGCTTGGGATTTCCACCAACGGAACCCACCTCGCCGGAATGGCAGGGGCTTTGAAACGGGCCGGTGTGAGGTCGGTGAACATCAGCCTCGACAGCCTGGACCCGCTGATCTACCGGACGCTGACCGGCGGCTCGCTGGATGGAGTGTTAGATGGGATTGACGCGGCGCTGTCGGCTGGTTTCGAGGTCGTGAAGCTGAACTGTGTCCTGCTGAGAGGTGTCAACGAAAGCCAGATCCGGCCGCTGGTGGATTACGCCGCCGCCAACCGGTTGCCGGTGCGCTTTATCGAGCTGATGCCGCTGGGGCCCGGCGGACCGCTCGGCGACCGTCATTTCATGCCGGTGGCCGACGCGATGGATTTGCTAGGCGGACGGGAGTTGTTCAGACCTGCCACCTCGAAGCCGCAAGGACACGGCCCGGCCCGCTACTATCGGTATCAGGGAAACGGCGCGTTGGTCGGATTCATCGGCGCGGTTAGCTGCGAGGATTTCTGCGCGACTTGCAACAAGCTCCGCCTGACCGCGAATGGCAAGCTCCGTCCTTGTCTTGGCCGGCAGGGGGAAATCGACCTCATGCCGGGACTGCGGGCCGCCGGCCCGGATGATGGGGAGGTGGTTTCGGCGATCCGGGAGGCCATCGCCAACAAGCCTGAGAACCACGCATTCGTCGAAGGATATGTTTCGCCTCGACCCATGACCGCGATCGGCGGATAAATGACTTCGGAAATGAGCGCCCTATCCACAACACGTTCCGCGCCGGCATCCGTCACCGGTCTGCCGGTGATGCGGTCCTGGGAGCGAATCGGCCGGGTGTTGCTGTTGATGGCGGGGATCAGTGGGCTGGTGACGGGAATACTCGGCGGCCTAACACGGCTACCGGTGTTGCTGCCGGGAGGAATGATGCGCGCGAACTGGGTGGAGCTTCATGGTCCTCTGATGGTGTGCGGTTTTCTGGGAACGCTGATCGGAATCGAGCGTTCGGTGGGGCTGGGTATCCGGTGGACCTGGGGCGCGCCGCTGCTGGGCGCGGTGGCCGGAGTGTCGCTGGCCGCAGGCATCGGCGGGTCTTGGCCGCAATGGCTCCTGGTGGTGGCGAGCGCGTGGTTTGTGCTGGTCAGTTGGAAAGTCGACAGCATCCAACCCGGCCTATCCAACGTGGTGATGGCCTTGGGAGCGGTGGCGTGGATGGTCGGAAACATCCGCTGGGCCGCAGGTGGAGCCGTGCCGGCGATCGCCCCGTGGTGGATGGCGTTTCTCGTTCTAACCATCCTTGGCGAGCGCATCCAGCTCACCCGATACCGGAAGCCGTCGAGATGGGCGCGGCCGATGCTACTCGCCGCGTTGGCTCCTGTTGGGGCCGGCCTTGCCTGCGGATTCATCGACCACGCCGATGCCCGGCGCGCCGGGGGCTTGATGTTTGGCGCGGGACTCGTCGGGTTGGCCGGTTGGCTGATGTCCTTTGATATCGCCCGCGTCACCATCAAACATCCCGGGTTGCCCCGTTTCATGGCGGTATGCCTGTTGGGTGGCTATGGATGGCTGTTCGCGGGCGGAGCGCTGTTCGCTTGGAACTGGCCATGCCAGGGTTATCACTACGACATGTGTTTGCATGCGGTGTTCGTGGGATTTGTGTTTTCGATGATCTTCGGCCATGCGCCGGTGATCTTCCCCGCCGTTCTGGGACTGCCCGTGAGGTTCACTCCTTGGTCGTACCTTCCCGTTGGACTGACACATGTATTTCTGCTGACCCGAATCGTCGGCGATCTGCTTTCCATCCCATCCGCCAGGGCATGGGGCGGAGCGGGAAATGCCGTGGCCGTGATCGTCTTCATGGCGATCACCGTATCGGCGGTCATTCGCGGAACCATGAATCTAACTACCATCGGGCGGGCCAAACCGCGATCCACGCAGCCATGATCCCTTTCGCCGACGCGCTCCGCCTGATACTCGAATCCGCGCCGCCAGCGGGAACCGAGAGAATCCGTATCGAAGACTCCGTCGGCCGCGTGTTGCGCGAACCGGTGTCGTGCGACCGTCCGTTTCCACCCTTCGATAGGGTGATGATGGACGGCATTGCGTTGCGGAGCCGGGATGTCTTGCTAGGTTTCGGTGACTTCCTGATCACGGGTGCCGCCGCCGCCGGACATGAACCGCCCGCGCTCCCGCCGGCGCCCGGATCATGCGTCGAAGTGATGACCGGATCTCCCCTGCCCCCCGGAGCGGATTGTGTCGTGCCGGTTGAGGAAACGATGCGGCTGGAAAACGGATCGATTCATCTGAGCGGAAATGCGAACGCCTCGCCGGGCCGCAACATCCATCCGGCGGGCAGCGATGCCCAACAAGGACAAACCATCCTATCGGCCGGAATTCGGATCGGCTCGCGGCAGATTGGTGCGGCAGCCTCCTGCGGCGCTGCCTGGCTCACGGTTTCGAAATTGCCGAGAATCATCGTTTTCGCCACAGGCGACGAACTGGCGGCCGTGGACGACACGCCTTCGATCTATCAAATCCGGCAGTCGAACGCCCACGCGATCCGGGCCGCACTTTGGCGTGCGGGCTATCCGGTGGCACGCACCGACACCCTGCCGGACGATCCGGATGCCGGAAAGGCGAGAATCGGGGCGGCCTTGGCGAACTGCGACTGGCTCATTCTAACCGGCGCGGTGTCCAAGGGAGCGCGCGATTTCATTCCGTCCGCATTGGACGGCATCGGCTGCGAACGGATTTTCCATGGCATCGCGCAGCGGCCCGGAAAGCCCGCCGGTTGCTGGAAACACCCGTCCGGAACGCGAATCGCCGCCTTGCCTGGAAATCCGGTTTCCGCGCTAACATGTCTCCACGCTTTGGTGCTGCCGGCCCTGGAGGCCTCCGTCGGCCTAACCAACATCGCGCGGGAAATGGTCCGGATGGACTCGTCTGTCCGCCGGCTGCCCGATTCCACGTGCCACCTCCCGGTCACTCTTCGCGACGGCACCGCCTATCCGGCACCCGTGGAAAACAGCGGTGACTTCACAGGACTGCTCCGCAGCGACGGATTTCTAACTCTCCCACCCGCCGGCACGGATACCGGCGTATTCCCTTTCACTCCCTGGTTCTGATAACACCTATCCAATTCATCCATGTCCACTTTCACCCACATTCGCGACGGCCAACCTTCGATGGTGGACGTCTCCGCCAAACCGTCCAACAAACGCACCGCGGTGGCCGAAGTCCACGTTGATCTGGGCGCGGATATTGTCTCGAAGTTCGAAAACAACGACATCAAAGGCCCCAAAGGTCCCGTTATCCAAACGGCGGTGATCGCCGGCACGATGGCGGTGAAAAACACTGCCGCCCTCATCCCGTTCTGCCATACGCTGCCGATCGAGCACTGCGGTTTTGAGATCACGCCGCGTGACCAAGGGATCACCATCCGCTGCGAGGTGGCCACCTCCGGAAAGACCGGCGTCGAAATGGAAGCCATGACGGGAGCGGCCGCCGCCGCCCTAACCGTCTATGACATGTGCAAGGCGATGAACAAAGGAATCGTCATCCGCGACCTGCGGCTCATCTCCAAAACCGGAGGAAAGTCCGGTGACTACCGTGCCGAATCCGCATGAACCCGCCACGACCACTCTACGGACTTGTTCTCGCCGGAGGGCGCAGCACAAGGATGGGCGCCGACAAAGCCGACCTCGCGCATCCGGACGGCCGGTCTCTAGCCAGGCGGACGGTTGACCTGTTGGCTTCGGCGGATTGCGAGCGGGTGATTGTCTCCATACGGCACGACCAACCGGTTCCACACCGGGTGGCGGACCTTCCCGGGGTGACGATCATCCGCGACCCCGAGGGAAAGAGCGACGGACCTATCAGCGGGATCCTCGCCGCGATGCGGGAAAACCCGAAGGCCGATTGGCTGGTCGTCGCGTGCGATCTGCCGCGGCTTGATGGCCAAACTCTGAAGCATCTGGTGGCTTCCCGGCATCCCGGAGAGCGCTTCCTCGCCTACCGCAGCGAATTCGACGGGCTTCCGGAGCCGCTTTGCGCCTTCTATGCGTTGGAAGCGTTGGATTTGTTGGAGAACGCGCTGGCCGATGGCCGCCGCTGCCCGCGCAAGGTGCTCATCCTCGGCAATTGCCGCCTGTTGGATCCTATCACTCCGCGCGCCTTGGACAACGCGAACACACCCGACGAATGGCACACCGCGATCACACCATGAATACGTATCATATCCACTATTTCGGCCTGCTCGCCGAGCGCCGCGGTCTGACCGACGAAGCCACCGCCGCCGATGCCGCCACCGCGGATGAGATCTTCGGCATTCTTGCCGCCAGGCACGCCCTTGGCATCTCCCGCGCCGCCGTCCGCGTGGCGGTCAACGACGAGTTGGTTCCTTGGAGCCATCCGCTGCAAGACGGCGACCGAATCGCCCTGCTGCCGCCAATGTCGGGTGGCTAACCGAATTTCAGCCCGCCATGCACGATCCGATCATCCGATTTTCCCTATCCGGCGCACCGCCGGATGTACCCGCATTGTCAGCCACTCTATCCGATCCGGCTGCCGGCGCGGTGGTCACATTCGACGGCCGGGTCCGCGATCACAACGAGGGAAAGCCGGTGAAACAGCTCGAATACCAGGCCTATCCGGCCCTCGCTGTCTCAATGGGAACCAACATCCTAACCGAAGAAGCGGTCCGCCACGGGCTGCTGCGGGCGACCGCGCTCCATCGCACCGGAACGCTCGCCATTGGCGAGCCGGCGGTGTGGCTGGGAGTCGCGTCGGCCCATCGCGGTGCGGCGTTCGATGCCGCCCGCGCGATCATGGAACGGCTCAAATACGAGCTGCCGGTATGGAAGAAGGAGACCTATGCCGATGGCACCGTCGATTGGATAGGTCCGGACAACACGCCCGCCGACGGCGGCGATGCGTTCGACGGAACCGCGCGCTGGGATGCCGTGCTGAAGGATATCTGGATATCCGGTGGAAACGACTTCCGAGGCCGTTTTGGCGGACCGCGCGGGGATCACGGAATCAGACGGGTTACCCAAGTCGAGTGCGTTGCCGGGCTGGGACTCAAGGGCGACCGCTATTTCGGTTACAAGGAGGATTTCAAAGGCCAGGTCACCTTCTTCGCGGCTGAAACCGTGGACGAGGTGCGGGCGCACTTCAATCGGCCCGACCTGTCATCCGGCGAGTTCCGCCGGAACCTCATTGTTCGCGGCGTCGATCTATCCGAGTGGATCGGGAAACGGTTCCGCTTCCAGGGAGTCGAGTTCGAAGGCAGCGAGGAATGCAAACCCTGCCCGTGGATGGATCAGGTGGCGGGGCCGGGCGCCGAACGGTTTTTGGCCGACGGATGCCGGGGAGGCTTGCGCGCGCGAATCCTCAGCGACGGTATCCTAACCGCCGAAGGCCCGCCCTAACCGACCACGGAAACGAGCACCGACTGGATCTCCCCTGCTGCTGCTCCGCGGATGGGCCACGCCGCGTGAGGCCGCGGCGGTGTCGGAGCCGTTCATTTCCGCCAATTCGGTGGTGTCTTTGACTGGTCAGACCGGCTCATGGAACAAACTGTGATCCGCCATGCCGTGGCTCGCCACGACCGTTCTCGTCGCCCCGGATGGCTGGGTGCGCGCTGAGTTAGACGCCTTGCCCGCCCCCGGCAACTCCGCGGGGCTCTCGCGTTGGTCGTGGGAATCGCCGCCGTGAAACCCGGTATCACCTGAGACCGGTTTCCGAGTGTCGATTCATGATGGAATTCCGGTACCGGACCCAATTGCCTAACCGCCATTGGCCGGGGATGCTTTCCTGCCCGCGTTTTTCTTCGCTTTGCGCGGACCGGACGCGCCACCCGCGTCGGATTTGCCGGCGGCGGGGTTGAGTTCGGCCAATACTTTCGTTAGATGCTCGCGGGCGGCCTTGCTGGCTGCATTGTCGTCCGCGGTGGCCACCGGTTTCTCCACGAATGGAGCGTCGCTCATGTCGAAGAGTTCACCGGCCTCGTTCAATTTGAAACCCGCGTTGCGGACATACCACTTTTTTCCGAGCTGGACGAAGATCCACTCGCGCGGTTCGCCTGGCTGGCCGCGGAGCTGCGGGGCGAAGCTGCGACCGTCGAACTTCATGCCATCCGGCAATTTCGCGCCGGCCAGCTCGACGAATGTGGCATGCGGGTCGGCGAAGCTGACCATGTCCTTGCAGACCTTCCCGGCGGCCACCGTGCCGGGCCAACTGGCAATGAATGGCACCCGCGACCCCCCTTCCAGCATCGATGCCTTCTTGCCGTTGATCATTCGGCCGCGAATGGTCGAGGGAAACGTGAGCGCGGTGCCGTTGTCGCCGCTGAAGACCACCAGGGTTTTTTCCCGCAGGCCCAGCGTTTCGAGTTCGGCTACCAGGGCGCCGACCTGTTTATCCATGTAGGCGATGTTGTCGTCATAGAGGGCGTCCTGGCCCTTGGTGCCCGCCGCGCTATCAACCGTGCGGAGGATGGGGCCGTGCACGTGGTGCATCGAATAGTAGAAAAAGAACGGCTGGTCCTTGTGGCGGCGCAGGAAGTCGATCGCGAACTCATGGACTTTGTCCGGTGCGTAGGTGCCGGGCGGGGTGGTGATTTCCTTGCCGTTTTTGGACAGTTTGTTCTGCCAATACCAGCCGCCGGCCGTTGGGTCGGTTAGATACTCGTCGTATCCCCAGTCGTTCGGGGTTTCCCCCACCTGGCGCCATTTTCCGGCCATTCCCGTGGCGTAGCCAGCCTGTTTGAGAAGTTTGGCGACACCGTTTTCATCGGCCGACCTGGCCCCGGGGCCGCCGGCGCGCCACGATTGGTTGGTGATGCCGCCGGTGCGGAAGGCATAACGGCCGCTCTGCAGCAGGCAGCGGGACGGCCCGCACAAGGGTGCGGCGTAGCAAGTTTCAAAGCGCATTCCGCTGGCAGCCAGCTTGTCGATCTGCGGCGTCTTGTGTTTGTCGGATCCATAACACCCCACGCCATCGAGACCGAGATCGTCGGCGAGCACGAAGATGATGTTCGGTTTGGAAACGGCGAGGGCGGAGCCGGCGAGGGCCAGTGTCAGGGCTAGGATGTGGCGGATCATGGGATGGTGGGGTGGATTTGGGTTCGGGATCCGGATATCACGGGATTATTTTTTGCGTTGCGCGGCGCGTGGTTTTTTCGGTTGTCCCATGCCGTCATTGGGAGGCGACCAACCGGCGGGCTTCGGGTTGGAAACGACAAGTGGCGCCGTGTCGCCGAATTCCTTCCGGGTTTTTTCCAACAGCGCGGTCAGCTCCCTGATTTTTGAGGTGGATTCCGGTTTGCCGGCAAGGTCGGTCATTTCGTGTGGATCCGTTTGAAGGTCGAACAGTTGGGTTTTGTCGATCAGCGGATAGCGGATCAGTTTCCAGCGGTCGTCGCGAATGGCGCGCTGGCAGTTCCTGTAGGCGGTGAACATGGATTCACGAAGGGCCGCCTGCCGTCCCTGGATCACCGGGGCGAGGCTCCTTGCGTCGAGCCCCGGTGGCACGGGAATCCCCACCAACTCGCACATCGTCGGATAGACCTCATACAAATAGGCGAACGCCTTGGTCTCACCCTTTTTGATACCGGGTCCGGCGAAGACCAGTGGCACATGCATGCCGCCCGACTCGTAAACATTCTGTTTCCCTAACAAACCATGTTCGCCCAGCGAGAGGCCGTTGTCGCCGGCGACGACGAAAATGGTGTTGTCGAAATGCCCGGCGTCCTTGAGCGCGGCGATCACGCGGCCGACCTGCGAGTCCCAGTAGCTGATCGAGGCGTAGTAGCGCGCGAGTTTGGCGGTGACATTCTCCCGGGTGCGCGGCCACGGCAGCGTTTTTTCATCGCGCACGGTCATCTCGCCGTTGTTGAATGGCAGGAATGGCAGGAAGTTCGCCGGCAAGGGGATTTTTCCCGGCTGGTACATCCGATAGAACCCGTCGGTGGCAAACTGCGGGTCGTGCGGCTCATGCGAGGCCATGTAGAGGAACAGCGGCTTCCCACCACCGTTTTTCTTGATGAAACCGATGATGTTGTCGGCGTTGCCGGTGGCGTTCCCGCCGTCGAGGTGACGGTCGAATTCGTCGTCGAGCCGCTTGGGGCCGTTACCGAACTTGCCGCTGCGGATCGAGGCGTAACCCGCGGCTTTGATGGTTCGGGCGAGCGTGGGTTTTTCCGGCGGAAATCCGCCCGGCTTTTGCTGCCGGAGATAGCTCATACCGGTCTGGATCATGGTGCGGCTGGGGGTGCACACGGCGCCCGAGTTGGAACCAAGCACGTAGGCGTTCCGGAAGATGAATCCGTTTTCCAACAGCTTGTCGAGGTTGGGTGTCTTGACGACGGGGTGCCCTAACATACCTAGGCAATCCGGTCTCAGGTCGTCGGCGAGGAGGAACACGAGGTTGGGTTTGGCCGGTGGCGTTGGCGCGTCGGCCGCCATCGAAACTCCCGGCAACGCGAGCAGCAGCGCGGCGAGATATGGGATGACCGGTTTCATATCGCGTGATGCTTACTTGGCGCCTTGGTCAATCCAGGTTTTGAGCAGAGTGATTTGCCCGGGGGTGAGCGGAGTCACGCCCTTTTTGTGGAGACGCTTGGTTTTCCCGTCGGGATCTTTCGCCGCGCAGACCGCGAGGGAAACTACGGTTGTTTTCATGGAACTTGTTGGTTGGAGGAAAGCTATCGGAGCGAACCGGTTTTCTACGCCAATATCACCGGCGTGTTTTCATAAAAAACCGATTGGCGGAGCGTCAGGCATGGTCCAAGCTCTGCGCGCGCTTCTTCGGTTATTCTGGAAACCGCGAATGGACGCGAATGGACACGAATGGGAAATTGAAAATACGGGCGTTATGACGGTTGGGCCGCTCACCAGATGGGTTAACCATCCGGCCTTTCCAACTCATTGAAAATTAGCGTCAATTGGCGTCCATTCGCGGTTCCGTTTTCCTTTCACCGGCTGTCCATCCTCTATTTCAACCGCGCGACGATTTCATCGAGCTTATCGCGGACCAGATTGCGGAAGTGGGGTTCGAGGGCCGCGTCCTTGGGCACCGGCATCTGGGTGAACAACACCCACACGGTTTGATGCTGGAAATCCACTTTGCACGCCGTGCCGCTCGATCCGGTGTGACCAATGGTGAGACGGTTGCCGTCTTTTCCGACGCGGCCCAACGACCATCCGAGTCCATAGCCGGTTTTCGACCACTCCGGCTTCCGGCGCATCGCCCGAACCGCATCGACGGGGACCAATTGGCGTCCCTGCCATTCACCGTCTCGCAAGTGCAGCAAAAGGAATTTTGCGAGGTCTTCGGGCGTAGTGACAATGCTTCCGCCGTAGGTCACATAGCCGGTGGCGCCGCGTTCACGCAGCACCCGCGAACTTGCGACAAAGCCGCGGGCCGTCAGGTGGTAACCGGCGGGCATCGCCGCGCGAACTTCCGCCGACGGCCGGAAAGTGGTGGAAGTCATATCTAACGGCACAAGCACGCATCGGGCCACCTGTTGTTCGAAGGGCTGGCCGGTCGCCGCTTCTACCGCGCGCACGGCAATGTCAAAGCCGGAACCGCTGTAGCCGAATCTGGCACGCGGCTCCCAGGCGAGGCCGGTTTGGCTTAGCCGCTTCACCACATCATCGAGCGTGATTTTCGGGTCTTTCGTCCACTCGCGCAGCCACGGCCGGCCTTGTGTCGACTCGTCCACTGGCGCGCCTCCGGTGTGCGAGAGCAACTCACGGATCGTTGGCGCGCGCGACGCCGGCGCTCCCGAGAGGAGTTTAACCCCGCGGAATTCCGCCAGCCATGTGCTAACGGGTTCATCAAGGGAGAACCTCCCCTCGGCCGCGAGCGCGACGATGGCGGTGGCAACGATGGGTTTGGTGATGGACGCTATTCTGACAGGATCGGTGATCCGGAACGGCCGCTTCGCCTCAAGGTTCGCCCAACCGAATCCCTCGGCGAAAACCACCTCCCCTTGGTGCACCATGATCAACGCGCCACCGGGGACACGCTTTTGCTCCACCTGCTCTCGCAGCAATGTCCGCAGCTCGTCGCGGGCGGTGACGGCAAACCCGTGCTTTTCCCAATCGCCACGCGGCAAGATCGAGCCCGCCTTGTCTTCGGCAAACCCACAGGAAACGGCGATGCAGATTGCGAATGAAAATACGGCTGTTTTCACCGGAGTTCGGGTTCGTGGTGGATTTGGCGGCGTGGCGTTGTCGCGACATGGCACTACACCGGCGGCGGAGGAGAACTTTCACAGGATTCGGCTTTTCCTACAACCTGGAAACGCCCGATGCGGCGACCCGGCGCTATCTGGCCATCTTCATATATGCTTCCGCGTAGCGTTTCCCGAACTCCCGGAGCGAGGGGGAGTCGAAGTGGAGCTTGTCCCCCCTGTGCTTCAGATCCACTGAGCTAACACCACCCGCGGGTGCGGGGTTTTGTCCTGCTTTTCAACCGTCCCGCGGCCGGCCATGTTGGATTGCCCCGCCAGCAGGAAAAGATGGAACCTGTCCTTGGGCGGCAGCGAAGGCTCCTGAGACCAGGCAGCAAGCGTGGTGAACAACAGCGAAATGAATGGCAGGGACCGGATCATGGCGGGGATTGTTGCGAATGTTAGAACGGAAGGTATCCTGGCAGGGCGAATCACTTTTCTTTGTCGGGCTCCCGAGATCGGGTCGCATTACCCATTCGACCATTGTCCTTGCCTCGCTTCGGACTACCGCCGATCGAAAGCTTGAAATCGTTATGCTGTGCGGCGCCCGGCGTGCTGCGGCCCTCGCGGATGTGGCGCTCGGTCAACGCGGTGAGTTTGGCGGCGACATCGGGATTGGTGGCGAGCACGTCCTTGTTCTCACCCGGATCGGATTCGAGGTTGTACAGCTCGCGGCGGCCGTTCTTTTTGAATATGAGCTTCCACGGTCCCAGGCGCATGGCGAGATCGCCACCCGCGGATTGGTGAATCGTGCCTTCACGGGTGGGCGCGTCGGTCGTTCCTAACAATACCGGGAGAAAGGAAACGCTGTCCTCGCCGGCGCCGGGAGGGAGTTTCGCGCCGGTGATCTCCGCCACGGTGGCCATGAGATCGTTCAGGCACACCGGATGATTCCAGGTGGAACCGGCTTTCACCTTGCCGGGCCAGCGGGCGACAAACGGCACGCGATGCCCGCCTTCGTAGATGCTGCGCTTCGATTCGCGAAATGGGGCGTAAGAGCGATGCTCCGCGCCGTTGTCCGAGGTGGCGATCAGCAGGGTGTTATCCGCGAGACCGCGGCTCTCCAGCACCCGCATGATTTCGCCAAGCATGGCGTCACCTTGAAACAGCCAATCCGGATAGCGGCCGGGATTGGCCTGGCCCTTGAGTCCCTTGCCCGCGAGGTCCTCGCCGCCGCTTTTGCCGATGAACTCGGGCTCGGGCGCGACCGGATAGTGTGGAGGACACATCGGGAAATACAGGAAAAACGGCTTCCGCGGATCGCGCCTTTCCAGCCAATCCACCGCCTTGCGGAGCATGATAGGCTGGTTTTCACTCTCCTTCACCACCTCAACAACACGGTCCTGTTCGAGCACGGTGCCGATGTTTCCCGCATGGGTGTAGCCGCAGAAATACCCGAAGCCGAGATCGTTAGGTCCCTTGCTGAAACGTTCCCCCACCTCCGGCGCACCCTTGCCCTCCTTTTCCCATCCCAGGCCGAGATGCCACTTGCCAACGCACGCGGTGTCGTAGCCCATCCGCCCGAGCACCGAGGCCACGGTCGGACGCGAGACCGGTATGATCGGCCGCGACCATGTGCCGAGCACCCCGAACTGCCCGATGCGCGACGGATACCTGCCGGTCAGAATGCCGTATCGCGTGGGCGTGCACACGGCCGCGGCGGTGTGGGCGTCCGTGAAACGCATGCCCTGGGATGCCAGCTTGTCAAAGTTCGGCGTTCGCAACGCGGACCCGGGATTGTAGCTTTGGGGTTGGCCCCACCCCATGTCATCAAACAAAACGAATACGATGTTAGGGGGCTTTGGTTCCGAAGCGCGAATCGCGTCGCACAGGAACGGCATGACCGCGATGATGACGGAAAGCGGGCGTTTCATGATAGGACATTCTGCTTGCGTCTTCTTTCCACCGACCTCACCCGGCCAAGGGAACGACGTCGGCATTGATGGTGGCGGCGGACAGGGCGCGGGCCTTGCGGAGATCGAACTCCTGCTGGAGGCCGACCCAGAACTCGGCGCTGGTGCCGAAGTAGCGGCTCAGTCGCAGGGCGGTGTCGGGCGTGAGCGCCCGGCGGCCGTGGATGAGGGCGGTGACCCGGCTGTGCGGGATGTGCAGCGCGAGGGCGAGGCGGTATTGGCTGATGCCCATCGGTTCGAGGAACTCCTCGCGGAGAATCTCGCCCGGATGGGGAAAACGCAGTTGGGTCTTGGATTTGGGCATGGGATCGGAGGGGCGGGGGTTCAATGATAGTCGATGATGGTCACCTCGTGGGCGTCGCCGTCCTGCCAGCGGAAGCAGACGCGCCATTGTTGGTTGATCCGGATGCTGAACCGCCCCTGGAGGTTGCCGCGCAGGGCTTCCAGCCGGTTGGCCGGTGGAATCCGAAGGTCGTCCAGAGAGAGCGCCCGATGGATCATGGCCAGCTTGTTCAAAGCCCGTTGCTGGATCTCCACGGGCAGGCGCCGGGACGGCCGCTCGTTCCAGATTCCCTCGGTTTCTTTGTCGGCAAAGCTGCGGATCACCGCAGACAGGGTCGCTTATTTCCGCCACGCGTCAATAAAAAAGACGCATAAAAAAGACGCAAGACCGCTCGCGGCGCTCGCTTCAAGACACAAGACGCAAGACGGGAAGGCGAAAGGAGAGGCGCATTCGCTCCACGCTTTCCCTCTTCTCTTATGTCTTGCGTCTTCAAGGCGCCACCACTTCATCCCCCGCCGGGCCTTCCGGCTCCGCAGCCACCGGCGCGGTCCAGGTGCCGGCGAGCGGGATGGCTAGCAACTCCGGCGTCTCCGCGACCGCCGGGGCTTCGGTCTTCACCCGCACGAAGCCGCCCGTGCCGGAAAGCGGGCGGTCCACCCGCACGAGGTTGCCGCCCATGGGAACCGGGAAGTCGGCCGGCGCGGGCGTCCAGGATGTGAGATTCGGCGCGTGCTCCCAGCGCAGCGACGAGCCGGGACGCACCAGGAAGCGCCCGTGCAGGCCGGTGGCGTCGGTCCAGGCGGAAAGCGCCCGCGGGACCGCCGCGCCGGGCACGCGCGTCCACGCCCGCGCCACTTCGTCGGCGCTCCGCGCCTCGCATTGCAACACGCTCCATGGCCCGCCCGCCTCCCCCACCCGCACCGCGAAGACCGCGCTCGCCCCGTGACCCAGGCTCCCCGTGAACACCGTTCCCACGCTCCCCACCTCCGCCGACCATCCCGCAGGCGCCAGCGCTCGCTCCACCCCCTGCTGCCGCCCGCACGGCACCTCCCACCTCGACACCGGCCCGGTCCCCCCGTTGCTCACACGCCACACCCACTCCTCCTCCCCTCTCGCCTCCCGCCTCCCGCCTCCCTACCTCCACCCCTACCCCAAGCTCCAACCACGGCACCGACACCGATACGGGGGGGAAGGGGATGTTGTAGCCGTCCCCACGCGCCACCGCCGCCGCCGAACCGGGGCGCGAGGAGGTGGTGAGCGGGGTGATGAGGTAGAATTTGACCTGGCTCTCGGCCAAATCCGGGGGATTGGTTGGGGGCAGCAGGCCCGAAAAACCCGACGATGTGGCGGTGAGGTAAGGGGTGACGCCGCCGGTGAATCCGTCGTAGCTTAGATATGCCGACAACACCCCGCTGTTGATCCCGGCGCTGATCCTGAAACTGATCATGTTGTTGAGGTCACCCACCGTGCTGGTGTTTGTGATTATGTAACCCCATTCTGCTTCCAACCCAGGGCGTTCCGGAATGTAGTCACCGACCGTGTAATGATAACCAACAGCAACCACCGGCCCCTCCACCGTCATCGTGGTCTCCGCGTTGGCGCTTCCCGCAGCCAGCAGTATTCCCAACGCCAGCCAGCGGACGGATCGGACGGCCTGCGAACGGCATAGGATGAAGCGGACGAGGGGCACGGGATGGGCGGGGCGCTTTGCTTCCGCTACTTGGCACTTGGAACTTGCCTTCTTGAAACTTCCCGCGAGCCAGCGCGGGGCGCGGGTTTGCCGGCGGCGGGATTTCTGGCCTCGTATCCGGCCTTGGCCCAGTTCCGCGGCCAGGGCGGCGCGGGCCTTGCGCACTTCCTTGATGATGGGATTGTTCATGGTATTCCGGTGGTCAGGGTGGCGGGGGGGCAGACGATTGGAAAGTGGAGGCCATGATAGGAGACTTATCAACCCGAAATCCGAAGTTCAAGGTAGTTTGGAAACTTGATTTGCCGCTGAAGCGCTGTGAACCGCTGAGTTCGCTGGGTGTTCTTTGATCGGAAAGCCAACACCGGAAGATGAATCATAATCCGGCAGATCTTTGCAATCTCCATTACGGCGGCTTCAGCGGTCAAATGGGACCACATTCGGACTATCAACTTCGGATTTCGGCTTGAATCCCGCGTCTTGCGGCCATGTGTCGTCCGCTTCCGTCCCTTGGGACGCCGCGGACGTTTCCGTGTTCGGCCGTCCCCGAACCGTGTCCGCTACCGCAGCACGCGGGCCCGGTAGAAACGCCTGGCGTCGGCGGTGGCGGGGAGCACGACCGATGATGTTGCGGAGGTGGCGGCGGATTCCGCCACGGGTTCCCAGTTCGCGAGATCGCCGGAGGCTTCGATCTGATAAATCCGGCCCGGTACCGACTGCCACGAAAACCCGATGCCGCCCGGCACGGTTGATAGACCGGTGGCCCGCAGAACCGAAGCCGAGTTGAGCGGATCGGTGCCTGCCAGAAACTCGCGGAGATTTCCGCAGCCATCGCCGTCATCGTCGTCCGCCGGGCCGGTCACGCCCTGGAAGGTTTCCCATGCGTCCGGCAGCCCGTCCTGATCGGCGTCGGCGTCCGGATTGAACAGCCACTCTTCCTCCACCCGAACGAAGGTGATTTTCGTGTAGTTATCTTTTTCGAATAGTATTCCTACCGAGTTATCTGGAAGAACGCACAGCGAGGAATAGGCGGACGATCCGGCAAAAACCAAACGCGACACCGGCCAGGAAAGACCGCCATCGCCGGAAAGCCGAAGCGTTAGATCCACCCGGGATGAGGACGAATCAGGCCCCACGTAGAGAATCCTCTCTCGCGGATGCCCGCCATGCACGCTGGTCCATTGGATCACGCTTCCCTGGCAAACCGGATCGGGAACGGCGGCGAGCCGATAGAGTGTGTTCCACGTTCCGTCCCGCATCGGTGTGGCACCGCCAGGCGTGTAATGTGCCCAGGCGCGCTGGCCGTTGGAACCAGATGGGGTCCGCATCGAGAACAGCAGACGGCCGTCGTCCAACTCGCACACGGTGTTTTCGTTGGTGGTGGGCGAGGTGGCGGTCACCGCGGATCCGAAGTCCCATGTCGCGCCATGGTCGGTGCTGAAGACCGAGCAGGATTGGACGACACCGCTTGAGTTGATTCGTTGGGATGGAAACACCAGCGTGCCATCGCGCATCGCGAACCCGTGGCCTGGTCCCTGGAAAACAAGGCGCCAGTTCGGGTCATCCTTCACCGCCACGGTGATATTGATCGGCACGCTCCAGGTTATGCCTCCATCGGTCGATTTTGTCAGAACATACTGGCCGGATTGCGTGGGATCGGTGCCGGCACCGGACCCACTGTACGCATGATTGCCGAATGACCAAAGCGCGGCGACCCAGAGGGTGCGGGTGACCGGATCATAAAGAATGCACGGATCACCCACGCCGTTTCCCGAAGAACCGGATACGCTGGCGTCGAAGTCCAGGATGACCGCGGAAGGCGTCCAAGTGAAACCGCCGTCGGTGCTACGGGAATACCCCACATCGATGTTGGCCGGAAGGTCACCGGAGCCTGAGTAACGATGATCGTAAACGGCATGGAGAACCCCGTCACCGTCACACGCGATTCCCGGAATCCGATAGGTATTGACACCGCCCTCGCCGCTGATGCGGATGTCCGATAACATCGGCTGGAGGGCGAGGGTCAGACCACCCGCGGGTGAGGGGTTGTCAGGCGTGATCGTCTCGCCCGAGACGACCAGTGTGGAGACCGCCACATCGAGGATCGCGCCAAGTTCTCCGTATCGCTCCGGCGTGCAATCGACGCGGAAATCGACGAATCCGGACGCGAGCGGCTGATTGAGCGGAATCACCCACTCCAGCGTCTGCGGGTTGGTTAGTGTCGCGAGCGGAGTGGTTCCGTTGCCATACAGGCGCAACTCCGAGATCCGGTCGCAGGTGGCCGCATCCGGGAGGGTGATTCGCAATTCCTCCACGGTTTTCTGCACGGCGGTGGGATTGTTCACCCGGATCTTCAGGAGTTCATGGTTCCCGAAACGGGGAATCTCCCTGGCTGTTTGATAGAGCGTGGCGGTCGCGGGCGGTGTGGTGGTGGAATGTACGTCCCAAGGGTTGGAACCAATGCTTTGTTCCTGAAAGTTGGTCAGCCCGTCTCCGTCGTCATCGTTTTCCGCCACAGCGGAGGTGAATGAACCAAACCAGCGGTATTCCCACGCTTCGGTTAGACCGTCGCCATCGGAATCGGCGTCAGCGGGAATCCACGCGCCGGTGGTGTCGTAGCGGATGTAGTCGATGGTGGCGTCGAACCCGTTGCCGAAGGTCCCAGAGGTGAAATCGCCGAAGATCAGCCGGTTGTCGGACGCGGTTGCATCGTAGGTGACGCCGTCCGCCGGGGTGATCCGGACCGAGTCCCGCCAGACGTGGTAGCGGCCGTTGGCGCTGTCGTGGCAGACGCGGAAGACGTGCCAGTTGCCGTCCGCGTTGTTGTGAGGCGCATTGAAGGTGGTGTTGCCATTGTCGCGCGTTGAATCGGCCATGACTTCGACGATGATGCGCTTGGTACCGGTGCCGAACCACAGCGCGAAGCCGTTGGGATTGGCGGCGAATTTCATCCGGGTTTCAACGGTCCAGTCGCCCGCGCAATTGGCGCTCCAGCCGGTGGCGGCGCCCTCGATCCACACCGCGCCGGATGATGGGTTCACCAACCTGAGGTCGGTGGCTTGCGGCAAAGCTTTGGTTAGATTCCCGGTCCCGGCCTGGGCCCAGTTGTTGAGAAACGAAGCGTTCCAGATTTCACTGCCTTCGTACCGATTGCCGAATGACGAAGAAGCCGCCGCCTCATTGGGAGGTGGAGCGGTGACAGTGGCGGAAGAAGGGGTTTCCAACAATCCAAGCGCTGCGGCAATCCGATCCCCGACATAGGTTTCTCCGCTGGCATTCGGGTGAATGTTATCATAGGTCTGGGTGACCGGATTGAATCCCGTGTCCGCGTCCACCAGCCACACCGGCGATGTGGAGGAAACGGCGTTTTTCGCGGTGACAAGGACTGGAAGCAGGGCGTTGAGCGCGTTGACCTGGGCGTCGCGGGTGGATCCCTGGTTGGTGTGGAGCACTTTGTTGAGAAAAATCCTGACGGACGGATTGGCGGCGCGCAATTGGTCGATCAGCGCGCCGATATCATCCCGAACCTGGGTTTCCGCGACACCATCCGCCAGATCGTTGATGCCGATCATGATCGAGGCGGTGTCCGGAACATAGGTGGGCCCGCCGTAGGTTAGGGTTCCGGCGTCCGCGGTGGCGTAGGTGGCCGTTTGTCCGGTCCAGTTGGAGAACGTGCCCGACCCGAGGTTGTTGGTTAGATAGCGCCCGGCCGGAAGCGCGGTCCGGCCGCGGATCCATGAAGCGCGCCAGCCGTAGTGGCCGTCGTGGATGTTTGAAAAGACCTGGCCGCCCACATCCGGGGTGGTTAGAACGCTGTTCAGATAGGGTCCGGTCACCGAACCCGCGAACTCGTAACCGGTAGCCGCGTTGGCGGGCAGTCCACGGTTCGCAAGATGTTTGAAAACGGTGTAGCGGTAGCCGGGATGGTCGCCGTTTCCTCCCTGGGTGATCGAATCGCCGATGAAAACCAGCTTCCCGTAGTACCTCGCTACCGTGCCGGCCGCGAAGAACGCCTGGGCGAAACGCTCGCCGACCGTGAGTTTCGCCGCCTTGTTGAAGTGCAGGCTGTCGTAGAGCGCCGGCTGCAGATCGAGGTTGGAGAACGAATCAATGTAGGATGTCGCGGAAGCTATCGCGGTTTGATTGGCACGGACCGTGTCCCTAACCGTTCCGGCGGCGGCGATTCCTCCCGCCACGCAGTGGAGATTCGCGGCGTTGGGGAGATCGGCCCGGAGGTTGTCGGTCAGCGTTTTCAGACGGTTGTCCGCTTCGGCGGCCTCGGCCGCCGTGTCGCTTTCGCCCTGCAGATAGAGCAGGCCAACGATCTCGAACGTATCGCCGTTGCTCGTTAGAGCGGCGGTCGCGGCGTTCACGGTGGCCATGACGTGGTCATACATATGATCGTCCGCCGAATTTTTCTGCCAGAACGTGTTGCCGCCGCCGCCGCGGCCGGCCTTGATGATGCCGAAGTTCCTGACGCCCGCCCGATAGAGCGTCCGGCCGAAGGCGATTTCGGGTCCCCAATGGGTGGAGCTGCCGCTGTAATAGCCGCCTTGCTGGCTTTGGAGTGTGCTGAAGACCCCGCCCGAGTCGCCGATGACCGTGGCCGCGTCGGCCCGATTGCTCCAGAAAAAGCGGATGTTGGCGTCGGCGGGATCGGTGCCGGGTGTGGGGTCGGCCTCGCCGCCGGCGGTGGTGCCGAGCGAGTTCGACTGGCCGGTTAGAACAAACAGCCTGATGTGGGCGGCTTCCATCCGGCAGCAGCCTAACAATACCAGGAGCGGAAATCCCAGTCGGAGTAATCGGAAAAACGGATTTGCGGACACGCGCAAAGCCTAGCGCAACCCGCCAGACACCGGGGTTTCGGATTGCCGGTTTTGTTTCAAGACCGGTCGTTGTTCGGGTCGGTTTTTGATCGACGTTTGCCGATGGTTGTGTATCAGACACGCGTCCTGTTTTATGAAAGTCCGATTGATTGCTTTTGCCATCGCCCTCGTGTCCGCACGCGGTGCCGTCCTGCCGCTGGTTCCGCTTCCCGCCTCAGTCGAGGACGGTGGCGGCCCGGGATTCCGGCTCTCCCCCGCGACCTCGATTATCGCCACGGGGCCGGCCGCCATCGAGGCTGAGGCGCTCGCTGTGCGGTTGCGGGCTTCCACCGGGTATTCCGTCCCGGTGAAACCGGCGGCCTCCGGAATTTCACTGGCGCTTGATCCTTCCCAGACCGCGAAACTGGGTTCCGAGGGATATCTGTTGGAATCCTCCGCCTCCGGGGTTCGTATCACCGCCGCCGCTCCGGCCGGACTGTTTTACGGCGGCCAAACCTTGCTGCAACTCCTCCCCCCCGAAGTATTTTCGAAAACTCCGGTGAAGGTCACGGAATGGACCGTGCCTGCGGTGAAGATCGAGGATCGACCGCGTTTCGCATGGCGCGGCTTCATGTTCGACGAGGCACGCCAGTTTTTCGGGAAAGATCACATGCTCAAGCTGATCGACTCGATGGCCATGCACAAGATGAACCGTCTCCACTGGCATCTAACCGACGATGAGGGGTGGCGGATCGAAATCAAGGCCTATCCGAAACTAACCTCAGTGGGCGCCTGGCGCGGCACGGAGTGCGCCCTGCCCAACCCGCGAAAGGAACAGCACAAGCGCTACGGCGGATTCCATACCCAGACCGAGCTGAAGGAAATCGTGGCCTACGCCAAAGCCCGGCACATCGAGATCATGCCTGAAGTGGACTTGCCCGGCCACTCGCTGGCCGCGGTCACCGCCTATCCGGAGTTGCTCCCGGAAGGCAACGGTGGCGGCGTTTCCGCACAAGGCTTCAAGGGCAACGCGCTTTCCCCGGCCAAAGAGGAAACCTATCGGTTCATCGAGACGGTTTTCGACGAACTCAAAACGGTGTTTCCCTATGAATACATCCACATCGGAGGTGACGAGGTGAACCACCAGGCGTGGCAGGACTGTCCGCAGATCAAACAGCTCATGCGGCGGGAGAAACTCGCGAACCTGCATGAAGTCCAGGTCCATTTCACCAAACGGCTGGAACGGATATTCGCCGCGCGCGGCAAGCGGATTTTCGGTTGGAACGAAGTGCTCGACGCCCGGCTCGACCGCGGCACCGGGATCATGGCATGGACCGGCACCGGACCGGGCTATCAGGCCGCGAAGATGGGATTTCCGGTGGTGATGGCGCCTGGCCAGCACTGCTACTTCGACATGGTCTATCCGGACGCCCAGGGCGAGCCGCCGTCCCATTGGTGGGCCGGTCCGGTAAGCTGCCGGCGCGCTTACGCGTTCGATCCGTTAGGCGACGGAGGCGATCTCCCGGCGGAGGCGAAAAGCCGCATCATGGGCATCCACGCGGCGCTGTGGACCGAGTTCGTCCAGCCATGGAAAGGGGATCTGATCGATCTGCCGACCTACTCGGCGCACGCCGACTACAAAACCTGGCCGCGGCTCGCGGCGATCGCGGAAATCGGATGGACCCCGCAAACGGCGCGATCGATCGATGGCTTCGAGGAGCGTCTCGGCACCGCCTCGTTGCGGCGGCTCGGATTTCAGGGCGTGACCTATCGGCTTCCGGTGCCCACCGCCACCCACAAGGGCGGCAAGGCCACCATCCAGCCGCCTTTTCCAGGTGCGGACGTGCGATACACGCTGGATGGAAGCGTGCCCACCGCGGCGTCTCCGCAAGCCGGGGGAACCATTGATCTGACCGGAAAAGATCCCTCCAAACTGCGCGCGCGGACATTCCTCGATGGCAGGGGCAGCACCATGCTGGCGGGCGCGACACCGCTCGGAGCTGCGGAATGGACGCCTTCGATGTTAGGGAAACCCGGCGGCATCACGGAGTTCGATCTATCGAAAGAACTCACATCGCCCGGCATCTGGCGGGCGACGTTCCGATTCACCTCCGGAACTCACGCGTTGGAGATTTCGGACACCGAGATCCTGGTCAACGGGCAATCCGTTTCCCGCGACGCCCATGCGGGCCGCGCGGGCGGACAGCATCGTGACAACACATGGCGCTTCGAAATCTCCGACATTCCCGCCGGTGCGAAGGTCATCCTGCGGGCGAAGCTCCGGGGCGACGGCGGCAATGACTCGCGTGGCGCGGTTGTTCTAACGAAATCCGACCGTCTGGAACCCGCCGCCACGGTATCCTGCATGCTGCCGGGCTACGGCGATTCTTCGGCTCCGAAGTGCGCGGATTGGGATGACGCCACGCTGTTCTGGATCGCGGACTATCCGAAGTCCGGCGACACGGTGACATGGACCTTCGAGAAGCCCGTGAGCGCATCGTCTATCAGTGTCCCCACCGGCGAGCGCGCCTCCACCAAAGATCAGGCGGTGGGCGCCGTGCTCGAGTATTCCGCCGATGGAGCCACTTGGACCAAATTGGCCGATTACGCTTATGGCAACGCCGAGGGCGCCCTTCCGGAGAAAACCGCCGTCAAGGCGATCCGCATCCGCTTCACCGCCACCCAGAAGACGTGGGTGATGGTGCGGGACCCGGTGATGAAGTGATCTATTTTCACATCGGATCCGATTGGGTGCTTGCGTAAGGGCGGGAATTTTGCCAGATTCATCCGCCATGGACAGCCAAACCACCGATTCGGGCTCTCAAGAGGCGTATCTTCGTGAGCAATTTCCGGCCATGAAACCGATCCGCGGGGCACCCACACTGCTTACGCTCAACGGCTTCGGGACCTCGCTGGCAGGGAAAAGGGATTTCCACGCGCCAACCGGCTCGTATGTCACGAACCTTGTTCTAACATTCCTGTTTGTGCCTGTGCTCGCGGTTTCCGCTTACCGGGTGATTCCCGCGGGCGGCAACAGCTATCATTTCCTGGGGAAGGAACCCCTGTCCGGATTGGCCCGCCGACTGCGGTGGCTTGTGATGGCCGGTGTGATCGGTGGATTCGCAACCGTAATTTGCGAAGGGTATTTCAACTCGGACGGTTACCGAACCGACAAGAGGATCCAAAAAGCGGAAACCTATCTGAAGGAGAACGATCTATCGGCCACGGCATCCGAAATCATTCCGGTGTGCTCGCATCCAAGCCGTGGAACTCGGGCGGTTTCCATCCTTCGCGAGACCGCTGGAAAGGCATGGGGGGAGGGCGCGTCCGTGGAACAGGCGCTTGCGGTTTCCCGTGAAATCTCCGAGAGCACCGGCCGGTTTCTGTGGTTCCCCGATTTCGGCGAGAGGCTGAAGATCGCGGCCGCGTACCACGCCCGATCCCATCCCAAAGAGGCGCTGGCATTGATGGATCTGGCGGTCGCGTTTCCCGGTAAGAGCCCGATCGAACCCATCCGCGCCGCGCGAGGCGAGATTGCCCGCCAATGGTGGAAGACGGAACCCGGTTGTGCCGCCGCCGCGTGCGCCTACGCGGAGGAACTCGAAGCCGACGACAAAGCGTCCGAGATCAGAACGATCCTCACACCCTTCAAGGATCACGCCGATCTGGCGGGCACCGAGGCCGCAAGATTGTTAGGCGGTGTGTTGTTCCGTGACGGGGATTTCGCGACGGCTCGGAAGCTGCTTCGCGGCTACACCACACCGAGAATCACGGGTTTCCATGCGGCCGAAAAGGAATGCGCGCGGGTGTTTGAAGAACGCCACCATGCCTATCTGGAGGTGCTCAACCAACACCGCGGGCCCAAGGAGTTCTATCGACGGTATGAAGCGGCGGACGACGAAAGGAAGGGTGCGATCGTAGAGGAGTATCTGGCGGAGCAACTGCGTGACGATCCCGCCGTCAAGCATGCGATCGACCGTCAGGAGCAGGCCGGACGGCTGGTTCCCGCGGTGATGCAACTCGGGATCTCGGAACTGAATCTGTCCAGGGAAGTCACCGATGCTGGCGAGCGGCAGAACCTGCTGCAAAGCGCCGAGCAAACCTTTCTATCAATCCGCGGCGCGGCCGGTGAGACCGACGAGTTCCGGCTTTTTCTCGGAGAGATTTCCTACTGGCTTGGCAAACATCAGGAGGGCAGGAAACTGTTCGACGAACTGCTGGATAGCCACAAGCGGGCCAGCGAATGGGTGCTGCAGGTGGCGGATCGCCTGCGGGACGTGGGCGAGGCGGATAGCGCCCGATCCATGATCGAGGAAGCGTGGACTTCCGAATCCGACACGTCCAAAAAGCAGATGCTTGCCAGTGTGCGGCAGGTGATGTGTACCGACTCCGATGACCGGCGGAAATGGCTGCTCCGTTGCGACAGCGCACAGGGTGAGGTCAAGGCCCAACTCCATTCCAACGCTGGCGAACTGGCACAACTTGCGGGACGGATTGACGAAGCCAAGGCCGAATTCCGCAAGGCTGCCGAGGTTTACGAGACCCTTCCGGAGTCCGCGAGCCGCCTGAACAACGAGGCGCTCGTGTGGCAGAACCTCGCCATGCTGACCGGCAGCGTGGCGGATTTCCGCAAATCGGTGGAGAACATCGCTCGCGCCTCACGCTTGGAACAAAGTTCGATTCTGTTGGAGAATCTTGGGAGTTCCTATCTGAACCTGGCAAACTGGGAGATGAACGAAAAGCTGCTTGATCTCGAGATCGTTCCAGAAATGGCGGCGTCGGGCGCGCGGGTAGGCCTTGCGGCGACATCCGAAGAATTCAAGGCGGCGATCGACGGGCTGGCCAGATCTCCGCACACCGCCGAGGCGCGCAAGGTGCTCTCGCAGGCCCTTGTCATGTCTCCCAAAAATCCGGGGCTTTACGCCGCCATGGCGGCATTCCACGTCGCGTCGAAGGATCACGCGGAAATCAAGACCTTGCTGGAGAAAATCCGTGCCGCCGGGATCGACCACAGCCAAGCTCTCGAACGCGCCAAGCCGCGTTATTCGGGGAAGTTCACCAAGGCGGAGGCCGAGGGCCTGGCCAAATCGATCGAACGCAACCGGAAGGCTCTCGATTCGCTTCCCGCGGACGCCAAACCCGGCACACGGGTGCTGTTGGAAGTCGCCGCAATCTCCCTGGAGAATTCCTCGCGGCTGCGCGCGGGCGGTACCGATGTCGCGGATTTGCTGGATAGGGCCCGGTCCCTGCATAAGAAGTCGCCGTGCGCCACCACCAACACCGTGTTAGGCGAGATGTTGGGAGCCGCCGTACTTGAAGATCTGCGGAAAGATCCGGCGGTGGACACGATCTATCAGACCAACCGATGGCAATTGAACTCCTGCGATATCATCACGGTGTTGCTGGCCAACGAGGCGACATCCTCCGCCGCCGCCGGCCACCCGCTGGTTCGGGAAGCGGCGGCTCTGATGGAGAATTCCTTCCGGATCGACGGCGACGACGTTTCCATCCGGCGGTGGTTTTGGACAAGCAAAATGCGGCCTGAAGACGGCGACGTGATGTTAGAGAAGATCAAGGCCAGCGAATTCAAAAAGGCATTCAACCAACTCGCGTACGAAATCGCTCCCTACAATCCGGAGGCCATTCTGTATCGGCACCTGATGGAAATCGCGCTTGGCCACCCCGAAGAAGCCCGCAGGGTCCTTGATGTTGCCGCAGCAGACGGAATCCGGATTTTTCCCTAGTCGGGAATCCTCGGACGCCTGTATCGCGTTGGCGTCCGATCCCTCGCCGCCACTTACCGTCCTTTCCGCCTCCGCAGAAGCAGCAGCGCGCCGATTCCGCCTAGCAAGGCGACGCTTTGTTCGGGAATGACAGCGATGGTGCCGGTGGTGGAGAACGCGCTTGTGTCCCAGCTAAGGCCGGGATCCAGCGGCGCGCCCGTGAAATCAAAGCCGTAGCCGCTGTCGGTGAAGGAAGCGAAGTTCGCGATGTCGAAACTGCTGTAGTTCGCCGGATTGAAGCCGTTGATCAGCGAGACCTTGATCTGGCCGCCGGCATCCAGGGAACCCGTGACCAGCAAGCGGTCAAAGTCACTGGTGCCGGTTCCGCCGATCTCCACCAGCCACTCGGAAGTGGAGGTTAGATCGAGGTCGTTGTTGAAGGTCAGTGCGCCGGGCGAGCTACCGGGTGCCAGATCGCCGGCGATGGTGGCGTTGCCGGCCACCGTTCCCACCCCCGAGAGCGTCTGTGACGAGCCGAGGGTCCACGAAACCCCGGAGACATCAAGCGTGGTCGAGGCACCGACGATGATTTGCGAGGACCCGGAGATTGCATCAGCGACTCCGAGTTTCAAGGTGCCTCCGGTTACCTTCACGGTTCCCGCGAAACTGGTGCTGCTCTTGCTAGCAGTCACCGTGCCGCTGGCCACTTCGAAGATACCGGTGCCTCCGGTGAGCGTCCGGCTGAAATCAAATGCGCCATTCGCCGCAATGCGGAAGGTGCCGTTGGCACCGATGTTGAACGTCGATGTGCCATCCCAATTGGCCGCGTTGACGTAGGTGATGTTGGTCGTTCCGTTGCCCCACTGCAGGGTTCCTTCCTGAACGTTGAAGTTGAGCTTGGAGAGACGGGAGCCGATGGTCTGGCTCGAACCGAGGCCGCCGGTTAGAGTCAGCGTGCCCGTTCCCTTTTTGACGAAATCGATGCCACGGTTCTGTACATTGCTGTTGTGGGAAAGGATTGATCCAGATAGGACTGTATTGCCGGATTGGCTGAGTTCGATGCCTCGCAACTGCGTTCCAGCGGTGTTATCGGCACCCCAGTCCGAACGAACGGAGCCGGTGCCGGAGAGGCTGCTTAGCTTAAGGTACTGTCCGGCGAACGCGTGAGTCAGAACGAAGCTGCCACAGGACGTCGCGTCACCGGTGTCGAGGGAAAACGAGCCGGTCTGGACCAAGGTTCCATTGTTTGAACCCTGTCCACCGCCGCCGCCGAGTGCAAGCCAGTTGGTGCTTAAAATGCCGATCGCCGGTATCGCGGCTCCACGGAGCTGCAGCGTCCCCGTGAAAGTGAGATTCGTCACCCCATTGGTGCTGGCGTTGGTGGACCAGTTCTTGGTGCCGGAGCTGGTGATCGTAACCATCGAAGATCCCGCGAACGTGGCCCCGGGGTTGGTGGAGACAACCCCCGCGGCTCCGTTGATATGGAAAGCGGTATTGCCACTCCATGAGAAATTGTTGGATCCGACGTTGAAAGCGGTATTGGCGTCGGTGGAATGATCCAGCACCAGATTGGCACTGGTTGTGATCGTAACGGCTCCGGAAGCGCCGCTGGTATTGAGTCCACCCCATGTCTGGGCGCCAGCCAGCGTGTTGGATAGAGTGCTGTTGGAATCCCAAAGCGCGATATCACCGGTTCCGGGAAGCACACCGCTCGTCCATGCCCCTGCCAAATTGAGATTGGTTGCGGTACCGTTGCGAGTCTGATCCGCATGCGACGACATGGCCGTCACGGTTAGTGTGGCGCAGATTAAGGAATAGGAAGTCGGTTTCATGGTGGATTTCTGTTATGATGGCGGATTTCTGGTATGGACATGGCGGCGGGGCTACCCGCGCCAAGCGACCGAAACCAATGGCAGAAACCCTCGTTCATGGGAAAAGGAACCTTGCGGTTTTGCAAGCCAACCGGTTTTACAATACCCCAGGCGATCAAGATATGCCGAGCCCGGCCTCATTTCGCACCCGCTAAACCAGTTTAAGCCCAAACCCAGGCGCGGACGACGCGAGGAAATGGCCATCCACGATCCGGTTTTCGCCCAATGAGACTTCGTCCTCGCCGCAAGTGACGCCTTCGATCGTCGGGATATTGCCGAGTCCGGCGGCAAGGTGGCCGGTGTAAACGGTCTTGAGGCCAGCGCCCCAGGCGTGGGGCGAGGCGGCGATCCCGCGTTTCTCCAGATCGGGAAGAAACGCGCGCCACCCCGTGAACCCGAGGTCCATGATGTCCTCCAACCGCAAATTGACGACACCCTCTCTGCCTAGCGAATCAAGCACCGCCCGGTCCGGAGCATACTCGCCATCGGCGCGGTAGGTTTTTTCAAATCCGTTAGCCTTCATCCACGCGTGCAGCTTGCGCCAATCGTCGGGCTTTTCGTGAAAGGGTTCCTCGAACCAATACAGCGGAATACCGGCGATCCCTTCCATGAAACGGATTGCGGTTTCCACGTCGTAGCCGTTGTTCGCATCCACCAGGATCTCGCAGTCGGGAACGGCTTTGGCGATGGCGCGCACGGCCTCGATGTCGCGCCGGAGGCCCGCGGCGGGCTCCATCCATTTCGAGCCGCGGCCGATTTTGACCTTCAGTTGCCGATAACCGTGGTTGCGATCCCATCAGGCTTCTTCCAGCAAAACATCGATTCCGCGCGGTTTGTCGGCAGGTTCGAGGTCGTCGAAATAGATCATGCCCGAGTAGATTTTGGGCAGGTTGGGCTTGTCGCCGCCGCCTATCAATTTCCAGACCGGTTGTGCGAGAATGACACCGGCCAGATCGTGCAGCGGAATATCGAGCGCCATCAATGCGGGCGAGGTTCCCTTGGCGGGATCGAACAACTCGGCCACGGTTTTGCCGAGCACCGCGGATTCCAACTTGCGCGCGGCCCCGGCGTCGCCCCGGATCATGCCCCAACCCACGGCTCCTTGGTCGGTTTTCAAAATGGCCACATCCGGTTTGGGACCTCGGCCGTGAACATCCAGGCGCGCGTTTTTGCCGACAAGCCTCGGCCACGGTTGGGCGACCTTGCGGGTTTCAAGTGCGGCGATCCTGTGCTTTGACAACCCGCCATCCGCCCCGGCTCCTCCGGCCGAAAGGGGAACGAACAAGGCGGCGGATGCGGTTAGATCGCGGATGAAGGTTCGACGTTTCATGGGACTCGGATGGATGGAGTATGGCCGCCGCCACCGCTTTTGCAAGGTCGATCGGGAGATGGGTGAGACGGAAGCGTAGCCACCTGCGCGAACGCGCTCCACCGGGGGGCTCCGCCTTCGCACTATGCCCTTTACACGCCGATGCCCGGCCCTACTCTCGCCAGCGTCAGCGACAAGCCATGTACCAACCAGCCATCCGATCATTAGCCGCCGCCGCGGTTTTTCTAACCGCCATCGCGTCCGGCGCTCCGGAAAACTGGCCGCAGTTCCGCGGTCCGGGCGCCAACGGCCAATCGGCGGCGACCGGCCTACCGGTGAAATTCGGCGAAAATGAAAACGTGATTTGGAAAACCTCGATCCCCGGCAAGGCGTGGTCGTCTCCGGTGGTATGGGGAGATCGGATCTGGGTCACCACGGCCACCGAGGACGGCCGGGAACTCGGCGCGGCCTGCGTCGATGCGGAAACCGGGCGGATCATCCGGCAGACCACCGTGTTCAGAATCGCGGAACCGCAGTTCTGCCATCCGATGAACAGCTATGCCACGCCCACCCCGGTGATTGAGGAAGGCCGGATCTATCTGCATTTCGGTTCCCATGGCACCGCATGCCTCGACAACGCCAGTGCGGCGGTTGTTTGGTCGCGCCAGGATATGCCCTGCGATCATTTCCGGGGCGCCGCCTCGTCGCCCATTCTGGTGGATAACCTGCTGGTCCTGACGTTCGACGGTGTGGATGTCCAATATCTAACCGCATTGGACAAGGCTACCGGGAAAACCGTTTGGAAACGCGACCGGAACATCGCCTACGACACCGACAACAAGGACTACCACAAGGCCTATTCCACTCCCGCGCTCATCAGGGTCGGCGACCGGCCTCAGATTGTTAGTCCGAGCGCCGGGGCCACCATTGCCTACGAGCCGATGACCGGCGAGGAGATCTGGCGCGTGCGCAGCGGCGGAATGAACGCGGCGGCACTGCCGCTTTTCGGCCATGGGATGGTCTTCGCGACCAGCGCGGCAGGCGGGTTCCAGTTGTTCGCCACCCGACCGGACGGCAAGGGCGACGTCACGGACACCCATGTTGCCTGGAAATACGCCAAGACCGTCCCCTCGCGATCATCGCCTGTCCTAACCGAAGGCAGGCTGTTCATGATCAGCGACAACGGCATGATCTCCTGCGTGGATGCCAAGTCCGGCCAAGCGGTGTGGCAAAAGCGGACCAAGGGCGCGTTCTCCGCTTCTCCGCTGCTTGCGGATGGAAAGATCTGGTTCTTCGGCGAGGATGGCGAGGTGCCCGTGATCTCGGCGGCCGCCACCTATCAACCTCTGGCGGACAACCGCCTCGACGACGGCTTCATGGCCTCGCCCGCGGTCTATCAGAATTCGCTGGTCCTCCGCAGCCGCAAGCATCTTTACCGGATCGGAACCGGCAAGAGCCGATAGCATGGAATGACCTTCCCCTCACCCGCGCTCGCCAGAGCGCGGACCAGCCCCCCTCCGACCGACCCTAATGGACCACCTTCTCACGAAGGCGGCTACGACAACTCCGCAGAGCACTCCCCCACCGCGGCCTCTCCGTAGCCGCGCTCGTCAGAGCGTGGACCCCAGACCCTCCGACCGACCCTAATGGGCCACCTTCTCACGAAGGCGGCTACGACAGCTCCGCCGAGCACTCCCCCACCGCGATCCGTAGCCGCGCTCGTCATAGCGTGGACCCCAGACCCCCGACCGATCCTAATGGGCCACCTTCTCACGAAGGCGGCTACATGCCACGAAGGCGGCTACATGCGTCTCCAGATATCCGACAACCGCATCACTTGGCCGGAGGCGGGTTGTTTTTCAACCATTCCTCGCGGGCCTTGAGGTTTTGTTCCAGCGAGCGCAGGCGGGTGCGTTCCTTGTCGAGGTCGTCGTATTTGCGGAAGATGTCCCAGAAATCCCGCGAGACGTCCTGGGCCGAATCGTTGATCATCTTTTCGATGTCGGAGGCCTCGCTCATGCCGAGTTCGCGGCCGGATGCGTCGCCGGGCAAAGACAGTTCGCGGCGGCGTTGTTTGAGATTGTCCAACAGCGCGTCGGTGCGGCCCAATTCCTGCTGGCGGAGCGTCCGGTCTTTTTCCGATAGCTTGCCCTTGGCCAAGGTATCCGCAAGCGCCCTGCGCCGCGAATCGGCGGCGGAGATCGATTTTTCAATGTCCTTGAGCAAATCGCGGCGTTCGGTGTCGGTCTTGGCGCTCTGGCGGCGGTTCTGTTTCCAGTCGTCGCTGATGCGGGACGTTTCCTCATACCAACCATCGGCGTAGTAGGTTCCACCATCGCTTTCGTATTTCGGAACCTCCTGATGTCCCGGCAACGAGCGAACCAACTCCATGATCTGGTCGATCCGTTTGCCGATCCGTTTGTCAAACGCGTCGATATTGGCGGCGAGTTCGGCTTCGGGCACGACCTGCTCCTTGCGCTGGCGTTCGAAGATCGCCATGCGTTTCTGGCGGTAGATGGTGATCGAGCGGCGGAGTCCGTCGATGACATCGGCCTTGAGGTTGGCGATCCGGGTCTTGGAGTCGTTGGAGTCCTTGATGTTTGCTAGAGTCTTCACCAGATAGTCAACGCGCTCCTCGACCCTGGCGTCGAGGGTGAGGAGGTCCTTTTTCAGCGCGTCGAATCTCGCTTCGCGCTGGGCGATATACTCTTTGAGGGTGGCCACCGACCTAACCCTCGCTTCGTAGTCGATGGGTGCCGGCTTTTCGGGGGATTGAGCGGAAATCGGCTGTACCAACGCCGCGACGAGCGCTGCCTTCAGGAGCATGTTGACCTTCATCATGAGGCGCAGTTTAGCCGGCGGCACCGCCGCGTCAAGAGCAAAAGCGGGATGTCTGCGGCCGGATAGGCCGGCACCCTTCGCTCCGTTGGAAAACAAAGCGCCCGTCTGCCGGCAAGCGGGAGACGGGCGGTTTGTTGGAAATGGCCTGAGGCCCGGTTATTCGCCGAGGCCGAAGCGGACGAAGCGGGCGATGGTGAGGGTGTCGCCGAGTTCCGCGCTCTTGGCGGCGAGGAGCTTGGAAACGGTCACATCGCCGTCTTTCACGAAGGGTTGTTCGAGGAAGCAGCTTTCCGCGAAGAATTTGTTGAGCTGGCCGGGGATGATCTTTTCGATCATGGCTTCCGGTTTGCTCTCGGCGGTGAGCCGGGCGCGGAAGATGTCCTTCTCGTTCTCGATGACGCTTTCCGGGATGTCGTCGCGGGACAGGCCCTTGGGCGCGCAGGCGGCGATGTGGAGCGTGAGGTCCTTGACGAGTTCCTTGAACGCGTCCTGGCCGGCGGTTTCCGGCTTGGTGGCGCCGACTTCGATCAGCACGCCCACCTTGCCACCCATGTGGATGTAGGAGCCGATGACTCCGCCGGGGGCGGCGTCGAAGCGGACGTATTTGCGGAACTGGAGGTTCTCTCCGACTTCGACGACCTTGGCCTTGACGGTGTTTTCCACGTCGTATTCGCCCATCGAAACCGCGTTGGCGGCGGCGTGGTCGGCGGCGGTGGCACCGGCCAGGGCGTCGGCGATTTCGGCGACGAAGGCCTGGAATTTCTCATTCTTGGAAACGAAGTCGGTCTCGCAGTTGACTTCGAGCAGGATGCCGGCGTTGGCGGCGGGATTCACGCGGGCGGCGATGATGCCTTCCTTGGCGGCGCGGTCGGCCTTGGCGGCCGCCTTGGCGATGCCGCGCTCGCGGAGCAGTTTGACGGCGGCTTCGATGTCGCCATTGGTTTCGGCAAGGACTTTCTTGCAGTCCATCATGCCGGCGTTGGTCTTGTCGCGGAGTTCTTTGACTGTGGCAGCGGTAATCATGGGGTCGTGTCGGTTCGGTGTGGGGAAAACGCGGGCGGCGCCCCTGGTGTGGGGCCCGCCCGGCGGGTTGGGAGATGTGGCGGGGGCGCCGGTTAGGCCTTGCGCGCGGCGACCATGGCGTCCACCAGGTTCTGGAGGATCACGCGGATCGAGCGGATGGCGTCGTCGTTGCCCGGAATCGGGTAGCTGACGATGGACGGGTCGGCGTTGGTATCGACGATGGCGACGATCGGGATTTCGAGGCGGCGGGCTTCGGCGACGGCGATGGTTTCGCGGGCGGAGTCCACGATGACGACGGCGTCGGGTTTGCGGTCCATGTCACGGACGCCGCGGAGGTTGCGGAGAAGCTTTTCGCGCTCGCGGCCGAGGGCGGCGAGTTCCTTCTTGGACATCGCCTTGAACTCCGGCTGTTTCTCGATGTTTTCGAGGTACTTGAGGCGTTCGATCGACTTGCGGACGGTGGCGCTGTTGGTGAGCATGCCACCCAGCCAGCGGTGGTTGACGTAGAATTGTCCGGTGGCCTCGGCGGCGGCGCGGATGGCGTCCTGGGCCTGGCGTTTGCAACCCACGAAGAGCACGGAGCGGCCCTTGGAGGTCAGGTCGGCGAGGAAATCGGAGGCCTTGTCGAGGCACTGCACGGTTTTCTCAAGGTTGATGATGTAGATGCCGCCTTTGTCCTTCATCAGGTAGGGCTTCATCTTGGGGTTCCACTTTTTGGTCTGGTGACCGTAGTGGACGCCGGCGTCCACCATTTCGGCGATGAGTTCGTTGATCATGGGTATGTGATGGTTTCCCGCCTTGATTCAGGTCGGGCGATGCTTGAAAACCCGCCGCTTATGGGGTCCCTCCGGGTCTTCGTTGGTTGCGTGGCGGCGTGAGAAGGGGCGGCGGAAATAGGCGTCCGCGGACGTCTTGGCAAGAAAAATCCGGGATTTTTTGGAAAATTCCCACCCTCGGCCCCACAAATCCCACCGGAATACGAATGAACCCCGCAACATCCCGCGGACTAGGGCGAATGGACGCGAACTTGGAAATGGTGATGAATGCCGCCGTCCGCTCCCCTAAATTTTCAGATAGATCCGGCGGCGGTGCATCCACAGGAGAATCAGCCAGATGGCGCCCAGTTCGCAGGCGGCGGCGAACAGCGGCGGGAGGTGTTTGGCTAAGACGGCGGCGGCCGGCGAGGCGGAGGGCAGATTGAGCGTGGCATATTCGGCGGCGCTCGCCTCGCGCGCTCTTCCCGCGACGCTGTAGCTGACGGTCAGGAGCTTGTCCTTCCCCGGCGCGGGATCGCAGCCGAGGGCTTCGTTGGAAACCTCGAGACGGATGGAATGCCCTCCGGACGCCTTGGCGACCACATCGGTGACGTCGATGCCGGCCGCGGGATCGCCCCGGACACCGTAAGTGGCTTTCAGGATCACGAAGGGACCGTCGTTTTCCGGTTGGTTCCTTTGTTCCAGCGTGCGGCCCAGCATTTCACGCGCCGGGGTGACCACGGGAGCCAACGCCGTCCTAACGAACGGCGCGGCGTGTTGGATGTCCACCAGCAGATAGGCCGCGATGGAATTCATGCCCACCACGACCAGCGGAAACAGCCAGCGCCGCCAGCCGAGTCCATCGGCCAGCCAATGGAGCGCGCCCAATGCGGTTAGAGCGAGTCCGCCGCTCCAGAGCGCGAACGAAAGGGTCCAGATCCGTTTGATCAGCGGGCAGATGCCGGAAACATCGAGCATCCAACCGCCGGCCAGCAATGCCAGGCCGACCGGCACAAGGGTCAGCGGAATCCTGGCGCCCGCGTTTCCGTTGGACCGGAGCCAAAGTCCTGCGGCCAGACCGATCAGCATGGTGCCCAGCGTGGGGATGAAATTGAGCACGCCATAGCCATTGCCGTAATAGGTTTCATTGCCGGGAAACAACGGCAGGAACCAATGGTCGAACGCTCGGGCCGGATTGCAGGCCGGGGTCCAGTGGGCGGCGAACCCCTGAGCGCCATCCGGCGGCGGCCAGCACGCGAACAACAGCCAATAACCTAACATCACTCCCGCCGCCACCGCGAGCACGCCGCGCAACCGGAGCGAAAGCGCCAAGGCGACCAGCGGCACATAGCCGAGCCCGATCTGCGCCAGCGTGTCCTCGAAGGTCCAGAACGGCTTCGGCGCGCCTAACGATCTAACCCAAACACCCAACGCCACCAGCAGCGCCGCGCGCCACACGGCGTGCAGGAGAATCGCGCGCCCCGTGTGGCCCTTGGCCTGCCGCGAGGCGATGGAATAGGCGCAGGAAACCCCGACCAACAGCGAGAACGTCGGTTGGATCAGATCGTGCAGCGCGCATCCGCGCCACGCCACATGGACCGCATGATAGGCGAGCCACGCGCAAATCCGGCTATCGGGAAACGCCTCCGTGAGCCAGCGGGGATTTCCCAACAATTCGAACGCCATCAGCGCCATCACCAGTCCCCGCAACGCGTCGATCGCGATGACGCGTGGAGGCTTGGGCGCTTCCGGCGGGAGCGACTTTATGTTAGAACCGGATGACATGGCTCGGATGCGCGCGGCGGCGCATGGCGGGACGCTAGCACTCCGGCGGCGCGGAATCCAGCACGGGTTCGGGACATTTTCCCGGCGGCCGGGACGGTCATTTTCCTAACAACCTCCGCTGGGCCGCGGAGTCGAGCGGTTCGCAGGCGCGGTAACCCTCTCCGTGACTGGCCGGAATGGTGGCGAGCAGCGCGTCGCGTTCCTCCGGAGTGGGAAAATCCAGGCCGATCAGCGCGCGGCCGATCCGTTCGCCGGACTGACGGTAGTTGAAATAACAGAGATTGGTCCGGCCGGTGACGCGCCGGGCAAGGAAATCGTGCAAGGCTCCCGGACGTTCGTAAAAATCGAGCCGGAGAAACGCCGGGTGTTGCAGAAGGTCGCCGCGCAGCGGAATCGCGCGGAAACGGATGTCCGGCGCGTCGGTTAGTTCCTCCCAATCGTAGCCGCCCGCCGCGAGCCGCGCGGGCAGTTCGTCGAGCCGCGCCGGGTCGTCGGCACCGAGGGTGAAGACCGGCCACGCGTCCTCGGCATCGGTTTTTCCGTATTGAAAATCGCTGATGTTGAGACCGTCGAAAGCCGAGTCCAACAGGCGGACCATGGTGCCCGGATGTTCCGGGATGCGCACCCGCAGGATCCGGCTGGCGGAGCCCGCGGAGTCGAGCGATTGCGCGATCACGCCGAGCTGGAGAAAGTCGATGTTGGCGCCGCAGAGGATCACCAGCACGCGTTTGCCGTCGAGCGCCTCACGCTGTTTCATCACCGCCGCGAGCCCCATGGCGCCGGCGGGTTCGGCCACACAGCGGAGTCCTTCCCACAACGTGCGGATCGCCTGGCTGACCTGCGTGTTGGTCACCGTTTCGATGCCGTCGAGCGTGTCCTTGCAGATCCGGAACGGCAGATCGCCGGCCTTGCGCACGGCCGTGCCGTCGCAGAACAGATCGAGGTGGTCGAGCGACACCGGGGATCCGGCGGTTAGAGCGGCCTTCATGCACGCCTGGCCGACGCCCTCCACGCCTATCAGACGGATCTCCGGCCAATGGGTCCGCAACCATGCGGAAACCCCGGCCGCCATCCCGCCTCCGCCGATCTGGAGAAACGCGGCGTCGAACGGCCCCTTTCCGGATAGAACCACTTCATCGGCCAGCGTGCCCTGGCCGGCCATCACCCGCAGGTCGTCATAGGCATGGATATACACCGCGCCGGTTTCCGCTTCATCATGGCGCGCGGCGGCGACCGCATCGTCATAGGTGTCGCCCGCCAGGTGGATGCTAACGGAATCGCCGCCGTGGTGGCGCACCGCGGCCTGTTTGATCCGGGGCGTGGATCGCGGCATGTAGATCCGGGCGCGGATGCCCAGCGTGCGGGCCGCCAGGGCGACTCCCTGGGCGTGGTTGCCGGCCGAGGCGGTGACCACGCCGCGCGCGGCCTCGTCGCTGGTTAGAGTGGCCATCCGGTTGCAGGCGCCGCGCCACTTGTAGGCCTTGACCGCGGACAGGTCCTCGCGTTTCACCCAAATCTCCGGTCCCGGACCGGGCAACACCAGCCGCTCCAGCGGAGTCGCCGTGCCGAAACGATACACCCGCTCCCGGGCAAACAGGATTTCCTGTCGCAGCCGACGGTCCAATGGCAATGCCTCGCGATCCATGCGCGGCTGTTTTTGCCGGATTCCGCGCATCCGTCAAACCCGCAATCCGTTTCCGACGGTTTCCGGCGCGTAACGCACCGGAAACGGCCCGCAGCGGCACGCCTCAGCCACATCGCGGCGGCTTGTTCGTTTCAGTTCTAAATCCGAGGTTCAAGGGTAGTTTGGACGCTCGATCTGCCACTGAGAGACTGAGAACCACTGAGAAAACTGATTATTGGGAGAAAGATGGGGAAGCACCGGTTGATGAAAGGGAACGCCCCCCTATCAAAAATCACCTCAGTGGAATCAGTGATTTTCAGTCCCTCAGTGGCAATAATGGATGCACGAGTCATTCCAACTTCCGATTTCGGCTTCAACCCAATATCCGAAGTCCAAGGGTTGTTCGGAAGCCCGGTTTACCGCTGAAGCGCTGGAAACCGCTGAGTTCGCTGAGTATTTTGCGATCGGATGGTCATCCCATCAGGTGAACGGCCCGGCTGTCAGAACGCATTCATTTTCAATTCCGTATTCGCGTCCATTCGCGTTCATTCGCGGTTTCTCGGACTACAGCGGCTTCGGCGGTTGAATGGGATCACATGCCAACTCTCAGCTTCGAAATTCAGGGGCAGCCAAATCCAGCGGCTCACGGCGCGGCCAGCGCTTTTTCGATCGCGGTGGTCACGGCTTCCGAATCGGGCTTCTCGGTCGGCTCGAACCGGGCGATGGCCTTGCCGTCCTTGCCGATGAGAAATTTCCCGAAATTCCATTTCACGTCACCGGGGAACACCCCGTCCTTGCCGGTGAGCGCGGTGTAGAGCGGGTGACGCTCGGCGCCTTTCACGTGGATTTTTTCCATCAGCGGGAAACTGACCGAGTACTTCGTCTGGCAGAACTCGCGGATTTCCTCGGCGGTTCCGGGCTCTTGGGCGCCGAAGTCGTTGCAGGGAAACGCGATCACCGTAAAGCCCTGCGCCGCGAATTTCTTATGGACGGCCTCCAGCGCCTCATACTGCGGCGTGAGTCCGCATTTCGAGGCGGTGTTGACCACCAGCACCACCTTGCCCTTGAAGTCGGCCAGCGAGGTCTCCTTGCCGGCGAGGGTCTTGAACGGAATGGTGGTTAGATCGGCGGCATGCACCGGCGCGGCAACCAGCGCGGCGGCAAAAAGGACGGGGGATTTCATCGGCCGGACATTACCCCCGAATCCGGACGGCGCAAGCGGGGAAATACAATCCGGGAACGGACCGGGGCAATTGGCTTCGGCACACGGGACCTGGCTGCCGGCACCGACCGCAGCCCGAGCTGCAGCGCCGCGGCGAGGCGGCCGTGGCCGGCCACCACGAATCAGGACCGGGCGGAGAGCACAATCGGATTGCGCCATCCCTGATGGCCGATGATCCGCGCCAGCATGTCGACCTGCGGCAGGCCGTGGCGGTTGGGGTTTCTCGGATGGGCGACAAGTGTCGCCGGGTCTCGCAGTTCCCGGTGGCTGCAACGGATTTCCGGGGTGGTTTCGGTGTCGGTTGGCATGTTCATACGAACATGCAAACCGAGCCGGAATTTGGGTGAAATCTCGGGGAGTGGTCCCCTTATACAAAATGAACACTCAGACCCAAGACATGGATAGGCGACAATCGTGATGTTTGGAATTTATTGAAACAACAGATGTTCACATGCCAAAAAACTCGATGTTTCACGAACCAGACATCACCCCCCTTGCTGCATGTCACCAGCCGCATTCTTGACAACGTCCACCAGTTTGGCTGCTAAGTCGGTGTGCTCAGAATACTCCAGCAAAACCATCCCGGCGCTATTTAGAGATGCCTTCCAATCTTCCCACTCCTCAACTGTGTACTCATCATCTGCCGCCCCTTTGGGAAGACGCTGACACCAATAACCAATTGGAGCAGCATCCTCTCCAGCAAGGTCTCGGATAATGCTAGCTTCACGCACCATCAAATTAACAATCGGATCCTTCCCTGAAAGCCCGACCGCAAATATCTTTCGCGTACAAAAAAGGTAGCGATATAAGTGCTTCCAATTATTGGATGGATCAACAGCCACGCGATGCACCGTATCTTCATCGAACGCAAGCACTTCACTTCTCACACCATAATCAAAACTCCATGGGAATGGAGCATACCCGTGTGGATGGTATAATCGAACATCAGCATCTATATATTCGCTTGGCCAGCTTCTGTAACTAGCCACGACAAATCCATGTTGCATCAAATACCACTCAAATATGCAGTCAAAGTTGAAGCTCACAATTTCGCTAATCCTGCCGCGCTTTGAACCACTAACCATCAAACCTAGCGACCGCAAAGTAGCGCTCGTATTAATAACAGACGGACCACTCATATTAGGATCAGATGGGTCAATCATATCACAATACAGACACTCTGCTACGATTCGATCAAACAAATCGTTGTTGTTCAAACGAGTCCTAGAGCGGAGCATCCTCCGTAACAATGTCTCTGTAGTTACTCCTTTGAGCAAATCATCTACGGGAATTTGATCAGTTCCGCAAAGATTTAACTCCTCATTCACTCTATTGGCAACGCGATAGGCAAGCACAGACCAACACGGAAGGCCAAACCCTGCCGAGACACCAGATCCGACCATCAAACAGATCGCCTGCTTACGTAACTCCGAACTCAAATCAAGCCAGGCTTCATCCTGATGATCTTGACAAAATCTTATTGAATCTTTACTCATTTGGCAAATCCTCCAGTAGATAGTCTAATGGATCGTTCTTCCCGAATTCAACAATTTCTTGTGTGGATAGAAACTCCATAAGCCTGCTAAATTGCTCCATATTCTCACCTCCTAAACCAGGTCTAAATGCAAATGCTCCATGTTGGGCAATTGTTGTAGCTACTCCCTTTCCCAAATCATCACTGTATAAAAGTGTTACCCTCGCTCCAGATAGTTCATACTTATTTCCATCCGCCTTACCACTCCGAAGGCGCTGGTACAGTTTTGTTCGGAAGATATTCTCTCCAGTCAGAACAACCCGACGAAGCTCCAATTCATTTGCATGTTCGGCAGCAACTTTCAGGGGGAGCACTGCAGACTTGACCCGAATCGAAACATTTACGAATTCGCCAAGCGTTACAAATGTCGAATTTTGAGACTCGCCGCCAAACGTCTTTTCGAGAAATTTGGCAAAATCTCCTCCATGTAATGTCAAAAATTCGAACGAAACCTTAAAGCGTAGGTCCCGTACCAATTGGCCGAGCACCCTGAGGTATGGAGCAGTTATCGCAAGGCACGTTTCGCCTGAAACTTTTGTCCTATGATAGTAGATCGGGTAACCAATTAGTGTCAAATCATCAACTTCACGGCAAATTGGCGGAATTCTATCCCTGAATTCGATGTCTGCTAATTGAAGGCCAGCGGGGACTCTGAATCCAATGTGCTTGCTCTCGTAATAACAAAGCGATTTCCTTGTAAAACTTCTTCCTTCTGGACCAATCAGATCCAAAGGAAACGTGCATACCTGATCCAAAGCTGACAATAGCGTCCTTGTGCCTCGACGTGTTCTTAGCACCACGCATGGCCATGGTCTATCATGTATCTTCACTTTTGTATATATGGTTTTGTTTTGAACTCGCAGCAGCAAGAAGCAGCCAAGCTGAGTCTCTCAGCTCCGATACGCGGTCTCTTCGGACTCCACCGTTTGTTAGTTCCGAGTTTTTATTAAATCGAAGAAGACCTAAAATGCTATTTGGTGGAACCGACAAAAACTCACCCAGTGACACGTCTTCATCCTTAATGCCATCTCCATTGATGTTGAATGCACTTACCAAATCTTCGGAAACCAAGTCTCTCCTAACCAAATCAACAAACCTACATGATTCTGGAAACAGACGATCAATCCACGTCTTTTCAGGACCCTGCTCAATGTCAAGTATATTTAGCGCATGCTTAAGAACGTCGTTTGACGGCTGAATTTTGATCAATTCCCCAAGAGCCTTCTTAAGGTCACGCTTAGCCAACTTCAAACGATCATAAAACGGACCGGAATACACTCCACCAACTACCACCAATGTCCGCAGCAAATACAAGTCGAAATTGGATGCTACGCTCGGAACCATGCTCCAACTTGACCAAATCGACTTCGAGAACAGTTCGGTGTCCCCTCCGTAGAAATACTCCAAATCGAGGGTATGAACAAAAAACTCCTCAAATACTTTCAGAGCTGTTTTGAGGCGATGCAAAAACCTGACCGGATTTTTCGGTAATACCGGATCAAATTGTTCTGGTGTCTCTCCTGGTCGCCGCGCGACTCGGCTTGCAGCCTTGGCGTACGCTTCGGCGAATGCTAATCCCTGCCAAAGGATCTCAAATGCTATTCGTTCTTGAGGACATTCAAGTTCACCAATCTTCTTGAATGCCTGCGTGCCCTTTAGAGGCGCAATCTTCCGTAAGTATCGCCCAGCTACCTCCAACAGACTTTCTGAAAACGTTAGGATTCGCCCTTGAACCCGGAAAGTAAAAATCGCTGAAAGAAGAAGTCTAACCTCGCTGTGGAGCGCCTCGTGAGTTACCGTTGTAAGCGTCCAGTTTGACGAAATGCAGTGAGAGAGTGCCTGTGTTGGATAAGTGATGGCAGTTTCTGTCTCACCAAATCCATGCCTTCCACTAAAATGTACAACTCGCGGCGCAAGCGTTGGATTCGAAACTGTCTGCCCTGGCCGCTCCCCGGTAAGACGCTCTCTCACAATCTCTGGAAAGTTTACTTTACGTAAAACAGAGAAGATTTCCTGGTATGCTCCATTGATCGATCGCCACGCAGTTGCCGCCCCTAATAGGGTGTGGGGGAATATCAGTCCCGGATTCTCGAAAACAGACGTGATTCCAGACAATGCTTGTGAACTAGCGTATGCCAGACCTGAAGTGAGTTCAATTAATGAGGATAGATGAATGTCAGCATCGCAGCGGCGTTGCAGATGCATCGACCCGTCGTCGGCGCAGCCCCCACACACAATACCATTTTGTCTGTTCTTTACGCTATCAATATTGAGTGGCTCTATCTCCTGGGTGGTTACATCCACAGATCCAAGCGATTCTGAACGTAATTTACTTATACACTCAACGGTTGAGTTCAACTTGATTTGAATCAACTCAAGTTCCTTTGAGAGTTCAGGATAATACCACCCTGCATAAGACCGCAGCCGCCCTACGTGATATCCGGCTTCATCAATTGTTGTCTTAGAACGATGGTTAAATAGGTTTTGGGATATATCTGAATTGAATATCGATTTCCGCTCACCGAAGCTCTTTGAATGGATATCATCGATCCTGCCATCTGAATCGATAGCCCATCGTTCAACGAACGTCAAACAGCCCTCAAGTTCCTCTTGAAGGCGCCTGCTCCAATCGGAATCACCATCAAGTTCATAGGACCACACTACCAATGATCCTGCACCCAATGTCGCCGAACTCCGGTTAAGCGCGCTCGTGAGAGAAACCGCCTTGTATGCCTGGAGGGGATTTAGTGCACCAAATACATTCAAGCAATATGGCTTACCAGATTCAGGAAGCGCGAATGAGGCCGGGGCTATGGGATAGAGCAGGCTTATGCGCCCACTTCTATCAACCCTGCATTCTCTTTGATGGGGCTCGCTTGACTCGTTCAATAATGAAATGTCTATCATCCACCTTTGTCTGGCGATGATGTCTGCAGGATAGGCTCTCAGGCAGACAATTTTCATTCATTTACGCAGTATCTATCCTTCTTTCATTTCGTATATCCCGTTTTCCGGATCAACAACAACAGTCCCAAGTATCACATCGTCGCTATCACCGTCCTCGAGCCATTCGCCACTGAAAATGTAACGGTTTCCGTCCGAATCAACGCTGCCCTTTGGAATGGTTCCAAATGAAGGCCGAGCGTAGACAGCCACTCCATCTGAAAACAGAAGGTCTAGGGATCGAACGGTTTGCTGGAATTCTTCAGGGCTCACGGGGCAGTGATTTTCTACTCATGGATACGTGAGTCAAGCCCATTTGTGAAATTTTTGTTCTCCGGTTTGAATTTCGGTCAAAATTCAACCAATTTTTGCAATTTACCTACTCGTTGTTCCGGGCACGCTTGGATTTTTTGCCATCGAGCCGACGATCCTACTGCATTTTGCCGAATTTGAAAGGAAAGGGAATGGCAGAAATTTCCAATATTCACCAAATCCCAACCTGTCACTCTTGCCTGCAGCACGTGTCAGAGTCTATATTTCGCTTCCATCTCTTCCACGGCATCTTGCCCTGCTCCCTGTCCACACAATGCCAATTGGCTCCAGATCCAGCCTCCCATAGTGTTCATGCGTCGACATCTATTCAGCCGCCTCAGTGGCGCGCAATCCTGCCCCCGAAAGCAAGCCTTCACGATTCCATCGCTTCGCCAGATCGACCTCCCGTTTCCCGATCTTGGCCGATTTCTTACGGTTCGCGTCGTCCGGGACCACTTCTAGGTTGTAGAACCTGGCGGCGAGCTCCGGCACCACGGCGATAGGGAGAACATGATCAAGCGCCACCGTGTCGCCGACATTCGGACCCATTGTGATCGTGGGAGACCCACCCTTTCTGAGCTTCGCCATCCCCTCGGCATTCAGGCACCCGAATTCGTCGAGTTTCTTCCGATCCCAGAGCATCGCCGCCTTGTCGGCCGCCGCCATCTTGGTTCCAGCATAACCGGCCTTGGCCTGCGCCGTGTCGATGACCACTCTGGGGTCTCCGCCAGCCAGCCGCGCCATCTCCAGCCAATAGAGCACCTTGTAGAGCCTCGGGTTTGCCGGTCGATCACCCTGAGGGTTGCCACCTTCGCCGGATCGATCAGTGGCGCGATGATGTCCTTGGCGATAGCCTCAGGCGATTCGGCACCGCCCAGAGTCCGGACGGCGAGAAACAGCATGGCAGCGAACAGACGGGCGAACATGTAGAACCAAATAGCCTCACGCGACGCATTGGTCAAACCCCGGCGTCGTATTCTCCAACCGCCTCGCAGCCACCTCCGCCCACTGCTCGGCACTCTCGATGCCGATGGCGCGGATTCCACGTTCCTTGGAGATCACCAGCGTGTTGCCGATGCCGAGGAACGGGTCGAGCACCGTGGCGGCCGCGGCACCAAGCGCACCGACAGCCCGGCGGGTGATCCCCTCGCTGGTGGCGCCGGGTTGGCCGTAGTCCGGCTCGTGGAAGGCGTAGCCCATGCGCTTGGACGGGAGGTTTTCCCACACATCGCGGATGCCGCTGGACTTGTTGCCGGGAAATTCGACATTGGTCAGGATGGTGGCGTGCTGGTTAACAATGCCCTTCCGCACCGGTCCGCTGGATGTCCAAGTGAGAACGATCTGGCGGAAGTCCGGGCCCAGCGCCTGCCAGAAACCGCCGGAGGCGAGGTGCGGCTCATGATCATTAACGCTTCCTTGCAATACCCCACGGACCGCGGGGTGCAAATGAGCCAGGGAAAGAAACCGGTCGGACGGCGCCTCGACGGCATCTCCAAGTGATGGGGCCTTCGGTCTGCCTCCCTCGCCGCTGGCTGCCTCGTTGCGCACCGACCTGGGCACCGAATCGCGCTTCAGCTTTGCGATCCTCGGACCGCCGCCCGCTGCTTTGGCGAATTGGCTTGCCGCCGGACCGCGGGGGACGGTAAATCGTCGCGCCCCGATGTTTGCTCCGCTTTCCGCCGCCATTTCCGAACGCCGCCATGCCGCGAGCGCGACCGGATGCGCGCGCCGCCCAAACCGGGGTTTCGCCGGAAACACCCGCCCGGACACCGCTTTCAAACCCCAATCCTCTGAAACCCAATATGTTGCCGCCGTGGCGGAATGGTAGACGCTGCGGACTTAAAATCCGCTGACTTCACGGTCGTGGGGGTTCGAGTCCCCCCGGCGGCACCAGGCCCGCACCCATCCGAAAGATTTGCCCCATGCCCAACCCCGTCACCAACTATTTCTCCGAGTTCAAGGTGCTCAAGAGCGTCTCGAAAGACTTCTGGCTGACCAACGCGATCCAGATGTTCGACGGCCTGGCGTATTTCTCGATGATCACCGTGCTGTCGCTCTATCTGACGGTCAACTGCGGATTCAACGATGTGGATTCCGGCGCGTGGGTGGGAATCTACACGCTTTACATCACCGCTTTCGTGTTCGCGGTCGGCTCAATCTGCGACGTGATCGGGATCAAGAAATCCTATTACATTGGCATCGGGCTGCTGGCGGTGGCGAGGCTTGGGTTGGGAATTGGACCGGATATTCTCAAGGGAGAAGCGCTTCAATGGTCCACCCGGGCGATGTTGATCGTGCTGTCGCTGGGTACCGCATTCATGTCCCCGGTGACCATGACCTCGCTCCGGCGCTTCACAAGCAAGTCGGTGCGTGCCACCGGTTTCAATGTCTATTACCTGCTGATGAACATCGGCGCGATCATCGCCTCGGCGGTAGTGATCGAGGTGAGCCGGAAAGTGTTCGGCGATGTCCGTGGAAATCTCATTATTTTCGATTTCGGGTTTCTGATGTCTCTGGGTGCGCTCGCCTGCGCCGCACTGATCCGTGAGGACAACTATGCCGAGGAAAGCGAGCGGGAGGCAGGCCGGGGCGAAGCCAAGCGGCCGATCATGATCTTCATGGAAGTCTGGAAAGAGAGCGCGTTCCAGAAACTCCTGCTGTTTCTCGTCCTAACCATCGGAGTGAGGCTGGTTTTCACCCACCAGTTTCTGGTCATGCCGAAATACTACACCCGGGTGCTCACCACGGACTTCGAACTCGGGCTGGCCAATTCGATCAACCCGTTCATCATCGTGGTCGGCCTGATATTGCTGATTCCGGTGATCAACCGATACTCCACGGTGCGCCTGATCATCATCGGCATGGCGGTTTCGGCGTCGTCGCTGGTCTTCATGGCGGTTCCCCTCGAGTGGATTCTCGCCATTCCCGGCATCTCCAATCCCCAGCAGGCATATCTTTTCATCATCGTCGCGCAGATCTTCGTCTTCGCGGTGGGCGAGCTGATTTTCAGCCCGCGATTCACCGAATACATCGCCTCGGTATCCCCACCTGACAAGGTCTCGTCCTACATGGCGTTGTCCGCCCTTCCGACCTTCATCTCCAAACCGATCAACGGCTTCGTGAGCGGCATTCTGATCAGCCGCTTCTGTTACGATGGCATCCGCCCGAAGATCGAAACCGGCAACGTCAGCTATCAGCAGTCGCCGGAGTTCATGTGGCTGATCTATCTTGGATTGGCGGTTCTCAGTCCGATCGCCGTGATCGCCCTGCGCAACTTCCTGACTAACAAACCAGCCGCCGAATCCACAACCGAAGCCGCCGCCCCATGACAAAGATCCGCACTATCCTCCTGGACGCCGCAATTCTGTTCGCCGTCTCCACGGTGTTCGTGATCGCCGCGGATTTCGCGTTTTCCGGTCTGAAAAGGAAGATCCCGAAGGACGATCCCGTCGTCACCGCGATCGGCCAAGGAGAATGGAAACCGGTCGAAGAAATCCTGGAGAAGGCCCAGAGTGATCCCACGACCCGTGTCGAGGTGACAAACCGTACCGATGAGCACGGCCGCACGTCCCTGATGCGCGCGGCCTACGCGAACTTCTCCGATACCGAAAAACTGGCTGAAACCGACGATGTGAGGAGGCACATGGTGGAGTCATTGCTGGCGCACGGGTCGGCGATCAACGCCACCGACAAAGACGGTTGGAACGCGCTGATGTGGGCTTCGTGGAGCGGATTGCCGAAAGTGGCGGACACCTTGCTCGGCACCGGCGCGGACGTGGCGGCGAAGGACAAACTCGGCAACACGGCCCTGATGATCGCCGCGCGAAGGGGACATGCGGACATTGTTTCCAAACTCCTGGCAAAAGGCGCGGATAAGAACGCCCGCAACAATGCCGGGTTATCCGCCATCGACGAGGCCGTCCGGGGCATGAAAGAGCACCCCCCGAAATTCTACAAGGACCTTCAGGACTCCTATCTGAAATCCATTTCCGCGCTCCGCTAGAGTCAAGCGCGAAAGGAGATGTTCGCGTTACGGATGCGTCCATCCGCTGTTGCGTTTCCCTCCCTTGGCTAAAGGTACAGGAATGCCCGCAGGGCGATCATCGCGGCCAATATAAGCCATCCCATCACCCTGACTCCCACATCGGCGTTGCGTTCGTTCAGCCAGTAGCCGCTTTGGACGATCCCCCATCCTCCAAGCCGCTCGGCGAACCAAATCAGCGCGAGCGGCAGCACGACGATAGCGTTCATGCGGATCGCACCGCCCAGCCCGAATTTTCCGGAAAAAACGGCGATTCCCGCAATCGCCACTCCCAACGACCCCCAGCGATGCCACCGGAGATATTTCGATTCGGCATAGTCCCCTTCGGTGTTCACGACGCGTCAGTTAGATTGTCAGAAACCCTCGGAATCGTCGTCGATGTCGTGCAGGGACTGGCGGGTTTTCCGGCGTTCCGCGCGGTGAGCGATCTGGCGGATCTGTTTCGGGGTGAGTTCCTCCTCGCGGTCGCGCCACGAACGGCCGGTATCGCCCGCCATGATGCATCCGAGCGGGCGCACTTCCGCAATCACGCGGGCCAGTCCGAACCGCTCGATCTGCTCTTTCACTTGCGTGGCGTTTTTGTAAGCCACCGGCGTCTCGCTCAGATCGGGTTTGCCGCAATACCAGCGGACGTCGAGCCCGGCCGTGGAGCGGGCAATCTCATATTCCCGCAGATCCGGGGTCGGAAACCGACGGCGCAGCGCGGTCCTCGAAATCTCGCGGCCGGCACCATGGGGCGCGAATGAAAGGTACTCCGGGTTGTCGGCGCCCAGCACCAGCAGCACCGGCGCGGCCATGTTGAGCGGGATCCAACCTAACATCGGTCGCCCGGTTTCATCCTTCCATGCCGGAGTCGCCCCTTTCCCGTGATAGAAAACATCGCCGCGTTTCCAGACGAAGTTGTGCTCGTTTCCGATCTGGGCCACCGCGGAAGCACCGATCCGCTCCAGAAATCTCCGGTGGATCGCGCGGTGGTTGGCCTTGGTCCAGCGCGCCACGTATTGCAAGGCCTCCCAGTAGGCGGGGCCGTCGCCACTCCGCGCGTCGAGCCAGGCCGCCGCATCCGGAATACCCTTGGACACCCGCCGGGTATGCTTTTCCGCGGCGATCTGCCCGCGCTTGAAGACATGCGCCCCCAAACCGCGCGAACCGTGATGGGTGATGAGCACCCGCAGCCGCCCGCTTCCCACGGCCGCCAGCGAACCTGCCAGATCACCGTATCCGGCGTCGCGCAGATTTTCCAGCAAACCCGCCTCCACATCGATCTCACCGATGAAAGCGAAGTGGTTGCCGTCGCCCTGATCCGCCATGTGCAGCGCCGCACGATCTCGCAGGCCGGTTAGAAACGGGTTGTCCCAAACCGGCTCGTCGTGCACCGGATCCGGCACGAGTTCGTCGAGATGGCGGTGCCCCTGCCCGAACCGGGTCGAGTCGGTTAGAACATCGAGTTCCTCGGCTATCCCGCATCGTTCCTGATAGAAGGTGGCGAACATCGAACAGCAGATATCCGACGAATGGGCGGACGGAATGATCGCGTTCTCCGCCGCAACGGCGGCACCCACGGGAATCACCGCCTCGCCACCGCCCATCGGGCAGGCATCCGGGAGAATCACGCCCCCGGTGATCACCGGCGAGCGCAGCAGCGCCTGCATCTGGCGTCGGACGGCATAGAGATTCTCGTGTCCGTCCTTGCCGCTGGCTTCGAGCGCTTCCGACCACGGAGCCGGCTGCTCCCGCGGCACCAAACGCGGCGGCGGCGCGCCGAATTCACGGGCCAACAGCTTGAGCAAATACTTGCGATCCCCCACCCCGCGCCCGGCAAGCTCACCGGCCCGGCACAGCATCTCCTCCAGCCCAGGACCCGTCGGATACCCAAGTTCTATCAGATCGGATTCGCCCAACGAACATGGGGTCAGTCCTCGCATGGTAACATTTTCTGGGCCCAATCATCGGCATGGTCGCACCTCCGCTCGGGAAAATGTTACCATGCGAGGACTGACCCCATGTGGATCTATCAATCGTCGAGGGGATCCTCCTCTTCCTCGGAGAAGATTTCCTTGGGAATGATGATTGGTTCGGGTTCTTCGACGGTGAATTCGAAGGAGCGTTCGCGGTGGATGTCGAAGCCGGTGCCGGCCGGGATGAGGTGTCCCATGATGACGTTTTCCTTGAAGCCCTTGAGGTAGTCCACCTTGCCGAGGGTGGCGGCTTCCGTGAGGACGCGGGTGGTGTCCTGGAAGGAGGCCGCGGAGATGAACGAGTCGGTTTCCAACGAGGCCTTGGTGATGCCCAGCAGGACCGGTTCGCCTTCCGCGGGCTTGCCGCCGTTGGCGATGATCTCGGCGTTGACGCGCTTGAAGACCGAACGGTCCACCTGGTCGCCCCAGAGGTATTGGTCGGCGTCGCCGGGGTCGGTGATTTTCACCTTGCGGAGCATCTGGCGGACGATGACTTCGATGTGCTTGTCATTGATGTCCACGCCCTGCACGCGATAGACCGCCTGCACTTCGTTGACCAAGTGTTCCTGGAGTTCCTGGGCGCCGCAGGCTTCCAACAGATCTTCCGGAGAAACCGGTCCTTCGGTGATCTGGTCGCCGCGTTTCACACGGTCGCCGTCGGTGACGACGATGTGCTTGCCCATCGGCACGAGGTGGTCCACCTGCTCGCCGGTGGTCGGGTCGGTGATGACGACGCGCTTCTTGCCGCGGACGTTGGTGCCGAAGGAAACCTCGCCGTCGATTTTGGAAATGACGCAGGAGTCTTTCGGTTTGCGGGCTTCGAAGAGTTCCGCCACACGCGGCAGACCGCCGGTGATGTCCTTGGTGCGGGCCACTTTGCGCGGGGTCTTGGCGATCTGGGTACCGGCTCCGATCACATCGCCCTCGCTAACCGAAAGGTGGGCGCCGACGGGAATCGAGTAGCTTGCCTTGACCTCCTTGGTCTTGGGATCCATGATGACCACCTGGGGATGGAGGTCTTCCTTGTGCTCGGTGATGACCACGCCCTTCTTGCCGGTTTCCTTGTCGGTCTCGGCGGCAACGGTGATGCCCGGGATCATGTCGCGGAACTCGACCTTACCGGATTTCTCCGTTAGGATGGGCACGTTGTAGGGGTCCCAGGTGACGATGGTGTCGCCCTTGTTGACCTGCTCGCCGTCTTTGACGGAAATGACCGAACCGATGATGATGTTCTGGCTTTCCAGCTCGAGTCCGTCCTTGTCGCGGATGGAGATGGAGCCGTTCTTGTTGAGCACCACCCAATGGCCGTCGGCCGCCTGCACGGTGCGGAGGCCCTTGTAAACCAACTGGCCGGCGTGTTTCACCTTGATGATCGGCTGCTTGAAGGTGGCCGCCGCGACACCGCCGACGTGGAACGTCCGCATGGTGAGCTGCGTGCCGGGTTCGCCGATCGACTGTGCGGCGATGATACCGACGGACTCGCCGATCTTGACCGGCTTGCTGGTGGCGAGGTTGAGGCCGTAGCAATTGGCGCAGCAGCCGTGGTCCGACTCGCAAGTGAGCACGGAGCGGATCTTGAGGCGTTCCGCGCCGATGCGTTCCAGCGCGGCCGCCTGGCGCTCGTTGATGATATCATCCACGGCGATGATGGTTTCACCGGTGACGGGATCCTTGATATGCTCGCAGGAAACGCGGCCATAGATCCGGGTGGCCAGGGACGCCGCCTCTTCGTCGCCGTCCATGATGGCGGCCACGTAAATGCCGTTGGCGGTGCCGCAGTCCTGATGGGTGATGATCACGTCCTGGGCCACGTCCACCAGCTTGCGGGTCATGTAGCCCGAGTCCGCCGTCTTGAGGGCGGTGTCGGATAGACCCTTGCGGGCGCCGTGGGTGGAGATGAAGTACTCCAACACGGAGAGACCCTCGCGGAAGTTGGAAATGATCGGTCGCTCGATAATCTCGCCGGACGGCTTGGCCATCAGGCCGCGCATGCCGCCGAGCTGTTTGATCTGCGACTTGTTGCCGCGGGCGCCGGAATCGACCATCATGAACAGCGGCGAAGCCTTGGCCTTGCCTTCGTTGTGCTCGATTTTCCGATAGAGCGCGTTGGCGATGGTGTCGGTGGCGTGGGTCCAAACGTCCACCACTTTCTGATAGCGCTCGCCGTCGGTGATGACGCCGTTGCGGTATTGCTTGGTGACCTTGTCCACGTCCTCGTAGGCCTTGGCGATGACATCCTTTTTCTCCTCAGGGATGACCATATCGACGATCCCGATGGAGGTGCCGGAACGGGTCGCTTCCTTGAAACCGAGGGTTTTGAGGTTGTCGAGCGTCTCGACGGTTTTCGCCTGGCCGGCCACCTGATAGCATTTCCAGATGATGTCGCCGATCTGTTTTTTGCCGACGTTGTAGTTCACGAAGCCGAGCCCGGCCGGCCAGATTTCGTTGAAACGGACGCGGCCGGGGGTGGTTTCGATCACCTTGTTGTCCTTGTCGCCGAGCAATGTGTCGCGGCCGAAGTCCGGATTGCGGAAACGGATCCAGCAGTGGTACTCGATCTTGCGGGAGGCGATGGCGAATTCCACTTCCGAGGCGTTTTCGAACAGCGGGAGATGCTCCTGCTTCTCGCGGTCCTTCTGGGTGCGGGTGGGTGCCCATGTCAGATAATACGTTCCCAGAATGATGTCCTGCGAGGGCACCGTGATCGGACGGCCGGACGCGGGCGAGAAGATGTTGTTAGGAGCGAGCATCAGCATGCGCGCCTCCATCTGGGCCTCCACGGACAGCGGCACGTGAACGGCCATCTGGTCGCCGTCGAAGTCCGCGTTGTAGGCGGTACAAACGAGCGGATGGACGCGGATGGCCTCACCTTCGATGAGTTTCGGCTCGAACGCCTGAATGGACAGGCGGTGGAGCGTGGGAGCGCGGTTGAGGAGGATCGGATGGCCCTTGGTGACTTCCGCGAGGATGTCCCACACCTCGGTGGTCTTGCGGTCGATCATCTTCTTGGCGCTGCGCACGGTGTGGCAGTAGCCGAGTTCCTTCAGGCGGCGGATGATGAACGGCTCGAACAAGGTGAGGGCCATCTTCTTGGGCAGACCGCACTGGTTGAGGCGGAGGTCCGGACCGACGACGATGACCGAGCGGCCGGAGTAGTCCACGCGTTTGCCGAGCAGGTTCTGGCGGAAGCGACCGCCCTTACCCTTGAGCATGTCGGAGAGCGATTTCAGCGGGCGATTGCCGGCGCCGGTGACGGCGCGGCCGTGGCGGCCGTTGTCGAAGAGCGCGTCAACGGCCTCCTGCAGCATCCGCTTTTCGTTGCGGATGATGACTTCCGGCGTCTTGAGCTGGAGCAGGTTTTTGAGACGGTTGTTGCGGTTGATGACGCGGCGATAGAGGTCGTTGAGGTCGGAAGTGGCGAAGCGGCCGCCTTCGAGGGGCACCAACGGACGGAGATCCGGAGGAATCACCGGCAGCACGGTTTGGACCATCCATTCCGGGCGGGAACGCGAGGCGTTGAAGCCCTGCGCGATCTTGAGGCGCTTGGCGAGCTTCTTGCGGTTCTGCTTGGACTTGGTGGCACCAAGCTCGATCTCCAACTGTTTGATCAACTCGGGAAGATCCACCTGTTTGAGCAACTCCTGCAGCGCTTCCGCGCCCATGGCCGCGCGGAACGATCCGTCGCCGTAGGCGTCCTCGGCGTCACGCAGCTCGACTTCGGTGAGAAGCTGTCCGGCCGCGAGACCGGTGTTGCCGGGCTCGGTGACGATGAAATCCTCGTAGTAGATCACGCGCTCGAGCTGCCGGGCGGTGATGTCCAGCAGCAGGCCGATGCGGGACGGCATGCACTTGTAGAACCAGATGTGCGAGACCGGCACCGCCAGTTCGATGTGGCCCATGCGCTCGCGGCGCACGCGGCTGAGGGTCACCTCCACGCCGCAGCGGTCGCAGATGACGCCCTTGTGCTTGATCCGCTTGTATTTGCCGCAGGCGCACTCCCAGTCGCGGGTGGGTCCGAAGATCCGCTCGCAGAAAAGGCCGCCTTTTTCCGGCTTGAAGGTGCGGTAGTTGATGGTTTCCGGGTTTTTCACCTCGCCCTTGGACCAGGAACGGATGATTTCCGGAGACGCGACCGTGATGGAAACCTGGTCAAAGGCTTCCGGCCGCTCGTCCACGCCGAAGAGTTCGCGAAGGTTGCTGTCAACACTCATGATGGGAAAAGATGGTTAGGGTCGGGATTCGGGTTCGCGGGACGGGTTAGAGAGTCAGATCGTCGAGGGAGAAATCGTCGAGTCCGCCGGTCATGCCGGAGCCGTGGGTGGAACCCTTGCGGCCCGGCCGGACGTCGAGGCCCAGCGATTGCATTTCCTTGATGAGGACGTTGAAGGATTCCGGCGTGCCGGCTTCCAGATTGTTATCGCCCTTGACGATCGCCTCGTAGATGCGGGTGCGGCCGAGGACGTCGTCGGACTTGACGGTGAGGAGTTCCTGGAGGGTATAGGCGGCGCCGTAGGCTTCCAGCGCCCACACTTCCATTTCCCCGAAGCGCTGGCCACCGTATTGCGCCTTGCCGCCGAGCGGCTGCTGGGTGACGAGCGAGTAGGGTCCGACGGCGCGGGCGTGGATCTTGTCGGCGACCAAGTGGCCGAGCTTGAGGATGTAGATCACGCCGACCACGACCGGGTTGTGGAATGCCTCGCCGGTGCGGCCGTCATAGAGGGTGGACTTGCCGCCCGTGGTGCCGTCCCTGCCGTCGCCAATCCAGGTGAATCCGCGGCCTTCCGGTTCGCCGGCCTTGCGGGGGCGCGCCTTGCCGGCCTCGCCGACGGTGGTGATGCCATCGACTTTCTTGGCTTCCGACATGAAGTCCCAGATGACATCCTCCTTGATGCCGTCGAAAATGGGGGTGGCCACTTTGAAACCGAGGGCCTTGGCGGCGACGCCGAGGTGGGTTTCCAGCACCTGGCCCACGTTCATGCGGGATGGCACGCCGAGCGGATTGAGGCAGATATCAACCGGAGTACCATCCGAAAGGAATGGCATATCTTCTTCCGGAACGATCATGGCGACAACCCCCTTGTTGCCGTGGCGACCGGCCATCTTGTCACCGATGGAAAGCTTGCGCTTGGCGGCGATGAACACCTTGACCTCCTTGATGACGCCGGGATCGACTTCGTCGCCGGCTTCGAGTTGGTCGAGCTTGCGTTCGCGCTCGGCGTCGAGTTCCTGGAAGCGGCCTTCGAACGAGGTGATGATCTCGATGATCTTGTTGCGGATCGGCGAGGGGTCGATTTCCACGTGATCGTGGACGGTGGCCAGCTTGCGGAGCAGGGTCTTGGTGATCTTGCGGTTGGCCGGGATGATGATCTCGCCGGACTGCGCGTTGACCACATCGAGCGGCACCTTTTCGCCCAACAGAATGTCGGAGAGACGCTCGGTTAGATCGTCGGTCAGCTTGTCGGCCTTCTTCTTGTGCTCGTCGTTGATCTTCTTGAGCTGCTTCTTGAGTTCGTTCGGATCGACCTTCTCGGCGCGCTTTTTGGCGAAGCCGTGGGAAGAAACGCGGACGTCCTGGACGATGCCGGCGCACCCGGACGGCACGCGCAGCGAGGTGTCCTTCACGTCGGCGGCCTTTTCACCGAAGATCGCGCGGAGCAGGCGTTCTTCCGGGGCGAGTTCGGTTTCCGACTTCGGCGTGATTTTGCCGACGAGGATGTCGCCGGGTTTCACTTCGGCGCCGATACGGATGATGCCGTCGTGGTCGAGGTTGCGGAGCGCCTCATCGCCGACGTTCGGGATATCGCGGGTGATTTCCTCGGGGCCGAGCTTGGTGTCGCGGGCGGCTACCTCGAACTCGGTGATGTGGATGGAGGTGTAAACATCCTCCTTGACCACGCGCTCGGAGATGACGATGGCGTCCTCGAAGTTATAGCCGTTCCACGGCATGAACGCGACGAGCACGTTGCGGCCGATTGCCAGTTCGCCGGCCTCGGTGTTAGGACCGTCGGCAAGCACCTGGCCTTTCTTCACGCGGTCGCCTTTCTTGACGATCGGCTTCTGGTTGATGCAGGTGCCGGCGTTGGAGCGCATGAACTTGCGCAGCGGATAGACCATGATGCCGTTGGCCACGTCGGACTTGATCGCGTCCAGTTCGGATAGGAAAACCTCCACCGGCACGGGCATGTTGCCATCCGGGGTGGTGATGATCATTTCCGCGGTGGCGGCGGCGACAATGCCGTCCCCTTCCGCGACCACCACCGAGCGGGAATCGCGGGCGGCCTTGCCTTCGAGGCCGGTGCCGACGAGCGGAGCCTCGGAAACGAGGAGCGGCACGCCCTGGCGTTGCATGTTGGAGCCCATCAGCGCGCGGTTGGCGTCGTCGTGCTCAAGGAACGGAATGAGGCCCGCGGCCACCGAAACGAGCTGTTTGGGAGACACGTCCATGTAGTTGACGTCCTCAGGCGCCACTTCGATGAACTCGCCGCCCTTCTCGCGGGCGGTGACGCGTTCGTTTTCAAACTGTCCGGCCTTGGTGATCGGGTTGTTGGCCTGGGCGATCAGATAGTTTTCCTCCTGGTCGGCGGTCAGGTATTCGATCTCGTTGGTGACCTTGGCGTTGACCACCTTGCGGTAGGGCGTTTCGATGAATCCGAACTCGTTGATTCGGGCGTAGGTACACATCGAGTTGATCAGACCGATGTTAGGACCTTCCGGGGTCTCGATCGGGCAGATGCGGCCGTAATGCGAGGGATGCACGTCGCGCACCTCGAAGCCGGCGCGGTCGCGGTTGAGGCCGCCGGGCCCGAGGGCGGACAAGCGGCGCTTGTGGGTCAGCTCGGCCAGCGGATTGGTCTGGTCCATGAACTGCGAAAGCTGGCTGCGGCCGAAGAAATCGCGGACCACGGCGGACAGCGCCTTCGGGTTGATGAGTTTCTGCGGGGTCATGCCCTCGATGTTCACATCGAAGAGGGTCATGCGCTCCTTGACCAGACGCTCGGTGCGGGCGAGGCCGATCCGGCACTGGTTGGCCAGCAGTTCGCCCACCGCGCGGACGCGGCGGGAACCGAGGTGGTCGATGTCGTCGATCACGCCGTCGCCCTTCTTGAGGCGCAGGATGTATTTCACCGCGGCGAGGAAATCCTCGGGCACCATGATCCGCTGGTCGATCGGCACGTTGATGCCGAGCTTCTGGTTGATCTTGTAGCGGCCGACGCGGGTCAGGTCGTATTTCTTCGCGTCGAAGAACAACCGCTTGAGCAGCGCGCGGCTGTTGGAGGCGGTCGGCGGATCGCCGGGGCGGAGTTTCCGATAGATATCCTTGAGCGCGGACTCCTCGTCGTGGGCGGGGTCCTTGCGGAGGGATTTCAGGAGGATTTCGTCCTCGCGGCCGTCGATCACCTCGACCTTCTTGTGGCCGAGCTGGAGGAGCTGGCGGACGATGCCGATGGTGAGAGGCTCGTAGGCCTTGGCGACGACGATCTCACCGTCGAGCACATCCTCGAAGGGAACCTTGTGGCCGAGTTCCGATTCGTCCATCTTCTCGCTGAGGGCGAGGGTTTCGATCGAGTAGAAATGCGAAACGATGTCGCGGTCGGTCGGATAGCCCAGAACGCGGAGGAAAGTGGTGGCCAGGAACTTGCGGCGGCGGCGGCGGCGGTCCAGATAGACGTAGAGCAGGTCGTTGGTGTCGAACTGCACTTCCAGCCACGATCCGCGGTCCGGAATGATGCGGAACGAGTGGAGCAGCTTGCCGTTGAGATGCTGGGTGATCTCGAAGCACACGCCCGGCGAGCGGTGGAGCTGGGAGACGACGACGCGCTCGGCGCCATTGATGATGAAGGTGCCGCGACGGGTCATCATCGGCAGCTCGCCCATGTAAACGCGCTCTTTTTTGGTGCCGGTCTCGTCCTTCAGCTTGAAAGTGACATACAGCGCGGCGCTGAAGCTCTCGGAGTTGCGCAACGCTTCCAGCGAGGAAATCCGGGGATCCTCGATATCATAACTGACGAAGTCCAGTTCGATCGCCTCGTCATAACTCTTGATCGGGAAAACCTCCCCGAAAACCGCTTGCAGACCGGTGTCCGTGCGCTCGTGGTGAGCCACGTCTTTCTGTAGGAATTCGTCATAGGACCGGCTCTGAACCTCGATGAGGTTCGGCGGTTCGATGACTTCCTCGAATTTTCCGAAGTAGAGACGTTCAGCCATGGCGTGTAGTGTGATGTTCGAGCTAGCAAATTAAGCCCGAGCCGCAAGCGGTCTCAGGCAGGGGTTGAGGTTCGGAGTTGGAAGGGCGTTGCGGGATCGGAGCGAAAGCACAAGGTGTCGGTTTGAAATCTCGATCCGGTCCCGTGGTTGGAATGTCCCAAGGACGGCGCGGAGCCGTCCTTGGGAAAATCCGTTGGAGGTTACTTGAGTTCGACTTTGGCGCCGCCCTCTTCGAGCTTCTTCTTGGCGGCCTCGGCGGCGTCTTTGCCGACGCCTTCGAGGATCTTCGCCGGAGCGGACTCGACGAGTTTCTTGGCATCGGCCAGGCCGAGACCGGGAACGACTTCGCGCACCACCTTGATGCAGCCGATCTTGTTGGCGCCGGCATCGGTGAGCACGACGTCGAATTCCGTCTTTTCTTCGACGGCTTCGGCGGCGGCGGCGGGGCCGGCGACCATCGCGACGGGCGCGGCGGCGGAGACTCCCCAGGTTTCTTCCAGTTTCTTGACGAGTTCGACCGCCTCCAGGACGGTGAGCTTGCCGAGTTCTTCTACGAGTGTGTCAATGTTAGGCATGTTTTGTTTCTCCTTGTTCGGTATCGTCGCTTCCGGGGGCCTCCGGGAATTTCAGGGTGGCGGCCGCCACCCCGACGAGGAACCATTGGGTGTTCAGGCGGCGGCGCGGAGACGCCACCGCCATCGGTTCAGATTGTTATTCGGCGGCGGGTTCCGTGGCGGTTTCGGCGGGAGCGTCTTCCTCCGGGCAGAACTTCTTGTTGATGATGCGGGCGATGCGGGCGGCGGGTTCGTTGATGGTGCCGAGCAACTGCGAGAGCACGGCTTCGCGCGACGGAATGTCGGCGATGGCCTTGAGCTTTTCGCCGTCGAGGATGGCGTCACCGAGGATGCCGACTTTCATTTCCGGCTTCTTGAATTCCTTTTCGAAATTCTTGATCGCCTTGGCGGCGGCAAAGACTTCCGAGGTGCCGGTGACGAAGGCGGTCTGGCCGGCGAGGGCCTCGCCGAGGTCCGGGCGGCCGGCTTCGGAGAGCACCTTCCGCATGTAGCTGTTCTTGGCCACGGTGCAGGAGGCGCCGGCGGCGAAGAGGCGGTTGCGCAACTCGCTGAACTGTTTGACCTTGAGGCCGGTGTAATCGATGACGATCAGGTAGGGCGACGCGTTGACGCGCTCCAGAAGGCCGGTTAGAATGACTTGTTTTTCCGGATTCATAGTGGTGATGCGCGGTTAGTGGGTGGCGGCTTTGACGTATTCGGCGGCTTCGAGCGGGACGCCCGGCAGCATGGTGGCCGCGAGGGTGGCGCTGCGCAGGAAGTTGCCCTTGGCGGCGGCCGGTTTCGCGCGGACGACGGCGTCAATGAAGGCGCGGCCGTTTTCGTGGAGTTGTTCGGGCGTGAAATTCGCCTTGCCGATACCGCCGGAGATGTTGGCGTTCTTATCGAGCTTGAAGTCGATACGGCCGGCCTTCACTTCCTTGACCGCCTTTGCGGTGTCGTCGGTGACGGTGCCGGTCTTCGGGTTCGGCATGAGGCCGCGGGGACCGAGGATACGGGCGATCTTGCGGACCTCGGTCATCGCGTCGGGAGTGGCGATGGCGGAATCGAAATCCGTGAAGCCTTCCTGGACCTTTTTGATCAGGTCTTCAAAGCCCACGAATTCGGCGCCGGCCGCGATGGCGGCCTCGGCGGCGACGCCCTGGGCGAAAACGGCGACGCGAACCGTGCGTCCCGTGCCGTGCGGCAGGGAAACGGATCCGCGGACCATCTGGTCGCTCTTGCGGGGATCCACGCCGAGGTGGAACGAAAGCGTGACCGTGGGTGTGAATTTGGGCGCCGGGAATTTCTTCACGATGCCGATTGCGTCGTTGAGCGAATAGGTCTTGCCGGTATCGACAAGTGCCATCGCTTGCTTATAGCGTTTGCTACGGTGTTTGGCCATGGTGGTGTTTGGGGTTGCAGTGCGTTCGGAAGCCGCGGGATGCGGACTCCCTCCTGCTCACGCCGCAACCCGCCCGGCAATGGGCGGGTTCCGGCTGAGATTCGTGTTACATGCCTTCGATTTCGAGGCCCATCTGACGGGCGGTGCCGGCGAGAATGCGCGCGGCGGCCTCGGGATCGCGGGTGTTGAGGTCCGGCATCTTGATTTTGACGACGTCCATCAACTGCTGTTTGGTGAGTTTGCCCACCTTGATTTTGTTCGCCTCCTTGGAGCCGGACGCGAGACCCGCCGCTTTCTTGAGCAGGTTGCCTGCGGGGGGCTTCTTGGTGATGAAGGTGAAGGACTTGTCCTTATAGACCGAGATCACCACCGGCAGGATGTCGCCGGCCTGGCTCTGCGTTTCGGCGTTGAACTGTTTGCAGAACGCCATGATGTTCACGCCGGCCTGGCCGAGGGCGGGACCCACGGGCGGAGACGGGTTGGCGGATCCGGCGGGGATCTGGAGTTTGATGACTTTTACGACTTCCTTGGCCATGATGGTGCGGTGTTAGGGGTGGGACTGGATTTGAGAATTGAAAATTGAAATTCGCGATGTTGGTTAGGCGCGCTCGACCTGCCAGTATTCGAGTTCCACGGGTGTGCTGCGGCCGAAGATATTGACGGCGACCCGCAGTTTGCCGCGTTCCGGGTCGATTTCCTCCACCACGCCGTTCTGGCTTTGGAACGGCCCGTCGGCCACCTTCACGGTGTCGCCGACTTCGAAGCTGATGGCCGGGCGGGTGTGCTCCTCGCGCTCCTTGATCTGGGCCAGCAGGGCTTCGACCTCGCGCGGGCGGAGCGGCAGCGGGCGGTCCTTGGTGCCGGCGAATCCGATCACGCCCTCAAGCTCCTTGATGAAAAACCAGGTCTTCTCGACCAATTGGTTGTCCGGGCCGAGGAGGTTCATGTTGACGATGATGTAACCGGGGAAAAACTTGCGCTTGGTTTCGGTCTTCTTGCCGCGGCGGATTTCGGAAACGTTTTCCATGGGCACCAGCGCCTCGAAGATCACGTCGTTCATCTCGTCGGCCTCCATTGCCCGGAGAATACGGTCACGCACCTTCTGCTCCTGACCGGAGAGAACCTGGACGACATACCACTGGCTGCGGGCTTGATCGGGGACTGGCATGGTGGGAACGGGGATTTGGGAAAATGCGCGAATGGCCAACAACGGAGCTCTAGCGGCCGATGTTGGTGAAGAACGAAACAATCAGCACGTGGATGAAGTCCCACATCTGGACGAAACCGGCCAACAGAATGACCGCGATGAGCACCACGATCGTCGAGTCGATCAGCTCCTTGTATTTTTTGAAACCCTTGATTTTCGGGTCGGACTCCCAAGGCCAGCTCGCCTTGCGCAGCTCGCCCTTCACCTCGCCGGTAAACCGGGAAATCCGCACGTAGTTGCGAATGATCAACACCGCGCACACGGCAACCAACGCATAGACCACACCGGTGGTGATCCAACTGCTGCCGATCTTGAGGGACTCCAGGAAATGCATGGGAAAAGAAAGCGGAGAATAGGGGACTGAATGAGGAAAACCAATCGCTGGCACGGCAGGAGGGACTCGAACCCGCAACCCTCGGTTTTGGAGACCGATGCTCTACCAATTGAGCTACTGCCGTGTTGAGGCGACTCAGGGGCACCCCGGTTTTAGTCCCGGAATGCCCCGAAATCAGGGATCGGACGTGACCGCGCGGCCCGCGGACACGCCCGGCTGGAGTTATTCGATGATCTCGCCGACGCGGCCGGCGCCCACGGTGCGGCCACCTTCGCGGATGGCGAAACGCATGGTGGGTTCCATGGCGATCGGGGTGATCAGCTCGACTTCAAGGCCGATGTTGTCACCGGGCATCACCATTTCCACGCCTTCCGGAAGCTTGATGCTGCCGGTCACGTCGGTGGTACGGAAGTAGAACTGCGGGCGGTAGTTGGAGAAGAACGGGGTATGACGGCCGCCTTCTTCCTTCGAGAGCACGTAGATTTCCGACTTGAACTTGGTGTGGCCCTTGACGGTGCCGACCTTGGCGATGACCTGGCCACGCTCAACGTCGTTCTTCTTGAGACCGCGGAGGAGCAGGCCCACGTTGTCACCCGCGCGACCTTCGTCGAGCAGCTTGCGGAACATTTCGATGTCCGTGACGGTGGTCTTCTGGGTCGGGCGGATGCCGACGATTTCGACTTCCTCCATCTTCTTGACGATACCGCGTTCGACACGGCCGGTGCAGACGGTTCCGCGGCCTTCAATCGAGAACACGTCCTCGACCGGCATCAGGAAGGTCTTGTCGGTGACGCGGACCGGCTCGGGGATATAGGCGTCCACGGCGTCCATCAGCTTGCGGATGTTGTCCTTCTGGGCGGCGTCGCCGTCGAGGGCACCCTTGGCGGAGCCCATCACGATCGGGATCTCGTCGCCGGGGAACTCGTAGGAGGAAAGGAGGTCGCGGACTTCCATTTCAACCAGTTCGAGCAGTTCGGCATCGTCCACAAGGTCAACTTTGTTCAGGAAAACAACGAGGGCGGGAACGCCGACCTGACGGGCGAGCAGGATGTGCTCGCGGGTCTGCGGCATCGGGCCGTCGGCGGCGGAAACGACGAGGATGGCACCGTCCATCTGGGCGGCGCCGGTGATCATGTTTTTCACGTAGTCGGCGTGACCCGGGCAGTCCACGTGCGCGTAGTGGCGCTTGGCGGTTTCGTATTCGACGTGGGCGGTGTTGATCGTGATGCCGCGCTCCCGCTCTTCCGGGGCGGCGTCGATGTCCGCGTAGTTCTTGACTTGGGCGAGTCCCTGTTCCGAGAGCACGATGGTGATCGCGGCGGTGAGGGAGGTTTTGCCGTGGTCAACGTGGCCGATAGTGCCGATATTGACGTGGGGTTTGTTGCGCTGGAATGCTTCTTTAGCCATGGTGGTTGATTGGTTGCGGGAACTTGCGGTTGGCGGTGATTGGGCGGTGGTTTCGGATCCAGCCATGGAGCTCGTGGGGGGAATTGAACCCCCGACCTCATCCTTACCAAGGATGCGCTCTACCCCTGAGCTACACGAGCAATATGACTGGATAACCGCCCTTTCCGAGTTTCGACAAAAACACCGCGTCCTGTCCGTGGTTTGGACCGGGCGCGGTACCCCTGGCGAAGTTTGGGGAAAGGCGGGGCGCAGAGGATACCCGATTTCCCCACCGTGTCAAAAAAAATATCGCCAATTCGTAAAAAAGTTCGAAAAAACTCATTCCCAACGGGTTACCCTGCCTCGCAGGGGGTATCCGGGGCGGATTCGGGCACCAAAACCGACACCCGCTCGATCTTCATGCACCGCCCGGTGGCCGTATCCACATCCACCGCCACCCCGCAGATCCGCACATCGCCCTTGGCCACGGGGAACCGGGTGGGCATCCCCGTTTTGAACCGCCACACCACCGATTCGATGCTCCGGCCGAGGACCGACTCCTCAGGCCCGCACATCCCGGCGTCGGTCAGGAAGCCGGTACCGCCGGGGAAAATGCTCTCGTCCGCCGTCTGAACGTGGGTATGGGTGCCGACGACCAGCGACGCCCTGCCGTCGAGCATCCGGCCCATGGCGATCTTCTCGCTGGTGGTTTCCGCGTGGATTTCGAGAACCGTCACTTTCACCCCGTCTGCCGCCAGACGGTCCAACTCCCGCTCGGCGGCGAGAAACGGGTTGTCGAGCGGCGGCTGGATGAATGACCGCCCCTGGACCAGCACCACCCCCACCTTTCCCTTGGCGGTCTCCAGCACCACCGAACCCGCTCCGGGCGTACCTTCCGGGTAGTTGATCGGCCGCAGCAGCCGTGGCTCGGTGGGAAAATAGTCCACGATCTCCGGTTGGTCCCAAACGTGGTCGCCGGTGGTGATCACCGCAGCGCCGGCCCGCAGCAGGTCGATCGCCAGCCGCGGCGTGATCCCCCGCCCTCCGGCGGCGTTCTCGCCGTTGACAATGATGAAATCCACCCCCTGTTCCTGTTTGAACCACGGCAACCGCGCGATCACCGCCTTGCGGCCGGGTTCGCCGACCACATCGCCAAGAAACAGAATCCTGATGCTATCCATGACTTGAAATTTCCCGGTTTCACAAGAAACCTGACGCCCGCCAGCATCCGGCGTTTTCACCGACCCGACAACCCAAATTCCAGAAAATGCGATTTTTCCGCCGCCATGCCGTCCTTTCCGCCGCCATCGGCGCCCTGCTGCTGGCCGTTGGCGCGGCTTGGTGGTGGCAGCGCACCCACACGCCGCCCATGCCTCCCATGAGTCCGCTCTCCGTTCTGGCCGCCCCTCCCGATTGGTCGCTCCTCGATCCCTATCAGCGTTGCATCACCCGCGCGGAGTTCGAGCTGCTGCTCATGAATGTCTTCACCAGCGGCGACGGCTGGCGCGACCACATCCGGATCCACGACACCTCCGCCGAGATCGCCACCGGCGATGGTTCGTTCTATCAGCTCCATTTCCGCTCCGGCAATCCTCCCCCCACCCCGCCGAAATACTGGCGCGCCGCCGCCGAAATGCCGCCCGCCCCACCGGGCAAGCCGCTCGACGGCGTGAAAATCGCCATCGACCCCGGCCACATCGGAGGAAAATGGGCCGACATCGAGGAGCGTGACCTAACCGTCCCCGGCCAGCCGCCGGTGAAAGAGGGCGACCTCACCCTAACCGTTGCCAAACTCCTCAAACCCCGCCTCGAAGCGCTGGGGGGCACCGTGTTCCTCGTGCGGGAAAACGCAGAACCCCTCACGCCGCTGCGCCCCGCCGATCTGGAGGACGAAGCCGCCGCCACCCTCGCCGCCAACCCGGAAACCAGCGTCCGCAAACTCGCCGAGCGCCTCTTTTACCGAACCGCCGAAATCCGCGCCCGCGCCGAAATGGTCAACACCACTCTCAAGCCCGATCTGGTACTCTGCATCCATTTCAACGCCGACGCCTGGGGCTCCCCCACCAACCCGTTCATGGTGGACCGCTCCCACCTCCACCTGCTGGTCAATGGCGCCTACGCCGACTCCGAAATCGCCATGGCCGACCAACGCTTCGCCATGCTCCGGAAAATCCTCCAAGGGATCCACCCCGAGGAAACCCGGATCGCCTCGGACGTCGCCGCCGCCATGGCCGAAGCCACCGGACTGCCGCCCTTCCGCTACGGCCCCGGATCGGTTCGGGAGATCCCCGGCCAACCCTACATCTACGCCCGCAACCTCCTCGCCAACCGCCTCTACGAATGCCCGGTCGTGTTCACCGAACCCTACGTGATGAATTCCCGCACCGACTTCGCCCGCATCCAGGCCGGAGTTTTCGAAGGAACCCGCGAGATCGCCGGCAAACCCCGCCCATCGATCTTCCGCGAATACGCCGACTCCCTAACCGCCGGCCTCGCCCGCCACTTCACCAGCCACCGCCCGCCGGCGCCACGGTGACCGGCGCGACCATCGCAACTGGATCTTGCACCAGTCCGTTGCAGGGAGCGTGGTCCACTATACCAAGCCAACCAAGAGCGATTGTCCCGAAAACCGACCTCACCATCTGGGCCCAAACTCAACCGGGAGATGTCAGATATCCTAATCGTAAATTCAGAAATCCTGTAACAGCAAACGTGCGTCCGCGTTTTCGACATTGTGCCAATGCCGTTCAACGCAGGCTCTCCAGAAACGCCTCAAACCTCCCGATCATATCCTCCAAACCTATTTTGATCAAAGACACCCTCTTCTCCCGGACCCATTCCGGGATCCCGGCGCGTTCGGCCTCCCGAATGCGATCCGCTATTTCGTCCGCGTGCAAATTCACACAATCCACCATCGCGTCCGGATCTATCCAGTCAGCGACATCGGGGTCACCTTCATAAAGCGGAACCGTCCCGGCCCACAGCGCCTGGAACGGCTTCTCAGTTAGATAGCCCCTGGCGACTGAATTTTCAAAACACAAGTTGAAGGTGAAATCCGCGATAAAATCGAGTTTGCCCGTAAGAGTTCTGGGAACATCCGCCACAACGACATCCGGGAGGTCCGCAAATTGCGCCCGCAAGCCCGAGGAGACCACAACCGGAAACCACCGTGAGAGTTCGCGCGCGACCTCGATGCGCCGTCTGTGATTGGAGTTGGTCGCCACAAAACTGATTCCCGGCCGGGGCTTTCCGGCAGGTCGATCGATACGGGCGTATCTGCTCCAATAGTCGTAGAAATGTGGCAGGTGAAACGCTCGGTCATCCGCAATCTTTGTCGGCCCAACGAACCAACGGGCCTCTCCCGTCCGGCCCCAGGCATCCCACATGAATCCGCAGCCACCCGGAGCGACCTCAATATTCTCCCCGCTCAGGAGTACATCCCAACAACATCCGCACGGAACGGGACACTCGCCCCATGGTGAAGCGACAATAAGGCCGAGACGGGAGAGTTTGCGGTACACGGCAAGATTGGGATCGAAGTCGCGCCACATTCCAAAATACGAGGTTGGGCAGGGAACAAGGTGCCATGTCTTGCCCTTATAGCCGCTTCCGGCCGCTCTCAAACAGTCAGGGGGACTCCCTTGTCGCGCAAGGGTCATTCCACCGTCCTCACTCTTGGTCCAGCGTCCGGTGATGGCAAGCCCTTCCGCAAACACCCCGTCATCGAGGAGAGTCACCGGCCCGACCCATCCGCTGGATACCCCGTGATATTTCCCGGTAATATTTGGGCCCGTGGCCGGATCAATGGGAAACGCTTTCGCCACTCGGTCGAGACAGTAGTGGCACATACCATCCCTCCCATCGGGCATTCTCACAAAGCGTTCCGGTTTCCACCGATCCCACTTTAGAGTCAAACAATCGTCCAAGCGGACGAAGCTGCCGCCATCTTCCGCCGAAGCTCTGACAAACCGGCCGTCTTCGCGCAACTCGACCTCATCGAACCAGCTTGCATGACTGACTCCTACCGTAACGGGAAAGGCATCCTCAAATGACGGGGCCGGCCCGGATTGAGACAATGCGGACACGTTCCCGGCCGGATAGCCGCGCCGTGCATCGAGGCCAATGAGGCGGTGGCATGCCATGCCCTCGTCCACAGGTTGAGTGTTGTCGTCTTCCGACTCCTCACAGGGTCTAACTAAATATTCCCCGGATAGCCAATGTTCGTTGGGGTCACCCTCAAAACCCTCCGGCGAGCCCGGCGGCACCAACATTTCCGGCTTCCAATCAAACCAGTCCAGCCTGGTTTTCTCCAGCGTACCACGCAATAGGCCCGCGCACATGCCTTCCTTTCTTGCGAAAACCCCGTTGCCATAGACCAGCAGCGTGTCCCTCCATGACGAGTTCACGGCGACTACTTCCGCAACGGGGAGGGCGTGCCGCAGTGTATGCACCGCACGCATCCTTTCAGGGCCGCAGTAGTGCGCCGTGATCAGGTCGTTATCCAGGCGGGGATAGAGCGCCGCATTGGGCAGCAAGCGCCCGCTTGCCACCACCCGCGCGCCCAGACGGAAAGCCTCCCTGCCTATCAGCACATCCTCATCCCCATTGCCTGGCACCAGTCCCTCGGCGACCAGTTTTTCCACCATCCTCCGGGAAAGCAGATAGCCCGCCCCACCGGTTGGCGCTCCCCGTTCCATCAGGTAGGCGCTTCCCGCCATGTCAACGCCATCCTCCGCCAGTTGCCACAGACGGGATATATCCACATAGGTGTCGTCATCGCACTTGAACAGCCAATCGAACTCCTCGTGTTTCAATGCATGCCGGAAAAACGCCATCACCTTGCCGGGCAGCGTCTCATACGTATCATCCGCATCCAGCACCACCGTGTCCGGCTCTCCCTCCAGCACGCCGCCTCCGCCGACGAAGAACCGGACGGTCGTGTTTGCATCCGCCACCGACGCCCAGGTCTCGCGGCACGCCTGCCGTCTGTCCGGATACTTCCGGCAGGAACACGCGGCCACCAACATTGTCTTTCCCTCAGACAAAGATCGCCGTGGAGCCGTTACGGCACACCATGAGTCCGTTAGGGTCACAACATGGGGTTTGTCCGCTCGATGAAGGCCGAACCTCCCTATGTCCGAGTCCCTGGCGAATTTCCTCGCGAAAAAAGCCGGGCTCTCCATCAGGTCCAGAGCCAGCCGTCCGTTGGTCATCGACCATGCGGTGGGGCCGCCGCCTCCCCGCCAATCAACCCAGGTGGATGGCTCATTCCTCACCCGGTCTTTCAGAGGGTAACCGGTCATTGCCAACACCGTGGCAAAATAGTGCTCATCGGCGGCGAACACGTCTTCGAACGATTTGGTGTGATCCTCCATCAATACCCAAGCCGCGGCCTCCCTATCCAATACCATCCATTGGTGTTGCTGGGTCCAGTATTCCAGCGGAATATCCTCACTGTTTTCAAACCGCGCCCGATGGCTTGGCATCATGTCCAGCACCCCCTTCCAGCCGATCCGGCTGCGCCCGTCCAGAGACAGTCTGCGGATGATTTCCGGCAGCGGTTTCACCGGCACGCAGCTTTCCGACAACAGCGCGAAATGCGTGACATCGCTTCCATCAAAGGCGTCCCGCAGCAGCCGCAGTGTGGCCCGCACCAGCGAAACATGCCCCCACCGGGTGGGAAGCGTCTCCACACGCGCCGCCTGTCGGAAAAGCGGGGTTCGGATCGCACCGGGATCCTTCGCATGCACCCACACGCAGGGTTCCGTTTCTGCACTATCAAAAAACTCCTGCCAGATCTCCGGGAGATTGTGATCCCCGCACATGAGAAACAGAAACGCCGGCTTGATGCTGGAATTCCCCTCCATAATCAAACCCTCACGGGACCAATGGCATTCGTTGCCGTCTCCACCACCCGGATCGCCACAATCTGCGGGAACTCCGTGGCCTGCCAATCCGGCCGGCCGTGCGATGGAGGCAGCTCCACCGCGGGTGCTTGGCTCGCCAGCAGGCGGTTCCAGTGCGACTCCGCGCCCCATACGGCGGACACCTCCCGGCGCGCATCCGCCTCCCCAGCCTCCGCCATGGCGCGCACCGCCTCACGAAACGCCCCGGCCGCGCCACCCTGGAACACTCCGGTATAATAGCGCCGACCCTCCCACTGCCCCACGCAGGCCGTGGAGTTTTCCCGTCGCTCGTAACTCATTTCGGTGGGTTTCTTCTCATGGAAACCCGCGTGAAGCACTCCGGTCAAACCACTCCCGAGGACTTCCCGCCCCACCCGGCCGGTGATAAGGGCCACCGCATCCAACAGAAAAACATGGTCCATCCCATCAAATCGTTCCCAATGCTCCCGGAGCAGGGCATGACAACCCATTCCCTTGTGCCCCTCCGCTCCTTCCGAAACGGGCACGAATACGAGATCATCGCCGCCATCGCCCGGGCGGACATCAGAGAACACCACCAGCCGACGTTCGTGCTCCGGAAGAAAATTCCTCCTCACCGAGCGAATCCAGCTTCTCAACAACTCCGCGCGCCCGCCCGTGGCCACCACCGCCACCGCCACCTTTTCCGCAACGGTCACCTCCATGCCGCCTTCGCGCCGCCATGACCGGGCCGCGTCACCGTCCAACCGGGCATTCCCGCCGTGCCTCAGATAGAGCCGACTTCCGGGTGGGACTTCGGCCCCGTCGTCCAGCGCGGAAAACTCCAGCACCCGCGGCAGGGGACCACCCGACGGCCATTCGCCCGGCTTGATCACCGCGCCCTCATCGTAACCACGCCGTTTCGCGCTATCGATCTCCACCAGCTCCAGCGCCCCGCACACCGCCAGATGCCGCGGCGGATTCTCCACGCCCTCCAACCAGGCTCCCGGATCGCTCCACATCCCGAACCGGACCATATCCGGCTCCCGACCCATACTCGCCAACAGATCCGCAAACCCCTCCGCCCCACCCTCCCCCACCACCAGATCCGGAAACCCCACCAACCCCAAATCCTCCGCCCGTAGCCGCGCTCGTGAGAGCGTGGCCGCGCCCGAACCAGCCAATGAAAAAGCCAAATCTTCTCTTGTCTCTTGATTCTTGTCTCTTGCCTCTTGATCCCCGCATTGCGCCACACCCTCCGCATCCCCGTGTAGCCGCGCTCGTGAGACCGTGGCCGCGCCCGAACCAGCCAATGAACCAGCCGAATCTTCTCCTGTCTCTTGATTCTTGTCTCTTGCCTCTTGATCCCCGCATTGCGCCACACCCTCCGCATCCCCGTGTAGCCGCGCTCGTAAGAGCGTGGCCGCGCCCGCCCCAGCCAATGGAAAAGCCAAATCTTCTCTTGTCTCTTGATTCTTGTCTCTTGACTCTTGAATCTCGCAGTCTTGCGTCTGTCGGCCCAAGGCGACCACAACCCTCCACCCCCGTTCCAACAGCGCCCTCACCTCTCTCGGATCATCCGGCTCCACCTCGATCGCCAGCGGCTTTTCCCAGATCCCCATCCGCAGGTGCTCCCAGGTCGCCCGCTCCGCTTCCCAGATGTCCGGCCGCCACACCTTCGCGTCCTTGTGCCAGGGCTTCGGCCAGCCGCTCCAGTGGATGATCCCCTCCGGCACCTCGCCCTCCCGGATGTGCAGTTTCGGAAACAGATTCCACTTCGCCGGCAGCGGCAGCGTGCGGCCCTCCGTGGCTGCCGTTAGGGAAAGCTGCTCGTCCGCCCCGAAGGCCGCGTGCGCCTTGAGAAATTGCTCCCAGGTCCCCGCCTCACGCATCGCCCTGAGGTTCATCAGCGGCGGCATCAGAAAATACGGATGACCGGCCACATGTTCCCAGCCCTCGGGAATTGGCCGCTTGAGCCACACCCGCATCGCGTAGGCCATATCGACTCCCGGCCCCTGCATGTGCGCCGCCAGCAGATGATCGCCCATGTCCAGATCAAACAACGGCCCCATGTCGCACAGCGCCAGTTGATCGTAATCCATCACCATGCACCGGTCCCAATCCGCGCAATCCCGGATCACCAGCAACCGGTCATACGCCGACGGCCCCGAAGTCCCCGGATACCTCCCCATCACCTCCTCATCAGCAGGCAAAAAATCCACCCGCAGCCGCCCCGTCTCAAACGACTCCGGCAAAAACCCGCGGCACCAGCACCGCACCCACACCGCCCGCCCCGTCCGCCGCAGAATGCTGGCGATCAGAGTCGCGTTATAGGCGAATCCGCGCTGGTCGGTAGAAAGGGCGAGGGTGATCAAGTTATGGGTTATTTGTTATTGGTTATTAGGGAGAGGACACAAGACGGCAAGACCCAAGACGCAAGAGAAGAAACGGCCTCATCATGCTCATGAACAGGCATGTAGCGGCGCTCTACGAGCGTCGAAGCCATTGAGCAAAGCGCGAAGCCATCCCGCCCACCTATCGCGTGCCTCTCCACGCTCTTCATCATCTAATACTGCTAACGTAAATTCTCCAGTCTTGCGTCTTGTGTCTTGAAGTCTTGAGTCTCCGCGCTATCGCGCGGGCGGAAACAACTCCTCCCACGCCTTCACCGCCGCCGCCTGATCCTTCTTCTCCCACTCCTTGAACACCTCAGTCGCAAGCTTCACCTTGCGGTCGAAGTCGCTCACCTGACCGACGAACTTCCACGCCTTCCCGGCATCCTTGCCAGCGAAAACCCGAGCAAGAACCTCATAACCAAAATCCCGATGGGTTCCCGCAACCAGCCCGCTTACCCAGCCCACCGCATCGTCGGGAGATTTCTCCATCCACGTCGAGATAACCGCCTCCAACTGGTCCACCGCAACCAATTTCGGATTTGCGATCACAAACTCCCCGGCCTCATTTGGCCGGAAAGACGACCAACGTTTCAGCAAACTCCTGCGGATGTCCTTCGCGAGAGCGTTGGACGGAGTAAAGTCATCTCCATATCGCGGCGCCAACTTCCGGAAATCCGTGGTTTCCGGGAATCGGGATGCGATCTCCACCACAACCGAATAATCAACACCCGCTGGCCTCAGATCTCTGAATTCGTTCAGAGAGCGCTCGGCGTCAGACCCCGCGATGCGTCCGCAATATCCCACGAGAAACCGCGATTGCGCACCAGCCGGCTGCAGGGCGATTAGATATTCCTTCAGGCCGGTCCCAGTAAAGTAGTAACCCGCCTCGTGTGCCAGCCTCATTTTGAGCGCCTCGTCGTTCACGCCCAACAGCCAATCTCGCGTTTCGGCACCGTTGCCACCCGAGAACATGTCCGCCTTGTTATCTTCTATCAGACTATCCACCTCAGCAAACTCCCTCCGCTCATGGAGACCCTCAATGAACGCGGCTAGTTCGCGGCCGGAGCCCAGAAGCTTGACCCCTTCGGTGAGATACACCTTCCGCCTGCTATCCGAGCGTGGGAACAATGCGCCATCCCACTCAATCAGCGACTCCTCGGCACTCTTCGACTGGCGCTTTTCAGGCACGTGGGCACCTTGCGAGCTTGGCGCATGTGGGTTCGATACCTCGTCCTTTACGGAAACGCTTTCCGTCCGGCGGCGACAGGCCGTCATTACCAATATAAGTATAAAGCACGGAATCGCGATCCTCATACGGATTTTCATCTGCGGAGCTTCTCGAAGGTCGCAATCTTGCTTTCAATGAGCCGCAACCTGCTTTGACGGACCGTTTCATTCCCCATCTGCTCCGTCAACTCGCGAACCTCATTCAACTCGACCAAGGCCGACTCGATCTCTTCGTTCGTGGGATGGGGGGGGGCGCCCGACTCGTTCGTCTGGATACCGGGGAGCCTCAATGCCGCGACAATTTCGTCAAAATTCTCTCCTCGGGGGAATCTATCCAACCAGCCCCGCCGGTCTTCCTTGGGTAGAGCGTAATAGACATATACCGTGCTCCAATCCGAAAACAGCGCCGGGCTTTTCAATACCATTTCCGCGGCTCCGGCAGGATCGAGTTTTGCAAATTGTTCCGCAAGCGCTCCATACCCGCTCCGCGCTCCGTCGCCGTTTGCCAAATCCCCCTTGGGCAGCATGTCGAGCGCCTTCATGCAGTCCCCGGCATTCTTCAACCGTCTCATCATATGCTCTAGAATCTCGTATGTCAGATCCAATTGCTGGACATCACCCTCGCGGGCGGGGATTCCAGACTCGGGAAAGACCGATAACACCATCGCCAAACCGCCAAGGGGATCGGTCCGGGCGAGGGCCAAGCCCCGCCCGTAGGTGGCGTTCCTCGCCGATATCGGGTCCAACTTTGCGCAAAACGCCGCGAATTCCTCCGGAGGACATCCCTCCCCAGCGCTGAAGCACCATGATCTCTTATATCGGGCGGCTCGCTTGTCAGACACCTTGATCAAGGCCAAATCCTCTCTCATCGCCCGGCAGTCGCCACTCTTGAGACTCTTCTCAATACGCTGGGATATATCTGATATCGCCGCAGTATGCGAAATCCGATTCATTTTGTCGAAAAGCTCCAACATTTCATTGCTGCACGAAAGCGCCCTGACACACTCGTCGATCAAGAGTTCCCGATCCGCGTTGGATTCCGGCAGAGCCCTCCATTTCTCGAGCAACTGATCCACACGGCTGCGTGCGCCCGGTCGCGCCGCAGACCGTTGTGCATCATGGTCGTGAGATTGTCCCCGAGGTGCAGGGCCCGGTTTCCCGTTGGCACCGGCAACCGCTGGATCAAGCTCCCTGTCCGTTCTGGAACGGACCACGAGGAACACGGCGACGGCGGCCAGGAATACCGCTCCCGCCAACCATGCTCGCCAACGCCAGATTTTTTGTGATGCTTCCATATTTTGATTCATGATGGATTCAACGGCCAGGGCAAGCTCTCCTCGGGGGTAACGGGGGTCACTTTCATGTCATCATCGGAAGGACGTTGGGTATCTGGATTTTCACCTGGCACGGGGCCGCTCGGTATCATAACGGGCGGATACGGTGGCGACGAAGGCGTTGGAACAAGCGTGCGGCCCTTGCTCCCCTTCAACTCCGGATGCCCTGGTATATCATACCAGACCAACAATTTGGGCTTGGCGAGCAACGGGCAGTCGGTAACACCTTGACATGGCGCCTTGGCGGTTCCCTGCTCAATGAATCTTTCAAAAGCATTGAAATACTTGTATAGATCGCTCATCTTGTCGCCAATCTTCCGCGGGGCATCCCCCACAACGATACAGCCCTCGGTTATGCCAGGCTGGTGAATCTTAATATCGCTGCGATTGCCGAGGGAGCCGCCATTCGATATACTTCCAGCAGGAACTCCATTATTATTACTTACCGGAACTCCATCGACTCGCGAACCATCACCGTTAGGCAATATTCCATCATTGGTTTGAACGCCTACCTCATGGGTCCCGGCAGGAACGCCCATTTCATCGCCGGGCATAAGCGTAGTATCGTTCGACCCGATGATACTCTCCAATAGGGTGTCTTCCGAACGAAATCCTCCCGTGTAAACAGGAAAGACTTTCGAGAATCTAACGTTGGTCTTGCAATTCCTCAGTGTCACTTTCATGCTACCTCCGCACATGTGGCCCGACGTTGGAACATGTTCTTCAGGGTCCTCTGCCACCCACGTTGCATCATTTGAAGCATCAGGCTGATTCTCGGTTGGTCTAATCCCAGGCAAAGGCTCCCCATTCGGAAGCTGCCATTTACCTTTTTTTGTTTCTGCATCCCCAAGGGGAATTATTCGGTCGAACACTATCTCGATTTTCTCAAGGTATTTCTTTCCGCAGGCAGTGGAAACCGAGGTCGTGGTCACGGTAGTCCCGCAGGTTTCCGGCGTTGTTGTCTGCGCGGTCGTTCCGGCGGTTTCCTCCACCGTGCTGGTATAGGTTGTCCCGGCGGTTTCCTGCACCGTCGTCCCCCCACCCTCTTCCCCATGCGCCCTGATGAGTCCGGCGAAGGAGATTGAAACCGATGTTGCGAGGGTTTTCTTCACGAAGGAACGGCGGGGTTCGGAGAATTCAAACGGAGGTGTCATAACGGTTTGATTTGGGTTACGCGATTAAGATTGACATTTTTCCGGGGGGTGCGTCAAATTCTTTTTTCACTTTTCGTGAAAAATTTTTGTTCGAATAACCAAACAATAGTCAGAATGTTGGAAATCAATGGATTAGGATGCCGTGAATCCCGTTCCACAGGGGTAGATAGACCATTTGTCCGCTTTGGGTTCGCCCGGGAATCCGAATCTAGGATAACCGAACGGAATGCAGATTGCTGGAAACGGGTGATCAAGACAGGAGGATTTGAGACAGAAGACAAGAGAGCTTCGCGCCGGGTATTGGCTCTGGCGAAGCCTGTAGCGTCGGTTTGTGGCCGTCGCACGGATGCCCGGTGGCTGGCAGATGCTTTGATTCCGCTAATGGCGGGGATTTCCGCGTTCCATGGGCGGGTTCGGTCGCGGCCACGCTCTCACGAGCGCGGCTACGGGGGGAGAGATTCAAGATTCAAGAACCAAGATTCAATAAATGAGGGCTTCGCGCGGCGCATTGGCATCGACGCTCATAGAGCGCCGCTACAGGCTTTTCATTGGCGGTTGGCCCCACATGCCTGGTCGTGAGCTTGATGGGACCGTTTCTTCTCTTGCGTCTTGTGTCTTGCCGTCTTGCGTCTTCTTCCCAATAACAAATAACCAATAACCCATAACGCCCCCCCCATGAGCTGGACCGACATATTCCCCGTTCTCGATGAAGACATGCTGGACACCTACCGCGCCGGAGTGACGGATGGCGAGAGGGAGGAGTTTGAGACGCTCTTCGGCGTTGAGACGCAAGACTGCAAGACCCAAGACGCAAGACAAGAGGGCTTCGCGCGGAGCATTGGCTCCGACGCTCATAGTGCGCCGCTACATGCCACGACAGAAGCTGAAGATGAAGCGGTGCCATTGTCTTCTCTTGGGTCTTGTGTCTTGCCGTCTTGCGTCTCCGCGCCCGCGGCGCGGAAGCACATCGTCAGCGCGACCCTATTTTGGAAACACGTGAACGGCAAGGACCCGGATCTTCCCCGGCCGACGCGGGAGATGCTGGTGGATGCGAAGCGGATGGGGCTGGTGAAGCGGTTCGCGCCGTGGGACAGCTATGTGGCGCCGCTGCTGCTTCACACCCGCGCGGCGGTGGAGCGGCACCCGGACGTGACCTTCCGGCTCTATCTGGCCAGCGACCTGGATTTCCTCATTCCCGAACTCACCGCGCTGGGCTGGGAGATTTTCCTGATGAAAAGCCCGTCGGTGCGGTATTGTCCGGGCGGATTCTGGCGGTTTCTGGCGCTGGAGGACGAGGCGCTGGTGACGGTGATCGATACCGACCGCATGAACGAAGTCTCCGACGAGATCAACCGCACCGAACAGATGGCCGCGCTGGGTCTGGGCCTGTGGCGGGTGCCCGGCTACTACAACTCCGACCTCACCAAACAGGTCCGCTACCGCCCGATCCTGGGCGGGCACTTCGGCGCGTGGGGCGGCGTGCCGGTGCGGGAACTCATCGAAGCCTTCGTCTGGCACTGGCGCAAGGGGACGCTGCCACTCACCGCCAACATCCCCGGCATCGGCACCCGCCCGATCCAGTTCGGCGACTGGCCGAACTACGGGTTCGACGAATGGTGGCAGCTCGCCGCCCTCTATCCGCGCCTGGTTCCGCGCGGCACCCTCACCTTCATCCCCAGCGACTCCCGCTCCCTGCTGCTGCCCATCGACGTGGAATACGCCACCTGGGCGAATCCGAGAAGCGAGTGTGTTTATTTTTGAAGATGCAAGAAACCAGAAACCAGAAACCAGACGGGAGGGCAGATGCCTTCGCACCGACCATTTTCTTTTTCCAAATGACTAACCCACCAACCAAAACACCACCATGGGCCCTATAGGTACACCGGAAATGATCATGATCTTCATCGTGATCCTGCTGCTATTCGGAGCAAAGAAACTGCCGGAACTGGCGCGCGGACTCGGCAAGAGTCTGGGCGAGTTCAAGAAAGCCAAGACCGACTTCGAACGCGAACTGACCCTCGGCGAGACCGAAAGCCGGACCGAACCGGACAAGCCCGAGGCAACCAAACCCTAGGGCAATTCCGAACCCGGATGAGGCCCAGATTTCCCCGTCCGCCGCAAACTGCTGGCAAACAGAGTCGCGTTACAGGCGAATCCGCGCTGGTCGGTAGAAAGGGCGAGGGTGATCAAGTTATGGGTTATTTGTTATTGGTTATTAGGGAGAAGACACAAGACTGCAAGACCCAAGACACAAGAGAAGAAACGGCCTCATCATGCTCATGAACAGGCATGTGGCGGCGCTCTGCGAGCGTCGATGCCATTGACCCACTGCGCGAAGCCATCCCGTCCACCTATCGCGTGCCTCTCCACGCCCGTCATCATCAGGAACTGCCATTAGCAGGGGACGATGTCCGTGGTGCGGACAACGTCGGGGCCGCGTTGTTTGTGAGAGGATTCCCATCGCCGGGAGAGCGGTTCCTCTTGCAGCCGACGTTGGCTACCACTAATGCCGAGCCAAAGCGGCTTTCAATTCATAGCGGGTCTTCATACTGATGCGAAGTATATTGCATGGGGTGGCTGGAAACGACCCTTCCACGCAAGCGCGGAGGACGACAACCCGCATGGTTTCATTGGGAATCGTTTGGGATAACACCCTCATGGCGCATCTGCTTGAGCAATGCGTCCCTGAATTCATGATCGATATCCGCACTCTCAATCGCGGAAAGAATCTCGCCGCCAGTGGCCGCCTTCCCGACAACCATCGCATTGGCCATCGACGACAATGTCGAAACGACCGTACGGGGTTCGCCCCCCAAAAGAGGATTCTCGTTAGGAATATCGGATGTCAACACCTCCATGAATTTATCGAGATCCTTGCTGTAGGTAATGTAGTACGTGCTCGCCATCGTGCCCGCCGGCGATTCATCGCCCATGGCTTCAACAAGCGCGCGTGCTCCAACCATATCGTTTTCGCTCAAATAGGCTGTGAGAACCGCATGCCGGAGGAAGCCACCCTCTGATTTGGGAGAGTATTTCATCAATAGTCCGCTCTTTTCCTCGACGGAATACAGTTTGGATCCGCCGATGGCTAGGATAAGACTCTCGAAATGGTCCTTCGGCCACTTCGTCGAGAGATCGTCCACGAGCGATTCCAGTTCGGTCCATGGAATCGCCCGGCGACTCACTTGTAGAAACAGGTGCTCCCGGGTGGCTTCCGTGGAAAATGGAGCCTTTGGCAGAATGGCGTGCGCGGAGGAGCCGCGCCTTGCGCTCCCGCTTCCGGTTTCAGATACTCTGACCCCGTCTTCAGATTGTCGGACTTCTTGGGATAACGATGCCGACTCTCCTGAGCGCAAGCCGTGAATCGTCCTTGCCGAGAAAGTCCACCATCCGACACCCGTCGCCACTGCGAGAACAACAAGTGCCAATCCGGTTCGCTGGATCTTCATAGGGAGTTCAGTTGATGTTGCATACCGCTCCGGGTGCGGGGTTCCGTGCCCACTCCGCAAACCCCTCTTGTGCCCGAAGCTTAGCCAGCGCGGGGAATGCAAGGGCCGGAAGCGCGACCGTTCCGCCAGGAGAGATCTTCCATTGGTTATTGTGTTCATTCACCGCCGCCTGGACAGCGCTTGACAACGATCCGCTTTGAGCGGCGTCGAGTGGATCGACGCCGGTCAGTTCGCATTTCCACATGACGAACTTGCCGTGGTTGTCATCTTCCGAAGTCACGGTTGGAGTCATTTTGAAATGGAGGCGATGTTGCGAGGGCTTTCTTCACGAAGGAACCGCGGGGTTCGGAGAATTCAAACGGAGATGTCATAACGCGGTGATTTTGTGCGGCGCTACATGCGCACTAACACAGTGGAGGAAGGGGCGTCAACTCCCTTTTTCACTTTTTCGCAACAATTTTCGATAGCACAACCGGACGGAATGCAAAATGTTGGAAATGAGAGGATTGAGACAGAAGACGATGAGACGGAAGACAGAAGACAAGATAGCTTCGCGCCGGGCATTGGCTCTGGCGAAGCCTGTAGCGTCGGTTTGTGGCCGTCGCTCGGATGCCCGGAGGCCGGGAGAGCCGGTGATCCCGCGAATGGTGGGGATTCCCGCGTTCCATGGGCGGGTTCGGTCGCGGCCACGCTCTCACGAGCGCGGCTACGGGGGAAAGATTCAAGCAGGGAACCCGGGGCGGTTAGGGAGGTGGCAGTAACTTCCCGGCTCCGGTTTGACACGAATTTCACGGATTTTCACGGATTTTTGCTTTCTCGGTGTTCCTCTGAATCCGTGAAAATTGGTGGAATTCGTGTCAAGTTACTCAGGAGATTCAAGAACCAAGATTTGAGACAAGAGGGCTCCGCGCGACGCATTGGCATCGACGGTCATAGAGCGCCGCTACAAACATCTCATTCGCGGTTGGTGGGGAGCGACTGGCTTTCCCCATTTCTTCTCGCCGCGCATGGGCTCCGACGCTCGCAGAGCGCCGCTACATGCCCCGGCAATCGCCGATGGTCGGGGCACCCGCTCGTTTCGCCTCCTCCGAACCTCCTCAGCGAAACCCTCCGCGCTCTCCACTCCTCCGCGTTTCGATTCAGCCGAACCCGGACACGACCCCGCCCGCAGCACGCCGCGGGGCTTCCCGCCGGGCTCGTTCCTGACCAATCCCTATCCGGTGAACATTCCCGGCTAGCGGAAACGTATTCATCCGCCGGTTCCATCCATTCCATGAATATCCGTTACTTTTACGCCGCTTTGGGCGTGGTCCTGACCGCGTCCGTTCCGTTCGTTTCCGCCGCCGATGTGGCGCCCACGCCAGCCGCGCCGTTCGGCGACGGCATGGTCTTGCAACGCGACATGGCCGTGCCCGTGTGGGGTACCGCGGCCCCGTCCGCCCAAGTCACCGTCACTTTCGCCGGGCAGACGAAGTCCGCCACCGCCGACGCCAACGGCCGCTGGCAGGTGAAGCTCGATCCCATGCCGGCGTCCGCCGAAAACCGCGCGCTGACCCTGACATCCGGCACCGCGCAGACGGTGGTTAGAGAGGTGCTTGTGGGAGAGGTGTGGGTGTGCTCGGGCCAATCCAACATGGAATGGGGCATCTTCGACACCCAGGCCGGTGCGGACGCCGGAAAGGCCGACGACCCGGCGCTGAGGATCCGCCACGTGGACAAAAAGGTCTCACCGATCGCGTCGGACACTTTCACCGGCAGCCCGTGGCTGGCTTGCAACGCGGAGAACCTCCGGAAATCCGGAACCCACGTCGGGTTTTCCGCCACCGCCTATTGTTTCGGAAAAGAACTCCGCTCGCAGCTCAAGGTGCCGGTGGGCCTGATCCAGTCGGCCTGGGGCGGCACGCTCATCGAGCCTTGGACGCCGCCGTGCGGGTTCGAGGCGGTTCCCTCGCTGGCCAAAACCGCCGAGTTTCTCCGCAAGGCGGACGCCGACTACCGCAACAACCTAACCGCCAATCTCGACGCGTTCGCGGCCTTTGAGAAAACCGCGCGCGCCGCCCTCGCCACCAACGCCCCGCTGCCGCCTCCGCCGCCCGCGATCACCCACCCGGTCAACAACGAGGGCCAGCCTACGGCGCTCTACAACGCGATGATCCACCCGCTCATCCCCTACGGCATCCGCGGAGCCATCTGGTATCAGGGCGAGTCCAACCGCGGCCAGGGAATGTTATATTATGAGAAAATGAAAGCCCTCGTCGGCGGCTGGCGCAAGCTGTGGAACCAGGGCGATTTCCCGTTCTACTTCGTCCAGCTCGCGCCGTTCAACTATGGCAATTCGCCGGAGGCTCTGGCGGAAATCTGGGAAGCCCAGTGCGAGGCCGCCACCCGAATCCCCAACACGGGCATGGCGGTCATCAACGATGTGGGCAACACCAAGGACATCCATCCGCGCGACAAAAACACCGTCGGCATCCGGCTCGCCCGGCTCGCTCTTTCCCGCACCTACGGCCACAAGTTCACCGACGATTGCGGTCCCCTGTTCAAGGCGTTCCTCGTCCGTGACGGCAAGATCGTTGTCGCGTTCGACCACGCCGAAAGCGGTCTAACCACCCGCGACGGAAAACCGCCGACCCACTTCGAGATCGCGGGTGACGATGGCAAGTTCGTGCCCGCGCAGGCGGTGATCGCCGGCAAAAACGTGGTGGTGAGCAGTCCGCAAGTGCCGGCGCCGGCGCAGGTGCGCTTCGCGTGGGACCACTGCGCGGAGCCGAATCTATCCAACAAGGACGGCCTTCCCGCTTCCGCGTTCCGCGCGCCGCGGCCGGTGAATTACGCCCTCAACGCCCCCTATACCTGCTCCAATCCCAACCGCTACAATTGGGGAGCCACCGGCCAACTGACCGACGGATCGTGGGACGCCAACCAGGAACATTGTTTCGCCAGCAACAACGAGGACGCGTTTCCGAAGGAGGTCGTCGTGGATCTCGGCGAAACCCGCGCGCTTTCCGAGGTGAAATTCGGCGTGCCTCCATTCGGGTCCACCAAGACCATCGTCGTCTCCGCCAGCGCGGATGGGAAAAACTTCGTGGAGTTGGGGAAACACGAGTTCCCCCAATCCAAGGCGGAAACCGCCACGGTTAAGGCGAACCAAACCAAGGCCCGCTACATCCGGCTTGTCTATCCGGACCATCACGCGGCCGAAGTCCAATACCCCAACACCTTCGTCTTCACCACCGAACTGGAAGCGCGGTGACACTGGCGGCTATTCGAGATCAAAGCGGTCGGCATTCATCACCTTGATCCAGGCGGCGATGAAATCATCCACGAACTTCCGCCGGTTGTCGTCCTGCGCATAGACCTCAGCGTAGGCGCGGAGGATGGAGTTGGACCCAAACACCAGATCGACGCGGGTGGCGGTCCATTTCACCGCACCGGTCTTGCGACAGCGGATCTCGTAAATCCCTCCTCCCAGGGGATGCCAGGAAAATGACATGTCGGTCAGGTTGACGAAGAAGTCGTTCGTCAGCGCGCCGGGCCGGTCGGTCAGGACGCCGTGCCGGGTTCCGCCGTGGTTGGCCGCAATCCCCCGCATGCCTCCCACGAGCACGGTCATTTCGGGTGCGGTCAAGCCCATCAGTTGGCTGCGGTCCAACAACATTTCCTCGGCGCTGACGGCGTAGTCCTTCTTCAGCCAGTTGCGGAAACCGTCGTGCAGGGGTTCGAGCGGGGCGAAGGATTCGGCATCGGTCATTCCGGCGGTGGCATCTCCGCGACCGGGAGAAAACGGCACGGTAACGTCGAAGCCCGCGGCTTTGGCGGCCAGTTCGACACCCACGTTGCCGGCCAGGACGATCACGTCGGCAACGCTCGCTCCGGCGGTCGCGGCGATCGGTCCGAGCACGGCCAGCACCTTGGCGAGGCGTTGCGGTTCGTTGCCGGCCCAGTCTTTTTGCGGGGCAAGCCGGATACGCGCGCCATTCGCGCCACCACGCAGGTCCGATCCGCGGAAGGTGCGGGCGCTGTCCCACGCGGTGGCCACCATTTCCTGGATGGTCAGACCGGACGCCGCGATCGCCGCTTTCAAGGCCGAAACATCATAGCCGGTGGCACCCGCCGGCACGGGATCCTGCCAGATGAGATCCTCGGCCGGAACGTCGGGGCCGATGTAGCGGCACTTCGGACCCATGTCGCGATGGGTCAGTTTGAACCAGGCACGGGCGAAAGTTTGGGAGAAATATTCGAAATCAGCGGCGAAGCGCTCGGAGATTTTCCGATAGATGGGATCCATCTTGAGGGCCATGTCCGCGTCGGTCATGATCGGATTGTAGCGGATGGAAGGATCCTCCACATCCACGGGCTTGTCCTCTTCCGCGATGTTGACAGGTTCCCACTGCGAGGCTCCGGCCGGGGATTTCCTCAACTCCCAATCATACTTGAAAAGCAGATCGAAAAAGCCGCCATCCCATTGGGTCGGGTTGGTCGTCCATGCGCCTTCGATGCCGCTGCTCATCGTGTGGCGGCCCTTGCCGGATTTGTTGGAATTCGCCCATCCGAGGCCCTGCATTTCGACATCGGCGGCCTCGGGGTCGGGTCCGATGAACTCCACTTTGCCATTGCCGTGGCACTTGCCAACGGTGTGGCCGCCTGCCGTTAGAGCGACGGTTTCCTCGTCGTTCATCGCCATGCGGGCGAATGTTTCGCGCATCTGGGCGGCGGTTTTGAGCGGGTCGGGCTTGCCGTTCACGCCTTCCGGGTTCACGTAGATGAGGCCCATCTGGACGGCTGCCAGGGGGTTTTCCATCGATGACGGGTCCTCGACGCTGCCGTAGCGGCTCTCGCTGGGTGCGAGCCATTCCTTTTCGCTTCCCCAGTAGGTGTCCTTTTCCGGATGCCAGATGTCCTCGCGGCCGAAGCCGAACCCGAAAGTCTTCAAACCCATGGACTCGTAGGCGACGGTACCGGCGAGAATGAGCAGGTCCGCCCAACTGAGTTTGTTGCCGTATTTCTTCTTGATCGGCCAGAGTAGGCGGCGGGCCTTGTCGAGGCTCACGTTGTCCGGCCATGAGTTGATTGGAGCGAACCGTTGGTTGCCGGTGCCGCCACCGCCTCGGCCGTCGGCGGTGCGGTAGGTGCCGGCGGCATGCCAGGACATGCGGATCATCAGGCCGCCGTAGTGGCCCCAGTCGGCGGGCCACCAGTCCTGGCTGTCGGTCATCAGGGCCTTGAGATCGGTCTTTACGGCGTCAAAGTCGAGGGTCCTCACTTCCTTGCGGTAGTCGAAATCCGGTCCCAGCGGATTGGTCTTGGTGTCGTGCTGGTGGAGGATGTCCAGGTTGAGGGCGTTGGGCCACCAGTCCATGTTGGATTTTCCGGTGGCGGTGTGGCCGCCGTGGTGAAACGGGCATTTTCCGGCGGAACTCATTGTTTGGTCATTCATGGTTGTTGGTGTTTTCAGGGCTGTCTGGCAGATCGCTCCATGGCGTCCGGGCATCCGGCGCGCGGCGACACCACGCACAATGCCGGAAACCGGTCCATTTGAAAATTCGATTTTTATTATCGTTACAATTTGTTTTGCTTATAGCTTGGGTTGCGCGATCCTCCGCGCATGGAGCTACGTCACCTGCAATCGTTCGTCGCAATCGTGGAGGAGGGCTCGCTGAGTGCCGCCGCACTGCGCCAGCATCTCTCGCAACCCGCGTTGAGCCAGCAGTTGCAGGCGTTGGAGCAGGAACTCGGCGAGTCTCTGCTCCACCGGCGTCCGCGCGGGGTCGACCCCACCACGGCAGGCGAGTTGCTCCTCACCCACGCCCGGACCTTGCTCGCCCAAGCCGAACGGTTGCGGGGCGATTTCCGGAACCGCAGGGAGTTGGAAACCGGCCGGGTGGCGTTCGGAATCATCCCCACGCTGGCACCCTATCTGCTCCCCCAATTGCTAGGTCCGTTCCGCAAAGCCCACCCGGGAGTCACGGTGTCGATCAATGAATCCCGCACCGACCAACTCATCCAGAAGGTGGCCAGCGGCGAAATCGAGTTCGCCATTCTCAGCGGAGCACCGGCATCGGAACGCAAGCGGGCCTCCCTGCAACTCAGCGAACTCTTCCGCGAACCGCTGTTGCTGGCAACTCCCGACAGCCATCCGCTCGCCTTGCGCAAGACCCCACCCGCGGCCGCCGACCTCGACCCCGCCGAGGTGATCCATCTTAGCGGCGGCCACTGCCTGGCGGAACGCACCTTGAAAATCTGGCACGGCTGCAAACCGGATTTCCAACTCCAGTGCGACCAGATCGCCACCGCCCTGGCGATGGTGTCGGCGGGGATGGGCGTCACCATCGTGCCGAAACTGGCCGCCCACGGGATTCCACATCCCAACATTACCTGCCGGGCATTCGCCGGTGCCGGCATCCACCGGCCAATCCATCTCATGAAACGCCGAAATACGAAACTCAGCCCGCCCGCCGACCGGTTGCTCGCCGCATGGCTGAAACCCGCGTGACCCGGCATTCGACCCACAACCAGAACAGAGACGAGTTCCTCCAATTTGGGTGGATGAACGGCATCGCACCCGATTTCCGGTGACAGACGGCGGGTCCCGTGCTACGTATCGCTTCGCCGTCGCATGGTGGAATTCCTCAAACACAGCTGGAGAAATGGCGTCGAGATCCTGATTCTCGCGATCGCCATCTATCAGATTTACCGGGCTTTCCGGGCGACCCGCGGCGCGCAGATCCTGGTGGGGTTGGGGATCATCATCGTGGTGCTCACCCTGATCTCGGCGGTCGCCAATTTCACCGTCCTCAACTGGCTGGTCACCCGCGCGGCACCGGTCCTGGCCATGGCCCTGATCGTGATTTTCCAACCCGAACTCCGCGACGCCCTCGCCCGTCTCGGCAGCCGCAGTTTCCTCACCTACTACAGCAAACGCAGGATGGCCTTCATCGAGCGCCTCGCGGATACCGTGCTCTCGCTCTCCAAAAAACGCATCGGCGCGCTGTTCGCCATCGAGCGCGGCATCAGCCTCAAGAAATACCTCGAAACCGGCGTGGTGCTCGATGCCCAGTTCACCGCCGAACTCGCCCACACCGTCTTCCATCCGAAAACCCCGCTCCACGACGGCGGCATGATCCTGGCCGACAACCGGGTGGCCGGCGCGGCTTGCGTCTTCCCCGTCAGCCAGCGCGAGATGCAGGATCGCTCCACCGGCCTGCGCCACCGCGCCGCCCTCGGTCTCGCCGAGGAAACCGACGCGGTCATCGTCGTGGTCAGCGAGGAAACCGGCGCGATCTCCGTCTGCGCGGACGGCCGGTTCGACCGCGCGCTCACCGAAAAACAGTTCCGTGACATCCTCGCCCGGATTTTCCTAACCGCCCCCAATACCCATGAGACTGAATCTGTCGAAAAACTGGAAGGCAAAACTGCTCTCCCTGCTTCTGGCGGCGGCGATCTGGTTTCTGATTAAGGCCCACCTCGACTCGCAGACGGTCTATCAGATCGATCCGCCCGTCCCCCGCGCCATCCCGGTGCAGGAGCCGTGATCCCGGAAACAGAAATTTCACCGCAGATGGACAGATTCACGCGGATCAATCGGGTAAACCCACGGTTCATCCCGAAATCCGAAGTTCATGGTTGTTTGGAAGCCCGGGTTACCACTGAAACACTGATGGAACAGAGGAAACAGAAGATTTCTATGGATTGTGAGCCAACACTTGAAAGTGAGATCAGGATTTGGCTTGGACGACTCACACCGACTTCTCAATCGTCAGTGAATTCAGTCCCAATCAGTGAATTCAGTGGCAAACAGCCTCCCCTAGCCACCTTGAACTTCGGATTTCGGGTTCATCCAACCAACCAAAAATGATAGCCCTGGATTCCATAATCCTCTCAGAATCAACGTCCATCCGCGTTAATCCGCGGTTCATTTTCCTTTTTAAAGCCATCCCCTCCCCGATCGGCCGGACATTCTTCCCCAACCCGCGCGCGCTCCTTCTCATCCTGGCTTTGCCGCTCGCCGCGGGGATTTCCCGCGCGGAAGAAGACGGCGCGGCTGCCTGGATGAGCCGGATTCCGGCGGAAACGAAACTCTCCCGGATCACCCTGCCCGGCACCCACAACTCGGCCGCGCTCCACGAACCGCTGGCGGGCACCGCCAAATGCCAGAACCTCGGTCTAACCGAACAACTGGCCGCAGGGGTCCGCTTTCTCGACATCCGGTGCCGCCATCTGAATGATGGGTTCGCGCTCCATCACGGCATGGTGGATCAACGGCAGACCTTCGACACCGCCATCGCCGGAGTGGCCGCGTTTCTGAAAAAGAACCCGTCCGAATGCGTGCTGGTCTCGGTGAAAGAGGAACACACGCCGGCCGATAACACCCGGAAATTCGAAGACACCTTTGCCGCCGCCGTCGCCAAAACCCCCGGACTCTGGTGGCCCGGCACCACGATCCCCACCCTCGGAGAGGTTCGCGGAAAACTCGTGCTGATCCGGCGGTTTCCGGCGGCGAAACCCATTGGCATCGACGCCAGCCGCTGGCCGGACAACACGGTCTTCCAAACCGCCCTGCTCGCCGTGCAGGATGCCTATCAGGTTTCCGCGCCCGACGCGAAATGGCGGAAAATCGAAGCGGCCCTAACCGCCGCGCGCGGCGATCAGGACGGCACCCGGCTGCACCTGAACTACGCCAGCGGCTACCAACCCGGCGCGTTCGGACTGCCTAACATTACGGCGGTTTCCGGCGCGATCAACCCGCGCCTCGCCAAGTGGTTCGCCACCGCCCCGGCGGACGCCTGCGGATGCGTCATCATGGACTTCGCCGACCCCGCGACCTGTGCCGCCATTATCCAATCCCAAACCCGCCGCTGAGCGGCGCGGGCACACCGGGTCCTGTGTTAGATCTTGCCGCCCCGCGGCCGGGGGGGCATCGTCCGGCTTTCCGCCCATGCCCATGAAACTCGGTTTCGGACTCTACCGCCACATGCTCGACGACGCGCACTACCGTTTCGCACGGCAGTGCGGTGCCACCCACGTGGTCGTGCATCTCGTCGATTACTTCAAGCAAGGCGGCGATGCCAACGCCCGTGTGGACCAGCCGCTGGGTGATCTTCACGGATGGGGCCGCGCCGGTGATCCGGATCGGTTGTGGACCGTTGATGAACTCTCATCTATCAAACAGGACCTCGCCCGGCATGATCTGGAATGGGCCGCCATCGAGAATTTCGATCCCGCCCATTGGCACGACATCCTCCTCGATGGTCCGCGCCGCGACGAGCACATCGAAAACGTGAAAACCATCCTCCGCCGCATGGGTGAGGTCGGCATCCCGGTGATGGGATACAATTTCTCCATCGCCGGAGTGGCCGGGCGGATCAAGGGCGCGTTCGCCCGCGGCGGCGCGGAGGCCGTGGGCATGGACGGGCCGGTGGACGACCCGTTGCCTAACGGAATGGTCTGGAACATGGTCTATGATCCCGACGCACCGTCCGGATTCCTGCCGCCGGTCACCCACGAACAGCTCTGGGACCGCCTCTATCGGTTCCTCCGCGATGTGATCCCCACCGCCGAGGAAGCGGGCGTCACCCTGGCGCTCCATCCGGACGATCCGCCCATGCCGACCGTCCGCGGCCATGCCCGGCTGGTCTATCAGCCGCGGTTCTATCAGACCATGGCGGACCTCCACCCCAGCCCGCGCAACGCGATGGAGTTCTGCGTCGGCACCGTGGCGGAAATGACCGAGGGCTCCGCCGAGGAAACGCTCGACCTCCACAGCCGCGAGGGCCGCGTCGCCTACGTGCACCTCCGCAACATCCGCGGCAAGGTCCCTAACTATCGCGAGACGTTCATCGACGACGGTGAGGTCGATGCCGGCCGCATTCTCGAGATCCTCCACCGCAACGGCTTCGAGGGCGTGGTGATTCCCGATCACGCGCCATCCATGACCTGCGACGCCCCGTGGCACGCCGGCATGGCCTTCGCCATGGGCTATATGAAAGCGAAAATCGACGGACTCCGGGAATCCGAATGCTGTTAAGCCGCTTCAGGAGAGATCCAACAGTCCGCGGCGGATCGCCTCGCTGACGGCGGCGGGAAGGTTGCGGACGTGAAGCTTGTCGAAGCTGCGCTTGATGTACTCGGTGACCGAATGCGGACTGAGGTTCAGCTCGTCGGCGATTTCCTGGCGGGTGAGGCCCTTGGCGGCCAGTTGGAGTACCTCGCATTCGCGGTTGGAGAGGGATTCCTCGTCGCTAATCGGGCTAAGCTGGCGGAAGGTTTGCAGGATCATGCCGGCGATCTTCGGATCGAGCGGGGTCCCGCCCGCGAGCACTTCCTCCAGCGTTTCTATCAAGCGTGAGGCGCTGCCCGCTTTCACCAGATAGCCATGGGCTCCGGCCTCAAGCGCGGCGAAGACTTTCGCCTTGTCGGTGAAGGCGGTTAGAACGAGCACCCGCGCGCCGGGCAGCAGTTCGCGGACCTTGCGGATGCCCGCCACCCCGCTCATGCCGGGAAGTCCCAGATCGGAGAGCACCAGATCCGCTTCCAACCCGTCCTGGATCGCCTCAAGCGCGTCTTCCATCGTCGAAAACCCGCCCACGCAGTCGTATCCACGCTCGTTGAGAACCATCGAAACGGATTCCCTGAAGTCGGCATGGTCCTCGATGAGAATGATTCGGATCGGATTCTCCCGGCTGGCTGGTGAAGCTGTCATCGGCAGGAAACATAGCCCCGTTCCGGCCATCGGAAAAGCACAGTTTTCCAGATTACTCTTTCCTAGGGCGGCGGGCGGCTTTGGGAGGGGAGGCGAAGGCCGCGTCGAGCTTGTCGAGCAGGGCGAGCCCTGCCTTGGTGGAGCCGGCGGAGGCCAGCGTGCGGAAGCGGGTTTCCGCATCGAACTCGGCGATGCTGATGGTGGCGAATTCCTCGATCAGTTTGTTGACGCTGAGGTCGCGGTGTTTGGCCAGTTGGCGCAAGCGGGCGTGTTTGTCATCGGGAAGCCGGATGGTCAGGGTGCTCATGGGAGGTGGGATAGGAATTGGTGGGGCGTGAGGATGTTTAGTCGGGGAAAGCGCAACTCGCCCCGGCCAAGATCGCCGAGGTTGTTGGTGACGATGGCTCCGGCCGCGCCAGCGATAGCGAGTTCGATCAGGTGGTTGTCACCTTCGTCGGGCAGATTCGGGCGCCACAGGTAATAGACTTTGATCCACTCCGCCAGCGAGAGGAAGGAAGCGAGGAACAACCGGCGCTCTTTGGCTGTGATCGGGCATTTCCGCATCAGTTCGGCACGCCCAAGCAGGTCTTCGTATTCATGAAACAGGGCCGCGCCCATGAGCGGCACCGCTTTGCCCAGAAGGCACGCCCGCAGCACCTCCCGGTTGGAGCCGGACGGACTGAGCAGGGCGGCGATGAAGACATTGGTGTCCACGACTATGCGGGGTGGCATGCAAGAAGTGATAGCACGAGTGCTGTCGGAGGGCAAGCGAATTCCGGGTGTTACGAAAAACCGGCATCTAACCTTCTTGGCGGGTGGTCCGATGTGCGCAACCAAACGATGTTCTGTGCCAATTCACGTCGCTCCGCGGCCACATATCGCATTTTCTCCCCGCTTACCCTCCGCCGCCTGCCGCCCGTCTTCCGCCTGCGGATACCGAAACTCCGCTGAATTGGAGGCGGCCCGAGGCGATTCCCTTGCCCGCGCGCAGCCCCACGCGGTCGAAGGTGAAACCGGCGGGTTTCGGGTCGGCACCGGTGAAAGCAGCCACCAGAACTCCATCCGCGACTCTGACGAGCGCGGCGGTGTAGTCCAGCCCACCCGAAGCGTTTCGCGAGAGCGTGAGACCGATCCGATAGTCGCCATCGGCCAGCGGCGGTGCGGCGGTCCGGGAAACGGCGATCTGATCGCCACCCGTCGCGGTGTGCCAGGATCCGGCCGCTTTCACCAACGTTCCACCGTGCCCGACGGTCGGGTTGGCATCGTTCGTCGCCAAGTAGCCGGTCCATCCGGCGGAGTGGAAAAGCCCCCAGCCGAGCACGCGGGTGGCGTTCGCGTTGCCGAGCATCCCGGTTACCCGCAACTTGGATGTTAGATCAAGCGTGTCGCCCGGATTGGCGAGTGTGATCGCCGGAAACGCAGCCTGGATCGCGGAGTCGCCCACACTGCCTAACCGTGGCAAGTCCGTGGCTCCGTCTGCAATCTCGGGCGCTCCCGCCGATACCTGCCAGCCGCGCACCGGCCGGGTGGCGGTTCCCACGCCGGTGAACCGAAAGTCTCCGGCGGTTCCCCAACCGGTCGGATAGGGTCCCATGACGAACGAAAGCGTGCGTCCGGCGAGAATGTCCGCGTGCCGAATGAGCGGCACGTCCAACGGCTTGCCGTCCAGCGTGGCGGACCGGATGTGAATGTTAGGTCCGCCGGCGTTTTCGGCGGTGATCGTGAAGATCTTGCCGCCCGCCACCCTGAACTCCAACCGCGGCACCCGCGGGCCGTGGAGATAGTAATGATCCTGTCCCGCGCAGGGAAACATCCCGGCGGTTAGGAAAAAGTAAAGCGACGACATCGCGCCGGAATCCTCGTCGCCGGGATAAGAGTTTCCCCCGAAGCCCTGCCGGAGGCGGTCCGCCCAATACGAGGCTAGGTAGGGACGGCCCGCATGGCAGAACTGCCAAATCGCCTGAAACGACGGTTCGTTTGCAAAATTGATATATCGTCCGTCGTTTCTCCCGAGGGCGAAGTCCAATCTCTCTACAAACCGCGCGCGGCCTCCCATCAGTTCGATCATCGCGTCGCGCTCGTGGGGGACGTTGAACGAGTAGTTCCAGCAGGTTCCCTGATAGAAATCCGTGCCGTCGCCGCCGGTGGGGGGTGTCGGGCGGAAGGTGCCGTCCCGGTTGCGGGCGCGTACGAAGCCGGTGAAACCGTCGCCCTCCGCGGACGGATCCCACACGTTGCGCCAGTTCCGCGAACGCTTGCGCAGCGCGGCCGCCTCCCCATGATGAATCATATTCGCGGCCACCCGCGCGACGCACCAATCGCCATAGGCGAAGGCAAGCGTGGAAGATCCGGACTTCATGCGGCTGTCATACCCGCCGATATTGCCGCGATAGGGTACATAACCCAACTTGAGATAGTCCTCGGTTCTTCTGGAGGCGTTGTATTTGAGCAACGGCCACACTTTCAACCAGTCGATGCCGGGAATGTGCTTGAAGAGGGCATCGGCGATCACCGGTTCCACCTCGTCGCCGCCCTGGCCCACTTGGAAATCCTTGCCTTGGATGAACGCCGTTTCAGCGCGCCCGTTGCGGGCGAACCGCGCGGCGAACGAATTCACATTCGCCGCCACCGCGTCCGGCTTGACAATGGCTAACAACGGATAGAGCGATTGCCAGGTATCCCACAGCGTGTATTGGTCGTCCCAAAATGGCGCGTCCGCGGGCCAACCGGCGTCCAGCGTCCGGTCGCGCGGCTGGACCAGGCTGTGAAACAGCGCGGAATAGAGCTTGCGGCCTTCCTCGCGGCCGATCCCGGGCGCCCTGACCGGTGAAATGGCCTCGATCCAACGGTTTTTCGCGGCCTGCTCCAATCCGGCCAGATCCCATTGCGGGATCTCCCGTTCCAGGTGGGCGCGCGCCCGTTCCACCGATACAAATGATACCGAAATCTTCAGGTGGACGGTTCTCGGACCCTTGTCGCCGAAATCCAGCCATCCGCCCAACCGTTGGCGGCTTGCCGTGTTCGCGGAGCGCGAACCTTCATCGGCCGCATCGCCTTTCCAAGTGCCGCATGACTTCGGAACCACGTCCGTTTTCGCATAAAAATACACCTGATAGGGCGCGGGATTCCAGTTTCCATCATACGTACCACCGCCGCTGATGGTTCCCGTGGCAGGATCGATCGTCACTGATCCTTGCGTCATCCCAGCGGGTCTTCCCATCTTGCGGGCGACGTCGAAAACGATCCGGGCGTCGCCCTCCGCCGGAAACTCAAACCGATAGATCGCGCTGTTGACCGCGGGCACCGCAGCGCACGCGATTTTCCACCGGTCGAGCTTCGCCCGATAGGCATAGGGGCGCGCCACCACTTCCGAAATCGGGGAAGCATGCTCAGCTTCGGTGATTCCCGCGCCGATCCGCGGCGAAACCAGAAAATGCCCGTAGGACGGCGTGCTGGGACCCGCGCCTTGGGCATGAAGCTGGGCGAACCCGACCACCGGGCTTCCGGACTTGTAGCCGGAAGGCGAGACTGCGAGGGTATTTGGGCTCGGATAGATCGAAGATTGCGGAAGGCATGCGCCCGGCACGCAATAACCCGTGCCGTCCGCACCGAGCAAGGGATCTATCAGGTTGATCGGATCGGAAACCCCGGCTGGCCCTTCCTCGGCATTGGCAGCCGGAGTCCCGCGCTCCGTGCCACCTGCCGCCCGATAGATTTTCTCCACCTCGGCGGGGGATAGCGCTCCATCGAAGATCCTGAAATCGTCCACGTCACCGGTGAAGCCGTCCCGAAGACCATCGCCCCGGAGAAACGCGCCGATCGCGAAGTGGCGGATGGGCGTGATAGGGATGGGAACCGGAACGCTGTTCCGCCCGCACGGGACGCCATCCAGATAGAGCGTGCGCCCATCGTTTTCGTAGGACACCGCGACGTGATGCCACAAACCGTCGCTAACATCAATTCCCGCGTTGACCTCACCTTCGTTGCTGCCGCTTCCGCCATTGCGGGCGCGGGCGCGGAGTCTCCGTCCCCCGGTGCTTTCGCGGGTGACGACTTCGAACCCGGTGTTGATGCTGGCTGGATCGGCCGAGTTGGTGGTTAGACCAAAGATCGCCTGTGTCCCGGACGCCGCCTGCACGGACGTCTGGCGGATCCAACAGGAAATCCCGAATGGCCGGAAATTCCGATAGTCGCCGAGAATGGACAGCTTGCTACCGTCATCGAGGCTTGCGCGGAGGTGCCCATCATCCGCCAGCGACACATATCCGTTCGCGGCACCTCCGGTGGGATGAAACACCACCGCGCCGCCCGCCGGTTTCAAATCCGCGCCCACCAGCGCGTCGGCGGCGTTTCCGTCCAGCGGATAGTGGTGGCGCAAGGTGCCCGCGCCTGCGGAAGCGCACACGGACGATAGCAGCGTGGCATAGATCAGTTGACGAAAACAGGTCATGGGCGCATCGCGAAAATTCAAGGGTCCGCGGTTTCCACCAGAACGGGGAAGTGGTCCGACGGCAGCCGTGCCTCGGAATCGCGGAATCTAACCTCCTTGGGAAAGTTTCCGGATCCGTCGTCCTTGGTCTCGTCCTTCGTGATCCGGTAGGTGTCGGTTAGAACGCCGTAGCGGAGCACCCGGACTCCCGCGGTGACGAAGACGTGGTCGATGCGGCTTTCCGTCCGCGAGTTCGGATCAAAACGATTGGCGGTGCCGGTGGGAATATATTTGATCTCCGCGCGGTTGGCCGCGTCGCCGAGCTTTTCCTGTTGGATCAGATGGCGGTAAGGCTCGCTGTTCTGGTCGGTATTGAAATCCCCGACGAGATAGCATGCCCCGTTCTCAGCAAGCTCGGCGGCCTTGGATTGAAGGAGTTTCATGCTTTCCAAACGCGAGTTGTTTCCCCGGTGGTCGAGGTGGACCGCCAGGAATGCGAATGGCTTGCCATCGGGAATCCGGCGCATCTTCGCCCAGGTGCAGATGCGCGGCAGATCGGCGTCCCAGCCCTTGCCGGGTTTGTCGGGGTGCTCGGAGAGCCAGAACATCCCGCTTCCGATGACTTGCAGGCGATCTTTCCGATAGAATATGCCGACGTGCTCGCCTTTCAGCTTCCCATCGTCCCTGCCGTACGAAACGCAATCGAATTCGGGCATCAGCTTCCGGAGATCGGCCATCTGGTGCTCGAAGCCTTCCTGGGTTCCCAACACGTCGAAATCGTGAAAACGGATCAGCGAAGCGATGACCGGCGCCCGCTGTTGCCATTGGTTGCTCAGGCGGACGTCGCCCTGGTTGTCGTAGCGGATATTGAAAGTGCCCACCTTCATGCCGAAGCCGGCCGGCGCGAGGATGAGCCAGACGGCGAGGAGTCCGGGAAGTCGAAGGTTCATAACGGTTTCGGAAATCCCCGCGCCGTGAGGGACCATCCCTAACGGCGCGGGGTTGTTGCCATGTCCGCGTTGGGATAACATCCCTGGCGGAATATCTCAAGATTGTTAGCTCTCGGTTCCCTCCACCCGGAAGAAGTCCTTGCCGGATCCGATGGAAATCTCCGCTTTCTTCGGTTGGTAGTCGCCGGAGGCCGGGCCGTCGTCGGCAATCGATGCGCCGCTCTCGGTCCACGGATTCGCCAGGGCGGGGCTTTCCATCAGCCTGTAGGTCGCTCCGCTGGCGCGCTGGGTCCAGCGGATGGTCATGGTCGCTCCATCGCGGGTCGCTGTGGTTAGGGACGGGGTCGAGGCCTGCGGGTTTCCGCCGAAGAGGAATTCCTGGAGGTTGGTGAAGCCGTCGCCGTCCGGATCGGCGGCACGGCCGCGCTGGGCGGGATCGGTGATCTGCTCCGCCCAGGAATCGTAGCCGCTCTGTTTGAGCGTGAGCGTTCCGGTGGTTTCGTCGAAGGTCCAGGTCTTGGTGCCGTCCGTTTTGGTCCACTTGTCATTGCCGGCGTCGGTCCAAGAGCTGCCGTCGGGATTGACCACGGAGAAGGTGGCTTCGTAGGCACCGGTTAGGGAGACGACATTTTCCAACTTCCATGTGCCGGAGGTGAGTGCCGACGCGGCGCTGGTGTCGATGGCGAAGCCGCCGGCCAGGATTGCCGCGGCCGATCCGGTTAGGGAGTTGGATGTTCCGCTGGTGGCTCCGATCGCGAACCGCAGGCGCGCTCCGGCGGCGAGTTCCAGGGTGCCGCCGTTGACCGTCACGTTGCCGGTGGCGGTATTGATGGCGGTTAGCGTGAGTTTGCCGGCGCCGGTTTTGGCGAGCCCGAGCGGGGCCGCGGCGCCGTTCTCCAGCACGCTGGCGCAGGTGGTGTCGGCGCCGTCGGAGCCGACTGTTAGAACAACCGGTGTGTCCGCGTGGTAGTTGCCGATCTTTCCTCCGGTGCCGCTGAGGTTGGCGAAAGCGAATCCGTAGCCATTCAGTTTCAGCACCCCGCTGGCCACTTCGAGCGGGCCGGCGCCGAAGGCGTTGGCGTTGCCGGCCACGATGGAACCGGTGGCGTTGCCGCTGATCCGGGTGGCGGCGTAGACGTTGGGAGCGCCGGAGGGCGCGATGTTGAGGGCACATCCGCCGCCAAGTGGATCGCCGGCGGCGAATTCGCACTTGTGGGCGCCGGTGATGGTGCCGGTGATGTTGAAGGTGGATGCGCGTTGGACCCGGATGCCGGAATCGGCGGTTAGGGTGATGGGACCGGACCAAATGGCGGTGCCGGAGCTGCCGGCCATGCGCAAACCGGCTTCATAGCCCGCCTCACCCCATCCCATGCCCGCGATGGAGATGGGCAGGGTGTACTCAACGGGTGTGGTTGCGTTGCCCCAAACCAGCAGTTGCGCGCCATCGAGGATTTCGATGGAAGAGGCGCTTCCAAGCGAGGCTGCGCCCAATGTTTGGGTGCCCGCGCGGCCGCGTTCGATGCGCAATGTGCCGGTAAAGCTGCCTGGCAGGGAAAGATTGCCCCAGTTTGCGGTGCCGTTGATCGGTTGTACGGACTTCAAGGCGAGCGTGCCACCACCGCTCACGGATCCCCAGAAAACACCGGCCGCGGTGGCATGGTTGAGGCGGAGCGTGGCACCCGCGTCCACGTCGTAGGTGCATCCGCTCCCGAAGTTTCCGTTGGTGACGCCGTTGCCGATTTCCAACGTGCCGGCGTCAATGTTGAAGACTCCGGTATAGGAATGGGTGGAGCCGGTTAGAACCAGGGTTCCCTGGCCAATCTTGGTTAGGGAAGTGACGCCGCCGTCGTAGCCGTCGAGCCCTCCCGCGAGGGCGGATGAAACCGCGGTATTGAAGATCACGTCCGCCTGATGGACCACCAGCGGCCCGGCAACCGATCCGTCCGACGAGCCGTCTCCAAACCGGAGGGTGCCCGCCTCAACCGTGGTCGCGCCCGTGTAGGTATTCGGATTGGCGATGGTTAGAGTTCCGGTTCCCAGCTTGATGAGCGTGGTGTCACCGGTGATCGACCCGGATCCGGCCAACGTGTAGTCTTTGGAGGTGTTGTCGAACGTGACACTTGATGGGACGACCGTCGAGGCGAGATTGATGGTTGTGACACCGGTAGCGGTGTCATTGAACACCACATTGTCGTCATCCAGATATCTGTCCGGAATGCCGCCGAGTGTCCAGTTCTGAGTGGCGTTGACATCCCACTCGGGTCCCGCGTTTCCACGCCAGACGAGGGAGTTCACGCCGGAAATTTGCAGGGTGACGACGTTGTCGATGTCGGTCAGGCTGGCCGCGACCCCTCGGGGAAGAGTGCCGATCTGGAAGGCCCCGAATCCCGCGCCACCGATTGAACCGCCAACCGGATAGGCGATGAGCGGATAGATTCCGACCTCCAGAGTGCCGGGAAGATCGACGGTCACGGTTCCGCCGGTGGTCAGGCTGTTGGTGACGGTGATGGATGGTCCTGAAAAATTCACCGGATCGAGGTTGCGGATGGAGAGAGTGCTGGCATCGGGCAGGGAAAGATCCGGCACGGTCCAAGTGGCGCCGGGTGATCCGCTCACGGCGAGAGTGGTGCCCGCCGCCAGCGAGCACGGGCCGGCCAGTGATCCTCCGGTGACGGCGTTGAGGGTTCCGGCGGTGACGGTGGTCGCGCCGGTGTAGGTGTTTATTCCGGATAGAGCGAGCGTTCCGGAACCGGTTTTGGCCAATCCTCCGGTTCCGGCGAGTCCGTTCTGGATTCCCACATCGAATCCGTTGGTGTCGAATGTCACTCCGCCGGCGTTGAGGTTCACGTAAACCCGTCCTCCGGTTAGATTTCCGTTCCTGAAGAAGTCGGCTTCGGTTGCGAGCGCCCGGATCGTGCCGCCGTCGATGTTGATCTGGTTTTTGGTGGCGTCCGAAGTGTCGGAACCTTTGATCACATAGCGGGTTGCCAGCGTGCCACCATTGAGATTCAGGGAACTGACGATGCCGGACTGGGTCACATTGTCGTCGCGGCCGATGGTCACGAACTCGTTCACGGCAAGTGTGGAATTTCCCGCGACGGTGACGGTTTCAGTGGCGGTGGCCGATCCGATGTGGCCGATGGTGAATTGTTTGAGCGTCAGGGATGCGTTGTCGGTCAGGCTGATGACCGTGGATCCCGTGTTGGCGGTGCCGCCGTAGTCGCCGGACTTCCATTTGGTGGTTGGGGCGTTGAGCACGCTGTTTCCCGAGAGGGAGACGGTGGCGTTGGCGTTGTTTCCTCCGCCGACGATATCGGTTGCCGCGTTGGTTACGGTTAGAGTCCCGCCGGTCATGGTCAGCGTGCCTTTGGAACTTCCGGTCCCGATGTTGAGGGTTCCGGTCAGATTGAGGGAGCCGCCGCTCATCGCGATGGTGCCCGGGTCCGCGTAGCCGACGCGGACGTTGGTGCCGCCCGTGATGTTGAGCGTGCCGCCGGTTACGGTGATGTTGTTGTTGGTCGCGCCGGTCGGGGTGGTTCCGGAGTTGTCGGTGCCGCCGTATCCGAAGCCGATTCTCACCTCGTTGTATTTGTCGAATGAGATGGAGCCTCCTTCGACTTGCAGGCTGGCGTTTTTCGAGAACAGAACGTCCGAAGTTCCCGATCCGGCCAGGGTGTTTTTGGAGAACGTGGCGGTTCCATCGGTGATCCGGAACAGGTCTCCCGCGACGGTCGGGGACACGGTGTTTTCATTGCCCTTTCCGAAGAACACGCTGCGCAGCCGGCGGTCGCCCGCGGCGGTCGGGTTGTAGGTGGCCATGGATGTGACATTCAGCACGGCGCCCGATCCGGAAAGGGTGTATGAGGTTCCGAGTTGGTTGATGTTGTTGTCGGATAGAAAAAATCCGCGCGAGTGGTTCGAGGTGATGGTCCCACCGGTGTGGTTCATCGTTCCGAGGCCGCCGGTACCGATGATGAAATATTCGCCGGTATGGTTGATCTGGCCACCGGACATATTGAACGTTCCGAAGTTCAGAAGGCGGGCCGATCCGGTGTTCACATTGACGACGCCCGTGCCGCCGACGTTGGTGGTGCCCGTTCCCCGGCGGTCCCAGTTTCCGCTAGGGATGTTAGTCGGGTTGGGCGCACTGACGTCAATGAGGATGTTGTCGGCCACGCCTGGGGCGACGGATGCCGGAGCCCCGGCGACAGTCCAGTTGGCGGGCAGACTGGCGACGTTGCTGGTGGATCCGGTCCAAGTGTAATCCGCGCCGGAAAGGGTCGGGCTGGCGGTGATTGTGAGGAGGATGGCTGTCAGGAAACATCCGTGGTTGGTCTTGCGTTTCATCGTGGTGGGGTTTCGGTGGCTTGGATTCGACAGAGGCGGGATGGTTTGGACGCGGATTACGGGGTCGGTAGGGGATGACAACCGCTTGCCGATCCGACGCCGACATCGTCACCGGACAACGACGCATTCAGGCGGCTGGTTTAGCCAAGTCCGGAATTTTCCGGTGACAACCGCGTCACTGCGGGTCGGCCGGGGGCGCGGGAAGCAGGGTGGCCTCCATGCGGGAGAGTGCCAGGTCGCCGCCATCGAAGTTTCCTATCAGAATTCCGGCGGCGGACGGCGGTGCGGAAACGTGGAGTTCGGCGATGATCGGCGCCTGGGCGGTGGCTCCGTCATGGAGGGTCACCAAGCCGTCCAACCCGTAGCACAAGGTCAGCGAGTGGGTCCACAGCGCGCACACCGGAGTGAGCGCGGTGGTGGCTTTGGTCCGCTCGTCCACCAGTTGCCAGCGGTGGCTGTTGGAGGCTTTCGCGGCGATGGAAACGACGGGATTGTCCGAAGCGTCCAGCAATGTCAGGTATTCGATACCGCCCTGCCGTTTGACCTTGTCCTGGATCCACTCCGGGGGGGCAAGGTCGAACGAGAAAATATAAACCGCCCGTGGTCCCTGGGTGCCGTGGTTGGCGAGGTTGGCCACCAACCGTCGGGCCCCGCTGGAGGTATCGAGACGCCGGTTGCGGATCTGGGTGGGATTGCTTTCGGATAGAACGCTCCACGGTTTCCCGATCTCCGGATCATGCTCGGTTAGAGCGGTGTTGTCCTCCGCGTTGAAATCATCGCGGAAAAGCGCCATCTGCTGGGGCAGGCCCGAGCGGAAATGGAAGTTCGGCAGGCGGATCGGCTGGTATTTTCCATCCGGATCGAGGCGCAGGGCGTCGCCGCTTTTCAGATAGACCGGAGCCACGGCATCGCGCGGGCGGACTTCGAGGAAACCGGACTCCACCCGCACGTTGGTGATGCCGTCCGGCATGACTTCGGTGATATAGCGGGAGTCGAGATCGCGCAGGATGCCGCCGGGAACGTGCATGTCATAGGCGGTGCGGCCGGCACCCACATCCACGGACGCCCTTCCTTCCAGGATTTTCACATTGCCGGACGGGTCCAACAGTTCGATCGCGGCCGGTCCTTCGAAATTGGCGGACACCGTTTTGTTGAGGCGGATGCTCGCGGTGCCGCGTTCGAGGCGAAGCAGTTCGCCGACCGCCCAGTGGGTGGTGTCCTGGCGTTGGGCGATGGTGATGCGGCTGTCCGTGCTGCCGGAGATGATCGGACCGGTGGCGGATTGGATGGAACGCCGGGTTTGGAGGAAAAACACCCCGGCTAACAAAAAAACCACGGCGGCGGCGATTGCGGCCCAATGAACGGGCCGAAGGCGGGACCGCGAACTCCCTGCGGCGGTTTCGCTGGCGATCGAATCCATCATCGCGCCTGTCTCGAAGCGGCCTTCCATCCGTTCCTCCAGCAGCCTGTCCACGGCGAGCAGATCGTAGCAGACGCGGCGGGCTTCGGGGTCCTCGGCCAGCAGGCGTTCCACCGCGGCGGCCTCGGCGGGAGGGAGGTCTCCTTCGATCCAGCGGTTGATGAGGCTTTCCTGGCGGGGATTCATGGAGCGGAGTTGGCCAAACGTTCGCGGATGCAGAGGCGCAGCGCGGTGCGGAGTTGGAAAAGGCGCGCCTTGAGGGTGCCCACGCTGCGGCCGGTGGCGGTGGCGAGGGTCTCCAGCGAGCCTTCCGACCAATACCGGTGCTGGATCAGCTCGTGGTCCTTCGGGGTGAGGCGTTCCATGCACACGGCAAGCGCCTTGCGGCGTTCCGGAAGCTCGTCCACCGTCGCGGGCAGCTCGGCCGCGAAACTGTCGATGAGGTCGGGCTCCATCGTGGTGGTCTGGCGGCGTTTGATGCGGCGGAAATGTTCCTTCACCTCCAGATGCGCGATCCGATACGCCCATTTTCTGAAATTGGTGCCGGGAGCAAATATCCGGCGCTTGCGCCACAACACCATATTGACCTCCTGGCGGATGTCCGAGGCCAGATGGTAATCGCCGCACAGGGCGCGGATGAAAACGATCAGATCGTCCTGGCAACCCGTGAGTTCCTGGACGAAGCCGTCGATGTCATCGATTTCTTGGGCATTTTCCACCGCCTTGGTACGGTCGGAAGCGCCCCATGGTTTAGCGGCGGATGGCGATTTCCCCGAAAACCGGGAAACTTCGCCATGTGGGCCGGAAATTCCGGGATGACACCGGGTTTCCGGAGTTTCCGCGGGACCGCGCCCGGAAAAGCGACAGGCCGCGCTTCCCGGAGGAAACGCGGCCTGTCTGGAAACGGTTGAATCAGTTGGCGCAGACATTCACGCGGCGGCCTTCGCGGTCGAACTTGACGCTGCCATCGACCAGCGCGAAGAGCGTGTGGTCGCGGCCCATGCCGACGTTGACGCCCGGATGCACCTTGGTGCCGCGCTGGCGGATGATGATGTTGCCCGCGATGACGGCCTGGCCGCCGAATTTCTTCACGCCGAGGCGCTTGCTGCGGGAGTCGCGGCCGTTCTTGACGGAGCCTTGTCCTTTCTTGTGAGCCATGGTGGTAAGGTCTGGGGTTGGGGGTTAGCCGACGATCGAGGTGACCTCGAGCTTGGTGAGGGAACGGCGGAAGCCTTTGGTTTTGTGGAAGCCCTTGCGGCGCTTGAACTTGAACGCCACGCCCTTGGGACCGCGGAATTGGTCGAGCACCTTGGCGGTCACCGTGGCTCCGGCCACCGTGGGGGTGCCGATTTTCACGGAATCGCCTTCGCCGACGAGCAATACGTCGAACTGGACTTCGGAATCGACAGCGGCGTCGAGCTTCTCGACGTCGAACTTGTCGCCTTGTTGGACGCGGTATTGTTTACCGCCGGTTTTGATCACTGCGTAGGCCATGGCCGGGATAGGGGAAATGTGTTGCTCCGCCGTTGCGGGCGGGCGGGGAGATCACCACGGGTCGGCCCGAAACGCAAGATTTTTTTTCAAAATCATCGAAATCGTTCAAAAAACCGCCCTCCGAACGCCCGGAAATCCCGGTTCCGGCGTGGGCCAGACGGCAACCCTCCAGGCGGAAAGCGCGGGCCGAGGGGTAGGGCTGCCCCCCCCGATGACAATTTGCGGATGCTCAATCCCCCAATTTTCCGCTCCTCCTCCGCGGCGCCCGGACGGCTGAGCGGGGGGCGGGATGGGCGCACCGCCGCGGTTCTGGTGGATTGTGGGTCTTTGGGGGAGGTTTGCCGGTTTCCAGCCATCGATCGGGCTCACCTCAGGCGAGCAGCAGGCCGGCGACACCGCCAAGCGCGAGCACGCAGCCGACGAAATACCGGCGGCCGGGGCGGGCTCCTTCGAGCCGGCGGGCGAGCGGCACGGTTAGCAGCGTCGCGGTGGCGGCCACCGTTTGGACCAAACCGGGGTTCCCAACCAGACTGACCGCCCATAGCAGACAGGTGACGCCAAGCACCGGCCCGCACAGGGCGTTGAGCGTCACCCATACCGGGGCGGGAAGCAACGGCTCCGGAAATGGCGCGGTCTCCGTTTCCGTCTCCTCCCCCGGCGATCCACGGCGCGCGGCGGCGGTGATGGCGTACAGAACCAAGGCGACGGCGGCGCCTCCCAGCAAGCGCTGATAGGCGGCCTCGATCGGCTGAATGGCCACACCCGCGCGTTTGGCGAGTGAAAAAGCGTGGCTTGATAGATTGATGCTGACCGCCTGGCACAGCGCGCCAATGGCCGCGAAGCCGCAACCCGCGAGCACCGACCCGCGCCCGAGCCCGGGGATGGGGCCGGGCGTCATGCCGATCACCACACCCCCGATCACCATCGCCGCAAACACCATCTCCGACGGGCGCAGGAACGCTCCCAGCGCCACCCAGCCGATCACCATCGCGAACAGCGCCGCCGCGCATTCGTTCACCAACAGGGTGAGCGTGGAACCCACCCGCCGGAGCGCCTGGAAGGTACACCAGCCACCAAAGCCGAAGCCAACCCCGCCTGCCGTTAGAAACCAGACCAGCCCGTTTCCGCGCAAGCCGGGGCCGAACCCGTGCGCCCATCCGCCCAGTACCGCCAGCGCGATCACCAAGCGCCACGCGTTGGCCCTCCCCGCCCCCAATATCCGCGACGCCTGCGCCGCACACAATCCGGTGAGGGCGAACAGCACGGCGGTTAGGACGGCGAAGTGCATGAATTGTGGATCTACCAGGCGTATTCGAATCGCAGCGACACGGTGCGTCCGGCCGCCGGAAGGAAGATGGAGGTGGCGGCGGGATTGGCGGCGCGGTCCAGCACCCCGCTGGTGCTGGCGATGTCCGCGGAATCAAACAGATTGCCGATACCCAGAGCCAGACTCCAGCCATCGGGATGGCGGCGGCCGATCTCCAGCGACCAACGGGCGCTCCCACCGTAGGCCAGATTGTTCGCGTGGTCGGCGTATGTGGATCCCTCGCGCAGATCGCAGCCCGGGGCGATGAACCATCCGCCCGGCGTGACGGCGCGCAGCCCCAGCCAGCCCGTATGCGGCGGAACACCGGCCAGATGCCTGTTGCCATATAACGGATCTTCGTCGAAACGGGCGTCGCAATAGTTATATGTCAAGTTCGCGGTTACCGAGTAGCCGCCCTGCCGGTAGAGATCCCACTCCAGCGCGCTCTCGAAACCGGCGTGGATCGTATCGCCGGCATTGACCGTGCCGCGCGACGAGCCATCGGCGTTGGCGAGGCGGAGAAATTCGTCCCGCCATAACCCGTAATAGAGGCAGGCCGACCACGCCAACCGGTCATGGCTGCCCCGGATGCCCAGATCAAAGGTGTCGGCGCGCTGCCAGTCGAGATCGGCCGTGCGCAGGACGCGGGCCGCGGCCGGACCTTCGGTGTGGATGAGGTCGTTATAGGTGGGCGGCTCGTAGGACCGCGACCACGAGGCGGTCAGGGTCGTGTCGGCCGCCAGATCCCACGACCAAGCCACCCGGGGAGCGACCCGGGTGCCGTGGAAATCCAACACAAGGGGCTGGCTGCCCGCGATTCCGGCGAATCGGTCGCCAAGGCCCCGCGTGGCGGTTAGAGCGGAAACGCCGAGACCGAGATGATGATCCCCGGCCAGATCAATCCGGTGGCCGAGTGCTGTGGTTAGCGTCAGCGGCCTCAAGCGATGGTCCCCGATGAGCGCGCCTTTCTCTCCGGCATCGTTGCGGTAGCGCGACGAATCCCACCATCCCGACTGGAGCAGGGCGGAAAACTCCGTGTGATGGTCCGCCATTCCCCAATCCCGCGCGGCTTCCAGTTGGAAATAGGCATCCGCTCCGTCGGTTTCCGAAACGCCGTTGGCCTGGAGTTGATAGAACGCGTCATGAGAACCGACGGCGCCGCAGGCGATCGAGACCGATCCGTCCGGCCAGCGCCTGGTGGCGCGGGCGTTGATCTGGGCATAAGCGGTCTCGCGGCGCGGACGGTCCCGGATGACCGCCGCCTGGGGCGTGGTGGGCGTGTGCAGCGCGGCAAACTTGGTGAGCGGCCCGGGGATCTCGAACCACGGGCTCGTCGCCAGCAACTGGACGGTTAGATCCGTGCGCTCGTCCAACCGGAACCGGCTGGCGGCAAAAACGCTTTCGCGCTCCTGTGCGGAATGCGGGCGCCAGCCGCCGGTGGCGGCATAGGCCGCGCGGCCTGCCACCTCGAAGGTTTCCCCGGAGTGCGATCCGCGGGCGTCCAGCGCCACGGATCCGTGGCTGCCGTAGGATCCGGACAACCGGTTGCCCTCGCCAATGGGATCGCCTCCGAAGGCCAGCGCGCCCCCCAGCGCCGGCACGCCGGCGGCGGTGCCGCGGATCAGCTCGGCGGACTCCAGCCAACCGCCTTCCAACAACGCCAGATTGAACGAGCCATCGGCGGCGTTGATCGGCATGCCGCGGAACGAAATCCACAACCCGCGGCTGCTAGGTGCGCTCTGCAGGCCGGATCCGCGCGCCGCAAGCCGCGGAGGATCGAAGCCCCCGAAACTTTCCTGCGCGACCAGCCCCGGCACCTGGCGGAAAACCTTTGTCAGATCCGGGGAATCCGTTTCCAGGTCGGCGTGTGCGGCCGATGGCATGGCGGCGGCCTCCCGCCACTCCCGGACCACCAGCGGGCCGAGACGGACCGGTTGGTCCGGCTCATCCGCATGCGCGGCGGAAACGGCAAGCGCCGCGGCGCCACCCGCGCGGAGCGCGAGGGTTCTAACGCTGATAGGCCGGGCGGGGTTTGTAGTGGGCATGGAGCAGTAGGTGGGCTTTCTCCCCAAGCGGCTTACCGAGAAACTCGTCATAGACTTTCTGAATCTCCGGATTTTCATGGGAGAAACGGAGTTTCATGCCGCCGTCCCCGTCGAAGAGCCCCCTGGTGCGCAGCGTTCTCAGTTCATCGGTGACGCCGTAGGGTTGGCCGCCTCCGCCGATGCATCCTCCCGGGCACGCCATCACCTCGATGAAATGATAGGGAGGCGGTTCGCCGGCGTCACGGGCGCGGCGCACTTCCAGCAGAAGCTTCTCGACATGTCCCAGCCCGTGGGCCACGGCCACCCGGACATCCGTTCCCCCGATGTGGATCGTGGCGCCGCGGATGCCATCCATGCCGCGGATGGCCCTGATATTGATGGCGTCCTTTTCCAGATTCTTGCCGGTGATCCGGAAATAGGCGGTCCGCAGCGCGGCTTCCATCACGCCTCCGGTGGCTCCGAAAATGAGGCCCGCCCCGGAATACGTTCCCAGAATCGAGTCCGGCTCGCCGGGCGGCAGCTCGCCGAACGCGACACCCGATTGCTTGATCAGGCGGGCCAGCTCGCGGGTGGTGATGCACAAGTCCACATCCGGATAGCCGGAGGCGTTCATATCGTCGGTCCGCTCGACTTCGTATTTCTTGGCGGTGCACGGCATGATGGAAACCTGATAGACCGAGGCCGGATCGAGTCCGGATTTCTCGGCGAAGTAGGTTTTGGCCAGGGCTCCCAACATTTGCTGGGGGGATTTGGCGGTCGAAAAGTTGGGGACGAAATCGCTGAAACGTTTCTCCATGTAATCCACCCACGCCGGGCAGCAGGAGGTGATGAGCGGCAGCGCGCCGCCGGTGGTGAACCGCTCCACAAACTCCGCGGCCTCCTCGATGATGGTGAGATCGGCGGAGAAATTGGTGTCGAACACCGCCTTGAAACCGAGCCGCCGCATCGCGGAGTAGATCCGCTGCGTCAGATCCGTGCCCGGCGGATAGCCGAACGCCTCGCCAAGGGCCACCCGCACCGAAGGCGCGATCTGGACGGTGCAGAACTTGTTGGGATCCCGCAGCGCCGCCCAAACCGCGGCGGTTTCGTCGTTTTCCACGATGGCGCCGGTCGGGCAATGCGCGGAGCATTGCCCGCAGCGCACGCAAGGCGACTCGGCCAGCAGGATGTCCCCGGCGGGAGCCATACGGGTGTTGATGCCCCGCTCCAGAAACGAAAGCGCCCATACATCCTGGTGCTGCTGGCAGACCTGGATACAGCGGCCGCATTTCACGCACTTGGTGAAGTCGATGATGATCGATCCGGTCGAGACATCGGGCGGCAGGTCGCGCACATGCCGGGGAATGCAATCCTGGCGGATGCCGAACTCCGCCGCCAGCGTCTGAAGCTCACAATTGGTATTGCGGCCGCAGGTGATGCACGCGTTCGGATGGTTGGATAGAATCAGCTCGATGGTGGTGCGCCGCACTTCCGTGAGTTCCGGATCGTGGGTGGTGATGCTCATGCCTTCCTCCACGGCGGTGGCGCAGGCGCGGGGCATCTTGCGGCTGCCCCCGATCTTGACGATGCACAGGCCGCAGGCCGAGGTCGGGCCCAGGTCGGGGTGTTTGCACAACGTCGGAATCCTCACCTGCACGGCGCGGGCGGCGTCCAGGATCGAAGTTCCCTGGGGCACCTTCACCCGCATGCCGTTGATGGTGGCGCTGACCGTGGCGGTCGCCGCGGTGGGTTTGAGTGTGGCGGTGGTCATGGCTGGAAGACTTGATGTTGGAATATGAAATATGAAATATGAAATATGAAATCTGAAATTTAATATTTGAAATTTGAAAGCTCAGGCGAGAGAGCTCATTGGGCGACTTCCCTGAGGTTGCGGCCTTCTTCCATCGCCTTCTTGAGTTTCCGGGCATAGGGGATGCCGCCCTCGATGTAAGCGAGGAATTCCTCCTCGAAGTACTTGAGCGAGGACAGGACCGGGTTGGGGGCGGTCTGCCCGAGTCCGCAGAGCGAGGCGGACTGCATGGAGGTGCAAATGCGCCGGATCATGGCGAGATCTTCCGGTTTCCCCTTGCCCTTGGTGATCTTGAGCAGCAACTGCAGCAGTTGATAGCCGCCCACCCGGCATGGCGCGCATTTCCCGCACGACTCGTCCACGCAGAATTTCAGATAGAACGCGGCCACATCGACCATGCAGTCGTTCTGGTTCATCACCAGCATGCCGCCGGATCCCATGATGGACCCGAGTTCGGTCAGGTTCTCATAGGTGATCGGGGTGTCGAGGTGTTGCTCGGGGATGATTCCGCCGGAAGGGCCTCCGGTTTGCACGCCCTTGATCGGCACCTCATCCTGCACGCCGCCGCAGATGCCGAAGATGATGTCGCGCACGGTGGTGCCCATCGGCACCTCGACGAGCTGCGCGTGCCGCACCTTGCCGGTGACCGCGAAAACCTTGGTGCCTTTTGAATCGCCGGATCCGTGGCGGGAGTATGCCTCGCCTCCGTTGGCCACGATCCACGGCACGGCGGCCAGGGTTTCAACGTTGTTGATGCTGGTGGGCTTGCCCCAGAGCCCCTGCACGGACGGATAGGGTGGCCGCGGTTCCGGACTGCCGCGGCGACCCTCGATGGACGCGATGAGCGCGGTTTCCTCACCACAGACGAACGCCCCGGCCCCCAGCCGGATCGCGGCGTCGAAATCCCACCCGGATCCGAGAACGTTGGTTCCCAGCAACCCGCGGGCGCGGGCCTGGTCGATGGCCATCTGGATCCGTTTCACCGCCAGCGGGTATTCGGCCCGGATGTAGAAATAGCCTTTCTGCGCGCCGATGGCGAAAGCCGCGAGCGCGAGGCCCTCGAGCACGGCGTGCGGGTCTCCTTCCAACACGCTGCGGTCCATGAACGCCCCCGGATCGCCCTCATCGGCGTTGCAAATGACATACTTGCGGTCCGCCACCGGCTGGCGGGTGAGTTCCCATTTGAGACCGGTGGGGAAACCCGCCCCGCCCCGGCCGCGCAAACCGCTGGATTTCATCGTATCGATCACCTGCTCCGGCGTGTGGCTGGTGAGCGCGCGCGCCAGGCCCTCGTAGGCACCGTGGTGGATGGCGTCGTCAATCGACTCGGGGTCGATGATCCCGCAGTTTCGGAGCACGATGCGGAGCTGCGGATCGGGCCGCGCCCAGAGCAGGTGTTCAAGCACCAACTGCTTGCCCACCGACTCGCTGACGATGCGCGAAATGTCGCGGCTCAGCACGTTGGTATAGGTGACGTTGGACGGCAGCAGTTGCACGGCCAGTCCCTCGTCGTATATGCCGAGATCCAGCGCGCGCACGACCTGCACGGAACCCTCCTGCCCGAGGTCGGCCAATTCCGCCTCGAACGATTCTTTGAAAAACTGGGTCTTGTCGCCCCCCAGAGTGGAGGTGTCCCGGACCAGAATGGCGGTGACCGGTCCGGAAATCACAGTGCCGCGGCGGCGCGAAGCGATGACATGGTCGTCCAACATACGCCCCTCGCCCAGATGCCGGGAAACGATGGCGGCGGCAAGCGCCTCATCCACCCGACCGTATAACGTGGGCGAAGATCCCGCGGACTTCACCTCCACCAGCGGATCGGCGAACGCATACCCGTAGGAACCCACGCGGCGGACCGGCAGGTCCAGACCGGCGGCGGCGACCTCGGTGATCAGGCGGTCGAACAAACGGTCGGCTCCCGCGGCGATGCCGCCCGAGTCCATGCCCACCCGGATGTATTTGTCGTCGGGCGTCCGAACGCTCTCATTGCGGAGGATTTGCCAGGTTTTGGCGAAGGTCGGTTTCATGGCTGGGTTTCTTCCTGAATGCGGATTCTTTCGATCATGGGCGCGATATCGACCGGGGCCACGCGGCCGACGGTGTTCTTGTCCACCACCACCGCCGGGGCCATGCCGCAGCAGCCGATGCAACGGACGGTTTCCAGATGGAAGCACCGGTCGGGAGTCGTCTCTCCCTCCTTGATGCCGAGGCGGTCCTCCAGTTCGGCGACCAACCGCGCGGAGCCTTTCAGATAACAGGCCGTGCCATTGCAAACGGTAATGTTATGTTTCCCCTGCGGCACCAGCCGGAAGTAATGATAGAACGTCAGCACCTCGTAAATGCGGGCCAGCGGGATGCCGGTCCTTTCCGCAAGCAGCAGGCTGGCCTCGCGCGGCACATAGCCATGGTCGTTCTGGATCTCGTGGAGGATCATGATGAGGTTTCCCTCTTGGTCGCTCCAGCGCTCGACGCATTCGTCGATTCTCTGCTGAACCTCGGGTTCAAGTTCCCTCAGCGGGGGCATAACGGCGGCATTCATGGGATGCATGGGGTGGATTCGGAACGCTGGCGCGCCATCGAGACTCCGCCAGCAACGGAAAACCGTGAACTCCGCCAGCCGGAACCTGGCGCGAAACTCACGAACGAATACCTAACATGGTACTTCACCTGACGCCCGAATCGTAACCTCCAGCACCCGCCAACAGCAACAACAATCCGCAAAAAAGACCAAAAATGGCATTAAATGCGATGTTGTTGATAAAAAACGCGTGTTGTTGTTGCGACAATTGGGCCGGATCGCCGCTCCCAGCCAATCTTGCGGCATTGGTCGTCCGGATTTCTGGGGTTGATCCGGTATTCACCGTTTCCGCATGGGCCGAACGGAGATGCCCCCACAGTCGCCGCAAGTGGCCACTCCAGGCAGAAACCTGCCATGGCAGCGCGGGCAATAACCGGTCGCGTTCGGGTCGTCTCCGGAGGCCGGAGGGTTGGAAAAACCATCCGGTGTGTGGCCCATGCGGGCCAGCACCGGGGCCAGCACGGGCAGGACAGCCGCCGAAAACCCAACAAAACACCAATCCGGCAAAGGCCTACGGCACCACCACCAACCGGCAGAATTTCCGGACGGCACCGGTGGGCAGGGTAAAGGACACCTCGCCCGCCACGGACTCGTCGATCGACGCGTGCGGTGGCGTGATGTCCGTCCAGTCGCCGGGCGCAAGGGTTTCGGAGATCTGCACTTTGAACGAAGTGATCGCGTTCGCGGTGTCTCGCGGCCAGGTGACCTTGCCGTTCACGGGTACCGGATTGGAAGTGAAGGTGGAGCCGGTCTCGCCCATGAAGTATTCCACGCCGTTGGGCACACCGTCGCCATCAAAGTCCAGCTCGGGCCCCTGGCCGCCGGCGTTGGCGGCTTTCCAGGCGTCGTAACCGGCTGCGGCGGAGAGAATCACCTGGCTGCCGTTGGCGGCCACCGTGTAGCCCGACGGGGCGGCCGGCAGGCCGGTTAGAACGCCGGTGCATTCGGCGATCACGTAGGACGCCTGCGTGAAGCCCGCGCCCGATGGCTGGACCACGAGCGTCGATCCGGTTAGGTCGAGATCGCCGGTGACCGCCAGTTTGTCCGCCGCCGTGCCGTCCACCTCGATGGCGAGCGACCCGGTTAGAACGGTGTTGCCGGTGACGGGCAGGGCGCCGATGGTGTCGCCCGGAGCGATGGTGCCGGCCGCGGTGACGGGCGCGCCGACCGCTCCCGAACCGGACAAGGTGGCCCCCGCCGTCACGCTCACGCCCGATCCAGCGATGGACGCGCCGCTGGCGACGACCAGCTTGCCGTTGTTGACCGTAGTGGCGCCCGCGTAGGTGCCGGCGCCGGTTAGGGTGACGGTCTGGGTGGAGGTATCGCCGAGGTTCGCGGCGGCTGGTATGCCCACGCGCAGCGCGCCGGTGCCGGAAATGGCGTTGGCCACCGTGTGGGCGTCCTTGCGCGAGAAGGTCAGCGTGCCGTTGTTGACGATGGCCGCGGCACCGAGCGAACCGGCGTTGTCCGCGCCCGCCTGGTTGACATCGGTATTACCCGGAACGCCGCCCACACGGACCGGAACGCCGGTGTCGATGGTCAGGGTTCCGGTGAGCGTGTTCAGCCCGGTTAGAATAATGCCGGTGTTCGGATCGGTCAACGCCCCGGTGGCATCCTGCAAGGTGAGACCGCCCGCGCCGGAAATGGCGCCCTGCAGTTTCATCCTGCGCGGACCCGGTGTGACGGAGCGGTTGATGATTTTGTTATCGGCTCCGTTCAGCACGATGTCATTGGTCCAGGTCCAGTTGCCTTCGATTTGGGCGAGGACGCCGCTGGTGGTGGCATCGCCCAGAATGATATCACCCGTTCCCATGGCGGTGGCGCCGTTTCGGATGGTGCGGAACTCCGATCCGCCCTTGACGATGAGGTTTCCGGAGAAATTCGTCCACGCGTTCGGATCGTCGAACGACACGCCGCCTCCGACCGCGTTGCTGCTGGTATAGTTGAAGAGAATCGCACCACCGGTTAGAACAATGTCACCACCGCCGGAAACGGTCCGCATCTTCGCGTTGGTCTTGTAGTCGAGGTCCGCAGTTCCCGCCACCGCATTGCTGCGGTTGAACTCAAGCGTCGCCCCTGCGGCCACCGAAACCGCGCCTGAACCGATGTCACCGGTGGTCCCCCCCGAGCCGATCCGGAGCATTCCACCGTTGACAGTGGTGCCGCCGGAACTCGTGTTGGCGAGGCCGTCGAACACCAGCGTTCCGGCGTTTACGGTGGTCCCGCCGGTATAACTGTTGGATTGCGAGAGGGTCACCGTGTTGGTGCCTTTCTTGAGCAGCGATGTTGATCCGTAAATCTCGCCGCCGGTCAGGGTGTAGGCGTTGAGCGTGTTGTCGAAGGTGGTGCTCAGCGGCGGCATACCCGCCGCGTCAACCGTCACCGCAAACAGCGCGGCGCTATCGTCGAACAAAACCGGATGATCCACATTGAACGCCGCCGGCGTGGCGGGCGTGCTCGCCAGCGCCCAATTGGTCGTGGCGGTATCCCAGTTGCCGTCGGTGGTTCCTTTCCACACCTGGTCCTCGAGGGTCACGAGCACGTCGATCGAAGTGTTGGCCGTGTTATTGACCAATTGATAGGTCGCGGCACCGAAGGGCAGGTCGCCGAGCACAAACCGGCCGAACTGCTCGGTTGTCAGGGCGGTGCCGGAATAGTCGATGAGCGTCAACGTGCCACCGCCGGACGGTTGGTTGACCAAATTGATCGTGTGGGTCTCCCCGGTTCCCGGCACCGTAAGACCATCGGTGTTGGTTACCTGGATCTTGTCGGTGGAGGCCCCCAGCCGGAAGTCCGATTCGGTGTTGTTTTCAAGCGTCAGACCGCCGACGACGGAGGTTCCGTTGGCGGCGGGCAGTCCTGCGGAGATGAAACCGCCATCCTTCACGGCAAGCGTGCCGGCGCCCAGGTTGGGGCCGAGCCGGAGCGATCCGGCGTTGAGCGTGATGTTGCCGGCGAAGGAGGAGCTGTTACCCGTCAGGATGGCCCCCCCATCGCCGGTCTTGGTGATCGTTCCAGCTCCGGAGAACGTGTTGGCGAGCGTGACGCTGGCGCCGGTACCATAGTTGAGGACGATCGAGCCGTCGTTGGTGACCGCGCTGCCACCGATCAGGCCGCCGGTGCCTCCGTCGCCTGCCTGGAGAGTCGCTCCGGAGGCGACAGTTGTGGCTCCGGTCCGGGTGTTGGCGGCAGTTAGAACGAGTTTGCCAGCGGTGACGGTGAGGTCGATGTTGGCGGCGGCGGCGCCGGCGCTCTGGGTTTGTTTCCCCACGATGCCCGCGAGAGTGAGCGTGCCCGCGCCTTTTTTCTCGAACGACAGTTTTCTAACCACATTGGTGGCGGCGGACGACGCGTGTGACAGCATGAGACCGTTGAAAGTGGTGTCCACGGCTTGGTCCACGACCACAAACCGGGTGCTGGGATTCACCGCTCCCGAGTCGCAACGGATTGTGCCGTATCCCGTGAGCGAGGAGAGGGTGATGGTTTTGTTGTTCCACGCGTCGCCATCGAGGACGACATCCTTGGCGTCGTTGGTGGCGGCGCCGGTGTCGAGGGCGAACGCCGTGCCGGCCGCCTGGCTTACACCCGTGCGACCCAGATAGAAAAAGCTGCCCGCCATGGCATTCGGTGCGGTCGTGGCGTTGCCACCGCGCAGTCGCAGGGTCCCGTTGAAATTGAGCGCGTTGGCGGTGTTGAAGGGAGTCATGCCGAGGTTGGCGGTCCCGTTGCTGATGGTAAGCGTGCCTGTGCCCGTGAGCGAGCTGAAGCTTTGGCTGCTGTTGGCTGTGCTGGAGGTGATCGCCAGCGAGTTCGCGCCGAGATTCAAGGCACCGCAGGCCAGGGTGTTGGTACCGGAAATGGTGACGGCACCGGCTGCGGCGCTGACATCGAGTCCTCCCCATGTTAGATTCGCCCCCATCGTGTTGGTCAGGGTGGATGCCGCGTCCCATGTGGCAACGTCGGCGACGGTAGGTACCACGCCACCGGTCCAGGCGGTGGTGACGTTGAGGTTGTCGGTGGTGGTGCTGCGGGTCAGGGTTGCCGCGTTGGCGGAGGCCAGAGCGGAGAGGACGAGCGGCAGATAGAGGGATATCCGGTTGAGTTTCATGGTGTTTGAGGAGCGGGTTCGGGTGAATTGATCCACCCGCACACAGGCAGCCGCAATCGCGCCCCGCTGGTATTGCGAGCAAACCGGTTGAGTGTGGGGTTGCCATCGGCTGTCGGGCAGGGGATGGTTTTCGGCATGAAACGTGCGACGTTTGTGCTGGCAATCGCGTGGTTGGTTTCCGGACCCGCCCGGGGTGTGGAGTTTGCCCGACCGTTCGGCAGCGGGATGGTTTTGCCCCACGGCGCGGAGTGCCCGGTGTGGGGCAAAGCCGCGCCGGGATCGGCGGTCAGCGTGACATTCGGAATCCATCGGATAGAAACCCGCTGCGATGCGAAAGGGGTATGGAAAGCCACCCTGCCCGAGCTGCATCCGTCATCGGACGGCAACGACCTAACCGCATCCGCGGATGGAGAAACCGCCACTCTGAGCGATGTTCTCGTCGGCGAGGTCTGGCTGTGTTCGGGCCAGTCCAACATGGACTTTCCTCTCGGCAAAGCCACCGGTGGCAAAGCCGAGGCCGCGGGGGCCGCCGGGTTTCCCGCGATCCGGTTGCTCAACCTAACCGGCGTCCCGACCGCCGACCGCCCTTTCACCTCCGCGGAGATCGACCGTCTCACACCCGAACGGCATTTCACCGGCGGATGGAGCGCTTCCAACACAACCGCGGCGTCGGAGATTTCCGCGATCGCATGGTGGACGGCCAGGGCCATCCACGAGGCGCGGGGAATTCCCGTGGGCATCGTGGAAAACGCCGTGGGCGGATCCGGCGCGGAGGCGTGGTTGCCCTTGGAAACACTCCGGTCCCGTCCGGATTACCGGGAGATGTTGGATAAATCGTGGCTCGATTCGCCAAGGATCGGCGCTTGGGCGCGCGGCCGGGCGAAACGCAACCTCGGCACCCATCCGGACGCACGCCATCCCTATCAACCGGGGTTTCTCTACGAGTCCGGCGTCCGCTGGTGGCGCGGATTTCCCTTCGCCGGAGTCCTGTGGTATCAGGGCGAAACCAACGCGGAGATCGCCGACGACGCGTGGAACCAGCGCCTGATAGAAGACCTGGTAAACGGTTGGAGAACCTCGCTCGACCGCAAGGATCTGCCGTTTTTCATGGTCCAACTCCCGCGGATCGGCGGCAACGACCCGCTGCGGAAACATTGGCCGGAGTTCCGCGCCGTCCAAGCCCGCGCGGCGGCACGCCTGCCCGGTGTCCGGCTGGTCGTCACCCAGGATCTCGGGTGGGATAGCCCCGACGTTCACCCGCCCGACAAACTTCCGGTCGCCAAACGCCTCGCGGAAGCGATCCTAACACCCAAGTAGTCATCCGCGATGAGCCGACGCCGAACGCGCGGACGTTCAATCCGAGACTGGCCCTTATCGGAACTCCACCACCCTTTCGCGCGGGTAGCGGACCTTGGGAGTGACGGCGTATTTGTCGTCCTCCGCGCGGTAGCCGATGGCGCAGGCGCACACGGTGCGGTAGCCGGTTCCGGTTAGCCCGAGGATTTCATCGTAGGCGGCCGCCGACAGCCCTTCGAGCGGACAGGAATCGACTCTTAACAACGCGGCGGAAGTCATCAACTGCCCGAGCGCGATATAGACCTGCCGGCTGTTCCAACCGAACAGATCCTCGTCCGGACGTCCGGCGGTGAAACCGGTCATCATCTGGCGCAGCGGCTCCAGCGAGGCCGGGTCGATCCCGCGCACGGCGGCGGTGTGGGACAAGTGCCCGTCGATGTCCCCGGCGTCCAACGTTTCGCGGGCGGCGAAGACGATGACCTGCGAGGCATCGGTGAGCTGGGTTTGGTTCCACGACTCCGCGCGCAGGCGGCTCCGCAGTTCCGGATTCTCGACCACGATGAATCTCCACGGCTGGAGCCCGAACGACGACGGCGCGAGCACGAGCGAGTCCAACAGCGCGTCCAGCGTGCCGGCGGGCAGTTTCCTCGTGGCGTCGAAGCTCTTGGTGGCGTAGCGCCAGTTGAGGGCGTCAATCAGGGTGGTGGCGGAAATGGCGTTCATGGGGCGCGGAAAATAACCCGCCTTTCCGATCCTGCAACCGGAAAAGGCGGAGGGGATTCGCATTCCTCCAAACGGGTGATGTCGGCAAGGTTTACAATCCGGGTGCTGTCGGATAAATGTCGGACGCATCGCGGGAACTCGCGGTGTGAAATTTCCCGTGCGATCCGCTCCCGTCATGCCAGTATTCCTCCGACATTCCATCTTCATCGCCGCGCTGATGGCTCAGGTTCCGCTATGCGCCGACCCGATCGGGCGCGAGGCGCTTGTTAGCCGCCATAACCCGGAGATCCGGAAACTCGACACGGATGCGCCGGTCACCGTCGGCAATGGCGGATTCGCGTTCACCGCCGATGCCACGGGCCTTCAGACGTTTTCCGCGGAATACCATCGCAACGGCGTTCCCACCGAAACCCAATGCCGCTGGGCATGGTATGGAGAACCGAATCCCGAAAACCACCGGCTCGCGGACGCCTCCGCCGACTACACCGAGGCCGATGGCCGCACGGTTGCCTATCCGACCCATGCCAACGCGCCGGCCGGCCAGTGGCTCCGCCGCAACCCGCGAAGCCATCCGCTGGGCGGAATCGCGTTCGTCCGCCCGGACGGAAGCGCTCTAACGCAAAGCGGAGTCGGCGGCATCCGCCAGACGCTCGATCTGTGGCGCGGGGTGATCACCAGCCGCTTCGAACTCGATGGCGAAGTGGTGGAAACGCTCACCACCTGCCATCCGGATCGGGATATGGTCGCGGTGCGGCTGAAATCGAAGCTGTTTGCCAACGGTCGTCTCGCGGTGGGTCTCGCATTTCCCCGCGGACATGATATCAACGTGAAGAACACGCCCGCGCTCGATTGGACCGAGCCGGTGAGCCATACCACGCGGATTCTCCAACAGGACAAGCACCGCGTCACGTTCGAACGGCGGCGCGATGCCCTGATCTATCATTGCGCGCTGGCATGGGAAGGTTCCGCCGCCATTGCCAATCCGGAGCCGCACAGTTATGTTTTGAAGCCGTCGGATGAAACGCTCGATTTCTCGGTTTCCTTCGCGCCCGGGCCCATAACCGGACCACTCCCGGATTTCGATGCCACACTGGCGGCGGCGGCGGCGCATTGGGAGAAATACTGGACCCGCGGCGGGATGGTGGACTTTTCCGGCAGCACCGACCCGCGCGCTGCCGCGCTTGAGGAGAGGATCATTCTCTCGCAGTATCTAACCGCCGCGCAGATGGCCGGGGAAACACCACCCCAGGAAAGCGGTCTCACCTGCAACACCTGGTATGGGAAACACCACACCGAAATGATCTGGTGGCACACCGCCCACTTCGCCCTCTGGAATCACGATGATCTCCTCGCGGAGAATCTCGCGTGGTATGTCAAGCAACTCCCCGCCGCCCGGCGGCTTGCCGCCGAACGCGGCCTCAAAGGCGCGCGCTGGGCGAAAATGGTGGGACCCGACGGCCGCGAGAGCCCCGGCGGCAACCCGCTCATCGTCTGGAACCAACCGCACCCGGTCTATCTGGCGGAGCTGATCTATCGAAACAATCCGGAAAAGGAAACCCTCGGCCGCTACCGCGATCTGGTGCTCGAATCCGCCGCCTGCCTTGCCTCGATGGTGTATTTTGATGGAAAATCGGAAAGTTATGTGCTTGGTCCGCCGCTGTGGATCGCCCAGGAGATCCACGATCCGCGAATCAGTCGGAATCCATGCTTCGAACTCGCCTACTGGCGATGGGCGCTCGCCACCGCCCAAACGTGGCGCGAACGCCTCGGCATGATCCGCAACCCCGAATGGGACCGCATCATCCGGAACCTCGCCCCGCTCCCGCAAAAGGACGGAAAATACGTCGCCCTCGGATCGGTTCCGGACACTTGGGACAATCTGGCAAGCCGCCACGATCACCCGTCGATGCTCGCCGCGCTGGGTGTGCTGCCGGGAGGCTCCCATGTGGACCGAGCCACGATGGACCGCACCCTCGACGCCGTCCTAACCCAATGGGACTGGGAAACCAAGATCTGGGGCTGGGACTATCCGATGATCGCAATGACCGCCACCCGGCTCGGCCGGCCCGAAGACGCGGTCGCGATCCTGCTCCGCGACGGGCCTAACAACCGCTATTTCCCCACCGGCCATTGCCCCCAGCGCGGCGACCAAGCCCTTCCCGCCGACGCGCCGCCCGGAATTCCCCGCCGCGAGATCGCCACCTATCTGCCGGCCAATGGCGCCCTTCTCGCAACGGTCGCCCTAATGACCGCAGGCTGGGACGGCTGCCAAACCACCCTACCCGGTTTTCCGAAAGACGGCACCTGGAAGGTCCGCTTCGAGAACATCAAGCCGCTCCCCTGATAGAGCGTGGAGTCCGCAATCCTTCCCCCCCCAGAACGGCGAATCGATCTTCCGCCCCGTCCCGTGAACCCCGAACGCAAAACCCGCCCGCTGTTCTTCTTGACCTCCGTGCCCCCGGTGTTTCGAACCCCACGATGTGGCCGTGGATCTGAAACATCTCCCGGGCGCCCTCCGTAATGCCGGTTTGACATCCGTCGTTTTGGCACGATGGTGTCGGTTTTCCATCCTCCTTCACGCTTATGAAACTCCGCTGCCCTGGCAATCCGCTCGACCGCTACACGTCGCGTCGCGAGTTCTTTTACGTCGGCCTGCTTGGCGGGCTGGGCCTCACGCTGCCGCAATTCCTCCGGGACCAGGCGCGCGCGGAGCTGAAAAACATCCCCGGCCACGCGCCGGTGGCGCAGAGCGTGATCCACATCTTCCTGCCCGGAGGCATCGCCCACCAGGAGTCCTTCGATCCGAAACCGTTCGCCCCGGCCGAATACCGCGGGCCGTTCGGCGCCATCGACACCAAGCTGCCGGGCGTAAAATTCAGCGAGTTCATGAAGGACACCGCGCAGCTCGCGGACAAGATGACGATCATCCGATCGATGTCGCACGGCGAGGCGGCCCACGAGCGCGGCACGCACAACATGTTCACCGGCTACCGTCCGTCGCCGGCGCTCGAGTATCCGTCGTTCGGGTCGATCGTTTCCCACGAACTCGGACCGCGCAACGATCTGCCGCCCTACGTGTGCGTCCCGTCCGTGCCTAACGAATACGCGAACTCCGGCTACCTTTCATCGGCCTACGGACCGTTCGCGCTGGGGTCGGACCCGGCGCAGGGCGATTTCCAGGTGAGGGATCTCAGCCTGCCCGGCGGGGTTTCGGACGAGCGGTTCAACCGCCGCCGCGCGCTGTTGGAGTCGGTGGACCACCATTTCCGCCAGTTGGAGAAATCCGACGCGCTGGATTCGATGGACGCGTTCTATCAACACGCCTACAAGCTGATTTCCTCGCAGAAAGCCCGCGAGGCGTTCAACCTCAAGGCGGAGCCGGACGCGCTGAAGGACGAATACGGGCGCAGCGCGCCCGGCCAGCGGATGCTGCTGGCCCGCCGCCTGGTGCAGGCCGGCGTGCGGTTCGTTTCACTAACCGCCGGCGGCTGGGACCACCACGACAATCTCAAGGCCGGCATCGAGCGCGAGCTTCCGCCGGTGGACAAGGCGCTCGCCACCCTGATCCGCGACCTCGACCGCCAGGGCATGCTGGCGACCACGCTGGTGCTCGTCACTTCGGAGTTCGGCCGCACGCCGAAGATCAATCCCACCGGCGGCCGCGACCATTGGCCGCGGGTGTTCTCCGTGATGATGGCCGGCGGCGGCGTGAAAGCGGGCTACGTCCACGGCTCGTCCGACTCTCTCGGCGGCGAACCCGAAGAGGACAAGGTCGGCGTGGAAGACCTCGCGACCACCGTTTACAACCAGATCGGGATCAACGCGGAGAAGGAGATCATGGCCCCCGGCAACCGGCCGATCGAGATCGTCGCCAACGGCACCGTGCTGGACGCCATTCTGGCGAAGAAGGCGGGGTGATGGAGTTATTTGTTATTGGTTATTGGATGTCCATGATCCCATCATTTGCCACACGTCTGTCGTTCCTGGGGCTGTGTCTCTGCGGTTCCGCTCTCGCGTTTTCGCCGGTGCTCAACTTGATCGAGCCGCGGGGCGGGCAGCGGGGGACGGAGGTGGAGGCGCATTTTTATGGCGACCGGTTGGAGGGCGTGGCGGAGGCGCTTTGTTATGAGCCGGGAATCAGCGTGACGGGGTTCGACGTGAAAGACCCGAAGCATGTGGTGGCGAAACTCGCGATCGCCGCGGACGCGCCGTTGGGCGAGCATTCGCTGCGGCTGCGGAGCCCCGGCGGCATCACCGAACTGCGGTCGTTCTGGATCGGGCAGTTCCCCTGCGTGAACGAGGCGGAACCCAACAATTCCTTCGACCAACCGCAGCGCGTGGAGCTGAACACCACCGTCCACGGCGTGGCGGGAAACGAGGATGAGGACATCTATGTTTGCACCTTGAAAAAAGGCCAGCGGCTCGCGGTGGAGGTGGAGGCCATGCGGCTCGGCCGCGTGATGTTCGACGCCTATGTCGCCATTCTGGATGCGAAACGTTTCGAACTCGCGGCCTGCGACGACGCGCCGCTGTTGCGAACCGATTCGTGCGCGGCGGTCGTCGCGCCGGAGGACGGCGACTACCGGATTGTGGTTAGAGAGGCCGCTTACGAAGGTTCCAACGAGTGCCAATACCGGCTGCACATCGGCACGTTTCCGCGGCCGACCGCGGTGTTTCCCACCGGTGGCAAACCGGGGGAAACCATCGAGTTCACTTTCATCGGAGACCCTGCCGGGGATTTCACCCAAAGCGTCACCCTGCCACCCGCGCCGTCGTCGGCATTCCCGCTGTTTGCGGTTAGGGACAACCTGAGCGCGCCCTCGCCCATCCCGGTGGCGGTGGCCGCACTCGAAGGTGTCCGCGAAGCCGGTGCCAACGCGGACCCCAAGGCCGCCACACCCATCCCCGCGCTGCCGGCCGCCGCGCACGGCATCCTCAGCGGCACCCAGGCCACCGATTGGTTCTCGTTTCCGGCGAAAAAGGATCAGGTGCTGGTCTGTCGCGCGGTCGCCAGGGCGCTGCGCTCGCCGCTCGACCCGGTGCTCGCCCTAACCGACGCGGCGGGCAAACAACTGGCCGCCAACGACGACCAGGGATCGCCCGACAGCGCTCTAACATGGACTTGCCCGGCCGACGGCACCTACTGTGTGAACATTCGCGACCAACTGGGGCGCACCGGCCCGGCGTTCACCTATCGGATCGAGATCGAACCTCGCGCGCCGTCGGTTTCCGCCAATCTGCCGACCGTCGAACGCGTGAACTCGCAGAAGTGGAAGAACTTCGCCGTGCCGCGCGGCAATCGCTACGCGGCGGTTGTCAACGTGAGCCGCCAGAACATCGGCTGCGATGCCGTGTTCGAGGCCGCCGCGCTGCCCGCGGGGATGAAACTGCTCGCCCCACCCGTCACCAAGGCGATGAATTCGTTTCCCGTCGTGTTCGAGGCTGCCGCCGATGCCCCGGTCGCGGGCGGACTCTATCCGTTTTCCATCAGATCGGCCGGAGTGGACCCGCCGCTAGCCGGCGCGTTGCTGGACACCATCCATCACATTGATATCAACAACCAGGGAGCCTATCACTCCGTCAGCCTCGACCGGATCGCCGTGGCGGTGACCGCCGAGGCGCCGGTGCGGCTGGAACTGGAGACGCCGCCCGCCCCGTTGGTTAGAAACGGCGTGATTTCGCTGAAAGTCCGCGCCGTCCGTGCGGAAGGATACGCCGGCAAGCTGGTGGTGCGCTCGCTGTGGCATCCGCCCGGCGTGAGCGGTCCGGCCACGCTTGAGATGCCGGGCGACAAATCGGAATTGTTATATGAACTCAACGCCACCGGTGACGCCGCCACGGGGGATTGGCCGGTGTGCATGCTCGCGGAAGCCGAGACGGCGCAGGGGCCGGTGCTGGTGTCGTCCGCGCTGGTCACGCTCAAGGTCGCGGAGCCGTGGCTCACCATCGCGCTGGATTTGGCCGCCACCGAGCAGGGCCGGGCGGTTCCGGTTGTGGCGAAGGTTTCCTATCAGCGCGAATTCGCCGGGCAGGCCACCGTGGAGCTACAGGGCCTGCCCCACGGCGCCAAGGCCAACCCGCTCACCTTCACCAAGGACCAGGCGGAGCTGACGTTTCCCGTGGAAATCGCCGCCGATGCCGCGGTTGGGAAGCACAACAGCCTGTTCTGCCGGGTAAACGTTCCGGAGGCGGGATCGCAGGTGATTCACCTAACCGGAAACGGCGGCACCTTGCGGATCGATGCGCCACCCCCGGCTCCCGTCGCCAAGGCGGCCGATCCCAAACCCGAGCTCGCCAAACCCGCCGGAGAACCCGCCGCCAAGCCGCTCTCCCGCCTCGAACAACTCCGCAGCCGCGGCAAATAGCGCCGAGGGTTCCAACCGATTCGGCTTGCCATGGGAAACCGGCGGGCCATGCTCCGTGGCGTGAGCCCGATTTCGATAGCCGAACTCAAGGAACTGGCCGGAGCCAAAACACTGGCAGCCGCCGTGGTCGCGCAGTTGCAGAGCCGCCAGCACCGCACCACCAAAAACCAGAAACCCTATTTGGAACTCTCGTTCGCCGATGCCACCGGCCATTTCGCGCTGAAGGTCTGGTCGGATTCGCCGCTGTTTGCCGATGCCTCGGAGATGAACGAGGGCTCCGTGCAGCGGCTGGACGCCCATTGGACGCTGGGGCAATACGGATTCGAAACAAAGGACCTGAAGATCGCGGCACCGTCGGAGGCTGAAACCGACGCGTTTTTCGCGGGCGATCCGGCGTTGCGGGAAAAGCAGGACGGCGACTACGCGGACATTGTGAGGCTGTGCGGGTCCATCGCCGATCCGCGGTTGCGGGCGTTGTGCGGCCATTTTCTATCCACCATGGGCGAGCGCTTCCGCCGCACCGCCGCCGCCAAGCGCAACCACCACGCGCGCCGCGGAGGACTGGTGGAACACGTGGCGCAGATGATGCGCTCCGCCGACGCTCTCGCGGCGGTCTATCAGGAATTGAACCGCGACCTGCTGCTCACCGGCGTGCTGTTTCACGACTGCGGCAAGCTGTGGGAAAACTGCTATCCGGAACGCGGGTTCAACCAGGTGCTGGCAATGCACGGTGAAATGTTAGGGCATATCCCGCTGGGAATCGAACTGGTCAACAAACTCTGGCGCGAGACGCTCGGACTCCCCGAATCCACCGGCTGGGAAGCCCTCCGCCCTCCGGCCGAGGACTGCCGCCTCCATCTGCTCCATCTGATAGGAAGCCACCACGGCGAATACGAATTCGGCTCGCCGGTCCTGCCTCGCACGCCCGAAGCCTTCGCGCTCCATCACATCGATAACCTCGACGCCAAGCTGGAGATGGTCCGCGAGGCCTACGCGCAGGGCAAGGAACTCGCTCCGGGCATCCACGACCGGGTGTTTCCGCTGCCGAGCAATCTGGTTAGGCCGCTCGCCGCCTTCCGGGGCGAAACGGAAGCCCCGTCCGCCGGACCGGAGAATCCCTAGCAAACAAACGCCCGCATTTTCGGAAGGAATCCACGCCCATGAGCGACATACGCGGTTATCTATCAGAAGGCAAGCTGTTCATCCGGTCCGGCGACGGCAAGGAGTCGGAGATCAGATCGAAGTTCGTGGACGAGCTTCGCGACCGGTTGCAGTCGATCAAGGACCGCCGGGAATGGAAAACGACCGGATCCGGCGCGCAATTCGCCCGCGGCGGGCTGCCGACGGGCTCGATATTCGAGGTGGATTCGTTCAATCCCCAATTCTCCGCCGCCTGTGTTTCCGCCGAACCGGGAACGATCTATTACGCGATCGCCGCCGGCGATGTGCATGGCATTTTCGAATACTCGCCCGAGGAACGGCGCGAGCAGCGGCTCGTGCATGGCCCGGATCGCAGGTTTTCGTGGCTCGCGGCCCATCCGGACGGAGAACACGTCGCGGTGGCGATCAACCGGCAGGATGGCAGCGGATGTATCGGAATCATGCGCCCGGCGCGCGGTGGTGGCGTTAGGGAGATCACCGAGGGCGACGCGATCGACGCCTATCCGGCGTGGGGGCCCGGAGAGGGCGGGCGGCTGGTCTATCAATCCAGCGGAATCGCCCGGCGCAATGGAGCGTGGGCGGGTCTGGGTCCCGCCTCGATCCAACAGTTGGACAGGGAGAGTGGCGCGGTCGAACCACTGGCCGAGGACGAACGGTTCGACTATCTTTGTCCGGGGTTCGGACCGGATGGCAGGTTGTATTACATCCAGCGGCCCTATGAAGCGGTGGCCAAGACGAAACCGCTCGACCTATTCAAAGACGTGGTGCTGTTTCCGTTCCGTTTGGTTCGCGCGGTGTTCGCGTTTCTGAACGTGTTTTCGATGTTTTTCAGTGGCAAGCCGCTGAAGACCGCCGGCGGACCGAAGCGCGACGGACCGGATCCGAAGGCGGTGTTTCTCTACGGCCGATGGGTGAACCTGGAGCAAAGCGCGAGGGGCCCGCAAACCGAGGAACCGGTGGCGGCGGTTCCCTCGTCCTGGGTGCTCAAGCGGCGGGAACCGGGAGCGGCGGAAGACACAGCCGAGGTGCTTGCCAAGGGTGTCATGGCCTATACCGTCGGTAGCGATGGCACGGTTTACTTTTCCAACGGTCGCGGTGTTTTCCGGCTGAAATCGGATGGAAGTCGGGAGAAGGTGAGCGCCCTGCCGTTGGTAACCTGCCTGTTCGCGGACTGATGCGGCGGATGGCATCCGCTCACTCGCTTCGTCCGGCGGTCCAGCGGATCGACTGTGCGAGGAGTTTGCGGTAGCTGGTGTTGCCGAACGCGGAGGGACCGTGTCCCAGTTGCAGATAGACCACGCGGGACGCCTGCTCCGTGCGGGCCCACGCGAGGATCGGATGATTGGTTGGGGATTTGGTTCGCAGCAACACCGTGGCGGAGGGATCCACCCACAGGCCATGATAGTTCTCATCGACGATCTCGAAGTTCTCCACGCCTCGGGTTACCGGGTGGTTGTTGCGTTCCACTTCAACGGTGAACCTCACGTCGTCCTTGTAGGTGGATGCCGGATGGTCCCTGCCATCGAATGATTCATTTGCTAGAAAATACTTGCCGCCGATGATCCTCGCGTATCCGTTCCATTTCTGATAGTTCGCGATCGCGTGGTGCAGCACGACAATGCCCTTGCCATCCTTGAGACGGGCCAGAAAGTCCGCCTTGGCCGCATCGGAGATCGGCTGCCACATGTCGTAGAGCGCCAACACGTCCCAAGACCGGGCCGCCTCGGCGCTGAGCCGCGCGTGGGCGTCCGGATGCCCCACGGTTTCAAAGGTGATCTCCGGATTGCTCCGGAACACATCCAGAAACGGCTCACGTTCGAAATCATGGCCACCGATGACCAACAGCACCCGGATCTTGGCGGGAGCGTCCCCGGCGCGGCTGGCTGACGGAAATACCATTGAGAGAACGAGACATGCGATGCTGAGCGGCTTGACCATGACGGTCGGATAGAGCGGATTGGATCATCGGGGTTGTGTCGGCGGATTCGGAATGCCTGCGTCTTTGCGGAGCTTGGCGATGTCGAGATCGGCGATCCATGCGGGTAGGTTCTTCCAAACTTCGTGAAAACCGAATCCGCCATCGGTCATTTCGCGGACGGCATCGTCTTTGGTCCATCCCTGGACGGCCACCCGATAGATCACGCACAGCGTTCCGGTGCGGTCCGCGCCGTGCTGGCAGTGGACCAGCACCGGGGTCTTCGCGGGGTCGTTGACCAGTTTCAGAAACGCCACGGCTTCCTTGTATTCGGGGTGCCAGGCTTTCATGGTCAGGTGCTCGTAACCGAGTTTGGTACCCTTGATCTCGCCGCCATCGGAGTTGAAGGACCGAAGGTTGAGCACGGTGCGCACTCCGAGTTTTTCAAGCCCAGCCATGCCTTCACGGGTCGGTTGGGCGCTTCGGAAGAGGGTTTTGGAAACCTGATGGAGATTCGGAGCGCCGGCCACGGCGACCGGTTTGGCCCATGCGGCGGGCCGTTCGGCGGCGGTTGCCAGCGCGGCGAAAAGGAGTGGCAGGGCGAGGCGGATCATGATGTGTCGGGTTTTACGCAAACATCCGGTGCGAACTTGCGGGACATGCTGAAATCCGGAGTTTTACAGAGTAACCGACCAAGCCGATTGCATACGCTGGGGAATAGAGCGATCTGGATGGCGTTGGGCACACGGAACGCGTGCCCGCGCCAAAACACCAACCTAGCCAACAAGCATGAAGCCCTCATTTCCCCGGTTTGTCTTTCCGAAGTCTTTCCAAATCGCCTGTGGAGCCGCGTTCGGGACGCTCCTCACATCTTCCGCACTGCACGCCGCAACATCGACGTGGATCGGGAACACTGATGCCAATCTTGCGACCGTCACAAACTGGGACACGATGCCGGTATCCGGGGACGGTTGGAGCTTTGGCGCGGCCGGGACCTCCGGAACCGCGCTTTCCAACAACCTGACCACCCCCGCGACATTCGAGGTCGCCGGAATCGGTTTTGGCACTGCCGCGGCCGCCTATGTGATCGACTCCGCGCATGCGTCCGCATTCACTCTAACCGGAAACATTGTCACAACCTCGGCCAACGATCACACGATCGGCAGCAACATTGCCGTCTCCGGCTCGCGACAGATCAATCTCAACGGCTCGAAAAACATCATCCTAACCGGAAATTTGTCCGGTTCCGGTTCGATCACCCAGACCGCCGGCGGCACGGGTGCGAAGTCGGTCTCATTCAATGGCGACAATAGCGGTTTCACCGGGAGTTTCATCCAGAACAACGACGGCAACAACCGCACCGCGTTCAACGCCGCGACCGGCGGCAGCGCCTCCGCGGCATGGACCTTCAATCGCAATGTGAACGGCGGGGTGGCGGTTAGCATCCCCAGCGGAAGCACGATTCACTTCGGGGCGGTTTCCGGAGGAGGCTTCATCCGGTCCACCACCACGGGAACCAGCACGGTGAGTGTGGGCGCGCTCAACACCAGCACGACACTTTCCGGAAAATTCCAGCAAAGCAACGCCGGGGCCCTCCTTGCTGTAACGAAGGTTGGCACGGGTGTGTTCACGCTCTCAGGAACCAACGACCACCTGGGCGCCACCACGGTGAACGAGGGAACGCTCAATATCACGGGGGCCGTCCAGGGCAGCGACATCACGGTGAACAATGCGGGAGTCCTGCAGCTCGGCGCCGCGAAAACCATCAAGTCTCTTGCGATCACCGGCGCGGGATCCGCGGTTTGCTCGGGTAGCGAAACGGTCACCAACGGGCTTTCCCTAACCGGCCATGGGGCCTTTCTCAACCTCGTGAACACAACGGTGGACACCGTGAGTGTCAACGGCGGTAGCGGGCTCGTCCTTGGCGGCCTGAACACCACCGACACCGCCCAAATCAAGCTCGATGTGGGAGCGACCGCGGACAAACTGGCGTTGGCTGGCGGGCTGTTTGTCGATGCCGGCGGTGCCACCATCCAGATCAACAATCTCGGAATCAGCGCCGGACAGAACTATCCGCTCATCACTTTCTCAAGCGGCAGTGGCGCGGGATTCTCAACGGGTTCCGGCACAACCGTGGGTGCTCTCACTCTGGTCAATCCGAACCTGTCCTTCGGTGTTACCGGATCGCTCGAGGTAACGGCTACCGGAGTCAGCCTCGTGACCACCGGCGCAACCCCTCCCGCCGCGGCCTATTGGTCGGGAGCGACCGGAACCTCGTGGAACAGCACATCCGGCAGCAATGCCAACTTCACCACCAACGCGGCAGGGAGCGCCTTCCTCAATGTGTTGCCGGGGGGTAACACCCATGTCTATTTCTCCAACAACTCGGCGTCGAATCCGACCAACACGCTCGGTGAGAATTTCTCCGTCCTTGGCGTGACCTATCTGGCAGGCTCGGCCGCCGTCAACACAACCGGTGCGAACACGCTGAATATCGGGACGGACGGCATCACGGTGGAGAACGGAAACGGTGGCGCCACCCTGAGTCCTTCCAACCTGACGCTTGGCGGCGACCAGGCCTGGACCAACAGCAGCACCAATCCGCTCGTCATTGGGGCGGCTGTCTCCGGAACATCGCAGTGGCTCACCCTCGCCGGATCGGGCGCGATCCACCTTGGTGGCGCGTCCTTGAATGTGCTCGGCATGGCTGTTCTCGCCCCCCTCGATCTCAAGGGCACTTCGATTACCGCCGGGTTTGGTGACAGCACGGGCACCATTACCAACACCGGAGCGGTCACCGCTACCCTGAATGCGAATCTCACGGCGGATGCCGATCTTTCCGGGGTAATCTCGGACGGGGGCGCGGGTTCCGAAGTTGCGATTGCCAAGTCCGGAACGGGCGCGCTCACCCTTTCGGGGGCGAACACCTATGTCGGAGGCACGGGTGTTTCCAATGGGACGCTGAGGGCCGGAAGCGATTCGGCATTTGGCACGGGCGCGGTGAATATCACAGCCGGCACCGGCATTCTCGATCTCAATGGCAGATCCATTTCCAATCCGCTGAACAATAACGGTGCGACCGGCTGCGTGATTACCAACGGATCGTTGGACACGGCGGTTGTGGGAAGCGGATTCAACGCCGCAGCCGAGGCCAACTATGTGATCAGCGATTTCACGGTGAACGGCACGGGATCGATCCGGTGGGACGGAGCAATCCGCCGGACGCTCACAACCGGCACTCTGACCAAGAGTGGCACCAACACGCTTGTTATCGACGAAGCGAATGGCGCGTCAGCCATGGGCGGCATGAATCTGGTGGTTACAGATGGGACGGTTTCGCTTGGCAAGACCGTCGCCGCGAGTTTCCAAAATGTCACGATCAACGGCGGCACCCTCAAAATGAACCCGGACTATCAGGTTTCCGCCGGAGCGCAGATCTGGCAGGGTACCTTTGCGAATGAGATTTTCATCAACGGTGGGATTTGGGACCTCAACGACTCCGGCACGAATGGCATCAGCAACCGGATCAAACGGGTCAGCGGCACCGGCGGCACGATCACGAACAGCGGCACCGGCGAATCGCTGGTCGTGTTTGCCGCGCGCGACGCGAACGTCGTTCCAACCGTTTCCTGGGCGGGCGCAATCAAAGACGGAACCAACGGAGGAAAAGTCTCCGTCACTATCACCAACGGCGGTTCCAACGGCCAGATCATGATCTTTTCGGGTAGCCACACCTACACCGGCGTGACCTCCATTGATCGCAACACGATGCGGGCGGGCGCTGTCAATTGCTTGTCGCCGGGGTCCGACTTCGTCCTCAGCAACCAACCGGATTCCACGCTCGATCTCAATGGTTTCGACAACGCCATCGGCTCTCTTGCAGGCTCCAATGCCACTAGCAAGGTGCTTTTGGGCAGCGCCACGCTCACCGTCGGCGGAAGCGGCACCGGCTACTTCAACGGAGTGATCTCCGGAACCGGCGGCATCATCAAGAACGGCACCGGTTCCCTCGGCCTAACCGGAGCAAACACCTACACCGGCGAAACGGTCGTCAACGATGGCATCCTCGCTGTGGATGGGGGCGCGATCCCGGATACTAACAAGCTCGTCATCAACGGCCCTGGTGTGGTGGATGTAACGAACAACGAGGTCGTCACCACGCTGGTCATAGAAAGTGTGCAGATGGCCGATGGCACCTACGGTTCAAGCGGCAGTGGCGCGGCGCATGTTGACGACATCCACTTCTCCGGCCCCGGAATTGTAACCGTGGGTGTTGGCTACGCCTCTTGGGCGCAGCTTTACGCCGGAGGGCAGGCCGCGAATCTCGACTTCGATCAAGACGGAGTATCGAACGGCATCGAGTATTTCATGAATGCGGCGGCCGGATTCACCGCCAGTCCCGCACCCGATGCAAACCGCATGGTTACTTGGACCAACGGTGGCAACATCCCGTCGTCGGCGTACGGAACCCAGTTCGTCATTCAGAAATCCACGGATCTCGACACATGGGACGATATCCCGTCAGGCGATCCCAACCTTAACAACGCGGCTGGTTCGGTGTCCTACACGCTGCCGACCGGCTCGGGAAACCTCTTCACCCGGCTGGCCGTGACTCCTCAGTGATCGGTCCCACATAATCCAACAGACCTACCCTGAAAGTACCATGAAACCGAAAGCACCCTTCCTCGCGCTGCCGTTGTATCTATTGATCGTCGCGATACCCTCCCCGCGAACATTCGCCGCCAATACGACCTGGTTGGGAAACACCGATGGCAATCTTGGCACCGCGGCCAACTGGGATACCGCACCGGTATCCGGCGACAGTTGGACATTCGGCGCGGCGGGATCGTCCGGAGCCACGCTGGCCAACAACCTGACATCGCCCGCCACATTCGAAGTGGCGGGCATCAGCTTTGGCAGTGCTTCCGCGGCCTATCTGATTGATTCGACCCACGCCTCGTCATTCACCCTCACGGGAAACATCGTTAGCACGGCGGCAGCGAATGCCGTAACGATCGGCAGCAACATCGTGGTCTCGGGGACGCGGCAGATCAGCATCAACGGCGGTGCCACCACGGCGAACATCACGCTTTCCGGCAATCTGTCAGGAAGTGGTTCGCTGACCCAGACCGCGGGTGGATCCGGCGCCAAATCGGTGGTTTTCAGCGGCGACAATAGCGGGTTCTCAGGCACCTTCACCCAAAACAATGACGGCAACAACCGGACCGCGTTCAATGCCGCGGCCTCGGGCAGCGCCAGCGCGGCGTGGACGTTCAATCGCAATGTGAATGGCGGAGTCGCGCTCAATTTCACCGGTGCCACCATCAACTTCGGCGCGCTTTCCGGAGGCGGATACATCCGAGCCAACACCACTGGTACGGTCAATGTGAGCGTCGGCGCGCTGGGAACGGATACGACGTTCACCGGAATATTCCAACAGTCCAATGTCAACACCAAACTGTATCTAACCAAAGTTGGGGGAGGCATGCTCACGTTATCCGGCGCCAACACCCACACCGCGGGCACCACGGTTGCGAACGGAACGATTCATGCCACCAACGCCGCGGCCTTCGGTTCCGGCACGGTGACCATCGGCGACACCTCCGGGAGCAATTCCGCCGGAATCCGAACCAATGTGGGCACCACCTCGATTGCCAACAACCTTGTGATCGCCGCCGGTTCCTCGGGGGTTGCCAGCATCACCAATGTGGCCGGTGGCGGAACGACGACCACCTATTCCGGCACCGTTTCGCTGGGCAAGGATCTGACGATCAACGCGTGGGGAGCCGCCGCCAGCGGCGGATCAACCGCGTTCTCCGGAGCGATCACGGGATCGGGAAATCTCACCGTGGATGGCAACAACAGCGCGTTCGGCCCAATCGCGTCTCTATCCAACGCTTCCAACAACATCAACGGCGACATCACAATCCGTAACGGAGGACAACTCCGGACCGTCAACGGCGCGCTCGGCGCGGCCAATCGGGTGACGATCGGTGCCACCTCGCAGCTCAACACCAACGGCCAGAGTCTAACCATAGCCGGGCTGGATGGCTCGGGTACGGTGATTGTTTCCAACAGTATCAACCAGGTGCTGACCCTCGCCGGATCGGGAACTTACGATTACGCCGGTGGAATCAGCGGTGCGGGCGGGCTCAACCATTCCGGCAGCGGCACGCAGACGCTTTCCGGCACCAGCAGTTACACCGGGGCCACCATCGTTTCCGCCGGCACGCTGCTGGTCAGCGGTGCCCTGGGCGATAGCAACATCACGGTGAAAAGCGGTGCCACCGTTGGCGCGGGCGACGCGAGCGGCGCCATCGGAGGAAACCTCAATTTCGAATCCGGCGCGAAGCTGGATGTGTCGCTTGGCGTGCTGGTGATGGACACGGGAGCCGGCCTCACGTTCGGCGGTTTTGATTTTTCCAGCTTGGTCGGCTTCGATGTTGAAACCGCCTCGGAGGGCACCCACACGCTGATAGGGGGATCCGGAATTTCCATCGACCCGACAAATCTCGCCCATTGGGGAGTTGGCAACGCCTACACCCGCACCGACGGCAAGCTGGCCTACTTCCACGATGGCAGCTTCGCGGTGACCATCGCCGCCGTGCCGGAGCCGGCCATTTGGTTGTTGGGGTGCCTTGGCCTGTGCGGCCTCGCGCGCCGCCGCAGGTAACGACAAATCGCGCGTCGTCCCGAGCGACCCATTTCCAGCCGCAGCGCCGATCCGGTTGGCGCCGTCCGAGGTTTGCCGCCATCGATGGATTCATCCGCCCGAATGAGTCACCTTCAGGCGGATAAACCGGACAGTCGCCGAACCCACGGCCACCGGATCGCGGGCAACCACCCGCTCGGTTTGGGTGTTTTCGATGGGAATGATCTCCACCGCACCCACCGGAATCCAGCCGGACGCCGGATCGCCTGAGACCTCGACGGCATACTGCACGTCAGTTAGACCGACAGGGCGGACAAACTCCAGCGTCAACCGGTCCGCTCCCAGCGGATCCGGCAGAACACCGGCGGAAACGGGGGGATTCGGCGCGTGCGGATCCATTCCCAACGCGTATTCCATCAGGTTGGCGTGACCGTCGCCATCGGGATCGGCCATCGGATCGGCGGTGCCGGCCGCCACCTGGGCAGGCGTGAAATTGCCGCTCTGCCAGTCGCCAAACACCGGTTGGGAAATCACCAGGGTGCCGTTGGCGGTCCCGGTGTGGTTGGCGTCGGCGACGGTTGCGACCACCGCGTAACTTCCCAAGCCGGCCGGGGCCGACGCGGAACCATTGTAGGTTAGATCGACCGCCAAGCCGCTCGGTGTGGTCGTCACCGAAGCGGATTTCGGCGAACCGTCGTAGGTTTGAGCCAGATTGCCCAGCGTCACATCCGCGACAGCCTTCGCAACCACCAATTCCGCCGAGGCGCTTCCCTGATGGTTCGGATCATCGATGAGGGCTTGAACGGTGTAGGATCCGGCGTTCACCGGAACCGTGGACACACCATTGTAGGTTAGAACCACGCCGAGTCCCGCCGGGCTGGTTGCCGCGGACGCGGACTTGGCGCCTCCGTCATAAACCTGCGCCAGATTGCCGAGATCGACGGTGGCGGACGCTTTCGAGATCACCAGATTTCCCGAAGCCGTCCCCTCGTAGTTGGGGTTGGAAACGACCGCCTCCACCGCATAGGTCCCGGCGTTCGCCGGCACGCCGGGATTGCCATCGTAGGTTAGAGAGACCGCCAGACCCGCGGGATCGGTGGAAACGGAAACCGCCTTTTCCGATCCGTCGTAGATTGCGGTTAGATAACCCAAAGTGACCGTCGCTGGGGCCTTTCCGATCACCAATGTGCCACTGGTGGAACCGGAGTAATCGAAGTGCGACACGGAAGCTCCCACCGCATAACTTCCCGCATCGGTCGGAGGGGTGGCGGAACCGTTGTAAGTGAGCGCCACCGCCATTCCGGCGGGATCCGTCACCGCGGACGCGGCGTGCGGGTTGCCATCGTAGGTCCAGAGCAAATCACCAAGGTTGATTACCGGTGAGAACCCGGCGGAAACGCCCGGCGTGCCTCCCGCCTGGATGCTGGACCGGAAATCCGCCGCCTCATAGGTGGGATTCGGGCGCGCGTTGGTTAGAACCAGGCTGTATCCGGAGGTTTGCGGCGGCAACGGCCATGGATCGGCGATTCCGTAGGCCACGCTGGCGACCACGTTGGTGTCCGCTCCCAGCAGGGTGACGGTTTCCCCGCTGTTGGAAAGATTGCCGGAAAACGTGCCAAGAATCCGCGCCGCCTGTCCGGTGCCGTGGCGCATGGCGAAGGCGGCCTCATTGCCAACCACCAGCACCCGCTCGCCTGGCGCGAGAGTCAGTTTCGACTGGCTGACTCCGGCGAACGAAAACGTGATCCCGCCGATGATCTGACATCCGGTTAGATCGACATTGCCCGCACTGACGTTCAGCAGCTCCATGTATTCGAAATTGTTGCCCGAGGTATAACCCGCGAGATACTCCGGCGTGCCAGGAGCGGAGGGTGTCGGTTTGTAGCACAACTCCGAGATCACCAGGTTCGCCGGGCTGGCGGGCACCGCGTTGACGATGAAACTCGCCGTGGTCAGCGGCGACCAGTTGCCGTTTTCCAACAACCGCGCCTTCACCGTGGCGGAGTTTGCCAGAACCAGCGGCCCGGTGTAGGCGGTTCCCTGCGCCGTTCCGCTGGAGGAACGCGGATCGGATTCGTCGGTCGTATAGTAAAGCGTTCCTCCGCTGGCATAGGTGTATCCGGAAGGCGCCGTGCCCGTGTAGCGGGAAATCGACAGGCTGGTTCCCGAAGGGACACTGCCTCCGGTTAGAGAAAACACCGGCGGACGGTAAATCGTGGCGCCGGAGTAGTTCTGGTCGTCAATCCACGCGAGCCGCTGGACCAGAAAGCTCTTCATCGCGTCCACCTCGGCATCGGCAGAGGTGTAGGTTGTGGGGGTCAGGCTCGGACCGTTCCAATACTTGGTGCGACCGCCGACATTGCCGGGGTTGGGCCACAGATAGGTTCCAAGGACCGGATATTTCCGATACACCCGCATCGCCGGATTCTCAGCCAGCGGGGCTTGGTTGGCCATGCTGTTGGTAACGGGTGTCGTGCTGCCGTTCACCAACTCGCTTGCTAGGCTATCGATGTAGTTCATCACCGATGTTGACTCAAACGGACCGCGCCGCAGATCCCAATAGCGGTCCCAGTGGAGGATCTCGTAGTTCGGATCCTGATGGAGGCGGGGCCAGTAAAAATAATCCACGCTGCCAAGCACCGAGTAATACCATCCGCTGTGCGAGTCCCCGCCGTTGTAGTTGGCGTTGTAGAGTGAAAGGTTGTAGTCCCAAACCGGCCCGGAATTGATCTTCCCGGCGCGGTCCTTGTAAAAATACGAACTCCAACGGTAGCCGTCAATCTGCTTGGTGATCTCGATGAACCATTGGTTGTCCACGAAACTCCTGGGATTGATATATGCCGCATAACCCGTTGCGGGATCGGCGAAGTTCGCTCCCGTGAGCGCGGCCTCGAAGGTATTCACATGATTTGTCAGCCAGGTTTTCTGAGCGGCATTCGGAGCGTCCGGCTCCACAAATGTGAATCCGGGAACCGAATTGCCCGTCGTACTTGAGTTGATCAGTGTGGTGGCGAAAGTCACATCCCCGGGATCCGCCTTGTCACGTGCGAAAATATATCCGCCGCTGATCATCGCGGGATCGGTCATCGTGTCGGTCAGCTTCTCAATGTTCACCCGGTCGCCGCTTCGTTTGATCTTCTCAACCAACACATAGACGCCGCGGTAGTCGGATTCCGTCAGAGCGCCGCCATCCTGATTGAAGAACACCTCGACGAATTTGACCCCCATGCCGGCGGCGTTGCCATCAAAGGCGCGCATCATCGAAAAAGTCACAAAATTCCGCATCAGGGTCTTGTCGGTATAGGGTGCGTGCAGGACCCAGTCGCTCTCGGCCGGAAAACCCAGAATCGACGCGCTCTTGTCCTCGTTGTCATTGTTCCACAACTCCCACGAATAGCTCTTCTGCGGGAATCCCGCCGAGGTTTCTCCACGGACATGGGTGCCGCAGCGGCCTTGGAAATCCGCGGTACCCGTGATCACCGCCCGGTTGGTATCCGGTGCCGGAGCGGCGGCGTTCTTGTCAATCACCACCGAGTAGGTAAGACGATGGGGCCGGGCGCCCTCCGTGGTATAGGAATCGATCGGCACATTATAACTATCCATCACGATGATCGGCAGGTTGGACGAAAACGCCTGGCCACTGCCATGGTAGTTGGTTAGAGTGGAATCGAGCGCGAGGAACGTGCGGCTGGAGATCGCCCCCGGAAGCCGACCCGGCGAAAACACCCGCGCCCTGAGGGTGGTGGTGGCGTTCACCGTTATTGGCGTCGTATAGATCGGCGAAGCCTCGGTCGGCGGCGTGTTGTTGGTGGTGTAGCGCACCACCGACCCCGCCAGCAAGGGGTCCTGGATTGAGAGGGTGAAAGCGGTGGAAAACAATCCGCCGGTTGTCGCCACACCGTCCTTGAGAAACACCACATCCTCCGCCGGAGGACCAGCGGCCTGCAAGCCGAGGTTCGTCGACCCGGGAGTCGGCGTTTCCAGATAGCCGTAGTCGTATCCGCCGGTCCCGTTCGCCAACAAGCCATAGCTGACGTCCGCCGCCTGCCCGCCGTAGGTGAACTCGCTGGCGGCTGAGTTGTCGGGCTTCATCAACGCCAGATACCCCGCGGTTTTCGACAGGCTGAAATTGGTGTGCAGCGGATAGGCCGGGTCGATGCGGTTCTTGCCCGAAGCCAAAACAGTTAGGTAGCCGTAGGCGGGCACGGTGACGTTCGGAAGCGCCCACCGGTTCGGCAACGACGGCGTATCGGTCAGGAACCAACCCGAAAGGTTCGCCGGAGTCGCGGACCCGTTGTAAACCTCGATCCAGTCGCTGCGGTCGCCGTTTTCATCCTCGATCCCGTTCTCATTGTCCGCGCAGAACTCGGAGATCACCGGGCCGTTGGTTTCAAGGGGGGCGTTGGCTACGGTGGAGATGAGGAGATCGTCCAAATAGACCCCTTCGGATAAGGAGCCCGTGCGCGCGGTGTAGGCGAACGTGTGGCCCGCCACCGGGACATAGCCTGGAGTCGCAAGATTGGAACAAATCACGGTGGAGTTGTAGGATATATCCAGACCGCTTGCGTCCCAGTGGATCGACACAGGGCGCAACGTCGTATCGAATGAAAACGAATAGGAGTAGCTGAATATCGATATGCCATTCGCAAAGACTTCGATACGAGGGGACTGGTAGGTGTCGAAGGAGATATACATCCCTCCAGCCATGGCAAACCCACCCTCTCCATTGCCGTTGCCTGCCGGTATCGGACCGATATTGAATGCCCAGCCATCCGCCGGGGTATTCTGCTGTCTCCGGTCCATGCGCAAGTTGAAGTTGGCATCCCATGAGGCAATCGCCAAACCACTATCCAAGTCGGGCAGCTTGAACGAGGAGTTCGTATTGCTCGTGCGGTTGTGGGTCAGGCGGAGCAATGCCACGCCATTCGAATTCACCACCACGGCTGATGGAAGGGAGTCCGTGGCCGTGGTATTCGTGCCGATCGCCGTTCCGTCCCCCAGATTCGTGGTTCCGTTCGGATAGCCGAACGTCTGCGTTCCCGACGTCGGGTACCGACCCGCGAGGGCACACATCGAGGAAAGGAGGCCTACCGCGAGCAGGAGCACGAGGGAGCGGACGGCGGAGGGAGCACCGGGTTTCATCGGGATCTTTGGGTGTGGGGTAGCCGCACCACCGGAACGCGGTTTTTCCGACAAACCGGTGGCGCTCCGCAAGAAAACCCGGAATCCCTTGAGACACAAGGGAAAACAGTGATTCCGATTGTAAAGATCGGTTGGCTTCAGAGGCCATACTCGGCCGCAAGAAACTTCGACGGGTCCGCCAGTTCGAGTTGCGCCGCAATGAAATCGTCTTCCCGTTCAGGCAAAGCGGCCACGGTTTCCCCGATGGTGTCCAACCAAATCCGTTCGCGGTCCGGAATCCGCAACTGACCGCTCCCCATGCCGTCTTTGAGGACGTCGACGGCGGCGAGAGCGGCAGAACATCCGGCCCGGTAGTGATTGGTTTCGCCAACCACCGCGTTTGCGATCCGAATGACGTTCACCGGGGCGAGGATGTAGGCTTGGGGATCGAACCGGGCGTCCGATCCGACCGCCCAGCGCTGATAGGTGGCAACCCCCTCGCTGCCTTCTCCAATGGCCGCATTCATCATCCGGCAGTCGTAGATGAGCTGTTCCATGTAACACGTGGGAGCCATCCCTCCGAGCAGCTTGATGTTTTGCACCGACTCGTTGGACCATGTGTCGCAGGTGGCCGCGGCGATGTTTCCAAGCGGGCTCAAATGGGCGCAGGCGGCGGACTTGCCCTCCATGGCCATCGGAAAACCGGTGATAGCCTTGAGGAACGGGTTTTCATATCCGCAGTCCTTGCCCGGACCTACGGCCCCGCATTCGTATGCGACCAGAGAACGCACCGCGGTGACCGCGCGGACGACCGCCGCAAACACTCTCGGAATCATCTTCTGTTCGGCAAGCACCATGGCGGTGTTGCCGAAACCGCAAGCGGTGTCGCCGGCGGCAACGGCTCCGTGTTGGCCCGCGATGCGGACGATTTCGGTCCACAGGAACCGCATGTCACGCGCTCCCACGCAGCACAGGGAGAATATCACCGAGGCAATATCGCCCGCAATCAGCGCGTCATCGTGAAGTTCCTTGCCGCCCACCGACTCGATGCTCAGCAACTCGGCGCCTTCCGCCGCAGCACGCTCGAACAACTCGATCATCCGGTCGAGATGGTAGCCACTTCTCATGACAGGTGGGCGAAAGAACTCACGATTGTCGTTCGGTGTCACACGCAGCACGGATTTGAGCCCATGGGAGCCGTTGAAGCGGTCCATGCCGTTGAGGAGTTCACGAATGATCGCCATGCCCCAATCCGGATTCTCGGTCATGGGCGGAAGCGTTTCGAACTCGACAACCACTCCGTCGGATTCCAATTCCGCGGCGCGCTCCAGCGCGCCACGAATGATCTCCCGGTAGTGTTGCAGCACCCTGGGCATGGTATCCGCCGTGATTTCCATGGGCGGCAGGGTGAAATTCAATTCGGGATAGACACATCCCCCTCCGATGACCATGCCCGAACGGGTGGCCAGAGGATGCGGTGCGGAGCCGAATACGAGGGACTCGGGACGATCGATGGCAAGGGATTGGTATTTCATGGGTGTCTTGGTGCTAGGTTGTGTGAGGTCCACGGCGGTTGACCGCACGCCCCGAATATATCGAATCCCCGACCCGTCGATCTTGGTCTTTGGTGCGAATATTTTGGATTCTGGTGCGGTTCCCCAATTCACTCGATGCTCGACTGCTCGCGGAATGCGCGCGGAGTGGTTCCCGTGTGCCGTTTGAAAACCCGGTTGAAATAACTCTGGTCCCCGAAGCCACTCTCCAGTGAGATCTGGACAAGACTTTTGTCGGTCCTCCGGAGCAAGGCCTTGGCCCGGTCAACCCGGCAACGGACCATCCAGTCGGTGAAGGTCCGGCCGGTCTTCTCGCGGATAAGGTGGGAAAAATGGCTGCCGGACAACCCGGCCGCACGGGCCACGGTGTCGCGGTCCAGCGCTTCGCCCATGTGTTCCTCCATGAATGCGACGGCCCGCACCAGCAGCACCGCGTTCGGGTAGCGCCGGTTGTCGCGGATCGCGTCCATCACCCGTTCCAGCATGTTTGCCAACCACGCTGAAACATCCTCCTCACGGGACAGCGCGGCGAGGGCGGTGGCGCTGTCAAAATTGCAGCCAAGCACCAACGCCGGATCGGCACCGGACTCCACCGCCGCACGGGACATCATCACCACCAACTCAAGCGCGAGGCTTTTGAGCAGATTGGGCCGGTCCCGTGCCATGCGATGGATTCCCACGAGCACCCGGTTGACGATTTCGCGCGCCGCGCCGCGTTCGCCGCGCTTGATCGCCGCAAGGAGAACCGGTTCCTCGCGGAGGTAAAGATCCCGGATCTCGTCGTAATTGCAGCCCTTGAGCATGTGGATGGCCTCGGCCTTCTCCCGTTCGCGGCTGGACGCGGCCCGGCGCGCGGCCAGGCAGTCCGCATTGGTTAGGTTGAACTCCACCGCCAGCCTGAGCAACTCCGAGCAACCCGCCCGCACCCTGCCGGCAGCGATCTTCGCGTGACGGTCGTCCATGGACACGTCCTCCACCACCAGCCCGCCGAAAACCTGCGCATTGCACATCAGCGGCACCGCCCAACCTACCGCGCCACCGGCATCCATCATCACGCAGGGCTCTCCCCAGCGCAGCGCCTCCTGAAGCGCAGCCGTCCGGTTCGCAAGTCGGGTTGGAGAAGATACCGGACCGGCGGTTTGCAGCGTTCCATCCGGTGCCACCCATTTGACCGTGAATCCGGTGAGCCGCTTGAACTCCAGCCTCAGCCGGCGGATCCGTCTGGCGGGATTCTCAAACATGATGATACCCGGGTTCAGGCGTCCATGAACGCCTCCACTTTGGCCATGATCTCCCGTTCGCAACCGGGCACGCTGAGCACGTCGCATTCGCTGGCCAGGATGAACGGATGGCCGGTTTCCGCCATTTTTTCGCGCAAATCGCGGGCCAACCAGGCGACATCCTCCACCGTAAGCTGCGGCGACGGAAATCGCTTGGTGGGCAGATTTCCGAACAGCACGGTGGATTTGGGTATCCGCGCGGCGTCCTCCCACAGCGCGCGCGAGCTGCCAAGGCTCATCATCGCGGGATCCAGCGTGCCGAATTTCTCCACCATTCCGTCGGTTAGCTCGCCGCAGTCATGAAACACCAAGTCCGTCCCGGTTTCGGCGAACAACGCGCGGATCCGGCGCATCGGCTCCATCACGTAGCGGTCGAACGTGTCGCTGCCTTCCGCCAGTTGTTTGGGCGAGAAGTAAACCGCGTTGGCCGCGGGCTCGCAAACGATGATCGCCTTGGCCCCGGCTTCGATCTGGGTCGCGAAGTACTCTAGCAAAAGCTCGGTTCCCACCGCCAGCACACGCTCGACCAAGGCCACCTCCGGGTCGTCGTCCGCCGTCAGCCCGGTGCCCGCCAGATAGACCGGCGCGATCGGATCGGCCACCAGCTTGGTCATCAGGGAAAACGGGCCGATCCCCATCCCCAGCGGCACCAGATCCGGCCTCGCGGCCACCCGGCGGATGGCATCGCAGGTGGCCCGCATCCGCGGCGTGGAATCGAAGCGCGGACCTTCCGCCGGAGGTTCGGAGAAATGGAATCCGTCGATCTCCCCAGGAGCCACACCCAGGGCGAGAAGCAGCGCTTCCTTTTCCAGCTTGAGGTCCATCAGGGGCACGGCCAGCGGCGTGCGGAATCGGTCCGCTGCCTGCGCGCAGACATCGCCCAGGCGGTCTCCGTCCAGTTCGATGGCCGCGGGATCGGGTTGTTCGTGGAGCACCAGATGGGTGCCGATCGGCATGCGCATGCCACCGGCGGCGAGGTTCAGATAGAATGAGCGGTCCATGGGGTTCGGGATGTTGTTGTTGTTTGATAGAAGGGTTCGGAAAAGGGCGCAATACTCCCCCGTCCGGAGGGGCGTCCGGTTGATGTTTGATAGATAAGCCGCCGTCCGGGCGGTTTGGTGGTTAGGCCTCGGCCAGGGTCAGGGCGAGGTCCACGGCGCTGGCGGCATCCGGGCTGTAGCCGTCCGCGCCGATTTCATGGGCGTAATCCTGGGTGACGGGTGCGCCGCCAACCATGATTTTCACGGAAGTGAGGCCCGCCGCCTTGATCGCTTCCACGGTGGTCTTCATGGCGGGCATGGTGGTGGTCAGCAGGGCGGACAGACACACGAGGTGCGCCCCGTTTTCCTGCGCGGCGGCGACGAATTTCTCCGGCGGCACGTTGGTGCCCAGATCGACGATACCGAAGTTGGCGCCCTTGAGCATCATGGCGACCAGGTTTTTGCCGATGTCGTGGAGGTCGCCCTGCACGGTGCCGATCACGGCCGTGAATTTCGGTTTGATTCCGGCCTGGGCGAGAAGCGGTTCGAGGATGGCCATGCACTCTTTCATCGCGCGGGCGGCGATCAGCATTTCCGGCACGAACACCTCGTTGTTTTTGAACTTCTCACCGATCGCCGACATGCCGGGAACGAGGCCTTGCTCGACCACATCGAGCGGCTTCATCCCCTGGTCGAGCAGGGCTTGGGTGATGGCTTTGGCGTCGTTGCGCTTGCCGGCTTCGACGGCGACGGACAGTTCGGAGAGGGTGCTCATTGGGCGGTGTTGGGGTTGGGGATAGTGATTGGGAAACATCACAGCGCGCGGAACTATCCGCACGATGCGGCTCACAGCCTCGCCTACCGGTCCCGTTCCGTATTGTGGATTTTGGGGAAATTTTGGTGAATCCCGCAGATTCCGGCTTTCAGCGCCCGGCCTCGCGCTGGCGGAGTTCGAAGCGCCGGGTTTTGCCGCTCACGGTTTTGGGAAGCTCGCCTACAAACTCGATTTCGCGGGGATATTTGTAGGGTGCCACGAGGTGTTTGCAATGTTCCTGAAGGATCTTCACGGTTTCCGGTTCGGACACACATCCGGGCCGTAGCACCACGAACGCCTTCACGATTTGGCCGCGCAGTTCGTCCGGTTTGCCGACCACCGCCACATCCAGCACCGCCGGATGGGCGGTTAGAGCGCTCTCCACCTCAAACGGGCCGATCCGGTAGCCGGAACTCTTGATCACGTCGTCCTTGCGCCCGATGAACCGGAAACAGCCGTCGGCCCCGCGGATCGCGCGGTCGCCGGTTAGGTACCAGCCGTCGCGGAAGCTCGCCGCGGTTTGCTCGGGGCTCTTCCAATACTCGCGGAACAACCCCACCGGCCGCTTTTCTCCGACGCGGATCGCGATTTCGCCTTCCTCGCCATCCGGCACGGGTCGCAGTTCGTCATCCAACAGACGGACGTCGAAACCCGGCGCCGCCCGGCCCATGGTTCCGGGCACGATAGGCAAGCCCTGGCTGCGGAAATGCCCGATGAGAATCACCGTTTCCGTTTGGCCGTAGCCCTCATGGGCCGGCACGCCGGTGTGGCGTTCCCAATCCTCGAAAATGCTCGGGCTGAGTGGTTCCCCGGCCGTCACGCAATGCCGGAGATGGGGAAACGATCTCGCGCCGAAATCCTCCCGCACGATCATCCGCAGCGCGGTGGGCGGCACGCACAGCGTGGTGATCGGATAGGCTTCCAGCATGTCCAGCGTCTGCGCGGCGGAAAACCGTCCGCGGGCATCCACCACGAACAGGCAGGCCCCGCAGTGCCAAGGCCCGTAGAAACTCGACCACGCGGCCTTTCCCCAACCGAGGTCCGCCGTGTTCCAGTGGAGATCGTCGGGTTTCAGGTCCAGCCAGAGCTTGCCGGTTAGCTCGTGGCCCAGTCCGTAGCTGGCCTGGGTGTGGAGCACCATCTTCGGTCCGCCGGTGGTGGCGCTGGTGAAATAAATGATCCCCGGATCGTCGGCCCGCGTGGGTGGCGCGTCGCACTCGGCCGGCGCGTTCCGCATCGCGGCGTCGAGATCCCCCCACCCTGCCACGGTCTCGCCAAGCTGCCATTTCACCCCGGAAAACCCCGGCAGTTTCGCCGCGCCGGAGGCATCGGTAACCACTCCGCGGATGCCGCCGGCATCTATCCGATAGTCGAGATCATGGGGTGTGAGCTGCGGCGTACAAGGAACCGGCACCGCCCCGATCCGGATCAATCCCAACATCACAATCCACCACTCCGGCACCCGGTGCAGCATCACCACCACCGGATCCCCCGCACGCAACCCGGAATCCCAAAACACCCGCCCCGCGCGCAGACTCAGGTCCCGCATTTCCCCGAAATCCAGCCGCCGCTCCTCCGTCCGCGCCTCGTTCACCCACCACAACGCGGGCGCACCCGGTTGCTCCCTCGCCCACCAGTCGAAAACGCCGGTGGCGAAATTGAAATACTCCGTTTCCTCGTTCATCCGGGGGTCTTGCCTATCCTCCCGAGCCCGATCGCGCAATCCCAATGTGCGGAGGATGGGCTTCCTGTCGGACGTCCTCACTCGCCCAATGCCGGAATCATCCAAAACACACCGGCGGCCACGAGGCACAGGCCAACCAAGATCGCCGCGGATGCGGTTTTTTCCGGGATCCTCGCGCTCATGGAAACCCGGGCCAAGGCTCCGAATGCCAATGCCAAGGAAAGAACGCACGGCTCTATCACAAAATTCGAGAGCGTCTTCGAACCGGTGGACATGTCGGAGCACATCATTGCCGCCCAGACACCGAACGGAATCACGACGGCAAACAGCTCCCACCATTGCCAGCGAACCCGCTGCCGGGTTAGAAACACCACCGGCGACACCACGACCGCCGCCACAACCGCGTGAATCACCCAGGCGATCAGGATGTATGGAATCGAGGTCATGGCGTGATGGATCCGAGGCGCTGGATTCGTTCGGAATTCATGGTTAGGACGGATCAAAATCCGATGGCTGGCGGGGATTCATGTAGAAGACGATCCCGATCAAACCTGCCAGCAGACCGATTTGGGCGGGTTGGAAGGGCCTGATCGGAGGAAAAAACACGACAACTTCCTCCGGACGCAACGCGATGACCCACACGGCCGCAGCAACAACCAGGAGGCATGGCGCGATGACCATGATCCTGGGCCGACGGGCATACAAGAACCCCAACAGAACAGCGCTGGACAGGCAGGTCGCATAGGACAACAGAAGGCTTCGGCCATATAGGACGTCATTGGCGTCATCGATTGATAGACCCGACGCGACCATCGGCAGACTTTGCAGAAACGAAACCGCCCGATAGAGCGGCAGCATCCAACAGGCACCGCAAAGCGCCACAACGCCACCCGCCACACGTGTCGCTTTCTTCATTGGAATTCCTGCCATAGACCACCCATACGCTTCCGAACGGCAATTGCTGTCCACAACCGTCGCCGCAAGAAAGACCGGATGACGATCTCTCCGCTGGCAAGCCACCGCCCGTTCTTTTCCCGCCGCCCGGCGATTCATCCCGAATTCCGAGGTTCAAGACAGTTCGGACGCTCGAATCACCGCTGAAACGCTGAAGACCGCTGAGTTCGCTGGGTTTTGTTTAACCGGAAAGACGACACCGGATGGTGAATCGGGTTCATGTTGATTTTTGCAGTCTCCATTACAGCGGCTTCAGCGGTACTCAGCGCTTCAGCGGTCAAATGAGACCACATGATGCCTTTCAATTTCGGATTTCGGGTTCAGCGGCTTTCCCGGCCTCTTGGCAAAGCGCGACGGTCATAGACGCGCCGCTACAGCAAAGTGCGACGGTCATAGACGCGCCGCTACAGGGAATGAGGTGCTTGTAGCGGCGCTCTGCGAGCGTCGGAGCCTGTGGCTGGCGGAAATTCCTATCAATCGCGGATTCCAACCGTTATTTCTCCGCCTTGAGCCGGCCGAAGAGTTTGGGATTTCCGTCCTTCGCCACGGTGACTTTCACGTGGTGCGTGCCGTTGCCGTTGTCGGTGATGGTCACCGGCGGACCGGCGAGCGGGGTGTTGTCGGACGGGATCGCCACGGTGGACGGCCACGAGGCGAGCGTGGTGCCGTATTCGAAGTTCAGGGTGATTTCGGACACCGAATCATCCCTGCGGTCGAAGTCGAAGTGGAAGTGGGTGGCATCCTGGGTGGAAACCGGCAGCTTGGCGGTGTCGGATGCCAGCGGATCGCCATTGACCACGAACTCGATGATGTTGGAGACGCCGTCGGAGTCGGGATCGTCGTTCGCGCCGTTGTTGGATCCGGTTAGACCCTTCGAGGTCGCCCAGTCGCCATAGGCGGAGGGACCGGAAACGGTTAGCACCAGGCTGTTTCCGGAGATGGAAACCACGCCGCCGGTATAGCCGGTGATGGTCGTGGGCAGCGCGGAGATGCCTCCGTTGGCGGTGACCAGCGTATAGACACCAGGTTCGGGTGTGGCGGACGCAGTTAGATTCAGGATCGAACCGGTGGTGTTGGTTAGAGCGCCGGTAATGGTCCGGGTGATCTGTGCGCCGGGATTGGCTGCCACGGCGAGCGAATGGATGCCGTTGGCGGCGATGGTGACGCTGCCACCGAGGTTGCCGTTGCCGGAGAGGGAGGCATCCGCGGCGACGGTCACGGGTCCGGTGGCGGCGGCGTTGTTTCCGCTGATGACGAGCGTTCCCGCGTTGACGGCGGTGGCCCCGGTGTAGGTGTTGGAACCGGTGATGGTCCAGGTGCCGGCGCCGTTCTTGGTGATGCTGGCGGTGGCGGTGGGGCTCAGGTCGGATAGAATGCCGCTGAAGATGCCGTTGGACGCGCCCTGGAGGATGATACCGCGGGACGATTGTCCGGCGGCGATGCTGATGTTTCCGTTCACCGTAAGGGTGCCGCTGTCCGATTGGATGATGGAGCCGCCGCCACCCACGGTCAGCGTGATATCCCCATTGATCGTGTTGTCACCACTAACGCTGTTGATCGCGTAAGGCACCGTGGCTCCGAGCAGGCCATCATTGCTGGTGACGAACGTGACCGATGGGGGCAACGTGATGCCGCCCTGCAATTGGATGCCCGAATTGCGGTTGGTGGAGGTTATCAGGCTGGTTCCGAGCGCGTTGTCGTTTTGCAGGCTGAGGATGGCGGGGCTTGCGGCGCTGCCGGCGATATTGACCGCCCCGCCGGCCGAGTTTGTCCCGGTGATAACGAGAGTACCTCCGGCGATGGTGGTGGGGCCTGAGAAGTTGTTATTTCCCGATAGAATCTGCGTGCTGGCCCCGGATTTGCTGAACCCAAGCGCCCCGGCGGCCCCGTTGGAAAGCGTGCCGCTGAAATCGAAGGTGCCGTTCGCCGCGTTCGAGTAGAACCAGCGTTCCGTGGCGGCTCCGTTGGTGATGTTGCCACTGCCTATAAGACCCGCGCCGACCAAATCGCCGGTCACGCCGGAGGCGCGGTTGATCTGGATGGTGCCCGCCGCGACATTCAGGACGCCGCCCACCACGCTTGCCGCGGCGGTGGCGCCATCGCTGGTCAGAACCAGCGTGCCCGTGCCCAGCTTGGTGAATCCCTGGGTACCGGTCGTTTTCATCTCACCCACCGCGAGCGTTCCCGTGACGGTGACACTGCGGTCTCCCGTGCCGCCGATGGTGACAGCGCCGGTGCCGAGGTCGAGGTCGTTGGTTCCGGTGAAAACGAAGTCCCCGTTCCAAACGCGGGTCCCGTTTGCCGTTAGGACGACCCCGGCGACGGTGCTGTCGAGGCTGCCGCCATTGATCGTGAGGGTGCCCGTTCCGAGCGCGGTGGCGCTGTTCACATTGAGCGTGCCGGTGTTGAGCGTGACCGGCGATGCCGTGAGCGCGCCATTTACGGTTAGAACGCCCGCGTTGATCGTCGTGGCGCCGGAATAGCTGTTGCTGTTGTCGATCGTGACGCTGCCGCCACCGGTGAGGTTCATGGCACCCGCGACGATGCCGAAGCCGCCGGTGCTGCCGATCGTGTAGGCATTGGTGGTATTCGAGAAATTCACCACGCCCGGCGCGACGTCCTCGGTTATTTCCACCGCATAGGCGTCCGCGGTGTTGGTGAAGTTGACCGTGTCACCGCTGATGAAGTCCGCCGGCGAACTATCCGGCAGGGTCCAGTTCTTCGGTGCCGCCAACGTGTTTGTGTTCCACTCGCTGCTCGCCGCGCCGGTCCATGTCACCGGACTGGCGGTGACGTTCAAATAAAGGGCGGTCGCTGTCGGGTTGAGCGCGAAAGTCGTGTGTCCGGCGGTGGTGGTCGTCAGGTTCCACGAACCGGCGCCCCCCTGCGAGCCAAAGCTGACAAGCGCGAACGTTGTATTGTCAGGGGTCGTTGTCAGAGCCGAAGCGTTGGTCAGCGAAACGTTGACCACGCCGTTCAGGGTGACCACGCCGGTGCCGAGATCGAGAACCGGCACGGTCGGGTTGCCAAGCGAGCTGAAGTCCAGCGTCAGATCCGTGTCGGCGGTGGTGCCGAGCGTCAGGCTCGGGTTGTTGGTGTTGGCGACGACGCTCGCGCTGGGGTTCGTGACCTTGACGCCCAGCGTGGTGTAGTCGGCCAGCGAGATGTTTCCCGTGGTTGATGATCCGGTTAGAACGAGCGTGCCGTTGTTGACGGTCGTCGGCCCGTTGTAGGTGTTAGCGCCCCCCAGGGTGAGGGTGCCGAAGCCGGTCTTGACGAGGCCGCCGTCGGTGGCCGGGTCGCCGCCGATGGCGCTGTGGAGCAGCGGCTGGTTGATGGTTAGATTGTTGCCGTTGGTGTCGATCAGCGCGCCGCCGGCGCGCACGTTCGCGGTGGTCAGCCCCTGGAGGAAGACCGCGCTGCCCGCGTTGGCTTTCAGTGTGCCGCCGTTGAAATTGAAGGTGCTCGCACCTCCGGCGGTGTCCACCTTCGGCGTGGTGATGCTGCCGCCGTTGAGGTTCACCGTGCCGTTGCCGCTGGCGTTATTGCCGAGGCGCAGGGTGCCCGCCGGGGAAATGGTCACCGCTCCGCTGCCGCCGACGGTCAGGGTGCCGGCGCCGATTTCGCTAACGATAATCCCCATGCCGCCGCCGGTCTGGTTGAGCGCGCCGCCGCTGATCGAATAGCTGCCGGTGCTGCCGGTCTGGCGGCCGATAGCCATCCATCCCGTGTTGTTGAACGTGCCGCCGGTTTGGACAAACGTTCCCGTTCCGTAACCGCCAATGAACGCGTTGCCCGCGTTGTTGAGCAAGCCGGTGCCGCTGAGGTTGTAGGTGCCGGATCCGCCAGTGCCCGCGGCAGCGCTTCGGCCGCCGAGGACGAAGCGGCCGTCGGCGGTCGCGTTGACCGCGACCGTGCCGGAGCTGTGGTTGACGGTGCCGCTTGCCGTCGATCCGGCCCCGTTCGCCGAGCCGACAAAGAAGCCGCCGCCGGCATTGACCGTTAGAACGGCGGTGTCCTGGACATTCAGCACGCCGGTGCTGCTGCCGACATCGCCGACGTTGAAATCGGTGCCCGAGACGAACGAGCCGGTTCCTTTCAAGGTCATCGTGCCTGCGTCGGTTCCTACCTGGCCGACACTGCTGTAGGCGTTGGTCGTCACCACGCCGTTGGTATCGACGACCATCGCGCCGCTTTTCACGAAAACATTGCCGGGATTGACCAACACCGCTCCGGAATTGGTCCCCTGGATGTTGTTGTTGACCGTGAGCGTGCCCGATCCTGTTTTCGAAACCGAGGCGACCGATCCCGTTCCGTTGTTTCCGAATTTTCCGCCGAAGATCCAGTCTCCGGCGCCGGCGAATGTGATCGTTTTGGCAACGCCGCCGCCAAACGCGAACCTAACATCCGATCCGAACGTCGCCGGGTTCGACGAGTTGTTGGTGAACGTGTGCGCGGTGACACTCGTGCTGCCCAGCGTGATGCCATCGGTGATGGCGTCCGCATTTCCGAAGCCGAACGCTCCGGCTCCACTGGCGACGGTGATGTTCTGAAGGCGCATCGCGGTGGTTCCGCTGGCCTGGGTGAGAGTGAGCGAGGCGGTCTGCGTTCCCAGAATGTTGAGGAAAATCCCGTTGCCCGCACCGAGGGCATTCGCGGTGGCCGCCGTGTAGGTGAGCGCGAGCGCCCCGCTAACAGTGCCGTCCCATTGCGCGGTATCATTGGCGCTGCCGTTCGGGAGAGCATCCCCGCTCCAATTGACCGCAGTCTCCATGTTCGTGCCTCCGGTGCCGCCGCCATCCCACGTGCGGACGGTCTGGGAATACGCGAGGTTGGAAAACACGCCGAACGCGAGGAATGGCACGATGCTCTTGGTGAGAATCCGGGTGATGGAACGTTGTTTCATGGGAATGGTTTGCTAGGTCGTTTTTGTGGGTTGGTGGCGAATGGGTTGCCCCGGCCATCGCGGCGAATCCGGCGAAGACTCTGGCACCGCAAGTTTACCCGAAAAACTCCCCGGTCAATGTCCCGCAAACGGGGGGGAGTTCATGACCAAACGAACGCCGGAATCAGCCGCTCGGGCATCCTGCGGCCGCGGGTTTTCCCAAAAACACCCATGGTTTCCGGATAAAATGCTGTTTTTCCAGCATTTTATTTGACACCGGCTTGGTCCGGCCGCAGGCTGCCGGAAATTCCGCATCTGATATGAAAATTCCAAGTTCCGATCCAAAGCGTTTGTCCCTCGTCCTGCTGATGTTGGCGCTGGCCGCATGCTCTCAGGGTCCCGTTTATCAAAGCAACGGATACTATCTGGAAGCGTGGGCGCCAACGCGGAGTGCCTCGGCAGCCCACAAATCCCTGAAAAGCCGACCGAAACCAATGGCCGCCCCGTCCATGGCCCCGGCACCTCCGGTTGGCGGCTATACCAAGCCCGAGGCCGAATCCTATGCGAAGATCCGGGAGAATGAATTCGTTAGGACCGCCGAGCGGCCTGTTAGCACATTCGGGGCGGATGTGGACACCGCTTCGTATGCGAATCTGCGACGGATGATCCGGGATGGAGACGAGGTGCCGCAGGGCGCGGTACGGTTGGAGGAAATGCTCAACTATTTCCCCTACGACTACCCGCAGCCGGCGCCGGGCGAGCCGTTTGCGGTGAAGATGGAAACGGCGGAGTGTCCGTGGAAACCGGGCGACCGACTGTTGAAGATCGCACTGCGGACCCGCGATGTGGCGCCCGCCGCCCGACCGCCCGCCAATCTGGTTTTCCTGGTGGATGTGAGCGGATCGATGGAGGCCGAAAACAAGCTGCCGCTGGTCCGCAAGGGGCTCCTCATGCTGGCGGAAACCCTGCGACCGCAGGACCGCATCAGCATGGTCACCTACGCCGGCGAGTCCGGATTGGTGCTGCCGTCCACCTCCGGCGACCGGAAATTCGCGATCCGCCGGGCGATCGGCCGACTCAGCGCCGGAGGGTCCACAAACGGCGGCGAAGGCATCGAACTGGCCTATCGGATCGCAGGCGATAATTTCATCCGCGGCGGAGTGAACCGCGTGATCCTCGCCACCGACGGCGATTTCAACGTGGGCGTCACCGACGGCAAGGAGCTGGAACGTCTAATCTCCGCCAAGGCGAAAAACGGCGTGTTTCTCAGCGTCCTGGGATTCGGCATGGGCAACCTGAAGGACGACACGCTCGAAACGCTGGCCGACAAGGGCAACGGCAACTACGCCTACATCGACACCCGGGAAGAAGCGGAAAAAGTACTGGTGGCGGATGCCAGCGGCACCCTGCTCACCGTGGCCAAGGATGTGAAACTGCAACTGGAGTGGAACGGGTCGGCCGCCAGACGCTATCGGTTGTTAGGATATGAGAACCGGGTGATGGCGGGCGAGGATTTCGCCAACGACCGCAAGGACAGCGGCGACATGGGCGCCGGACAGCGGGTGACCGTTCTCTATCAATACGAGCCCGCCACCGATTCCGGCACGCTGGCCACGCTGCGCATCCGCCACAAGCTGCCGGAAGCATCCCGGAGCGAACTCAGCAGCCACACCTGCCCGGCAGCCGGCACCCGCGCGTTCGCCGATGCCACACCTGATTTCCGTTTTGCCTCGGCTGTGGCCGCGTTCGGCATGGCGCTGCGCGCCTCACCCCACGCCGGCGGCGCCACCCGCGAGTCCATCCTCGAATGGGCCCAAGGCGCCCTCGCAGACGACCCCGGCGGCCTGCGCCGGGAATTCGTCGGCCTGGTGAAAAAAGCCCGGATCCCGGAGCGCGGTAGGTAGCGCCGCGGCCTCACCGCCCCAATTACTACCGCTTTCTTAATAATGCTTGCGCGGCAGGTGGCACGCCGCCAAACTCCCGCCCGATGACCCACGATCCCGACCAACATGCCTCGCTGGGGGCGATGTATTCGGACTATTTCCTCGATTACGCCAGCTACGTGATTCTCGAGCGCGCCGTGCCGCACCTGCTTGATGGCCTCAAGCCGGTGCAACGGCGCATTCTGCATTCGCTGGAGGAACTCGACGACGGCCGCTACAACAAGGTGGCCAACGTGGTGGGCAACACCATGAAATACCACCCGCACGGCGACCAGTCGATCGGCGACGCGATGGTCCAACTCGGGCAGAAGGATTTGCTGATCGACACCCAGGGAAACTGGGGAAACACCCTCACCGGCGACGGCGCGGCGGCCCCGCGCTACATCGAGGCCCGCCTCACCAAGTTCGGCCTCGAGGTGCTTTTCAACCCGAAAACCACCCGCTGGATCCCCAGCTACGACGGCCGCAACAAGGAGCCGCTCACCCTGCCGGTGAAGTTCCCGCTCCTGTTGGCCCAAGGCGTGGAGGGCATCGCCGTGGGTCTGGCCTGCAAGATCCTGCCGCACAATTTCAACGAGCTGATAGAAGCCTCCATCGCCGTGCTGCGCGATGAGTCGTTCTCGCTGGTCCCGGATTTCCCCACCGGCGGCATCATGGACGCCAGCGACTACCGCGACGGCCTGCGCGGCGGCAAAATCCGCGTCCGCGCCCGCATTTCCACCGAGAAAAAAGGCCTGCTGCGGATCACCGAAATCCCCTTCGGCACCACCACCGGCGCGCTGATGGAGTCGATCGTCGCCGCCGGCGAGAAAGGGAAAATCAAGATCGCCCGCATCGAGGACAACACCGCCGCCACCGCCGACATCCTGGTCCATCTGCCCGCAGGGGCCGACCCGGAAACCACCCGCGACGCGCTCTTCGCCTTCACCGATTGCGAGCTTTCGATCTCGCCCAACGCCTGCGTCATCACCGATGGCAAACCGCAGTTCATGGGTATCTCGGAAATCCTCCGCCGCAGCACCCTCCAGACCAAGGACCTGCTCCGCCAGGAACTCGAGATCAAACTCGCCGAACTCGCGGAAAAATGGCACTTCAGCTCACTGGAGAAGATTTTCATCGAAAACCGCATCTACCGCGACATCGAGGAATGCGAAACCTGGGAAGCCGTCATCAAGGCCATCGACGACGGCCTAACCCCGTTCAAGCCGCTGCTGAAACGCGACGTCACCGAGGAGGACATCGTCAAGCTAACCGAAATCAAGATCAAGCGGATCTCCAAGTTCGATTCGTTCAAGGCCGATGAGGAAATCAAGGCGCTTGAAAAGGCCATCGACGAGACCAACAAAAATCTCAAACAGCTCACCAAATTCGCGATCCGCTGGTTCGAGGAACTGCTCCGGAAATACGGCAAGGACAAGGAACGCCGCACCGAGATCGCCTCGTTCGAGCGCGTGGACCGGGTGCAGGTGGTGGCCGCCACCGAGACGCTCTATCTGGACGCCAAGAACGGCTTCGCCGGCTACGGACTCAAGAAAGAGGAACCGGTCGAGAAATGCTCCACCATCGATGATATCATTTCGTTCACCGCCGACGGCAAAATGAAAATCGTGAAGGTGGCGGAGAAGGTTTTCGTGGGCCTGCGGCCGCTGCGCGTGGCGGTTTTCCGCAAGGACGAAGACCTCATTTACTCGATGATTTTCCGCGACGGCAAGGACGGTCCGATCCTCGCCAAGCGCTTCACCGTGGGCGGCATCACCCGCGACAAGGAATACGACCTGACCCGCGGCAAACCCGGCAGCCGCGTGCTCTACTTCGCCGTCCACAAGACCAACGAGGAAAGCTCCGCCCAAATGCTCCTGGTCCACCTCAAGAGCGCGCTTCGCATGAGAAACCTCATCCGCCCGCTGCACTTCGCGGAGTTCGGCATCAAGAGCCGTTCCAGCGGCGGCAACCTCGTCACCAAACACGCCATCGAGAAAATCGTCCGCGCCCCGAAGGACTACGACCCCACCGCCGGCGCGTAAGGGAACCTCCAAACACCGTCTCGCCAGGGACGCGAATCTCCATTGGGCCCCAAACTCCGGCGGCTATTCCATCAGATAAATGGCGCTTCCGCCAAAACGCGCTTATCTCCGATTCCTTGTCCGTGTCTATTCGCGGTTTCCGAAACCGTTTTCCAGCGATCAAGCCGGGACACCGGAGTGGCGTTCCAGACGTTTGCGTGCCGCGGAAGACTTGGGCGTCCCAAGAGCCTTGTTCGGGCTGGTTGGCAGCCAGTGCTTGGCCTTGCGCTCCGCCGCGGTGTGTGCCTTGGCCCATGCGAAGAACTTATTGAGATCAAAATCAAAATCAGCGGCGACAGCGGCCCGGGCTTCGCGCACTTCTTGGACGATTGGGTCTTTCATAGCTGTGTTTTTGTTAGAAACTCGGGTGGGAATCGTCGTCTCAAGATATACCGTTTCCATCCGGAGAAAACGATAACACGCCCCCGGAAGCCGTCAAGCCCCGACACCTTCGATCCAGTCTCATATCGCCAGCCCGCTTCTATCATAGATCCGGGGGCGCCCCACGTTGGGTCCTTCTCCGAGCGTGGTTGGATGGCGAATGGGGGTGCTATCGTGAATGGGAAACTCCGTCAGACTGAGCCCGCCGCCACAGGTCAGGAAGGCGGCCGGATCACTTCTGCATCGCGCGGAGAGCGCCGCGGATCAGTTCCTCGGCCCCTGCCTGCGGCGAATCGTCCATCACCTTTCTAACCGCCTTGCGGGCGTCCACCTGCTTGTAACCCAGGGCGATGAGCGCCAACTCGGCATCGGCGGCGGCCGCGCTCACCTGTCCGGCGGCGGCATCCTGCCAGGTTTCGGCCACGCCCACCTTGTCCTTGAGTTCGAGCACGATGCGTTCCGCGGTTTTCTTGCCGATCCCCTTGATCCGCGAGAGTTCGGCCACATCGCCCGCCACCACGCAGGATTTGAAACGGCTCACCGGCATCCCGCTGAGCACCGCCATGGCGATCGCCGGACCGATCCCGCTCACGCGATCGATCAGCATCAGAAACACATCCCGCTCTTCCTCCGTGGCGAACCCGTAAAGCGTGTGGGCGTTTTCACGGATGTTGAGATGCGTCCGCAGGTCCACCGCAACCCCCTCCGCCGCGTGCAGACGGTCAAAGGTCGAAAGCGGCACATGCACCTCATAGCCCACACCGTGGACATCCACCACCAGTCGGTTCGGATAGGCTTCGAGGACGGTTCCGCGCAGTCGGGCGATCATACCGGGCGAGTTTGACCACCCCGATCCACCGGTCAACCCAAATCCCCCGCCCCGCGGCCAAAACACCACCGACCGCATTCCGAACAAACCAGAAGGCATCCGGCCTTGATGGATCATCGACGGCCCTTCGGGACAACCCACTCAGATCAGCTCGGCGGCGACGGGGTCCACCAGCGCGCGGCCCCGGCCCGACAGGATGAACCGACCGTTTTCGATCACCGCGATGCCTTCCGCGGCGAGTTGCCCCGCTTTGGAGCGACCTTCCGGATCGAGCCAATCAAGCGCGATCCCGGACGCCGTGCGCAAACCCAGCGCGATGCGCTCGATGCGCACCTGCTCGGCGGTTAGAGCGGAGGAGTCCACCACCGCGCGGCCGAGCGACCCGATCATTTCCACATAGCGGACGGTATCGGCCGCGTTCGTGTGCCTGACCCCGCCGAGCGTGGAAACCGCGGACGGCCCGAGGCCGAGGTAGTCCTCGCCCTGCCAGTAGCCGAGATTGTGGCGAGACTCGCGGCCGGGCCGGGCGTAGTTGGACGTCTCATAGTGCCGGAATCCCGCGGCCTCCAACATTTCGCGGGCGAGGTGGAACATCTCCGCGTCGCGGTCCTCGTCCGGCAGCATCTCTCCGCGCCGGAGGGACTCGAAAAACGCGGTGTCCTCCTCGTAAGTCAGATTGTAGGCGGAAATGTGCTCGGGGGTTAGAGCCAGGGTTTCCTCCAGCGTGGACCGCCAATCGTCCGGCGTCTGGCCGGGGATGGAAAACATCAGGTCGATGTTGATTTCCGGCACGCCCGCCGCACGGAGCAGGGCCACCGAGGCACGGGCCTCATCGGGCGAGTGTTCGCGGCCCAGCGTTTCCAGGACATGGCCGGCGAACGACTGGATGCCCAACGAAACGCGGGTGACGCCCGATTCCACGAACAACGCGGCCTTGCGGGCGTCGAACGTGGCGGGGTTCGCCTCAAGCGCCACCTCGCGGAGGGTGGAAAAATCGATCATCCCGCGCAGGCCGTCGAACAGCCGCCGCAGGTGTCCGGGCGAGAGCATGCTCGGGGTGCCGCCTCCCAGATAGATCGTGCGGGGCGGCCGTTCGCACTCGTTCAGACGGGCCGCCGCCTCCGCAAGCAGGGCGTCCACCACCGCGCCCACCGGCGTGGAGCCGGGAGTGTGCTTGTAAAACGAGCAATAGGGGCATATCCGGTGGCAAAACGGGATATGCAGATAGAGCAGCATGCGCGGCCATCATGCATCGCCTCTCCCGCGGAGCAAAGGCGAAATCCGGGGGTGGCACCCGACCCGCGCCGCGACCGCCTCGTTCGGCCCGCCCGAGATCCGTAAACGGCCCCTCGGCACATGACTGGCAAGACCGCGGCCCTATCACCCCATGCTGCCGCTTCCGACCGTGATAAGGACAAGCACAATGGCCAACGCGAACAGCATCAGAATCAGCGCGGACGCGATGGCGGCAATCTTGCCGGAACGCCGTCTCCACCGGAAAACGCCGAAAGCCAGGCCCGCAAGCGCGGCCAAGAATACGCTTCCGACAATGAGGGTGAAAACCGGAATCCCAAACAGACAAAGGGTGCCGTGGTCGAAGGTGATCATCATGTTGCGCTGGTGGTTTGACCGGATGGCTCGTGCGGGGTTCAATGCCGTCTTGGTGGAAATCCCGGAAACGCCGGACGGTGAGGCCTGGCACCCGCCGCCGGGAGCGGCGGTCCGACTCACGGTAAAGGGTCCTCATCAGGATTCAAGCTACAATTCACGGCGGAGTGGCGGATTGCCACCCGGATTGTCCGGAGTCGGCTTTCTTCTCAGAGGATGCGGCCGATTCTGGCATTCTCAGCGTAAGCTCGCAAGGCCGCGGACGGAATCCCGGAAGCCAAGTATGCATCCATCGCCTCTTCGACCCGCTCGGGACAGGAGCAGCTAGCCAACATCACTGCAACACTCGGTAGTTTCTACTGGCTGGGTTTTAAAACATCAGGTCTTTCACCTGACAAGAAGCGCCTTGCTTGGCTCGGCGCACAACGTCATAGCGCACCTACGGGTGCAAATGAAATGGAAAATGAAAAGAATTTGGAAGCTAAAGACCCGTTAGGTGACGCGACTTGTTGTGCTTCTGATTTTAAGATTCCTGATGGATATGAGCCTTACGCAATCGATGAAGACCTGAGCATCTGGAATATGCTTTGGGAAAACTCCGAAGGTAAAGACATGACCCTCCTCAAGAGGATTGGAGAAGATGTTCGTGTTCCTTACGGAAGGTGAGGACATCCTTGATTCCCAAGAATCCGTGATCTTGAGCGACCGAATCCATCTTGGATACTCTGTCTGCGACTGGAGACTCTTCTCTTGAAATATTATTAGCGACATCCATCACTTTATTAGATTTGTATATCTTGTATCGGGTGGCGTAATCATTATTCCACTCGCTTTGAATCGAATCGATTATCCGTTGATGAGCTTGTTCTTCTGGTGTCATGTCAATTGTTGTTGGGTGAGTATGAACGACTTCTTCTGATTGCAAAGCCACAAAAGGCAATTACTCCGAGAAGGCTTGATGATGGCTCGGGTATAGTCGCAACTTGCACTTGGTCGATATACATGGAATATGTTCCAGAGCCAGCACTATCAATGCAAAATCCAGCCTTATAAATTGGAGCGCGTCCTAGTTCAGTGTGGGTTCCTAAGAAAATGTTATCGATCTGATATGAGATCGTGTCCCCTTGTATATCCACATCTACCGTGTGCCATCCTGGCGATCTGGTGTAGTTCAAAGTGCTGCTTCCACCATAGATCAAAACACTGTCTGACAACGGCGCATCTTGCCATGCTAGGGTTGCTGAACCTAGAAAAAGATACATGTAAAATTGCGAGTTTGTAGCAAACTCATCATAAATACTATAAGTAAGGCTAATGATAGGTTCGCTCATACTCAGCATGGATACCGCTCCACCGGGGCCGGGTTGCGAACCGGTCGTGATTCTGAGTGACTGTGCTCCAGAATAGACAATGGTTGAATTTAGGGTCTGTGAAACTCCTTCAGTAAGAACAAAATCCGAGGGGATTCCTGACTCAAAATCGTAGATTGTGGTTGCAGCCTTTGCGGAAGAAAAAGTGATGACGGTAAGAAGTGAGACGATTTGACAAGTTTTCATGGTGAGATAAATAATGGTGTATGACAACAATAGGAAACTATTAAGTGAAATGGAAGATGTTGGACGCGAAGGAGATAAAATCGAGGAAGAATACTTCAAGAATCGACAACCGAAAGGCTACCAGCATCTACCAAGGCTTGTAGATGACCTACGGGAAATGTCGAACCTCCTACCGACACAAACACATGGTCAGCCGGATCAAGATGAATCTTCGCTACTCCAAGGTCTTCTCCATTCTCAATCTTAACCATCTTATCTTGATAACGTTTCTTCCAACTTTCGATGGTGTCTTTGGGATGTCGTGTGTTAAGTTGAAGTGATGTTGTGATAGCGGTGAGACTATCCTGGAATTTTTTGATCAGTTCTTCGTCTTCGGTGTTCATGGTATTTCTTGTTCTTCTCTTGGATTATCTGGCACAACGATAGAGCGCAGGCACCCCTACCAGCGGGGGCGCGCGTCGATCACGGGGTTGAGGTTGTGGATGCGCAAAATCATCGAAACTGAGCGGCTGGTAGGGGTTGCTCTGGCGCGGCTTGTTCTCCGGTCTTTGTTTCTCCTGACGCATCGACCCTGATGCGATCCCAAAACAACATCTGGCAATGAAATCTGATTCGCTGTCCTTCAACCGCACGCATCAGCCCAAATGTAAACTCGCTATCATTGCCCACGCTGTCCTTCTGCATTAGATGAACCATCCGTTGGTCGAGAGTTGCGACCTTCTGTAGGATCGGCGGATCCATCACCACATCTTGAGGAAGAACCTCCTGATACACATGAAAATACAGGCACCTCGCCATTTTGTTCCAGAGTGGAATCATCGATCGCATATCCCACGTTAAATTGACGACATCAGGCTTGAGCCTGCCATGCTCGTCGTAGACCTGATCTGTAAGCTTCCCAGACAGTATCTTGCGCAAAAGCTTCTTATTGTGAATGATTGTCTTGATGAATCCCTCCTTCAAAGCCTTGCCTTTTGGTGAGTAGTTCGTCGCGGTCGCACCAAGGAATGTCTTCAGATGCTCATCTTCAGTAGACGAATCACCGTTACACGTTTGGCACGTATAAATGGGTAGAGGCTTGGGTCTTGGCTTGGGAAAGCAGCTACGAGGGGGCACGTGCTCTAGCGTGACTTTGCCAGAGATGCCGCAGACTGCACACTGCCCGTCGTCTCGTATCTTTGCCATTTTGGGAGAACAGTGGAATTAGTACCTGAAATAACACGCGCATAATGCGTGCGCGGGCGGGCGCGCGGGTGTTATTCGGCCTTGATGGCGGGTTTCGGCGTCGGCTTGGCTCGTTTTCATGGGTCCGTACTATCAGACCGGCCGCCCGGCAGCAAGCCGGAAGTTTCCGGAATTTCCGCCCCCGTCCCGCCGGTGTCTCTCTCCCCTCCCCTCTCTCTCCTCTTGATTCTGGTCTCTGGTCTCTGGTCTCTCAATCCTCACGGCGCCATGCACACGGCTTCGTCGCTCCACGGGCTTTCGAGGTTGCCGGGGCCGAGGGCGCGGATGCGGAAGGCGTATTTTCTGCCGGGGACGAGACCGGCGAGGGTGACGGTGGCGCGGGAGGCCACCTTGGCCTGGCGCCAGGCGGATTCCGGGTCGGTGGCGTCGTGGTCGCGCAGGTCGATGAGGTAGGCTCTGGCCTTGGGGACGGGCTGGCAGGCGAGGCGGATCCGGCCGGAGTCCGGGCCCATGGAGGCGACGAGGTTCTGGGGCTGGCGCAGGCGGGTGGTGGGGGTGCGGCGGGCGCGGGGTTCGAACCCGGCGGAGCGGATGGCGGCCTCGTCGCCGGAGGCGGTGAGTTCCACGTAGTTGGCGCGGGCGCCGAGGCGGGTTTCCAGCGCGGCGCGCAGGGTGTGTTTCTCCGCCATCAGCGCGGCCAGGGTGGTGCGGGCGACGGCGATGGCATCGAGCTTGGCGGAGAAGGCGGCCAGCGCGGCGTCGAACTCCGCGGGGTCGGGCGCGGGAGCGGGAAACAGGGGGTTGTCCGCGATGGCGGCCTGGTGACCGGCGGCGAAGACCCGGAGGGTATCGTCGCTGGCGCCTTTCAGGTTGAGTTTGATCCGGTTCATGTCCGTGTGTGGGATGGGCGCCCGGCCGGCGGCGGCGGGACTGCCGTCCGCGGGAGCCGGAAAGGGCGCCGGTCGGGGACCGTGCGGGAGCAAGCGCGGGGAAACCCCGGTCCCCGGCGGCTTCCCTACCCGGAGGGCATAGCCCATCCCCACCCCCCGGATCAAGCGGATTTTGCCGGAATCCGGGAATTCCGGCCCCAATAGGGCGGAAATACCCCTTTTTTGACTCGGAAACGGGATTTCCTAGCTAGGATTTGGAGTTTCATAGCTAGAAAATCGGTTTTCCTAGCTAAGGTTTGGCATTTTCTGATTAGGGTTTTGCATTTCCTGATTCGGAGATATCATTTCCTGACTAGGAGTTGGTGTTACCTGACTAGAGATTGGCGTTTTCTGACTAGGAAATTGATTTTCCTGACTAGGTATTGGTATTTTTTGACTAGGAAATTAGTTTTCCTAGCTGTGAAATGGGTTTTCCTATCTAGGAAACCGGAATTCCGAGTCAATGATCGGGGTGTCCCGGCCCAGGTGGCGGGTGGTCCCGGGCTGGGGATCGGGGTGACCCGGCCACGGGATCCGCGCGGTTTTCTCCCCGGCGCGGACCTCCCGCCACCGGGTCGGGGCGGACAAGACCGGGGGAGTTTGTTTGCGGAGTGGATCGTCGCCCGGCCTGCGGAGCGACCGGACCGCGAGGGCGGCGGCTGCGCCGCGGTTATTGGTTATCAGTTATTGGTTATCAGGGATGGGCTTCTTCATCTTCGATCCACAATCCACGATCCCCTTCGCGGGCTTCGCGTCTTGGCGGTGAATCTTTCGGTTGAGGGGAGGTTGATCCGGCTGGCTGGCGGACTGAAGTCCGCGCTCCGTTAGACGCCGACTGAAGTCAGCGCTCCATGAGTTGGCGTCCGCGATCTCCGATTTTTCATCCTCCTTCGCGATCTTTGCGTCTTCGCGGTGAATATTTTCGGCTGGGGTGAACCTGGGAGGCCACGCTCTCACGAGCGCGGGTACGCGGAAGACGCAAGACTTCAAGACACAAGAATCAAGACAAGAAAGCGCTTTCCTGTGGCCGGTTCCGTGGCTGCCACGCTCTCACGAGCGCGGGTATGCGGAAGACGCAAGACTTCAAGACACAAGAATCAAGACAAGAAAGCGCTTTCTTGTGGCCGGTTCCGTGGCTGCCACGCTCTCACGAGCGCGGGTACGGTGCTTTGTCATCCACCATCTTCTATCCACCATCTTCTATCCACGATCTCCGATCTTCCATCCTCTTGGGGGGGGTGCGGTGAACTTTTTCGGGCGGGCGGAAGATGTGGGCAGGATGCCCACGCTCCTTGAGGGCGGGGCTACGGGGAACGCACCTCGCGCGGTTCAGGTCATTTCTTCCCCGTGATCGAGCGGATGAAGTCGGTTTCGTCCTTGCGGTAGGGGGTGCCGTCGCGGCGGAAGATGTCGTGGAACCAGGGGTCGGGTTCGCCGGTGTAGGTTTTGGTCCAGGAATCCCACGGATAGATGGTTTGGCTTTTGCCATCCACGAAACCCCAGTTGTAAGCGGCGATTTTCTCTTTGGCGAAGTAGGGGAGGATGTTTTGGAAGGTGCTGCCGGTGGGGCGGGCCATGTATTCGGTGCAGACGATGGGGCGGCCCCATTTGCGGAGCTTGTCCACCTTGGATCGGGTGATTTCCAGGGTGTCGTAGGCGTGGAAGTTGATAATGTCGGAGTTCTCAAGCTGGACCCGCTGGATTTCGTTAGGAGCGCCGTAGTCGCCGGACCAGATGCCCGAGGAGAGCGGTTGGGTGGGTTTCGCCTCGCGCGCCCATTCGAAGGTCTTGCGCAGCAGGATGGTGGCGTTGGCGACTTTGTTTTTGGCTTCGATCGCGGTGAAACGTCCGGCGTTGTCGTTGCAGGGCTCGTTGAAAAGGTCCCACGCGAGAACGCGCCTGTCATCGCGGAAGCGGGAGATCACGCCGACCACGTAGGGCTTGAGGCTGTCATGTTTGGCGGGGTCCTGGAGGATTTCCGCGCCGGGGCTTTGGACCCATCCGGAGTTGTGGACATGCGGGCGGGGGTCGGGCTGTTTCCCGGCCTTCGGCAGCGGGTGCCACACGCTGTCGAAGAAAACGAACATCGGGCGGATGCCGTGCTTGTCGGAGATTTTGAGAAACTGGTCGATGCGTTTCAGATAGGCGTCGGAGTCCTGGGTCCACGGGATGTCGTGGAGGAAAACGCGCATGGTGTTGAATCCGAGTTTCTCCGCCCAGCCGAGTTCGAGGTCGATGCGTTTGGGGTCGAAGGTTTCCGCCTGCCACATTTCGAGCTGGCTGATGGCCGAGGCCGGCACGTAGTTGGCGCCGATGAGGAACGGTTGTTTGGCATACCAGGCGTTGGCTTCCTCCGGGGTCCAGGGTTTTCCGGGTTCGGCCTGGCAGAGGGAGGCTCCGGCGAGCAGCATGAGCAGGGTGCGTTTCATGGGATTGGGGTTAGTATATGATAAAAAGTCAGGGTGCCGGCGTTTCCTGAAGGCGGATGTCCTTGAACTCCGCTTTCATGGATGGGCCGGCGTGGACTTGCAGGGCGATCACGCCCTTGGCCGAGCGCTTGGCGGCATCGACGTCGGTGATTTCCGCGGCGAGCTTGCCGTTGACGAAATGTTGGAGGACGTGGCCCTTGGCGACGATCTTGTAGGTATTCCATTCTTCGAGTTTGACGGCCGGCACTTCCAGGGTGCCGGTGACTTCCGGTTTGTCGGCGAGTTTCACCTTTTGGCCGCGCTGGCAGGCGATGCCGCGGCCCTGTTCCTCGTAGAGCATGCCGAGGTAGGTGGCGTTCGGATGGAGATCCATCTGATAGCCGCCGACGCTCCAGGTGGCCGCGTCGCGGACCTTGCTGCGGTATTGCACGCCGGAGTTGTTGCCGGTGACGCGGGCGCTGTATTCCAGCTCGAAATCGCCCGGCTCGCCACCCTGCCAGATCAGGAACGAGTTGGCCGCGATCTTCTTGTCGGTGCCGTTGGTTTCCCCAATGATCACGCCGTTTTCCACCCGCCAGACGCGGGGGTCGCCGGACCACTTGGTCAGGTCCTTGCCATTGAACAGCGGTTGCCAATCGGCATGGGCGAGGATGGCGGAACAAACGAAGGCGGCGGAGGTGAGGAATCGGCGCATGAGCCGACTACGCGGCCGGCCGGCGGGATTTGTCATCGCGCGACGGCCCGCCGACTCCCCGGCGGGAATGCCGGAAGCGCGCGCGGAGCATGGTCCTGATGTGGAAGCGGAAAACACGGTGCCCGAAGATAATCGGGACCGACGGCCGGCATGTCATCCCACCCGATTGGGGCGGGCATCCGGCGTTTACGAGTTTTCCAACTGCTCGCGGGTCACCCGGTAGCGGGCGGCGCAGCGCGGGCACTGGATGGTGATCTGGTCCTCGCCTTGGAACAACTCGTCCGGGCGATCGCGCCAATTGCCGAGGATGGGGAGGATGCGTGCCAGATTGCAACCGCAGTGGAAGCGGAAACGGCGCGTTTCCAACAATTTTGTTTCCTCCCGTTCCGGAATCGCGGCCACGGCGGACTCGTCCAACGCCTCCAGCCATTCCAGGTCGCAATCCGGCTGGGCGGCGACCAGCGCGAAGTGCTCGTCCGGCAAGCGAAAGCACCGTGCCGGACGCTGCTCGGATTGGGCGTAATATTCCGCGATCCATGAGATCGGATCGTTTCCGGCCACCTCGAGGGTGGATAGGCGGGGCTCCGCCGCCTGCTCGATGGTGGTTTGGGAATAGAGGAAATTGCGGTCGGGCTCACGGACGTCGTCGGTGAAGATCCGTCCGGTCAGTGACTCGGTTAGGGAACAGCCGGTCACGAACAGATTCACCCGCGGAGCGCGGAGGTTGGCGGTCCACGCGATGGTTTCCGCCCACGGCCGGGCGGTCAGGTGCAGCGCGAACACCGCCAGCGCGTCCTTGAGCATCCCATCGAGCACCGCCGGATGACGGATGTCCTGCTCCATCAGATGCAGATAATAATCCGTATAGATATCGGTAAACTGCCCGCGGATCAGGAGCGCGTTGCGGTGGCGGACGAAGATCGATTCGATGGGGGTCATGATGGAAAGGAGCGGGCTTCGGCTTTCAAACGGATTCGTTTTCCCGTTTGTGTTCCGAGAATCCGAGGTGCAGGGCAGTTTGGACGCCAGGCTTACCGCTGAAGCACAGAGAACCACTGAGTTCACTGAGGTTGGTTTGATCAGGAAACGGACACCCGGGGGTGAGTCGGATTCCGGTTGTATTTTGTGGTCTCCGTTTCAGCGGCATTCGGCGTTTCAGTGGATAATCCGGATGTCCGGGATGTTTCCAACCACCGCATTCGGGTTGAACCGCGTCAGCGGAGCCATCCCCGGCATCCGGGATCAGGCGTTGGGCAGTTCGATGAAGCCTTCCAGCTTGCGGATACGGGTGGGGTGGCGCATTTTCCGGAGCGCCTTGGCCTCGATCTGGCGGATGCGCTCGCGGGTGACCTGGAATTGGCGGCCCACTTCCTCGAGGGTGCGGCTGTAGCCGTCCTTGAGGCCGAAGCGTTGTTCGAGCACCTCGCGCTCGCGCTCGGTCAGGGTGTCGAGCACGTCCTTGATCTTGTCCTTGAGCATTGAGAACCCGGCTTCTTCCATCGGGTTTTCGGCCGCCTTGTCCTCGATGAAATCGCCGAACGAAGTGTCATCCGAATCGCCGACCGGGGCTTGCAGCGAGATCGGCTGCTGGGCCATTTTGAGGACCGCGCGGACGCGTTCCACGGAAAGGTGGATTTCCTCGGCGATTTCTTCCGGCGAGGGCTCGCGACCGTATTCCTGGACGAGCTGTTTCTGCACGCGCATCAGCTTGTTGATCGTTTCGATCATGTGGACCGGGATGCGGATGGTGCGGGCCTGGTCGGCGATGGAGCGGGTGATCGCCTGGCGGATCCACCAGGTGGCGTAGGTGGAAAACTTGTAGCCGCGGCGGTATTCGAATTTCTCGACCGCTTTCATCAAGCCCATGTTGCCTTCCTGGATCAGGTCGAGGAACGACAGCCCGCGGTTGGTGTATTTCTTGGCGATGGAAATGACGAGCCGGAGGTTGGCTTCGACCATTTCGGTTTTGGCGCGCAGGGCTTCCTTGAGCCAGTGGCGCAGGTCGCGGTAGGCCTTGTTGAACGACTCCGCGGTGTGCCACGAGCGCTGCTGCAGCTCGCGCAGTTTGGTCATGAACTCCTTGTCGTTGGGGTCCGACTCCACCTTGCGGCTGTATTTCCAGAACTTCTGCTGGAATTCGTCCACCTGCTCGCAGAAATCCTCGATGACCTTCTGTTTGTAATAGAACCGCGTGTAGTGGCGGTTGAGGGTCTGGAGGTTCTTATCGAACTCCTCCTCGAGCTTCTTGCGGCCGCGGGCGGCTTTCGAGGAAATCTGGCGGAAAAACTCGTCGTTTTCGCGGTGGAGTTGGCGGAGTTGGTCGCAGAGCTTGGGCAGGCCCTTCATGTAGCGCTCGCGGGACTCGATCTTCTTGTCGAGGATCACGCGGTCGAAGCGCTCCTTACCCTTGACCAGTTTGTCGGCCAGTTCCAGATAGGAATCCGCGACGAAGCCGAACAGATTGAGGTGGCGGGCCACTTCGGTTTCGGCGTCCTCGATGCGTTTGGAAATTTCCACTTCCTGTTCGCGGGTGAGCAGGGCCACCTGGCCCATCTGCTTGAGATACATCCGGACCGGGTCGTCGAGGATATCGAGTTTCTGGTCGTCCTTGTCCTCGTCGCCGTCGGATTCGTCGCGTTTGCGGTCCTTGTAGCGGTCCACTTCCGAGGCGTCGATCACGTCGAACTCCATCTGGCGGAGGCGGTCCATGATCGCTTCCACGTCGTCCGGATTGACCAGGTCGTTGGGGAGAATCTCGTTGATGTCGTCGTAGGTCAGGTATTCCTGCTCCTTGGCGAGTTTGATCAGCTCGCGGATCTTGTCCTGGATCTCCGGGGTGTCGATGCGGCGCTTGGCGGCGGCCTTTTTGGCCTCCTTGGAGGAAACGGCGGGGGCGGCTTTCGAGGGAGGGGCGTTTTTGCCGGCGGCGGGTTTCGCGGCTTCGGCTTTGGCGGAGGATTTCGGGGCCTCGGATTTGCCTGTGGCCGGTTTGGCGGGGGCCTTGGCGGCTTCGGGCTTTGCCGCGGGCTTCGCGGGCTCGGGAGCCGGGGATTTCTTGGGGGCTTCCGGTTTGGCCGGTGCCTTCGCGGTAGGTTTCAGGGGTTCCGGTTTCGCGGGCGCCTTCGTGGCGGATTTCGCGGGTTCCGGTTTTGCCGGCGCCTTCGCGGCAGGTTTTGCGGGCGCGGCTTTCGGTGGCTCGGCCTTGGCGGCGGGTTTCACCGCGGGCTTCTTGGCGTCGGCGGGCGACTTTGACGTGGATTTGGCCGGTGCGTGCGAATGCGAATGACCGGAGGATGAGGATCCGGAGGAAGGTGGTTCCATAACGTCGAAGTCGGGTGGGATTGGGGCTTGGGAGTCCGGTAGGTCCGATGCGGGAGGCTGGTTGTCGGTGATGCTGGAGGCGGAGGAAAATGTCATTTTATGGATCGCGGAGGGTGCCATTTGGCGACGTGCGGCGACACCTCACCCATTAGCTGGGCGCGTTGCTGGCAACGTGCGGGCGGGGGAACTACGTTAGGAGGATCGCCCGCGTCAAGTAAATTTTTTACTTTTGAGGCGAACTTTCGCGCGGATTTTGCTGCGGCAGGCACCCCGGCTCCCGGAATTTTGATATTTTGGCGTTTCCAATCGGCCCGGCGGAGGCTACGGATGGGGTCGCCGCCGGTGGCCCGCGCGAGTGGCGGCCGCCAATTTCCAACCCGCATGAAACGGATCCAAACCCTCATCGTGAAGCGCCGACCCGCCTATTTCTGGTGGCTGCTCGCGAATATCCTGGCGGCGTGCTTCGCGGTGGTCAGTTGGGCGGTGTGCCTGCATGTGTTCGGCCGGATCGAGATTCCCCGGAACTACGAGATCCTGGCCAAGCTGGGCCGCCTGCCGGAGCGCCGCGAGTTCACCGCCGAGGAAGCGCCAAACGGCAACGCGCTCGGACCGAAGGACCTCTACCGCAAGTTTTTCGGCATGTCGCAGGCGGACACCGACCGGGTGAACGGCCTGCTCCTGCGCAACTACCTGACCAATTCCGCCAACCCGCTGATCCTGACCTACATCGAGGGCGACTACCGGGTCGGTTCCGCCCGGCCGCTCACCGACGCGGATTTCCTGAGCCCCGGCTTTGTGGTGAGCGCCCAGGCGATGGTGAAACCGGACGACGCCACCGCCGCGGCACCCTATCCGGTGGTCGTGGAGTATGTGTTTCCCACCAAGGAGACCGACGCGGTGGGGCTTTTCCGCGAGGGCGACATCCTGGAGGTGCTGAAAAGCCCGAATTGCGCCTCCGTGGTGCATGTGGCCAAGACCAAGCTCGACGGCGAGGAGGTCCTCCTCCTAACGACCATCCCGCTGGTCAGCGGTCCGTATGCGGTTGGAAAACGCACGCTCAACGTGGGCCTGCCCGGCACCCTCCGCCCGCGCGCCGGGTTCCCGATCCTGAAATAGCGGTGATCTTTCCTAAACCGGGAAACCGCCCCGGACATTCGTTTGCGAAGCGATCATCATGCCATCCGATGCCGACAACGCGGGCTCAGAGGAATTCGTGCGCGAGCTGACCAACCACCAGACCGCGATGCTGGCCTATATCCGCTCGCTGGCACCCGGCGGGTCCGGCGCGCGCGACCTGCTCCAGGAGGTGAACATCACCCTCTGGCAGAAGCGCGAAACCTTCGAACTGGGCACCAATTTCAAGGCCTGGGCGTTCCAAACCATCCGCTACCACCTGCTCAACCACCGCCGCCGCCTGATGTCGCACGGCTGGCTGGTTTTCGACGACGATCTGGTCGAGCGGATGTCGCCCGAACTGGAGGCCGACCCCGAGGAGCTTGAGGAACGCCACCTCGCGCTGCGCCGCTGCCTCCAGCGCCTGCGCCCGCAGGACCGCGACCTGATCCACCACCGCTACGCCACCGGATCCACCCTCAACGAATACGCCGCCGCCACCCGCCGCAGCGCGGGCACACTCAAGGCGATCCTGTTCAACCTGCGCTCGGTCCTGCGCCGCTGCATCGAGCGCCAACTCCACGAGCCCGGCACGCCATGACCATCAAATCCGACCACGATCTGATCCAGCAGGTGCTCGACGGCTCCATCAGCCACGAGAACTTCAAGGCGTTCCAGATGCGCATGCGGAGCGAGCCGGAACTGCTCGGGCTCTACCGGGAATACGCGCTGCTCCACCACTCGCTGTGCGAGGAGTTCGAGGGCCGCCGGATCGAGCGGAAAACGTGCCCGCCCCGCCGGAACACCCGTTTTCCCGCCATGTTCGCGGGCATTGCCGCCGCCGCGGCGGTCGTACTGCTTGTCACCCTCCTCAACCGCCCCGGAAAATCCCCAAAACCCCACCCCATCGCCCTGGCCGAGGTGGTTTTCTCCGATGACGCCGTCTGGAGCATCAAGGGCGACCATTTCGCCACCGGCCAAAAGGCCAGACTCGACCGCGGCGCGATCGTCCGCCTCCAACAGGGCCAGGCCCGCCTCACCCTCGGCGGCGGGGCCGCGGCGGTCATCGACGGCAACACCGAACTCGAATACGTCTCCGACGAGTCCCTGCGCCTCGGCCACGGACGCGGGCGCTTCCGCGTGGATGCCAAAAACCGCCACCTCGCCGTTTCCACCGCCGCTCTCACCGCCGTCGATCTCGGCACCGAGTTCGGCATGCTCAGCCATCCCGGAAAACCCGACGAGGTCCACGTTTTCGAAGGCCGCGTTCAGGTGAACCTGCCGCTTTCCAACGAAGGCCCCATCCTCGCCGCCGGCGACGCCGCCCGGGTGCTGGACCGCAAAACCATCGAACGGATGCCCGTGGCGATGCCCCGGTTTCCCGCCACCGCGCCGGATTTCACCCGAATCCTCGAGGACCGGTTCGACACCACCGGCACGGCCGCCCCCGACCTCAACGGCCGCAATCCCCAACAGGGACTCGGCGTCTGGCGCGTGGAAAGCGGCGCGCCGAAAATCGGCAACGGCCGCCTCGAAGGCGGAAACTTCACCGCGTTTTGCAAACTGCCCGCCCGCTGCCTCAGCAAGCGCAATCCGGTGCTCCTCGCCACCCTGGAAACCACCGAACCCTTCTCCGGCCGCTTCCACACCGCCGGATGGGCCGGCATGAGCTTCTACAAGGAAGGCCGCGAACTGCTGTTCTTCGGCGACGGCTTCGGCGAGGAAACCACCTGGTCGATCGACGTCAAACAGGGCCTGCCCGTCCTCCTGCCGGAAAACCGCGTCGTCGGCCAGCGCACCGTCACCCTCTGCTACAACCGCAACACCGGCGCCGCCAGCCTGCACGAAGGCTCGCTCCCGTTAGGCCCGGCCTTCGTCACCGGCACCCTCCCGGCCGGCATCGAGTTCGACGAGATCCGTATCGGCGCCTCCGAGGAAGCCGTCCTCGCCCTCCGCTCCCTAACCGTCCGCACCGGAGAAAGCGGGGAGGAGTGAGGGGGATTGGGTTATTTGTGTTTTGTTACTGGGGAAATCGGATCTTCTCCGCCATCAACCCCGCGGCCACGGCTTCCACCTCCTGAATGACCTTCGATGCTTCAAGGCGTTGGTAATTCCGCTGCGAACCCTCGCGAACCGGCGTCTTCTTGAAATGGGTCAGTTGGTTGAGCATGATCAAACATTTTCCTTGCAAAAGCGACATTATGATGCTCTATTTGCGCGGATGATTGAACGGACTGCCATTCACGATATCCGCCTGGGGCTGCGGGAAGCTCCGGCGGTCTGCCTGCTTGGCCCGCGCCAGGTCGGCAAAACCACTCTGGCCCACCATCTTGCGGAGGAAATGGCAGGCATCTACCTCGATCTCGAATCGCCTGCCGATCTGGCCAAGCTCTCCGATCCGGAAGCCTATCTTTCCTTGCATCTCGACAAGCTCGTGGTGTTGGACGAGGTGCATCGTTTTCCCGGACTGTTTCCTTCATTGCGTGGACTGATTGACCGGGCGCGGCGGCAGGGGACCGGCACCGGGCGCTACCTGCTTCTTGGCTCCGCCTCTCTCGACCTCCTCCGGCAGTCCGGCGAATCACTGGCGGGTCGGCTTCATTTCACCGAGCTTACCGCCTTTCATGTCGGGGAACCCGTGGCCCGTCCTCTGCCGACCCATTGGCTGCGCGGCGGATTTCCCGGCAGCCTGCTGGCAACGAGCGACGCCGCAAGCCTGCGCTGGCGGCGCAATTTCATCCGCACCTACCTTGAGCGGGACATCCCGCAGTTCGGCGGCCGCATGGCGCAGGAAGCGTTGGCCCGCCTTTGGACGATGCTTGCCCACCGCCAGGGCGCGCCGCTCAATCTCGCGGAGTTGGCCCGCAGCCTTGGCGCGGACACCCGGACCATCGGCGGATATGTGGATCTGATGTGCGATCTCTTTCTGCTGCGCAGGCTTCCACCCTGGCACGCCAATGTGGGAAAGCGGTTGGTCAAATCCCCCCGCGTCTATCTCCGTGACAGCGGCGTGCTTCACGCGCTGCTCGGTTTGGAAAGCTCCGATGCCTTGTTAGGACATCCGGTGGCCGGGGCCAGTTGGGAGGGATTTGTGATCGAGAACCTACTTGCCAGCGCGCCGGAAGGAACGCGCGCCCACTACTACCGCACCGGAGGTGGTGCGGAAATGGACCTCCTGCTGGAACTGCCGGGTGCCGGGCTTTGGGCCGTGGAAATCAAACGCTCCACCGCTCCGGCACCCTCGCGCGGTTTCCATGAATCCAGCGCGGACTTGCGCCCGACCCGCCGTTTCATCGTCTATCCCGGCACCGAACGCTTCCCCTTGGGCGATGGCATCGAGGCCATTCCGCTTCCCGATCTGGCAAACACACTGGTCGCAGGTGGAAAGTGAAATAATCCCGATTTCCTTTAATGTGTCACGGGACTTGATAACAAAACCCGTCTTTCCTTATGCGCCGGTCCGTTCGCTGGTAGGCTCGCCGCATGTCTAACGCAACATCACCCCGCAAGCGGGGACATGCCGGACGGTCCGCCCGCGCGCGGTTCGTGGAACTGGAGAACATCCTGCCCGTGTCCGGGCCGCCGCCCGCCGGCGGACTGGTCATCGAGATCGACGGCCTGCGGCTCATCCTCTCCGGCTGGGGCAGCGCCTGGGCCGCCGGAGCGGGACGCACCGGCGACGGACTGGGGCGAGGACGCCCCAGCCACGAGGGGAGGACCACGCTCTCACTAACGCGGCTGCGGGGCGCTTGCTGTGTTAGGGTTTGATTCCGGTGACGCGGAGGTCCAGCGGCGGGAGGGTGGCGCCGTCGGGCATGGAAAAGGGGGCGGCGCCGAAGTTGACGGTCACGATGACGCCGTTGGCGAAGACGGTTTGTTGGACGGAGCGGTCTTTCGTCAGAATCCGGTGGTCGGTCATTTCGGCGTAGCCGGTGGCGCGCGCGACCGGTTGGGCGACGCGGTAGCTGGCGGCGAAGGTGTCCTTTTTCGCGCTCCATTGGGCGGGGTCGAACAGATACATCGGCGGGGTGCCGTAGAGCGCGTTGAAGAGGTCGCGTTTCCGCCAGATCGCGGGCAGTTTGTTGTTATAGTCGCCCCAATACCATTGCGCGACGACGCAATCGTGATAGACCAACTCCCAGAGCGGCAGGCGGTAGCGTTCGCCGACCTGGTATTTGGCGACGCGGTCCGGCACATCGTCCCAGATCCGGAGCATGTCGCGGCCGGCATCGGGAATCCGATAGGGCCCGACGCTGAGCATGCCCTCGAAGTAATCGCAGAATGGAACGGACGCCTCGTGGCCGGTCTCGCTGCCGCAGACCAGACCGGAATCGCCGACGAGTTTGAGCAGTTTCATTTTCCACTCGCGGCTCTGGCCGCGGGTCATCGGGTGATCGGGGTGATAGCACTCGAACCACGGCGCGGCCACGGTGGTATCGAGGAAACGGGCGGTGTAGGGTTTGGTTAGGAGTTCCGCGGAGATGCGATCGCGGGCGTAGGGCAGAGCTTTGGAATCGCAGATCACGGCGCAGGGGATCATCGTGCCGTCCTTGGCGCGGACTTCCCAACCGCGCCGCCAGTCGCCGCCGGGGCCGCGCCAGTTGATGTCCTGCGGAAACGCGGCGGTCACCCAGTCGCCGTGGACATAGCCGATCTTCGGGTGGTTGGCGGGATCCATGATGTCCTGATAGATATCATAACGCCCCACCAGCACGCCGGGGATCTCCCGCAGCGCCTTGATATCCCCGGCGGAGCCACCGGCGCTCCACAGCAGCCGGTCCATGCCCAGTCCGCGCATTTCCCTGCCGAGGTCGGCGGGTGGAGGTCCTCCGGAGCCCATCCGCCAGATATTGGCCGCGCCGACCAGCAGGTCGATGTTGGGGTTGCGTTTGGCTTTCTCCGTGAACGGCACCCATAGCCCGGTTTCTTTGGCGCGGGCGCGGTGGCGTTTGCACATGGCCACATGCCCGCCGCTTTCCTGAAACACATAGCGCACCTGCCGCGGATAGCCCATTTCGCCGCGCTGCGCGTCCCATGACGGGCCTATCAGCCATTGGCCGCCGGCGGTGCGGAAGGCGTTCATCGCGGCATCGTCCGGAGTTTCCAACATCGCCATCCAACCGGCGCCGGTGGCGTCCTCGGCAACTCCGAAAAAGCCCATGCATATACCGTGCCCGCCATAGGAGATCAGCCGATAGAGACCCTCGTGCGGTTCGTCCGACGGATAGCCCATGCCTTCGTTGGCCGGCACGATCAGGCGGTCGCCCGGACGCGTGGCGAACGGCGGCGGATAGTCCAGCGGCTTGGCCATGGGACCGCCTCCGGAAAGCGTGACCCCGAACTCCGGCGCGGTGGCGGACAGCTCGATCCGGGCCTGGTATTCGCGGACGGATTCGGCGTTGAGCAGTTTCAGCACGGCGCTTTTCCGGTCGGGCGAAGGTGTGGCGTCCAGCACGGTCCAGCCGGTGACGGTCACGCCGGGCGGCCATTCGCGGTGGGTGCGTTTGTCGGCCACCGCGATTCCGGCGTTGGCCGAGTCGATGGTCAGGCGCAGCGGGCCGCTTTCGAGCGCGATTTTCGGGGGCAGGTTCGGGTTCGCCCGATCCCTGACCGATCCCTCGCGGCGGATGTGGAAACCGTCCACCCGGACGGTGGCCGGGCCGTGTCCGATCAACCGGGGTTCGATGGTGGCGGCGCCCTGCGGCACAATGAAGCGGGAGGCCAGGGTGGTCCATGGCTTCGGGGCGCGGATTTCCCGGCCGCCGTAGGACCAATCGAGCGTGTCGCCCTTGGCATTGCGGACCACCACGCCGGTTTCCGCGCGGGCGTCATCGGTGCCTTCGGTGAGGACTTTGCACTCGATCTCGAAGATTTCGCCCGGTGCGGCGGCGATCCGCGGAAAGCCGTGGAGGCTCCAATCGTGCTCGCCGGTGTGGCGGATTGTCCACCCCGTTTCCTCGCGGGTCAGGGTGGCGGTGTTTTCATCGCGCGACCATGTGGCGGGCTTTTCCAGCGACCATTCCTCCGCGGCGCACGCGAGGGTGAAAAGCCGGCATCCGATGGCGATCGCGGCCGCAAAACGCCGGACGCCCGATGTATTTCCCAGATGGATCGGGGTGTTCATGGGAATCCGGTTACTTTCCGGCCGGGCGCGGTCTGTCAGCGGATCGCTTTCCGGGTGTCCCAAAACATAGGGACATGACAAAATCCGGGAAACCGGGCAAATTCGCGCCGTTGGGGGCAGCGATGCTCCTGTTTCATAAGGGATTGTGAACCAACAAAAATGGGCCGCGCGGGTGCGCGGCCTTTTTTTCGCCCGTGTTCTAACATTCGGCGCGGTCCGCCAGGCAAACCGCACATCATTCAGCGGACCCTTTGATTTCCGGTTGGAGTGTTTTCTGAAAGACGGGTCGCACCAGCGCCGGGTGGGGTGATGGCGTGCTCCTTCGGAGATCCTTCTTCAGTTAGAGCATCCGCGTCACACGCTCGGGAGCCGTTGTGCGCGGGCGGTGGACGGAAAGCGTCCGGCGCTCCCTCAAAACCCGGTCAAAGGTTGTCCGCCGTTGGGCATTGCGCGGAAAACGCATCCTCCCGCATTGTGACAGCCGTTCGCAAGAAATCCGCGATTTCACCACAACCCGAATCATCAACCATCATGAAACCAAAGTCAGGATCATCGTATTTCCGCAACCACCCGAACCCGCATGCCAACCGCTGTCTGTTCATCGCGGCGGCCCTAACGATCCCGTATGCCGGAGCGGCCACCACCGCGGTCACGGCGACAGGGCCGGACGGTGAAACCAAAGAACTGCCGAAACTGGTGGTCACCGCGAAAAAGCAATCGATGAGAACGCCCGCCACCCCGACCGGCACCGGCGTGAAAGCCGATCTATCGGAAGTCCCGCAATCGGTCGAGGTGATCCCCCAGGCAATGTTGGAAGAACGCGACACGTCTTCGTTCTACGAGGCGATGCAGTATGAATCCGGGATGAGCACGGGAGGAAACTCGTCGTTCACCGTTAGTTCGGGCCGCCCCTCAATGCGCGGCTTCAGTGGCAGCGATGTGATGCTGGATGGTCTGGCGCTGCCGGCCCGGATGCCCATTTTCATGGACTCGGCGGGGATGGCGGGAATCGAGTTCTACAAAGGGCCGGTGAACGGTCTGCTAGGAGGCCAAAGCGGGCTTCAGGGCGGCGGCGGTTCCGTCAATATCCTCGCAAAAACCGCCAATTTCGATGAAACCAAACAGCAGCTCTGGCTGGGATTCACCGGTGGCAACGGCGGTTCCGAGCGGTTCTCCTACGATCCGAATTTCATCGTCATGGATGGCCTGGCGGTGCGGGTGCCGTTCGCCATCTCCAACGAGGAACCCTACTACCTGCCGGACAACCTTGACTCCGGTTTCAACTTCTATATCGCGCCGTCCTTGGCGTGGAAAATCGCCCCGAACACCACCGCCACCGTCACCACCAGTTTCCAGAAGTCCGACAAGGCGGCCTATCAGGGGATTCCTTACCTCAAGGGCAACTTCCTCGTTCCGCTGGATACCTACTACGGGGATAATTCGACCCGCGACGAATACGAGGGGCTGACTCTCCAGGCGAAAGTGGAGCACGCTTTCACCGAGCGGCTCAAGCTGACGATTGGCGCCGGCTACGCCCACGCCGACGAGGATCGCAGCCATTGGGCGGCGGCCTCTGCCGCGGCGGGCATGACATCGGCGGCATTCTACAACAAGATGATCGCCACCGGGACCGCGCCGTTCTCATTCACCGCCGGCAAATACGAGGATCAGAACACCGGAGCGTTTTCACGGCTTTCCTACGATTTCGATCTGGGACCCACCAAACACCAGACCGTGGCGGGTCTCGACTGTCTGGTGCGGGAAAACGACATGTTCAGCGTGGCGCCCGGAGGAACGGCCACCACCGGATGGCAGAGCCTGACCAACCCGGTGCTGCCCACCCCGGTTGCCAATTTCGGGGCGGTTCCCTCCCACACCGAAAGCTCCCGCACGGGTATCGCCATTCAGGATTTCATCACCTGGGACAAATGGCGTTTCCTGTTGGGCGGGCGTTACGACTTCCACGACCGCGAGCAAACCGCCACCGCCAAGGGCCAGTCCGCCGAGGCGTTCAGCCCACGGATCGGCATCACCTATATGCTTCGGCCGCAAACCTCGCTGTTTGCGAACTACACGCAGGCCACCGGTCCGAACTACGATCTCAAGGACGCGGCCGGCGATTACCTGACAAACTCGTGGGAGAACAACCAGATCGAGGCGGGCGTGAAACACCGCATCGCCGGGGACCTATGGGGCACGGTTTCGCTGTTCCGCATCGATCAGGAAAACACTCCGGAGTTGATTCCCGGCACCTTGGACCGGTATGTGGCGGAGGGAGAGAACCGCTCGTGGGGTGCGGAAATGAGCCTCAGCGGAGAGCTGACGGACAACTGGAGCTGGTGGGGTTCCTACACATGGCTCAAATACAAAGACGTGGACGACAACATCGAGTTCACCCGGTTTCCGGAACATTCGTGCTCGCTCTGGACATCCTACCGGTTCACCGAAGGACCCGCGAAGGATCTCCGTTGCAGCCTGGGCTACCGTTTCCGCGACGAATGGCTGACCACGTTCCGAGGCGCCTATATCGGGGACGAGTGGGTGATCGAATCCTCCAACGTGTTCGACCTCGCTTTCGAGTATCCCCTCAGATGGGCGTCCGGCGAAGGGGTGAGCACCAAACTGGAGGCGGGCATCAAGAACATCTTCGGTGAGGAATATGTGGAGTCCAACCGGCACGGATCCGAGAACTTCGCGGGATTGCCCAGAACCTTCTGGGTCAGGTTGTCCGCAACGTTCTAACCAGCCGCCCGCCCGCTTCCGACGATGCTCGCCAATGTGGCAGTCGAGACGTTTCTGCGCGGAGGATGGGTCATGTGGCCCATCCTCGGGAGCTTCTTTCTCGCGCTTTGCGTGGTCATCGACCGCGTCTTGTGGTGGTTGCGCTTCCGGAGCGCGATCCGCGTCAGGTCACACCAGGTGGTCCGCGACGCGATCCGCTCCGGAAGTTTCCCGGAAGCGTGGAACATGTGCCGGGATTCGGGCGAACCGTTCCTGCGCAATCTATCCGAAGGACTGGTCCATGCGAACACCTCGATGCTCGCCGCGATGCAACTCGACGCCAGCCGGGTGATCGAACAGGCCGAAGCCCGCATGTGGGTTCTCAGTACCATGATTACCCTCGCTCCTCTGCTAGGCCTGTTCGGCACCGTGGTCGGCATCATGGGATCGTTCGCCTTTGTCGGCGACGCGCAGCTCGCGCCGGGAAAGGTCTCGGGAGGCATCGCGGAGGCATTGATCGCCACCTCCTGCGGGATCGCCATCGCGGTGCTCTCGCTGTTGCCATACAACTTTTTCCGCAAGCGTCTGGCGGTCCTCCGGAGTTCGTTCGAGCGCTGGATCAACCACACCGAGCTTCTCGCAAGATCGGCGAAGGAACATGGCCACGATATCGAGGCATTCGCCGCCGGATTGCGTGAGACCCGCATCTCCCGGACCGCCCCAGCGCTCCGGACCGGCGCACCGGCGACCTCCGTTCCATGCCAATCGGAATGACATCTCCGGCGGCGGAAATCCGCGCCTCATTTTTCATATATTTTCCAAGATTTTCCCGACCCGTTTCGTTGTCCCCACGAAACCATCAGTTCCCGCCATGAGTCTGCACGCCACGCCCACCGACGAAGCCCAATACCGCCTGAATGCCCAACGCCGGAATTCGACGATCTCGTCGATCGCGATCACGTTGCTGGCCATCGCCCTGACCGCCCTGACGCTCGCCTATCTCATCCTTCCTTCCTTGGTTAGGGAGAATCCTCCGATCGTGACCTATTCAAGGGGGGCGGAGAACACCGAGCCAGCCGAACAACCCCGCAAACAACCGTCGGTTTCAAGAAAACCCTCGGCTCCGTCGTCGTCCGCGGCCCGCGTGATCTCGGTGAACACCGAGTCCCCGGTCGCGATTCCCGTGCCGGAATACACGCCATCCGAAGCTTCCGTTGACTTCGGCAATGGCAACGACTTCGGCGACGGTTGGACCGGCGCAAGCGAAGGGGACGGCGGCGGAAAAGGCTCGGGCTTCGGCAGTGATGGCGAGATCCGCGGAGCGCTCAAGGGCTGTCTCTACGACTTCAAGCAGCGGTCCGACGGCAAACCGCTTCCCTACCAAGCCGACAAGCGGGAGGAATTCGTGGACAAGGCGGTCAAGGTCCAGCGGAACCGCTTTGAGGAGAACGCGTTTGCCCGCTATTTCCGCGCGCCCAAAGAGCTGTATCTAACCCATTTGGCGATTCCGTTCTCTCCCGCGCAGACGGGACCGGAATATTTCGGTGCCAAGGATCAGATCAAGCCGACCGGATGGATGGCCACCTACCGCGGGCGGATTGTTGCTCCTGAAACGGGCACCTACCGGCTCCGGGGCGTGGGAGACGACTATCTGGTGGTGTTTGTGGATAGGCGTTTGTGCCTTGTCGGTTGCTGGCCGGACATCCAACCGGCCGTTGCCGGACGATGGGATCCGGGCAAGCCGTCCGGATCGCTCCATAGCCCGCTGGGCACCGCGCCGCTGGTCTATGGCGATTGGATCAACCTCAAGGCCGGAGTGCCGGTGGATATCGCGATCGGGATCGGAGAGCGCCCGGGCGGAATGGTGGGGTTCGTGTTGGAAGTCGAGCAAAAAGGGGTTGACCACCGGACCGATGCCAAAGGAAGAAAGATCCTGCCGCTGTTCACCACCCACGCCTTTACCGAAGAACAGCGGAAACAAATCACCACCGATTTCAAGGATTATGAATTCGATTGGAGCAACGTGCCGGTGTTCGGTGTGAAGTGATATGCGGATTCACTGACCGCAGCGCCGGTGTCCGGGCGCGGGTGTGGGTGCGTTTTCTGCACACCGGCGAAGCGGGCGGAACATTGGGGCGAATCGTGGCGTTCGCGGCCACCTTCGGCTCCCTGGTGCTGGTGTGGACGGGATGCGCGCTTTCATGGCGGCGCTTGCGTTCGCGGAGCCGCGGAACCGCCGCGAATACAAGGGCGAAAATCGTCCCTTGAGGCGCGTTTGACTGACAACATTTGTCCGCGTTCGCCGATTGATTGCGGCGCGGGACCGTTGCTTGATAGGCGCGCATCGCCGCTTGGCGTCACACCATTCCAACGATCCCCAGCACATATATGGATTCAAGCAGCCAATCCGACCAAACGCCGCCACTGCAGGTGGTCTCCGTGGTCAAGAAATACCGGCAGGGAGCCAACGCGGTCACCGCGCTCGACGGCGCCAGCCTAACCGTCAGGACGGGCGAGTTCATCGCGATCATGGGCGCGTCCGGATCCGGCAAGAGCACGCTGCTGCACGCGATGGCCGGCCTAACCGGAGTGGACTCCGGCAAGGTGCTGGTGGCGGGACAAAACCTCGCGGTGCTGCCAGACGCGAAGCTCACCCGTTTCCGCGCGCGCCACATCGGCCTGGTTTTCCAGGCGTTCAATCTGATTCCCGTTCTATCCGCCGAGGACAACATCCTGCTGCCGGTGTGCGGCACGCCTGGCCAGGAGGCCCGCGCGAAAACCCTGATCGAACGGCTGGGACTGGGCGCAAGGCGCGGCCACAAGCCGGAGGCGCTTTCCGGCGGCGAGCAGCAGCGGGTGGCGATCGCCCGCGCGCTGGTGACCGATCCCAGCATCCTGCTGGCGGATGAGCCGACCGGCAGCCTCGATTCGGTGTCCGGCCAGGAAATCTGCCGGTTGCTGCGGGAATTGTGCGCGGAACAATCGCGGACGATCGTGATCGTGACCCACGAACCCAATGTGGCGATGTGGGCGGACCGGGTGGTGGTGCTCAAAGACGGCGTGGTGGTCAGCACGTTCGCCACCTCCGGCAGCCATCAGGCGGAGGAAGTTTCCCTGGGATACCAGCAGGCGCTGCAATCCAAACCCCGATCCCCCCGATGAGAGTGATTCTGAAACTCGCCTTCGCCTATCTGCGGGAGCATCCGGTCAGGATGACCCTGACGTCGCTGGCCACCGCGGCCTCGGTCTGCATGGTGGTGTGGGTGGTCAGCGGCTACGATTCCCTCCTCGCCACGTTCGACGAATACTCGGAAAAGGCGCTCGGCAACTATAACCTAACCATTTCCCCGGTCAGCGTGGATCCCGACAATGCCATTCCCGAGGACGTCATCCGGGATCTGCGGGCCGATCCGGCCGTACGGGCGGCCGATCCGATGTGGCATGCGACGCTCGAACTGAAGGCTCCCGACGGGAAACCGGAGGTGCCCGCCGCGCCGCCGCTCGGTTCGCGAAGCGGTCCGGGAGGCCCCCGGCGCGCGTCCTCCGAATATATCATGTTGGGTCTGGATTCCGCGGTTCCTCCCTTTCCGATGAAGGCGGGAGAATGGTCCGCCCCATCCACAGACGGTGAACCGTCGGCCGTGCTCAGCACGGGAGCGGCGAAGCGGCTGGGGGTGGTCGTCGGCGCGGAAATCAGCGCGGGAAAGGGCGACGGTGCGCGTTCTCTCAAGGTGACCGGAATCGTGGACAGCCCGACGGTGAGCGGGATCGCGGCCGGAACTCCCACCCAACTGCCGAGCCCCAGCATCGGGGAAATATATGTTTCCTCCAAACTCGCCGCCGAGCTTTCCGGCGGCAAGGCGATACTGCGGTTCATCGGCGTCGGCCTGAAGCAAGGAGCCGATCTGACGTCATTCCGGTTCGGCTGGGCACCGCGACTCGGAAAATACCCGCTGCCGATCCAATTTCAGGAAGCGCATGACATCGAGGAGGCGCTGGACGAGACCGCCTCCGCACGGAACATGCGGATGCAGGCGTATGCCGCCACGGGAATCGCACTGCTGGTGGCGCTGCTGGTGATTCTCTGCTCGCTGAACATGGGGGTCTCCGAGCGGGTACGCCAGCTCGCGATCCTGCGGGCTGTGGTGCTGACGGCGGGCCAGGTCCGACTGCTGGTGGCGGTTGAGGGATTTCTCCTTTCCACCATCGGATTGGCCGCTGGGTTGGGAGGAGGATATGCCATTTTGAGATCGGTTGCGGGTGCCTCGGAGAGGCTGCTCCGTCACGGTGTGGTGATGGGCTCGAACACCATCTGGATGGCGCTGGCGGCCGCATACGGCGGCGCGTTTCTGGCACTGTGGATCCCCGCATGGCGGGCTACCCGGGTGAGACCGGTTGACGCCATGCTGGCAAGGCCGCGCGAATCGGGCGGACGCCTGGCGAAAACCCCGGTTTTTCTAACCGGCGTGGCGCTGGTCGTGGTGAATCCGCTGCTGGCATTCCTGACACCTCCGGAATTCGAGCGGGGAGTGGGCGTGGTGATGGCGGTGGGATTCATCGCGATGTCCGCCGGCTTCGTTCTGGTGGCGCCTGCGGTGGTGGCCGCCGTGGACAGGTGGATGGGGCCGGCGGTTTCCCGGTTGCTGATGATCGATCCCAAGCTGCTCAGGAGCCAGATCACCGGCAACATCTGGCGCACGGTGGGCGCGGCGGTCTCGCTGATGGTCGGGCTGGGGCTCTACATCGGCGTTCAGGTCTGGGGCTTCACCATGTTGGAAGCGTTTGTGCCCGGACAGTGGGCGCCGGACGCGCTGATCTCGTTCAACCCGAAGGGCATCGATCCGGCCGCGGCAGCACATATATCAACCATTCCGGGAGTCGATCCGGAGAGGTGCCTGCCGGTGGTGGTTGAACAACCGCGGATGGTCGGGGATCCAACGGGAAGCGCCGAGCGCGCCTCGGTGACACGCCAGGACAATGTGGTCATCCTCGGGATCGACCCCGGACGGGCGTTTGCCGGGCCGAAACCGCTGTTGAAGCTTGAGTGGGTCGCGGGCAATCCAGCCGACGCGGTGCCGATGATGGAAAAGGGGCATGCCTGCGTGGTGCCCGATCACTTTCTGCGGGAAACCGGGCTGAAAGTGGGGGATCATCTCGATCTCATCCCGCCGGAGAAACCGGTGCCCGCCGTCCGCTATGTGATTGCCGGGGCGGTCCGTTTGCCCGGCTGGCACTGGCTGACCAAGCACACCGGGTTCCGCCCGCGCACGCATCGGGCGGCGGCTCTGGTGTTTGCGGACTACCCCTCGGTTGCCGCGGATTTCGGCTTCAAAACCGCGTCCCACGTCTGGTTCGGATACGCCGCGCCGGATGCCGATCCGGACAGGATCGCGGTGGGCGCGCGGGACATTTATTCAAAATCGTTAGGCAGAGACGTGGGGATATCATCGGCTCCGGACGATGGTCCCTATGTGCGGGTGATGACCGCCGAATGGATCCGCAACATGACGCGTGGCGCGGCCAGGCAATGGATCTGGATGATCGGTTGGATGCCGCTGGTGGCACTGGCGATCGCGATGCTGGGCGTGCTCAACGTGATCCTCGCCTCGGTGCGTGCGCGGCGTTGGGAAATGGGCGTGCTGAGGTCGGTGGGATACACACGGTCCGCGCTGGTGCGGGCGGTGATCGCGGAAGGCCTGCTGATCGGCGGTGTGGCCTGTGTGCTGAGCTCCGGCTTCGGCATTATCGGAGGATGGTGCGGCTGCGGCTACGCCCAGTATGTTAGCTTTTTCGGAGGCCTCCACCCGTCGCTGGTGATTCCGTGGGGCTCCGTTTCCGGCGTTCTGGCGGTGGCGTTGTTGCTATCGGCCTTTGCCGCGGTTTGGCCCGCCATTGCAGTAGGGCGGGCCAAACCGCTCAGCCTTCTCCAACAATCCCGCTCGACGTTCTAACCCTTATCCGAACCTTCGCATCCCAACATCATGAACCCCAACGATTCCCCCATCCTCGAGATCGCCAACGCGGCGAAAACCTTCCGGTCCGGCGCCAATCCGGTGACCGCCCTGTCAGACGTGACTCTAACCGCAAGACGCGGGGAGTTCGTGGCGGTCATGGGCGCGAGCGGGTCGGGAAAGAGCACGCTGCTCCACCTCGCCGCCGGCCTCACCCGCCCGGATTCCGGCCGGATCCGGATCGCGGGCACGGACATCAATGCGCTCGGTGACGGCGCGATGACCCTGTTCCGCCGCAAACACATCGGCCTGGTGTTCCAGGCATTCAATCTGATCCCTTCTCTGTCCGGCGAGGACAACATCGCCCTGCCGCTGTTGCTGGGCGGCATTCCCCGCGACACCGACCACATCGACAATCTGGTGCGTCGCCTCGGGCTTGGCGAAGTGCGCTGCCGCCAACCCGACTCGATGAGCGGCGGCGAGCAGCAGCGCGTGGCGATCGGCCGGGCGCTGGTGACCAAGCCGCCACTGGTGCTTGCGGATGAGCCGACCGGGAGCCTGGACACTTCCAACGGCAGAAAACTCTGCGACTTGTTCCGCGAGTTGTGCCAGGAGAGCGGCACGACGGTGCTGATGGTGACCCACAACCCGGCGGCCGCCTTCGCGGCGGAACGGTTCGTCATTCTCAGGGACGGGCATCTGGTGGGGACCCTGGACAAGACCGCCTGTCCCACGGTTAGGGACCTGAACCATGCCTACATGGAAATCCTCGAAGGCGAAACCCAAGGAGCGCGCCCATGAAAACCCTTGCCATTCTAATCAAACTGGTGATCGCCCATCATCTGAAGCGCCGCGCCCGCGCCCTGCTGGCGGTACTGGGAATCGCGGCGTCGGTGTGTCTGGTGGTGTGGATCCTCCGGGGGTATCAAACCGCGGCGCGCGGTCCCGCGGGCGGTTCCGCGCAGGATCAGGGGCGCTATGACGTGGTGGTGGCCCCGCCGATGCCCCAGGTGATGCCCGGCGGCGGCCGCGGCCAGGCCGGCGGTCCTCCGCGCCGTCCTCCGCCCTCGACGGATACGGCATCCCGGTTCGTGGATGAGAGATGGATGGAAGCGCTCGGGCATGACCCTGCGGTGGCGAGGATCGCCCGGCTTGTTAGCACGCGGGTGCGGGTGGTGGACCGGCAGCCCACCGTTCCGATGGGACCGTTTTCCGGCGGCACGCTGGTGGGCACGGCTGAAACGGAGCCGCCCGTCCCGCTGGGCGCCGGCGAGTGGCTCACCCCAGGACACAACGGGCAAACGGTCGTCTCCGCGGGCTTCGCGGATCGCTATGCTCTCAAATGCGGCGATGAAATCACCGTCGGCGGAAACGGCGGCGAACTGCGCCTGAAAGTGGTCGGAGTGCTCAAGGGGGCTCCCGGCGGCGGCATGGGGCCGATGGGGCCCTCCCCCGCGGGCGACATGCAGGTTGGCATGGGAGCGGCCCAACAGATCAACGGATTCAAGGACCGGATCAACACGGTGGCCGTGGAACTCAAGGATCGTGAAACAGCGGCGGATTTCGCCGAAACCTGGAGTGCCAGATCGATGGATGGAGCCCCGCCGGTTAGCTTCCGCGCCTTGAGACAGGGCAAGGGCAACGACATGGACAACCGGATGCTGATGATGGTGAAGGCGCAGGCCGACAACGCCACCGCCCTATCCTTCCTGGCCGCGTGTTTCATCATCTTCGCGACGCTGAGCGGCGGCATCCGCGAGCGTTTGCGCGAATTGGCAGCCATGCGTGCGGTCGCGCTTTCCAGAACCCAACTCGTGGCGATGATCCTGATCGAAGCCGCCCTGTTGGCAACCGCCGGTTGGCTGCTGGGGTTGTTGGTGGCGAAACTGGCCACTCCGCTGGGGGTGATGCTCGCGGTGAGGCTGGAACTGGTCCGGGGCGGCATGATGACCGGCTCCGCCCTTGGCTGGACCGCGGTCTGGACCTCCGGCGCGTGCGCGATCATCGGTTCTCTGGCCGCGGCGGTTCTAACCGCATGGCAGGCGGTCCGTTTCAAGCCGCTCGATATCCTCGGCCAGTCCGGCGGAGGATCGAACCGCCGGGCTCCGTGGATCATGGTGTCCATCGGGATCCTGCTGGTGATCGCCAACCCGGTGGCGGTGCTGCTGGCCGGCACCGCACCGCTGAACGCGTTCTTCTCGAAGATCTACACCATGGGCTTCGGCCCGCCGCTGCTGGCTTGCGCGGCGATGATCGTGGGCCTCGCGCTGGTGACCCCCGGCGTGATTGTATTGATCGAAAAGTTATGTTCTCCGCTCCTCGCGCGGCTGCTGGGTCTCGATCCGCGGTTCCTGCGCCAGCAGTTGTCCGGCAATCTGTGGCGGACGGTCGGCACGACCATCGCGCTGTCGAGCGGGCTGACCTTGTTTGTCACCGCGTTGGTTTGGGGCTACTCGATGCTGGTGCCGTTCACGCCTGACAAGAGCCTGCCGCGGATGCTGGTTTCGGTGCTGCCCGCCGGCATCCCGGAAAACGCGGTGGACGAGATCCGCAACATCGATGGCGTGATCCCGGACCAATGCCTCGCGATGTCCGTCGAACAGCCGCGCCTAACCGACTCGATGCTCGCCAGCAAGGCGTTCGAGAGCGTGGACGTGGCGCAGCAGCATCTTCTGTTCATGGGGGTGGACACCGCCAAGGCGTTCGGCGGGACCGATCCGGTGCTGGGTTTCACCTTCGTCCAGGGCGACCGCGAGACCGCCGCCCGCAAGCTTAGGGAGGGACGCTACTGCCTGGTTCCCGATCATTTCCACACCCAGACCGGGCTTGGCGTGGGCGACAAGTTCGCCGTGGCGGTTCCCAACAAGCCGGGCGAGGAGGTTTCCTACGAGATCGCCGGAGTGGTTTACGTGCCCGGTTGGAATTGGTTCACCAAATTCGCGGAAATCCGCCGCCGGGCCGGCCGCGCGCTTGCGATGGTCTTCGCGGATTACCAACAGGTGAAGACGGATTTCAAACTGGATAACATATCATTCTTCTGGATGAACGTGGACGAGCGGGTGAGTTGGCAGGAGATGGAGAAGCGCCTCGGTCCCGTGGCGGACAAATTCACCGGCGTGCGCGCGAACGTCCCCGGCATGGGCGATACCATGGTCAACAAACAATATATCAAGATCACCGAGCGCAACGACCTGATCGCGCGGCTCAACCAGCGGGCCGACTCGGTGATCTGGGCGCTCACCCGGTTTCCGCTGATCGCCCTGGTGATCACCTCGCTGGCGGTGTTCAACACGGTCTTCGCGTCGGTTAGGTCGCGCTTCTGGCAGTTCGGCATCCTGCGCGGCGTGGGCATGTCGCGCTGGCAGATGTTCCGCCTGGTGATCAGCGAGTCGCTGATGATCTTCCTCGCTTCCGGGCTGATGAGCCTCGGCTCCGGAGTGCTGCTGGCATGGTCGGGAACGCGAATCTGCACGTTCTTTTTCTTCTTCGCCGGACGCACGCCGCCGCTGGTTCTGCCATGGGCCGGTCTTTCGCTCGGATTCGGCATCGCCTTCGGGCTCTGCCTGCTCGCCGGCCTGATCCCCGCATGGCGGATGTCGCGCCGCGAACCGCTGTCATTCATCCAGGCCGGCAGACTGGCACAGTGAACGGAATCCATGGTCGATTTGTCGCCCGGGTGGTCCGACTTTGGGCAAATCTTGTCCTGAGGCGGGATTTGACTCAAGGGGTTCCGCGTCGCCCACTTGGGCGTGCCGGCGTTCGCCATCCCGACGCACCATCACATGAATATTCCAGCCATCCCCACCGTTGAGCCATTGGAACCCGCCATCATCAGGTTAGCGTTCGCCCAGCTAACATAATCCGAATCCGCCAGTACAATGCCCGCCAGGCCCATTCTCATCGTAGAGGACGAACACGCCCTCGGTGCGGCGCTTGAAATGCTGATCCGGCGGATGGGACACCTCCCCACACTAACGGCATCCGCGGGCGGGGCGGCGAGGGCGCTTGAGTCCAAACGGTTCGCGGCGGTGGTGCTGGACATCGGCTTGCCCGATAAAAGCGGGTTGGCAGTGCTGGATAAAATGCGTCAGGGTGGCGACATAACGCCGGTCCTGGTGGTAACCGCCCACGCCACACTCGAGCATGCCATTCACGCGCAGAAGTCCGGCGCCACCGGCTACCTAACGAAACCAATCGACATGAGGGAGTTCGAGCGGTCGCTTGCGGCGCTGCTGGACCCCGGCATCCGGCCGAACGGGCCCGCCAGCGATTTTGGGGAACGGCGCGAGACCCGCTGCGCCACCATGATCGGGGCGGCTCCCTGTTTGCGGGATGCCTTCACCGGGATCGCAAGAGCCTGCGCGGGCGATCTGCCGGTTCTCATCACCGGACCCAGCGGCGCCGGCAAATCCCTGGCCGCGTCCGTGATCCATGCCAATGGAGCGCGCTGCCATGAGCCGCTTGCTTTCATCCACGCGGCGGACATCAACGATTGCTGCGACCTTCCCGACGGGACCGTTGTGCTGGAGGAAATTTCCGATCTCCCGGCCGCTGCCCAAGCCGATCTGGCGCGGCAGTTGGCAGCTCCCGGGATCCGCCGGACACGCGTCATGGCGACCACCGCCGGCGACCCCCGCGCCGCCGCGAGCGACGGCCGCATCCGCACCGATCTGTACTACGAACTGGCCACGCTCACGATCCCCCTGCCACCCCTGCGCGAGCGCAGCGGCGATATTCCGGCCCTCGCGGCTTTTCTAACCGGACTCCATGGGGGCGGCCGAGCCCCGGATCTAACCCCGCCTGTGGTGGCCGCGCTCCAGACCTATTCCTGGCCGGGAAATGTCCGGGAACTCAAGCATGTGCTCGACTACGCGATGAGCGTGAGCGGCGGCGGCCCGGTATTTCTCAGCCATCTGCCCGCGCATGTGGCCGCCGCCTGCGCCGACCCCGGCGCCGCACCGGGAGAACTCAACACGGTGATCGGCCGATGGCTGGACCATGCGCTCGGAAGCGAAACCCCGCCCGCCTATGATGATTTGCTAGACAAGATGGAGGGCGTGGTGCTGCACCATCTGATGGCGCGCTTCGATCAGAAACCAACCCATCTCGCTTCCGCACTTCGAATCCATCGCGCCACTCTCCGCCAAAAACTCCGCCGGGCCGGACTCCGCCGCGACGGCGTCTGACGACGGGTCCCCAAAAGCCGGATTGCGGTGAATGCCGCGGCAATGGTCGGAATGAGGGACCGATCATGCCTGTGTTTGCACGAACCGCTCTGCCCGCGTTTCTGAAACTCCGATCGGAAAGCGTCTGAATCCGGCACGGAAGCGTGATCCGCGCGGGATGGTTTTGGCGCCCACGGCCACTCCACGGAGCGCCCGGCGCCACCCAAGGGCTCGAATTCCGAAAGTCGGTTGGCTGCACTCCGTCATTGGCCGTTCGGGAGGTATTTGTGGCGCGTTCGTTTGACAACCAATGCGATGCGCGACTAACATCCGGCGGCCGGGGCTCTTTTGTGAGAAGTGCGGGTTAGGCGGGTCCGGTATTGGCTGGGGGTGCATTGGACGGCTGAGCGGAAGACGCTGGCGAAATAGGCCGACGAGCCGAACCCGCAGTCCAGCGCGATGTCGGTGACCGGGGCGTCGGTGGCGGTTAGGCGGGATTTGGCTTCCTCCACCCGCAGGTGCCGCAGGTAGTCCATCGGGGCCAGGTTGGTGAGTTTCCGGCAATGGTGGGCGAAACGGGTGCGGCCCAAGCCGGTGCGCTCGGCCATGATTTCGAGGGTCCACGGCTCGGCGAGGCGCTCACGGAGGCGCTCGAGAAACATCGCCACGCTGCGCTCGCCCAGGGTGAGACTGACCTTGCGCGGCGGGTTTTGCGCGCGCAGAAGCTCGTGGACGCAGACCAGCAACTCGTTGATCGCCAGCACCAACCGGGTGACGGGCGGATCGCCGGTTTGGGACTCGTCCGCCAGCCGGCCGATCTCGCCGAAGCATCGTTCGATCTCCGGCGTGCCGCGCCAGACCGGGTGTTCGTTTTCCCGCAACAGGGCCGTCAGATCGCGCAGGTCGGCCTTTGAAAACACCAGCCAAGAAGGCCACTGCCAGGCCTGGTGCGGCTGGCGCACGCCGACGTCGAGGATCAGCCAATAGAGCCGGCTGGAGGCCACCGCCGGGTCGCCGACGCTGTGGGGCTGCCACGGACGGGTGATGGTTAGATCGCCGGGGCCCAGCGGATGGGCGCTGCCGTCCACGCGGAAACCGAGCCGGCCGTTTGCCAGATAAGTGATTTCGATGCCTTCGTTGCGGTGTTCGCCAAGGCCCCACGCCTGGTCGTGGGCGGCGTCCCAATATCCGACCGAGCACACCTGCGGGAGCATGGCGGCGGGGAGTTTCCTGCCCGGATAGGAGCCGCGGGCGAGGGCGCTGAACGCCACCTCGCCGGCACGGTTTGCCGCGATCAGCGCGGTGCAGGTGTCCGCGTGATAGCGCTCGTCGCCGGCCATGAAAATGTTCGCGCGTCCGCTCATCTCCCGTGGTGTAGCACCCCGGCGCGGCGCGGGCAAGCGGAGAAGGTGCGGCTTTTTCGGGATTCCGCAGGGTTTTCCCTTGACTTCCGCCCGATCTAACGTGCAATGTCCGCGCATCCTCGTTTGCGTATGAAATCAAAAAACCCATTGTTTGCCGTGCGCGCCATCCGGCCGCTTTCACTGGTGGTAACAACCGTCTTTTGCGCGCCCCTCGCGATGGCCGCAAACCTCTATTGGGACACCAATGGCGACGTTCCGGGATCCGGCAACGCCGGCGGTCTCTGGGATGCCACCTCCTTCAATTGGAACACCGACGCCGCCGGCGGTGACAACGACGGAGGGACAGCGGACACCTCCACCCCATGGACCGATGGAAACGACGCGGTGTTTTCCGCCGGAACGGACGGCATCGGCGGTCTAACCATCACGGTTGATGGCACGGTGGATCCGAACTCGATCACCTTCGCCCAGGACGGCAACAAAACCCTGACCGGAGGATCGATCACCACCGCAGGCGGCCTTTCCATAAGCTCCGCGGGCCGTTCCAACGGCAACAACTACAACATCCAAAGCCTGCTCACCGGAACCGGCGACCTGGTGCTGTCCGCCAACGGCAACACCGCCGACGACGGCGGCGGCGTGGGTGGAAACCTCACCCTCGGCAACAACGCGAATGATTTCACCGGAAACGTCACGATCCAGTCCGGAGTGGTCAATTTCTCCAGCGACGCCGCATTCGGCAACGCCCCCAATACCATCACCATCAACGGCGGCGGACTCGTCTGCACCGCCGCCACCAACAGCCTGGCCGCCACCCGGCAGGTGATTCTGGCCGGCGGAGGAAACAAGATTTTCCGTGTGTACGGCAGCTCGACCTTCACCGTCAACGGCGTGATTTCCGGCAGCGGAGCCGTCCGCCACACGGACGGCGGTACCCTCGTGCTCAACGGTGCGAACACCTTCACTGGCAATATCGACAATGTGAAGGGCAACCTAACGCTGAGCGGCTCCGCCCACACCGGAAATGTCATCAGCTATGCCGGCACCTACGCGGTCGGCGCGGGCAACACCTACACCGGCTACACCAACATCCGCAACAACGGCTCGGTCATCCGCCTCGACGCCGACAACGGTCTTCCCGACGGCACCGCGGTGGTGATGTGGGGATCGACCACGTTCAACGCCAATGGGAAAACGGATACCTTCGGATCGCTTTCCACCGGTTCAGCGGGAGACACCAATGTGGTCTTCAACCTGGGCGCCGGAGCCAACCTGACTCTAACTGGAAACGGGATCGGCTCGGGCATCACCAGCGGTTATGGAAACGCCGCCATTCACGGCAAGATCACCGGCACGGGCAACATCACATACGCCCACGCCACCGCCATCGCGAGTGCCGCGCAATGGGACTGGTTCAACACCACCAATGATTTCACCGGGACCATTACGATCACCCAGGGGCGCCTGCGCGCCGCATCGAATGCCACCACCCCGACCGATTCCGCGCTCGGCAACGCCGAAAATGACATCGTTTTCAACGGCGACATCGTGACCACCCTCGGCAACCAGGAAGGCAAGGCAAGTTTGCAAGTGGCGAACGGTACCAACCTGCCGCTTGGCGTGGGACGCACCATCACGATCAACTCCGGAAAAGAAGGCACCTTCTACGTGTGGGGAAGCACCACCAACACGGTGAACGGGAAAATCACCGGCGGCGGAAACCTGCGCAAGGAGGACGGCGGCCTGCTGCTCCTGAACAACGCCACCAACGACTACGCCGGCGAGACCAAAGTCGTGGCCGGCGAACTCCGCCAGGGCCTGGCCGGCGCCATCCCCTCCACCACCACGCTGGTCGTCGGCGGAGGCATCTGCAACCTCAACGGCATCCCCACCTCGGTCAACGCCATCTCCGCGGGCGGACTGTTCGGCGGAAACCTTTGCGGCGGCACCACCCTGACCGTCACCGGCAACGGCACCTACGAATACACCGGCCGCGTCACCGATACCAACTTCGGCGGCAACAACGGCCTGATCGTGAAATACGCCGGGACCGGATCGCTCACCCTGTCCGGAAACCAGGATAACTCCGGCGGCCGCGCGGTTGTCGGGTCCGGCATCCTCGTCCTCGCCAAGGACTCCACCGCGTCGGTCCACGCGGTGGGCACCAACAATATCCCCGGTCTAACCATCAGCGGCGGCACTTGCCGCCTTGCCGGCACTGGTGGTGACCAGATTTACCTCGACGCCAACGTGGATATGTCGGCTGGCACCTTCGATCTCAACGAGCGCAGCGAAGGTTTCCGAGGCCTGACCGGCAGCGGCGGCACCATCAACAACTCGGGAGCCGCCCCGTCCACTCTCACCGTGGGCCAGCAATCGGTCGCGGGCAATGTCTATACCTTCGCCGGTGTGATCGAAGACGGCGTTTCCGGCGTGAACCTCACCAAAACCGGTGCCGGCACCCAGGTTCTCACCGGCGTTTCCACCTACACCGGCGCCACAACCGTCAACGCGGGCACCCTGCAAGTGGACGGCACGCTCGGCGATACGCCCACCCTGGTTTTGGGCACCCTCTCCGGCAACGGCTCCATCAGCGATACCGTCAACGTGGTTTCCGGCGGCGGACTCGGGGCGAAAATCTCCGACTGGACCGGAACGGCGGGCACCGGGTTCACCGACCTCGCCGTGGAGGCGCTGGCCCTCGACCCCGGCCCGCATCCGATCACCTTGGACACCACCGGGCTGGCGAATTTCACCGAAACCGGGAAAACCTTCCCGATCCTGACCACCTCGGGCGGTATCACGGGCTTCGATGCCATGGATTTCACGGTGACCGCGCCCGGATTCGCCGGCACGGGAACCTGGTCGGTCCAGCAAGCCGGAAATCAACTGGAACTGGTGTATTCGGTGGCTTCTTCGGCCTATGACACCTGGGCCGCCGCCAAGGGGCTAACCGCCCCGATTGACGCCAAAGACGCCGACCCCGATGGCGACGGCCGCAACAACCTCCTCGAATTCGCCCTCGACGGCGATCCGCTCAGTTCCGCCAACGACGGCAAAATGGTGGCCGCTCTGGCCGATCCCGATGGAGCCGGCCCGGAAACCTCGGCGCTGGTCCTCACCCTGCCGGTGCGCGACGGCGCGGTCTTCAGCGGCCCGGGCGATCTCGTGTCCGGCACGGTGGACGGCTTGGTTTATCGCATCCAAGGCTCGGATGATCTCGCCGATTTCACCGGCATGGACATCAGCGAGGTCACGCCCGCGCTCACCGCCGGGCTGCCCACGCTCTCCACGGGCTGGACCTACCGCAGCTTCCGCACCCCGGGCCAGCCCAGCGAACCCGATCCCCGCGACTTCATCCGCGCGGCGGTGGAGGAGGTGCCAAATCCCTGAAAATGCCGGGAATCCGGGTTTTTTTGATTGAAATATTTCGATCCCGTTCGTAGATGTCTTTCCCCCTCCTTCCGGGGGAGGGCCAACCGTGTAAATTTATGAAACCAAAATTCGCATTGATCGCCTTCGCCACCCTGGGTGCCAGTCTGCTCGCGCCGACCGCAGCCAGCGGTCAGACATTTGTTTGGGACGGCGGTGGAACAGACGACAATTTCGGCACGGGCGCCAACTGGTCGGGCGATACCGCCCCCTCGACCGGAAGCGGCGTGGTCCTGCAATTCACCGGATCCACACGCCCAACCCCAAATAACAACTACACCATCGGCGACAACTTCGGCGAGTGGCGCCTGCTCAACACCGCGGGTGCCGATTTCACCGTCACCGGAAACGCTTTCGGCCTTTATGGAAAAATCGAGAACGATGCCGGCAGCAACCGGACCTTCACCATCAACACGGCTGGTATCTACGCCCGAGACGGCTCCATCGAAATCAATCCGGTGGGAGGAAACATCGTCGTTGGCGCGCCAATCGAACTCAACGGAAACGCCTCGCTGAACGTTTATGACGGCAACAACAGCCGCACCCTCACTATCAACGGCGTGCTTTCCAACGGAGATGGCAGCGGCGGAAACGGCTCGTTGGTTATCAACCAGACTTCCACCGTGATCCTCGCCGCCGATGGCAACGACTACGGGACCACGACGATTGGTTCCAGTGCGAAACTTCTGGTTGGCAACGGCGGTGCCACCGGTTCGCTTGGCTCCGGAGCCATCACCAACAACGGCCAGCTCGTCTTCAACCGCACCGCGGACCTCACCGTATCCAACGCGATTTCCGGTTCGGGCAGCCTCACCAAGCAGGGGGCCAATGTCCTGACCCTATCCGGCGGCAACAGCTATTCCGGCAAAACCATCGTCAACGGCGGCACGCTCTCCATCAGCGCCGAAAACAACCTCGGATCGACACCGGGCGCCTACGTCGCCGACCAATTGACGCTCAACGCCTCGACCCTCAAGGCCACGGCTGGACTCTCCCTCTCCGCCAACCGGGGGGTGACCATTTCAGGGGCCTCCACCTTCGACAGTTCGGGTATCGGAACCAGTGCCAACCTCAACCTCAATTCGAAGATCACCGGAACCGGAAGCATCATCCTGAAGGCCAACGGCGACACCTCCGACACCGGCGGCGGCGTGGGCGGCAATCTGACGCTCGGCAGCGGTTCGAACGATTTCGTGGGAAATGTGACCATCCAGTCCGGCGTGGTCAATTTTGCCAGCGACGCCGCTTTCGGCAACGCGGCCAACACCATTACCATCCAGGGTGGTGGTTTGGTTTGTACCGCCGCGTCCAACAGCCTGGCCGCCTCGCGGTCCGTCATCCTCTCCGGCGGCGGCGACAAGATTTTCCGCGCCTATGGAAGTTCCACCTTCACCGTCAACGGCGTGATTTCCGGCAGCGGAAACGTGCGCCACACCGATGGCGGCACCCTTGTCCTCAATGGGGCCAACTCCTTCACCGGCAACATCGACAACGTCAAGGGCAATCTAACGCTGACCGGTTCCGCCCACGCTGGCAATGTGGTTAGCTATGCGGGCACCTACGCGGTTGGCGCGGGCAATACCTACACCGGCTACACCAACATCCGCAACAGCGGTTCGGTGATCCGGCTCGATGCCGACAACGCGCTTCCCGACGGCACCGCGGTGGTGATGTGGGGATCGACCACGTTCAATGCCAACGGGAAGACCGACACCTTCGGGTCGCTTTCCACCGGATCTTCGGGAGACACCAATGTGGTCTTCAACCTCGGCTCAGGGGCTAACCTGACCCTAACCGGAAACGGAATCGGCTCGGGCATCACCAGCGGCTACAGCAACGCCACCATCCACGGCAAGATCACCGGCACCGGCAATATCACTTACGCCCACGCCAGCGCCGGCGGTGCGCTGTGGGATTGGGCGAACACGACCAACGATTTCACCGGGACCATTACCATCAGCCAGGGCCGTCTGCGCGCCGCCTCGAACGCCACCACGCCGACGGACGGATCCTTGGGAAATGCCGCCAATGACATCGTCTTCAACGGGGACGTGGTAACTACCCTGGGCAACGGGGAGGGCAAAGCCAGCCTCCAGGTGCAGAACGGCACCAACCTCCCGCTCGGCGCTGGACGCGACATCATCCTCAACACCGGAAAGGAAGGAACGATGTATGTCTGGGGCGGAACGACGACCACCATCAACGGCAAGGTCACCGGTGGCGGAAATCTCCGCAAGGAAGATGGCGGCTTGCTGCTTCTCAACAACGCCGCCAATGATTGGAGCGGCGACTTGAGAATCGCCTCCGGCGAAGTGCGGGTCGGAGTCGCAGGAGCCCTCTCTCCCGCCACCAAACTCCAGATCGGCAGCGACACAACGCTCAACCTCAACGGGAAAGCCTCATCCGTGGCCGGATTCTCGGGTGCCAGTGCAACCAACGGAGTCATCAACGGCGGCACCACCCTGACCGTCACCGGAAGCGGAAACTACGACTACGCAGGACGCGTGACCGACACCGGCGGCAACACCACCATCAAATACGCGGGCAGCGGGTCCCTCACCCTTTCCGGCACCGCCGACAACGCGGGCGGATGGGCCGCGGTCGAGTCCGGTACGCTCATTCTGGGCAAAACGTCCTCGGCCACCGTGCATGCCGTAGGCGCCAGCGGTGTCACGGGTCTCACCATTTCCGGTGGCACGGCCAAACTCGGCGGCACCGGCGGCGACCAGATCTACATCGACAGCCTCGTCAACATGACCGGTGGCGCCTTCGACCTCAACCAGCGCAACGAAGGCTTCCGCGCACTAACAGGAGCCGCCGGCAATGTCCGCAACGATGGCGCCACCCCTTCCGTCCTGACCCTTGGGGAGAACTCCACCGCCCTCCAGAGCTACTCCTTCGGCGGAACCATCACCGACGGGGCATCGTCCGTCGGCCTAACCAAGACCGGCCTCGGCACCCAGACCCTGACCGGAGCCAACACCTATACCGGCAACACCACCATCAACGGCGGCACGCTTGCCGTCGGCAGCGGCGGCTCGATTTCCGGGTCTTCCACCATCACCATCGCAGCCGGCGCCACGCTCGACGTTTCCGCCACCAGCGGCTGGACGCTCGGCGCCACCCAGACCCTCACCGGTAATGGCGCGGTGGTGGGCAATTCCTCGATCGCGGGAGATCTTCGGGTGGGCAGTTCCCCAGGCGCTCTTACCGTCACCGGCAATCTCGGCCTCAACAGCGGATCGGATTGGTTTGTCGAACTCGGCGGCACCGGCACTTCGGACTACGACCGCTTGCTCGTGTCCGGTGCCCTGGCCGCAAACGGCAACATCCTCGTTTCCTTCTACAACGGCTATACGCCGGCGGCCAACGACAGCTTCCAGATCGCGACTTTCGGCAGCTTCAGTGGCACTCCCGCCTTCGACTTCAGCTCCGCTCCGCTGGGCACCGGTCTTTCCTGGGACACGAGCCAATTCTCCACCAACGGCACCATCGGGGTCATCCCCGAACCGGCATCCGCCGCGCTGCTCGCCCTCGGTTCGCTCGGCCTCGCGCTGCGCCGCCGCAGATAACTGCAAAGGATAATCGCCACGGCGCCGGAGAATCCGGATCAAATCCCCATGGCCGCATCAGCTCGGAAAATGCCGGGGTGGAGTCGGCTGATGCCGGCTCTGGACAGCGGCCGGCACGGCTATGGCCGGTCATTCGGCACAGCGGCCGTATTCAGCCCTAAATCCGAATATCAGGGTAGTTTGGACGCTCGATTTACCACTGAGACACAGGGATTCACTGAGAAAACTGATTTTTTGGAGAAAAATGGGAATGCACCGATTGATGAATGGGAAGGATTTCCCCAAAATCAAAAATCACTTCAGTGGAATCAGTGATTTTCAGTTTCTCAGTGGAAAAAATGGCTGCATGGGTCATGCCAACTTACGATTTCGGGTTCAGGCGGTAGCCCGCGCCGCGGACGGTGATCAGGTGCAGCGGATTGGCGGGATCGGCCTCGATCTTCGAACGGAGGGTGGAGATGAAATTGTCCACCGTGCGGGTGCTCGGATAGGCGTGATAGCCCCATACGACGTCGAGAAACCGCTCGCGGGTGACCGTTTCGCCGGGTTGTGCGGCGAGCAGGCGCAGCATTCCAAGCTCTTTTTCGGATAGGGAGTGGTCGATGCCGTTCCCAACAATAATCCTCCGTGCGAAGTCCACCTTTGCCGCGCCGAGTTCGAGCACGTCCGGCACCGCCGCGTGGCGCTCGTGCCGCCGCAGCAGCGCCCGCACCCTGGCAAGCAGTTCGCGCAGGCTGAATGGTTTGGTTAGATAGTCGTCAGCCCCGGCGTCGAGCCCGTCCACGCGGTCGTCCACCAACGCCTTGGCCGTGAGCATCAGCACCGGCATGTCGCGGCCGCGTTTGCGCAGCTCGCGGCACACCGCGTAGCCATCCAAGCCCGGCATCATCACATCCAACAGAACCAGGTCGAACGGCTCGGTGCAGGCCATCTCCAGCCCGCGCAGACCATCGGCCGCGCTTTGCACGCGATACCCCTCCGCCGCCAGGGTTTCCACCAGGGCGGTGCGCATGGGAAGTTCGTCTTCGATGATGAGGAGGCGCATGGGAGATTGAATAGACAAAAGACCGCTTCGCTTCAAGACAGAAGACAGAAGACTGGAAGTCGATGCCTCGTTGGCCATTCATGGATGTTCGATTTCATGCTTGCTCTTGTCTTCTGTCTTCCGTCTCAAAATCTTCTGTCTCGATGGCGAAGACACTCCCGCTTCCTCCTTCCGCGCCGCAAACCGTAACCCTCCCCCCATGCGCTTCCGCAATGTGTTTCACAATGCTCAGGCCGATGCCCGCGCCCTGGGTTTCGCGGCGCAGTTCGTTGCCGAGGCGGTGGAAGCGCTCGAAGATCCGCTCGCGCTCCGACGGAGGAATGCCGGGGCCTTGGTCGCGGACGGACAGCGACCAACCCACCGCGGATCCGGATAGAGCAACGGCGATTTCACTGCGTTCCGGAGAAAACTTGATCGCGTTGTCGATCAGATTCACCAGCGCCTGTTGGATGGCCGCTGGATCCACGGTGGCGGTGACGGCATCGAGTTCGGACGCCAGCGTGATCCCCCGCTCGGCGGCCAGCGGGGCCATCAGGCGCAGGGTGTCGGCGGCGAGCTGTTGGAGATCGGTTTCTTCGAAGCGGTAGCGTTTGCGACCTTCCTCGATGCGGGCGAAGTCGAGGACGTTCTCGACCATCTGCGAGAGCCGCGCGCTTTCGCCGGCGATCAGGCGGTGGAAGTCGCGGGCGGCGGTGCCGGAGACCTTGTCCTCGTGCAGGGATTCGGCCATCAGGCGGATCGAACCGATAGGCGCGCGCAATTCGTGGGAAACGCTGGAAACGAACTGGCTCTTCAGCGCGGCAAGCCGGCGTTCCTGATAGACCGCGCGCAGCATGAGCCACAACGCGAGGCAGGCGGAAACGACCGCAACACCTAACACCGATAGCGTCCACACCGCCTGCCTGCGGACTTCATGCTCGATCAGCGGAGCGGAAACGGCGGTGACGTGCAAGACAAGGCCATCCCCGAAGGGAACCGGCGCGGAAGCGAGAACCGGATAACCGGATGGGCTGGTTTCTTCCGGAGAACCCGGCAGCAACGCCCGGGCCACGGTGTCGGAGCCGGCCCGGAGTTCGAGCCCGGCCCACGTCGGCAGGTTGGCGGAGGCTTCCCGGATCAAGGCGGTTGGTTTCTCAGGTGTCAGATAGGCGACGGCACCCGCACGGCGTTCCACCCACCAGAATCCGCCGTTGGAAAACTGCCACCCGCCGCCGTGGTGGGCGAGCGCCAGCGCGGTTTCGCCCTCCCTCCACTTGGTTAGAGCGGGCTTCGCCGGATCACCGAGGCGTTCGAGCGCACCGGTGGTTAGGACCGACGGAACCGACGTCACCAAGGCGACCACCGAGTCCGGTTCCTGGCTATCGGGGGCGATCTCCAACAACCGCAGCGCGGCCAGCACACGGCGCGGCAGGCCGGAGGCGGAGAGTCCGGCATTGGGGTCGTCGCGCAGGGCCGCCAGCTCAGCGGGGTCGTCGCCGGCCAGAGGATCGCCCGCGGGCGCGGTGACGGACTGCGGCGCCGGCGGATCGGAAAACAACGGCGCGAGGGACACCCGTTTGGCAAGTTCGTCGCCAAGACCGGGAGCGGTTGTCCTGGCGATCTGCTCCGCCCGTTCGCGCGCCGCGCTCCACGCCGCCCGAGACTGCGCGCGGATACCTAACAATGCCAACGCCGCCAGCACCAGCAACGGCACCAGCACGAAAAACGTGAGCCAGCGGAGGGAGCGCATGTTAGGGAGTGGTGAGAATGTCCCCGGCGGGATACATGTTCGTCAGGGCCAATCCTCCAGAACCTCGCGGACGGCTAGGGAAACGGCGGTGTCGTGGAGCATCGGAATGCGGTGGCGGGCAGTTGGAACCAAGCGCGGCAGAAGGCAAACGCACGGGGTCTGAGCGAACGGATTTCCACCACGATGCCTGCCAGACGATCTTTCCCATAGTATGCGACCAAAGCCTGCCAATCGGACCAATGGCCGTATTCCAGCACGCGTCTGGCCAGCCACACGGCATGGCGTTCCATATCGACGCCATCCCGCCGCACATCCCAGAACAGGTGCTCGGACAATTCCTTCACGGGGAAAATGAAGCATCTTCCCTCCGGCAGCGCAACTGTGGACTCCGGGCGGACGCGCGGCGCGGGGGGTCGGTGGGTGTGGGTGGGGTCTATGCAGTCCGCATGGGAGATGGCGGCGGATCATGGTGGTTAGGATGAGGAAGTTGAAGTGGCAGGCGGAACGGTTAGCGCGCGGGACGCCCGCGCTCGCTCGGGATGTCGAGCACTTTTGGAACGCGGCGGTTGGGGATCTGGCCGGATGACCTGACTCTCGCGGTGGCATGGTCGTAGAAATCCACCCGCATCCGGTCGCCCTCGCGGAGGAACGAAGCACCGTCAATCGTGGCCTCATCGCGGAATATGCCGCCGGTTGACCGTTGTGGAAACCGGACGCGGCTCGCGCGGGTCGAAGGCGATCCTGTTTCCGGTGCGAAGGGCAGTAATCCGGCGGGCGTCGCGCGCCAGGCGGGCTGTTGATAGACCAGATCGAAGTCATGGATCACGCCATCGGGTTCGCGCAATGTGATTTTTCCGCCTATCGCTTTGCGGAACAGCCGCTCCTCGGCCGGGCTGAGGCCGGTCCAGGGTTGGGACGGTTTGTCGGCGCGCAGCGAGAACTCCATGGTGTCGCCGGGCAGCAGCGGTACATCGGCCTTGCGGATTTCCGCGGGGTCGGTGTCATCCTGGCAGCGGGCGATGATTGGGGTTAGATCCACCTTGAGCACGGTCTCGCCGCCGCCGTCCTTGGGCCGTTTGATAAGGACGCTCGAAAAATCCGGATGCGGAAGAACCACACTGAACGACCAACTGCTTTCCGTTGCCAGAGTCGCGAAGAGGTCGTCATCGCCGAGCTTGCGATCCTCGACAAAGCGGTCGAGCTCCGGGGACAGCACATCCGCGAGGAGTTCGAACAGCGTAGGCGGTGGGTATGATGGCGGCGGCGCCTTTTGGATAGCGGTTGGGGTCCGTTCGGAGGGGCGGGGGGAGCGGGATAAGGCTGGCGTCTGCGGCGGCGTGGGCATATTTTTCACTCCCATGAAATAGCTGCGATGAAAGGACCACTCCGGGACGGCCACCCGGATCGGCGGCAGATGTTCCCCGGTCGTGACGGGGGTGCGCATCAGCTCCCAATCGGCTTGTGGAATGATCAAACGGTCGCCCGCCTGAAGATAGGATCGGGTGACCACATCCGTCGGGATGAACGAACTGCTATTCTCGTCGCCCGCATCCAGGCGCAACTCGCGGCCGTCCTTGCGGAGGATGGTGAAGATAGTGCCACTTTTGAGTGCCAGGTCGCCGTCCACCGATTGCCTGGGCAAAAACATCCTGGCAAGCGCGCCGATGTTGAGCAATGGTATCTCCGCGGAGGTCGGATCAAACACCAGCAGATTGCCGCACATTGTCATCTCGCGGGATTTTCCGTCCTGCTCGATGGTGACCGGCACGCGGACGCGCTTGCGAAGGTGCCAGTCGAGAGCGGGTTCGATCAGGGACTTGACCGACGGCTCGCCTTCGTCGTCGAACTCAATGACCATGTCCGGCCGCAACGGGGGAAGTGGTTCGGCACTCTTGAGCGGGACTACGGTGCGAGTGATTCCTTCCGCCGATGTCTGGAATACGGTGAGCTTGGGCCAGTAATTCACAGTCTTGTACTTCCGTTTCCTGTCGGCCGTTGTTTCGTAGATGGAGCGATCTGGCACCAGCTTCTCCAGATTCTGCCAAAGCAAGCCTTCAAGTGTAGGCCAGGTGACAGCGTTGTCATTGTTGGTTAGAGACTGCCACCGTCCGGTGGTGGCATCGAGCAGGAGCACGCCCTTCTCCTTGGAGAGCGCCGGGATGAGCACCTCGTCAAGAAATACGCGCCGTGACGCCGGCTTCCACTCGGTTATGTCGGGCATTTCCGCCACATCCACATGGTCCGGCCGCTGGGCGAGCAGGCGGCGGACCAGATCTCCGGTTTCGTCAAGACGGGCCACGGCATCCAACGCCCATACGAGTCCCGTTCCTGCCTTGAGGCCGGCATCCAGCAGCAATGTGGCTATTTCCGGCGCATTGGGCCCCGGCTTGAACCATCCCATCAGATCATAGGGCACTTCTTCCTCCTTATTGGTGGTAGGGGTGAAAGGATTCCGGCGGCCGGTTTGGTGACGCGCCTTGAAGGTGATCTTTGGATGGAGGTTGACACCCCGTTTGAGCAGTTCCTTGAGCAATTCGACATCGCCCAACCAAACCACCCTGCCAATGACCGGATTGCCGTCATTGTTGACCGCATCCGGACTGGCGCCGCGTCCCAATAGATAGCGCGCCACATCGGGATGCGGCGGCTCCGCGAAAAGGGAAACCGCAAGCGCGGAATTGAGCGCCCCGGTATCGGGCTTGCCGGTTTCCACGATGCACTTGACGAAATCAAGAAACCCGTAGCCGGATGCAGCGGTCAGGCCGGCGGCCACTTGCGGACGGTCCATGCCTTTTTCCAGCAAGTGTCTCACCACGTCCATCCACCTCTTGCGGACCGCCGTTTCCAGCAAGTCCGACTTGCGCGCGAGTTCGGGCGATTCCGCCAGCCACTTGTCCCACGCTTCGATTTGCCGGGCTTCCTCTTCCGCGAACTGGGAGCCGGACCCCCGTTCCACGGCACCGAGTTCGGTGAGCCGTTCGCGCGCCAGTTTGCCCTCCGCCGCAGCCTGCGGAAACCCGGCGAGCAATTGTTGATAGAGTCTGATGGCGTCATCGTTTTTGCCCTGGCCGCGGCGCACTTCCGCCAGACGGAACAACGCGGTCGCGGCGACCGCCTGCTGCCTGGCGTATTGCTCCAGCACCTCCTGATAATGCTTCGCCGCCGCCTCGGGATCGCGTTTGACCTCCTCCTGATAGAGTCCCTGGCGGAGGGATTCGCTAGGTGGCGTTTCGTCGGCGCGGGCGGTGGCGAGCGCGGCAAGGACGGTGGCTAACAGGAGCGCGGGTTTCAGTCCGCATGGGAGATGTCGGCGGATCATGGTGGTTAGGGTGAGGAGGTTGAGGATGCGTGAGGGACGCCCACGTTCCTTGGCGCGGGCGTGGATGTCATTCTGACGGACTCGCGCGGGCGGATTGTCATGGAATGGTCACGATTGCGCGCTTGGTACGTCGGCGACGGATCGATTTCCGGATTCCGGGCGGTCGCATGCGGGATAGGCGGCCCCGGGGTTAAACCCGAAACCCGAAGTTCAAGGTGGTTAGGACACTGGGTTAACCGCTGAAACGCTGTAAACCGCTGGGTTCGCTGAGTGTTCTTTGATCGGAAAGCCGACACCGGAAGATGAATCATCTTCCGGCTGATTTTTTTGGTCTCCATTTCAGCGGCTTCAGCGGAACTCAGCGCTTCAGCGGTCAAATGGGACCACATGATTCCTTTCATTTTCGGATTTTGGGTTAAAAACCCGGCGCAGGGCTTTTCGGACAAACCGATCATGGAGGGAGTCAATCCGCTCCCGGCGCGCAAGGCAACTCCGGACCGGTATCGGGCGGGAATTCGGGGACGATTCACGCGGTCGCGATTCCGGCGCTTGACAATGTAAGGTCCGGCCGGTAACCTCCGGCCGTTATGAAAAGCCTAACGATGTTGTTGGTTGCCCTGGTGGCGGTGGTGGCGCCGGTTTTCGGCGCTTTCAGTGAGCGGCGTCTCGAATCGGAGAAGAAGGACGCCGAGGCGAAAGGGAAGGGCGTGGCGTTTTTCTTCACGCAGGACTACGATCCGACCTCCCGCGATCCCAACCATCGCACCGATGTGGATTCCAACAACAACGCGATGAAAAAGGCGATTCCCCGGAAATACGTCAACGTCATCGACATCGACCCTCAGGAAACGCGCGGGCTCGACAAGATTCCGCTGTGCGTGCAGAAGGCGATGAAGGGCAAGCCGCAGTTGATCGTCACCGACGCCGCTTGCGAAAAGGTGCTCGCCATACTCGACGGGCGGCCGGACCGGAAAAAGGCGGCCGATTTCGAGATCAAGGTGGTGGCCGCCCTCGAAGGCCGGCCCGATCCGACGAAGGACGGCAAGAAAGACAAGTAACCGCCGCAGGAGAAATCGCCAACGGGCGAAATCCCGGCTTTCCATTGCCGTGCGCGGCGCTACGCTCCGCGCGCATGTCGTTTCCGATCATCGTGGGGCTGGGCAATCCCGGCCGTCAGTATGAGGCCACCCGCCACAACGTCGGGTTCATGGTCCTTGACCGGCTTGCGGCGGCGGGGGGGGCGGTTTTCCAGTCGAATCCGCGGTGGCAGTGCCATCTGGCCAAGCTGCCGGCGGACGGCACGCTGCTGGTGAAACCCCAGACGTTCATGAATCTCAGCGGCCGGGCGGTGCAGCAGGTGCTGGGTTTTTACAAATGGCCGCCCGAACGGATGCTGGTGGTGTACGACGACGCGGCGCTGCCCCTTGGGACGCTCCGTTTCCGGGAAAAAGGCTCCGCCGGCGGCCACAACGGGATCAAATCGCTGATCCAGCATTTGGGGACCGATTCGTTTCCGAGGCTGAAATTCGGGATCGGCGGAAGCGGTCCCGGGGAGATGGTGGGGCACGTTTTGGGAAAATTCCACCCGGATGAGCGGGAACTTTTTGAAAACACGCTTGCAAAGGCGGCGGAAGCGGTGCAATTTGCGCGTTCCCAAGGCGTCGCCGCCGCGGCGAACCAATATCACACCAGAAGCAATCCACCACCCAATCCCCAATCCGATGAGTCGCAAATACCAAGGCCTGATCGTCCTTAACACCAAGTCCCTAGACGGCACCGTCGATGAACTCGTCAGCTCCGTTGCGAAGGAAATCGAAGCCGAAGGAGGCAAGATCGACAAGGTTGTCCAAATGGGCCGCCGCCAATTCGCCTACAACGCCCGCCACCTCGAGGCCGGCCATTACGTGAACTATCACATCTCCGGTTCCCCGGACATGGTGGCCAAGGTCCAGGCGCGCCTGCACCTCAACACCAAGGTCCACCTCCAGCACTTCCAGCGCATCGCCTGAGGAAAATTTGTTCATCTGAACATTTTTTCTTGACGCTTTCCGAAAAACCCCCTGTATTTCCTCCGCTATGGCCAATCTGAACAAAGTCATGCTGATCGGCAACCTCACCCGGGACCCCGAGCTGCGCTACACCCCCAAAGGCACCGCCGTCGCGGACATCGGCCTCGCGATCAACCGCGTCTGGACCAATGAACAGAACGTCCGCCAGGAGGAAACGGTTTTCGTGGAAGTGACCCTGTGGGGCCGCCAGGCGGAACTCGCCCAACAATATCTCGGCAAAGGCCGCATGGCCTACATCGAGGGACGCCTCCAGATGGATACCTGGGACGACAAGGAAACCGGCAAGAAACGCAGCAAACTCAAGGTCATCGGCGAGGCGCTGCAGTTCCTGCCCGACGGCAAAGGCGGCAACGGAGGCGGTGGTGGTGGCCACGCCGGTCCGCCGCAACCGTCGTCGCGCCCCGCGCCCCAACAACAGCGTCCCTCAGGTCCGCCGCAGGGTGGCTCCGCCGCCCCGCCGGACGATTTCCGCGAAGACGACGAAATCCCGTTCTGATCTCGAACGGATAGGAATTTTTGAAAAGGGGGAGCCTAACCGCTTCCCCTTTTTCGTGCCGCTGACGCAACGTTCCTGGTACGCGGAACGGGACAGGACCCTCAAGGGTGAAGCGGAACCTTTTGCGCAAGCGGATGCGGAGCCGGGTAGCGCGGCACCGCCGGGGCCGCAGGAGAATGGGATGAGAATAAGTGGCCAGGTAGCGCGGCACCGCTGGGGCCGCATGCGAATGAGATGAGAATGAGTGGAGCTTCGCAGTCGGTCATTCGCCGCTTCATTCTCATGCGCTCTCGGCGAGAGCGCGCCACCTTTGGGAGGAGAATGGAATGCCAGGTAGCGCGGCACCGCCGGGGCCGCAAAGGTAGCGCGGCACCGCCGGGGCCGCATGCGAATGAGATGAGAATGAGTGGAGCTTCGCAGTCGGTCATTCGCCGGTTCATTCTCATGCGCTCTCGGCGAGAGCGCGCCACCTTTGCGAGAGCGCGCCACCTTTGCGAGAGCGCGCCACCGGCGAGAGCGCATGAAAGGTAGCGCGGCACCGCCGGGGCCGCAGGAGAATGGGATGAGAATAAGTGGAGCTTCGCAGCGGTCATTCGCCGCTTCATTCTCATGCGCTCTCGGCGAGAGCGCGCCACCTTTGCGAGAGCGCGCCACCGGCGGGTCGGTCTGGATGCGTCAGATCTTCTCCACCGCCACGCTCACTTCCAACCGGCAGTGGCCGGTGCCGTGGTAGGTGCCCACCACCGGCGCGACGTCGTCGTAGTCGCGGCCGACCGCAACCTTGACGTAGCGTTCGTCGGCAAGCGTGTTGTTGGTGGGATCGAAGCCGATCCATCCGCAGCCTGGCAGATAGACCTCGCACCACGCGTGGGACGCCTGGGCGCCGACCAGAGAATCGAGCGGGCCGTTGTAGAGATATCCCGACGCGTAGCGGGCCGGCAGTCCCACGGCGCGGCACATGGCGAGCATCACATGGGTGAAGTCCTGGCAGACGCCGCGGCGCAGCGCGAACGATTCCTCCACGTGGGCTTTCACGCCGGTTGCGCCGGGTTGATAGACAAATCCGCCGTGGATCCACTCCATCATCGCCCGCGCCCGTTCGAAGACCGGTTCCAGCCCGGCGGTGACATCCACCGCCTGCCGCCACACGTCCGGCGATTTCGAAACACGGCTGCTTTCCTGCAAATACGGCCAGATCCGCTCGCGGGTGGCCGTTTCCGCGTATTCCCCGCCGGTGGCGGTTAGACTATCCGGGGGGATCGCCAGCGGGAGATTGTGAACCTTCAGATGGCTCACGATTTCCAACCGCGAATGCGGCTCCAGCAACTCGAAATGATGGGTCGGATTGTGAAACAGATCCTCAAACCGACGCAAGCGGGTGGCCGGCAGCACGCGGACCAGCGACGACAGGGTCTTCTGATAGGGAAACCGCCGCGGCTCCAGATGCACCGTGTTGAGGCTGTCGGTCACCGGCGATCCGTAGTGGAACACGGTGCGGTGGACCACCGAAAGGCGCGTGCCGGAGGCGGATGCGGGCATGGGACCGGTCATTGCTGCTGCTGCTGCATTTGCCATGTGGAGAGTTCCGCGAGCGAACGCGACTCCGAACCCGGCGGCGCGACGGCGCGCTCCGGCAACAGCACATAGGTTTCGAAAATCGCGTCGCCGATCCGGTTGAACCGATCCTGCAACGTGTCCAGATAGGTGTGGAGTCCCTCGGCAAAGGCATCGTCCAGCGTACCGAAGTTGAGTTCCGCTAACAAACGCCCCGCCTCGCGTTCGGCCTCATTGGCGAACATCCCGCGCGGCGTGCCGGAGATGCGGTGGAGCGAGGCGTCCACGCGTTCCACGCAATAGCGCACCGCCCGCGGAAACTCGCGGGAAAAGATCAGGAAATCCGCCACTCCGCGGGCGTCGGGCGCGCGCCCGCCCACGCGGAACGCTCCCAGAGCGCCACAGGACCGCAAGATGGCCGACCAATGCAGCGCGCCGGGTTCGCCGCCGCCCTCGGCGATCGGCAGGTAGTTCACCACATCGAGAAACCGCGTGGTTTTGTCGGCCCGTTCCAGATGGCGGCCCAGGTCCATGAAATCCCACGCCTCGTTGCGCGCCATGGTGGCCGCGGCGATGCCGAGAAACGTCTCTGACGAGCGGCGGATGTTTTCATAATAGCGCGGCGGGTCCTCGGCGATGAGCCGGACGGCTTCCTCCGAGCGGGTGAATAGGTGGAGCGCGTTGAGCGCTTCCCAAAGCTCGTCGGAGATCTGGTCCCTAACCATCCTGGCGTTCTCGCGGGCCTGGCCGATGCATGAGATGATGCTGTTCGGATTGCGGGTGTCGTCGGATAGAAACCGGATCACTTCCGGCCCGCCCGCGTGGTCGTAGAGCGTGTTGAACATCGCGTCATCGCCGGTGCTGAGAATGATAGGCTGCCAGAAATCCCGCAGGCGCTCGCTGTCCAGCCGCTCGTGGTCTAGCAGCAACTGCTGGTTCACGTCGATCAGACGCGCGAGGTTGTCGGCCCGCTCGACATGGCGGACCATCCAGTAAAGGGTGTTGGCGACTCGTGATAGCATGGCGGGGAATCAATGGCGGAGCACCCAGGTGTCCTTGCTGCCGCCGCCCTGGGAGGAATTGACGACCAGCGAGTCCTTTTTCAACGCGACGCGGGTGAGTCCGCCCGGCACGATCTTCACTTCGCTTCCGTAGATGATATAGGGGCGGAGGTCCACATGACGGCCCTCGACCGCGCCGTCGCACCAGGTCGGCGCGCGGGACAGCGAGACCACCGGCTGCGCGATGTAGTTGCGCGGGTCGGCGATGATCCGCTCGCGGAACGCCTCGATTTCCGCGGGTGTGGCGGAGGGTCCCATCAGCATGCCGTAGCCGCCCGATTCGTTGGCCGCCTTGACCACCAGTTCGGGAAGGTGGCCCAGAATGAACCGGAGATCCCGCTCCTCCGATGCCAGATAGGTGGGAACATTCGGCAGCAGCGGCTTCTGGCCCAGGTAGTATTCGATCATCCGCGGCACGAAATAGTAGATCACCTTGTCGTCCGCCACACCGGTGCCCACCGCGTTGGCCAGCGCCACATTGCCCTCGCGGTAGGCATTCATCAGTCCGGGCACGCCGAGCACCGAGTCCTTGCGAAACACCACCGGATCGAGAAAATCATCATCTATCCGCCGATAGATCACATCCACCCGGCGCAGGCCGCGGGTGGTCCGCATGTAAACGAACTTGTCCACCACCACCAGATCGCCGCCCTCGACGATGTCGATGCCCATCTGGCGGGCCAGATAGCAGTGCTCGAAATAGGCGCTGTTGTGGCAGCCCGGCGTGAGCAGCACGCACACCGGCGCGTCGTCGCGGCGCGGGGAGATGTGCTGGAGCATCGCCAGCAGATCGCGCGGATAGGAATCCACCGAGCGCACACCCATTTCCTCGAACAGCGCGGGGAACGCGCGCTTGAGCGCGTTGCGGTTTTCCAACAGATAGGAAGCGCCCGACGGGCAGCGGCCGTTGTCCTCCAGCACATGATAGGTGCCGTCCGCGCCGCGGATCAGGTCGCTGCCGCAGATGTGGATGAAGATGTCCTGCGGCACGTCCACGCCGCGGAACTCCGGCCGGTAGTGCCGCGCCCGCTCGATGTAATGGCGCGGGATCACCTCGTCGGCGAGGATCCGCTGGTCATGATAGATATCGTGCAGAAACAGGTTGAGCGCCACGATCCGCTGCGCCAGCCCGGCTTCCAGGGTTTCCCACTCGTCGGCGGCCATCACCCTCGGGATCGGATCGAAGGGAAAAATCCGCTCCATGCCGCGGTCGTCGTGATAGACATTGAAGGTGATGCCCTGGCGCAGGAAATAGAGTTCGGAATTCGCCTTGCGGGTGAGGAAGTCGGAACGGTCGAGCTGGCCGAAGCGGCTCAGCAGCGGGGCGCAATGGCTCCTCACGGCGCCATTGGTGCCGAACATTTCGTCGAAAAACGGTCCGGGTTGGTATCCGGCGAAGAGTTCCATGGGGTTGAAAGAGGGGTTGAAGAACTCCAATTAGCAAACCGCGGGCCAACTCCGGATTCGCGGCGGAATTTTTCCCGGGAGGCTCGGATCCGGTTTCAGAAATGGCATGCAGCAAGCTCCGAAAGGTTCGGCGGTTGGGGTTCCGGCATTCCGCGCCGCGCTCCTATCCTTCACGAACCGCCGCCGGGCTTCCATGGCTGGCGCTCGGGGATGTTGGCGTGGTTTTCGAAAATCACGGTCCCATCCCCAGCCGGACCGCTCGGAGATCGGTCCCTGCCAGACCGCGTGTTTGTCCCAACACACAGCACCCACGCGCCCCTCACATTCCCGCATTCCCGGCCGCTATCCAGCTTCCGAATGCCGCTTGGGCGGCCGCGTGGAGCGCGGCGACGCGTGAGTCGAGCGGCGCCTGGCTCGGGGTCTCGAAGGTGAAGGAAAGCGGGCATCCCCGTTTGGCGAGGAAGATCGCCTCCGGCCAGCCCTCGGGTTCGTCGGCTTCGGGTTCGTGGAAAATCCAACCGTCGGCCCGCGGTTGATGGCCGTCGATGTCCGGGCCCGGCTGTGCCGGAAACCACGGACACACCGCATCGAGGATCGCAGCGGCAAGGTGAGGCCGATCATCGCCCTGATTGATCTCGTAAAAATAGAACCCCTCCGTCTCACAATCCTCGTGGAGTGATAGAAACAGGTCCGGCGGCGGCATCGACTCCAACCATCCGGCAATTGCGGCGGCCTCCGCGGATGATCGTTTCAGAAAATCACGGTTGAGGTCGGTACCTGTGGCGTTGGCGCGGGTGCCTGCGGCGAGACCGTCCGGATTGAGTGCGGGTGCCACCCGCCAGTGGATACCGGGGATGAAAAACCCGGCCCGCAACGCTTCCAGCACCGCCAGCGGTCCGGCCGGTTCGTCGCCATGGATGCCGGCGGAAAGATAGACGCGCGGCCCATCGCACGGACGTTCCCACACGGTCAAATCCCCTGCCGCCAACCTCGCGAGCACACGCGGCCGGAAACCGCGGCTCCCGGCCTCCCGAGCGAACTCCGGCGGAAACGCCGGCCAGTCAAACAGTGTGTCCATGCGCGCGCATGCTGCCGGATATCCGCACGGAAGCAAGCCAACTCGGCGATCCCGGGGTCGTCGCGATGAATCCATCCCGCCCTCGGGCGGATCAAACATCCGTGTTTTCGCATGATCCACCCCGCAGTTTGCTGTTGCGGCGGCTGTAGCCGAAATAAATTACCATGCCGATTCCCATCCAGATCAGCAGACGCCACCAGGTGTCGCTGGGCAGGTAGGCCATCATCAGCAGGCAGGTGAGCGCTCCCAGAACAGGCACCACAGGGACCAGCGGGCAACGGAACTTGCGGGGCAGGTCCGGATTGGTGCGGCGAAGAACGATCACCCCGACGCAGACGAGCACGAACGCCAGCAAGGTTCCCACGCTGCACATTTCGCCGAACGCGTTGCCCGGCAGCAGGGCCACGGCGGAGCCCACCACCACCGCGAACAGCACGTTGGACTTCCACGGCGTGTGGCGCACCGGATGGATGTCCGAGAACATTTTCGGAAGCAGGCCGTCCTGGGACATGGTGATGAACACCCGGCTCTGGCCCATCAGCAGGACCATGATGACCGAGGAGAAGCCCGCCAGGATGGCCGGGACGATGAGTTGCCGCAACCACTGGAATTGCTCGGGCAAGTGGCCCAGGGCGGTGGCCACCGGGGCCAGCTTGTCCACCACGCCGCGGAATTCGGTGTAGTGGGCCAGGCCGGTGATGACCCATGAGAACAACCTCGGTGTGATGTCTCCAGATCTGCCATGATCGCGTAACCATGAACCGCGATCCGGTCACCAACCCTGAAAGGTTCCAACTCCTTCCCTACAAACAGCAAGAGAGCTTCATCCCTGCTAGGTTCCCGATAACTCTTGAATGGGTAGTAGGTCTTCCCCTTCAGTGCTCTGTCAATCTGACGCGCCACCGTGCGTTCCGTGCCATCATCGAGCTCGATCCGAACTGCTGTGCAAAGGTCCCCCTTCGTGATCTCTTTGATCGTTCCGGATACCTTCGGGAAGCTGGCGATAGCATTTGGAAGGGCTTGAGCAACGCCCGAAATCATCACGAGTAACGCGACTAGCGATGCAGTCAATGTGTTCATTTTTTTGGGCTAACGTTAGAGTGGATGCAACCGGCCCCCCGCATATCACGGGGGACCGATGGTGGTGAGACTCTGCAAACCGGAAAAGGACTGATCCGCTCTGCCGGGTTGCATCCCACGCCTTGTTCGAGATCTTCGTCTTCTGTTTAGTGCAATGTGATCGCATAGGCTCTTTCAGTCGTATGCCATGTCCAAAGTCCAAAAAGGACTCCACCAATTGCGAAGACCATCGCATTCACTCCAAGGTTGCGAACAATATCGAAGATCTCCGGGTGTAAAAGGCGTTGGATAGCGGTCATGCCAACTGTCATGAATCCTCCCCAGCAAAGCATGCCATTGACCAAAACATATCTAGCCCGGCCCTTCTTGCGGGTTCGCTCCCATCGGCTCACTTGAGCAGGTGTCATTTGGCGGATGCGAAATATGCTCATCTGAATTCTTCCTCGAACGTTTGATGTGCGCCCACCGGCGCGATTGAAAGGAGAAAGAATTGAAATTGGAAAGCTTATGGCCGGTTGGCGCGCCACGACTTGTTGGGCTTCTTGATTCTATCGGAGTAAATCTGACGACCAAATCCACGGAAGCCTGTCACAAGGACGCGATCAGCACCTTGTGCGAAGAAGTATTGGTTAACACGCATGACTCGTGCGTCGACCTCATCGATCTGAGCTAGCTTGTGTAACTGGACAACGACAAACCCGGGAAACGCTCTTCGCCCTTCAACAACGTCTTCTATTGTTCGTGGTAGTGTTATCGGCGTCTTATGGGAACCATTCACCGGATCGAGCCGGTCATCTTGATCCAAATAAAACTCGTAGTCTGCTTGTGCAATTACGTCTTCCAGCTTGGAAAAACTCGTGCTGTCCGAACCTCTTATCCAATCCGTATTCCCATAGTATCCTGAAATGGTTTCGACCTTGGAAATGAGGGTCGTGCTCTGGCAGCCTGAGATCAAGATCAGAGCGAATACAAAAGAAAATGTGCGTGATATAGAAAACATTTGTTTTGGCCCAACGATTGAGTGCTCCTGCGGGCGTGAGTGAATGGTAATTGGCATGAGATTGAGTTGCTTTGGCCCGTTAGGAGGCACGACTTCCATGAGAAGGCAGTCAACAACAATTTGAAGTTTACTTCAACATTTTTTCGTAAGGGGTTGTGTTTCAATAAGGTGGAGAATAATTCCCCCCGCCTCCCCTGGGGGACGGGAGGGGAGAAGCCCCCGGAGGGGGGTTGGGGGCGAACACAATCGCGGTCGAGCTGGCGGCAGCTCGGCGGGGTTTGGGGCGGCAGCCCCAAGTCCCTGCGGCGGGACCCCGGGGCCATGGCAACGGAATGAAACAGGGAGTCGTGCTTCCATACGCACTCGATTGGCCGGTTCCGTTGATTTGACCTGGTGCATGATTTGATCCGTGTTTCCTGTGGGAGAGGGGTGGAACGCCGCTATCTTGTTCGCGCACTGCGCCGCGAGGGAGCGTGCTGTCGTGCCTCCGCGGTCGTTCCAGATCTTCGAAATTGTTTCATCTTGGGAGAGTGTTGCCAAGGGATCAGGCCGCCCGTGAATCGTTGCGCAGGGGTTCGTAGGTCAGACCGCCCTTCCACAACGTGAGCAGCAGCACCGAGAGCTTGCGGGCGATGGCCACAACGGCTTTCTTCTTGGCCGCCTTTCCACCGCGGGCGCAGAGCGCCTCGCCATGGCGGCGCAGGTCACAGTTCGCGCCGAACGGTCCAAGGATGTATTGGGCGGCGCTCACCAGCAGCCGGCGCAGATAGGCGTCGCCCGCCTTGGAGATGCGCATCTGCTTGTCGAGATTGCCCGATTGGTCGCGCTTGGGCACCAGTCCGAGATAGGCGGCCACATCACGCGGAGAATCAAAACGCCCGGGATCCCCGATGGTCAGAACATAGGTCAGGGCGGTGATCGCGCCCACGCCGGTGATCTGGCGGAGAACGCCCGCGGCGGGATATTGCGTCGCGCAGAGTTCCTCGATGCGGCGCTCCAGATCCTTGATGCTTTTCGTCATCGCCTCGACCGCCCCGATGGATGGCTCGCACATCGCAAGCAACCCGGCATCCATCTGGGCAAGCGCCGCGCGGCACTTCTTCGCGAAGCAATCCGGATTGGGTGAGGAAACGCGCACGCCCATCGACTTGAGGGTGAAGCGGATCGAACTGATGACATTGACCCGCTGGCGCACCAGATTGTCGCGCAGCTTGACCTGCAGCAGATCGCGCTGGCATTGCTCGGTGGCGTGTTCGACCGGATGGAGCAGCTGCGGATCGAAACGGGCGATGCGGGCCAGCATGCGGGCGTCGTTCTGGTCGCTCTTGCGGGTGTTGGCGTAGATGGCGCGGACCTTGCGCGGATTGGCCACCAACACCTCGTGGCCGAGTTCCTTGAGCATCCGGCTGGTCCACGGACTGTGCATGCCCACCTCCATGGCGATCCGGGAGCGGGGATATTTTTGCGAGAGCCTGCGGATCGACTCGCGCTGATTGGTGATGGTGCGTTCCTCAACGACCTCTCCGGCCTTGTTCAGCACGCAGATCGCGTGCTTCTTGTCTCCGAGATCGAGTCCGATGGTGATGTTTGGTGTCTTGCTTTTCATGTCGGCAGCGAGTGTATCACGGCGCTCAAGCGCCGCCTGCTGCCTTCTCATCTAATCTTGTTCGGCTCTGTGATTTCATTCTAGGATTTCTCTTGCAGGGATAATCCATGCGGAATCATGGGGCTTAAATCCTATCCTTGGATAATACTCAGTGGCATTGGGGGCAGATAGGAGAATGATCGT
>JAFLEH010000008.1 GCA_017301995.1 Verrucomicrobiota bacterium | reverse complement strand
CCACGCCCTCGCGGGCGGACTCCGGCGCTTCTCCCGCGCGCCGCCGTTTTCCAAAAAACGGAACCGGCACGCGGCGCACAAACCAATCTTCTCTCTCCCGCCCGGAACCTTCCGCCATTACAAAGGCAGCGGCCCGTCACCACCCCATTGGTCGGGGGCGGGACATCGCGCCGCAGGCTTGCGTTCCGGGCCGTGCTGTCAAAGAAAACTCCCTCTCGGGGATCCGAGTAAACCCGCGGCCGCCGGCGCTTCGTTTCCGCACCGTCCGACCCCGTGTCGCTCGCCCGCCTCGCTTCGTGGCGGGGCGCGAAGCTACACGAGCGACCCCACACGGGTCAACACCTTTTTCCAAATTTTTTTCACCAAAACCCTCACCTCCGCCACAACACGTTGGTTTCCAATCAGTCGGAAAGGGAAAATTTTTTGCCAGAAATCCGGAAATTCCTCGGATCCGAATGAAATCCGGGTTGTCCGAGGGTTCTCCGGCACCGATTTCCGATGTCTCCGGCATGCCGTGATTCCGGCGCGGCGGACCATCTACTAGAGTCATAGTAGTAATGTGGTTTTGGGGTCCGCCGTTGCCGAAGGGATTTTCCTCGCCATCCGGCGGCTTGCGAATCAGGATTCCGCCGTCACAAGAACCTATGAAAACGATTCTCATGCAGTTGGCGGCGGGAATGGTCATGGTGGCCGCGGCCACCGCCCAAGACGAGGGCGCGTCGGCGGAGTTCAAGCGCCGTGCCAACCAGTGGATGGTTTCGACCGATGCCGCGAAGCGCAAGGCCGCCTATCGGTCGTGGCTCCAGCTCGGCAAGGAGGCGCTTCCGGAGTATCGGAAGGCGCTGGAAACGGCGGAGAAATTCCACTCGAAGCAGCTTGATGAGCTGTCGCGCGGGCGCTCGACGGTGAACCCCTACGCCGCCCATCACGACCTCTCCAAGCAGCTTGACGAAGAGCGCGAGCGGGTGATGGGGCTGATCAAGACCGACTGGAAGAAGGACGGCGCCAAGATCGCGATGCTGCGCGAAGAGATGGGCAAGATGGAGAAGCTGTGGACGCGGGTGAACCGTTTGGCCGCGGCCGACACCAAGCGGTTCGACACCGCGCTGGACGCCACCATCGGCGGCATGATGGAAGTGGCGCGGGAAATGGAACGGTTCGAGCAGGACAGCGACACCCGTGACATGGACGACGAGGATTTGCGGGCGTTCGTTTTGAAGAATCACGTGGAGGGAAGTTTCCTGTTGCCGCAGCGCGAACGGTTCGACGTCACGCGCAAGGCAGCGGCCGAGCTGGCGGCTGTGGAAAAAGCCAACGCCGACTGCGGACGCTGGGCCTCGGGACCGATGAAGGCGTTTGCGACGATTCTGAACAAAGAGCGCTGCATCATGGGCATGATCCCGCTGAGACTGGAGGAGAAACTGTCCGACGCCACCCGCGGCCATAGCGAGGACATGGCGCGGCTCGGATTCTTCGCCCACGAGTCGCCGGTGGAAGGAAAGAAATCCCCGTGGGACCGCGCCAAGCTCGCGGGTTTCGAAGGCAGCGGCGCCGGTGAGAACATTTTCATGGGATCCACCAGCCCGGACGCCGCCTACAGCGCGTGGTTTGGCTCGGACGGCCACCGTTTCATCATGTTCGGCGGCGGTAACGTCCTCGGCGTGGGCATCGCCGGCAACCACTGGACGATGATGACCGGTAACAAATCGCTTTAGCGCGGCGTTCAACGGCTTTCCGCAGGCACCGGCGGCATGGGCCGGGCGGATTCCGCATTCTTCAGCCTGATCAGTGCGATCACGCAGACGCCGATGGCCAACAGGCCCACCGCCACGGCCAGAAATGCCGCCAGCACCGAAGTGCGGGAAATGGGAGCGATCGCTTTCATGGAGTCGAAACGTTGGAGCGCGCCAATTGTTTGGGAAAATCTTCCGGGCCACGAGGGGTAGGCCGGACGGCGGGCGTTTCAGGGGTGATATGCGACACCTCATCCCCACCGTTTTTCTATCCGCGGGCCTGCTGGCAACGGCGCAAACCGACCCCGTTTCCATCCCGCCACCTCCGGCCGCGCCCAAAATCGCGACGGTCGATATGCAGGAGCTTTTCAAGCAATACCACAAGACCGGCGAGGCCCAGAAACAAATCAACACCGAACGCGCCCGCATCCAGAAGGACAACAACGAGCGGCTCGCCAAGATCCGCGACATCGAGGCCGCGCTCGGGCGTCTATCCAAGGAACTCGAGGACCCGTCGGTGAACGAATCCAGGAAACAGGCGCTGTTCAAGGATTGGCAAAGCCAGCAGCAGGAGGGCATCGCCCTCGACCGCGAGCGCAGGGAGTTTCTCCAGCGCCGCAACCAGATGCTCAACGAAAAAATGCTTCAGCGGATGAAGGGGATCCTGGAAGAAATCCGCAAGCTCGTGGAGGAGCATGCCAAGGCCGAGAACTTCGATTATGTGTTGGACAAATCCGGCCTGAGCGCGTCCCAGGTGCCATTTCTCCTCTACACCAAGGACGCCACCGAAATCACCTCGGTCATCCTCAAAAACCTCAACAAGGACGCGCCCGACGAGGCACCGACAGCCCCCGCGGATCCCGCCCCGGAGGCCGGAAACACGCTGGTGCCGCCGCTCGAAGAACCCGCCGGGACGATTGAGGTGTCCGGTCTTGAGAAGAGAACCAAACCCGCGCCACCGCCCGGACAAGCCGCGAAAAAGAAATAGATCCGCCGTGCGGCATCGCTTTCCGAAAGGTTCCCGGTTTCCCTCCGATGCAGAGTGACATTTCCACCCTGACCCAAGGTCTGGCGCGCTGCGACGAGCGCGCGTGGCGGGAATTTCACGACCGCTACCACGGGTTGATCCTGCGCTTGGCCGTCGCGCGCGGCACCGCGGAGTGCGACGCGCCGGACCTGGCGCAGCGCGTCTATCTGCGCGTGCTGCGCCATGCCAAACCGATCCGATCGGAAACCGATTTCACCGCATGGCTTGCCTGCCTGACCCGTTGTGAGGCGGTGGACGCCATCCGGGGAACCAAACGCCGAACCTGGCTCACCGAGAAGTTCCAACAATGGTCGGAAGCGCGCGCTGAGGAAACCGCCCACCCCCTAACCGAACCGCTGGCCGAAGCCATCGCCGGCCTCGCCGAACCCGACCGCGACCTGATCAACCGCCACTATTTCCAAGGCTGGTCGCACCAGCGCATCGCCGCGGTTTTCCAAACCTCCGCCAAGGCCGTGGAGTCCCGCCTCGCCCGCCTGCGCAAACGCCTCCGCGAGCGCCTCACATCCTAACACAATTCCCGCCGATGACACCCCATCCCGCCGCCGAATCCATCTGGAGCGCCATTCTCCCGGAAATCCGCGCCACACGCCGCCGCCGCCGGATCCGGCGCGCCGCACTGGGCGCCGCGTCCGCCGTTTTGCTAGGCTGGGCGCTGTTCCCCCGCGCGATGCCGCCCGCGCCGGGAGTGACCACCGTTCCCACGCCTCCCGCGGTGGAGTGCCTCGCCGTCTATCGGATCACCGCCAGCGGCTCCATCCGCCTCGAAATGGTCGAACCCGGAGACCTTGGTGCCACCGAACTGCCCTTCGGCCTGACACCCGTGGTGCTCGCGGACAATCCGGGGGAATGGTGAGGCCGGGCTTTCGGTTTGAATATTCCGCCCGCGGGAGAAGTCGAACCGCTTCATGCGCCCCAACCCATTCGTCTTCCGCTTGCTTGCCGTTTCCTTGCTGGCTTCTCTAACCGGTCCGGTCAGGGCGGACGACCCGCCCGCGCCACAATCCCCGGCGAAGGTCGAAAACATCGAGTCTCCCGGCGAAGTCGATCCCTTCGCCGAAGCCTCCGTTACCCAACAAAAGCTGACGATCCCGGAAAACAAGGGGACCGAAGTGCGTGCGACCCTGTCCCTGAGGCTCGAAATCTGGGAGATCGACGCCCGGAAAGCGGTCACCCTGCTCGACTCCGCGTCCGCGAAGGAGGTCGCCGAGAAGATCCGTCCGCAACTGCTCGCGGACGACTCCGCCAAGCTCGCCCATTCGCAGGTGCTGGCGCTGGACGAACGCACCCAATCCGCCAGCGAGGCGATTGTCGAACAGATCTACCCCACGGAATACGAACCGCCGGAGGTTCCGCCCAACACCCCCGCCGCCAAACCGGACCCGGAGAACCGCACCGAATTCGCTCGGAAGCTTCAGGACATGTTGTCGGCCGCCTGTCCATCGGCGTTCGACACCCGCAACACCGGCCTAACCTTCGAAGCCCAGATCCAACCGGTGCGCGCGGAGGAAGGATGCTGGGACACCAGCCTGACCATCGAGGAGGTTCTGCTCGTCCGGAAGGATCAGGTCGGCACACCACTGCTGGACATGACCATGCCGGTTTTCTCATCCTTCCGGATCCGCACATCCATCCGGCTAACCGAATCGCGCTGGCAGCTTCTCAGCCTTTCCGAACCGCCGCGCGGCGAGCCCGCGAACCGCCGCTGGCTGTCGCTGGTCCGGATCGACCGGGCCAGATAACCACCGAATCCACTTGCGAGGGGGGGCGGGGGGCGCGGCGTTCAGGCACGGGGCGCGTTCGAATAGGCGGCCAAAGTCATGGCAAATCGGAAACCGGCCCGGCAATCGACAGTCCGACAAAGGGCGAGCAGGATTTGATAGGCTCCGCATCGTGATTGGGTGCGGCCAGAAATTCCAGAAGATCCCTCATGGCTTCCGATGATGACCGGGCGGCGAGGATTCTCCACCGCCACTCCCGGATAGGCAGCGGGTTCACGCGCCCCAGTCTTTCCCAACGGTCGAGATTATCCAGAGCGATCCCGAGTTCCTCCGGATGTTCCTCCACATGCCGGGCGATCCGCCGCCAGTGGATGGCGCGGTCCTCGCGACGGAAATGGTAATCGTTTTCGGACATGCCTGTCCCTGAGATACACGTCAAAGGCCCAAGCGGCAAGCCAAATCAAACCCGCTGTCGGCGAATCCGCTTGCTCCCGCTCCGGGTGCGGTGCAGAGTGACGGCACAACCGCACACCGAACATGGCGAAAGGCATTATCCTGGCCGGGGGATCCGGCACCCGGCTTCATCCTCTCACGCAAGTGATGAGCAAGCAGTTGCTGCCGGTGTACGACAAACCGATGATCTACTATCCGCTCTCGGTACTGATGTTGGCCGGCGTGCGGGACGTGCTGATCATTTCGACGCCGCACGATCTGCCCCGTTTCCGCGAGATTCTCGGGGATGGAACCAAGCTCGGCTGCCGGTTTTCCTATGCCGAACAGCCTGAGCCGAACGGCCTGGCCCAGGCCTTCGTGATCGGCGCGGATTTCGTCGAAAACGACCGGGTCTGGCTGATATTGGGCGACAACATTTTCTTCGCGGCCGGACTCGGCGCCTTGCTGCGGGATGTTTCCGAACAGGATGGCGCCACGGTGTTCGCCTATCCGGTGCGCGATCCCGAGCGCTTTGGCGTGGTGGAGTTCGATGAAACCGGCAAAGCGGTTTCGATCGAGGAGAAACCGTCCGCGCCGCGATCCAACTTCGCGGTGCCCGGCCTGTATTGTTATGACGCCGGCGTGGTGGAAATCGCCCGCACGCTCAAGCCCTCGGCTCGCGGCGAATACGAGATCACCGACGTCAACCGCGAATACCTGCGGCAGGGCCGGCTGAATGTCCGGGTGCTGCCGCGCGGCACGGCGTGGCTGGACACCGGCACATTCGACTCGCTATTGCAGGCGGGGCAGTTCGTTCAGGTGGTCGAAGCGCGCCAGGGCCTGAAAATCGGCTGCATCGAGGAAATCGCGTGGCGCCGCGGCTACATCGGCGACGCCCAACTGTTGGACCTCGCCGGGCCGATCGCCAAGTCCGGCTACGGGACCTATCTGCGGGAGTTGGTCGAGGAAAACCGCTGAACTTTCCGGTTCATTCCGGGCTCCATGAGTTGACGGCATCCACGACTTCGCGCGCCTGTTCGCCGGTCATGCCGGGCCACAACGGCAGCGATAGCACCTCCCGGTGGATCGCTTCCGTCTCCGGCAGGTCCAGCATGCCGAATTCGTCCATATAACATTTCTGCCGATGCGGCGGAATCGGATAGTGCAACATCGTCTCCACCCCGCGCGCCGCCAGGTGGCGGGCCAGATCGTCGCGCATCCGGCTGCGGATGACAAACAGGTGCCACACGTGCGACTCCGGGCCTCCCCGCACGCCGGGAAGGCTGACCAGCGGATGCCGGATTTCCTCCAGATAGATCCGGGCGATGTTCCTTCGTTCGGCGTTGTCGGCGTCAACAAGCGGGAGCTTCTCCCGCAAGAACGCGGCGTGAATCTCATCCAACCGGCTGTTCACCCCGCGCATCAGGTTGTGGTATTTCACGTGCGACCCGTAGTTCCTGAGCGCGCGCAAGGTATCGGCCAGTTCGTCGCAATCGGTGGTAACCGCGCCGGCGTCGCCCAGCGCGCCGAGGTTTTTCCCTGGATAGAAACTGAAGCCCGCGGCATCGCCGAAAGCCCCCGCTTTTTTCCCATCCAGCGCGGCCCCGTGGGCTTGGGCGCAGTCCTCCAACAATTTCAGCCCGTGGCGTCCGCAGAACTCCGTGATAGGTCCCATGGCCGCGGCTTGGCCATACAGGTGGACCACCAGCACCGCGCGGCAGCGTGGCGTGAGCGCCGCTCCGAGCGCGTCGGGATCCAGATTGTAGAACGCGTCCGGCTCCACCAGCACCGGGCGCAACCGGTTGGCGGTGATCGCCAGCACGGACGCGATGTAGGTGTTGGCGGTCACCATCACTTCGTCTCCATCCTCCCATCCGCAGGCCGTTTTCCAAGCGTGCAGCACCAGTGTCAGGGCGTCGAGCCCGTTGGCCACGCCAATGCAATGGCGGCTGCCATTCCAAGCGGCGAATTCGGCTTCAAACGCGCGGACTTCCGGTCCCAGCACATACCAGCCGGAATCCAGCACGCGCAGGGCCGCGGCGGCCAGTTGCTCCCGCTGGCGGGCGTTGATCCGTTGGAGAGGCAGAAACGGTATCATCTTCGTCTTATATGTTTTTGATAGAACGCGCGGGATTGCCCGCCACCACCGTGCGCTCCGGCACGGAACGGGTGACCACCGCGCCGGCGGCGACCACGGAACCCGACCCAATGGCCACTCCTTTCAGGATGACCGCCCTCGACCCTATCCAAACGTTGTCGCCAATCTCCACCGGCGCGGACGGAGGCTCCGGGTCGCGGCGTTTCTCCGGGTCGAGGTGGTGGAAATCGCTGTCCACGATCAGCACGCCATCGCCTATCAGGCATTCCCGGCCAAACGTCACCCGCCGTGTGGCGATCACCGAGACGTTGTTGCTGAACGTGCAGCCCGCACCGACGCGGATCACCGAACCCGCGTCGCGGGCCTGAAGCAGAATCTCGCCGCAACCCATCCGCGGCGCCATGGCGTAGCCCAGTTTCACCCCGGTTTCGAGAACCACCTCGCCGGCGCCGTCGATCCGCACCGGTACCCGTGCCTTGACCCGGCTTTCCTTCCGTAGCGTGCCGGTCCCCACCGCGGCGATCCGATAGCGGCGGCGCCTGGTCAGATGATGGAGCATGCGGTCCAGCAGACTCATGGTGTGGTATCGCGTTTGATCACTCGGGCGGGATTGCCCGCCACCACCGCGCCGGGCGGCACATCGCGGGTCACCACCGCGCCCGCGCCGACCATCGCGTTCTCACCGATGGTTAGACCGGGCAGAATGGTCGCGTTGCCGCCGATCGACGCGCCGCGTTTGACCACCGTGCGGGAAAACCCGTTGGGCGGCGCGTGTTTGGATCGCGGAAACGGATCGTTGGTGAAGGTGGCGTTGGGACCCACGAAAACATCATCCTCAAGCGTGATTCCGTCCCACAACTGGACGCCGGATTTCACCGTGACGCGGTCGCCCACGACCACGTCGTTTTCGATGAACACATGGGCGCAGATGTTGCAATCGCGGCCGATCCTCGCGCCTCCGAGAATGACCACGAATTGCCACACGTTGGTGCCTTCGCCGATCGCGGCGCCGTTGACCTCAGCTTTGGGATGAATGGACATGGTTGGTGAAATCCCCGTAATTCCGGATATAGTCGGACTCGTCGTACTCCGCGTCCGCCAGAACTAACAAAACACAATCCGGTGAGAAATCCGACATCTCGTGCCAGACCATCGGCTCCAACATCACGCCCTTGGCGGGGTCTTCCAAGGTCACGGAAATCCGCGTGGCACCGTCGTCCAGCAGCATCGCGCATTTTCCACGGACCGCGAACGCGGCCTGACGGGTCCGGTGGTGGGCGTGCATGCCGCGGGTAACCTCCGGCCTGGTGCCGAAAATGTAGTACACCCTGCGGATCGCGAACGGCACTTGTTTTCCGGCCTCAATCACGGCGAGCGATCCCCTCTCGTCTCCCAGCGTCCGCAGTTCTATCCAATCCGGGATCATGACAATGCCAGTGGGAGATTCCCGGCGGCGCGGCGCGACGGGCGGAAGGTTGGAACCGGGATTGTGGCGGACAGCGTTGCCATGCGGACGGCAGGGTGCCGGAGGCGGTTGGCGTCCGCAACGCAAAACTGCCCGTGGCCGCAAAAACCGGTCGGGCCCTACAACGGCCCGCGCTGGCCTTCCTTGGCGTCGCGGAAGCGCATCGCGGCCTCGGTGCGGGAGCGGACGTGGAGTTTCTCATAAACCCTCCGCAGGTGGACGCGCACGGTCTCCACGCTCACATTGAGGCGGTCGGCGATCTCCTTGTTGGCGAGACCCTGGGTGAGGAATTCGAGGATTTCGCTCTGCCGTTTGGATAGACCCATGTCCTCTTCCCGCGCGTCCGGCGGTGCGGGTTGGTGAAACGCCTCCACCACCCGCCGCGCGATTTCCGCGGTCATCGGCGCGCCGCCGCAGCGCACATCTCGGATCGCCTGCCGGACTTCTTCGGGGGTCGAGCGTTTCAGCAAATACCCGGAGGCACCGGCTTTCAGCGCCGCGAAAATCTGGTCGTGATCGCGGTAAACCGTCACCATCACCACTTGGATTTCCGGAATCTGGTGCTTGAGCCGCGCCGTGGCCTCGATGCCCGACATGCCGGGCAGGTTGATGTCCATCAGCACGACCTCCGGGCGGAAGGCATCGATTTTCCTGAGCGCTTCCTCGGCGGTGGTCCAAACGCCCACGCAGCGGAAGTCCGGCGCGGATTCCACGATCTTGCGCAGACCGTTGCCGAGCGCGGCGTTGTCCTCGACGATGGCGACCTGGGTGATTTCCTGCTTGTCGGCGGGCATGGAAATAGCGAACACGCTCATCCGCCTTCCGGCAAGGGCAAACTCAGCCGCACCGTGGTCCCGCCGCCGGGCGCGGTATCGATGGCGCAGGAGCCGCCGGCCTCGCGCATCCGGGATGCCAGGTTTCCAAGTCCGTCGCCGCCCATGGTCGTGGCGGGATCGTAGCCGCGGCCGTTGTCCGCGACGCGGATTTCCAACATTTCAGCATCAATCCGCACGCTCAGCCGCACTTCGGTGGCGTGAGAGTGTTTCACCACGTTGTTGAGCGCCTCGCGGGCCGCCAGAAACACCGAATGCCGAACGGTGGACGGCAACGGCAGCCCCGGAATTTCGGTGGCGATATCCGTCCGCAACGCGATGCGCGCCAGATCGAGAAACTCCCGCGCGAACGCGGCGAGGTATTCCACCAGCGAACGGAGCGTGTCCTCGCGGGGATTCACAGCCCACACGATCTCGTCCAAACCCGTGACCGCGTGTTTCGCCTTGTTGGAAAGCTGATGGAGCGACGCTTCCAGCGGCGATTGTCCCGCATCCTCGGCCGCCAGCGCCGCGAGGATTGATATTTCGGTTAGATCAGCGCCAAGATCGTCGTGGAGGTCCCTTGCGATGCGGGCACGCTCCGCCTCGCGGGCGTTGCGGATCTTCAGGGTCTGGATCCGCCGCTTGAGCCGCACGCGCGCGCCGAAGAACCCGATCCCAGCCGCCGCCGCGAGCGCGAGGCCGCCCGCCGCCAGATAGAACCACACCGTCTGCCACCAATGCGGCGTAACCACCACCACCACCGATGCCGCCTCCCGGCTGGCAATGCCGTCGCCATTGACCGCCACCACCTCAAACGTGTAACGGCCGGGCGGCACCGCCTCGAACGCCGCAATCCGCTGGTTTCCCAGCTCGGTCCACGCCTCGCCAAGCCCGCGCAACCTCGTTCGGTAGGTCGTTTTCTCCGGGGCGCTGAAATTGAGCCCCACGAACCGGAATTCCAGCCTCGCGCGGCCGGGTTCGGTTCTAACCATGCCGGAATCCGTCGCCCGGACCACCCCATTCGCCCTAACCGACTGGAGTCTCACAGGCGGCGGCACGTCGTTGCGCTCGATCAGATCCGGCCGCAACCGGACGAGTCCGCCGCCGGTGGGAAACCACAGTCCGCCATCCCGCGCGCGCCACCCGGCGGGCTGGAACCCGCCCAGGCATTCCCGCGACGGCAGCCCATCGGTGTGGTCCAGCCGCAGCCAGTGGAGCGGCGCGGACGGGTCCTTCGCCCGTGCCAGCAATTCGGCCCGCGCCACCCGGATGATCCCGCCTAACGATCCCAGCCAGAAATTGCCGCGGCGGTCGTCCAGCACACAAGTGAGCCGCGCATCCGGCAGCCCGTCATCGGGGCCGAATCCACGCCAGAATTTGCCGTTCCAGAGCCACAATCCGGCGCCCTGGGTGGTGACCCACACCTCGCCGGCCGAGACCGGCAGGATCCCGGACACCCAATGATAGCCCAACGCCTCGGGTTTGGTTAGATCGGCAAAACGCCCGGCGCTTTCGATCAATACCCTGCCGTTTGCGGTACCCACGATGATTCCGCCGCCGGGAAACGGCGTGACCACCGAGACCTCGGTGTCCGCCAAGCCATCCCCGGCTCCGTATTTTCTAACATCCTTGCCATCGAACGCCACCAGCCCCTGCGTCCCGCCGAACCACAGCGTGCCCGCCGCGTCCTGGGCGATCGACCGCACCTTGGACGGCACCTGGGTTTTCTGGAACTGCGGCTGGAAAGCGTCCCCCGCCAGAAGGAACACCGAACCGTCGCGCGAGGCCACCCACAACCGTGCGTCGCGGTCCTCGAACAGCGCCGCAGCCGGCCTCGGAAGCCGCGAGTTGGATAGATCGAGACGTCGCGCGTCCCGGTTCTCCCACCGGACCAGCCCACCCTTGCGGTCGGCAAACCACCACACCCCGGACCGGTCTTCCAGCAGGCACGAATAGGCCTGCTCGCCCGCTTGAGGACCCACGGCCACCACGTTCACCCGCGCCTGCCGGACCCGGGCCAACCCGTTGACCTGAGAGGCCACCCACACGTTGCCCTCACGGTCCAGCATCATCTCGTTGATCCCGAAAACCGCTCCCCGCTGCGGAAACTCCACCACAATCGGCGGCTGCCCGTCCTCGCTGATGGTTAGACCACCGTCGCTTTCCGCCTGCCAGCGGCGGCCGGATCGGTCGGTTAGAACAGGCGTATCCTCCGGCCGCGCCCGCCGCCCGCCGGCCGTTTGCCGCCCGAGATCAGCCTCTAACAGGCCAACCGCGGGTTCCGAGGGCTCGGCCACGCCAATCGCTCCGCCATTTTCCATCCGCATCGTTTCCCCGCCCCGACGTAGCCACACGGTTCCCGAGCGATCCTCCACCACCTGCGTGACCAACGGCGGATTCGGCCTCCGGATGTCCTCCAACACCGGCTCGAGACGCCCGTCCCGCACCCGGAACAGTCCGCCTTGGAAGGTCGCCGCCCAAACCACCCCGCCCGATGTGGCGAAGACCCGCGAAAACGCCAGCCGAGCCCGCCGCAAATCCCGGTCCACCTCGATCTGTTCGAACTCGAATCCGTCAAACCGCGCCACGCCCTCCGCCGTCGCCACCCACAGATACCCGTCGCTGGCCTGCACCACCGACCGCACCACGTTGGAAGGCAATCCGTCCTGCGACTGCCACACGCGCACGACCACGCCGCCCGCCCCGTCCGGCGCGGCCACCGCCGCCCCGACGGCAAACATCCACAAGGCAATCATCCGCGCCGCTGCCATACGCCGCCATCCTGCCCCCTGCGCCGGATTTGTCGAGCGCGCGCGTGATTTTTCGAAGCATTGGGAACGATGGGAGTCATCCGTGTGTCCTGGGACGTCTCTCCGGCCGCCGATCAAGTCACGTCTCGCCCGCCAGGCGCCGGCCACGCGCCCGCAGGATGTTCCAACACCACCACATCCAGATCGCAAAACCCAACACCGCCGCCGTTGTGCCGACCGACGGGATAAGGCGGAGTGCTTCGGCACGGGAAAAGTCGATTTGGCTGAAGTCGATGACCTTTTCCTCACTCTCAACATCGATCCACTGTTTTCTTTCAGGATCACAGGTGAGATCCACGAGAACCGCGAGCGACTCCCTCTGGCAAAGCACTTCAAACTCGATCTCCTTCCCCGCCGCGAGTTCGTGGAACATCAGCGCGTTCCCGCACAGAATATCGGAGCGCCATTTTTCACCGCTACCGTGGCGCACGGCGTAAGCGGGCAAGTCCCCGGACATCCCACGAAACCCAAATGACCGCGATGTCCCATTGCGCAACTTCGCGATCACGGAGACGCATCTTGTGCCGTCGCGGTCAATATGGGGTTTAGCCTCTCCCAGAGTGATTGTGGGAACTCCTTCTTGCGCCCCGGCATACCCCGCTCCGACCAACACGGCGGATAGAAAGGCCGCTCTCAAGATCGCACGGCACTTCGCCACAAGACACACGAATGGCAGACCACTTCTCATTTCCACCCGTGTGGATATGCGGAAAACCCCACCCGCGTCAAGCCGTTGCCCGAGAGTGGAACGCTCCGGCAAACGCAGGCGCCACACGTCCCTTTCCGATCACCCGCGACGAGTTCCGTCTAACCGGATCACCAACGGACACCCGTTCGTTCCACAACCTAACCGCCTATCCAATCCGTGGGGCGGTGGGCAAGGACACGCTGGAGGCGGCATCCGGCAAAACCACCGATTTCAAACCCACCGGCGACCCCGGCGAGTCGCTGGCGGTGCTCTTCCAGTTCCAGCGCGGCGACCGCTGGCAGCGGATGACCGCCACCCGCTGGACGATGCGCGACGACCGCCGGTTCCTGATGTGCGTTTACGAGGATCCCGCCACCGGGCGGATGCATTTGCGCAGCATTCTCGACCGCACCGGCGGATGATCCGCCGCGAAAGATCGCGCCCGCCCGGCGGGTATCCGGCGGCATGAGATCGTTCGCACGCTTTTCCCTCGCGGCACTGCTAGGCCTTGCGCCCGCCATCGCCGCCGAACTCCATGTTTCCGCCACCGGCAATGACAAAAATCCCGGGACCGCGGAACAGCCGTTCCTAACCATCTCCGCAGCCGCGGCCAAGGCGGTGCCGGGCGACACGGTCACCGTCCACACCGGCGTTTACCGGGAGCGGGTCGATCCACCGCGCGGCGGCACCTCGGACAAACAACGCATCATCTATCAGGCCGCACCGGGCGAGAATGTGGTTATCACCGGTTCGGAGCCGGCGCGCCAGTGGCAGCACGTCTCCGGCGACACTTGGAAGACCGTCCTATCTAACCGTGTCTTCGGTGCTTTCAATCCCTACTCGGATCTCATCCGCGGCGATTGGTTCGCCCCCAACGGACGCGCCCACCACACCGGTTGCGTCTATCTGAACGGTGAATGGCTCACCGAAGCCGCCAAACTCGCCGAAGTGACCGATCCGGCGGGCAAGGCACCGCTTTGGTTCGCCACCGTGGATGGCGACACCGGCACCTACCTGCTCAATATCGCGTGGTTCCAGCCATCGTCCGGCCCGCGTGTTCCGGCGGGCGAACCCGCATTCCGCTATGGCGGCAAACCGGCCCCGTGCGACGGGGGCGGCACATGCTCGGGCTTCATCCGCACCGGCGATTGGCTGCGGTTTGACAACGTTGATTTCGGCGCGGGTTCGGACCGGATCGAGGTTAGGGTGGCCGCCGCGGCGGACGCCGGAGGGATCATCGAGGCACGTCTGGAATCACCGTCCGGAGATTTGCTAGGAACTTGTGCGGTGGAACCCACCGGAGGCTGGCAGAATTGGAAATCCCTAACCATCCCGTGCCGGCCGGTCACCGGCAAACACACCGTGGCCCTCATTTTCAAGCACCCGGCAACCGACACGGGAAACACCACCATTCACGCCCGGTTTCCCGGCAAAGACCCCAACCGCGAATCGGTGGAGATCAATTTCCGCCAGACGGTTTTCTATCCGTCACGCAACCGGATCGATTATCTGACGGTGCGTGGCTTCGTTCTGGAAAACGCCGCACCCAACTGGGCGCCGCCTTCCGCCGAACAACCCGCCATCATCGGCACCAACTGGAGCAAAGGCTGGATCATCGAGAACAACACGATCCGCCACTCGCCCTGTTGCGGAGTTTCGCTCGGCAAATACGGCGACGGCGGAGACAACACCAACGACGCCGGGGCCGCGGATCCCTACACGGCCTGCGTGCGCCGCGCGCTCGAACGCGGATGGAACCGCGAGACCATCGGCTCACACACCGTGCGCGGCAACCACATCCACCATTGCGAGCAAACCGGCATCGTCGGCAGCCTCGGATGCGCTTTCAGCACCATCACCGGCAACGAAATCCACGACATCCACCAGCGCCGGTTGTTCGGTGGCGCGGAACAGGCGGGGATCAAACTCCACGGAGCGGTGGATGTCCTGATAGAAAAAAACCATGTGTACCGCGCCAACCGCGGCATCTGGCTCGACTGGATGGCCCAGGGCGCGCGCGTCGATCGCAACCTGCTGCACGACAACGGCCCTTCCGAGGACATCTTCTGCGAAATGCAGCACGGACCGCTCGTCCTGTCCAACAACATCCTCCTGTCACCCGCCCGCTCGTTGTGGATCAACTCCAAAGGCCTCGCCATCGTTCACAACCTGATGCTCGGGCCCATCGCCTGCACCCCCTACGACGCGCGCAAAACCCCGTTCCATCCGCCCCATTCCACCGCCATCGCCGGCCTGTCCGACGCCCCCGGCGGCGACCACCGGATCTATCACAATGTCTTCGCCGGCAAGGCGTCGGGCACCGGCTTCGACAACGCCACGCTCGCCGTCGCGGCCTCGGGCAACGTTTATACCCACGGCACCCTGCCCTCCAAGTTCGATGAAATGCCCACCCTCAGGCCCGGATCCCACCCGGGTGCCACCATCGAAGAAACCCCGGACGGCTGGTTTCTAACCATCACCACCGATCCGGCGTGGCGCTCCACGGCAGCCCGCCAAACCGTAACCACCGAATTGCTCGGCAAAGCCACTGTCCCGGACCTGCCCTACGAGAACCCGGACGGCACTCCCTTGCGGGTGGACACCGACTACCTCGGAAACCGCCGCCCCGCCACCGACCCGTTCCCCGGCCCCTTCGAACAACCCTATCCGACCGCCACCCGCGTGAAGGTCTGGCCGATCACACGGTAGCACGCCCGGAGGGGCGGAGAAATGTTACCATGCGACCTATGTGAGACTGAGGCGCGATTGTGGCAGAAAACGCGATGGTTTCTGATACGAGCGTCCCCCGGCTTCCGTAGATCCAAGCGCATCCAACTGATCCTGTTATGAAAGCCATCATCGCCGTGTTGCTAGCCACGATTTCCATGGGATTGAACGTGACGGGCGCGGATGACCCCAGCGAGCGCATCCGGACTCTCGACGCTCTTTACGCGGCGGAGTTGGCGGAGGCGAGAATGGCGGTGACGGCGGCCGATGACGAATACCGGGGAAGTCTCCAGGCATACGGCAAGGAAGTCCAGAACGCGGGAAATCTCGATGCGGTGCTGGCGGTGAACAAAGCCCTCACCGAGTTGGAAAAGGAGCAACCGCTGGCCCTATCGGCCGATGCCGGCGTGGCCAGGATCCAGAAAGCCCATGCCGCAAAGCGCAAGGCCGCCGCCGCCGGGGCCGCCCAAGCCGTGGAAAAGGTCAACCGGACCTATGTCGCGAAGTTCAAGGTGCTCGTCACCGATCTGACCAAAGCGAACAAGGTGGACGACGCGCTCAAGGTTCAGGAGAAGATCGATTCCATCCTGGAGAGTGCCCGGCGCGAGACCGCCTCGTTGGGCGGCGCGGGCGGCGGAGATCTGGATGTGGAGTATTGGCGGAAAAAGGCGCTCGCCGAGTTTCCCGATCTTGCCAACCCGAACTCCCCGCTGGCGCAGAAGGTCAAGGCCCGGACCAAGGAACTCAGGGGATCGAAACCCGGGGTTTTCAACGATCCGAAATGGCCCTATCTGATCACAAACGAATGCTCGGAGGCGCTGAAATCAGCCGCGGAGGTGGCGGAGAAGCCGACGGGAAAGGTTTCGCCCTATCAGGGGATCTTCGTGGCGCGGGATAACAACTCTCACTATCTGATCGTGGTTGACGATTCCGGCGATGTCCGCGGGTTGCAATATTTGGTGGACACGCGGATCATTTCGCTGATCAGCGGCAAACGCGTGGCGGGACGGCTCAAGACGACCTGGACGCAGGAGTTCACCGAGTCGCCGCACCGGATGGAGTTCGATCTTCAAAAGGACGGGACCATCACGATGGCGGGTGAATATCTGGATCGCGGCCAGCAACGCGCCCATACCAGTTATCTGACGAGGGTGTCGGATCCCGAAAAATACAAGAAGCTCCTCGAAACGACCGCCGGTATCGCCAACTCCGAGGCGAAGCGTGCGATCATCAAGGAACTCGGCAAGGCGCCGGTCCCGGAGAACGGCAAGAAGAAGGCCGGCAGGGACTGATCCCCGGGACATCAGGGTGCCTGCGATTCCGGGGCGTTGCCGTCACGGAACGCCCGATCGACGCGGAGCGGGGCGGTGGCGGAGCGGAGCTGGTTTTCGGATAGACGACTTTTTCCAGATCGGCATCACCATCTATCTTCCCCAGCCTGGAAGCCTGCCGCGATCGCTTCCGGGATGCTTTGGCTTCCCATTGGGGGCCGGGCGTGGCAGGCTCGGGCGCATGAGCGACTCGATAGCGGAATTGACCGGGAAGATTCAGGCGTTTGTGGATGCCCGCGACTGGCGGCAGTTTCACAATGCCAAGGACATGGCCGTGGCGATCGCCGCCGAGGCGGGGGAGCTGATGCAGCACTTCGTCTGGCAACAGGACGGCCAGATCGAGCAACGGACGGCGGCGCGGCGGGACGAGCTGGCGGGCGAGATCGCGGATGTGGGGATTCTCCTGTTTGAGCTGGCGGACAATCTGGGGCTGAAACTGGGCGAGGCGATGGCCGCCAAGATCGCCGCCAACGAACTGCGCTACCCGGTGGCAAAGGCCCGCGGTAATAACCTGAAATACTCCGAGCTGTGAGCGATGCCGGTGAACGCCCGCCACGCCGGGTCCGCTACCGCGGGCGCAATCCGCGGCGATTTGAGGAAAAATACAAGGAGCACCAGCCCGAAGTCTATTCGGAAACGGCGGCCAAGGTGATCGCCTCCGGCAAAACCCCGGCAGGCTCGCATGTGCCGATCCTGGTGGCGGAGTGCCTCGCAGCACTGGCCTTGCGGCCGGGTCTGGTGGGAGTGGATGCCACCGTGGGCTACGGCGGCCATGCCGCGCAAATCCTGGCCCGCATCAGCCCAGGCGGACGGTTGCTGGGACTGGACGCCGATCCGCTGGAACTGCCGAAAACCACCGCCCGGTTGCTGGCGCTGGGTTATGGTGAGGAAGCGTTCCTGCCGCTCCGTTCCAACTACGCCGGAATGGCCAAGGCGCTGGCGCAGCACGCTCTGGGCGCCGTGGATTTCGCGCTGGCGGACCTCGGGTGCTCCTCAATGCAGCTCGATGACCCGGCACGCGGGTTCAGCTTCAAGACCGCCGGGCCGCTGGACATGCGGATGAATCCCACCCGCGGGCTATCGGCTGCCGAGTGGCTGGCCCGCGCGAGCGTGGACAAGTTGGCCGCCGCGTTGGCTGAAAATGCCGATGAACCCCGCGCGGTGACTCTCGCGGCGGCACTTGCCGGGCGGCGGTTTTCCAACACGCTGGCGCTGGCCGACGCGGTGCGCGCGGCGCTGGGCGAGTCCGCCGGAGAAATGGCGGACCTCACGGTGCGGCGGGTGTTTCAGGCGGTTAGAATCGCGGTGAACGATGAATTTGGCGCGCTGGACGCTTGGCTGCGCAGCCTGCCGGATTGCCTGAAACCCGGCGGTCGGGTGGCGGTGCTGACCTTTCACTCCGGAGAGGACCGGCGGGTGAAGCAGGCGTTCCGGGCCGGTCACCGCAGCGGCATTTATGCCGCGATCAGCGAGGAAGTCATCACCGCCGGAGCGGAAGAGCGCCGGCTCAATCCCCGCAGCAGCTCGGCCAAGCTGCGCTGGGCCGTGCGGGCCTGAGGCCAATCACCCACCCAAATCGCTGGGCGGAACGCGCGAAAACACCGGAGTCCCGGAAGCGTTGCGGAAAGTGCGAACCAAACCCGTCAGCGCCAGCGACCATCAGCAGAGACACCGGGAGGATGCCTATTTCCATGCCATCCACAGCGGACCGGAACCGGATTTGTATTTTCCCGCCACCGTCTCGGCCAAAACGAAACGCAGAGACGCGGAGCACGCGGAGGCTTTCGCGGAGGAGGAGAACTTTTTGTCGTTAGGGACCGACCTCCGGGCGGTCCGGTTGGGGCAGGTCCTTGCCATCACATGATTTTCTCTCAGTCCATCATCGCGACTTGCCCTGTTTCCGCGGTGGATCGGAAAAATGGGTTAGAGCCTCTCAAGACAGACCGTTGGCGCCCCCAGCCGGACCATTCGGAGACAGTTACTGCCTGAGCGGATGACATCGCAATCATCATTTCTCCTGTCTTGAATGCGAACTGGGATAAAAGTGGCGGCCCATCTCGGCTGCAGCAAGAGGGGTGTTGTGGAGCGCCAGGGATTTGCGGGCGGAGGTGTGAGGATCGGGTGGTTTGTTGGAAAATGGGGAGAGCTTATTGATAGCAGCCGAGGAAGGCCTGCGGCCAAGTCGGCTGAAGCCGGCGGTCCGTTAGGAGCGGGTGCGTCCGGGTTTTCCGGTTTGATAGAGCGGGGGTCCTTGACATGGGGCTGGGGCGCGCCAATGGTGTGGGCGATGGTCGCGCGTGCGCCGGGCGGCCGGTTTTTCCATGAGTCCCGAGATTTTCCGAATCGTGATGCTGATCGCAGCCGTCGCCGTGCTGGTGGCGGTGGTTTGCTGGCCGGGTTGCGGGTTTCTGGCGTGGCGGCGGCGGCACAAGGCCGCGGGGCGGCAAGCGCGGGTGCAGGATGTGCTGAAGCATCTTTGCAAGACCGAAGCGGGCGGGCGCAGGCCGACGCTCCAGAGCGTGGGCGGTGTGCTGCACGCCGGCCCCGCGGAAACCGCCGGACTGCTGGAAACCATGGCCGGCGATGGGCTGATCGAGTTTTCCGCCGGGGAGTTGAAACTAACCGCCGCGGGCCGCAAGGCGGGGATGCACGTGATCCGCGCCCACCGGTTGTGGGAATGCTATCTGGCCGACCAAACCGGCCTGCGCGAGGGCGAGTGGCACGCCCGCGCCGAACGCCGCGAACACCGGATGACCCCCACCGAGGCGGACGAACTTTCGGCTTTGTTGGGAAATCCCACCCACGATCCCCACGGCGACCGCATTCCTTCCGCGGACGGTCGGCTGGAACCCGACGAAGCACGTCCGCTGGCTGCCTTGGCGCCGGGCGAACTGGCGATGCTCTCCCACATCGAAGACGAGCCGGAAACCCTCTACGCGCGGCTCGCGGCGCTGAAACTCCGGGTCGGAATGATCGTGCGGATGCTCGGCCAGGCCGACGGCATGGTCCGTTTCACCGCCAACGGCGATGAGTTTGCGCTGGAAGCGATTCTGGCGAACCAGTTGGAGATCGTGGCGCTGCCGGAATCCGCGGAAGCGGCGGGGCATTTGGCCGCGTGTCCGACGGGCGCGCGGGCGGTGGTGCTGGGACTGGCGCGGAGCTGCCGCGGGCAGGAGCGGCGGCGCTTGTTGGATCTGGGATTTGTCGCCGGATCGGAAGTGGAAGTGGCGATGACCAGCCCCAGCGGCGAGCCCACCGCCTACCGGGTGCGCGGCACGCTCATCGCCCTGCACCGCGAACAGGCCAGCCAGGTGATGGTCAATCCGCTGCCCTCTCTAACATGACAGCGGAATCCAACAACCCGGAGACTCCACAGGCTGGCGCGGCGTGCGCCAGTTGTCCGGCCTACCACGCCGCGCGGCTCAAAAAACTGGGCGTGGACATGCGGGAATGGGACTTCGTGGTCGCGCTGGCGGGCAATCCCAACACCGGGAAAAGCACCGTTTTCAACGCTCTGACCGGCCTGCGCCAGCACACCGGAAACTGGCCGGGCAAGACCGTGGTCCGCGCCGAGGGCGGCTTCGGATATGCCGACCGGAAATACAAACTCGTCGATCTCCCCGGCACCTATTCGCTGATGGCCGGTAGCCCGGACGAAGTGGTGGCCCGCGATTTCATCCTGTTCGGCGAACCCAACGTCACCGTGGTGGTGGTGGACGCCAGCCGGCTCGAGCGCAACCTCAATCTGGCGCTCCAGGTGTTGGAAATCACCGACCGCGTGGTGGTTTGCCTCAATCTGATGGACGAGGCCAAACGCCACGGCCTGGAAGTGGATGCCCGCAGGCTCGCCCGCGATCTGGGAGTGCCCGTGGTGGCCACTTCCGCGCGGTTCGGCCACGGTCTGCCCGAACTGCTCCAGGCGATCGCGGATGTGGCCACCGGCAAAACCGTCTGCCAACCCCACCGGGTACGAGCGGTGCCTCGCGATCTATCCGGCGCGCTGGGCGATCTGACCATCAAACTTTCCGCCGCCCATCCGGATCTGCCTAACGCCCACTGGGTCGCGATGCGGTTGTTGGACGGCGACGAAACCATCGCCACCGCCCTGCGCGAGGGCGAACTCGGCCGGATCGACTCCGAACGCGGCGCTCCGGGAAAAGCGCCGCCCGCTGCCGTTTCCGCGGTGCTGGCCGCCGCAGCCGATTGGCGGCACAAAGTGGGCCGCGACTTCCACGAGCGCATCGTGGAGGCGATCTACGCCGAAGCCGCGCGGTTGGCGGACCGTGCCGTAACCCGCCCGGGAGGTCCGCGCCGTTTCGATCTGGACCGCATGATCGACCGGGTGGTCACCAGCCGCCGCTGGGGATTCCCTCTGATGGCGCTGATGTTCGCCGGGGTGTTCTGGCTGACCATCGCCGGCGCCAACGTGCCCTCGCGGATGCTCGCGGACCTGCTGCTGGACACGATCTATCCGGCGCTCCGCGGCTGGACAACCGGCTGGGGCTGGCCGTGGTGGCTGCGTGGATTTCTGATAGATGGTGTCTATCTATCCACCGCTTGGGTGATCAGCGTGATGTTGCCGCCGATGGCGATCTTTTTCCCGCTGTTCACTTTGTTGGAGGACTTCGGCTACCTGCCGCGGGTGGCGTTCAATCTGGACGGATGGTTCAAAAAGGCGAACGCACACGGCAAACAGTCGATGACCATGATGATGGGGTTCGGCTGCAATGCGGCAGGGGTGGTGGCAACCCGGATCATCGACAGTCCGCGCGAACGGCTGCTCGCCATTCTAACCAACAACTTCGCGCTGTGCAACGGCCGATGGCCGACCCAGATCCTGATCGCCGGACTGTTCGTGGGCGCGTTGGCACCCGGCGGCCGCGACAGCCCGTGGGCGGGCGTGATCGCCGCACTGGCGGTGGTGGCGGTGGCAGGGTTGGGCATGGCGGTGACGTTTTTCGCCACTTGGGGTCTGTCGCGCACGGTGCTCAAGGGCGTGCCCTCGGTGTTCAGCCTGGAGCTGCCGCCCTACCGCCCGCCGCGCCTGCTGCGCACCATCTACACCTCGCTCATCGAGCGCACGCTGATCGTGCTGTGGCGCGCGGTGGTGTTCGCCGCCCCGGCCGGGGCGCTTATCTGGCTGACCGCCAACCTAACCGCCGGAGACCGCAGCCTGGCCGCCCACGCGGTGGATTTTCTCAATCCGTTCGGATTGTTGCTAGGATTGAATGGCGTGATCCTGCTGGCCTACGTCCTTGCCATCCCCGCCAACGAAATCGTCATCCCCACGGTGCTGATGCTCACCGTGCTGGTGGCCGGCGCGGCGGGCGTGGGACCGGGCGCGGGGGTGATGTTTGAGATCGATTCGGAAACCGAACTGCTAGGCCTGCTCCACGCCAGCGGATGGACGCTCCTGACCGGGGTGAACCTGATGCTCTTCAGCCTCTTGCACAACCCGTGCAGCACCACCATTTACACCATCTACAAGGAAACCGGCAGCGCCCGCTGGACCGTAGTCGCCACGCTGCTGCCGCTCGCGCTCGGGGTAATCGCCACCTTTCTGACTGCCAGAACCGCGGCGTGGATGGGGTTCTGACCGGCATCCGTCACGCCGACGACTGGTTGAGCGCGTAGCGGATGGCCATCAGGCGGATCGCGGTGATCAGCACGGTGATGACGATCACTCCCAGATTGGGCGGCACTTTCAGCGCGTCCAGCCCATAGAGCGCCAGGCCGCCGATGATGCACGCGGTGGCGTAGATTTCCCGTCGGAAGATCAATGGCACTTCGGCGCGGGCGATGTCGCGCAGCACCCCGCCGAAGGTGGCGGTGATCACCCCGAGGCAAATGCACGCCCACCAGGCGAGATCGTGCGCCTGCCCCACCCGGATCCCCAGCGAAACGAAAACCCCGAGCGACATCGCGTCCACCACCGAGACCACCCGCCGCACTTTCTTCCAGAGCGGTTCGCCGAACCACGCGAAAGCCGTCGCCACGGCGGCGATGATCAGATAGATCGGGTCCACGAACACCGCCGGCGGCAGATCCCCGATCAGCATGCTGCGCAAGGTCCCGCCGCCCATGCCCGTCAGCACGGAAAGCACGAACATGCCGAACAAATCCATGTTCTTCTGGCGTCCGGCCAAGGCCCCGGAAACCCCGCCAATGAACACGGCCAGCAAGTTGAGAGTCAGATGCACCCGGCCCCCGTGCCACATCCCGGCCCGCCCGGCAAGCGGGATTCGGACGGAGTTCCGCCAAATCCGGGCGCAGAAATCCGGAAAATATCAAAGATTTTAGATTTTTTTGACTTTTTTGTTGCCAACCCCCCACAATTTGGTAATTTTTCCCCGTTCACCCCCACCCCCCAACATGAAAACCATCGCGCCCCCCCGCGTACTTGCATTGGCGTTTTGCGGCCTTGTGCTGCCCGCCGGTGCCCAAAATCTTGGCTACTCGGATCCTTCCGCGAGCGGCATGCCGCGCGCTCCATGGGCCGCCGCGTCGGGATTTGACGCTTCCGAACTACCGCTGACTGCCGAGCGGGTTCCCGCGGTAAAACACGCCGAACCCTCAATTCATACGCCCGGTCTGTTGATTCACGGAAACGCCGCCAAGCCCGTTGACGAACGCGGCCATTCGTCTCATAGCGCCGCCGGACAGGTGGCGGCAAACGCACTCGGAACTCAGGCTCCCCTCGACGAAATGGCGCAGAATCCGGCCGGCGCGTCGGCCATGAACGCCTCCGTGGAGGAACTCCAGCTCGGATTGGCCCTTCTCACATCCGTCTATCGTCCCGAAGGAGACAAAGTGACTACCGCCGATTGTCCGATGCTGGCGATGGTGATCGAGCGCCGGGTGGCGGCCGATCCGTCGAAAGTGCTTGAGATCGTCGAGTCCGAAATCGCCCTGAATCCGAATTGCGCGTGCGAAATCGTCAAAGCCGCCATCAAGGGTTGTGAGGCGGATGTGGAAACCGTCTCGTCGATCGTCGAAACCGCTTGCGTGGCGGCTCCTGACATGATGCGCATCATTTCCCAATGTGCCATCGCTTCCGCTCCGGAATCGCTTCCACAAGTTCAGGAAGTTCTTGCAAAACTCGACCCCAATGCCGGTCGCACGGGTTACAGCTCGAAGAGCGCCAAGGACTCGAAGGCCAAGGTCGTGATACCTCCCCCGAAACCGCCGGTTGCCGCGGATCCGCTGGATTTGCCTCCGGTAGGTCCCCCAATCATTCCGCCGCATTTTCCGCCGCCGGATGATCCGCCCCCGCCGCCGCCCCCGCCGCCGCCGCCGCCAGTGACCAACGTCGTTCGCACGGCTTGAACTCGGCGCCGTAGCCGCTTTCCCTGCTAGCCGGGGAAATTCCGTGCGCTTTGGGGCTCCTGGCCCGCTTCCCGCGTATGCCGACACTTAGCGGCCGGTAGGTTGTTTTGGGTTGCGGGTTTGGGCCGGAAGGTATTGATTCGCCTTCCACCCACAACCTGCCAACTGCCCATGCCCGACCCATCCGATAATTCCGAAGCTGCAAGCTCCGTCCACCAGTTGGTCGGAGAGATTGGTGGTAGGTTTGCCGTTCAGGGCCAACTGGCTCAAGCCGCTGAAATCAACAGCGGCCACATCAATTCCACCTTCTCCGGAAGTTACCTGCAAGAGGACGGAACCGTTCAGCGCTACGTTTTCCAGTCCATCAACCGCAATGTTTTCAAGGATCCCTATGGGGTGATGAGGAACGTGGAGCGGGTCACCCGCCACATCAACAACAAGGTGCTGCGCACCAAGCGCGATCTGGGCGGCCAAACGCTCAACCTTTACCCCGCCCGAACCGGCGAATCGTGGGTCGAGGATGCCAGCGGCGGCGTTTGGCGCTGCTACAATTTCATTGAGGGCTGCGTGACCTATGACGTGGTTGAAACCCCGCGCCAGGCATTCCAGGCCGCCAGGGCCTTCGGCTCGTTCCAGGACCTCGTTTCCGATCTCGATGCCTCGCTGATCCGTGAGACCATCCCGGATTTCCATCACACGCCGAAACGCTTCCAGCGCCTCCTGGATGTCGCCGCAGCCGATCCCATGGGCCGGCTCGAATCAGTGCGGGCCGAGTTTGAATTCGCCCTGGCCCGCCAGAAAATCACCACGATTCTAACCGACTCGATCACCGCTGGTACGGTTCCGATCCGGGTGACCCACAACGACACCAAGATCAACAACGTGATGATCGACGCCGCGACCGACGAGGCCGTTTGCGTGATCGATTTGGACACGGTGATGCCGGGTCTCGCGCTCTATGACTTCGGCGATCTCGTCCGCAGCGCCACCAGCCCGGCGGCCGAGGATGAGAAGGATCTTTCAAAAGTCGAAATGCGCATGCCGATCTTCGAGGCGCTGGTCGAGGGATATCTGGATTCCGCCCGCCCGTTCCTAACCAATGAAGAACTAGGCCATCTGGTGTTGGGAGGAAAGTTGATGACCTTCGAGGTCGGCATCCGTTTTCTAACCGACTATCTCGAGGGGGATGTCTATTTCAAAACCCACCGTCCGGGGCACAACCTCGACCGCTGCCGCACGCAGTTCCGGTTGGTCGGGTGCATCGAGGAGCAGGAGGATGCGATGAACGCTTTCGTCCGGAAGGTTTTCAACGGGGGAGCCTGATGGCGGATTGCCGCCTCCACCCGTTCGGAGCCCTTGACAGCCCGGCGGTCGGGTGCGAGGCTCATCGCCATCATGAAAAACGTGATCCGCACCCTGTTGGCCAGCCTCGCGCTGGGATCGCTCGCCACGGCCGCTGAAAAGTGGGTTCCGATGTTCAACGGCAAGGACCTTACCGGCTGGAAATCGAACGTCTCCTCCGAGGACCAACCCGATCAGAAAGCCGGCGTTTTCACCGTGAAGGACGGCGAGTTGGTGGTCCACGGCGGGCGCGCCCACCTGTTCTATGTCGGTGCCGACGGCAAGGCGGCGTTCAAGAATTTCGAGTTCAAGGCGAAGGTCAAAACCACTCCCGGCTCCAACAGCGGGATCTATTTCCACACTGTCTTTGAGCCCAAGGGTTGGCCCAGCAAGGGCTACGAGTGCCAGGTCAACGCCACCCACTCCGACGCCAAGAAGTCCGGCGGACTCTACGCCGTGGCCGATGTGATGAACACCGCACCTCACAAGGACAACGAATGGTTCGACTACGGAATCAAGGTGGAAGGAAAGCGGATCGTCATCACAATCAATGGCAAGGTTACCACCGATTGGACCCAGCCGGATGATTGGGATCCCTCGAAAAAACTCAACAACATGCCCGGCCGCGCGCTTGGAGAAGGCACCATCGCCATCCAGGGCCATGATCCTAACAGTGAGATCCACTACAAGGACATTCAGATCCGCGCGCTGCCCTGAGCCACCGTGAAATCCAAGCGCCCTGCCTAACCGCAGCGCAAACCGAACCACCGCCATGATCCGCCCGCTCGCCGCGTCACTCTTGTTAGCCGGACCGCTCTCGGCCGCCGAACCTCCGCCCAATGTGATCGTCATTTTCACCGACGACCTCGGCTACGGGGACATCGGCAGTTTCGGAGCCAAGGGCTATCAAACGCCGCACCTCGACCAATTGGCCAAGGAAGGCACCCGGTTCACCAATTTCCATGTGGCGCAGGCGGTGTGCTCGGCCTCGCGGGCGGGGTTGCTCACCGGATGCTATCCCAACCGGATCGGCATCCACGGAGCGCTCGGCCCGAAATCGAAAACCTGGCTCGCCCACAACGAAACCACGCTGGCGGAGGTGTTCAAATCCAAGGGCTACGCCACCGGCATGGCCGGCAAGTGGCATTTGGGCGACGCCCCGGAGTGCCTTCCCGTCCACCACGGATTCGACGAAGCGCTGGGCTTGCCCTACTCCAACGACATGTGGCCGCAACACCCGGATCTGGCAAAACTGCCACCCGATTCCGCCAAGCGGAAACAAGGCTATCCGAACCTTTTCATGTTCGAAGGCGACAAGATCATCGACCCCGAGGTCACCGCCGAAGACCAGACCCAGCTAACCACCAAATACACCGAGCGGGCCGTCGATTTCATCGACCGACATCATGACAAGCCGTTCTTTTTCTATCTGGCGCACTCGATGCCACACGTGCCGCTGTTTGTGAGCGACAAGTTCAAGGGCAAGTCCCAGCGCGGCATCTTCGGCGATGTGCTGATGGAAATCGACTGGAGCGTGGGCCAGGTCATGGAAGCCTTGCGCAAACACGGCATCGAGGACCGCACGCTGGTGGTGTTCACCTCCGACAACGGACCGTGGCTCAGCTACGGCGCCCACGCCGGATCCGCGGGTCCATTGAGGGAGGGAAAAGGAACCTCTCTCGAAGGCGGCACGCGCGTCCCCTGCCTGATGCGCTGGCCCGGCAAGATCCCGGCCGCGGCCACCTCCGACGCGATGCTCATGACCATCGACCTGCTCCCCACCCTGGCCAATCTGATCGGTGCCAAACAACCGGAACTGCCGATCGACGGCCTCGACGTTTGGCCGCTCATTTCCGGCAAGCCGGGCGCCACCAATCCGCACGACGCCTATGCGATTTACTACAACACCAATGATCTCCAGGCGATGATCAGCGGCGACGGCAAATGGAAGCTGCTCCTCCCCCACGCCTACCGGACCCTCAACGGCAGAAAAGGCAGGGACGACGGTTTGCCGATCAACTATCAGCAGGCGAAGATCACCAAACCCGAACTCTATCAGCTCGACGCCGACATCGGAGAGAAAACCGACGTGACCGCCGGGCATCCGGAGATCGCCGCCAAGCTCACCGCCGCCGCGGCCAAAACCCGCGAGGAACTTGGCGACGCTCTAACCGGCATCAAGGGCAAGGCCAACCGCCAGCCGGGAAGAGCGCAGTAAACCCGGATTCTCGTTAGGACGCGACGATATTGAGCAGCTTGCCGGGAACGAAGATGATCTTGCGGATCGTCTTGCCGTCGGTGTGCTCCCTGATCTTCGCGCTGGCGAAGGCCGCCGCCTTGGCCGCCTCCTCATCGGCGTCGGTGGCGATCATCAGGCGGTCGCGCAGCTTGCCGTTGACCTGGACCACCAGCTCGATCTCGTTGCGAACGAGCGCGTCGGGATTGTAGTCGGGCCACGCCGATTCGGATAGAAGCTGGGCCGGTTTCCCGAACGCCGCGGCCAGACGTTCGTGGATCTCCTCGGTGAGATGCGGCGCGAAGGGATTCAGGACGGTAAGCATGAGCACGAACTCATCCAACGGCACCGTTTCCACCTGGGTGAAGGCGTTGGTGCAGATCATCATCTGCGAAATCGCGGTGTTGAACGAAAGTTTCCGGATGTCCTCGCCCACCTTGCGGATCGTTTCGTGGACCACGCGGAGCAGTTCCTTGTCCTCGCAGGAAGCGTCTTTGATTTTCGGGGAAACCGTCCATTCGCCGGTCTGGTCCTGCTCGAAGGCGACCCGCCACACGCGCGCCAGGAAGCGGGAAACGCCCTCCACGCCCTTCATCTGCCAGGGTTTCACCTGTTCCAGAGGCCCCATGAACATCTCGTATAGCCGCAACGAATCCGCGCCATAATCGCGGATCACATCATCCGGATTCACCACATTGCCGCGGGATTTGGACATCTTCTGCCCGTCCTCGCCAAGGATAAGACCCTGGTTGATCAGCTTCTGGAACGGTTCCGCGGTGGTAACGTGGCCAAGGTCGAAGAGCACCTTGTGCCAGAACCGCGCGTATAACAAATGCAGCACCGCATGTTCGGTGCCGCCGACGTAGAGGTCCACGTTTTTCCAATACGCCTCCGCCTCCGTGGAAATGAAACGCACGCTGTTAGCCGGATCGCAGTAACGGAGGTAATACCAGCACGATCCCGCCCACTGCGGCATGGTGTTGGTTTCCCTAACCGATCCATCGGGCAGGTTCACCCAATCGGTCGCCTTGGAAAGCAACGGCTCGGGAGAACCGGACGGCTTGTAATCGTCCAGCGGCGGCGCCAGCAGGGGCAGATCACCGTCCGCGATGCCATGGTGGTGGCCATCCTTCCAAACGATGGGAAATGGCTCGCCCCAGTAGCGTTGGCGCGAGAACAACCAGTCGCGGAGCTTGTATTGAACGCGGCGGCGGCCTTTGCCCTCCGCCTCCAGCCAGTCGATCATCTTCGCCTTGGCCTCCGCCGTGGGCAGGCCGGTGATGAACCCGGAGTTGACGGAGATGCCGGGGTCGGCGAACGCCTCAAGGAGCGTGGGCGTCCCGCCCACATCTCTCCGATACAACACATGGTCCCCATCACCCAATCGCGCCCGTTCGGGGTTCTTGCGGATGTATTCGAGAATGTTGGCGCGGTGATCCGGGTCGCGCACGATCCGATCCCAGTAGTCCTTCTGCCAGATCTCGCCGGTTGTCCCGCGGATCCTGTTGATTTCCTTCGCCGTATAACTTTTCCACGAATGAATCACGTCCTCCAGCTTATATTCCGGAGCCAACCGGAACAGAACATGCACATGGTTGGGCATCACGACAAACGCATCCAACAGATATCGGTCGCCATCAAAATGACGCAACGCTCCTGCCACAATCCCGGAAATGACCGGATCCTTCAGAACGCACTCGCCGCTTCCCGCGTCCAGCCAGGCATCGACGGATTTGGAGAAACGATCATGATATTCATCGTCGGTCGCGGAATCCCATGGCTTGGGGTGGGCCTCAAGCCATGCATCCCGCTCGGCTCGCCATGCGTCGAGCTTCTCCTTCGGCAAGCTGTCGGCTAGACGCCACGTGGCGAAGATGAGTTTCCCCGACTGCTGCCAGTGGGGGAGTTCGAAAGTGGTGTGTTTTTGGATTTCGACATTCGGATTGAGATAGGGAGATGATGTGGGCGGGACGCCCACGCTCCTTGAAACCACCTGCCGGATCTCCAACCCGAACTTCGTCGCAAACTCGAAATCCCGCTCATCGTGCGCCGGGACGGCCATGATCGCGCCGGTGCCGTAGCCCATCATCACGTAGTCGGCGATCCAAACAGGGATCTTGTCGCCATTGACCGGGTTGGTCGCATAGGCCCCGGTGAACACGCCGGACTTGTCCTTGTTGAGATCGCCGCGGTCGAGATCGGACTTGGAGGCGCAGGATTTCTGATAGGCTTCAACCGCGGACTTCTGTTCGGGGGTGGTGATTTCCGGAACCAGCGGATGCTCGGGAGCCAAAACCATATAGGTGGCTCCGAACAAGGTATCCGGGCGGGTGGTGAAGACAGTGACGGTTGCGCTGAACTTTGTAATCTCGTCCTCCGTTGCCGGCCCTGAGTCAACGGGTGTCCAATCGGTCATCGTTTTTGGCACCCATCTATCAGTATCAATCCTAAAAATCACTTCCGCCCCCTCGCTCCTTCCGATCCAGTTTTTCTGGAGCATCTTGATTCCGTCGGGCCAGTCGAGGGTGTCGAGCTCGTCGATCAGACGTTGGGCGTATTTGGTGATCCGCAGCATCCACTGGCGCAGCGGGCGGCGTTCGACGGTGTGGCCTTTGGATTTCCACTCCTCGACTTCCTCGTTGGCGAGCACGGTGCCGAGGTCGGGCGACCACCACACGGGCGTGTCGGCCACGTAGGCCAGGCGTACCGCGTCGATTTGTTCGCGGGTCCAGCCTTTCGCCTCGAGTTCGCCGATAGGACGGGCCTTGTTGGTTTCCTCGCAGAAATACGAGTTATAGATTTGCAGGAAAATCCATTGGGTCCAGCGGACGTATCCGGGGTCGGTGGTGGCGATTTCACGGTCCCAATCGTAGCCGAACCCGAGCGCCTTGAGCTGGCGGCGGAAATTCTCGATGTTGGCGGCGGTGGTGATCGCCGGATGCTGGCCGGTTTTGATCGCATATTGCTCGGCTGGCAGGCCGAAGGAGTCGTAGCCCATCGGGTGGAGCACGTTGTGGCCGGTCATCCGCATGTGGCGGCCCACGATGTCGGTGGCGGTGTAGCCTTCCGGGTGGCCCACATGGAGCCCCGCGCCGCTCGGATAGGGAAACATATCGAGCACGTAGAATTTCGGCTTGGCGGGGTCGAAGCCGGGGTCGCCCGGACCGGGCGTACGGAACGTGCGTTCGGCCTCCCAGCGGGCCTGCCATTTGGGCTCGAAGTGGTCGAAGGGAAACGGTTTGCGGATATCGGACATGATGCGTTGTGCGGAAGGCGGCGGACTGTGCCGGAATCGGCGGGTTTTGGGAAGCAAAACCCTGCCGCGGCTCAGTGCTGGCTCAAAACCTTGATCGCCAGGGCCAACAACGCGATGCCGAACGCGCCGTCGAGCCAGCGCGCGGATTGTTGATAGAGACCCCTCAGCGGCGGCCATTGGAGCGCCCACGCCCAGGCGATCCAAAGCGCGAATCCCTGGACCACGATGACCCCGCCGAGCGCCCACGGCCACCACGGCTGGCGGTTGGCGGTTAGAAACGGCGTGGCGATGGTGGCAAAGAACAGGGCCGCCTTCGGGTTGAGCAGGTTGCACCATAGCCCGCGCCGCCAGCAGACGGCGTCCCCTCCCCCCGCCGCCGGGCCGCCGGATGCCTCCGCATTTCCCCGCCACGCGGCGCGCAGCAACTGGAACGCCAGCCAACCCATATAGAGGGCCGAGGCAAACCGGAGCCCCCGCGCCAACGCCGATGATCCGGTTAGAATCAGCGAAACGCCCCCCATCGCCACCACCGCGTGGAGCGAAAGCCCGCAAGCGATCCCGGTGGCCGTCCACGCGCCCGCGCGCCCGCCATGGGCCAGCGAGGTGCGGGTGAGCAATACCATATCCGGGCCGGGGCTGAACTGCCCAAGCGCCATCACACCGGCGAACACCGCCAATTCCGCTTCCCAGGTCACATCGACTTCACGGCTGCCACATAATCCACCACCGCCGCCGTATCGCCGCCGGCGATATCCACGCCGCAATCCGACCGCAACCGCCCGGCCTGCCAGGCGGCGACGTTGATTTGCTGGGGCAGCTTGTAGTAATGGCACTCGGCGCATTTCAGCATGTACATTTCGTGACCGCGCTGCAATCGGCCTATCGGTTTCCCGCTTTTCGCGGCCATCGCGGCATTCGGGTTGGGCACCTCGGAAATGCCACCCTCCGGCGGATCCGCGCCGCCAAGATCTCCCGACGCCCCGCCGCCACCGGCGCAGGCGGCCAGCATCCATCCGGCCGAAATCGCGGCCAGCCATTTGAAGCTCGTTCGCATGCGCCGAGTGTGCGCCATTTCCGGCCATCCCGCAACCGCGGATTTCACCCGGTCCGGAGCTTGACAACCGCGGCTCCGTGGCGTCCCTTTCGTATACCCCGCTCAAACGCCCCACTTCATGACAAACCCCGTCCGTTTCCTGCCCGCACTGGCCCTGGTATTTTCCGCGACCGTCTCCCTCGGCATCGCCGACGAGGAAAAGACCGATCCCGCCACGGCCAAGGCCCATTTTGATAGAGCCGACAAAGCCCTCAACGCCGCCTGGAGCACCGCCAAGGCCGCTCTTGGAGAAAGCGAGTTCGCCGGGCTGAAGCAGGACCAGAAAGCATGGCTTGAATACCGCGATTCCATCGCCCGATCGCCGTTGCACGCGGGCGTGGCCCACGAGGGAGAACTCCCTCTAACCTCGCCCGAATACCTCGAAACCGCCGCCTTCATGGCGGAAGAACGCACAAGGTGGCTTCTGGGATTCACCCGGAAGTGGGGGGAGGACGAGAATCTAACCGGCGAATGGTCCGACAGTTGCGGAGGCAGTGTCCGGATCGTCGAACAGAAAGGCGTGCTGGTGTTTTCCATCGAATGCGTGCGCGGTCCCACCAGCCACACCGGAGAGATCAGCGGCACCGCGAAATGGAACCAAACCATCGGCTGGTTCAGCGTGAAAGCCGATGGCGAAGACGAGGAAACCAGCCTGAGCTTCATCCTCCGCGACAAGGAGTTCGAAATCATTGGCGCTAATACCCGTTTTTTCCATGGAGCGCGGGCTTACTTCGACGGCAAATACATCAAGATCCGCAGCCTGACCCAAAAGGAGAAAACCGCGCTGCTGAACGGGGAAAAGGACGACAAGTAGTGAGGCGTCCGCCGGTCGCTCAGCCACCCTCCGCCACCGGATAGGCGAGGGGACGGTGAAGGGCGGTTAGAAACGCGAGTTCATTGAGCGCGGCGGCGTCGGGAATGTTGGCGGGCTTGTGGGTGACCTTCGCGTTGAAGAGCGCCGAGAAAAACACCGCGGCCGCGAGATGGTTGCCTTGCGCGGAAGGATGGCTGCCGTCCTGAGGATTGAAGAGGGCCTTGCCGGCGTCCGACTTCATCCGCTCCGCCCACGCCGCTCCCACCGGCACGGCGGTTAGGTTGGGGTTTTGTTTCCGGGCGAGGGCGAACGCCGATTCCAGCCGCTGGTGCATTTTCCCGAAGGTGTCATCGGAAAACGCGGCTGCGTTTTCGCGGTCGCCGTCGCGGCGGCCCCACGTTTGATAGAGCGCCGGCAACGCGCCGGATTCGGTGATCGCGGACACGAGGGATTTGAGCGGCGGCAGCATCTGGCTATCCCGTTGCTCCGGCAGGAACGCGGGCACCTGGCTCTGCTCCTGAAGAACGATCACGTCCCACTTGCGCTTGCGGATTGCCGCGAGCGTGTCCGGATTGGCGGCATGCCGCTGGAGGGTCCACCCGCCAAACGTCACCTGCTCCACCACCACGTTCTTCCCCTCCGCCTTGGCAATTTGAGAGAAAACGCCGGGCACCTGGAAACTGTAGCTGTTGCCGATGAAGAGGACCGCCGGATGGGCTGCGGCCGCAAGCCGGCGGTTCACCACAACCTGTGGATCGGCCGATTCTCTCTCCATCCAGAGTTTCAGCTTGGCGCGGTCGGCCTCGGAAAACGCGGTGACCGGAGAGTCCACCGTGCCGCCGCCGGTCCGCGCGATTCTAACGATGCCTTTTCCCAGCGACACCACTTCCACCGGTCGGCCGGTGAACGATTTCGCGCCATCGGCGGATTTGAATACCGCATCGTCCGCCGCGTGCAGACAGCCGGCGAGCCCGAACGCGAGTGTCAGAATATGTTTCAACCGCATTTTCATGGCCCGATCCTGCCTATGCCGCGACCACGGGACAAGGGGAATCCTCCGAACCATCCGGGCTCGCTCCCGCGTAAGAGTTTTCCGGCGTCGTGCGTTTACGGGAGGTAAGTCCCGCCACGTCATCATGAAATCATCCCGCATTCCGTTTGTTCTTTGGTCCGTTGAGTTTGTCTCGCCCGGACTGCTGTTAGGAGCCACTCTCGAGGTCGGCCCCGGAAAGCGGTTCGAGCGGATCGAGCAGGCCAACGCCGCCGCCCGAGAAGGTGATGTGGTGCTGGTCCATCCGCTTGCCAACGGGTCGCCTTACCGGGCGGTGTCGGTATCCGTGAACGTCCCGAAAGTGACGTTCCGCGGCGTGCCCGGATCGGCCGGGGGGCGAATCGTTGTTTCTGGCGAAGGGGGTGACCACTCCGGCATCGGTCGGGTGCCGCGGGCGATTTTCCAATTCAATCCGGACGCGGACGGTTGCGTGTTGGAAGGCTTCGACCTTTCGGGCGCGCACAACGCCAGCCACAACGGTGCCGGCGTGCGGATCCAGAGCGCCAACGACGTGACGGTTATAAATTGTGAGATCCACCATAACGACATGGGAGTCATGTCGAATGGCGACGGCAGCCGGACGGCAGGCGCGAACCAGTTCATCGAACGTTGCGGGATCCATCACAACGGCGACTTCAAGGAACCCGGCCAGAACCACAATCTCTATCTGGGAGGTGCCGGTGTGACGCTGTTCGGCTGCGAGGTCCACTCGTCGCTCACCGGGCACAATGTGAAGAGCCGCGCCGGTTTCACCGCCGTCATCGCCTGCCACATCCATCACTCCAACAACCGCGAGTTCGACCTGGTGGACGCCGCTGAAACCGAACGCCCCGGCAGTGACGCTTTGCTGGCGGGAAACCTGATCGTGAAAGACCCGGAATGCTCCGGAAACCGCGCGGTGATCCACTTTGGCCAGGATGGAGGCAAGAACCACGACGGAACACTCACCCTGCTCAACAACACCATCGTCACGCCGTTTCTATCGCCGACGGTCGATCTATCCGCTCCCGGCGCGCGGGTCCGGTTGGTCGGAAACATTGTGGCGGACGGAGGCTCCGGCCAGCGCCGCATGGTTCTCGTCGCCGCCCGCAACGGCGCGGATCTCACCAACTGCATCGGCACGGAAAACCGGCTCGCCGCGGGCTTTGATCCGCTGCCGCCGGGTGTTTCCCGCGCCGCCAACCCGGCCACCGCCGTGATGGGAATGTTCGCCGATCCGGGACGCGGCGACTATCATCCCAACGATGCCGCCGCTCCCCTAACCAAAGGGAAGGATCTCGGGATTGCCAAACTCCCGATTCCCGCCGTCTGCGGCATGCGGGATGGAAAATTCGCGCTGGTGTGGGAATACCAGGCGCCAGCCAACGCGGTGCTGCGCAAGGACGGCGGAGCCATGCCGGGCGCGTTCGCCGCCAAGGCCCGTTAGGCCCAGTGGGTGATCGCCCGGAGGAAGGCGAGGCGCGTGTCGATGTCCGCACGTGAGATTTCCTGGAGCCGGCGGGTGGAAAACGCCTCGCAGGTGAACGAGGCCACCACCGACCCCTCAACCACCGCTTTGCGGATGTCGCCGAAGGTGAACTCGTCGCGCCCGGTTGCGGCGAGGCATCCGGCCAGCGCGCCGAGGAATGAATCACCCGCGCCGGTGGGATCCGCCACCTCATGGAGCGGAAACGCGGCGCAACGGAAGAAATTCTCCTCGGTTAGATCGCCGTCGGCGGCCTCGGCGGAAAACAGCATCGCGCCAAATTCACCAAGCTTGATCACCACGTATTGCGGCCCCTTGGCCAGCAACCGGCGACCCGCGACCACCAGATTGCTCGTGTCCACAAACGTGCGGGCCTCGCTTTCGTTGATCACCAGCAGGTCGATCCGGCGGAGCACCTCGTGCAGCCGTTCGTTGGCGATGCTGATCCAGAGATCCATGGTGTCCGCTACGACAAACGGCTTGGCGGCGGTGCATTGGTCGAGCATCTGGAGTTGGTTATCGGGCGACATGTTGGCCAGCACCACCACCGGCGCGGCGGCGATCATGGACGGCACCTTGACCACCCAGTTTTCCAGCACGTTGATGTCCACCTGGCGGGTGGTGCGGTCGTTCATGTTGGCGTGGTATTCGCCCGACCATGAAAACGAATCGCCCGACGAGCGTTCCAATCCGTCCAGCGTGACGCCCCGGCTTTCCAACAGATCGAGATGCTCCTGCGGGAAATCCTTGCCGATGATCCCAACGAGATGAACCGGTTTGGTGAAATAGGATGCGGCGATGGCTGCGTAGGAAGCCGAACCACCTAACAAATTGGAAGCTTCGGCGGTCGGAGTCTTGACGTGGTCGATGGCGACGGTGCCGCCGATGATGACTGGGAGCATGATGTGGGAGCGTTGGGGATGGGAAAAACGGCGCGCGCGCCGCAGGGAGGGAAACAGGTGCTATGGAACGATGCAAGTTGAAAAGGCCCATGGCCCGGCCGGATGCCACCTCGAAACCGCGCCAAATTCACCGTGGACTCGACCTCCAGATCCATGCGGACCCATGTGAGTCAGATCAGGCCGAGCTGCATGGCCTTGGCGACCGCGCCGGATAGGTTGTGGACCTGGAGCTTGCCGTAGATGTTGCGGACGTGGGTGTCCACGGTGTGATAGGAAACACCGAGGGCATCGGCGATTTCCTTTTTGATGAGGCCCTTGCCGAGCAGCGCGAGGGTTTCCCGCTCCCGCTCGGTGAGTTCGATGTCCGGTCTTGCGGGTGCCACCGCATTGAAGGTGGCGAGTATCATCCGGGCGATATGGCTGTTCAGCGGGGCGCCACCTTCCAGCATTTCGTTGATTCCGCGGAGGATCGTGTCGATGTGATCCGCTTTCAGCAGGTAACCATTTGCCCCGGCCGCCAACGCCTCCAACACCACCGGCTTGTGGTCATAGACGGTTAGCACGAGGATTTTGGCATCCGGAAACCGTTTCCGGAGTTCCGGAATTCCCGCCACGCCGTGCATCCCGGGCAGGCCGAGATCCAACAGGATCACATCCACCCCGGTGCCCGGCCCGGTGCCCTCCAGGCAGGCCTCGATCGATGAGAACGCGAGCTTGCACGCGAGGTTGCCGCTGCCGTCGATGGCGTGTTTCAGCGCCCGGCGGTAGTCCTGATGATCTTCTATCAAACAAACCTGCTTCATAGGGCCATTTTTCGTCGTTTGGAATCGGTTTTCAAGGGAAAACGCAGAATGAGGGTGGTTCCCCGGCCCGGGCCGGTGTGAATCTCCAATCCGCCATGGAGGGACTCGGCGCGTTGTTCAAGCGTGCGCAAACGGGGACCCCCGGCCGGGGGAGCGGGTGGGAGTCCCACCCCATCGTCCGATATTGTTAGCAAAACATCCCGTCCGTCCGCCGCCAATCGGATGGAAACCTCGGCCGCTTTGGCATGACGGAGAATGTTGTGCAGAGCTTCCTTGAAATAGAAAATCAGATTGCGCCGTTGTTCGGGGTCGAGTTCCGGAGAGGCTTCCCCCTCCAATTGCCAGCGGTGGTCCTTGAGCATCAGCCCCGCGATTTCGCGGAGGCGCTCCGGCAACGGTTTCCGCGCCCGTTTCGGGACGAGCGTGAGATCCACGATCTCATGGAGCGAGAGCGACGCCTCGCGGGCCAACCTGCCGATGTCACCCAAGGGTGCCCGTCCGGCATCGGACGGACCAATTTCCGCGAGCAACGAAATGGTGGCGAGGTTCGATCCCACTTCGTCGTGCAGGTCGCTGGAGATTCTCCTCCGCAGGTTTCGGATGTGCCTCCGTGCGGCCAACCGAAGCCGGATCATCCAGACCGTTAGGCCGATGATCGTGATTCCCAACACCGTGAACGCCGTGGCGAGCGTCCACGCGCGGGTAGCGGTTAGAACGCGTGCCCGCTCCTTCAGCAACGCGCTCCGTTCGACCGAAAGCCTGAACCTCGTGGCCAATTCCTCCACCCATTGGCGTTGGGGAATCAAGGTTCCGGTGGACGTGCATCCGTCCGTGAGTCCGTCTCCGCTCCATATCCGGGTGGCGTCGTGGGGGCGCGATTTCACCCGGTCCGATGTGGCCACGGGTTTGTCGAGTGACAGCAATTCCCCGTCATGATAGATCTCGAACTCCGAGAGCAACACCCGCGGCGCGGTGAGGTGGTCCGGCTGGTGCTGCTTGTCGATGAAAAGGCGCACCCTCCGTGCCGTATGCGGCGGAAAGGACAGGTCCACCGGATTGTATCCCGGATTCTGATAGAGATCCGCGCCGGAGTTCCAGACCTCCGTCCATTGATCGCCCGCAGCGTCGGGACTGGTTTCTATCCGAAATCCCGCGGGAAACCCGAATCCCGGCCCTTTCACCGGAGAATCCCCCTTTGCCGCGACAATCCGAACGCGGTCAACGGTCCGCGCGACGCCGAGATCCACGGCGGCCCAGGTCACGGTATCGCCTGTGGCGGCGATGTCCGCGTGCCAGCCCAGGCACTTCGGATGCGGCGGCTTCTCGGGTGGACCCAGCGGAGATTGCCCGTCCACAAGGTAGCGGATGTTCCATCCGACTTCCGCGTCGATGCTGTATCCAGCGGACAACCCACCCTCAGGAGCGATGTTGCGCGGACCATCAAACACGAGAAACTCGGAAACCGAGAAGAACCTAACCGACTTTCCGGGCAAAGGCGGCAGGTCGATGGGGATCACCCTCAGCCACCGGACCTCCAGTGGCCCGACTGATAGAAACACCGGCTCGCCCCGCCGCATCTCCAGGCATGTGTCGCTCAACTCCGCGATGACCTCCGGCGCGTCCTTTCCGGGCCTGCCCGCCTCAATCCGCAACCGGTTCGGCAGCCCGTAGTTCGACATTTCCCCGCTCTGGGTGGTGAGGCGCGTCGGAATCAGCGCGATGCCGTCGATCCGCCTCGGCTCGGGCCAATCGATCCGGAACCAGTTGCTTTCCGAATCCATCGTGAAATCGGAGTGGTAGCCGTGGCTGCCTAACGAATCCATGTCCGGCATCACCGGCAACCGTGCGGTTTCCTCAGCGATTTCCGCCAATCTGGCTTCAACCGCCGGAAGGCGTCCGCTCAGCCTCATGGCAATCCCGTGCGAAATCCCGTCATCCGGAGGTCCGGATTCGGCGGTCGCCGGCCGTGGCAGCGACGCGAAACACGCGACCACCATCATCGGGACCCATGGCCGGCTCGCAAGTCCTCTCATGCGGACCCAGCCTAGGGTCGGATCGGTCGTCCCGCAACCCGGATCTCGGATCATTCCATCCCGCAAATTCGTGAGGGAAAATGCCGCGGGTGCGCGCTGACCGGAGCGCATTGCGAAGGATCCGCACCCGCCGCGAATCGCATGCCCCCCCGCGCCCTTCCGCCGGAAGTCCGAATTTGCGCCCGAATTCGTCCATTCTGCTTTGCAATCGGCAAGGTTCCGCGCCACACTCCGCGCTGCCCGCCCGAACTATGAAAATCCATCCAAGTATCGCCCTCATCTCCCTGCTCACCGGCCCGCTTTCCGCCCAAGCGCCGGACTGGGAAAATCCATCCGTGTTCCGCGTCAATAAGGAAGCGCCGCGTGCCACTTCGATGCCGTTTCCGACCAAAGAGTCCGCCGCCAAGCCCCGGCTGGAGTCGCCCTGGTGCAAGTCGCTCAACGGCACATGGAAATTCCATCACACCGGAAACCCGTCGGGCCGCCCGGCCGGTTTCGAGGCCCCGGCGTTCGATGACTCGTCCTGGAAGGAAATTCCGGTGCCTTCCAACTGGCAGATGCACGGCTTCGGCGTCCCGGCCTACACCAACGTGACCTATCCGTTCGCGAAGAATCCGCCCACCGTGATGGGCGAGCCGCCAAAGTCCTTTTGGAACTTCCCGGCCGGCCTCCGCAACCAGGTGGGCTCCTACCGCACCCGCTTCACCCTGCCGGATGATTGGAAGGGCCGCCGCGTCTTCGTGGTCTTCGGCGGCGTCGATTCGGCGTTCTACCTGTGGCTCAACGGGAAAAAGGTCGGCTATTCCCAGGATTCCAGAACACCGGCGGAGTTTGATCTCACCCCCTATCTAACCGAGGGCGGGAACGTGCTCGCCACCGAGGTCTATCAATATTCCGACGGTTCCTATCTGGAAGATCAGGACATGTTCCGGCTCTCCGGCATTTTCCGCGATGTCTATCTGTGGTCGGCCGGAGCGGTCGATGTCCGCGATTTCGATCTCAAGGCCGGTCTTGCCGACGACTACCGCACCGGGACGCTGGAAGTCCGCGCGCGGATCGCCAACCGCGGGGACGTTTCCGCGGACACCAAGGTCGCGCTTACCCTAACCGGGCCGGACGGAGCGGTCGTCACCCCGCCGGCCGCCACCGCCACCGTGCAGGCGAAGGGCGAGGCCGAAGCGGTCGTCCGCCTGGACGCGGTGCCGGAGGTGAAAGCATGGTCCGCCGAAGTCCCCAACCTTTACACCTATCACATCGTTCTATCCGACGCCACCGGCAAAGAGATCGCCCACTATCAGGGCAAAACCGGTTTCCGCCGCACCGAGATCAAGGACGGGCAGCTTCTCCACAACGGCCAGCCGATCCTGATCAAAGGCGTCAACCGTCACGATCACAACCCGCGCACCGGCCATTATGTCACCACCAAGGACCTGCGCGAGGACCTGCTCCAGATGAAGCGCGCCAACATCAACGCGGTCCGCACCTCGCACTATCCGAACGATCCGGCAATGCTGGAACTTTGCGACGAACTCGGCATGTATGTGATCGACGAAGCCAACATCGAATCCCACGGCATGGGCTACGGCCCCGAATCGCTCGCCAAGAACCCGGCATGGTTCGAGGCCCATCTGGACCGCGTCAAAAACATGGTTGAGCGCGACAAAAACCACCCCTGCGTCATCATGTGGTCGATGGGCAATGAGGCCGGAGACGGCGAGAACTTCGTGAAATGCTCCGAGTGGATCCGCCAACGCGATGCTTCCCGCCCGGTCCACTACGAGCAGGCGGGTCACGCGCCCCACGCCTCGCTGTTTTCCCCGATGTATGCCACGATCAACGGTTGTGAGTCCTATTGTCGCAACGAAGAAAAAAAACCGCTCGCCCAACAGCGCCCGCTCATCCAGTGCGAATACAGCCACGCGATGGGGAATTCCTCCGGCAATCTGGCCGACTACTGGCGGCTCTATCGGAAAGAACGGCTGCTGCAGGGCGGATTCATCTGGGATTGGAAGGATCAGTCGATCCTCCATGTCAAACACAAGCCGACCGATGCCGAAGACCGCTCGCCCGCCAAACATCCGGCCAGGCTGTTAGGATCGCTCGATCCATCCGAGGGACTTTTCGGCGGCGCGGTGGTCGTGGAGAAGACGCCGGACCTCGACCTAACCGGCCCGCTGACCGTGGTCGCGGAGGTCCGTTTCAACCAAACCGGCGGGCGCACCGGCGGACAACCGATCGTTTCCAAGGGCGACACCGCCTACTCGCTCAAGCTCGCTGAAAACGGCGAACTGGAATTCTTCGTCCACTCCGGGGGAGTGTGGCACAATGTTAGAGCCAAGCTCCCCGGCGATGCGGAATCCGCCTTCCACACCTACGCCGGCGTCTATGACGGCAAGGCGCTCAGCATTTTGATCGACGGCAAATCCGCCGCGTCCAGGCCGTGGTCGGGCGCGGTCGCCACCAACGCGTTTGACCTGGCGGTTGGCATCGACACCGAGGAAACCGGCCGCCGTCTCAACGGATCGGTCCGCCGCGCGGCGGTGTTCGGCCGGGCGCTGATGGAAAGCGACGTGGCCTCGTTCGCCACCGCGCCGGAACCGATCGTTCTGTTGGATTTCACCAAGGACGCGGAAAAGCCGAAAACCCAGCGTTTCCTCGCCTACGGCGGCGATTTCAACGAACGCCCCACCGATTTTTCGTTCTGCTGCAACGGCATCGTCGCCTCCACCCTCCAGCCGTCGCCGCAGTTTGAGGAAGTCAAGAAAGCCTATCAGAATATCCACACCGAAGCGGTGGACGTTTCCTCGCCCGCTCTGAAAATCCGGGTCCGCAACGAACAGTTCTTCCGCGGCATCAAGCCGATCAACGGTTCATGGAAGCTGCTCAAGGACGGTGCCGCGGTGGCCGAAGGCCAACTCGCTCTTCCCGACATCGCGCCTAACAAATATGCCGAAATCGCCGTCGCCACCAACCACACGCCCGATCCAACCGGTGAATATTATTTCCGCGTCCGCTACGATTTGGCCGAGGCCAACGCCTGGCACCCCGCGGGCATGCCGATCGCCTGGGACGAAATCGCCCTACCCTGGGGCAAGCGGCAGGCACCCGCGCCGGCCGACGGCGCCGCGCCCGCCACCATCGCGGAGCAAGATGCCTCGATCACCCTGAAAGCCGCTGATACGGTCGCCGTCATTGATAGAAAACTCGGCGTTCTGACATCGTTCAAACACAAGGATACCGAGTGGCTCGTTTCCCCGCTGGCGCTCAATTTCTGGCGGCCGCCCACCAACAACGACGAAGGCGCCCAGCTCCATCACAAGCTGAAAGTCTGGCAATACGCCGGAGCCCGCGCCACCGCCACCAAAGTGACCGCCGCCATGGACGGATCCGCCGCCACCGTCGCCGCGGATCTGACCATCCCGGCCAACGGCACATCGGCCGTCATCCGATACCGCCTCTCGGGCTCCGGCCAACTCGGAATCACCACCGAACTGCGCCCCGGAGCCAACCTGCCGGACATCCCGCGCATCGGCTACCAATGCGCCATCCCGACCACCGCGCTGCTGTGCAAATGGTATGGCCGCGGCCCTCAGGAAAACTATGTGGACCGCAATTCCGGCGCGTGGACCACCATCCACGAGCAGACGGTTCCCACGATGTTCCACCGCTACGTGGACCCGCAGGAATCCGGCAACCGCACCGACATCCGCTGGCTCGCCCTGACCAATCCGGCGGGCGGTTCCAGCCTCCGCGCGGACGCCACCGGCGAGAGCCTGCTGGAATGCGGATTCTATCCATGTTCGCAGGCGGACGTCACCCTCGCGATGCATCCGGCCGAACTTCCGCGCCGCGATTTCCACACCTTCAGCATCGACCACCGGCAATCCGGCGTCGGCGGCACCAATTCGTGGGGCGAGCTTCCCCTCCCGCAATACCGCCTCCCCGCGAACCGGCCCTATCAATGGTCGTTCATGCTCTCGTTCTCGGAAACCCCGGCCCTGCCCCGCACACCAATGCGCCAATTTCCGCCGGACAGCCCCACCAAAGTCGTGCCACCACGCAGGCCCGGCAATCCCTCACGCCAAACTCCCGCGCCCGCGCCGCAGCCGCCGCCCGCCGGACAGTGATGCCCTCGCGGCCCGGCTGACCCGGCGTCCACAACCGCCAATTTCCGCTCATGGCCCGACCATGTTGCGGAAATCCGGGCTTTTGGCGATAGCGGCGCCCACAAATCGGCGGAACCTTTTTGACAAATCGTCCGGCATTCATATCCTCCGCGCGGTTTCACGCCTCATCAACCGAATCGACCCACCATGAACACGCTCCGCACCTTCACCACCGGCACCGGTGCCACCGGCCATTTTCACTCGCTTCCGGCCCTCGCCGAAATCGGGTTTTCCCGCGTTTCCCGCCTGCCGGTTTCCATCCGGATCGTGCTCGAATCGCTGCTCCGCAACAACGACGGCCTCAAGGTGACCGATCAGGACGTGCAAAACCTCGCCAACTACAACGCGAAAACCCCGGGCGATTACGAAATCCCGTTCGTCGTGGCACGCATCGTGCTCCAGGATTTCACGGGAGTGCCGCTGCTGGTGGACCTCGCGGCGATGCGCTCCGCCGTCCACGGCATGGGCAAGGACGCGAAAATCATCGAGCCGCTGGTGCCCGTGGATCTGGTGGTGGACCACTCGGTGCAGGTGGACTATGCCGGCGGTAACGATTCGCTAACGAAAAACCTGGACCTCGAGTTCCACCGCAACCGCGAACGCTACGAGTTCCTGAAATGGGGCGAGCAGGCGTTCGAGACGTTCAAGGTCGTGCCGCCCGGCATCGGCATCGTCCATCAGGTCAACCTCGAATACCTCGCCAAGTGCGTGCTTGAGAAGGATGGCGTGTTCTATCCGGATACGCTCGTCGGCACGGATTCCCACACCACCATGATCAACGGTCTAGGTGTCGTCGGCTGGGGCGTGGGCGGCATCGAGGCCGAGGCCGGAATGCTCGGCCAGCCGGTCACGTTCCTCGTGCCGGAAGTCGTCGGCGTTTATCTAACCGGCGAACTCGCCGCGGGCGTCACCGCCACCGACCTCGTGCTGCACGTCACCGAAATGCTGCGCAAGACCAAGGTTGTCGGAAAATTCGTCGAGTTCTACGGCCCCGGCGCGCAAGCGCTCTCGCTGCCGGACCGCGCCACCATCGCCAACATGGCCCCGGAATACGGTGCGACCATGGGCTTCTTCGGTATCGACGAGGCCACCGTCGCCTATCTGGCAGGCACCGGCCGCGCGGAAGACCTGTGCAAGACGGTTGAAAACTACTACAAGGCCCAACAAATGTGGGGCATCCCCACCGGCCGCGACGCGCTCGATTTCTCCCAAATCGTGGATCTCGACATTTCCACCGTGAAACCCTGCGTCTCCGGCCCGAAACGCCCGCAGGACCGTATCGAAATCGACTCGCTCAAACAAAAATGGGCGTCTCTTCTAACCGCGCCCGCGCCGGATGGCTACAACAAGCAGCCGACGCTTGGTTCCACCGAGCCGCTCGACCTGCCGCCCACCCTCGACAGCGTGCCCGATGAGGCACCCGGCCTCGGCAGGGCCTTCGGTGCCTCGGTCGGCGTGGTCACCGAGGAAAACACCGATCCCTCCTATCCGTTGTGGGAGGTCACCGTGGACAGCAAGGGCGGCGTGACCGATACCATCACCCACGGTTCCGTGCTGATCGCGGCCATCACCTCCTGCACCAACACCAGCAACCCGAGCGTGATGATCGCCGCCGGCCTGCTGGCGAAAAAAGCCAACGAAAAGGGCCTGACCGTCAAGCCGTCGGTCAAAACCTCGTTAGGCCCCGGCTCGCGCGTGGTCACCGATTATCTCAACCAAACCGGCCTCCAGGCCGAACTCGACCTGCTGGGCTTCCAAACCGTCGGCTACGGCTGCACCACCTGCATCGGAAACTCGGGCCCGCTCGATCCGGGCATCGAGGACGTGGTGAAAAGCGAGGACATCGTCGCGGCCTCCGTGCTTTCCGGCAACCGCAACTTCGAGGCCCGCGTCCATCAGTCGATCAAGGCGAATTTCCTCATGTCGCCACCGCTGGTGGTCGCATTCGCCATCGCCGGCACCGTGGACATCGACATGGAAACCGAGCCGCTCGGTTTCGGAGCCGACGGCCATCCGGTCTATCTGCGCGATATCTGGCCCACCGCCGCGGAAGTCGAGGAAGCGCTGAACTCGGCCCTCCGGCCGGAGGTTTTCCAACGCCTCTACACCGGTTTCGCCGACCAGAATCCGAAGTGGAACGGCATCAAGTCCTCCACCGGCGAGGTCTATCAGTGGGACCGCGCCTCCACCTACATCCAGGAGCCGCCGTTCTTCGAAGGCTATTCTCCGGTCCCGCGCGACATCGTGGAGATCATCGGCGCGCGCCCGCTCGGCATCTTCGGCGACAGCGTCACCACCGACCACATCTCGCCCGCCGGCGCGATCAAGAAGGACAGCCCGGCCGGCCGCTATCTGACTGAAAATGGCGTGGATTTCGCCGATTTCAACTCCTACGGATCGCGCCGCGGCAACGACCGCGTGATGACCCGCGGCACCTTCGCCAACGTCCGCATCAAGAATCTCATGGTGCCCGGCGTGGAAGGCGGCGTGACCAAACTCAACGGCGAAACCATGGCAATTTACGATGCCGCCACCACCTATCAGAGCCAGGGCGTTTCCACCATCATCATCGGCGCCGAGGACTATGGCATGGGCTCCAGCCGCGACTGGGCGGCCAAAGGCACCAACCTGCTGGGCGTGAAAGCCGTCGTCACCAAGTCGTTCGAGCGCATCCACCGCAGCAACCTCGTCGGCATGGGCGTGCTGCCCTGCAACTTCGTCAACAAGGCGGACTACGACAAGGTCAAGGACCTCGCCGACGCCACCTTCGACATCGTCGGCATCTCCAACGACCTCAAGCCGATGCAGCAAGCCACCCTCCGCGTCCACAAGGCCGATGGCGAAACCTTCGACATCCCCGTCGTCGTCCGCATCGACACCCCGGTGGAAAAGGACTACTACCGCGCCGGAGGCATCCTCCCCTACGTCCTGGGCCAACTCTTGGCATGATCTCAAGGCAGGGACCGACCTCCGGTCCGGTTGGGGATTCGGCACCTACCCTTGACGGACCGGGACCCCAAGAACCTTCACCCGCCAGCCGCCGGACCGCTCGGAGAGACGGTCCCTGCCACAGCTTCGCGCTTGGACATGCGCTTTGACTTCTTTGTCCCGCCCCAGCACCATAAGAACCACCCGAATCTCCTCGACACACCCCGAGGCGGTCGGACAACTATCTGACATGCGAAAGCCTACCAGCAGTCGTGTGGAAGGAAACGCTCCTGCCTTGGATGTCTTCGCGACAGGTCCGCAACCGATGGTGAACGGTGCAATCGGACGATGAAACGGGAACAAGGGTAATGAAGTACATTTGCAACATTTCAGAGGCACCCCCACGATGGTGGCGCATGGCCACGCTCCTCGGGCTGTGGTTCATCATCTTTGGAGTCACCACGGCTCTAACCCCACTGCACATGGAGGCCGGTGTTGACATCACACAAGAGAAGATAAAGGCAACCCTATGCGCGCCGATACTCAGTTGGTTTGGTATGGCCGTGTTTTTCGCCGGACATCGGCAATCACCCTTTCTGGCGCTTGCCTCGCTTTTGGTCACCCTTGGTTCTCCGCTCTTGATGCTGTTTCGCTGCCGCACTTCCTTGGGGTTCTGGATATTGACAGCCGTCCACACGATTGTCGTCACGATCTCCGGCATCGGATACAGCCAGGTCACTCGATACTGGAACGAGATTCCTTGAGAAGCCGACTTTCCTGCAAAGGATCAGCACAAGAATAGAACACCGCAACAAGCCGTCGATACAGCCCACCCCGCAATCGAAACCATGATACCAGCGTTTATCCGCTCCATTGGTGGTCGCGTCAGGCACTCGGCTCCGCATGGGCCCGCCCCCCCGAAAGACGTGGCGTTCTCCCGGCGTAATCGGCGGCGCATGTTTTTGTTCTCCGTTTCCATAAACAAGGCCGCCGGATGGTGCGGCATCGGGCTGGCGGGTCTTTCGCTGGCGGTCGCCGCGCCGACTTCGACCGAGCCGGATTTTCCCGCGGCACTGGCCCGCGCTAAGGAAACCGGCAATGACATCGTGGTGCTCCAGCGGGGCAGCGATTGGAACCTGCTCGGCGAGCGGATCTATCGGGATGTCTGGTTGTCGCCGGAGTTTGTGAAAGCCTTGGGAGACGGGTTTGTTCTAACTACGGTGGACCGTCCCGAGCAGCCGGGTGCCCCGGCATTGGGCGCCGGCGGGGACGACTCCGCGGTGAAACGGTTTCTTGAAATCGCCGCGAAACCCGCTCCATCCGGAAACGATGACATCACATCCATCAAAGCCACCGGCGGAGCCGCCTTCAAACGCCGCGAGGACGGCACATGGCGGGTGGACGATCCGAAAAACGAGCGCAATCCGGCCCACGATACCATCGAGTTCACTCTCGAGTCCCGCCGCGGCGGGTCGTTGCTGCGGCTCGATTTTCTACCCGACCCGGCCCTGCCCAACGGCTGCGCGGGCCGCGCGTCCAACGGGAATTTCGCCGTTTCGGAGGTCACCATCACGCGCGATGGCAAGCCGTTCCAACCCACCAGGGCATGGTCCAACGCCTCGGAAGGCAACATGCCGGCCTCAATGGCGATCGACGGCGTTGCCGATCAACCTAACAACGCATGGAACGCCGCGGCCCATACCCGCCAGCCGCGTTGTCTGCTGCTTGCGCTGCCGGAGGCACTGAGGCCAAGCGGTTCTATCAAGATCCGCATCGTTTGCCAATCGCAGTGGGGCCAGCATGTGCCCGCCTGTCTGAGGGCGACACTGTTGGATGACGCACCGGCCGCGGCCGGCCTCGCGCGGGTTACCGCCGCGCAGGACCTGGCCGCGCGGAACAACGCGTTCAACTGGTGGGATGGCGGCCGCTGCCCGCGGGTGGCACTGCTGGATTCGGAGGGCCGCGCCATCGGCGCCGAGGACAACCCCCGCGCCGATCCAACCAATCTGTCCGCGCGGATCCGCGAGATCCGCAACATCCGCTCCGCCCGTGACGAACTGCTCGCCAAGGCGGCAACCCTCAAGGGACCCGAGCAGGCCGAAGCGCTCCGCAAGGCGCTGGCGGTGCTGGGTTTCCACAACTGGGGCGGCAACGGCGATTGCTACAAGCCGATCCATCAGAAAATCCGTGAGGCCGATCCGCAGGACGCCAGCGGTACCGTCCGCTGGCTCGGATTCGGCGGAGATCCGAAGGCCGGCGTGCCATGGGCGAAACCCGCGTGGAACGAGGCGCTCGACACCCAGGGCGGCAAGCGCGTCCTAACCGACACGGACTACCAGGAAGCGCTGGCCCGAGTGGACAAGGAACTCGCCGACCCGCGCAACAAGGTGCTGGAACCGGAGAAAATCCAGCGGATGATGGTGGCCAAGTTCCACATTTACCGCTCGTGGAAGGGTCACGAGGAGGAACGTTTCCGCATCCAGCGGGAGATCGCGGCGGTCGATCCCGGCACCTTCTGGGGCATCGGCGCACGCGGCTATCTCGGGATGTATGGCAAAAGCGATACGCCTTTTCTAACCTACGGATGGAAACCGGGCCAACTCAAGGCCGGATCGAATGTCTGGCGCATGACCGACACCGGCTATTTCTTCGACCACCCGGGCCGCTACCAAATCACCCTCGCCCACGCCGGCGGCGCCGACAAGGCACGCGTCAAACGCCTCGCGCTGATGGATGGCGACAAGCCGCTCGCGGAAGCCGCGCCCGACGCCGATCTCGGACCCGGCCCTCTATCCAAGGTGGAAACCGTCTTCGACTGCTCCGGATGGCAACCTGGAAAAAGTTATGTGTTTGTGGCCGAAATCGAAGCTGCCGATGGGCACCTCGATCTATCCGGCCGGTTCCAGATCGAACCGGTTTTCGACGAGCCCGCCGTGGCGGCCGCGGATCCGACGGACTACTATCAGGTCCAGCGTTCCCTGCGCGACAAGCTGATCCCCGTTCTAACCGCCAATGCGGTCAATCTCGCCGCCGCGCTCGAGAACGAAGCGGTCCGCCACGATCTGGCACGCTACGAATTGCTCCGCCGCTGTGGTCCGGACGCGGTGACCCAGCTTGCGACCCGTCCCGGCGGCGCGGCGTTTCTCAAGGATTTCACGGGGGATCTCAATTGGCTGGAGTCGTTCCTCATCAATGATCAGGCGCCATGGGCGCAGTCGCTCGAGAACCTCCGCCTGCTGCACGCAAACGGCCGTGAGATGGATGTGCCGCTCTACCGCCGCCTCGCGACCGCAATGGCGATGGCAGCCGGCACGATGAACCGCTACCGGCTGCTGGACCGCTACCACGACATGATCCGCGTTCACAAGGAAGGCCTGCTGCACGCGTCGTTCGACAAACTGGACACCCGCGAGATGCGCTGGGCCGTGCTGCTTTCCGGCACCGCCGCCGATTTCCAGTGGACGGTGGATGTCACCCAGGTCCGCCTAACCGAGTATCTCGGCACCTGCCACCAGATCCCCTACATCGATCCCAACGTCTATGGCTATTCGGTGCAGGGCTGGGGTTACACCGACCCTTGGATCCATCATTGGGGTACCGGCACCGGCGACCGTCCGTTCCGCGTGCAGCGCACCGTCGGCGGCGTGTGCGGCACGCTGTCGGGATTCGGAGCCGCGACTTCAAAAGCCCACGGCGTGATGGCCACCACCGTCGGGCAGCCGGGGCACTGCGCCTATGTGGTTAGAGTGGGTCAGGAATGGCCCACCGGAAACGATGTGTTCGGTCCTGAAACCAACGGCGCTTCGGTGTTCGAGGGCACCGGCTTCCCCACCATGCACCGGCTCTACGAACCGATGCACGCGGCCAGGACGGCCTACGCGAAATCCTCGCGCCTGTCATGGGCCGCCCATGTTTTGCTAGACCGGCAGCGGGTCGGGGTGCGCGTGCGGCCGGGCCTCAAATACAGCGTCTATCAACTTCCGGGCGGCAACCTCGCGGCGCTGCCGACTCTCAAGCCGGTGGCCACCGGAAACGCCACCGGTTTCGATCTTGCGGCCGTGCTCCCGGCGGATACCACCAACTTCGGCGTGGTCTGGGAAGGCCAGGTCGAGATCGACTCGGACGGCCCGCTGCAGGTGCAACTCCGCAGCGACGACGGATCAACGCTCAAGATCGGAAACCAGACGATCGCTTGTAACCAACCGCCAGGCGCGGTGACACTCGGGAAGGGCATCCATCCGGTCCGGCTCGAATACGGACAGGGTGGCGGAGCCTACTCGCTTCAGGTCGATTGGTTGGGCGCGGCGGCTTGGCGCGCCGATTGGTCGGGTGCCTACCGGCAGGCGATCAGCGCCCATCCGATCAACTATCCGCTATGGCTCGAATGCATCAAGGAACTCGAAGTCGCAACCGGAACTCCTCCCGATACATGGACGAAGCTGATGTCCAATATTTCCACCGCGTTCGGTCCCTATCATGAGGCGGGGTGGGCGCTCGCCAACCGCTGCCTTGCCAAGGCCGCGCCCGCGATGACACCCCAGGAGCGTGTTACCCTGCTCCTCAAATGCCACGACCAGTTGCGCCAGGCAAATGCGCCTTTTTTCATGGGCTACAACCTCGCCGGTGTCCTCAACACCCAGGCGGACGCCATCGGCGACCCGGCGCTGGCGGTGGAGTTTCTGAAAAAGCTGTTAGCGATGCATTTCAGCAAGAACCCATCGACCAACCGCGTGTTCGGCATGGTGATGAACTGGGGACGCGACCGCTTCGGCGCCAACCCGGCCACGGCGGCGGCCTACGCCAAGGCCGTTGGCGCGTTCTTCAGCTCGCTCGGCGATGCCGCGGACCCTAACGAGATGAAAAACCAGATCACCGCGGGCATCCGCAAGGCCAGCGAGGCAGGCGACGCCGCAGCCTATCAGCTATGGACCTCCATGGCCGCCAAGCTCCTCCCGGCGGTCCAACCGGGCGACATCCACCTCAACGCGGACCAGCACAAAAACCCGCCGAAATTCCAGCCGTTTCCAGGCACGCTCCTGAGCAAAACCGGCATGCTCCAGACCAGCAGCGCCTGCCAATACGACCGACCGCTCGCCTACGCCGCGGTACTCGACGGTTCGGCACCCGGATATTTCGATTCCAACAACGAACCGAAACCCTGGGCACAGGTCGCCCTCGCCGGAGATGCGGAAGTCAGCGGCATCGTGCTGGTCAACCGCTACGAACTCCCGGCTAACAACGAAGAGTTCGGCTGGGCCGCACCGCTCCGGGTGCTCGCCTCCGCCGACGGCAAAGCCTGGACCGAAGTGGCGCTCTGCCCGACCGCGGAAACCGTGATGCGCGTCGATCTATCCGGCAAAGTGCCGCGCGCCCGGTTCATCCGCATCGAACGCCAGCCACCCGCCGACGGCAAACCCGCCGGCCGCCTCCATTTCCGCAACTTCCTCGTGTTCGGCAGGAAGCTGTATTGATCGCACACCAATTTTCAGAGACGTCTCAGCCGCGCCTGCGGCGCAGGGCGAGCAGGGCCACCATTCCACCTAACATTGCGGTGGACGTTTCGGGCACGGCGGTCACGCTCAGGGTCCAGGATTTCAAGGTGGCGGTGTCGCCGGGGTTCTGGTCGGCGATGAAAAGCGTCCAGTCGCCATTGGGGTTGGCATTGGTGAAACCGTCCAACATTTTCGTACGCGGGGTGGTGTCGAGCGCCAGCAGCGGATCGATATTCCGGCCGTCGGGCTGCCAGGTTCCGGTCGCGTTTCCGGAGCCGGGCAGCAGCATGTGGACGTCGCCCGCGGCGAGGTCGTCGAACAGGGCGATCAGATTGGCGGATCCCGATCCCAGATCGTCGAGTGCGGTGCGGCCGGGGCGGTTGAGCAGGATCGCCAGAGTCCCGTCGTGGACCAGATAGGCGTAGAGGTCGCCGTTCCATCCGCCTTCCAGTTCGATTGCCACCGTCACGGACTCGATCCGGTCGAGAATGGGAGCGGTGATCGTGACGGTGTTGGACGCGCCCACGCCGCTGTTGTCAGGGATCGCCAGGGTGCCGCTCCACGATTGGGTGAGAGTGATGGCCGAACCGCCGCCGAACGCGGTGGCGGGCAGGGCGAGAAACAGGATGCCGGGGATGATGGATTTCATGTTATATATGTTTGTTGGATGGATGGTTTCAAGGGGCGCCCAATCGGTAGAACGCGCTGCCGGGCGGCGGGTTTTCGTCGGTGTAGGAGATTTTTCCGGTAGCGTCCGCGATGACGGTGGCGAGGGTCTGCCAATCGTCCAGCCCGCCGGCGCTTCGTTGGACGAGATAACTGCGGCCGGGGATACCTTGGAAGGATAGACCCATCTTTCCGCCGGGAAGATTGGTGAGTTTCGGCGGGTTGGCGTTGGCGCCGGGCGTTCCAACATTCGGTGCCGAACCCACTTGGACGGTGACGGTTCCGGTGATGGAAGCCCCCCCGGAGTCGGTTAGGACGATGGAAAACGTGTCCGTTCCCGAGAATCCATTCGGTGGTGTGTAACGGACGGCATCCGCCAGCAGGACCACGGCCCCGCCATTGGCCGAAACCGGACCGGCGGCGGTGATGGAGATCGCGTCACCGTCCGGATCGGAGGCTTTGGCCAGCAGTTTCCGGAACGCTATCATCGCCGAAAATTGATAGGGAGTGGCACCAGTGAATCCAGTATAGTATGGAACTGTGTTGCCTTTGCCTTTCAGGGTAATGCTGAAGGGGTTTTCGTCCGGATCGTCGCTATAGATGGAAAGCACCGCAAATTTTGAGCCCGCGGAAATCGGAATAAAACTGACCTGAAATGTGGTTTGCCCGCCCGGAGGAACCGTGGAGGCCATACCGGCGGTCGATATCGCGAACTCGTCAGCGTTGGTCCGTCCAATACCGAGCGTGCCAAGGGTAAGTGGCAATGATCCCGTGTTCCTCAGGATGAAGCTGACCGGTGTCGCGCTGCTTGTGGTACGCATGCCGAAGTCGTAAGCGGAACCGTCCGCCAAGATGGTGCTAGGTTGTGTTTCGAGTGAGATGTCCGGCGCTCCGTAGGTTGCGGTTTGTTCAATCACCCAGGAACTTCCGTTGTGTTGACCGCCGATGGTCCGACCTCGGGCGCGAATCTGACCGGTACCTGCCAAGGATAGACCGGTCATTCGCCAACCAACAGTCACACGGGTGGCATTGCCCAATTTGGTCCAGGCGCTCCCATTCCATCGTTCAAATGTGACTTGGCTGACTTCCGGAGCGGAACCTCCGCGGGTCCAGTCAACTTGGCTGGTTCCGGTCACAATCAGGGTCGACGTGGAGGCGACATTGTTTGAAAGCCGGGCAATGCCATAGCGATTCTTCCCGCCCATTGTGAAGAAGGTTCCGCCTGTTAGAATCTTCCCATCGGTTTGCAGGGCTATGGAATCGACAGCGGGATCGGTCCGGGGATCGAAGGTGCCGTCGAGGGAGCCATTGGCGTTAAGGCGGGCCATTCCGTTTCTGCTAATCCCACCCACGGAACTGAAGATACCTCCCAGAAGGATCTTTCCGTCCGCCTGCAAGCACAGGGAGTATACAAGAGCCAGATCATCGGGATTCTGAACATTGGGATCAAAGGCGCCATCGAGAGTACCGTTCGCGTTGAGGCGGGCCAGGCAGTTGCGCATCGCTCCTCCCACGGCGGAGAATTCACCTCCGACAAGGATTTTCCCATCGGCTTGGGCAGCGATCGTGAAAACGGTGTTATCCGTTCCGGGGTTGAAGGCACTGTCCAGGGTGCCGTTCGCGTTGAGGCGCGCGATACCAACCCGCATCGCTCCCCCCACGGTCGCAAAAAGGCCTCCTATCAGGATTTTGCCGTCCGATTGCAGAGCGATGGTGTTGATCCAATTGTCCACATTGACGTTGAAAGTGCCGTCGAGGGTGCCGTTGGTGTTGAGACGCGCGATAAAGGTTCGTTCCACCCCCCCCACACTTCCAAAACCACCACATAACAAAATCTTTCCGTCCGGTTGCACCGCCATGCAGGAGATCCCGTAATCGACTTCCGGATTGAAAGTTTCGTCCAACGATCCATTCGGATTGAGCCGGGCGATGTGGTCGCGCCAGACTCCTCCGACATAGGTGAAATCACCTCCAATGATGATTTTTCCGTCCGCTTGTACGGCGAGACAGTTGACGGGCTGGTTAACGTTCGGGTTGAATGTGGCGTCCAGCGTGCCGTCCGCGTTAAGCCGGGCCAGATGATTGCGCTCCACACCGTCCACGGTCGAGAAGTAGCCGCCCATCAGAATTTTCCCATCAGGTTGGATTGCAATCGCGAACGCCGGTCCCATGATGATCGGGTTGAGATCGTCCGGAGTTTGGGCCTGGAGATTGGGAATAAGCAGGAGCGCGATGACGAGTCGGATTGGATTCATGGGTGCGGTAGGGCCGTGGGGGGGGTCTATGGACTGCCCAACCGGTAGAACGCGCTGCCGGGGGGCGGGTTTTCGTCGGTGTAGGAGATTTTTCCGGTAGCGTCCGCGATGACGGTGGCGAGGGTCTGCCAATCGTCCAATCCGCCGGCGCTTCTTTGGATGATATAACTCCTGCCGGGGATACCTTGGAAGGATAGACCCATCTTTCCGCCGGGAAGAGTGGTGAGTTTCGGCGGGTTGGTGCCGGCGCCGGACATCCCGGCATGCGGTGCCGACCCCACTTGGACGGTGATGGTTCCGGTAATGGAGGCCCCGCCCGCGTCGGTCAGGACAATTGTGAACGTGTCCGTTCCCGAGAATCCGTCAGGCGGCGTGTAGCCGACGGCATCGGCCAGCAGGATCACAGCACCGCCATTGGCCGAAACGGGACCGGCGGAGGTGATGGAGATCGCGTCACCATCGGGATCGGAGGCTTTGGCTAGCAATTTCCGCAGGCCGATCGAAGAGGGTGTCTGATAGGGGGTGGCGGTCGCGCAGCCCGAGAATGCCGGTGCCGCATTGCCGGTCCCCGTGAGAATGAGTGTGAAGGGATTATCGTCCGGGTCGTTGCTTGCAATGGATAGGGCGGTCGTCTTAGTGCCGCTGGTGGAGGGGGCGAAAGAAACCGAAACGGTGGTTTGTCCGCCCGGAGGGAGGCTGTTTGCCATTCCTGTGGTGGAGAGCAAGAACTCTGAGGTGTTGCCGCCTTCCAGGGCAATCGTACCAAGGTTTAGCGGAGTAAAGCCAGCATTCCTGATAGTGAATGATACAGGTATGGCAGAACCCTCGGGCTGATATCCGAATTCATATCCCGAGCGGTTTGGAAGATCATTGCCAAGGGACGATTCCACGGCAATATCGCACACCCCGTATGTCGTGATTTGCTCGATCATACCTGAACCGGAGTTGTGATAACCACCCGATGTTTGACCTCGGGCGCGGATCGTTCCGGTGGCTGGAAGAACAAGCCCCTCCATACGCCAACCATTTTCAACACGCGTGGCTCTGCCCAGACTGGCCCATCCCGATCCATCGTCGATTTCAAACGTAGCCTGTTGGATTTCAGGTGCGGCGCCACCCAGCGTCCATGCAATAACGCCGGATCCATCGGCAGTCAGATTGGTTATGGACGGAATATCATTCACTAGACTCACAATCCGATCCCTGGCCGCGCCTCCCGCTATTGTGAAATCCCCAGCCGCAAGTATCCGGCCATCCGGGCGCGAGGCCAGGGCATACACCATGTTGTTGGCATTCGGATCGAAAGACGCATCCACTATTCCGTTTGCGCCAAAACGCGCGATCCGGTTGCGCGCGATTCCACCAGCGGATGTAAACGCGCCTCCGATCATTACTCTTCCGTCGGCTTGGGTTACCAGAGACAGGATTGAATTGTTAACTGACGGGACAAACGAAGCATCCAGCGAACCATTGGAATGAAGCCGGGCGATGAAACTCCGTGAAACTCCGCCGATCGAGGTGAAGTTGCCACCCAACAGGATCCTGCCGTCGGGTTGAATGGCGATGGTGTTTACAGCCGCATTGGAGTTCGGGTTGAAGGTGGAATCCAGCGTTCCATTGGGTTTGAGCCGGGCAATCCTGTTGCGGACCGTTCCCGCGATGTTGGTGAATGTTCCTCCAATCACAATGTTTCCGTCCGGCTGAACGGCCAGTGCGTATACCGTTCCATTGCTTCCCGGATTGAATGAGGTGTCCGGAGTGCCATCGGCGTTGAGGCGGGCGATGCGGTTCATTGTAATCCCTCCCACGGATGTGAAAGCCCCCCCTATCAAGACTTTTCCGTCGGCTTGGACAGTGAGGGCCACAACTTCGCCATTGATGATCGGCACAAAGCTTCCATCCGGCGTTCCATTTTCGTTGAGTCGGGCGGCACTATTGCGCGACACGCCGGCTATAACGGAGAACTTGCCTCCAACCATGATTTTTCCGTCTGGCCGGACCGCGATCGCGTTTACCTTGTCATTGGCGCCCGGATTGAAAGTCGGGTCCGCCGTCCCATCAGTGTCAATTCGGGCGATCCGATTTCGTGGTAATCCTCCCAGTGTGCTGAAAAGGCCTCCTGCGAGGATCTTTCCATCGGGTTGCATTGCCAGAGTTTGAACGGTGGAGTCTGCGGAAGGAAAGAAGCCGGAATCGCTTTGCTGCAAGGTTCCTCTCACGGAGATTTCAAACGGAGACTCGTCGGGATCGTTGCTTGTCACGGAAATCAAGGCTCCTTTCGAACCCTGTCCCGTCGGGGCAAAGCGAAGAGTTAGAACAAGGCTATCCCCTGGCGCGAGTGTGGTCGCCGAGACCTGATCCACGGAGAATTCCCCGGGATTGGCCCCTTGCACAGCCACAGTCAAGCCGGACAAGGACACATCGCCTTTGTTAGATAACTCAATCGTCATCGGGGGGGCCGACAATGGCCATCGGACTATCCCAAAATCCAATGCCGCGGAGCCGGTCGCGAGCGGAGGGGCCGAATTGGCAGCAACTTCGAGATCCGGTGATGGAGATCTCCCGAAAGACGCCGTTTGTCTAACTAGTCCGGCGCTTCCGTTCGAATAGCCGCCCGCAATAAAGCCGCTCGCGCGAATATGGCTACCGGTTGGCGGGTTGGTTCCGGACAGGCGCCATCCGCCCGGAATCCTCACGGGGTGCCCCAGGGGTGACCAGGCCGTTCCATCCCATATCTCGTAGTTGACCTGATCCGGGACGGGCGAAGATCCGGAGCGCATCCAGTCCAAATTACTGCCGCCGGTGATATTGAGAGTGGATGTGGCGGGGACATCGTTTGCCAGACGGGCAATGGATCCGATCGGCCCGCCGCCTATTTCGGTAAATGGCCCGCCAGCGATGATTCGGCCGTCTTCCTGCAAGGCAAGAGCGTACACTTTGTCGTTTGCATTGGGATCAAAGGTTTCATCCGGTGTTCCATTGGAATCGATGCGGGCTATGAAATTGCGTCGTATACCATTCACCCTGTTGAAATTTCCTCCCATGATTATCGCCCCATCCGCTTGAAGTAGGAGGGTAGTGATCGTGGTGTGGGGATTGTCAGAATCGATGATCGGATTGAATCCTGTATCCAGTGAGCCGTCCGCATTGATCCGGGCCAGACCCATGCGTGTGCCGCCGCTTACTGTGGTGAATGAACCACCGACAAGAACTCTGCCGTCGGGTTGTGGAACCAACGTGTAAACATAACTATCGGTGCTCGCACCAAATGTGGTGTCCCGAGTGCCGTCCGGATTAAGGCGGACGATACGGTTGGCCGGCGAATCGAAGCCGCCCCCCATCAGGATCTTGCCGTCATCCTGAAGGGCGATTGACAAGATCGCGGAGTAGCCCATCGGATAGAAGGACTCATCAAGCGTGCCGTCGGGATAGAGGCGGGCGATGTACCACCGGCTAACGCCACCCACGCTGGTGAAGCTCCCTATCATCAGGATTTTGCCGTCCGGTTGGACAACCATATCAGAAACCTGTCCGTTGCATCCCGGATTGAATGTCCCGTCGAGTGTGCCGTCCGGGTTCAAGCGGGCGATGCCGGTCCGCAACACGCCACCCACGGTGATGAAAGCCCCCCCAATCAGGATCTTGCCATCCGCTTGTACGATGATTGATTGGACCAAATTGTCCACGATCGGATTGAAGGAGATGTCCGGTGTGCCATCCGTGTTGAGGCGGGCGACGCGATTAATAGGTACGCCGTCCAAAACGGTAAACGCACCCGCCATTAGAATCCTGCCGTCCGGTTGCATCGCGAGTGCCAACGGTATGCCGTTGGCGTTCGGGTTGAAAGTGGCGTCGCATTGTATTCCCGATCCCCGGAGCGAGATTTCAAACAATGGGTTATCGGGATCATTGCTAGAGATGGCCAGAATGGCCCGTCTTGTGCCCGATCCCCGCGGAGTGAAAGTCAATGTGAAGGTGAAGCTGTCTCCCGTTGCGAGGGTGTCGGGAATTATGGAGGAAGTCGAGTAGTCCGATGGATTTGCTCCCTGCCGAGAGATTGCCAGACCGGAGAGAGCGGCATTACCGGTATTGGTTATCTTGAGTGTTAGGATTCCTGGTGATAGCCAAGGAACATTGCCAAAATCCAACGCCGCCGATCCGGAAGGGAGATTCGCTCCGCCGTCAACGGCGACCCCAATGTCAGGGGCGACCGGAGTACCGAGCGACCGGATCTCCTGGATCCAACCGGAACTTCCGTTCGAGTATCCGCCGATGGCACACCCGCGCGCGCGAATCCAACAAACATCTGCTGGGGGAGGAATTGTCATTCGCCAGCCCCCCGCGATCCTTGTGGCCGATATTACCCCGCCCCACCCGTTGTCTCCCCATACTTCAAATGTGGTTTGGTCAATCTCCGGAGCCGAGCCGCCCCTAACCCAATCGATCGTGCTCCCGCCGGTGGCCATGATCGTGGAATTTGCCGGGATGTCGTTGGCAAGTCTCGCTATACCAACCCGAGCGGCGCTTCCCAGAGTGGAGAAGAATCCCCCCGCCAACGGCTTTCCATCATTCTGCAAAGCCAGACAAACAACCTCGCCATTCGCATCCGGATTGAATTGTACATCCAGAACTCCATCCGGGCGGACTCGCGCAACACGGTTCCGGGACTCCCCGCCCACATGGGTGAAGGCTCCGCCCATAAGGATCATTCCGTCCGCTTGCAAGACGATGGACGAGATGCTATCGCTGGTCACCAGACCGGGAAACGAGTCATCTGGCGTGCCGTCCGTGTTCAGGCGATTGATACGGTACTGGGTATTTTCTCCCGAGGCTGCAAAAGATCCGCCCACCAGGATCTTTCCATCGGATTGCACCGCGAGAGCGTTCACTGAAAGAACACCCGAGGGAGCGAAGGACTGATCCAGCAGGCCGTTCTCGTCAAGACGGGCGATACCCCTCCGCGATACGCCGTTCACTGACAGAAATTCACCTCCCATCAGAACCTTTCCGTTCGTCTGCAAGGCGATGGAATTCACGATCCCCGTGGCATACGGATTGAATGACGAATCGGGCGTGCCATCCCGGTTGAGGCGCGCTATCCGGTTGTGTGCCACGCCATCTACCGAGGTGAAGGCTCCACCTATCAGGATTCGGCCGTCCGGACAGATTGTTGTGGCAAATATATGGGCGTTGACATTGGGGTCGAAGGAGGCGTCCAAAGTTCCATCCGGATTCAGCCTGGCCAATCGGTTGCGTTCCACTCCACCAATCGCAGTGAAGCTTCCCGCGGCCAGAATCCGGTTGTCACTCTGGACATTCAAACAATTGACCAGATTGTTTGCGCCGGGGTCGAACGTTTCGTCGAGCTTGCCGTTTTTATCAAGGCGGGCGATGCGTTGCCGCACCACTCCGTCAACCGTGGTGAAATCTCCTCCTACCAGAATTCTCCCGTCGGCTTGTGTTGCGATCGACCATACCGGAGTGGCGCCAGGATCGAACGAAGGATCGACCCTCGAATCCATTCCCTCCAGGTTAATGCGGAACGAAGTCTGGTCGGGGTCATTGCTGAATATTGTTAGAATAGCCCGTTTCGCGCCTGCGCCCTGCGGAGATACAATCACGCTGAAAGTAAGACTTCCGCCCGGCGGCAGGGTGGTGGCAGACAGCGTACCCGCGACGAATGATTCCGGATTCTCACCCGCCACCGAAATCGCCAGACCCGCAAGTGCGGCGCTTCCCGGGTTGTTGATAGTCAGACTGACCGGCTGCGATGATGAGGGCCAGAAGGCGGTTCCCACATTAACCGTTCCTGAATCATGGGCAATGGAAGTTCCATTAGATGTCCTCACCTCTATTTCCGGAGAAAGGGGGAAGCCGTAGGGCTGGACGAGATCAATCCAGCCCACGCTTCCGTTGTGAAATCCGCCCGATGATTGAGCCCGGCCGCGGACCCATCCCGAAACAGGCAGGGCCATACCGGTCATACGCCAGCCTCCCGCGACGCGGCTGGCCATGCCAAGGTCGGTCCACCCGCCGGGGCTCCAAATTTCGAAGGAGACTTGCGTGACTTCGGGAGCTGACCCACCCCGCATCCAGTCCAATTGGTCGGTTCCCGTGACCGCTAAGGAAGATGTGGCGGAGCTGCCGCTAGTCAGTCGTGCTATATTGGCGCGGCCCACGCCACTCGCCGTGAGGAAATTGCCACCTATCAGGGCCTTCCCATCCGCTTGTATCGCGATCGCTCCAACTGATCCGCTTAACTTCGGATCGTATGAACCGTCGGTTCCTCCGTCAGGGGTAATACGAGCGGCTCCGGTTCGAGCAATTCCTCCAACCGTGGTGAACCCGCCTCCAATGAGGATGGAGCCGTTGGCATGGACGACGATCGAATCCACGCTGCCGTTAGCGTTCGGATTAAAGCCAGTGTCGAGTGATCCATCCGGGTGGAGGCGTGCAATGCGGTTACGTACGATGCTTCCGACGGACGTGAAATCCCCGCCGACCAATAGCTTTCCGTCAGCCTGCAAGGCGATCGCGGACACAAAACCGTTTATGCCGGGGTTGGAGAAAGTAGTGTCCAGTGTCCCGTCGGCGTTGATCCGGGCCACATAGCTGCGCAGAACGCCACTTACTGAGGTGAACCCCCCGCCGATCATCACCTTGCCGTCAGGCAGGGGAGCCAAAGACGATACCGTATTGTTCGCGTTCGGGTCCGCGAATGAGGCGTCTGGCGTGCCGTTTTCGTTAAGGAGGGCCAGATGATTCCGAGTAATCCCATAAACGGTCGTGAAGTTTCCAGCAACGAATATTTTGCCATCTGTCCGTGGCCATCCCGCGTATAAGGTGTTGTTGAGATTCGGCTTGAACGACGTATCCAATTTTCCGTCCGCTGTAACGCGGACAAAACTGCCGCTCGAAACGCCTCCCACCATGCCGAATGTTCCGCCCATGAGGATTCTTCCATCACCCTGCGGAGCAAGGAACCGCACCTCGCCATTGGCATTCGGATTGAAGTTCTTGTCAACCGATCCATCCGGATTGAGTCTGGCGACGCGGTTGCGGGCTATTCCTGCCACAGTGCTGAAACTCCCCCCAAGAAGGACTTTGCCGTCCGACTGCACGGCCAGAGTGGTAACCCCACCATTGGTGTTGGCAACGAAATCGTCAGGGATCTGAGCATGCAGATTTTGGAGAGTCATTGCGACCGCAAGCGCAAGAAGCGAAAGATTTGGAATCAGCGCAACAGGACCAAACCTCACGGAACCGGCGGACGACGGAATCTGGCGCGCATTCATAAACGTGCGGGTTTTGTCAGAGAACGGCCCCACCGACAAGTGAAAAACCGTTGGATTTTTCGAAATCCGTCGGATTTTTTGTTCGAAACACCATCCGGCGCGCCGGAATCAGGCTGCCGAACGGGACCGCGTTGACCGTTGTTCGGTCACCACACGCGGTTCGTTCACATCCATTTTGGCCGCCTCACTTGGCCGGATGATCCTTTTCCAACATCTCCGCCCACTCCGACTTCATCCGTTCGAGTTCCTGTTCCTGATCCCCGCTGTAGGATCCGGCGAATTGACCGTAAAGGTCCAGCCAGAGGGAAAGGCGCGCCCAGGAGTCGGCGGTCAGTTTGGCGGCGCAGGGCGAGGCGGGACGCTCCAGCCATTTGATCAGCGTGCTGTTAGCTGCCAACTCGGTTCCTTCCTCAGAGCTGCCGCGGCGGTAGCCGTCCATCACCTGCTCGCGCAGGCTGGGTTTGCCGAAGTCGATCAGCGAGGCGTAGGACTTGCCGGCGTTTAGATCGGGCTTGCCGCCCGCGCCGTGGCATTCGGCGCAGGCGTGGTCGAGCACCGGCTGGACCAGTTGGTCATAACGATACGGCCATGATCCGGAGGGGCCGGGTTTGATCCTAGACGGCGCGCGGACCGCCGCTTTGGATAGATTCGCAGGCGGCGGCGTGGTGTGGCGGCCTTCGTGACAGCCGATGCAGCTCTGCGATTCGCCGGGTTGCAGATAGGTGGCGCTGCGCATCGTCTGGACCGCTCGGCCCTTGGCATCGAGAGCTTGGAAAAACAGCACCACTCCGGACGGAACCACAAAATGCGCCGATCCGTCGGACTCGACCGGCACGGTTCCCAACACGCATTTTCCGGGTTCGTCTCGGGTGATGCCGAGGGACGGATGGTTCATCACCGGATGGGTCTTGGGCGGCACCGCGATGATCCTCAGCGAACGGATTTCCCCGGACTTGGTGCGGGTGAGGCCCTGGTTGACGTCCAGCACCATGAAACGTCCCATCCGCGGCGTGTTGGCGGCCACCGGCGACGCCAGCACCGGCGGTATCGGACGCGGTTTCACGGGAATCGGATACATGCAGGAAATCTCAGGATCCCGATATAACAATTCACGACCGGACTTCGCGTCAAATAGATAAATGCCCATCGAGTTCGCCGGGCGGAGCTGCCCCTGCGACGCGCTGGCCTCGCGGCCCCATGCGACCAGATGGAGTTGTTCGGAAAGCGGCCACGGATTGGCGTAGAACTCATCCGGCCAGCCCTCGATTTCCGGAAACCGGACCTCCGGTGTCAGACGGGTGATCGGGGAATCGCCCTCGTAGCCATGGCTCGGGTCCAACAGAACAAGCGATCCCATGGTCTGCGAGTGGTGGCCGGAGGCGGTGAAGATGATCTTGTTGGAGCCGGGAATGGAACGCGGCTCGAACACGCAATGCGGATTGCGGGTGTGGTTTCCGAACACCAGCCGGGTGTTGGTCCCGTCCGGATGGGTGGACCACAGGCTCATGTAGGGCATGTTGTCGCGGTCGATGTAATCCCACCGCGAGTAAAGGATCGTCCCGTCATCGGCCACCGACGGTTCCCACTCGAACATCTCGAACGGCGAGATCGCCGTGATGTCCGAGCCGTCGGCCGCCATGGTGTGGAGGGTGTAAACCGCCACCGGGCGCGACGGATCGCCGCCGCAGCGCACATAACAATCCGGGAGCGCCGGATTCTCCATCGTGCGCGCGGCGCTGGCACGTCCCGCCTGAGTGGAAACGCCGCGCCGCGTGGACATGAAAACCATCCGGCCGTCCGGCAGATAGCGGGCGTCGAAATCATCGTATTTCCCCCGCGTGAGTTGCTTGACGCCGGAGCCGTCGATGTTCATCTCGAAGACATGATAGAACGCGTCCTCCGGCACATTCGCCTTGTTCATCTTGTCGCGTTGCGCGGCCAGGTCCGGATAGTGGCGGCACCACGCGAAGATCACCTTTTTGGCATCCCACGAGAGCATCGGCCGGAGAAAACTGCCGGGTTCGCGGAATGACCCGGTCAGGCATTCGGTGGTGGGGTTTCCGGTCTTGAATCCCCGCAGCAGATAGATCCCGCCGCCGGGCCGCGACCACCAGCCGTAATACTGGTCGGACATGTGGTTGAAGCTCCCCGGCACCCGTTTGGTGAAAAGGATCGTGTCGAAATCCAACAACGGATCGCCGAGAAGTTTCCGCCTTTGCTCGCGCCGGTTTGTTAGCAAAGCCTCGCGCCCGGCCTGGCCTAACGGGCGGACGTGGGATTTCGACCACTGCGACACGCCCGACTGCGTGGCCGGTTTCGCCAGGGCGAGGTTTTCCGATGGCGTCCGCGGGCCGAAGATCTCCACTTCGTCGAAATGCAGATAGGTCCGGCCCGGCAGGGTGATTCTGACAAACCGCGCGGCGACCGGAGCGATCCGCGCGTCGAGCGGGGGGGCCGCGCCGACACCGCCGAACGGCTTGCCGCCGTTGGCATAGACCTCCTTCCACTCTTTGTTATCTCCGGAAACCAGCACCCGCAGGCCGTATGCCCGCGCGGCCACCTCGCCGCCACGGTTCCAGATCACGATGCGGTCGATGTCGGTCGGCGCTCCGAGGTCCACCTGCCACCACGGGTTGTCGGAGTCCGCGGTGTGGAATCCCCAGGTGCCATCCTTCACCCCGTCGCAACCGCCCGCCGCGTCGGTTTCCACGGTGGGCTTCCGTGACGGGGATTCGTATTCCGCCAACCACTCGGACTCGATTTGCGGCGTGAGGTTCACGGCAACCGGTTCCGCCCGCACGACCCCCGCCAACACGGATGCCGATAGAAAGATTCCCGTTTCAATGGCTTTTCGGCAGCGGATATTCATGGGAGAAAGCTGTTGGATTGGAGGCGATTCAATGATGGATCTCGCCCTTCGTCACATCTCCGGGGACATCCAGCAACTGCACGCTGGAAACGGTCTTCATCGTCTGGTGGTCGGCGAAGGTCCACTTGACCTGCTTGTCGGGAGTGACTTCGATGATATGCGGCGCGGTGCCGAATTTCCCGTGGCCCAGCCAGTTGGACATCACCGTGTTGCCGTTGGGCAGGCGCTGGAATCCGGTCATGAATTCGAGCTTGATGCCGGGAAGATCGCCGTTGCGGACCTGCCACACGATCTTGCCGCCGGGATCGACTTCGAACACGCTCGGTCCCGTCTCGCATTTCATGTCTCCGCAGGCAACCAGGGTGTTTTCGTTAGGCAACCGGGCCGCGCTGTGCGGACCACCGGGCGCGGGGATCGTCCGCAGCACCTTGCCGTCCGCGTCGTATTCGCGCACCTCCTGGCCGCCGTAGTGGCAGACCAGATAATGGCCGTTCGCCAGTCGCCGGGCGTTGCGGATGTACGAGTGCCCGCCATCCTTGCCCTCCGGCAGCAGTTTCACTTCCTTCACCACCTTGCCATCCGGGGTCATCTCCAACAAACGTCCGGCATTGCATTCGCCGATGAAGGTATTTCCGTTCTCCAACCGCTGGCACGCGAAGATCTCGCTCTTCGATTGATAGTCGAACACCACCTTCTTGTCCCGCGTCACCTCGCGCACCCCGTGGCCGGTGTTGAACAGCAGATTGCCGCTGGGCAACACCCACAGGTCGTTGCAATTCTGCGCCGGATAGTCCCACTCCGCCTTGCCCCCGGCGGAAACGATGAACACCTTCCCCTGCGAATAATCCGTGCAAACAAACGGATGGGCCCCGACCACGGAACACGTCGCGGCCAGCGCGCCAACGGCCGAAATCACAATGCGGCGGATGAGTTTCCCTGCCATATCCGCCTTTCTACCGGACGAAACGGCGGGGTCTTTCAGAAAACCGCGAATGGACACGAATGGACGCGAATATGAGATTGAAAATGAATGTGTTGTGACGTCTGGGCCGTTCCCCTGATGGATTGGCCATCAGACGTTTTCAGCTCATTGAAATTCCGCGTCAATTGGTGTCGCAAGCGGGAGGCCGGACTCTTCGTGGCCCGCACCTCCGGAGTCCGGTCGTCCGGGAGACCGCGTGAAATACCCACCCGACAAGCCCGGATGCCCGCCCGAAACCGCCAAACCCGAAATCAAAAGTCGGAAGGACCCGCGCGACCTGGTTTTACCACTGAACCGAGCGGCGTGAGATAGACCGGAGGTAAAAAGGGGAGCACACGCGCCCTCGCGTGTCCCGGAGCGCGCCTCGCGATCCGGTGGCTCCGCAGGCCGGGCACCGCTTCTTCCGCCAACGCAACCCTCCCGGCCAAGATGCCCGGTTTCCGGCGAGGGCGCCGCCATGGATTGACTCACCCGAAAATCCCCGCTTTCTCCTTGGCTGGACCTTCGTGACGGGATAAAACGCGGTTGTGAACGGTCCAAGCAGAATGCCGGCCTTCCAGTCGTTGTTCTACCAGCACAACGACACGTTCGATTGACAATTGTTACAGCGACACGTCATTGAACACGACTGTTCGTCAAATCAGCCTTATGCAACGCACAACCAAAATGATCATAGTAGGCATAGTGATGCTATGTTCTATAGCACAGGCACAAATAGACATTCTCTCCTGCGAGCGCAAGTGGGTTGATGTCCCTCGTGGTGTGATCAGCCCGCTGCCAGAATCAGATGTAAAAGTCGTAGGGCTGACGGTTTACCATGCTGGTGAGAGATTAGGAAAAGCTCAGCTTGATGATGAGCGGATTTCAAAACTTGTTGCGGGTGCCCTCGCGGTAGATCAGTCGCAAGATCCGTTTTTCGGTCCGGGCTACGAATACATTCTTCGGGACGGCACAGGGCGTTGCTATATCGTATTCTTCGAGTTTGAGAAGGGGAACAAGTCATTTCCGGGATCTCGCGCAGCGATTGCGCCACTGAATGATCTTGGCACTAATGGAGCGGTCTTCGTTGGCTACCCCCATGACGGAGTCACTGCCGACAAGACGCTGCTCGGGGCTCTAATGGCGGTCACTGAGAGAAGACTAGCCGAACAAGCCGCGGCTGGACAACCCGCTACCCGCCCTGAATCGAAGCCGGAGGACAACCGGAAACCTCAACCCAAACCGGAGAGGCGCTCCCGGTAGCGGATTGCCAGCGGTCATCGTTGGCAGGAGAAAACTGATGAAGACTTTTACGTTCGCATTGCTCGCAATCACTATGGTGCCGGGGCGCAGCACTGCTGATACGCCGTTCGAACTCGACGCCGCAAAACAATTGCTCGAAGCCCGAGTCGGCGGAACGTGGGGGGAAGAACCGACAAGTCCTGACATTGGCCCGATGCTCAGGCCCAAGACGCTGCCTGCGCCACTCACCGCCGGTTTCTTTGGCGTCTTTCCATTCGGCCAAGATGAGCTCGGCAAGAAGAAGGTTGATCTCTACGTGTCCACATGCAGCGCTCCTTTGTACGTCCTTGGTTTCAACGACAGATGCACCGTGATTACCTGGTTGCCCAGAGACAATGCAGTCGCCAGAAATGTATCTGATGCATTGGGTCTGATCTCCGTTTCGCCGTTTTACTACGAAGGCGCGTTGGACGATGGCAACTTCGGGCAGCGTTTGGACTACTTCTGCCGCACTCAGGCGGCTCAGGAACCGAGCGCGTCGACAAAGCTGGAGGAACTTCTTGGTCAATTTGACGAGAATTTCCCAACAGTGACCGATATACTCCGTTATGTGCCTGATGACACTTACTTATCGAACTATGTAAATTGGGCCAACCGATCAAATCTGGGATTGCCCCGAAAGCAGTCGATTTACAGAAACGCATATAACAAATGCGTGGCCGAGCCGGAATGGAACAAGACGCTGCGCAGAATCCTCAGCCAGACCGACATTCTTACGATCAACGAAGTCACCGAACACCTCAATTCAAAGGACAAATATGTTCGGCTTGCAGCGGAAGGAGCCATGAAACGCCTGCAGGCGCGGGATGATCCAGACCACGGTGAACAAGCGTCAGGTGATTCACGCCAAATGCCTCCGCCGGACGAGCATACTGCACCGACGGGTGATGATGAGGAACATAGCTTTACCACGGAGGTGTTTCAGTGCCTGGTCACCTCGTCCCTGCTGTTAATTGCGTCCGGTATATGGTGGCGAATCCACCGTCGAACTCCACATCGCCGGGGAAAGTGAAAGCGGTGTGGCGTAGATGTTGTTTGACGGGAGAGATCTAGCAAACATCTTTCCCGAACCGCACGGGAATTCTCCGCGCCCAACACCTGTCCGTCCCGGTGATCGCGGATCGCTTCACGACAATGCCGTGAGATTCCCGACTGATAGATTCTGGTCTCGACCATGGATCTGGTATTGCTTTGGCGTGGCACTGCTCGCGGGTGCGATGTCCTATTGGCGGAAATCAACGCACAATCCGCAACGGCACTGAGGATCATCGCGCCAACGGCCGAAATCACGATGGGACTTTCAGGACACCGAATCGGGTCCGGTGGGCGAGGCGCGGCGGGTTCGCCAGCGGAACAGCCAGCCTCGGGGCGCGGGGCGGAACGCCTTGTGGGAGCGGATGGTGAGCCATCGCGGGGTGGCGGCGGGATTGTGGAACTCCTCCGCCCAGCGCGCCCATGCGGACCATGGGTTGTAGTCGTCCAGCACCCGGCGGCGTCCTTCGGCCACGGCGGCACGTTCGGCGTCGCCCGCGGGCGATTCCAACCGTTCCAGCAGGGTCGCGGCGGCGGCCGCGGGGTCATCGAGATCGACCGCCGCGAACGAGTCCGGCGGAAAGTAGTCGGTTAGGTTAGGGCATCCCGCGTAGAAGGGAAACGCCCATCCCAGATAGGCGTCGGAGAGTTTCTCGGTCCAGTAGTCGCGCGCCTGGCAGTTTTCCAGGACCAACTGGAAGCGGTAGCCGAGAATGGCGTCGAGTTTGTCATCCACCGGCCGGAAGCCGCGGCCGAAGTGGTCGAGCCGGTCGCCGAGGCGGCGTTTCAATTCGGATAGAAACGCGAGCCGTTTCCGCTGGCCGGGGGTGAACGCGGCGTCCGAGCACACGACGGAAACCCGGTTGTGGAGCGTGGCGGGCGAAGGCATGGCGGCCAGCGTGTCGTAGCCGAAGGCGAACGCCTGGCGCCGGTGGTCGTAGCCGATGTGCCATGCCATGCAGGGCGCGTGGCGGATGATCCGCGGGTGACCGGAACGGCCGTGGGTGTCTATCAGACGGAAGAATTGTTGATAGAAACGCTTTGGATAGACCTTTTTCTCCTCCGGTTCGCCGGCGATGAAGAGGGTGTTTTCCGGGGCGCAGCGGATGCGGTCCACGGGGCGGGCGTTGGCGAAGACGATCCAGAAATCCGCCTCCGCCGGGCCTGAGGGGTTGAGTTGGATGTCGCAACGTCCGGCGCGCGGTTCGCCACCGGGCGCGAGGAGCCGCCAACCGCCCACTTCGGGGTCCACGGTCACGACCACCCGCAGCCGCGGCTTGCGGTCCGGCGGGGACGTCGGTTGGGCGGAGGGTTCCATCAGTCGGACTTTCCGCGAATCCGCCGGGACCAATCGCGGAACCAGCGGAATGGCAGCGAGAGGTACATTTTCCGGAACAACCGCAGCCGCGTGCCCATGGAAACGGGGAACGGATCGGCGGACGGGACATACCAGTTGTTGGAGCCGTTCCGTTTCACCAGTTTGTAGCCGGCGCGGAGAAGAAACCGGTGCCGCGAGAGATTGTCGAGCCGATCCTCGACGATGATCAGTTTCGGCGCGTGGCGGGTGAAATCAAGACCCTTGAGGGCGGAAAGTTCCATGCCTTCGAGGTCGAGCGAAAGGTAGTCGAGCCGGGTGATTCCGGCTTGGTCGAGCACCTCGGATAGAGTGATGAAGGGCGCCTCGATGACCCGCTCGCCGGATTTCGGCTGTTCGCCATCGGCGAGCCCGGAGGCCAGGGCGCTCAGGCCGTCGGGAATCGCGAGGCGGAGCATGCCGCGCTGGTCGGGCGCGCCGAGCGCGTTCTGGAAAACCCGGCTGCCCGGACGTCCCGGGCGGAGGCGGTCGCAGCATTCGGGCACCGGTTCGACCAGCGCGCCGGTCCATCCCTGCTGCTCCAGAAGGTAGGTTTGGCTGATGTGGACCGGATCGTTTGCCCCGGCTTCCAGAAACACACCGTCGCGTTTCCGGCCGAAGTATTCCCACACCAACAGGTCGTCGCCCCATTGGGAATGGCTCACCAAGGGGGCGGACGGATCGGGGGCGGGTTGGCCGGAGGCGCTCATGCGGCGCCATCCATGCCCGAATTCCCACGCCGGGGCAATCCCGGATTTCAGCCTGATGTCTCGCAAGTTTCGTTCGCGTCGCGCGGCGGAATGGGCTACAGCCGGTCCGGCAAGATGGAACCTCCCGATGACAACTGCGGCGGCGGCCCGGCGGCGGATGGCGTGCGCCTGGGCGGACGGCTCGCGGGGCGGTCGTTGTTAGGTCAGGTGGCGGTGCTCGCCGCGTGGCCGCTGCTGGAGCAGGTGCTGGCGTTTTTCGTCGGCCTAACCGACCTGCTGATCGCCGGGCGGATGGCGGGCGGGCCCGACCGCGTGGCGATTCTCGACGCGATGGGTCTGGGCGGCTATGTCGGGTGGTTTTTCAACATCCTGCAAGGCGCGGTGGCCACCGGGGTGATGGCGCTGGTTTCGCGGGCCACCGGCGCGCGCGACCACCGGCTTGCGAACCAGGGTCTCGGGCAGGGGCTGTGGCTGGGCGTGCTGGCGGGGTTCGGCTCGCTGATCTTGCTGCAAACCGGCATCCCGTGGCTGATCCGCTGGATCGGCTTGGGTGCGGCGGCGGCCGATCAGGCGAATCTCTATCTGCGGGTGCTCGCGATTTCCGGGCCCTTCAGCGGGGCGATGTTCGCGGTGAACGCGGCCTTGCGCGGTTCCGGCGACACCCGGACGCCGTTTTTGGCGATGGTGGTGGTGAATCTGGTGAACATGGCGCTCAGTTGGGCGCTGGTTTTCGCGCCAGCGCCGTGGGGTGGCCATGGGGTGGCGGGAATCGCGGCCGGCACGGTGGGCGGATGGATCGCCGGACTGCTCACCACGGTGTTTTTGCTAGGCCGTGGAAAGGAAGCGGGACTTCACTGGGCAGGGGCCGCATTGCGTCCGCATGTTGAAACGATGCGGCGCATCGTGCGGGTGGGTGCCCCGCAGGCGATGGAGATCGCCGGCATGTGGCTGATCCACGCGTTCGGCATCCGGGTGATCGCCAATCTATCCAGCGAAGGCGCGCTGGGAGCGCACATTCTGGCGATCCGCGTGGAATCGATGAGTTTCCTGCCTGGTTTCGCGATCGCCACCGCGGCGGCCACGCTGGCGGGCCAGTATCTGGGCGCCGGTTCGCCGAGAATGGCCGCGCGGGCGGTGCGGGTCTGCTGGGCGCTTGCGGCGGGCATGATGAGTCTCATCGGCGTGCTGTTCGTGCTGGCGCGCTATCAACTGATTGGCTGGATGGCGCCGGCCAGCGGGATCCATCTGCAACTCGCGGCGCCGCTGCTGGTGGTGTGCGCGATGGCGCAGCCGTTCTTCGGCACTTGCATCGTGCTCAAGACCGCGATGCGCGGCGCGGGGGCCACCGGCACGGTGATGCGCTGGTCGTTCGGCAGCATGTTGTTCTATCGGGTGGGCATGCTGTGGTGGTTCTCGCACACGGATTGGTTCGATCTAACCGGCGTGTGGGTCGTGCTGTCGGTGGACCTGTTCACCCAGGCGCTGGTGTTCGCCTGGCTGCATTTCCGCGGCACCTGGCTCCATGCGCGGGTGTGACGCCGGGCCACTCCTTTGAAATGAAATTGCCAAAACGCCTTCGACGATGATAGAAATCCCGCAGGTAATCCCGTTTCCATGAAACTCCTCCGTTCCTCCTGGCTGAAATTCGCGTTCCGGTTGACCGCGGTGATGCTGTTGGCCGGGGTGGTGGCGCTCGGATTCGTCTCATGCCGGATGATCGACGCGGCAGCGGTCCGTCTAACCGAGCCGCGGCGCTACAATCTCGGTGCCGACGCGCAAGCTCTCTCCGACCATCCGGAAACCGAGGGAATGAAAGTCCGAAAGCGCGAGGTGGTGATGCCGGACGGCGTGCGGCTGCCTCTACTGGTGATGGATCCCATTCCGGAAGCGCCCGCTCACGCCGCGCGGAGGAAGGAACTGGCCGCCGCGGGGCTTGATCTCGCTGCCACCGGCAAGGATCCCGGCACCGTGCTCATGCTGCACGGCATCAACAGCCGCAAAGAGCACATGCTATGGACCGCCAAATGGCTGACCGCCGCGGGCTACCGCTGCATCGCCTGGGACAGCCGCGGCCATGGCGAGGCCGCGCCCGCAAAGGCCACCTTCGGCGTCCGCGAGGTCGGCGATGCGGAAACGGTCTATCAATTTCTCCGCCGCGAGGGCCTGTTGCGCGGGAGAACCCTCGTCTATGGCCACAGCATGGGCGCGGCGGTGGCGGTGCAGTGGCTGCCGTCCCACCCGGAAGTCGAAGCGGTGGCGTTGTGCGCGCCCTTCGCGCGGCTGTCCGGCGTGATGCGCTTCCAGGCATCGCGCGTCGCCGGCGGATCAATGAAACTGCTGGTGCCGCTCGTATGCCGCCAGGTGCGCAAAACGGCGGGCTACGATCCCTATCAGATCAACCCGGTGGATGCCGCGCGCTCGGTCCGTGCACCGGTGATCATTTTCCACGGCCGACAGGACGAGGTGGTGCCTCCCGAGCAGTCCGCAGAGCTGCTGGCGGCATTCGCCAACCCCGGATGCTCCCGCATCCTAACCGATGGCGGACATAACAATCCGCTTTCCTGCGGCGGCGCGGCCAACTACGCCATCCTGATCCGGTTTCTCCAGCCGAAGCCATGATTTGGGTTGAAACATTCCTTTTGCCATTGCCGTATCGGCGGGCTCCGATTTGTCCAACACCAATCCAAGTATGAAATATCTCGCCATCGCAACCGCCGCCATCGCCTTCATGGCGGGTCCTTTGTCCGCCGCGGAATCCGCCGCCGAACGCGACGCCCGCATGGCGTGGTGGCGCGAGGCGCGCTTCGGGATGTTCGTCCACTGGGGCCTCTATTCCGGCCTCGCGGGCGATTGGAATGGCAAAATGGTGGGCGATTCCGGCGGACTCGAGTGGATCCAGCAGCGCGTGGGTGCCGATACGCACACCTATGCCGCCCAGGCGTTTCCGAAGTTTCTGCCGAAGCCGGATTTCGCCAGGGAATGGGCCAAGCTGGCCAAACGGGCCGGATGCCAATACGTCGTTTTCACCACCAAACACCACGAAGGCTTCGCGCTGCACGACTCCAAACTCACCGATTACGACGCCGGCGATCTGCTCAACCGTGACCTGGTTAGGGAAATCACCGACGCCCTCCGCGCCGAGGGGCTCAGGGTCGGTTTCTATCATTCGGTGATCGACTGGCACCACCCGCAATACGATTTCCGCAAGGCCAAGGGCCTGCCCTATCCGAAGGACGGACCCGCCGTGGCCCCTACCCCGCGCGATCACGATCGATATATCCATTTCCTCCACGGACAGGTGGATGAATTGATATCCAACTACGGCAAGGTGGATGTGATCTGGTGGGATTACAGCTCGACCGGATTCCAGGGCGACGAGGCGTGGCGCGCGATGGAACTGTTGGAAAAAGTCCGCGCCAAACAGCCCGGAGTGATCCTGAACAACCGGCTTTTCCGCATTCCCGAAGCCGGCTTCAACGGCATGGGCACCGACAGTGTCACCAACCGGATGGATCCGAAATACGGCGATTTCGTCACCCCCGAACAACACATCCCGCCCACCGGACTGCCCGGCGTCGATTGGGAGACCTGCATGACCCTCAACACCACCTGGGGCTACAACCGCCACGACCACAAGTGGAAGTCCGACGAAACCGTCATCCGCAACCTCGTGGATATCGCCAGCAAGGGCGGCAACTATCTGCTCAACATCGGCCCCACCGGCGACGGATCGATCCCCAAGGAAACCGTGGACACGTTTTCCGCGATCGGCAAATGGATGGCGGTCAACGCCGAATCCATCCGCGGCACGACGGCATCCGAGTCCGGCAAGCCCGCCTTCGACGGCCGCCTCACCCGCAAAGGCGCGGTCCACTACGCCCACGTCTTCAAGCGCCCCGCCGACGGCCGTCTAACCGTCCCGTTCAAGACCTCCAAAGCCACTCTCCTGGCCGGCGGCCAGGCGCTCAAGGTGACCGCGGGCGACAAGCAATCCGTGATCGAACTTCCAACCGAACTCCCCGATCCCATCGCCACCGTGATCCGCTGCGAGTAGTGGCGGAGTTTTCGACGGTGGCGCCATTGAGGAGTTGCCAGCCTTTGTCGCGGCCCAGAGAGCGGTCGGCGCGGTCGATGACACGGGAGAAGGCGGGCTGGCCGGGGATGGTGCAGGTGACGGTGTTGCACTGAGAAAGGGAGTGACCCCCAATTGTGAATTTCAAGCGCTTTCGCAAACTGGTTGACCAGTGGGCCGACGCGGCGCTAAAACTCTCCCAGTTCAAGACCCGCCTCGGCCTTCACTCCGGCGAATCATGAGCCACAGAACTCCCCACTCTTGAGCGGATAAGTGCTATTGTGAAAAACTATTTAGAGATGTATTTGCAAATAATATTTAGTAACATGGCTAGCTTGCTTGCGTGTTTTCAAGGCGATAATACCAAACGCTTGCTTCTGAGAATGGGAGGATCTGTGAGAATTGTAATGGGCAAATCCATACGATGCGATCTGGCTTTCCCCGCATTATTGGCTTTCCACATTTCAATTGCCTCCTGCAGCAGTAGTCGCAACCAACCAAATGCCATTTCTGATGTGCGGCCAGACTGTAACAGCAAATTTGATTTGGAGAATAGCAAACCGCAGTCCGAAATAAAATCCCCGCCGCAAGCGGCGGGATATGTGCCCACTGCTTCGCAATCAAAGAAGCTGGAATGGCCGCCCGTGGATTCGATGGATTGGACGATAGTTTTTGCCGACAGGAAGCTGGTTAGGTCACGCTGGGAAACCGCACGCGCGTCTAGGACATCGCACCCAAACGAAGATGTGGCCATACGAGCGAGGGTGGCAGAGGATCTTCGGGAGAAGTTTGATGTTGGAAAGTGCTCTATCAAAGACATCGCATATATTGATAACAAAACCGCGGTCGTTTCAGCAGAGTGGAATGTTTCAAATCTCAGCGGCGCGTGGTATCTAATTGTCGTTACCAAGTCTAAGAGCGACAACTGGATAGTATTCCGAAGATATTGCATGGTAGTTAGTTAGCAAAACGAGCATGTATCGGGCCCGGAGTCCCAGCGACTCCAGCACCGTGTGCAGGGCCGAGCTTTCATCGTTCCCGATTTCCAAATTCCCATCGTAACTGTTAGGCGGGGTCCGCGCTCTGAGTAAGCGCTCAAGGAAGCCCTCCACGCCGCACTCGGTGCGGGTGATCCGTTGCTAGGTAAGCGGGGTCCCAAGCGCCTTGCGTTGTCACTTGCTACGGCGGATTCATAGGTGTCAGACGGAGTTTGCCGTCTTTGACATCGGTGGCCTTGGGCCAGGAAAAAGTGCCACTTTCGAGTCGTTTTGCCAAAATCCAGATTCCGCTTCCATCCCAGTAGAGGATTTTGAGCAGAGACAGTAAGGGGACAGTCCTTTTATTGTTCTCAAAGTGTCCCCTTGCATGTGCACGGCGCGGAGCCTGGCTTCGCGGGGGGCGGGTCTTCAGAGCTGCGGGAAACGGAACCATTGGTGTTAGGGGAATCCCCCATTCCATACGGAGGACCCTTGCCGCCGAAGGGTTGAAAACTATTTGTCTGGGAAATTGTATTGTTGGGGAAATTGTATTGTTGGAATTGCAGCACAGCAGGCCGCAATACTCGGGCGCTCGTTTCAGTCCGTCCCTATTGGCTTGGGCGAGTGCTTCGGTCACGCTGCGGCCCCCGCTACATCCAGTGGAGAGGCAACCAAGCCAAGGCTGTCCGTTGCTCCGCACGGGCTGTTCCCTACGAATCCATACAGGTTCACCCCACCTTGTTCTCAGATTGGATCGCGCGAGCACCAGCGGCCCTGGACGGGATCGTAATAGGCGCTGGCCAGCGCGGGGACGAGGGCGAAGATGATGGACAGCAACAGGCGGATGGCGGATGATTTCATGGGGTGTTGCGGGGCTGGGGTTGGGTGGTTTGGTTTGGTCGGTTAGGGAGCGTGGGGGTATCCGGGACGGTAGGGTTGGCCGGGGACGGGCCGCGGGGAGGCGGTTTGGCGTTTTGTCCGGCGGACAGCTTGACATCGACCGAGATACTCGCAAGTGCTTCGGGACGCTCCTGCGGGAAAATCAGGAAGCTCACTTCGGTTACATCCTCAATTGCCATCAGATAGACGCTAACTTTGGTATCGGTATCCTTAGGTGCGGCGACTGCAACCAACGCACCCTTGTTTCCCGAATCACGAATCCTAATCATGGCGGGTGCCGATGGGCGGAACCGGATATCGAATTGGGCGGGTGTCTCACCCGGGGTTCCAACCCGCGTGATGAAAATGCCATGTCGCGCGAGGGCTTGCACATCGGATGCGTTGATGCTCACACCATGCGCACCGAGGCACGCGGATGGGAAAAGTGCCGCAGCAAGGGCCAAGATCTTGAGTTGGGTAGTCATTGTAATCCGGAACACCCGGAGATTAGGATTATGGCCTCCGGGGGGCAATGGGCCTGGATGGCAGCCGAATCGGCCTTCTTGATCGGTTATCCTCTTGTCGGTTCCGTTCTCTAACTTCGAGCATTTCGGCGGTCTGGCTAGGATCAAGATTTGAGCCAAGAGGAGTCCCTTGTGAAGTATAATCTTCTCCGCGGACCTCAGTCTCGTCGTCCAGTCCATATACTCCATGAACCTCATTGTCACTAACTCTGAAACCGTAGAAGTTTGGTGGCCCCAAGGATTCCTTCTGGCATGTATCCGCGATGTATGCCACAAAATCCATCGTCAGTTCAAAATGGTGGCCGCTTGCCACCGGCAGTTGCGACCCCGGAATATCATGATGTCTGACCCGCTGAGAACCATCTGGCATATCATAATAGTCACCTGCTTTCACTTCCCGATTATAGGGTTCTTCAGTCCATTCGTTATCCACCATGGATTTGTCCCAATATCTGCCGCTCTGCGGCGCCTTGTTCAGAACCACCGGCTCGCCATTGTCGCGAATGTACTTGTAAATCGCGGAGCCCCTGACCATTTGCCTTACTTCACAGCATTTAGGGTCGCAATCGTACCCGGAAAGCGGTCCCCCTAATCCGGCTGTGAGGTGGAATTGTATCGAGGGAAGTACCGTGTCGCCGCCGCGTTCAACCCGCAGCGGCTCGATTACACAGCATCTGCACGATCCCGAGAGTCCGAAGGCATCAAAGCGATGAACACTATTGTTTTCAACAAACCCATACAGGTTCACCCCGCCCCTTTCCTCAATCGGATCGCGTGATGGCCATCTGCCGGTTAGAGGATCATACCAGCGGTGGCCGTAGTAGTAGAGGCCGGTGTCCGGGTCGCGGGGTTTGGTGCTGAAGCGGTATTGGAAACGGGTGGAATTGCCGCCGGTGAGGCGGGTGAGGGCGCCGAAGGGGTCGTATTCGTAGTGGACGGCGGGGAGGCCGGCGGCGGTTAGATATTCGCTGATGTTGCCGTTTCCGTCGTAAGTCGGGTAGTAGGTGGGCGAGCCGGAGGCGCTGGCCCAGCGGGTGGCGAGGAGGCCGCCCACGCCGCCGGCTCCCTGCATGGTGCCGGATAGATCGAGTCCCCAGGTGAAGGTGTCCTGAAGGACCCCGGCACCGTCGTATTCGGCGATGCGGTTCCAGCCGTCGTAGATGTAGGTTGAGGATGTGGGCGGGACGCCCACGCTCCTTGAGACGAGGCGCGAGAGGTGGTCGTATGCGTAGGTGTGGATGACGCCGGCCACGGTGGCGGAAACCAGCCGGTTCTCCGCGTCCCAGACGATGTTGGTGGCGTTGGCGGGTGCCTGGACGCCGGGGGTGTTGCCATTGGAGCCGGGAACGGGGCCGGAGGTCATGTTGCCGTCGTAATCGTGAACCGGATCGGCGGTGAACTGGCCGCGGATGGCGGCGTATTGGTTGAGGGGGTTGGCTCCGGGGGCGGAAGGTGTTCCGTTGAAAAGCACGCCGTAGTAGGATGCGGTGGAGGAGGGTGTGAAGGCGGTGAGGTTCGCGTTCCAGTTGCCCGCCGCGGAAGTGACGCGGTTGCCGATGGCATCGTATTGGTAGTTGCGGCCCTTGTCTCCGGTGGTGCCCAGGGCTGCCTTTTCCAACTGGCCCAAGGCATCGTAACGCCACGACCAGTCCGCCGGGGATCCGGTGAATTCCGATCCTCCGGTGGCGACGGCGGTGCGCTGTCCGATGTCGTTCACGGTGCAAGTGTAGGATGACCGGACGGTTCCTCCAGCTTTATTTCCGATGGCCAGGAGAACGTCGCGGGTGGTGTCCCATGTGCGGGTCGCCACCAGGGCGGGGTGTTTACGCCACATGCGGCGGGGCGAAGCCGTCGCGGTAGGCGCGGCGGACGATGGATGCGGTGGCCTCCGGGCTGTTGGTGAAAGACAGGGACGCCTTGTCCCAGCGGAGTTCCTGATTCGGAAAGCGCGCGGCTTTCACCGCCAGCAGGGTGGCCTCGGTGATGCGGGCGGCTTCCTTGAACGGCGTGCGCAGTTCGGCCTTGCGGCCCAGGCAGTTGTCCACCCAGGCGTGCCAGTGGTTCATTCTGGGATACTCCGGCAGGCCCGGCATTTTGAGCCCGGAGGACATTTTCCCCTCACGCCAGATTTCCAGACGCCCGTCGGCGGTTAGAACGAGTGTGCCGCCCTCGCAGACCACGGCGGTCATGTTGGTGTCCGGATAGCGTCCGTCCGGAAGCCCCAGTTCGGCACGCGGCGGCGCTTGGGCGGAGTCGCTGTAGTGGATCGGAAACTCCGGCTTGGCGAAGTGGTCCGACTTCACCTGATAGGTAAGCGTGCTTTTGCACGGATGCGCGTGGAACGCCGGGTTGGCGACCTTTTCACACCGGGTGATGACCGTGGCCGGGGAAACGAGTTCGTCGTAGGCGAACAGGATCACATCGAGCACATGGCAGCCCCAATCGCCCATGCCGTTGCTGCCGTATTCCCACAGCGAGCGCCACACCACGGGCGCGATGCCGTCGCGGTAGGGCACGGTAGGGCACGGACCCAGCCACAGGTCCCAATCGAGGTTGGCGGGCGGGGCCGAGGGCGCGGCGAGCTTGCGGTCGAGATTGAAATAGGCGCGGTCGTTGGGTGAATTGACCCAGGCATATCCGGCGAGCGCCTTGCCCAACATTTTTCCGCGCAGGATGTCCACCGCGGCGCGGCGTCCGGCGTTGTCCATGCGCTGGTTGCCGAGCTGGGTCATCAGCCCCGGCCTAACCGCCACCGCCTCCTCGATCATGCGGATCTCCGCGAGCTGGTGGACCAGCGGCTTTTGCCCGTAAACGTGTTTGCGCGCCTCCATTGCGGTTAGAACGATCGGCGCATGGCTGTGATCCGGCGTGGCCACCACCACCGCATCGAACTTTTCGCCGTGCTTGGCGAACGCCTCGCGGTAGTCGCGGCAGGTGAAGGCCTTCGGGTGCTCGGCGGCGGCCTCGGCAAGCGCCCGCGAATCGACATCGCACAGCCCGGCAATCTCCACCGCGGGATGGGCGGCAAGCTGTTTGCGGTCGGTCTTGCCGATCGTTCCAACCACGCCGACGCACAGCACGCGCAGTTTGGAATTCGCCGCCACGGCGGGCGTCTGGCCGCGCAGCGAGGATGCAAACGCCACCCCCGCCGCACCGGCGGTGTGGAGAAAACGACGACGGGAAACCCAGTGATTCATGCGGCTGGCGAATACGGCGGCCGAGGGGCGGTTCTGTCAGCCCGCACGCGGGCGAGGTCTATCTGGCGGAGCATTCGAGAATTTTCCATCATCTTTCGTCATTCGCCGGAAGGGGGGTGAAACACCCAATTTTTATCGAACCTGTCAAATTGCTTGACGGACCGCTTGTACATGTTAGTCTGGCCGCGCGAGCGGTCGTTTCCGGAAGCCGGAAAGATCGGCGCCGGATTGGCGGGAGCCGTATCCGGGATCGCACACACTCTATGGAACGAAAGATCAGAACAAGCCTTGCCGCCCTTCTGGCGGCCGGGGCGCTGTTGGTTGGAATCATGCCCGGTGCATGTCCGGCCGCGCCTATCAGTGAGGAACTGGTGAGGGGCAGTCCCGCGGCGGTCGTGGTTTTCTCGGCCTTGGCGGCGCTGCTCGGGTATTATTGGTGGCACTGCCGCCGGATCGGCTGGAAGGGGCTGTCGTGGAGCGCGGCGGGAATCGCCCTGCTTCTGCCGCTGCTGGCGACCACGCCGCCGGGATCAAACTATCACCTCGCGGCGTTCGTGTCCCTGCTCGCGACGGGAATCGTTTGGCTCATCGTCTATGCGGCGAAGGATTCCCAGATGTTGGTGTCGTCGTTGGTGATCCTCCTGATTGTTATCGGCGCGATTCTCGCGTTCGTGACCGGCGTGCGGGGCAATTTCGTGGAAGCGGCGGCGATCTCACCGCTTGGTTTTTTCCAGAAGGGTTTCCTGATCGTGTTCTCGGTGCTTGCGATCCGGAAACCCAACACTCCGGTTCCGCAGCCGGGACCGCGCGGCGGGGAATAGCGGATGGATCACTTCGGATCGGGAACCGCCACCATCACGCGGAAACCGGCGTTGTGTACCTTCTGCCAGGCCGGATAGGCGAGGCGGAACGACGATGTGGCGCGGTGGGGCCGGTCGTAATACGATCCGCCGCGAAGAACGCGCTCCGCGTCCGGTCGGTCGGCACTGTTGCGCCCGTCATCGGCTTTCCACGGATAGGGTTGATAGATCGATAGAATCCACTCGGCGGCGTTGCCGTGCATGTCGCGGAGTCCCCAGGCGTTGGGGGCGTAGGAACCCACCCGCGAGGTGGCCACGGCGCGGTCGTCCACCGCGCCGATCACCGGAATCCAGTCCGGCGAATCGCGGATGGTGAGTTGGTTGAGCCTGCGGTCGGCGAGGTTCGCGAGCTTGGCGAAGTCCGCGCCGGTCTCACCCCACGACAGCGGCGTGGCTGTGCCCGCGCGGCAGGCGAATTCCCATTGCGCCTCGTCGGGGAGCGTGCAGGTCCGTCCGGTGCGGGCGGAAAGCCAGCGGCAGTAGTCCACCGCGTCGTTCCAGGAAACGCGGATTGCCGGTTGGTCTGGCTGGTTGGCGGGCACGCCGCGATTCACGTGGTCTTTGTTGAACTCGCTGATGAATCCGCTGTCGTGCTCCGGGCGGAAGAGCCCGAACTGGCGGTTGGTGATCTCGCAGCGTCCTAGTAGGAACGGCCGATCGATGCGGACGACGGAGGCCGGAAATTCATCGGAGGCGCCGTTGATGGAGCCCATCACGAACGATCCGGCGGGAACGAGAACCAGATCGAGTTTCACGCCGTCGCCGAGGTCGAGCGACTGGTTGGGCTTCATCCCCAGTTTGGCGGCGGTTTCCTGTTGGAGTTTGGCGGCGGCGGTCGGGTCGAACGGCCATCCCTCCGGTCCCCGTGGCGCGGGCGGCGGTGCGGGTTGTTTCGGTTTGGGCAACGGGGTGACCGATAGGGCGGGCACGATGGTTTCCGGATCGTCGGTGACATTGGCGAACTGCCCGCGCGACTCCAGCCGGCGTTCATGGAAATTCCCGGCGATCTTGCGGTTTTCGCTCCAGGTGCCGTGATCCGGGACGTTGAGGTCGATCCAGGTGTAAAGCCGGTCCCACGCCCCTTGTTCGAGTTTCACGCCGTGATGGCCCTTGCGGAGCATTTGGACGAGTTCGCTGGTGTTGGCGTGGTATTCCAGCGGGTTGGGCAGGTGGTGATCGCTTTCCGGGCCGGGGCGCCTGACAAACGGATGGAGGCCCAGATAGGCCGATGTGAACTTGCCGGCTCCCGGATTGCGGCCCTGTCCGCCGCGAGTGGCAATGGCTTCCTCGGAGAGCAGAGAGGGCTGCGCTTCCGTTCCGTCGTGGCAGGAAACACAATGCCGGTCCAACACCGGTTGGATTTCCCGTTTGAACGAGAATCCGCGGGCCGGTCCCTGCCACGGCTTGAGCGAGTCCGGCGGCCGGCCGGTGAACGCCGGCGAGCGGTTGGGACTGGCGGTGCCCGGCGGTTCATGGCAACCCACGCAGCTAACCGCCTCGCCGGGCATGGCGGTGAACCAACTGCGCATGATCTGGAGCGCGCGTCCGTCGGCGTCCAACGGTTGGAGCGCCAGCGGCGTGTTGGCGGGGACCTTGAACGATGCCGAGCCGTCCGGCGCCACGGGCACGGTGCCATGGATCCGTTTCACATCCCACGGACCATCCACGCCGATTTCCTGATGACCGCCCATGCCCGGATAGGCATAGTGGGGTTCATACACCCGCAATGCTTTCACCGATCCGCGCGGGACGCCGTTCATGGTGGGTCCGGCGTAGATGTCGGTTAGATAAACGGTCGCTTCCTTGGACCCCGGTTTGATCCGCTCGGGAATGGACGGTGGCGCGGACCGCGGCTGGAACACCTGCGGTTCCAGCAACGCCTGCCCCGGTTCTTCCGCGAGGGTGATCCGGTTGTCGAAGGTATCGACCAGATGGATGCCCCAAGGCGCGTCCGGAGTGGGTTGGCAGGCCACTAGCAGATAGTTTTCGCCGAGAGGCCAAGGATGGAGGAAACGCGGCCACGAGTCAGCCACGAGCTGGTCCTTGATTGTTGGAGTCACCGGCTTTCCGTGTCCGGGGATCCGCTGGACGATCCCCTCGGTTTCCTTGCGGCCGGCCTCGGAATCGATGATGACCAGTTCACCCATCCGCGCGAGGCCGTGATGGCCGGAAACGATCGCCGCCACCTTGCCGGGCGAGCCGGGGATGGGTCGGGCGTAATAGAGCGAATTGGGCCAATAGGAGCCGGATCCGTAGAACTCCGTTTGTCCGGTGCCGTCCGGATTCATATGCATTAGAATGCGGGTGAAATAGTGGGGAGTGTCCGAGTACTCCCAGCGCGTGAAGAGCACGCGTCCATTGTTGAGCACGGTGGGACACCAGTTGTGATCCTGGTCGAAACACAACTGCCGGATGCCCGAGCCGTCGGCGTTCATGGTGAAGAGATTCGCCACCGGTCCGCCTCCGCCCACGCATGGCACGCCCTGGAACACCCGCGTGGATGCGAAGATGATTTTTCCGTTGGGAAGATAGCAGGCGTCGTAATTGTCCACGTCCTTCTCGGTGCCCGGCGTCACCTGCCGCAACCCGGCGCCGTCTGCGCGGATCTCCCAAATTTGCCAACGGTTATTGGTCCCGATCATCGAGAACAGCATCCGGTCGCCGTCGAAATGCAGGTCCACATCCGCGACCATGCGGCCGCCGTCGGGCTGATAGAACGGCGCGGGCGGATCGCCCTTGCGCGGGTCCTGAATCACCGCGATGCTGTCCTGATAACCCTTGCGGGGCAGCGAGCAGTTGCCCTGCCAGTTCTGCGGCAGGCCGAGATTCGGACTTCCGGCGTTGCGCCGGACGCATAACAATTTCGCGGAATCCAACAACGGATTGGCGAGCAACGCTTCCCGGCGCAGGGCCGCCAGCGCGGCGGGATCGGGTTGTGGCCCGAGGGCATCGAGCCTCTTCAGATACTCCGCCCCGCCCGGATAACGCGCCCCAAACGACTTCGTGAGATCCCCGATCGCCTCCCGCAGCGACGCGACCGTGCCGTCGTCCGGTGTGGCGGCCGAAGCGACGAAAGGAACGGCGAACAACATGAATGTTAGAATACGGATCGGAGACATGACGGCGTGGCGGCGGGGAAGGAACCAGCCGCATATACGATCCGCGGCATCGCGTGCTTTCAGCGGATTGGCCTCAGTTAGATCGTATCCGTGTCCGCAAAGCGCCAGACACCGAGAACCTCGCCCAACGAGCATCGTTCCGGGGTTTCGTCGATAACACCGCGGCGGAGATAGCCGTCGCGCCACTCCACCCAAAGCGCCCGGCCCGGATTGACGAACGATCCGGTATTGATAATAAGACGCGAACCGCGCCGCCAAAACCCGTGGCGGTGGAAATGGCCGATCACGAGCACCTCGGCCTTGGGAAAATAATGCCTGCGGAACGCCTCGGCATAAGTGCCCTGGAAGGTCCATGCCTGGAGCATCTTCAGCGCGCGCTGCGGCGGGATGGCGGCATCCCACGCGCGCTGCCAGATGCGTTTTCCGGCGGGTTGGTCCTGGGACGGCAGGCACCGGGCGATCGCGCGGGCCACGCGCAGGCGCTCGCCGGGGTCCTCGTCCGCCTCCGGATGTTCGGCCCAAAGTTCCAGCACTTTGTCCGGATTGGATAGAATCTCGCGCTTCCACGGCGAACCGTCGAACAAGATCGCATCGCCGTGGGTGATGACGATCCGGCCGCCCGCCAATTCCATCCAGCCCGGACCGGGCCAGCCGGGATCATGGTTTCCTGATAGAAAAACGGCTTCGCAGCCGAGCGACGCGCAAAGCGTTTTGAGTTCCTCCAGCATTTCCGCAGATTGTTCCCGCACGCAGCGGGTCAGCTCCTGCCAGGTGTCGCCGTTGAAGACCGCCGTGCCCGCGCCTTCCAGCATCGGCCGCAACGCCGCCACCGACGCGATCCGCGAGACGCGGTGGCCGAGATGCAGGTCGGAAAACACCCTAACCGGCTCCCTCATGGCGCCGCCCGGCGCTGCCGCACCGCCTCGAAAAGGCACACACCCGTGGCCACCGAAACGTTGAGGCACTCGACCTTGCCAGCCATCGGGATGGATGCCAGAAAATCGCAGTTTTCCTCGGTTAGACGGCGCATGCCCTTTTCCTCCGCGCCCAAAACCAGCGCCAGCGGACCCTTGAGATCGGTTTCGTAAATCGACTGGCCGGCGTGATCGGTGGTGCCCACCAACCACAGTCCCGCGGCCTTCAGTTTCTCCATCGTGCGCGCCAGGTTGGTCACTTGGGCGAACGGCACGTGGTCGGCAGCGCCCACGGAAACCCGGCGTACGGTTTCGGTGATGCCGACCGCCTTGTCCTTCGGAGCCACCACGGCGTGAACGCCCGCGGCATCGGCGGTGCGGAGGATGGCACCCAGATTGTGCGGGTCCTGAACGCAGTCGAGGATCAGCACAAACGGAACGGCCTGGTTTGCGACAATCGCCATCAGCGCGTCCTCGTCGAGCGCGGGAACGGTCTTTTCCGCCTGGACGACGTGTCGGTTGGCACGGGCCGCGGGCTCGTGCGGACCAGGGCGGGATTTTTGGCCTTGATGGCGCGGATGCATGCCGTGCTTGGTAGCCGCCCCGGCCCGCGAGGGCAAGCCGAAACGGCGGAATCACCTGAGCAGGATCCCGACGATTCCGCTTGGATTGGCTGGCTGGCTTGGTATCTTCGCGTCCGAAACGGAATGTCCACGACGGTTTTCCGATACCGCCGTTTCAAGTCCGATCCTATCCGGCGGTGCGACGGAGAATGGTCGCCGCCCCGCCAATCCATCAACCGTGACCCATGGCTCCCGTCCGCGGGGGTCGTCCACCGCATGTTTCAATTTCTCCTCAACCGCGAAGTGGTGTCGGCCGACTTGCCGCACGGCACCGTGCTGCTGGATTTCATCCGGCGTCGGCGCGGATTGGCGGGCACGAAGGAAGGTTGCCGCGAGGGCGATTGCGGCGCCTGCATGGTGCTGCTCGGTGAGCCGTTAGAAAACGGACTGGCCTATCGCCCGGTGAACTCCTGCCTGGTGCCGCTGGCCGAGGCCGAAGGACGACATGTGGTCACCATCGAGGGCTTGAACCGCGACGCGCTCACGCCGGTGCAGCAGGCGTTTGTGGACGAGGGTGCGGCGCAATGCGGGTTCTGCACGCCCGGATTCATGCTGTCGCTGGCCGGGTTTCTGCTTTCATCACCGCGTTGGGACGGGGACGCGGCCAACGAAGCCATCGGCGGCAACCTTTGCCGCTGCACCGGATACATCGCCATCCGGCGGGCGCTGGCGAAAGTCTGCGCCCGGTTGTCTAACGAAATTGCGGCGCCCGCGGGATCGGCCGAGCGCGTCCGCCAACTGGTTGCCGGCGGCTGGCTCCCGGATGATTTTCTCAGCGCTGCCGGAATCGTGAACGGGTTGCAATGCGGCGGGACACAAATAGCGTTAGGGCATGTCCCGCCGGTGCTCGTCGCCGGCGGCACCGATCTGTTTGTCCAACGCGGCGACGAGTTGGAGTCGGCGCCGATGGATCTGCTCTCCCGCCGTGCCCATTTGCGGGGGATTCGGATGGAAAACGGCGTTTGCGTGATTGGCGCGGCCACGCCGTTGGCCGATCTTGAGGACTCCGAGGCATTGCGGGCCGTGCTGCCAGGGCTGGAGCGACATTTGCGGTTGGTGGCATCGCGGCCTATCCGGAACCGCGCCACGCTGGCCGGGAATCTGGTCAATGCCTCGCCGATTGGCGATCTGGCCATTCTGCTGCTCGCGCTGGATGCCCGCCTCACGCTCGGCGACGAGGCCGGGCGGCGCGTTGTGCAGCTGCGCGACTTCTTTCTCGGCTACAAGGTCATCGACCGTCGGCCGGACGAGTTGGTGTTGGAGATTGAGTTCGATCCGCCGCCGCCGGACGCGGTGTTGGGGTTCGAGAAAGTGAGCCGCCGCACGCATCTCGACATCGCGGCGGTCAATTCCGCAATGCTCGCGGTGGCGCGTGATGGACGGATTTCCACCATGCGTCTATCAGTCGGTGGGGTTGCGCCGGTGCCGAAATTTCTCCAACAAACCTGCGCCATGCTCACCGGAGCGGAGATCACGCCCGCCGTCCTGCGCGGGGCACTCGATGCGGCCGACGACGAAATCGCGCCGATCAGCGATGTGCGCGGGTCGGCCGACTACAAGCGGAACCTGCTGCGCCGCCTGTTAGTGGCGCATTTTCAAAAACTCTCGCCGGAGGCCGCGGAGGAATTGTTGCCATGAACCATCCCGACACCCATCTCCATGTGCGCGGCGAATCGCGGTTTGCGGACGACGAACCGGCTGCCGCGGGATTGCTGTTCGCGGTGGTGGTGCCTTCGCCGGTGGCGCACGGGAAGCTGCTATCTATCGAAACCGCCGACGCCGGGACGATGCCGGGCGTGTGCGCCGTGCTCACGCGGGATGACATCCCCGGACAGAACCAGATCGGCAACATCATTCCCGACGAGCCGTTGTTGGCCGAAGATGCCGTTCACGCGATCGGCCAACCGGTGGCGCTGGTGGTGGCCGCGACCGAATCCGCGGCGCGGCGGGCCGCAGGCCGCGTGCGCGTCGTCACCGAGCCTCTCGAAGCCGTGTTCGATCCGCGCGAAGCCTTCGCCAAGGGCGAAATCATGGCCCCGCCGAGAACCTTCGCGCTGGGTGATGTGGACGCGGCATGGGAGCGGTGCGAAATCGTGGTTTCAGGTCGCGCCGACACCGGCGGGCAGGAACACGCCTACCTCGAAACCCAGGGCACGATCGCCCGGCCGGTCGAGGGCGGCGGCGTGCATCTGCTATCCTCCACCCAGGCGCCGACCGCGGTGCAGCGGGCCGTCTCGCGCGTGCTCGGCCTACCGATGCATCAGATCGAGGTCGAAGTTAGGCGACTCGGTGGCGGTTTCGGCGGCAAGGAGGACCAAGCTACGCCGTGGGCCGTGCTGGCCGCCTTGGCCGCGTGGAAACTCCAACGGCCGGTGCGGCTGGTGCTGCGCCGCCACGAGGACATGCGCTGGACCGGAAAGCGGCATCCGTATTCGTCGGATTTCAAGATCGGCGTGACGCGCGACGGTCGGATCATCGCTTATGAGGCGTTTTTCTATCAAAACAGCGGATCGACCGCGGATCTGTCCCCGTCGGTGCTGGAACGCACGCTGTTTCACGCCACCAACAGTTATCATATTCCGAATGTCCGAGCCACGGGTGTTTGTTGCCGCACCAATCTGGCGTCCAACACCGCGTTTCGCGGCTTCGGAGGCCCGCAGGGGATGTTCGTGATGGAGTCGGCGATCCACGCCGCCGCCCGCGCGCTCGGCATCACCGCGGAGGAAATCCAGAAGGCCAATCTGCTGCGTGCCGGCGACCCGCTGCCTTACGGGACCACGCTCGGCACGCCGACGCTGCCCCGTTGTTGGGACGAGGCCGAGCGGCGATTCGGCTTCGCGGAACGGCGCGCTTCCATTGCTGAATTCAACACGACGCATCGCTGGGAGAAAAAGGGCATGGCGGTGATGCCGGTGTGTTTCGGGATTTCCTTCACCACCACCTTTCTCAATCAGGCCGGCGCGCTGGCGCATGTCTATGCCGACGGCAGTGTGTCGGTTAGCACGGCGGCGGTTGAAATGGGCCAGGGCACCAACGCCAAGCTGCGCCAGGTGGCGGCCGATACCTTTTCAATCCGTCCGGAGCGCGTTAGGTTGGAAACCACCAGCACCGCGCGCATCGCCAACACTTCTCCCACCGCCGCGAGCAGCGGGCCGGACCTCAACGGCAACGCCACCCGCCTTGCCTGCCTCGGCATTCTCGGCCGGCTCAGGGAAACCGCCGCGAAGCTCCTCGGCGCGGCCACCGCCGATGGCGTCGAGCTGCGCAGCGAACGGGTTTTCCTCGACGGCCGCGCGACCGATCTCGATTGGGAGAAACTGGTCGCCGCTGCCTATTTGTCGCGCGTGGGGCTATCCGCACACGCCCATTACGCCACGCCGGAAATCCACTTCGACAAGCAATCCAACCAAGGCCATCCGTTCGCCTATCACGCGGTCGGCGTGGCGTTGATAGAGACCACCGTGGACTGTCTGCGCGGGACCGGCCGGGTGAATTCCGTACGCTTGGTGCACGACGCCGGCCGCAGCCTGAACCCGCTGGTGGACCGTGGCCAAGTCGAGGGAGGGATCGCGCAGGGGATCGGCTGGATGACGATGGAGGAATGCCGCCACGACGCGAACGGCCGCACGCTAACCGACTCGTTCACCACTTACAAGGTGCCCGGTCCTAACGACGCCCCGGAAGAGTTCGATGTCCATTTCCTTGAAGACCCGGAAGGTCCTGCGGGCGTGCTGGGATCGAAGACGGTGGGCGAGCCGCCGCTCATGTATGGCATCGGCGCCTATTTCGCGATGTTGGAAGCGCTGCGGGCCGCGCGCCCGGAGCTTGAGCCGTTTTACGAAGCTCCTCTAACCGCCGAAAGGATGCTGATGGCGCTCAATGGCGCGACCACCCCCTGTGTCGCGGAAATCTCCGCATCCAACCCTCCGCCCGATCCGCCATGAATCTATCAATTCCGCGCTATCAACCGGCGGATGTGTGGCGGGGCGTGACGATTTACGCCGGCGGCGACACCGCGGCCGCGCTGCTGCTCGGTGAGTTCCACTGGGGTAGAATGTTAGGAATGGCGCTGGTGGGCGGCGGGTTGTACGCGCTGGAGATTCCCGCGTGGTTCCGCTGGATCGACCGACGGGTGACGGCATCCGGCGCGGCGGCCAGCCTGCGGCGCACCGTTCTGGCGATGGCTTATTTCAACCCTCTGTGGATCGCCCGCCACCTGCTGTTGATCAAGCTGTTTTCCGGCCTAACCAATCAAATCGGCTGGGGCCTGCTGCGGGTGGGAGCGTGGTCGTTTCTCGCCAACATCCCGATCTCGCTCGCCGGAAATTTTGTCGTCCAAAACCTGCTGCCGCTCCGCCACCGGTTTCTCGGCAGCGCGATTTTCTCCGCCCTGATGGCCGTCTATTATGCAGTTAGCACCCGCTGGTTTCACTAATCCCGAAGATGCCGTGTGGCATTTTCTATCAGACCGTCTGCGGCGCCGCTCGCGGGCCGTGCTGCTCTATGTCGTGGAAAGTTCCGGTCAGACACCCGGCCGCGCCGGCTTCAAAATGGCGGTGGCCGCGGATGGCGGCCTGTGCGGCAGCATCGGCGGCGGCCGGATCGAAGCCGACCTCGTCGAACGCGCGCGGGCGATGCTGCGGCAGCGCGCGCCGGTGATCGAAATCCTGCGGCGCGTCCATCAACCGCACCATCCCGAATCCTCGGGCATGATTTGCGGCGGAGAACAAACCGTGGTCGTGATGCCCTGTCGGAAATCCGATGCCGCGACCCTTCGCACCCTGCTGGCCCGGCGCGAGGCCGGCCGATGCGGCATCCTCACGCTGTCGCCTAACGGGCTCGGCTACCGCGCCGCCCGTGCGGAGAGGCCGCCGCACCAGTTTGTTAGACGGGGCGGTGTGTGGAGCTATGCGGGTTTCATCGCGCCGATGGAAACTCTCTTCATCGTGGGCGGAGGTCATGTGGGGCTGGCGTTGTCCCGCGTCATGGCCACCCTCGGTTTCCGCATCGTGGTGCTCGACGAACGCGGCGGATTGGGCACGCTGGAGCAAAACGAATCCGCCCACGAGCGGCGCGTCGTGCCGTTCGCGCGGATCGGCGCCGCAGTGCCGTCCGGGGCGCGCCACTACGCGGTCATCATGACGCCAGGTCACGCGTCCGATGAATTGGTGCTGCGCCAACTGGTGCGGAAACGGCTGCGCTATCTGGGTATGTTAGGCAGCCGCCGCAAAGTCGCCGAGATTTTCCGCCGACTCCGCGACGACGGTGTTCCACAGGAAATGTTGGACATCGTGCGCGCGCCGGTCGGTCTGCCGATCGGCAGCCAGACTCCCGCAGAAATCGCCGTCAGCATCGCCGCCGAGATCATCCGGATCCGGAACGGGTGACACTGAATCCCAGAATCGTCCGCGCTTGCCAGCGGTCGGCGATCCGCTCATAAACGGGCACGCTTTTCCACCACCGATGACCAGCCACACCGCCGCCCTAACGCCCGACCAGGTGGAAACGCTCCGCCGGGCGCTGGAGCGCGACGGTTTCGAGTTCTCCGCCAAGGAGCATGCGCTTTTCTCCGCCCGCAAGGGTAAACTGAACGTCACGGTCTATCAAAAGGGCCCGAAGGTGCTCATCCAGGGCAAGGAGACCGAGGATTTCATCCGCTTCACGCTGGAGCCCGAAGTGCTTGGTGAGGCCCGGCTGGGCTATGAGGAAATCCTCCAGCCGGAAATGTTCGCGCCGCACTTTGGGATCGATGAAAGCGGCAAGGGCGACTATTTCGGCCCGCTGGTGATCGCCGGGGTTTATACCGACGGTGATATTGTTAGGAAACTGATGGACGCCGGGGTGATGGATTCCAAGCGTGTGACGTCCGCCGCGCGGATCCGCCAGTTGGCCGCGGTGATCCGTGCGACGCCCGGCTGCCGCGCCGAGGTGGTGTCGATCGGACCGGAGCGCTACAATTCGCTCTATCAATCGTTTGGCAATCTCAACCGCCTGCTCGCGTGGGGTCACGCCAGGGTGATCGCCAACCTGGCCGCCGCGGTGCCCGGTTGCCCGCGCGCGCTGAGCGACCAATTCGCCAATCCGGAGGTGCTCCGCCGCGCGCTCCGCCAGCAGGAGATCGATATCTTGCTCGAGCAACGCACCAAGGGCGAGTCCGACATCGCGGTGGCCGCGGCCTCGGTGCTCGCGCGCGAGCGGTTTGTGGATTGGATGGAGAAAACCTCCGCCGCTTGCGGCATCCGCCTGCCGCTGGGCGCCAGCGAGGCCGTGACCGAAGCCGCCCGCGAATTGGTCCGCCAGCGTGGTCCGGAAGCGCTCGGAAAAGCCGCCAAACTCCACTTCCGCACCACCGGCGCCGTGCTGGGCGGGGAAGACCCGGAACCCGCCGAACCCGGTTGATTTCCGAGGTTCGTGAGGTTTCCGCGATTTTTGGCGGGACAAAGCGGGGCGCATTCGTTTCAATCCGCCCCGCATCCGTTTTTCACCTGATCCTCTTTCCCATGGCCACCATCACCAAACGCGAACTCGCCATCCGTATCACCGACAAAATCGCCGAAAGGACCGCTTCGATCCCGCAGCAGGTGGTATCCGAAATCATCCAGACATTCATCGACGAGGTCGCGGAGTCGCTGGCCAGCGGGCACAACGTGGTGATGCGGCGGTTTGGCGCGTTCGAAGTGCGCGAAATGAAGGCCAAACTGGGCCGCAACCCGAAAAACCCCACCGACACCGTGAAAATTCCCGCCCGGGCCGGGGTGAAGTTCAAACCCGGCAAGGAACTCAAGGAAAAGGTGGCCGCATCCCTCAAAGTGGTCCGCGAGATCAAGCGCAAGCGCAAGAAGAAGTAAGCCCGGCATCCGCCACGCCATGACCCCGCCCCGCGCCAGCCTCCGGACCGTTACGGTTTCCTGCACGCTCGCCCTGACGGCGCTGATGATGTGCTCCTGCGGGCTTTCCAGACCCTCCGGTTACAAGGGCTATCAAACGCGGTCCTACACCGTGCGCGGCCAGACCTATCACCCGATGAGCGTCGAAGCGGCCCTGGATTTCGAGGAAACCGGCACCTGCTCGTGGTACAACGAGTCCTCGTTTTTCGGCCTGAAACGCGGCACCACCTCGCTCGGCGAAAAGGTGATGCCGTGGCACCTGATCGGCGCGCACAAAACCCTGCCGCTGCCCGCGCTGGTGAAAGTCACCAACGTGGAAAACGGCCGCTCCGTCAAAGTGCGGATCAACGACCGCGGCCCGTTCATCGACGGCCGCTGCCTCGACCTTTCCCCGCGCGCCGCGAAAAAACTCGGTTTCCGCGACCAAGGCCTCGCCACCACCCACATGGAGGTGATTTCGGTGGGCGACGGCCCCTACAAGCGGAAAAAACGCGGGTGGTGGCCGTTTTGAATGTAGCCGCCTTCGTGAGAAGGTGGCCCTTCAGGCCCGGACAAACCCTAACCCGCCACGCTCTCACGAGCGCGGCTACGGGGTGAAACGAAGGGCTGGGGCAGACTTGCCGCTCGGCGGCGGGTTGGTCGGTTTCCCACGTTGACAACCGGGTCGGGCTGGGGCACTCTCCCGCGCATGGACACAATGAAACTTCTGCTTGGCACCATCATCGCGCTGCTGCTCGCCGCGCTGGTGATGTCTTGGAACGGCATGCGCGACAAGGTCGCCGCCACCCCGGATGACGAAGTGGCCAAGCTGCGCGAACAGGTGTCCGCGCTCAGGGCCGAACAGGAACGCCAGGCGCTGGAACGCCAATACGTCCGAAACGGATCCCTCCCCGTGGCGCCCCCGGCCGACGCCAGCGCGGATCTGGACGCGATGAAGAAGCAGGTGGAGGAAAGCCAGGCGAGACTCGCCGCGATCGAAGCCGAAAAGGCCGCCAAGGAGAAGGAATCCAAGCTCTCCGATGAGGAGCAACTGCTGCTCGACCAACGGGACATGGAGAAGAAGAACTCGCTGATGCGCGAGGCCCGGCTGGTGTCCCAAGCGCTGCTTGTGGCGAAGATCACCGAGTTCGTCGAAGACGCGCAAACCGGAAACTTCGCCACCATCCAGATACTGATGCCGGAACAGGTTCAGGTGGATACGATTCTGGCGATCCGCCGCAAAACCGGCATCCTCGGCCAACTCAAGGTGACCGCCGTGGAAGGCACCGAGGCCGTTGCCAGCCAACTGCCGGGCTTCGGTCCCGTGCAACCGATCGCCGGCGACGAGCTGATACTGCCCCCGCGTTTCTAACGAACGCGACCGCCGCCCCTTCAGGTTTCAATTTTCAGCATTTACCCCCCAATGTCCGCCACCGTTGGCCTTATCTCGCTCGGCTGCGCCAAGAACCTGATCGACTCCGAAGTCATGATCGGCCACCTCGCGGAAGCGGGCATGTCCCTGACTCCCGATCCCGAACTCGCCGACGTGCTGATCGTCAACACCTGCTCGTTCATCGATATCGCGAAAAAGGAATCGATCGACGCCGTGTTCGGGGCCGTGAAAGCGCGGACCGACGACCCGGACCGGGCGCGGCAGAAGATCATCGTGGCCGGTTGCCTCTCGCAGCGGTTTGCCAAGGATTTGCCGGGGCTGATGCCGGAGGTGGACGCGTTCATCGGGCTGGATCAGGTGACCAAGGTGGCTCCGATCATCCGGAATTTGCTAGGTGAGGGCGCGTTGCCAGCGCCGGCGGATGGGGAAGGCGCATCCGCCACCGACGACCCGCGCGATTTCGTGACGCTGAAGCCGAAATTCGTCCCGGACTACACCACGCCGCGCTTCCGCCTGACGCCGGACCATTTCGCCTACGTGAAAATCGCGGAAGGCTGCAATCACACCTGCTCGTTCTGCATCATTCCACAAATCCGCGGACGGCACCGGTCGCGTTCGCAGGAATCGGTCGTCCGCGAGGTCGAGTCGCTGGTGCGCTCCGGCGTGAAGGAGATCAACCTGATTTCCCAGGACACGACCTATTTCGGCATGGACCAATGGAGCGGCGAACGCCCGAAACCGTCGTCGCCGGTGGATTCCAGCAAGGGCGAATCCCTATCCACCCTGCTGCGCGCGCTCAACGCCATCGAGGGCGAGTTCTGGATCCGCCTGCTCTACACCCATCCGGCGCATTGGTCGGATGAATTGATAGAAACCATCGCCGCCTGCGACAAGGTGGCGAAATACGTGGACATCCCGCTCCAACATATTTCCGACCGCATGCTCGACGCGATGAAACGGGTGACCACCGGCGGCCACATCCGGGACCTGCTGCGCCGGATGCGCGCGGGTATTCCGGGGCTGGGCATCCGCACCACGTTCATCGTCGGGTTTCCGGGAGAAACGGACGACGACTTCCGCGAGTTGATGGAATTCATCCGCGAGTTCCGTTTCGAACGCGCCGGCGTTTTCCAATACTCGAAGGAGGAAGGCACCCGTGCCTACGGTCTGCCTAACCAAGTCCACCACATGACCCGCCGCAGCCGCTGGTCGCGCGCGATGGCCGAACTCCAACGAATCGCCGCGGAAACCAACAAGGCCCAGGTGGGTAAAACGGTGCGCGTACTCGTGGAATCGCCCGGTGTGGCCCGCACCGAGTGGGACGCACCGGAAATCGACGGCTCGGTCCACGTCCCCGCCGGCCTAACCGTCGGCGAATTCGCCACCGTCACTATCGGCGACTGGCGCGGCTATGATCTCGTCGCGACGCATTGAGGGTGCCGCATCCGGAATCACGGGTGTTTCAACCTGAAAAGGAATGTAACCGCAGATGAACGCAACCGAAGCGCAGCGGAGATAGACCGCCACCCGTCCAATCTGCGGTCAAATGGACGTTGATTTTCAGAGGATTATGGGTCTCAGGCTTTCACCTTTAGGGGTTAGCGGGAGCAACCGCGATTCGGCCCGATTCATCTGCGTGAATCCGCGTCCATCCGCGGTTCAATTTACGGTTAGGTTCACCGCTCCTGTTCCGCCCGCGCCCCGGGGAGGACGGGCGCGGGCGTGGTGCCGAGGGGAAAATCAGTTTTTCTCCGCCTTGAGGCGGCCGTAGAGCTTGCCACCGGATTCGTGGCCGGAACGCGGGATTCTAACCACAACGGAGTCGATGACCGACGGGTCCGCGCTTTCGGTCACATCCACGGCGGGCAGACTATCCGCGGCACCCACCGTCACAAAATCGGTCCAGGTCGTTAGGTCGGTGGACCATTGGACCTTGAGCACGGTGTCGGTTTCCGATAGATCGGAACGGGTGAAGGCGAGGATCAAATCGGTGGCGTCGAGCGACTGATCGGGCAGGATCGTGGCGTTGGCCGCGCCCGCGCCGGCCGGAATTCCGCCGAGGACATATTCCATCAGATTCGGGATCCCGTCGTTGTCGGGATCCTGAAGCGGGCCGTCATTGACCCCGGCGGTGAGACCGTTTGCGAGATCGGTGGCCCAGGTGCTGTAGCCCGCGGGCGGGCCGACACGGATCTTGCCGGTGCCGCTGATGAATCCGGGATCGGTGGTGCTGTCGTAAACGCCGTTGGGCTTTGCGACGCCGTTGATCGTCAGCGATCCGACTTGGTCCGTGCCGGTGAAATTGAGATTGAGCGTCGCTCCGGCGGCCACGGTCACGGCGGCCGCGTCATCGAGAGCGGCGGAACCGATCGAAAGCGTACCCGCGTCAACGGTGGTCGCTCCGGTGTAGGCGGGTGAAGAGACCGTTAGAAAACCGCCGCCGGTTTTCTGCAACGATCCGGTGCCCGATACCGCGCCGGTCAGGGTGATGTTGAACGGCGCGTCCGCGCCATCCGCCGCCTTGACGGTCGCGGCACCGGTTAGGCTGACCGGGAGGTCGCTTGACCAATCGGCCTTGGCTCCGAGCGTTCCGCCGGCGAGACGGACCGTCGTGGCCACATTCGGCGAGACTTTGACCATGCCGCCGGATCCCAGATAGAGCGAGCCGGCGGTCATCCGGATCACGCTGGTGCCGGTTAGCTCCGCCTGGCCGAACTGGATGCGCTCGACGACGGCGGTGCCGCCGCTGACGTCAAGCACCGCATTGCCCGCAGCGGGGCCGCCGAGCGATACGCCGGTGGTGACATCGGATGCGGTGAAAGTACCGCCCGAAACCTGAAGCACCGACCAGCGACCGCCGTTGTTCAGGCCCACGGTGACCGGTCCGGCCACGGAGAGGCTGCCCGCGTCGATGCGGGTGGAAACGGAGGAATTGGCGGAGCTATTGACGCCCATCTCAAGCGCGCCGGTTAGAGTGACGTTGCCTCCGTTGATATAGAAACCCTGGGAGGGGGAACCGATGGCGGCCGCTTCGGACTGGAAGTTTAGGGAACAGCGTCCCATGCGGACGGTCGTGGTGGTTAGGGAGCCGATCCCGGTTTCGGCGTCCACACCGTCCACTTCGATCCGGTAGCCGTTGTTGGCGTTACCCAGCGCGTCGATGCCGCCGTTAAGGGTGGCGGTTCCGTTGGCGATGTGGAGCACGGGGGCCACGGTGCCCGCGTTGCTGACGTTGCACAGCCCGCTGGCGGTTAGGCTGGTGTCCTTGCCGGAGAGGCGGAGCGTGGCATTGCCCGCCACAGTGACGGTGGTGCCGTTGATCGCTCCCGAGTCCGCGAGTTCGAGAATGCCGGTGTTCACCGTGGTTGCGCCCAGATAGGTGTTGACCGCGGTTAGCAGGGTGGTGCCGGCCCCGGTTTTGACGAGCGATCCTCCGCCGCTCAGGATGCCGGTGTAAACCGTGTTCTGGCCGTTGCTTCCGATGGTTAGAGCGACCGGTGCGGTGGTGGTTTCCTCGAGTACGAGACCCTTGTCCCCTTCCAAACCGCCGAGTGTCGCACTGGTCAGGATGCCGAAGGAGAGCGAACCTCCGGTACCCGCCAGCGACAAGGTGCTGCCTTGGAGGCTGAGCGGATCGCCGAGCGTCAGGGTGGCGGCCGGGTTGGTGATGGTGGTTAGGCCGGTGAAGGTATTGGCCGCGGTTAGGGTGAGATTGCCGGTACCAACGTGCGAGAGGTTCCCCGTGCCACTGATGGAGGCTCCGAACGCCTCACCGTCGGCAAGGTTGATCTCAAGGGCGGCGTTGTTGGTGACCAATCCGGTGATCACGCCGGTCGCTCCGCCGGTTCCCAGCCGGAGAACACCATTGTTCACCGTGGTGGTACCGCCGTAGGTCGGGTCCGCGGCGAGAGTCAGGGTTCCGAGACCGTCCTTGGTGAAGGATCCGGTTCCGGAATTCCCGATCGGGTTGGCGAGCGAGACATCGTTTCCGTTGGTGTCGAAAGTGACCCCGCCGGTATCGATCGTGACGACCCGGTCGGAAATGTCCTGGGTGTTTCCGGCGGTCCAAATGAGCCGGGTTGCGGCAAGCGCCAGGCTGCCGGTACCGAGGCCGCCATTCGCGAAAGTGGTGGCCCCGCCCGCGAGGGAAAGCGGACCGGCGAAGGTATTCGAACCTAACATGGATAGCGATCCCGGTCCGGTTTTGGAGACCGCGTTGCCGGCCGCGCCGGAAACGACACCACTTAATGTTAGAACATCGTCCGCGTTCAGGACGGAGAGATTCGTGGTGGTCGAGGCAAGCGAGACCGGAGCGTTGATCTCATGGATGCCGTCGATCACGGAGATGGCGGCCGGGTTGGTTCCGTTGTTGATGGAGAGCGATCCACCCGTTCCGGCCGCGATGGTATAGCCGCTGGTTCCGTTGTTGAAGGTGATGGCTCCCACTGTGCGGGCCGCATCGAGAGTAACGCTTGCCGCGCCGGTGGCGGATCCGAGGAAGTTCGCGGTGGCCCCGGTTCCATCGGGCACGATGCCGTCTTTCCAGTTGGTGGTGGTCGCCCATGAGCCTCCGGTGGTGTTGATCCACTCTCCGACCACGCCGGAGGTGGCGATGGTCAGCGTCACCCATCCGCCGGATGTGCCGAATGTGTAGTTGAAACCGGCCTGCGGATTGGCAACCGAAAGGCTGGAGACACCGGTGCCGCCGATGGTTCCCGAGTAGGAAATCAGATTGAAGGTCCCGACGGTTGCGAAGGGAGAGGCCGTGCCTTCCTGTAGCAGGGTAATCGCGCCGCCGTCGATTGTTAGTCCGCCGGGGGTTGCGACCGCGATCTGGTCGTTGGCGGGCGTGGTATTGAACTCGAACGTCGCCGTGCTACCGGCATCGAGATCCAGGCTTCCCACGCTCAGGGTGCCGGCACTGGTGCCGGGTTCGATCTTTCCGCCGCTGGTGACGTTGACCGCACCGGCCACCATGGTTCCGCCGAGGGAGGCGCCGCTGTTCACCACCACCGCGCCGGTGCCGGTGGGTGTCGCGGGACCGGTGGCGAGGAGTTTCCCGGCGTTTACCGTGGTGGTTCCGGCGTAGGTGTTGTCCGCCGCTAGGCTTAGGGTCCCGGCGCCAGATTTTGTGAGTGAACCGCTTCCGGAATTGCCTATGCTGTTGGCGAGTGTGACATTGTTCCCGTTGGTATCGAAAGTCGCACCTCCGGCACCGATGGAGAGAGTCCGTGCCGATGGATCTATCACGCCGTAGAATTTGAATGTCCCGCCGTTGATGTTGATCGCCGTTCCCGCGCCGAGGTTGGCCATTGTGGTGACTCCGAGAACGCCGGAATTGATGGAAACCGGTCCGGAAAACGTGCTAACCGACGTTGTTAGGGTGGCTTCGCCGGTGCCATTCTGGGTTAGCGAGCCGGTTCCGCTGATGTTGTGGATCAGAGACGAGAAATTGTCGCTGCGGTTGAGAACGATCGCCGCATTATTGATCACGTCGCCGGAACCGAACATTCCCGCCGCTCCGCCATTGCCGAGTTGGACCGTGCCTTCGAGGACTTTTGTTCCACTCGTATAGCTGTTGTTGGCAGCGAGGATCAATTTGCCCGTGCCGGTTTTGAGGAGGCTCGCGGTAGAGGCCGAGCTATTTGACAGATTGCATCCGAGCGTGAAATCGCTCGGGCTGTTCTGCACCACATTCATCACCCTAACCGTTCCTCCGGATGAGCGGTTGGGGCGGAGAAATCCCCCGGTAATCGTGCCGCCGGCACTGTTGGAAGTCACAAGCACTCCGCGTCCGGTGAAAGTCGTGCTGGATGCAAAGGTCAGGGTGTGTGCGGTCGCGCTGTCGGCGAACCTCAACCCCGGGCTGCCGCCGTTGCCCGACTGCGTGAAGGATGCGGTAACGTTGAGAGGCAAGGCATGGAAAGTCGTTCCCGTCGAGGCGGAATAGGCGATGTAGGACGCGGGAATCACCAGACCGGTGGAGTCGGTTGCCGCCCAATCGTCCAAGCCGATAGTCGCGTAGGGGTTGGATTGCGCGTCAACCAGCACGGGGATTGCGGCGGAACCCAACCGCACGGTTCCGGTGTTTCCGATCCGGATGTTGGCAACCGTCTCCGGGGCACGCTGGAATGTCCCGGTGACGGTGAGGCTCCTGCCCGCTGCAAGGTCCCATTTTTGCAGTGCCGAACTCGTGTACGCAAGGCCGGATGCGATGGTTAGGTTTTTCTGGGCGGATGCCATGTTGATGCCCACGTCGCCGATGGTTAGGGTGCTCCCCGCGTTGATGGTGACATCTCCTGCGGGTGCGGTTACTGCGATACCGCGGATGGTGCGGTTAGCCTCGAGGTTGATTGCCAGAGTCCCTGTTGAGGATTCATTGAAGTTTACGGTTTCGGTCGTCCCCGGTAGCGCCCCTTCGAGCCAGTTGGTGGTGGTGGTCCAGTTCGCATTGGTGGCACCCGTCCAAGTCTTGGCGGCGTGGGCGGTTCCGGCGCACAGGGAGGCGCTGATGAACAGGGAGGCGGAGGCGGTTCGGATCGACCGGAATTTTGATTTCATGGCGTTGGCGGGTTTCAGGGATGGAAACGAAGCGGAGCCGCATGGGTTCGGGTCCGCAAATAGGTTGAAACGATCACCAGGAAACCCGGAAGCGTCCAGTAATCCAATCGGGGTATCCGTTTCACGCTGGTCCCAATTGGCACCGCAAACGCACGGATTTCCGTTGTCCGGTGGATGTTCCGGGGCTAGGTTCGCGGGGTGAGGACGGTTGTGGTTTTCATCCTGCTGGCGGGTGGCTTCGGCGCGGTTTGGTGCCGGATGGATGGACCGCGTCCGGCTGCCGAAACAATGGAAGTGGCGGCTCCCGCGAACGATATGGCGGCGGCGGATACGTCGGATGTCCATCCGCAGGCCGATGCTGCCGCGAACACACGGCTGGCAATCCGGTTTCTGCTGGATGGTAACCGTGTCTCCCTAGCGGGCATGTCCAGGGTGCACGGCAGGTTCAAGGACCGCCGGGTGGCGCGGGTCGCTTATCCGGGGATGCTGCGGTGCGCGCTGGTGGATGCCGATGGAAACGTGGTGGCCGAGGAATTATTGATAGAACCCGACCGAACCTGCGGTGTGGTGTTGGGGAATGCCGCGCTCGAATCCGGCTTCCGGAGAGGTCCGGTGATGTGCCAGACGCGTCTCCCGGATGCGCCCGGCGCGGTGGCGCTGAGGGTCAGCCGGATCACCGGCGGGGATGATGTTTTGCTAGGAAGGTTCGAGATCACCCGATGACTGCCGGAATGCAAGGATTCCTGTTGTTTCCATCGTGCCTCGCTCTGGCGGCCGTCGCTGCGGCGGCGGACCTCGCGGTCGTGGAGGAGCACGGCGACCGCGACCGGCGGATCAATTTCGTGTTTCTATCCGAAGGTTACACCGCCGCGGAGATGGGAAAATTCGCAACCGATACCGCTGCCGCGGTGGACGTCGTGTTCAACCGCGAGCCGTGGCGGGAGTACCGTCCGTATTTCAACATCTATCGCATCGAAGTGGCGTCGGCCCAGAGCGGGTGTGATTATGGCGATACCAGCGGTCCTTCCGGGACCAGGGACACTTGGTTTGAGACCGGTTTCACCGTGCCGGAGGTGTCCCAATGGATCGCCGCGACGCCGATTGGCGAGGATCGCGCCTACGGTTTGTTGGATGAATGGGTGCCCGAGTACGACATCGCGGTGATTCTCGTGAACGATGCCAAATACGGCGGCACCGGCGGACCGATCGCGGTGGTGACCACCCACCCGCTGGGAGCGGCGGTGATCGAGCACGAGCTCGGCCATTCGTTCGGCAATCTGGCCGACGAATATGATCAGGACCTGCTCGACAAAAGCCCTGCCGAGGCACCTAACAACACTGAGGAAACTTTGCGGGACTTCGTGCGGTGGAAGCATTGGTTCGAAAGCGCCACGCCGGTGCCCACCCCGGAAACCGAAGGATTTTCCAGCACGGTTGGCTTGTTCGAAGGTTCAATGTATCGCGCCACCGGGTGGTATCGGCCGCATTTGGACTCGGTGATGAGACACCTCAACCGTCTGTGCGGCGCGGTCAACCGCGAGCAACTGGTCCTGAGCGCCTACGCCCTGGTCAATCCGCTGGACGGATGGTCGCCGGAAACCGGAACAAGGTATGTCCACGGATCCGAGATCCTGGAGTTCACACTGAACCCCAAGGCACCCGCCGGAGGTGGAGGCCCGCTGGTGATCGAGTGGAAGGTGGATGGCGCGGTTCGTGCGGAAACCGGCAATGGGCTGGCAGTTCTATCCGACGAATTGGGCGACGGCTATCACACGGTGACCGCACGGGTGGGTGATGCCACGCCCTTCGTTCGCAACGACCCTTCCGGGCTGCTGGCGGAGACGCTGGAGTGGGCGTTTCACCTAACCGGCCAACCGCCTGGCACCATCGATGCCTGGCGGGCCGCCTATGGTCCCGATCTAACTGTCCTATCCGGGGACGGTCTCTGCAATCTGGTCAAATACGCGCTCGGCGTGGCCGCCGACCGTCCGGCGGGTCCGGACGAACGACCCTATCCGGCGTGGTTCGAGGCGGGCGGCAGGCGTTATCCCGGTCTAACAATCCAACGCCGTTTCACGCGGCCGGATGTGGCGTACGTGGTGGAAACCAGCGACGATCTCGTGACCTGGCGGAGCGGCGGCGGCCACACGGAGGTGGTGCGCGACGAGTCCACGGTCCTGGAAGTGCGTTCGGCGATTCCAGCCGATGAAAGCGGCCGGCAGTTCATGCGCCTGCGGATCACGGCACCGCGGTAGTCGGAAAGTGGAAGGTCCCCGCCGCCGTGCCGGATTTTCCCTTGAGGGAGCCGACGAACTTGTCGCAGGCCCTTCCGGGGGATGATGTTGGGAAAACCCGACGCGCCTCAGTTTGTCGTCACCTCAAGGCGGACAAACATTTTGGCTTCGGCGGAGGGGAGAGTGTAGCTCACTTGGGTGCTGGTGACCGTGGCGGACGCGGTCACATCGGTCCAGTTCGCCAGATCGGCGGATTGCATCACCCGGAATTTCGCGCCGGCGGACGGGTCCCGCGGCCAAGCGACCGTGCCGCCGACCGGTTGGGGTGAGGCGGTGAATTCGTCAGGCGATGTGCCCATGAAGAACTCCACACCGTTGGGAACTCCGTCGCCGTCGTGGTCAAGGTTGGCAGCCTCGCCACCGATCCGTCCCGTGGCCCATGCGGAGTAGGAGATCACATTGTTGAAAAACACGGTGGCGAGTTCCTGCGGCGATTGTCCGGATAGACCGAGAACCCGGTCCGGAATGGAGCCTTCATAGCCGTTGGATGGCGCTCCGGAACGGGTGTTTTTGAACTTGTAGGTACCGGTGGATGCCGCGGGACCGCGGAACGCGGTTAGAGTTCCGGTCCAGATCCCGTCGTTGTCCGCGTCGGAAAGGACGAGATCGGGCTGGCTTCCGGTGATGCCCTGGAAGAAATCGACGACCACCGCGTCGGTCTGGGGATCGAATCCGCCCATCGCGATCTGGGCGGTCATGTTCACGCTGAAAACGATGTCGCGCACGGTGTGCAGGGGCGTTGGGTCGGTGTCGTCCGGATCGCCGTCGCCATCGGTGTCGATGCCGGTCGGGTCGGTGTTGGCGGCGAACTCGGCGGTGTTGGAAATCGTGTCGCCGTCGGCATCGCCGTCCGGATCGTCCGCCAGACCGTATGCCGTTAGAAACGCGGTGGCGTCGGCGAAGGAGGTGCGGGCGAACGTGCGTCCCAGCGTGGCGCTGTCGAAGGTGATGGTGTGGAATCCGGTGCCTTCGATGATGGCTGCCACGTTGCTGCCGTTGTCACCCCAGTTTCTATCCCAAGTACCGTTGGCGGCGAACTTATAGTCGATTCCGCCGGTGGCCCGGAAGTTATGGGTGAGAATCCATTGGTCCTGATCGATCAACGCGGTGCCGGCGCGGGTCATCGAGCCGCCGGCGGATCCGTCGGCCTGCCATGGGGGAGTGGTGTAGGATCCCGGCGCGGCCATCGAAGCGTAGGTTGCTTTGTTGGGATCGGAAATGAAACCGAGCGGGGTGGTGCCGGCGGCTTCCGCGCCGTCCTGATAGCCGTCGCTGTCGGTGTCCGCGATCAGCGGATTGGTGCCGGTGCCGGTGTCGGAAACAAACGAGCCGGTGTTGGTTTCCACGGAGTCGTCAAGCCCGTCGTTGTCGTCATCGGTGTCGGAGGAGTCGGGCGTGCCATCGCCATCGGTGTCCGTGTTATCGACGGTTAGGGATACCGTCTGGGCGCCGGGTTCGGTTTCGAAGTTGAAGGCCCTCATTCCGTTGGTTAGGTCGGAACCGGTGTTATTTGGCGCGAGAACCTGGTTGGACCCCCAATCGGATCCGCCGTTGACGAGCATGACCATCAGTTTCACCGGTTGTCCGGATCCGGTGGGGACGCCGAGGGCGGTTAGGCTGAGTTTGAGTTCAAGTCCCTTGGTCACGTCCGCGTAGGGCGCCGATGCGTCCTCCCAAGAGGCTTTGGCGGCGGCGATGAAGTCACTGTTGGAAATCGCTCCGTTGCCGCACTCGCCCGCGTAGGAGCGGGTTCCGGTGGCGAAATTGTAGCGGTTCACATAGGCCGCTGTGCCGTCACCCCAGATCCGGACCGCATAGTCCGGAGCGAACCCGGTTTCAAATGTCATGCCAGCGGATGAGGAGGAACCGAAGTTGTTGATGGTCCATTCCTCCCCGCCGGAGGTGATGAGATTGCTCGGGATAAATGGGTTTCCGCCGGATCTGGAATCGATGAAAATCAGGATGGCGTTGCCGTTGGCGCGACCGCCGATGAAGACGGATAGATTGGCGCCCTCCTGCGCGGTGTGCAGATTGGCGAGGACATTGCCCGCGCCCCAGGCGCCGCTGCCGAAGGCCTGCACGGCACGCTCGGTGTAGCCGGAGGCGTCGCGCTGGCCATCGATGACGACCGCGCCGCCTTGGCCGGCGAGGGTGAGAATCGACAATGGGACGCCGAGTAGGCGTCCCAAACGGAAACGTGGCGAAGGTTTCATGGGTTAGCGGCGGTGGGTTATGGTTTGTTGCGGTTGGAACCCCGGCATGAGGCCCGCGTTCCAACCGGGACATGTTGCCACCTCCTCCGCGGTTTAGAAAAAATCGACGGAATTTTCACTCCATCGCCGGAACTCCGGCATCACCTCCGGTTCCAGGCCACGAGATCGGCGTAACGCACGCCGTTTCCGCCGAAAAGATCGAGCGCGCTGCCCACCGTCACATCCACCCGCCCCTGCCCGGCGGATTCCACCAGAAGCACATCGTCCAGGGTCGCGGCACCGCCTGCGTAAGTGACCGGGCGCCCCCCCCAATTTCCGAGCATCGCCACCAGATCGGCGTCGATCCCGCCACAGAGGCCCTCCACGTCGGCCGCGTGGATGAGAAACTCGGCGCAGTGCGGCGCCAGCGCGTCGAGAGTGGCGGGCGAAACCTCCAGGTCGGTTAGGGTTTGCCAGCGGTTCATCGCCACCGTCCATCCGTGGGGAGTGCGGCGGCAGGATAGATCAATGACAAGGCGATCCGCGCCGATTTCGCTCACCAGCGCGTCGAGGGCGGCGGGTTGGAACGTTCCGGTGGCATCGAACAGCGCCGAGGTGACGATCACCTGGGCGGCGCCGGCATCCAGCCATTCGGCCGCGTTTGCGGCATGGATGCCGCCGCCGAGCTGCAGGCCGCCGGGCCAGGCGGCCAGCGCCTCACGGGCCGCGCCATCATTGCCGGGTCCCAGTTTGATCACGTGTCCGCCGGTTAGACCGTCGTCGCGGAACCGCTCCGCGAACCACGCCGGCGGATGCGGGGAAACGAAGTTCTCCACCGGCCGCGAACCGTCGTCCCGCAGGCTGCCGCCGACGATTTGCTTCACCACTCCCTGATGGAGATCGATGCACGGGCGGAAACGCGTCATTCCGGAAAATAGGTTAGACTCCGGCGGCAAACCGCGCCTCCAGCAGCCGGTCCACGTGTTTGGCGAGCATATCCGCCTCCAGATTGACCGGCTGTCCGATGGTGGCGGCGTGGAGGTGGGTGGCCTGCCAGGTGTGCGGCGTGATCCAGAACTCCGCGGCATCCGGACGGAGGTTGGCGATGGTTAGGGAAATCCCGTCCACCGAGAGCGAGCCCTTGTCGATGCAAAGCCGCTGGATCGAAGCCGGCAGGGAAACCTCGATCACATGGTCCTGGCCGGACGGCTCCAGCTTGGTTAGAACGCCGGTGGCGTCCACGTGACCCTGCACGAAGTGCCCGCCGAAGCGGTCCCCGGCACGCAGGGCGCGCTCGAGATTCACCACCGATCCGACGCGCAAGGCGCCCAGGGCGGTGACCCGCACCGTTTGCGCCAGCAGATCGAACGCGACGCCTCGGGCGGGCAGTTCGGCCACGGTCAGACAGCAGCCGTTGACCGCCACCGAATCGCCCAAGGCGAGTTCCGCGGCAAACGGAATCTCCAAAGTGAGTCTCGCCTGGTCGCCGCGCTCCTCATGCGCGATCACCCGGCCGGTTGCTTCGACGAGTCCAGTGAACATCAGCGGTGGTCAGGTCAGTTGATCAGGCCGGCCTTCTTGGCTTTCTCGATGATCTTGGCCTCCTCTTCGTCGGTGTACTTGATCTCGTCGTCCTCGTTTTTCTTGGCTTTGCGCATGATCGCCTTGGCGTCGCGGTCACCCCGCTCGGCGAGCATCTTGATGAGTTGTTTGACCTGTTGGGGCGGCATGCGCTCCGGTTCGCCACCGGGATTGGCCTTTTCCGGTTCGATCAGCTCCTTCTCAACGGCGCGATCGATGAACGTTTTCATTTCGTCTTCGGTCAGTTGCATGTCGCCCTGATTGCGGCGGCTGCGGTCGATCACCGATTTGGCCTCCCGGTCGCCCTTTTTCGCGAGGGCTCTCACGGCTTCTTCGGCGCGTTTCCGCTGGGCGTCTTTTTTGGGATCCGCCTCGGGTTTTTTGTCGGCCGCGGGATCGTCCTTTGGCTTTTCCTCTTCCTTCGGTGTGGCTTTCGGATCGTTATCCTCGCCTTTGATGAGTTTCTTTTCGACGGCCCGGAGGATCATATCCCAGCGTTTCGCATCGGAAATGTCGAGTTTGCGGGTCTTCTTGAATTCCTCGATGATTTCCTTGGCCTCCTCATCGCCATCTTTGGCAAGCGCGGCGATGGCCTTCTTCACCCGTTCCTCGTCGGGCGGGAAGAGCGGTTTCTCGTCCTCCTTTTTCTCTTCCGCCTTCTTTTCCTCTTCCTTCTTTTCGTCCGCCGCCGGGGCATCGAGTTTGCCACCGTTTTGCATCGCCTTGGCGGCTCGGTCGATGATCGACTGGGCTTTTGCCTGATCGACCGAGACCTGTCCGTTGTTCTGCTGGGCCTGTTGGATGATGCCGCGCGCCTCCTCGTCGCCGAGGGTGGCGAGGTAGTTGAGCGCGGCGGTGAAGGCGCGGTTCCTTTCCTCCTGGGTCTGTTCGCCGTCGAACCGGGCGATCCCCGGTGCCCGGTTAGGGTCCTGCCAATCCGTGGCTGCCAAGGAGACCAGCGCGCCGGCATGCCAAACGGCGGCCGACACGAACACCAGTGCGCAAGTTGCTTTCATGGGAAACACAAAAACGTACCCTGCCCCCCTTTTGTCAAGGACAACCCGCGGAAATCGGCCTCACTCGTCCAGATAGTCGCGCAAGGCCTCCCGCAGGGTGGTGCGGGCGCGGAAAAGCAGGCTTTTCACGGCGGGGAGGGAGAGCTTGAGCACCTCGGCGATTTCCTCGTAGGGCATTTGCTCGTAGCGGCGCAGGACCACGGCCATCCGCTGGACCTCGGGGAGCGCGGCGATCGCCTTGTCCACCGCCTGCTGCAACTCCGCCCGCAGGATTTCCGAATCCGGCTGGGCGGAAGGGTCGGCCGCCACCTGGAGGTGCGAGGATTCCTCGCGTTCGTCGGCGGAAACCTCCTTGCGCCTGCTGCGCCGACGGGTTTCATTGAACACCAGATTGCGGGCGATGGTGAACAGATAGGTCGTGAATTTCGCGTCCGGGCGATAATGCTTCGCATGCCGCCAGACGCGGAGAAACACCTGCTGCGCGATGTCCTCGGCATCGGCCGGGTTGCCCAGCATTTTGGCCACGGTGCCAACCACGGCGTCCTGATGCCGCTCGACGAGCGAACGAAAAGCCGCGTGATCGCCCGCGCCAATGCGGGCCATCAGCGCGACATCAAGCGAATTCTCATCGCCTGGAAATGGCGTGGATTCCGTTTCCATCATCAGGGTCATGTGGGGTGCGAGCGATGCTGCTCCGGTCATGATGCCATGTAAACCGGAATCCGCGCCGGAAGTTGCGGCGGCTGGGCCGCAGAGACGGGTTATTTGTTGATGGGTATGAGGAATTTTCCTGGTTGCCTTCGTGAGAAGGTGGCCCGGAGCACGCGGGCGCCTGGAGGGCCACGCTCTCACGAGCGCGGCTACAGGAAAGGGCCCGCGCGGCTACGGCGGCGCTCAATTTCCCGCCAGCCAGGCCATGAACGGGTTGTCGGAGGATTTCCTGAGCGAGCCGCGGATGATGAACACGTCCGCGCCGTAGCCGACCCGGTTGTAGAGGTCGATGACATCGCGGCTGGACATGCGGATGCAGCCGTAGGAGGCCGGGGTGCCGAGCCGCCATTCCTCGGGGGTGCCGTGGATGTAGATGAACCGGCGGAACGCGTTGCGGTTTTGGGATTGGGTGCCCTTCAGCCAGAGGATGCGGCTGACGATCGGATCGCGGCCGGGGGCGTTCGGCTTGAGCACCTCACCGGTGGGCCGCCGGGCTTTGAAGACGGTGCCCGAGCGCACGCCGTCACCGATCTTGCGCTGGACTTCCAGCTTGCCCAGCGGGGTACAGTTGCTGCGCGGGCGGTCGCCGACGCCGAACTTGGACGTGGAGATTTTGTAGGACTTCACCGGCTTGCCGTCATGAACCAACAGCATCCGCTGGTCGCGCACGCTGATGACCATTTTGTTGCGTTCGTCCTTGCCACCCTGCCACCCGCAACCGGTGAGTCCGGTTGCCACCAGAATCGAGGATAGTGCGAGCGTGAGCCAACGCATGGGAGACGGCAAACTGTTCGTTCAGGAATCGCCTGCGATCTTCTCGGGTGTCTGCGCCACCGGAGCCGGAAGCATCCGGGCGATCGAGGCCAGCGAGGTGTAGAAAAATCCGATCGGGAACGGCAGCAGCAGGATGGCCGAGGACCAGCGCCCCTGAGCCGCGGCCTCAAGGACCACATACAGGAAGAAAAACCCGAACAGCAGCTCCACGAACGGCGTGAGGGTCTTCATCGCCTTGTAGCTGCTCTTTTTCCAATCGGTCCGCTTGGCACCTTGGTTGATGCCGTATTTCGGCGTGCGGACGAACGCGGATTCGTGGTTGAAGAGCGCCTCGATCACGGCCTTGGCGTTGCTGATCGACATGCCGATCCCGAGCGCCAGAAGCAGCGGCAAATAGGGGATTTCCTTCCACCATCCCTGCGGCCGCAGCGCCTTTTGCGCCACCATGTAGAACACGATCACCGACACCGAGGCGAAGAAGAAAATCGGGATGTTGATGATGTAGTAGGTGAACTTCCCGAAGTCCGGCTGGCAGTGCTGGTTCGGATAGATCAGGAAGCACAGGCAGATCAGAAGCAGATAGGCGAAGTTCGAGGTGAGGTGCGCGGTGGCCTCCATTTTCACGAACAGCGGCACCTTGGCCTTCCAGATCGCGGGGAGGACCTTTTTGCAGACCTGGATCGACCCCTTGGTCCAGCGGTGTTGCTGGCTCTTGAAGCCGTCCATATCCACCGGCAACTCGGCCGGGGTTTCCACGTCGTTGAGGAAAATGAACCGCCAGCCCTTGAGCTGGGCGCGATAGGAGAGGTCCATGTCCTCGGTGAGGGTGTCGTGTTCCCATCCGCCGGCGTCGGTGATGCAGGATTTCCGCCAGATGCCGCCGGTGCCGTTGAAGGTGAAGAAACGTCCCGAGCGGTTGCGGGCGGTCTGCTCGAGTTCGAGGTGGCCGTCGAGGAACATCGCCTGGATCCGGGTGAGCACGTTGAAGGTCCGGTTGAGATGGCCCCAGCGGGTCTGGATCAGGCCGATCTTCTCGTCGGTGAAATAGTGGATCGTTTTTTGGAGGAGATCCGGGTTGGGAACAAAGTCGGCGTCCAGAATCAGCAGGTACTCGCCTTTCGCGAAGCGGGTCCCGTTTTCCAAGGCCCCGGCCTTGAAGCCGGTGCGGTCGGTGCGGTGGATGTGCTCGGCGTCAAACCCGCGGGCCTTGAGCCGCTCGATCCCGGCGCGGCAGATGTCCACCGTTTGGTCGGTGGAGTCGTCCAGCAATTGGATCTGCAGCTTGTCCTGCGGGTAGTCCAGCGCCGCAACGGAATCCAGCAGGCGGTCCACCACGTGCATTTCGTTGAACACCGGCAACTGCACGGTCACCAGCGGCAGGTCCTCGAACTCCCGCAGCGGCTGCGGGCGTTTCCGGGCGTGACGCCAGTAGAGGTACACGATGGTGAGGCGGTGCGACCCATAGCCGGCAAGGCCGATGAGCACCACGATGTAGCAGAAATACCAGAGAGGGGATGACCAGTTCATAGGACTAAGGGAAACCGGGGTTGGATGCGTTTGGGGTCGGAAAAAGCGGACTGAGGTTGGTGAGGCGAGCCAAATGCATGAACCCGCGCACCGAGGCATTGTTGGGAAAATGTCGGTGGCGGGGGGGGCATTAAGCCGTCTCACACCCACCCTGTCAAGCCCTGATTTCAATCAATTTCGGGTTCATCCAGTGCCACCGGCAGGCCGGAGCCTTTGAGCTGCCAGCGAACTCCGGACGCCCTTGCCACGCAAGGCCCGGAGCGGATCACCGCCCCGGCAGGCAGGCGGGAAAACCGGAGGACAAGGCAGGTGGTTTCTTCCGCAGGCAGGCCGCCGCCGGTTTGAGTCGTGAGAAATTCCCCGGGCGTCGCTTCCCGAAACGCCCCGCGCGCCGGGGCCTCCAGCACCAGCGCCCAACCCCGCTCACCCGGAGCGTCCGGGTCGATGGCCCGGGCCGGCAGGTCCCGCGGCCCAAGATTTTCCAAAACCACCGCGCCATCGGGTGTTCGGTACGCGGTGAGTCCGGGGGACGCATCGGGTGGCGCAGTCAGGTGACTCGCGGAAAACGCCGCCTGCAAACCCGGCCCCGGCAGGGCGAAATAGACCACCCCGCGCGCTCCGGCGTCCACTGCCGCCTTGCCCAGCCGCCGCAGCGAGTCCTCGTCCGTCGTCCGCCAGACCACCCGCTGGCCGGGAACCACCCGGGTGCCGGACAGCGTCGCCCCGTTTTCCACCCGGAACTCGACCACCCCCGGCCCCGCAGCTCGACCGGATAGCGCGGGATGAAACAACACTCCGTCGTGATTCCAGCCCCGCAAATGGCCGCTCAGCCCGCCATCGGGCTGGAAAACCGAAACCCGTTCGAAATTCGGCAGCCCGGCGAACCAAGGAGCCGGACAATCGCGCCAAAGCCCGATCCAGCGTGCCGCCTCGGCATCCGCCAGCGGCTTGTACCGACCGTCGAGGACGTCCGCGGGCTCATCGGAGGCGAGGTCGTAAAACATCGGCACCAGCGCGTCAGCCGTCCGTGCCAGACGGTCGAACCCGGCGACCTGCGGCCATGATGCCAGCGCCGTGGCGGAGATCCTCGCGGGTGCCAGGAGGGGTTTCATTTCCGCCAAAAACCGGGCGTATTCGGTCAGAACCCGCGCCGGACAGTCGAAGTCGAACTGCACCTCCGCCAGCGGTTCGGGCCGGTTCCACCACGCCTGGATTTGCCGGGCGAGGGCCGCGGCCGACCCCGGATCGCCGAGAAATTCCGCGCCCGGTTTGATCCGGAAAACCGGGATGACCGCGATCTTGCCCGAGTTTTCCAGATTGCGGGCGATTTCCGTGGAATGCCATTTTCCGCCGCGCCATTCGCACTCCGCCACCTGCCAGTAGAACCGGTTCACACCGGCCCGGCCGAGGGTGGCGCGCTCGACTTCAGTTAGATCCGAGCGCCGGTGCCAAACCCAGAACGAAGGGGGGGACGACGGACCCTGCCGGACGGTCCCGGCATGCCGGGTGCGGTCCGAGCACGCGCCCAGAATGATCGCAGCCGCCAGCCAACCTAACCATCGATGCGGTTTCACCCCTGGTTGAGATCCGCGAACACCATGGTCCCGGCGTTGGTCTGCAAGGTGCTGATCACGGTCACCTCCACCGTTTTGCCGATTTCACCCACGCCGTGGTTCACCACGATCATCGTGCCGTCCGGCAGATAGCCCACGCCCTGGTGCTCCTCTTTTCCGCCGCGGACCAGCGTGAGCTTCAGGCGGTCGCCCACCGCCACGGTCGGCCTGAGCGCTTCGTCGAGTTCGAAAATGTTCAGCACATCGACGCCTTGCAGCTTGGCGACACGGTTGAGGTTCTCGTTGGCGGTGAGCAGCCGCGCTCCTAACAATCTAGCCACCTCCATCAGCCGCTGGTGGACGGTTTCGTTAGGAGCCAAACCGTGGGAATCATGGATTGAAATCTGAATATCCGGCGATTCCTGCATTTTCTGAAGGCACTCCAGCCCGCGCTGGCCCCGCTGGCGCGCGATGTGGGTCGTCGCGGCCGCCATTGTCTGCAATTCCTCCAGCACAAACCGCGGCACGATCATCCGGCCATGGAGAAATCCCGCCCGGCACACCGCCAACACCCGGCCGTCGATCACCGCCTCGGTATCCACCACAACCGGCTGTCCCGTGGTGGCGTCCTGCCGGAATCTCACATACGGAATGATGAACGCGAAATCGTCGCGGTTGCTCCGCAGCGCCAACACCGCGCCGATGAACCCCAGACTCGCGAACAGGGTGACGTCAAACGCGAGCCGCAGCGTGCTCAGCATGGTTTCCGCCCGCAGTTCGCCGGCGCTTTCATCGCTGAGCAGCCAGCTCTTGAACGCGAGATTGAGCAGCCCGGAAATATCCACCCGGGTGAGCAGCCACGCGCATAACAGACCCACACCGAGCCCGAACGTGGCATTCGAAAACCCGCGCAGGGTGAAGCCGCGCATCAGCGACTCCACCAGAATGAACAACCCCGCCACACCGATTCCTCCCACCAGCCCTACCCAGATCGGCACTTCGATGCCGCTGCCCTTCGTGCTCAGTACAATCGCCACCCCGGCCGCCTCGCAGACCAGCAGATAGGTCAGCCGGGCGACATTCACCGAGGGCGTGGATGACAGGAACTTTTTCGTGACGCCATCCTTGCGGATCGCCCCTGGAATCACAAGAAAAATCAGGGGTCAGCCCACAAACAGGCCGACGATCGCCGCACTGGTCAGATTGGATAGCGTGCCGGCCACCACCGCCCGCACGCCGAGCCGGGCGATCTCGCCGCGGCGACCCGGAGCCATCCCGCCAAGGCCGCCTAGCAAAATCGCGATGGACGAGAAATTGGCGAAACCGCACAACGCGACCGAACAAATCGCGCGGGTTTTCTCCGACATCGCGGCCTGGATTTTCGCCAATTCCACGTAGGCGACGAACTCGTTGAGCACCAGCTTCTGCCCGATCAGGCTGCCGCCCTGGCGCATTTCCTCCGGGCCGATTCCCGCCAACCAGGCCACCGGAGCGAACAGGGTGCCCAGAATCCCCTGCAAATTCCAACCCGGCTGCCCGAAAACACCGCCGATCCCGCCTAACATGAGGTTCAGCAGCGCGATCAGCCCGATGAATGCCATCAGCATGGCGCCCACATTGAGCGCGAGCTTCAGGCCCGTGGACGCGCCCAGCGCCGCGGCATCCAGTACGTTCTCCGGTGCCTCGTCGCCGCTGGCGAACGGCAGCACCTCCTCGCGCGGAACCGCCACCTCGGGTTTCATCAGCTTGGCATATAACAATCCGCCCGGCGCCGCCATGAACGATGCGGCTAACAAGTATTTCATTTCCACCCCCATCGCGGCGTAACCGGCCAGTACCGACCCCGCCACGCTCGCCAGCCCGCCCACCATCACCGCGAAAAGCTCGGAGGAGGTCATCCCTGAAATATACGGTCTAACCACCAGCGGCGCTTCGGTTTGCCCCACGAAAATGTTGGCCGCCGCGGACAGCGATTCCGCACGGCTCGTCCCTAACAAACGGTTGAGGCCGCCGCCGATCAGCCGGATCACCCACTGCATGATCCCCAGATAGTAAAGCACCGCGATCAGCGAGGAGAAAAACACGATCATCGGCAACACCCGGAGCGCGAACACGAAACCCGCCGGCCCGCCATTGGCGGTTAGGGAACCGAACAGGAAATCCACCCCCGCCTTGCCCGCCCCGATGGCATCCTCCACCCGCGCGCTCAGCCACGCCAGCGCGTCGCGCCCCTGCGGAACCCCGAACACCAGCGCCCCGATCCCGATCTGCAACGCGAACGCCATACCCACCGTCCGCCAGCGCACCAAGCGCCGGGCGTCGGACAAAGCCCACGCCAATCCCACAAACACCGCGATGCCGATCAGTCCGAACATGCCCGTTCACTAGCACGCCCCCCAGCCAATGGGAAGCGGGAACCTCAGGTGGCGCGCCCTCGCAAAGGTAGCGCCCTCGCAAAGGTAGCGCGCTCTCGCCGAGAGCGCACGCGAATGAACCGGAGAATGACAAACCGCGAAGCACCACCCATTCTCCCCCCATTCTCCGGCGGCCCCGGCGGTGCCGCCCTACCTTGCTTTGCCATTCGCCTCGCAAAGGTAGCGCGCTCTCGCCGAGAGCGCACGCGAATGAACCGGAGAATGACCAACCGCGAAGCACCACCCATTCTCCCCCCATTCTCCGGCGGCCCCGGCGGTGCCGCCCTACCTTGCTTTGCCATTCGCCTCCCAAAGGTAGCGCGCTCTCGCTGAGAGCGCATGCGAATGAACCGGAGAATAACCAACCGCGAAGCACCACCCATTCTCCCCCCATTCTCCGGCGGCCCCGGCGGTGCCGCCCTACTTGCCTTCCATTGGCCCCACATGATCCGGCTCCGGCAGGCAGGATGCCCGCCTTCCATGACAGGCTGGAAGCCCATCCTCCGTCGCAACGCGACGCCTCAACACAGCCCACGGCAAAACCGTGGGCACCCGCCCAAACACCAAACCCGCGTTCCAACGGAACGCCTCAGCGGCGGCGGCGCAGCATCCCCAACACTCCCAGCGCGCCAAGAAGGGCGGCGGAGGTCTCTGGTACGGCGGTGATGGAAAAATCGTCAACCGCAAGGCCGTCATCGGCTCCTGTCGCATTGAAATCCTTCCACCGGATCCAAAACGTGCCTCCCACGGTAACACTCAGTCCGGTGATGGTTGCTGTTATACCTGTTGTTCGGTTGGGGGACGTATTGCCATTCAGGGCACCGGTGGTCCCGGACGTGACGGGTGCCACGAAATCCAACGAGTTATAACTTGTCCATGTTCCGGTAGTCAAAGAGGTCGCGTTGGCGCTGTATTCGAAATCAAGCCGATCCTCACGCCCTGTCGCGCCCAAACGCCACTGCTCGCCCGTGTAGGTGATCGTGATGTCAATCGTCGAGGCTCCAACATTATTGGTGAATGAAGCTCCGAATGTAGGCACAACACTGCCGCTTTGCAGCCCTCCGAGAGCGCGATCACTCGAACCAGACGGACCAAAACTATAAGTATCACCCGCATTACCGCTGCCAGTCCCTGCGGTATAAGTCGTGTTTGCACTGCTGCCAGTCTCCACATAAACCCACCCATCAGGCATCGTTGAACTCGTCCCCGAATTCGCCAAAGTATCGAAATTCTGAGTGTAAGCCACCCCATCAGCGAGCGAAATCGCCGCTCCCGCGTTGGAAGCACCGACAGCGAGCAATGTGACCGACAACAACAGCGAGGATGTGATTTTCATAGCGGAATTTCTGCGAACGGCGGAATTGCGCCAAATAGCTCCCCTAACTCCAAGCAAAATTCGCAAAATCGACGAAATTGTCACCACAGACCGGATACAGGGCAAGAAAGTCGAGGCGTGGCAAGGTAGGGCCCTCTCGCCGAGAGGGCCGGGAGAATGAGGGGTGAAAGAGGAGCAAGGTAGGGCCCCCTCGCCGAGGGGGCCGGGAGAATGAGGGGTGAAAGAGGAGCAAGGTAGGGCCCTCTCGCCGAGAGGGCCGGGAGAATGAGGGGGAAAGTGGACGACGAAGCGGCGGCGGAAACATCGTACTTCGGCCTGGCTTTCTCCTTTCATTCTCCCGGCGGCCTTATCAAGGCCGCCCTACCTACCGCCCTACCTACCGCCCTGCCTACCGCCCTCCACTCCGGTCCGGCAATGAAACAATGCGGTTCGATGGCGATCCCGAAACTTCGTATTTCTGTAGCATATTGTCCTTCATCCGGTTGATTTGCCAGTTTCCGCGCTTGACGGCCCGCTTGCTTGGGGTTTCCTTTCCCCGGCATGTTCCGGCAAGTTCTCAAATCGAAGATCCACCGCGCGATGATCACCAACGCGGATGTGGATTATGAAGGCAGCATCGAAATCCCGCTCGACCTGATGGAGGCGGCCGACCTCTGGGAGGGTGAAAAGGTGCTGGTGGCGTCGATCACTTCCGGCAACCGCCTTGAAACCTACGTCCAGACCGGCCCGGCCGGCAGCGGCAACATCGTCATCAACGGCGGTGCCGCCCACCGGATCAAAAAGGGCGAGCGCGTGGCCATCATGTGCTTCGCCCTTTCCAAAACCCCGGTCCAGGCCAAGCGCCTGCTGGTGGACGAGCAGAACCGGATCATCCGCACCAGCCGCTGATCCGCCGGGAAATTCTGCCAATGAGGGTCGCGCGGCTTGCGCCGTCGCCCGGCAGCCGCTATGACTCCGCCCGTGGCGGCCAAACCGAATCCCAGCAGCACGTTTTTCGCGATCATCGGCACCGATGAAGGTGCGGTGCGCGAACGCGCGCTGCGGCTCCATAACGAACTGACCGGCGGCAACGACGACGGCTTCACCCATGAGACGGTCAACGGCAACGCCGACAACTCCGATTCCGCGTTCGAAATCTGCGCCACCACCGTGCAGGCGCTTCTAACGGTCCCGATGTTCGGCGGCGACAAGGTGGTCTGGCTGCGCAACGCGAATTTCCTGGCCGACACCGTGACCGGCCGTTCCCAACGCACCGAAAGCGGCCTCGAAAGCCTGCGCGCCACCCTCGAACGCGGCCTGCCGCCGGGGGTGAAGTTCCTGATCTCCGCGCTCGGCGTGGACAAGCGGTTTTCGTTCTGGAAATTCATCGAAAAGAACGCGGCGGTGGAGGTTTTCGACCTCATCGACACCACCCGCGACGGCTGGGCCGACCAAGTGGCCGCGCTGGTCGTCCGCAAGGCGCGGGAACTCGGCCTGCGCTTCGATCCGGCGGCGCTCGAGCTGTTCGTCCAGCTCGCGGGCGAAGCCAGCCAGCAGGTTGGCAACGAGCTGGAGAAACTCGATCTCTATCTGGGACCCGACCGCCGTGAGGTGGGCGAGGAGGATGTCCGGCGGGTGGTTCCGCTGAGCCGCGCCGCGGTGGTTTTCGAAACCGGGCAGGCGATTCAGAAAGGCGACGTCCCGCGAGCGATCCAGCTCATTGACCAACAGCTCGCCGCGGAGGAATCCGCGATCTCGATCATGCGCGCCTCGATCATTCCCACGGTGCGCAACCTTTTCATGGCGCGCCTGATCCTCGACAACTACAAGCCGCCCACCGGAAACTATCAGGCGTTCAGCGGCGCGCTCAACCGTCTGCCGGAATCCGACCGCGCGTGGCTGCCGCAGAAGAAGGACGGCTCCGGAGTGAATGTGTTCCCGCTTTTCCTGTGCTCCGCGATGGCCGCCAACTACGACCTCGAAGGCCTCCAGCGGGTCATGGAAGCCACCCTCCGCGCCGATCAGTCGCTCGTTTCCACCGGACTCGACCACCGCCTGGTCCTCCACCGGCTTCTGGCGGAAATCGCCGCCGCACGCAAACCCTCCGCCCGCCGATGAAAGCCTCCGTTTTGTTAGTCGTCCTGATCGGCATCCTGGCCGGCCTGATCGGTGCCCTCTGCGGCGTCGGCGGCGGCATTGTCATGGTGCCGGCCTTCGTGAAAGTGCTCGGGTTCGAACAAAAGCGCGCGGTGGCCACCTCGCTCGCCGTCATCATCATCATCACCGTTTCCGCCACCATCAACAACCAGCGCGCGGCGGGCAGCCTGATCGATTGGAAAACCGTTGCCATCGTCGGCCTCGGCGCGGCCCTGGCGGCCTGGTTCGGCAGCGACCTGATGCGCTCCATGAGCAACTCCACCCTCACCCGGATGTTCGGCGCCGTCCTACTGATCATCGGCGCGCAAATGCTGTGGAAGGGGTGATCCATTCGCCCCCCTCCGCGCTTCGTTTCGGCCCGTCCCCGCGTCCGTCCCGGCGCTCCCACGCTTTAACGAGCGCGGCTACGGTGCGGAGAACGGACAGATCCGGCTTTCTTGACTCTTGTTTCTGGTCTCTGGTCTCTTCCCCTCATTCGCGCTTGCCGTGACAGCACCGGGCTTTTAGGCTGGCGGCGCTGATGCCTCAAGCAGTGATCGCGATCATCAAGGGCGGACTGGGCAACCAGCTGTTCATCTACGCCGCCGCCCGCGCCTTCGCGCTGCGGACGGGCCGGGAGTTGTACATCGACGACCGCCGCGGCTACACCCACGACGGCTATGGGCGAAGCTATCGGCTCGACCGGTTCCCGATCACCGCCCGGCCGATGCCTGAGGGCTGGCGGGTGGCCCCGACGCTCAAACATTTCCGCCACCGGGCGGTCCGCGCCTGGAACAAGCTGCTGCCGCGCGATTGGCGGACCTATCTGGCCCAGCGCTGGGATCTGCCGCCCGGCCAGCTCACCGACCTCCGCCCGAGACGCGGCAGGGTCACACTCAGCGGCTATTGGGCGAACGAGGCGTTCTTCGCCGACCACGCGGAAACGATCCGCCCCGAGTTGGCTCCCCCCGCGCCATCCGACGCGCGCAACCTCGATCTCGGCGAGCGCCTTTCCACCCAGCCAACCGTTTTTCTGCACGCCCGGCGCATCCGCTACCCCACGCTGCTAGAGCCGGATTACTACCGGCGGGCGCTGGAGCATGTCCGGAAACACGTTGCCAACCCGAGGTTCGCCGTTTTCAGCGACGACCCGGCATGGGTCCGCAAGGAGATCGATTTTGAAGGAAGCCCGGTCGAGTGGATCGAACACAACGCCGACGACGAAATGGCCGATCTCTGGCTGATGAGCCTCTGCCGGCACGCCATCACCGCCAACAGTTCGTTCAGTTGGTGGGGCGCTTGGTTAGGTGGTCCGCCATCCGACCGGATCATCGTCACGCCCGACCACCCGGACTGGATCATCCGCCCTGCGGCTGGCTGGCACCGCATCCCGTTTGATTTCCAACCATCATGAGCGCATCCGTGCCATCCCGTTCGTTCATCGTCACCGGCGGCGCCGGTTTCATCGGCTCCAATCTGGTTAGACACCTGCTGGCCAGCGGCCACCGCGTGCTCAACATTGATAACCTGACCTACGCGGGCAACCCGGAATCGCTTGCCGATGTGGCCGGGCATCCGGACTATCGGTTTGTCAGAGCGGACATCGCCGACGAATCCGCGATGCGCGAAATCGTGGCCGGCTATCGGCCGGAACGCGTGCTCCATCTGGCGGCGGAAAGCCATGTGGACCGCTCGATCGACGGACCGCTGGAGTTCATCCGCACCAACGTGACCGGCACCGCGGTGCTGCTGCAGGCGGTGCTCGGTTACTGGCGCTCTCTAACCGACTACTCGCGCGAGTGTTTCCGTTTCGTGCATGTTTCCACCGACGAGGTGTTCGGGTCGTTGGGTCCGGACGGCTATTTCACGGAGACCACGCCGTATGACCCGCACTCGCCCTACTCCGCCAGCAAGGCGGCCAGCGACCACCTCGCGCGCGCCTGGGGCGACACCTACGGGCTGCCGGTGACGGTGACCAACTGCTCCAACAATTACGGCCCCTATCAATTTCCGGAAAAGCTGATCCCGGTCGTGATCCTCAAAGCCCTGCGCGGCGAGGACATCCCGGTCTATGGAAAAGGCGAAAACGTCCGCGATTGGCTGCACGTGGAGGACCATTGCCGCGCGCTGGAAACCGTCGCCACCGCCGGGCGCGCCGGGGAAACCTATAACATCGGCGGCGGCAACGAATGGCGGAACATCGATCTGGTCCGCGAGCTGTGCCGCCACCTCGACGATCTCCGCCCGCGCGCGGACGGAGGATCCTACGCCTCGCAGATCACGTTTGTCACCGACCGACCCGGTCACGACCTGCGGTATGCGATCGACGCTTCCAAACTGCGCCGCGAACTCGGATGGAAACCCCGCTGGACCGCCGGCGAAGGTTTCCGCGCCACCGTCCAATGGTACCTCGATCATCCGCAATGGTGGCAGCGGATCCTCGATGGCAGCTACCGCCTCGAACGCCTTGGCACCGCATGAGCCAGCCCTCCAACCAAACGGCCGCAGTGGCGCCTCTCACCGCCGTGGTGTTCGCCTACAACCAGGCCCCCGTGGTGGAGGCCGCCGTCCGCGCGGTTTTCTCACAAACCGTCCAGCCCGCCGAGATCATTCTATCCGACGACGCGTCGCGCGACGATACCCACGCGATCATGCGGCGGCTTGCGGACGAATACCGCGGCCCCGCCACGGTTAGAGTGCGCCGCACCGAAGGCGGCGCCGGATGGTTCGCCCATATCAACGCCTGTGTGGCGGCCGCCAGCCATCCGTGGGTGCTGGTGTGCGCCGGCGATGACATTTCCATGCCCGAGCGGGTCGCGCGTTTCGCGGAGGAAATCGCCGCCCATCCGGAAGCGCGGCTCATTTGGTCGCGCATGGAACGGATGCGGGCCGACGGCACCTTCACCGGTCAGGCGATGGGACTCACCGACTATCAGGCGGGCCGCCTGCGCGGGGTGGGAGCCAGCCAATGCTGGCACCGCGATCTGCTGGCGGTGTTCGGCGATCTGCCGGCAGTGCATGCCGCAGAGGATATCGTGCTGCCGTTCCGCGCGTGGTTGTTAGACGGGTTGCGGTTTCTGCCGGAGCCACTGGTCCACTGGCGGGACCGCGATTACCGGCAGCTCAACCGCGAACAGCTCGATGCCACCTATGAAATCCGCGCCACCGTTTACCGGGTGAACGCCGCCAGGATTCTGTTGGATGATCTGGCGGTCGCGCGACGGCTCCAACCCCGGCGCGAGGCGGAATTTTCCGCGCTCCACGCGCGGTTGCTGCGCACGCTCGACGCCGCCAGCGCCGAGCACGAGGCGGTTTCCGCGAACGGCCGCGCGGCCCGGGCGGTCGCCATACTGACAAGGATGCGGCGGCTTGGCTTCAAACGCGCGCGCCGGCTCTGGCAGGATCAGGTCCTGCGGTTGCCGGCCTATCTGGACTCCGCCTATCCGCGGGGAATCCGGCGCTGGCTGCCAAGGCTTGCGGGGGTCGCCGCAACCGCCGCCACGGCATTTTTGTTTGCCAAGCGGGTTCCACCGGCGGTGACCATCGCCGCATCCGCCGCCGCACTGCCGGTCGCGGCCGAGATCTGCCGCATGGCCATGCGCTATGCCGCCGCCAAGCTCTGGCGACCGGCGTGAGGGGGGGACGTTATTGGTTATTGGTTATAGGTTATTGGGAATGAGGGCGCAGGAATTCGAATGCCGCGCCTGCGAGGATCCCCCAATAACCAATAACCAATAACCAATAACTAATAACCACCCACCTCCCGATAGACCGCGAGGGTGGCGGCGCACATCGCTTCCAGCGTGAACGGGGGACCCACCGCGGCGGGAGAGGTGGGTTGATCGAGCGCGGCGCGGGTTTTTTCCAACAATCCGGCGGCGTCGCCCGGCGCGACCCTTCCGGCAGGATGGAGTTTTTCCAACAATTCACCGACCCCGCCGCAATCGTAGCCGACCACCTGTCTGCCCAGCGCCAGCGCCTCCAGCACCGTGCGTCCGAACGATTCCGGCTGGTTGGACAACGCGAGCACGACATCGCTCACCGCCATGATCTCGCGGACGTCGCTCCGGTGGCCGAGAAAAGTCACATCGTTTTCCAAGCCCATCCGGGCGGCCAGCTCCCGCAGCTCCGCCAGATAGGCCCGTTTCTTCGGGTGGGTGTCGCCGGCGACCAACCCGTGGACCGGAACGCCGCCGGATTTGAGGGCAACCAAGAGGTTGAACAGGTCCTCGTGACCCTTGAGGCGTGTGACGCGTCCGGGCAGCAGCAGCAAGCGCTTGCCGGCGAGTTCCGGGTGTCCCTCGCGCCACTCGCGGAGCCAGCGCTCGTCCGGATGGTAGCCCGTGTAGCGCGCGGGATCAAGCCCCCGCGGGATCACCCGGATCCGCTCCTCCGGCACCCGCGGATAGTTCGCCAACACATATCTTTTCACGCTTTCGCTCACCGCGATCACCCGCTCACCGGAGGTCATGATCGCCGAATAGCGGTTCACCGAATAAAACCCGTGGACCGTGCTGACCAGCGCGGGCCGGGCGGCCGGATCCATGCCTCTCCACGCCAGCCAAGCGATCCACGCGGGCACGCGCGACCGCACGTGCAGGATGTCCGGCCGTTCGTTTGTTAGCATATGCCGCAGCGGACGCACCTGCCACAGCGACCCGAGGCTTTTGCGGTGGACCGGAAGAGCCAGATGGCGCGCGCCGGCCGCCTCAAGATCGGCGACCAGGCGTCCGCCGTTGGAAATCACCAGCGCCTCGTGGCCGCGCGCGACCAGATAGGCCGCCAGTTCCACCGTGCCCCGCTCCACCCCGCCGGCGTTCAGCTCGGGGAGAACCTGCACGATCTTCACGCGTCCTCCTCCCTCCGTGCGATGGTTAGAGCGAGACCGATCGAACCGATGAAAATCAGATAGCAGGCCAGCAGTTCCAGATAGCTCTTGCAGATCAGAGGAATCCGCAGGTCGAAGTCCGGCCCGAGCGCCGCCTGCCAGAACGCCTTGCCGCCGATCACTCTATCAAACACATAAATGATCAGCAACGCCGCCGCGACCAGTCCGGCACCCGCATGGCGTCCCAGCATCCCGACGAACTCCACCACCACCTTGCGGTGCCGCAGCGCGGTGACCAGCGCCACAAACAGGATCGCGCCGACCACCCAGTTCTCGGGAAACGGCGAACCCATGATGACCGACACGAAATCCTCCAGTTCGCCCACCACCGCCGCTGCCATACCCAGCCCGAGGATCCGGCACACCGGGCGGTTACGTCCCGCGTGGGCGGTGGCTCCGAAAAACACCGCGCAACCCGCCGCCAACAGACCGGCCTGGAGAAACTCCACCGTGCCCCGCTCCAACGGCGCGGACGGACGGTTGGGCAACCACGCCGGCAGCAGGATCGCCACCGACCCGGCGCAAATCAACAGGCCGCGCACCACCGTGCGCAACCACGATGCTTTTCTAACCACGCCGTTGGCTTCCGTCGCTCGTTCCGTTTCCACCCCGCGAGGCTAGCGTCCGGCGCCGGGAAACGCAAGCACGATGCGCATCCGGGCATTCCCCGCGGGACCCCCTACCGGATGTTCCCCAGTTGCTTCTGCGCGGCGATCCATTGCTGGTCGGCATCGGAGAGCTTGGCCTCGCTGGTGCGGAAGCGGGTGCCGTCGGGGTCGATGAGAACGAGTTCGCCGTTCTGATAGGAAACCAGTTTGGCGAAGATCTTGCGGTCCTTGGGATCCCGCCAGTCGCGGTAGCCCTTCTTTTCGAGGCCCGCGCGCCATTCCTGATAGGCTCGGGTGGAAACGGATTCCGAATGTTTCAACTGTCCCCAGAGGGTTTCGGAGGTTCCGCGCTTGTAGCCCGCGTATCGCGCGAGCACCTCGCCGCTCGGTTTGAGCATGATCAGGGTGGGGTGGCCCAACACTTTGTACCGTTTCTTGAGCGCCTCCCGATAGTGCTTCGCGTCGAGTTCGAGGGTTTGGGCCTCATCGATGGAGAGATCCTTGTCGCGCGCGCGAAAACTGGCGTCCACTTTCAGCCGCACGAGTTTCTCGTTCGCCCATTCCTCGAACTTCGGGCTGGAAAACAATTCCTGGTTGAGCGCCTTGCACAACGGACTGGACTGCGAATCCGTGAACCAGATAAGCACCGGCTTGCCCTCTCTGGCCGCCCTGGCGCGCGCGATGGTATCGCTGTTTTCCCAGGATTTCGCCTTCCCGAGTTCCATCACATCATTCAGTTCGGGGAGCGGCTTGTCCGGATTGTCGGGATCGGTGAACGCGATTTCATTGAGCGGCACCGAGTGGAGTCCGGGTTGTTTGAGCAGATTGCCGCCGGCGGCGACGCGCGATCCGTCGGGACCGGTGGCCGCACGCATGTGCTTGGGGATTCCGGTGGGCCCGAACTCGGACGCGGGTTCGGCCGAATCGGAGGCGGATTCCGGATCGGTGGAGGTGCCGCAGGAAACGAGCGCGGCCGCGATCACCGGCAACCATGGGAGTTTTCGCGACATCGGACGACTGGGGTTGGGGTTCAACGCGGGTGGTTCATTTCTTCAGCCGGACCGGGGTGCCGCAGTAGGTGCAGCGGAACCACCGGAACAGCAGCATGTGCAGCGCCACGGGAACGATGTAGCCTAGGCCCGCGATACGGTGGGCCTTGGAGTTCTTGAGGCAGGCTCTCGGGAAAAACTGCCGCTGGTTGCAGATCCGGCAGCGGCATTTCACACCGAATATCAGATAGAGCAAACCCACCACCGGGAGGGAACAGGGAAGCACCAACAGCCACGGCGAAACCCAAGGAAAGGTCTCCGGAAAGATGTCGGACAGGAGCAACAACGCCGCGGCGACCACCGCCGGAACGGTCAGCGTCATCATCACCAGGGAAATCAGCGCGCCGAACAGCATCGTCCACGGATGGGTGTGCAGCACCCCGCGGATATACCGCCGGGATTGGGGATCGCGGCCCCGGTTGGTCTCCTCGAGCGGCGCGCGGATCAGGGCGACGCGGTCGTTCTCGGTTGGCGCGGCCGAAGCCGTACCCGTCCGCGAGACCGGGATCCGGGCCCGGCCTTTTTCCAAATCGGCCACCGACCGCAGCCGCGAGGTGTCAATCTGCAGCCGCGGCGGCATCGGATCGGCGATCTGGACGTAGTTTCCAACAGTGGCGCGCGTTTTTGTCAGATTCGGGGTGCGGGGAATGCCACGGGTGCCTTTTCGGTCGGTCACGCGCACCTCCAGGTCGCCGGCGTAACGATTGAGCAAAATGGCCGGCGGTATCTCGGAAACCGCCATCCCCGCCGCGATCAGCAGCCGGGCAGGCAACGGAATCGCCAACGGCGCCGTGGCAAGCATTTCGCGCACCTGCTCGGTGGCCTCGTAGTTGACCGGCATGGTGGCGGACCGCTCGATCGTGCCGTCGGCGGTGATCGCCACGGGCGCTTCGGGGGAAAGCCCCAACTGCGCGCGCGCGCCCAAAATCCACTTTTCGACATCCGCTTTGCGGGGCGGACGCTTGGCGATGCCGAGAATGCGGTTGGCGCGCTCGAGCTCCGCCGCGAGTTCCTCGACACCGGTTTTGGCTAGGGCCCGGGCATCAAGGATACCTGCGGCTTCAAGCAATTCCTGCGAAGCCTTGCCTATCCCGGAGATGCTTTTGAGGTCGGTGATCAAGCGGTGGGCCGGAGAGTTTAGCCGTAAAAGACCCGGATGCAAGGCTTTGGCGATGACCGGAGGAAATTCCCCGCTGTTGATGGGATTCCCCTCCGGAAACCGCCCGGAATCGACCCGAATCCAATGATTTTCAACACAATCGCCACACAAATCATTTGGCAGGTTCGGCATAAAAGGCTAGGCTCACCGGCGTAAGCCTCCCGTTTTCATCGTCCTGCCTATCATGCCCCCAGCTCCCCGCCCCGAGAAACCACGCATCCTGATCGTCACGCCGGAGATCACCTATCTGCCCTCGGGCATGGGCAACCTCTCCCACAAGCTTTCGGCCAAGGCGGGCGGTCTCGCGGATGTCTCGGCCTCGCTGGTTTCCTCGCTCTTCGAACTCGGCGCGGATGTGCACGTGGCCGTCCCCAACTACCGGCGGCTCTTTCACGGCGATGTCTTCAACCTCCACGAAAAGGAGCTGAAAAAGTATTACGAAAACCTGCCGAGCACCAATATCCACCTCGCCGAGGACCGGATTTTCTACTACCGCGAGCGGGTGTACAGCGCCAACAGCGACGAGGCCATGCGCATCGCCCTGGCATTCCAGCGGGAGGTCATCAACCACATCGTCCCGCGCGTGCGGCCCCATCTGATCCATTGCAACGACTGGATGACCGCCCTGATCCCGGCGATGGCCAAACGCCGCGGCATCAAATCGCTGTTCACCGTCCACAACATCCACACCCGCCAAACCACCCTGAAGGAAATCGAGGACAGCGGCATCGACGCGGCGGAATTCTGGATGAACCTCTTCTTTCAGGGCCACCCGCACAGCTACGATCACGCCCGCTCGCATGTCCCGGTCGATTTGCTCACCTCCGGGATCTTCGCGGCCCACTTTATCAACACGGTCAGCCCGAAGTTCCTCCAGGAAGTGGTGGACGGCTGGCATGAGGTGGTGCCGGACTCGGTCCGCGCCGAACTCCAACACAAGTTCCACGCCCAGTGCTCCGCCGGCATCCTCAACGCGCCCGATCCGTCCTATCATCCGGCCACCGACGACTCGCTGGCGCTCAATTTCACCGCCGACAACGCCGCGGAAGGCAAGGTGGCTAACAAACTCGCCCTCCAGCGGGAACTCCACCTCCGCGAGGACCCGAACGCCGCGATCTTCTTCTGGCCGTCGCGCCTCGATCCGGTCCAGAAAGGCCCCGAGCTTCTGACCAACATCCTCCATCAGATCGTGTCCGACTATTGGGACCGCGATCTCCAGGTGGTGGTGGTCGCCAACGGCCCCCACGAAACGCATTTCCATCACATCGTCCACGCCTTCAACCTCCACGAGCGCGTCGCGGTGGCGGATTTCGACGAGCGCCTTTCCCGCCTGGCCTACGCAGGATCGGACTACATGCTGATGCCCTCGCTCTTCGAACCGTGCGGCCTGCCCCAGATGACCTCGCCGATTTACGGCGGCCTGCCGGTCGTGCATGCCACCGGCGGGCTCTACGACACCATCCGCCCGCTCGACGTCGCCAACTCCACCGGCAACGGCTTCCGCTTCGACCACTACGGCTCCGACGCCCTGCGCTGGGCGATCGACCGCGCCATGGACTTCCACGCCCTGCCCGCCGATGTGCGCCAGCGCGAGATCGCCCGCATCATGCGCGAAAGCCTCGTCGAGTTCAACCACGCCAAAGTCGCCAAGGACTACATCGCCATCTACGAACAGATGCTCGCCAGACCGCTCGTGGAGAAAGAAGCCGGCGAAGCCCAGAAATCCGCGCCGGCGACGGTGTTGTGACGCGGTTCTAACGATATTCGGGCACCAGCGACGCGCCCATGCCGCAAGGCTTCATCATTCGATGGCCAGAGCCCGCATAGGCCCTGCCCATACCGGCGGGTCGGCGAATTTGGAACTCGACAAAACGAGGCAACGGCGTATGCTGGGCCCAACTTCCGCGGGGAACCTGCCGTTCCTGCCGGAACCTAACGTTTCCATCCAACACCAACCAACCATCGAGATGAAAAGCACGCTCAAAATGCTGTCCGCCGCCGCCGTTCTAACCGCCATCCCCGCGTTCCAAACCGGTTGCACCCCCACGCTTACCACGGATCAGACCACTATCGCGGAAGTCAAACCGGGCGTGCCCGGCGGCAAAGTCACCCAGGTCACCGCCCTCAACGCCACCGTCACCGCCATCGACACGGCCAAGCGCAAGGTCACCCTGGTGACAAAGGCCAACGAGGCCTTCACCGTCACCGCCGGACCCGAAGTGGTCAATTTCCCTCAAATCCGCGTCGGCGACCAACTCAAGGTCTCCTACACCGAGGAAATGGTCGTCCGCATGGTCAAACCGGGAGAAAAAATCGCCACCGACTCCACCGCCGATGTTAGCCTGTCGCCGGAAGGGAAAAAGCCCGGTGTCGGCATCACCACCAAAGGACAGACCACGGCCACAATCACCAAGATCGATACCGGCAGCCGGAAAGTGACACTGCAGTTCGCCGACGGATCGTCCGAGAAGATCAAGGTGCGCGACGATGTCGATCTGACCAAGCGCAAGGTGGGCGAAAAGGTGCTGCTCCAGCTCAAGGAGGCGTTTGCCGTCGAAATGAAGAAACCGTGAGGCGACGGCATCCTGTGCCGATGAAGGGTTGACCTTTCTCCGGTTCCGGGAAATGCTCCGCGCATGTTCATCGACCACATTCGGATCATGGCCAAGGCCGGCGACGGCGGCGACGGGGTTGTCTCCTGGCGCCGCGAGAAATACGTGCCCCGCGGCGGCCCGGACGGTGGTGATGGCGGAGCCGGCGGCGACGTGGTCCTGATCGTGGACCCGTCCACCGACAACCTCCGAGCCTACCATTTCGACCCGAAACTCGTCGCCGAAGACGGGAAGAACGGCGCGGGCACCCGCAAAACCGGCCGCGGCGGCAAAACCGTGATCGGCAAGGTCCCGCCAGGCACCGTGGTCTATCGCAGCTCCGCAGCCACCACCGCCGAGGCCGTGGAAATGGAACGCAGCGACGAAGGGATCGACCTCGATCCGATCGCCGACCTCACCGAAAACGGCCAGAAATTCGTCCTCTGCAAGGGCGGCGTACCGGGCAAGGGCAACTGGCACTTCCGCACCGCCACCAACCGCGCGCCCACCGAACACACACTCGGCACACCGGGCGAACAGGGGATTTTCTATCTGGAACTCCGCCGCATCGCCGATGCCGGGCTGGTCGGTTTCCCCAACGCGGGAAAATCGACGTTGTTGGGCAAACTGTCCGCCGCCAAGCCAAAGGTGGCGTCCTATCCGTTCACCACCCTGCAACCGACCGTCGGCGTGGTGGAGTTCCCCGGATTCCGCCGCTGCACCGTGGCCGACATCCCCGGACTGATCGAAGGCGCCCACGAAAACCGCGGCCTCGGCCACGAGTTTCTCCGCCACATCACCCGCTGCCGGGTGCTGCTGTTCGTGATCGACATGGCCGCCGTGGACGGGCGCGACCCGGTTTCCGACCTCGAAATCCTGCGCCGCGAGATCCGCGAATACGACGAGGAACTCGCCCGCTTCCCGTGGAAGATCGTCGCTAACAAAATGGACCTCGCCGCCAGCGGGGAAAACCTGGAGCACTTCCGCCAGCGGTTCCCGAAGATCGACATCATCCCGATTTCCGCCGACACCGGCGAAGGCCTCGACGACCTCCGCCAAATCCTCGACAACGAGATCGGCCACCGCCCGAAAGCCTGAGCGGACGCCTCCTTCCGCGCTACCGCGTCCCCGGTTTTTTCCCGGCAGGCGGTTTGGCGGGTGGCGGAGGACCTCCTAACACGGGCGGCATGGTTTGCGGGCGCGGCATGAGGCGGAACCCGATCCCCGGATGCGCGACCGCGCTATCCGCCTGTCCGCGCGCCGCCGGCCGGCAGCGCTCGGCAACGCTCAGAAAGGAACCGCCCCGGAACACGCGCTTCCAGCCGGAAACGGGACCGCCCGGATCCCGATCCCACAAATTCCGATAATTTTCCTGATAGGCATCCCGACACCACTCGCCCACGTTTCCGCACATGTCCCGCAGACCCCATGCATTGGCTTTGCCGGCGCCGGTGTTGCGGTATTTGCCGCCGCTCGTGTCGCGAAACCAAACCGCCGGACCCGCTTCGGAACCGTCCTGTGTGTCGGTCGGTGCGGCGCCTCCGGCACGGCAGGCGTATTCCCACTGCGCCTCGGTTGGCAGATCCGCCACCCAGCCGGCCGCCTGATTTTCGGTCAGATAGGCATTCGCTTTGTCCAACAATCCGCTGTCGCACAGGCGGTCCCAGCTCACTTTGGCCATCGGTGCCTCGGGTTCGGCGGGCAGCGAGCCCGCACCCGCATGGAGCAGGGCCAACAGGGAATCGCGGCCCATCACGCCTTCCCACTGCGCCTGGGTGAATTCCGTTTCACCCAGCCAGAATCCCGCGGAGATTTCCACCTTGCGGGCCGGCCGCTCGTCCGGCGCGCCACCCGTGCCCACCGTGCCCATGACAAAGGACCCCGGAGGACACCAGCGGAACGGAATCCGCGCGGTTGGGGAGACATTGATGACCCGGCGCTCCCCGGCTGCCGTTCCATTCGTCGGCAACACCGGCAGCTCGGACAATTCGGCCGTTAGGTTGATCTTCCCGCCGGACGGCACCTCCCCTTTCACCACCGCGTCCGCGTACGACGGGAGCTTGAGCACAACCTCCACCGGGCCCGCATCCGCGGCCGGTATCTCACAGGGAGTCACGCTGCCGGTATCCGCGCCATCCACCCAGACCGCCGCACCGGGCGGCTTGCTCGTTAGAAACACGCGGCCCGGCAGAAGTTCCCAATCGGGCTCGGGCAGCGGCACCGGCCTGCCACCCCGGATCGCGATCTTCGTCACCGGCTGCGAACGATACCCTTCCCTAACCAAACCAACCCGTACCGTATCGAGCGGCAGTCCTTCGATCCTGCCGTCCGCCGGTTTCACCTGCCGACCGTTGACCATGATGGAAACGTCGGCGGGCCAGTTCTCCGGCAGCTTGAGGGTTCCGGTGATGGTGGAGAGTTCCGCATGCCGTCGGATCGCCTGATTCACCGCTTCCACGCCGTAGAGTTCCTTGTTGGCCCGAATCCGCCCGAACGCGGCCAAGGCCCGCACGATATCATCTTCCTCTAGCCATTTTTCCGCGCCAGCCAGCGCGGCTTTCCCCTCCCGCGCCTTGTCCGCCATCCGCTTGCGCAACGCGGCCACGGAAGCCAACACCTTCCGGGCGGGTTCGAAATCCTCACGCCGCGACAACGCCTCACGCGCCGCCGTCTCGGCACCATCCGGATCCCCGGCAAGAAGCCGGTCCGCAGCTTGGTTCTGCAATCTCACAAGCTCCCGTTCGCTCGCCCGCCGCTCAAGTTCTTTCCTAACCAACGGAGTGACCGCCACTCCGATTCCCGACAAAACCAACAGCACCGCCAAAACCACAAGCCATCTCCCGCCGCGGCGCGCCGGCACACCACCGCGCGGCACCGACACAACCGGCGGTTCGCACTCTGCTGGCGGCGGTTCGATCACAGGCGGTGGCGGGACGCTGTCGGACACGCGCACCTGTTACCCCTATCTGGCATTCCGATAAAGAAAAAACACCCGCTCCAAACCCAATCCGCGGCAACGCCATTCGCTTTACCCCGAAATCCGAAGTTCAGCGTGGTTTGGACGCTCGACTTGCCACTGAGAGACTGTGAACCACTGAGGAAACTGATATTTTGGAACTCCGACCCAGGCGATAGGTACCGTCTTTTGTCGCCTGAAGGTAGCCAATGTATGACCTTCCCGGCTCGATCCTAGAATCGTGGAACCCTGCCGTCCCGCGACCTGCGCAAGCATATAGCTCAATCTTTTCCGGCGACGATCCCTTGATGCGTTTGGCAACGGACGCGGTTGAATGGATGTTGAAAGGAATTTGATAGGCTTATGGCCGGTTGGTGCGTCACGACTTGTTGGCCTCTTCGATTAGTTGTGGAGGCGTATCCTGGTGGCTCAAGAAATGTAAAACGACGGATGTCTTCCTCTCCAACGGTCGATCAAATGTGAACACGATACGCCACCTCTCCCCGTCCTTGATGCCCAGCTTCCCCGGTAGAAGGTGCGAGATCTGATCCTTATCGCCCAACCAGCTTGAACGGGAAGCAGAATCAAACCGAAACGAATTCCTCTCCTCACCGGACACCGAATAAATCTTCACCTGGCCGGAAAGATCGAACTCGACGTCCTTGGGCAAAACGAGTCCCAGCGTGTAATCCCAATATCCCTCTGATGGCTTCCGGTGTGGTGCGTCGAACGTGAAACTGACTTCTTGTCCACCGGCGGCGGCCTCGGCCACCTCCCAAGTCCTGAGCGGCGGCAAACCTTTGCCGCATGAGCCGAGGAGGTTCATTATGACGAGCGCGAAGAGTAGCCAGAGGCGGGGCATCATTTTTTGGCTAACGTCGAGGCCTCCTACGCCTGATCGGGGGCGAGGCTTCGACTGCGGGTTGAGGTTGTAGCGGTCATGGCGGCTGGAACTGGAGGCTGATCATGCGTTAGGAGGAACGGCTTCTGCGGATTTCTTTCTTCCGGAGACACCGATGGATCGGACGAGATACAGCGATCCAACGATGGCAAATGGAGTCCCGAGACCGAAGTAGCCGATAAGATCCATGACCCTGACGTCCTTCTCAAGGGCGCTGAGGCGTGGATCGCCTGGATCAACGAAGCACGTCACCTCACGGCCGGATTCGAAGGCCTCACGAAGTCGGAAGTAAAGGCCATTCGACTCGCTGAAGACCGACGCTCGATCCCCTTTGAACACGCTATCTCCCCACCTGAATTCATACTCGACGGACACCGACGAGTGTCTTCCTCCTCCCGAGCTGACACTCTCGACTCGGAGAATCCTGGCTGGCACTTCCAGACCCTTGTCCAGCCTGCCCTTCTGGTAGAATAGGTATGGAACTCTCAGAAGCATCACGCAACCAGCAGCAAGAAAGAGAAATCCAAACAAGAGCACCAATGGCGACCTGTATTCGACGCTTCCCGCCGGAGGTAATCGGAACAGGCTTCCCATGAATTATTTTTGCAGAACGATTGAGTGCTCCTACGGGAGCAATTGAATGGAATATGAAGTGGGATTGAATGGCTTATGGCCCGTTAGGAGGCATAACTTCGGCTTGGCGTGGGATCTTCTTCGATGGGCCATGGATGAAGAGAGGGCGGATGTTTACCCTAAAAGCACGCACCTTAGTCGATGGTTCGACCGTGATGTAAGCGCTGCCCGGAATCACAAATATCTCTTGGCGCGAATCCTTCGTGAATTGCCTCCACTTGACTGACACCTTTGGTCCAAACCCTACGGAGATTCCATGGTCTTTCAGGAACTGCATCACGGGACCGGTGTCCAATGCTCTCCTCGCGGCACCATGCTCCGCGGCAAACCGAAGGTCAACGGAGCACTCGGCAACGAGTTCCTTAGTTGGCTCATATCCCCGCCTTTCGACAATCTCAGTTGTGAAAATCAGAAGCCCGCCGTGCAATGCGTATTCCTTACGGATGGATTTGAGTTTCCACTCGCCACTGGTGTCGTTATAATCGGTCTCACGAAGCTCCTTGCGGGGAAACGCCGGAACTTGGCCAAGTCCATAGGCTGAACATACTTCCCCAAGTGAGACGCAATCCCAGAGCCGCGGAGTCACCTTAGCGCTGACAGATTGAATCAGAAGAATTCCAACGATGGCTAAAGTGGGGGATTTCATTTTTGGCAAATCTTGTTGACAACGTTAGAGTGGTGGCAGCCGTGTGGTTGAGGTGATTCAATTTTGTGGTTTTGACGCTTGAGGGGGCTTGCCACCCTCTCCTTGTTCGCCGCGTCTGGTCAATCGCTCAAAGTAGATCGATGGCCAATACCATGGTTCGACCTCAAGTATGTTCACTTCAAGTTCCCTCCTCTTAAGGGCGTCACCATCGCATGCAGTGGTTGATAGAAGAATTGCGAGAGGCCGACCTGGATGGCGGTCTGGAGGATGATACACCATTTGGAACGAGGCCTTGTCTCTTTTGAATTCCCCCCGTCCAACACCCGAGAATCCCGATACCCGAAACGAGCACTGGCCGTCCCATGACACTTTAACAAATGAAGCGGGATCAGATCCGCTCCAATGTCCGACGATTCTATGGCGCAGTCCAATTCCGAAGTAGAAATAGGCGGCAATAGCAACCCCAATCACCACAAGCAGGGCGACAATCAATCCCGAGTATCGTGCTTGTGCTTTCATTATATGGGCGATTGAGGTAGGGACGCCGGTTGCCCGGTGCCCCCCTCGCAGATCCCGGCGTGCGGAATTACCGCACCGGGCTCCTCAGGATCGCGCGCACACGGAACCAGCGCAGCCACAGAGTGCCAGAACCGGCTCCCGATGCAAGCAGGGAGTTTGACACCATGAAACCGGGAGTATTCGTGTCCCGAGGTGATACCGGTGCTTGCGTTGCTTCCTGCCCGCTCCTTCGCCGTGCGACCGGGGTTATCTCCGCTCCGGTTCCCCAACCCTCCGGCCACCAAGTCAGCCTCCGGGTTCGTGTGGTTCACGCGGTGCCTCCCGCGAAGTTCCAATGGCTTGGCAAACATCACTGCAACACTCGGTAATGACTACTGGCTAGGTTTTGTCATATCTGGTCTTTCACCATATAAGAAGCGCTTTGCTTGGCTCGGCGCACAACGTTTTAGTCCTCCGAACCGCGAACGGAGGACGTTGAATTCAAAGTGGGCGGTAATGAGCGGTTCGGAGCGACGCCTTGTTCGCCTTTTAGGTCCTTAGCGAAGATTGTCCGCTCGTTCGTCGCGAAAGCCGGAAATGCGACTTCCGTAAACCAGTCACCCCATCGAACAGCTCCAGGAAGATTCGCCGGAATGGCGGCCACCAAACTCTCCCAATTGGAATCCTCCTCGTCGATCTCGATCAAAAGACCATCATCTGGAACTATCGCAAGGCAGATCAGATCATACGTGAACATGTCCCGCTTGAAGGCTTTGATCTCGATTACGTTATCCCACGCGATGCGGCCCTCGTGCCGGCAGCGCCCCCCGTCGGAATGCCATTGATACCCGATGCCGCCGGGATCAACCGAAAGTGTCGCTACTACTGGCATTGTTTCTTAGTCGAACGTCGAGGCCTGGCAGCCCGCTGCCGGGAGCGCCCCTCCGATGTGGGTTGAGGTTTGTCGCTACCCTCTGACTTCGGCTCGGGCCGGGTGGCGGGTTGCCCAGTGCCGTTCGGCGTTTTATTTGAGTGCACGTTTAATGGTGTAGTGGAGTTTAATGTGAGCTGGAAGGCAGGCAATCTTGGAGCAAATCTTCCTCCATCTTGCGTAGTTCGGTGATATGCCAAGAATATCTGAAAAGCGTAGCACGATTGGATCTTCCGCATTCAGAAAGCACTCATTCCCGTAAATTATGAGGCTGCCCAACGGCTCAGACCCGTCCATGTAGCATTCGAGTTGCACATACCATGGGTAGATGCTCTTCGGTATGATCCGGTTCAAATCTGAAAATAAGCGATCATTCAGCAGTCCAGCGTTGTAAATGTATGCCCAAATAACCGCACATCTGTGGTAATGAGGAGGAACCTCCCAATCTTTGTCTTTGGTTCCTCGCAGCGCTAATGCACTGGAAATCCCCTCCTCGGCCAACTTCTGTTCGGCATCAAAATCAGGAAGATCCTCATTTCCGGGTATACGTTTGTTCAGCGACGATTCAACCTTCCACCATGCGCTGTAGTTGAGAATGTTGATCTTCATTTTCTAGCCTAACAGTGTTTGTTCGTAGCATGTCGGGAAGTGCTATCCGGACGGATGCTTGGGAGGGAAGGTGGGCGGATTCCGTTGAGATGGCAAGGTTTTTCCCTCCCGGCGTGCGACTATCAGGCGGGGGCGGCGGGTGGTTTTCCGGGTGAGCCGACCTAGCGGATATACGGGTCATTGGTCATTGGTCATTGGTCATTGGTTCTGGTTTCTGGTTTCCGGTTTCTGGTCTCTTGAGGGATCTTCTCTTCCAGGCTGACACACACGCGACAGCGGCCGGAGACGGCGCGCGATGAGGCGTACCGTTGGCACGCGGGGTGGGTTGGAGGATGGCCGGCCCACGGTTTCGCCGTGGGCTGGGATGAGGCGTCGCGTTGCGACGGGGGGGCGGCTGCGCCGCGGTTATTGGTTATTTGTTAATGGTTATTAGGGGGCGGTGCGCATTTTCAGCCGCTAGCCACCATCTTCGATCTCGTTGGCGTCCTAGTGGCGAGTTTCTCTGGCGAGGGAGGCGCTTGTTTGCGGCGATGTGGGCAAGATGCCCACGCTCCTTGGTGCGATCTTCGGGCGATGTGGGCAAGATGCCCACGCTCCTTGATGCGATCTTCGGTCTCTCCGGCGGCCCGGACTGTTGGCTCGGATCCATCACCAGCCGGCGCTTGCCAAGCGGGTCGGGCGCGGGCATGCTGGGCCACATGATCGCCAACGTGCTCGCCGAACGCTACGCCTCGCCCGCCATGCAAGCCATCTGGTCCCCGGAGGGCCGGATCGTGCTGGAGCGGGAATTCTGGATCGCCGTGATGAAGGCGCAGCGTGAGTTGGGTCTGAATATTCCGGCGGAGGCGATCACGGCCTACGAGGCGGTCAAAGACCAAGTGGACACGGGGTCGATCATGGCGCGGGAACGGATCACCCGGCACGACGTCAAGGCCCGCATCGAGGAGTTCAACGACCTCGCCGGTCACGAGCATGTCCACAAGGGAATGACCTCGCGCGATCTGACGGAAAACGTCGAACAACTGCAGGTTTGGAAATCGCTCGGCGTGGTGCGGGACAAGACGGTCGCCGCGCTGCGCGGCCTACGCGTGCGCGCCGAGGCGTGGAGCGATCTTGTTCTAACCGCCAGAACCCACAATGTCGCGGCCCAGCCGACCACACTCGGCAAGCGGGTGGCGATGTTCGGCGAGGAGCTGCTGCGTTCCCTTTCCGCGCTGGATGCCGTGATCGCCGGATACACCGTGCGCGGACTCAAGGGAGCGGTGGGTACCCAGATGGACCAGCTTTCGCTGTTCGGCGGAGATGCCGCCAAGGTGGCCGATCTCGAACGCCGCGTGACCGCCCACCTCGGGATTCCGGCGGTTTGGGAAAACGTCGGCCAGGTCTATCCGAGGTCGCTGGATTTCCGGGTGGTCGCCGCTCTAACCGACCTGGCGTCCGCGCCGTCGTCGTTCTGCAAGACCCTGCGGCTCATGGCGGGTCATGAAACCGCCAGCGAGGGATTCGCTCCCGGCCAGACGGGGTCCAGCGCCATGCCCCACAAGATGAATTCGCGGTCGTGCGAGCGGATCAACGGGTTTCATGTGATCCTCAAGGGCCACCTCGCGATGGCCGCCGGCTTGGCAGGTGACCAGTGGAACGAAGGCGACGTTTCCTGCTCCGTGGTGCGCCGCGTGATGCTGCCGGACGCGTTCTTCACGATCGACGGTCTGTGGGAAACGTTTCTAACCATCCTGAACCAGATGGACGCATGGCCGGCGGTGATCGGCGCGGAAACCGAGCACTATCTGCCGTTTCTGATGACCACCACCGTGCTGATGGAAGCCGTCAAGGCCGGTGTGGGTCGGGAAACCGCGCACAAGGCGATCAAGGAGCACGCCCTCGCCACCGTGCGCGACCTGCGCGAGGGAACCGTGCGCGACAATGATCTGATCGACCGTCTGGCGGGTGATGCCAGGCTCGGTCTCGACCGCGCCGCTCTAACCGCCATTCTCGCGCGAGGCCATCAGGAAGCCGGCGCGGCGCGTTCGCAAACCGCGGCGTTTGCGGCGGCCGTCCGCGATCTGGAGGCCGCGAATCCGGCTGCGGCCAACTACGCGCCGGGTGCGATTCTCTGAGAGCCCGGTCGGTTCGCGGAGATTCGATTTTTCTGTTGGGTTAATCCGGCTTTCGGGCGTCCTCGATGGTTTGCGAAACGGTTTCCTGTGATAGACCTTCCGCAACCGGATGGGCTTGGGTGACTGTGAGCCATTGGACCGGACCACTGGCCCGGAAGCCTTGTTTTTCGAGGCCTCGCGCGAGTCCGGGAAGATGGGCGGAGCCGTAGAAGATCACCACATGCTTCGCGCGCGGATGTTTGGCCAGACGTCCGGGAAGCTCCTTCAAAACGAAACGGTTGCGATCCTCGTTGATCAGCTTGGCGATGCGCGGCGGAAGTTTCCGCTCGTCCTTACCGGCGGGCGTGCTGGTCACCAGCATCAGGCGGATGTTTGCTTTTATATATGAACTTTTGTCTGCCAGCCAGAGTGCGAGGTTAATGAGCATCGAATCGCCGCGGATCACGCCCATCAGTGATTTGAAGTCGGATAGAGCGCGTTTCGCCTCGTCTCCTTCGCGTCCGCCTTTCGCGATTTCCGCGTCGAGCAGCGCCTTCATTTGTTGGATCGACATGTCACAGCGCTCGAAGTGTTTGCGTTTGTAACTGAGCGCGGACTTTTGGGTGACCAGCCCGAGAATGCGCGCGATCTTGTGATAGGCCGACGCCGCTTCCATTTCGGCCTGCTCGGCGGCACTGAAGTTCTCGACCGGATTCCGCTCGTCATACACCGCTTCGAACAGCACGAGGTCGGCACGGTCGAGACGTTGTTGGATGGATTTATAGTAGGTGGCGTCGCCGATGTGCGCCGCTCCCAGCAACTCAACGGTAGGACCTTTTCCCGACACCGGACGGAACAGTCTGTAGCCGGTCTGAAGTTGATAGGTGTCGGCCGCGGTCTGATAGCAACGGGTATGGGAATCAGCGAGCTTCGCAGGTGTGACGGTGCGCGGAAGATCCCGTGGTGCGGGCGGTGGGGGTGCCTGGCGGGCCGGAACGCAGGCGGATAGAAACAGCATCGCCGGAAGGACGGCTGACGTTGCGAAGCGAAAATGGCGGAGCATGGCTTTGAACGGTGTGGCTATGGCGGAAACGGGGTGTCTGTAGCCTGATAGGGCAAGCGATGCAAGTCCGGACAAAATTCTCCGTCACGAGGGTGGTTGCATTCCGAAACCCGGATCCACAACAAGCTGCCGAAAGGTTGTGAACAAGACCCCAACAAGTGAGGATAGGTTGTGGATGAGCTTGGGCGGGGTTGCGCTTTTCGGATTCCGCCGGGCGCTTTTCAGCAGGTTGTTATGGTCGTGGAACACCCGGCCTTGCAATGGGGAACACGCGTTTTCCGACGTTGTTCACACGATTAAGATGATGATCTTATGGAGTCAAAAAACAGAGAATTCATCATCCGAGGCTGAGGACTTTCTCGACAATCCTCCGCGGATTGGGCAATTGCTCGGGCTCGATATGCGGGGAGTAGATCGCCGGAGCGTCGATCGAGCAAACGCGCTGGATGGGCGCGTCCAGCGAGTCGAAGGCGTGTTCCTGGATGAGCATGCCAACCATGGCGGAAACGCCGCCAAAAGGCTTGGATTCGTCCACCAGGACGGCGCGGTTCGTTTTCCTAACGGTCGCGAGGATCGCCTCGACATCAAGCGGACGGATCGAGCGGAGATCGAGGACCTCGCAGTTGATGCCGTGTTCCTGTTGGAGGGTGTCGGCGGCGGCCAGGCAGTGGATCACCGAGCGGCCGTGGGCGATCAGTGAGAGGTCGGTTCCCTGGCGTTTGATTTCCGCCTGGCCGAGGGGAACGAGGTGGTCGCCGAGCGCCGGATCGGGCACTTCGCCGGTGGTCCCGTAGAGCAGGGTGTTTTCCATCACATAGACCGGGTCGTTGTCGCGGATGGCGGATTTGATCAGGCCCTTGGCATCGGCGGGAGTCGCCGGGGCACAAACCTTGAGGCCGGGGAACGCGGCGAAGAGGGCCTCAGGGATATGAGAATGGGTCGCTCCGACGTTGGTGCCGCCGTTCGCCGGGCCGCGGATGACGATGGGGCAGTTGCAGAGGCCCCCGGACATGTAGCGAACACAGGCGGCGTTGTTGACCAGTTGGTCGAAAGCGACCGAGTGGAAGGACCAGAACATCAGCTCCATTACCGGGCGAACTCCTAACATGGAGGCGCCGATGCCCATGCCGATGAAGCCCGCTTCGGAAATCGGGGTGTCGAAGACGCGCTTGGAGCCCCACTTTTTCCAGAGTCCTTCGGTGACTTTGTAGGCGCCGTTGTACTGGGCGACTTCTTCGCCGAAGAGTACCACGTTCGGATCGTGGGCGAGTTCTTCATCAAGGCCTTCGCGGAGGGCTTCACGGTAGGTGAGAATGCGGGACATGGGCGGGTGGGAAAGGGATGTTGTTGCGGTGACGGGCCAAAACGGCTGGATCTACTATCCGGATAGTATTTGTTAGCAGGTCAATCGTTGAAAAAGTGCCAGCCGATGCGGGAGGCAGGGGTGTTGTGGTCGGATTCCCAATAGACGTCGGTGGAAATGTCCGCGATGGTCGGAGCGGGGGACTCGTCGGCGAATTTGGCCGCGGCCGCGGCTTCTTCGGCGGCCGCGGCGTTGATCGCGTCGGCCGAATCATCAGTGAGCACGCCCTCCGCGATCAGGCGCCGGCGGAATAGGGTGATTGGGTCGTGGTTTTGCTTGTAGTGTTCGATTTCCTCGGGTTTCCGGTATTTTTTGGCGTTGGCATCGGCGACGCTATGTCCGTAGTAGCGGTAGGTGTCGATCTCGAGAAGGGTTGGCTTCGATTCCTTTTTCGCCCGTTCCATGGCGATGTGCGACTTGGCGCGAACTTCATAAAGGTCGGAGCCGTCGATGACATCCCAGGCGATGCCGTAGGCGTCGGCGCGTTGGGCGAGGCATCCGGCGTAGGCGGACGAGCGTTCTTGGGAGGTGCCCATCGAGTAGCCGTTGTTTTCAATCACGAAAACCACCGGGATTTCAAAGAGGCCGGAGAGGTTGAGGGATTCGTGGAAGGCACCTTGGTTGACCGCGCCATCACCGAGATAGCAGAAGCAGCAACCGGTTTTTCCGAGGTATTTGAGGCCATAGGCGAGGCCGAGACCGAGCGGAGTCTGGCCTGCCACGATGCCGTGACCGCCCCAAAATCCTTTGTCCGGGGCGAAAAAGTGCATGGATCCGCCTTTTCCTTTCGAGCAGCCGGTCTGTTTCCCGAACATTTCCGCCATGCACTCGTTCATGCCCATGCCAACGGAGAGCGCGTGGCCGTGATCTCGGTAGGCGGTGATGTAGTGGTCATCAGGGCCCTGGAGGGAAATGGTTCCGACCGCGACGGCTTCCTGACCGATGTAGAGGTGGAGGAAACCGCCCATCTTGCCCGCGTTGTAGGCTTTGAGGGCGGCTTGCTCGAAGCGGCGGATGCGGACCATCTGGGTAAACAGGCCGATCCGCTCTTCCTTGGTAAGAGCTTGGTTGACGGCGGCGGTGGCGAAGTCGAGGGCGGGTGCGCTGGACATGGGAGTGTGGGAAACGAAACGGTATCGGGGTTCGACCTAGAGGAAACCGCGTCTGCCCGGAGCGGATAATGACGCGCGGGCAGGGCCGGTCGGTGGCGGGGGACTATGGCGCGAAATCTCGGATTTGCGAGCGGAAAATCAAGGATTGCGGGATTTTTTGGTGGTGGGTAGGGGATTCGGATGCTAGGGGAGTGTCCATGCATTGGGACGCTTTGGTTGATGCCGCATGGGAGGCCCGGGATCGGGCATACGCACCGTATTCGAAATTCCATGTTGGGGCTGCGTTGCTTGGCGTGGATGGGCGGATTTTCGCCGGCTGCAATGTGGAGAATCTGTCGTACGGCCTGACCAATTGTGCCGAACGGGTGGCAATCGGGGCGGCGGTTGCGGCGGGAGTGACCCGGTTTCTCGGGGTGGCGGTCGTGGCGGACACGGCGGTGCCGATTTCTCCCTGTGGTGCTTGTCGGCAGGTATTGGCGGAGTTTGGGGTGCCCAAGGTTCTGTTGTGCAACCGGGACGGAAGATTGGAGTTCGCGCTCTCCGACCTTTTGCCTCGGGCATCGGCGGGAATTCTCGACCGGGGGGAGTGATCGGATGTTCCACGTGGAACAAATTCAACTGCTGGAAGCCGGGAAGTCCGAAAATCTCCGGGAATTTCAGCCTTGCCCATGGCTTGGGGCCGGGTAACCTCCGCCTCCCGAGATGTTTCGATACCCCAAGACCTATGACGTGATCGTGGTTGGCGCCGGCCATGCCGGGGTCGAGGCCGCGCTCGCGGCGGCGCGCCTCGGGTGTGAGGTTGCGGTGCTGACCCAGAATCTCGACACCATCGCGCAAATGTCCTGCAATCCGGCGATCGGCGGGCTGGCAAAGGGGCACATGGTCCGGGAAATCGACGCACTCGGCGGGGCGATGGCTCTGAACACCGACGCGACAGGGATCCAATGGCGAATGCTGAATGCGTCGAAAGGCCCGGCCGTCCGGGCACCACGGGCGCAGTGCGACAAGAAGGCGTACCAATTCCGGATGAAGAAGCTCCTTGAAGCGGCACCCCGAGTGGACCTGCACCAGGGAAACGTCGCGGATCTTTTGACGGAGGACGACCGGATTTCCGGAGTGGCCACGACCTTGGGAATGGAGCTTGCTGGTCGTGCGGTGGTTTTGAGCGCGGGGACATTCATGCGTGGGCTGATGCATGTGGGCTTGCGCAACGAGGCGGGCGGTAGGATGGGGGACGCCGGGTCGTCAGTTTCCGACTCTCTAAAGCGTCTAGGCTTCGAGGTTGAGCGGTTCAAAACCGGGACCCCGGCACGGCTGAACGGGCGGTCATTGGACTTCCGTGTGTGTGAAAGGCAGGACGGCGAAGAGCCGGTGCCGCGATTCAGTTTCCTCGCCGACACGCTCGCGAAGGGGCCTGATGACTACTTCACCTTGAACCCCTGGGCTGATCCAATGTTCCACGTGGAACAATTGCCCTGCTGGATCACCTATACCAACAGCCGCACCCACCAAATCATCCGGGACAACCTCGATAAATCGCCGATGTATTGCGGGGTTATCGAGGGAGTCGGTCCCCGCTATTGCCCATCGATTGAGGATAAAGTCGTTCGATTTGCCGAAAAGGAACGCCACCAGGTCTTTCTCGAACCCGAGGGCAGGGATACCCATGAATATTACGTCAACGGCGTTTCCACCTCGTTGCCCTACGAAGTCCAGCTCGGTTTCCTACGAACCATCCCCGGATTGGAGCGTTGCGAGATCCTCCGTCCGGGCTACGCGGTGGAGTACGATTACTGCCCGCCGACCCAGCTTTCCGCAACGCTGGAAACGAAGCGGGTCGAGGGATTGTATTTCGCCGGTCAGATCAACGGCACGTCGGGCTACGAGGAGGCGGCCGGTCAAGGGCTGATTGCCGGCGCGAACGCGGCGCTCAAGTTGCTTGGCAAGCCGCCGCTGGTGTTGGGAAGGGACCAGGCGTATCTTGGGGTGATGGTGGACGACCTCGTCACGCGTGGTTGCCGGGAGCCGTATCGGATGTTCACCAGCCGGGCGGAATACCGACTGCTGCTGCGCCAGGACAACGCGGACATGCGCCTTACGCCTCTGGCTGCGGATCTCGGACTGGCGGAAGGCGAACGGGTGTCTCGTGTGGCGGCAAAGAAAGCCGCGCTCGATCAGGCGCAGGAATGGATCCGGCGGACGACCCATGAGGGCATCAAGCTCGACCAGTGGTTCAGGCGGAGCGAAAATTCTTGGAAAGACCTTCCCGAAGAAATGCGGCGGGAGTTTCCGGAGGAGCACTGGGATCTGATCGAAACCGAGTTCAAATACGAAGGCCACCTGGGAAGACAGCAGGCCCAGATCGAAAGGATGTCGCGCCAGGAGGCGAGGGGAATCCCGCAGGATACGGATTACGCGGAGGTGAGAGGCCTGAAGCGCGAGGCACAGGCGAGGTTTTCGGAGATCCGCCCAACCACCTTGGGTCAGGCGTCACGGATACCCGGGATCACACCCGCGGATATCGCGATCCTGATGGTTTGGCTTGAAAGGCGGGAACGACAAGCCGCTGCTATCGACTCTCCTTCTTAACCCCTTCAAAATCAGTCGTTTTCCCTTTTGGTGTGCAGACCATACCCCTTGACACCGGTAGGCAATGCCCGACATTATCCCGAACCCCCATGTCGCTTCGACTTCTCATCCCCCTGCTGATTGCCTGTGGCTCTTGCCACGGAGGCGTCATCATTTCCGAATTCCTTGCCGACAACATCACCGGAGCCGAGGACGAAAACGACACGCGCCAAGACTGGATTGAGCTCTACAATACCGGCGCCGATACCGTAAGCCTCAACGGTTGGTGGCTTTCCGACGACGCGGCAAACAAGGCGAAATGGCAGTTTCCGAACGTGTCCATCGCTCCAGGCGATACCTTGCTTGTCTGGGCGTCGGGAAAAAACCGCCGTGTTGTGGGACAACCGTTGCACACCAATTTCAGCCTTTCCAAGTCGGGGGAATATCTTGGACTCCATAAACCCGGGGAATCCCAGGGTTCGGTGGTGTTGATGGACGAATTCGCCCCAAGTTATCCCGCCCAAGCGACCGACATCTCCTACGGCCGCAATTTCAGCCAGAACACGGCCACCCTGATCGCTTCCGGAGCGGTGGGCCGCTATAAGGTTCTGGGAAATAATGCGACCGGCCAGAGCCAATATTCGGGCACGAACTACGCGGGTGGTGATGTTGGAACCGGTCAAAGCGGGGGCTGGAACGTGAGCCCCACGTTTGACGACTCGGCCTGGACTGCCGCCGCGACCGGGATCGGCTATGACACGGGCGGTGGGCTGCTGAGCTTGCTGGGTGCGAGTCCTACGGGCAACTGCCAAACCGCTCTGCGCAACGTCAATCCGTCGCTTCTCTTCCGAGCCACATTTTCGGTGGCCGACCCGTCGCAATATTCGACCTACAAGCTGCGGATGAAATTCGAGGACGGATTCGTGGCATTCGTCAACGGCACGCAGGTGGGTCAGGCGAACAATCCGGCCACCTTGGCCTACAATTCGACCGCGCCGGTGGCGCTCGATGAGACGATCGTCAATTCATGGACCGAGTTCACCATTCCCGCGAACCTGATTCTGACCGGAACGAACCTGCTGGCGATCCAAGGGCTCAACAGCAGTGTTGGTTCATCGGATTTCCTGCTTCTGCCGGAGATCCAGGCCGGCACCGGTCTGGTTGTCGGTTCCCCGGTCTATTTCTCCACGCCCACTCCGGATGCCACCAACGGGGCCGGCACTTCCGGGCCGGTGGTGTTCAGCCCGTTGCCGGCGGATCCCAATGTTCCGCGGCCCTCTGGCAACGCTTCCAGTCCGCCGCTCACGGTGTCGGTCAGAGCGATGAAGACGCAATATAACCTAACTGCGGTTAGGGCGTATTACCGGATCATGTACAACGCGGAGTCATCAGCGCTAATCATGTTTGACAACGGGGTCAGCCCGGATCTGGTCGCCGGCGACGGAATATATACGGTGAATATTCCGACCACCGGTGTCGGCGCGGCCCAGATGCTGCGCTGGCGGTTCGAGGTGTCGGATTTGAACGGCAACGTCACGAAGCTCCCGGCTTATCTCAGCACCACGGATTCCCCGCAATATTTCGGTACCGTGGCGCAAAGCACCTTGGCCGCGAACAGCCAGTTGCCGGTCATGGAGTGGTTTGTCGAGAACGCGCCGTCCACCGGACCGACCGCCGCCGCTTTTCGAGGCTGCATGTATTATTTGGGATATTTTTATGATAACATCGGCCATGAGATCCACGGCCAGTCCACCTCCGGTCTTGCCAAGAAAAGTTATGATTTCGACTCAAATACCGGATACCGGTTCCTGTGGAAAGAGGGCGAAGGCAAGGTCAAGGACCTCAATCTTCTGAGCAACTTCGCGGACAAGACCAAGACCCGCAACTCACTCTCGCACGAGGTGGGCATGACGATGGGCGCGCCATACCACTTCTGCTCGCCGGTGCGGGTTCATCTGAACGGCTCGTTCCATGGCGTGATGGACCTGATGGAAGACGGAGACAACCGGATGCTCGAGCGCAACGGCCTCGATCCGGAGGGAGCGTTTTACAAGATCTATTCGGAAACGATGAACGTGAGTGCGGAGAAAAAGACCCGGCTGACCGAAGCCAACACCGACCTCAACACCCTCACCACCTCGCTCGATCCGGCGCTCGCTCTCGCCACACGCCGCGCTTGGGGATACGACAATATCGATATCGCCGCCACCGTGAACTATCTGGTTCTCCGCCAGCTCAATTCGGACGGTGACCACGGCCACAAAAACTACTACCTTTACCGCGACACCAACGGCACCGGCGAGTGGCTGCCCATCGTTTGGGACGTCGATCTCTCCCAAGGCCACCAGTGGAACGGAAACAACGGCACCCTCGGCTATTTCAACGACACGCTCGTCACCAACAACGCGCTCAACCGGCATTCGTCCGCCAACCGGCTCTACAACCTGATCCTCGAAAGTCCGGAATTTCAGGAAATGTTCGCACGCCGCATGCGCACGGCCATGGACACCATCATGCAGCCGCCCGGAACCGTCAACGGATGGTTCGAAACCCGGATGCGCGCCATCGCCGCCAGCGTGGACCCCGATCCCGCCAACCCTTCGCCGCTCACCGACGGAGACCTCGATCGCGCGAAATGGGGGATGAATTCGAATTTCATCGATAACAAACCGCGTGAGGAGGTGGAGCGGGTGGTCAGCGGATACTATTCGCCGCGCCGTTCGTTTCTTTTCGACCAGACCGCGAGCCGTCCGCTGGTGCAGAAGCCCGGCCTAACCGGCGGCACGCCGATTCCCAACTATCCGCAGAACGCCGGAGCGGGGTCGGTGGTCGTGGATTCGATCGACTACTATCCAGGTAGTAGTTCCCAGGCCGCGGAGTATGTGATCCTGCGCAACACGACCGCTCAGGCGATTGATCTGACCGGTTGGCGGCTGGCGGGAGCGGTGGCCCACAATTTCACCGCCGGCACCGTGATTCCGGCTGGCGCGGGAACGGCGGCGGTCGAATACAAGGGGCTCCTGCATGTGGTGAAGGACGCCGTGGCCTTCCGCGCCCGCGCCACCGGCCCGCGCGGTGGAGAAAAGCGGTTCATCCAGGGCAACTACACCGGACAACTTTCATCGCGGGGCGAAACCATTCAGTTATACGACCAGAACAACGCGCTGATCACCAGTTTTGTCTACGCGGGAAGCGCGACGGTCGCCCAACAATTCCTCCGTGTTTCCGAGATCCACTACAACCCCCTGCCTCCCACACCCGCCGAAAGCGCGCAAGTCGCAGGGTTGAACAACGATGACTTCGAATTCATCGAGCTGGTCAACAACGGGCCCGCCGCGATTGATCTAACCGGCTATCGGTTCACCGCCGGCGTGGATTTCACGTTCCCCGCATCGTCCATTTCCGCGGGCGGTAGGGTCATTATATCCCGCAGGCCGGAAGCGTTTCTGCTGCGGCATCCGGGATTCACCGGGGTGCTCGGCCCCTACGAAGGGGCGCTCGACAACGGCGGCGAACGCATCGAACTCACCGAGGCATCCGGCGAAGTGGTGCTCGATTTCACCTACGACGACATCTGGCGGCCCGTGACCGACGGAGCCGGCTATTCGCTGGTGCTGCGGCAGCCGAACACATCCGCCGATCTGATGGGTGATCCCGCAAGCTGGCTGATGAGCCCCACCCTCGATGGATCGCCGGGAACGGGCGACGTCTTCGCCACGATTTCGTTGGAAAACCTCGCGGCGGTGTACACGGGATCCGGAATCGCCGCTACGGTCGTGACCACTCCCGCCGGATTGCCGGTCGCCGTGACCTACGACGGAGCCGCCGCGTCGCCCGCAAACGCCGGATCTTACGCGGTTTCCGCCGTCATCACCGCGCCTAACTATGAGGGCGCTGCCAACGGAACACTCGTTATCGACAAGGCGCCGCAAACCATCACCTTCGGCACCCTTGCCGATATGCCGCTCGATGGCGGCAGCCATGCTCTAACAGCATCGTCGGATGGTGGCCTGCCGGTTTCCTTCGAGGTCGTTTCCGGACCGGCGGTGTTGGCCGGACATACGGTGACGCCCACTGCCAGCGGTGTGGTCGTGGTTAGGGCCAGCCAGACGGGCGATGGAAACCACTACGCCGCGACTCCGGTGGACCGATCATTTGCCGTGACCCGGGCCTACGCGGACAGCGCCTGGCGAACCGCGTCGTTCGATACCTATCAGCTCGCCGACCCGATGGTTTCCGGGCCCAACGCCGATCCCGATGGCGACGGGCTTCCCAACCTGATCGAATACGCCCTGGCCACCGATCCGATGGTTAGAGAAGCCGCCAAGGCACCCCAGGTCGTCGAGGTTACCCATGAAAGCGTCATCTATCAGGCTATCCGGTTCCGCCGCCGCATTGCCAATCCCGAAATCGATCTCCGCCCGGAAATCACCACCGACCTCGGCGACTGGAAACACGGCAGCCCGGATCTTGAGATGTTAGGCGAACCTGAAGCCAACGGCGACGGCACCGAAACCGTGACCTACCGCAGCACCGTCCCGTCCCACACCCAGCAGCGCGAGTTTCTCCGCTTGCACGCGGTGATCGCGCCGTGAGTCCGATTCTTCCGCCGGCAAGGCGTTTTTCTGGATTGCTTCGCCGGGTGGATTCCGATAGTTGTTCGGTGTGCCCGACAACCTCGACAACATCCGCCGTATCGCCAGTTTCCTGTGGGATGTAGCCCAGGATCTGCATGGCGCGGTGGCCAAAAGCGAAAACCAGAACATCATTCTGCCGCTGGTGGTCCTGCGCCGGCTCGACTACGCGCTGGCCGCCACCAAAGCCAAGGTGCTCGAAACCGAGGCGAAACTGAAAGCCAAAGGTCTCGAAAACCGCCACGACGCGCTGTGCCGCGCGGCCGGATTCTCATTCTACAACATTTACCCGAAAACCCTCGATAGCCTGCTAGACGACGATGCAAACCTGGCCCGCCGCCTGAAAACCTACATCAACGGCTTCTCGGAAAATGTCCGGGAAATCTTCCACCGTTTCCGCTTCGACGATGCCATCCGCGTGCTCGACGAGGTGGGTCGCCTCTATCTGGTGCTCACCCGCTTCAACGAAAAATCCCGGATCAATCTGGCCCCGAAATCCGATGACAACCCGGACGGCCTCGACAACCATGAGATGGGCACGCTGTTCGAGCAGCTCATCCGGCGTTTCAATGAGGACATCAACCAGAATCCCGGCGAGCATTTCACTCCCAAGGATGTCATCCGCCTGCTCGTCAGGTTGGTGCTGACGCTCGATACCGACCTCGCCGCCAACCCGGCGGCCGCCCGCACGGTGGCGGATCCGGCCTGCGGCACCGGGGGCATTGTCACCATCGCCCGCGACGAAATCCGCAAGGTGGCGCCGCAGGCCCGCATCCACATCCACGGCCAGGAAATCAACCCGCGCACCTGGGCGGTCTGCAAATCCGATCTGTTGCTGCTGGAACCGTCCGAACCGGACCGCGACATGATCAAGCTGGGTTCCACCCTCGCCAAGGACCAGTTTGGCAAGACCACCTTCGACCTCCAGTTTGCCAATCCGCCCTACGGCTACAAGTGGGAGGCGGACAAGGCGGCGGTCACTGCGGAGGCCGGGCTGGGCCATTACGCGCGCTTCGGCGCCGGACTGCCGCGCATCTCGGACGGCCAGTTGCTCTTCCTCCAGCACATGCTCCACCATGTGAACCGCGACGCGCCCAGCCACATCGGCATTGTGTTCAACGGCTCGCCGCTGTTCACCGGCGAGGCCGGTTCCGGGGAGTCGGAAATCCGCCGCTGGATTCTCGAAAACGACCGGTTGGTGGCGCTGGTGGCCCTGCCCGAGCAAATGTTCTACAACACCGGCATCCAAACCTATCTGTGGATTCTCACAACCAAGAAGACGAGAAAGCAGGAGAAGAGAGTGATGCTGTTCGATGCCTCCGGCGAGCGGTTTTGGAAAAAACTGCCCAAGGCCATCGGCGACAAACGCCGCACCATCGACGATTCCACCGATGAAATCCTGCGGCAGTTCCAGGCATGGAAGGAATCCGACTCTATCAAGATCTTACCGACTGCCACCTTCGGCTACCGCCGCATCCAGATCGACCGGCCGCTGCGCCTGTGCTTTGAAGTCACGGAGGAAAGGCTCGCCACGCTCCAAGCCGCCAAGCCCTTCGCCGAACTCTCCACCAGCAAGAAGAAGGAAAAATCCGCCCGCGAGGCGGAAATCGCCGAAGGTCGCCAACTCCAAAACGATATTCTCGCCGCACTGCGCACCTTGCCGCCCGGTCCGGTGAAATGCGCGGCACGGTTCGATGAGATGTTGGATGCCGCCCTCAAAGCCGCCGCCCTGAAACCGAAGAAACCGCTCGTTAAGGCGATCCTCGACGCGCTCTCCGACCGCGACGAGACGGCCGACCCGGTCGTCGCCGAAACCACCGCCATCCACCGCTCCGAACTGCCGACCCGCATCCGCCGCGCGGAACTCAACCACCGCGCCCCGGACACCCCGCGCTACGGCTGCTTCCACCTCGACCATCCCGACGAACGCGGCATGGTCCTGCTCACCCGCTACGAATCCGACAACGACCTCAAGGATTTCGAGAATGTTCCACTTGGCACCGAGATTGGCGAATACTTTGAACGCGAGGTCCTCCCCCACGCGCCCGACGCCTGGATCTGCCCGGACTTCACCGATGAAAAGGACTCAGAGGTCGGCAAGGTGGGCTACGAAATCAACTTCAACCGCTATTTCTACACCTATCAGCCGCCCCGTCCCGTCGCCGCCATCGACGAGGACATCCGCAAGGTGGAGAAAAACATCCTCAATATGCTCAAGGAGGTGATGGGGTGAGCGGTGTTTTCACCAATCTACCGCCTACATGGCGCTGCGAGAAGCTCAAGCACACCGCTGATTACCGAGTCAGCAATGTGGACAAACTATCAAACGAAATCGAGGAGCCGGTGAGGCTTTGCAATTACACCGATGTCTATCACCGCGAGTTCATATCCCCGGAATTGCCGTTGATGGAAGCCACGGCCACATTGGCGGAGATTCGCCGATTTCATCTCGAATCCGGCGATGTGGTCATTACCAAGGATTCCGAATCATGGGATGATATCGCGGTCCCAGCTTTGATCGAGGGCACAGCGCCCGATCTCGTATGTGGTTACCATCTGGCCATGATCCGTGGCCGCTCAAAGGTGATGGACGGACGATTCCTGTTCCGTTGTTTTCAATCCGGAAAGATACGGTCGCAACTGGAGATAGAGGCCAAGGGCGTGACCCGCTACGGCCTGCCGAACTCGGCCATTGGCGACGCAGTTCTTCCCGTCCCCCCGCTTCCCATCCAACGCCGCATCGCCGCCTACCTCGACCGCGAGACCGCACAAATCGACGCCCTGGTGGCGCAGAAGGGAATGCTGCTGGGCTTGCTGGAGGAAAAGCGTGCCAGCCTCATCAGCCACGCCGTCACCCGCGGTCTCAATCCCAAAGCCAAGCTCAAACCCTCCGGCATCCCCTGGCTCGGCGAGGTGCCGGTGCATTGGGAGGTTGTTCCTCTCAAACGCCTCACCCGCAACATCAAGACCGGCACCACGCCAAACACGGACGATGTGACCGCCGATGGGGATTTTGACTGGTTTACGCCCGGCGATTTTGGGAGCGACATTCATCTGACTCCTTCCAAACGCCGGATCTTCCGCAGTAGCGCCTCATTCGATTCGTTGCGGGTTTTCCCTGCCGGAACCATCCTCTTCGTCGGTATCGGTGCGACCCTCGGCAAGTGCTCCGTTTCTCTAACCGATTGCTCCGCCAACCAACAGATCAACGCCATTGTGCCGACCCCGGAAACCAACTCCGTGTTTCTCTGCCTCTCCCTCCGCGCCAAAGCCGAAGGCATTCGCCTCATGGCCAACGCCTCCACCATCGGCATCCTAAATCAGGAACGCACCGCCGCAATCCCGGTCGCCGTCCCTCCGCCCGCCGAACAGACCGCCATCGCCGCCGAGTGTCTCCGCATCTCCGCCGCTACCGACCGCGCGCTCTCCGAAATCCAAACCAGCATCGCCCTCCTCCGCGAGAAGCGCTCCTCCCTCATCTCCGCCGCGGTGACGGGGGAGATGGAGGTGGTCAAATGAGGGCTTCCAGTTTTCCACGCCGATGATACACTGCCGCCCGTCCTCATGAACTCGCAACTTCTCAAACGCCTTTTCCGAGCGATCCAGTCCGGTTCCGGGCCGGATGTGGAGGTTCTGTGCCGCAAGGTGGTGGAAGACGAGCGCAAAGCCGGCCACGGCAGGGTCGCGGAGGACCTTGAGCGGATTCTTGAAAAGGTTCCCAAACCATCACCTGCCCCAGGAGGGCCGGGCACGCTGACCCGCCTGCCTACCAGCGGACGGGACGCCGCCCCCTTGTTGCAGGAGGTGCCCCGGGACCAGTTGCGGCACCACATGGTCCTGCCGGAGGAAGTGGAGCGGCGATTCCGCCGTATCGAAAAGGAATACGCCGCCCGCACCCGCTTGGCCGCCCACGGCCTGCACCCCCGCCAGCGAATCCTCCTCCACGGCCCTCCCGGCTGTGGCAAGAGCCTCGGGGCGGAACGCCTCGCTTGGAATACCGGATTACCCCTGCTCAAGGTGCGTTTCGACACACTGTTGTCCTCCTATTTCGGTGAGACCCACTCAAATCTCCGCAAGGTCTTCGATTCCGCCGAGACCACTCCTTGCGCCCTGTTTCTCGACGAATGCGACACCCTCGCCCGCTCCCGAACCGACCGCAACGATGTCGGCGAAGCCACCCGCATCACCAACGCCCTGCTAGAAATGCTGGAGGCATACCGGGGTGATGGCCTGGTGATTGCCGCTACCAACCTCGATTCCGCCCTGGATTCCGCCCTCATCCGCCGGTTCGACGAGGTGCTCCGCATCCCGCTGCCGTCCACCAGCGAAATCGAAGGCATTCTCAAAAGCACTCTATCCGCCGTCATTACCGAGAAATCGCTGCCATGGTGGCACCTGGCCCTCGAAATGGACGGCATGTCCGGCTCCGAGGTCACCCAGATCGCCCGCAACGCCGCCAAACACGCCGTGCTCGAAGGCCGCAAGGTGGTGACCGGAGACGACCTCCGCTTCGCCCTCACCGAAATCCACGAGCGGCATCATCAAGCTATCTAACCAATGGATGCTTCTGGTAGCTTTCCCCATCTCAAATGGACCTACGAAGGTCCATTCGAACCGTCGTTCAATGGCAGCAGACAAACCCCGGAGGAGGTAAACTCAGCCAAGGCGGATCGCTTGGGGCACTCAAACCGAATCAAGGGACAGCTTGGCACGATGAGGAGTGCCGCCAGATCTGATGCGGAACTCAGGCGCGCCGTTGGGTTACCGGAAGTCAGGGGAAAGGGTTTCCTGCTGAGGGTTCCAGAAACCACGGATGTCGATGACCTGGCTCATAAGCTCGGAATCGAACTGGTTGCCGAGACGGAAAATGGACTCATGTTTGCGGCTTGCAACGACATCGATCTGGTTCGCTTGGAGGAAGTGCTGCGCTTGTTCGAGATTGGTGAAACGGGGGGAGGATCGGCAGCAAGCATCATTGAGGTGTTTCACCAAAAGGATGACGCACGAAAGATCGCAGAGATTCTAATTGGCCATGTGCAGGCATTATGGCCTTTCGACGAGAGCACAATCTACACCTTTGACCTCGCCATCCAAACCGCCGGAAGCACCAAGAGTTTTGAATGGAGCCGCAGACCACCAAAGCGAGCCGATCAAACCGACGAGGAATACGAAAAAATGGTTGCTCGACTTCGTTTGGATGATCGAGTTCGTGCGGACGAAATGTGGCAAGAAGCAGCCGAGGAACGCTATCAGGAACTGGCTGGCCTTGTCCGCTTCTACGATGGCGCGATTATCAATGGGTTTGCAAACGCCGAAGCTAACGAGACTCTTAAGGGCATCACGTTTCCGGACAGCATCGAGGTTCGGGTGCGGATGTCCGGGAAAGGTTTTAGGGACATTGTGGAGAATTTCGCGCACCTGTTTGAGGTGTCGCTTCCACCAGATATTCCCTATTTACCCGGTTCGCCGGAAGCTGAGGGTGAAACTGGAGACTTTAACATCCTCTCTCCCGATGACGATGCTCCAAAAGTGTGCGTGATTGACAGCGGCATTCAGGAGGAGCACCGCTGGCTGGAGCCCGCGATTGACAAAAACGCGAGTCGTTGTTTCCTTCCTGGGGCGCAACCGGATGATGTGGCTGACTATGTCAGGCCCCGAGGCCACGGCACGCGGGTTGCCGGGGCCGTGCTTTACCCAAGGGAGGTGCCGAAAGGCGGCGAGGTGCAACCCGTGGCATGGATTCAGAATGCACGGGTTCTCGATCAAGATAATCATCTTCCGGAGAGCCTTCAGGCGGAGCGATATCTCACGGAGGTTGTCTCTCACTTTGGCGGTCTGGATGGCGGCACGAGAATATTCAATCATTCGATATCCGAGTCAAAACCCTGCGAATGCAAACGCATGTCTTCTTGGGCGGCTAAAATCGACGATTTAGCGCATGGAAATGATATTCTTTTTGTTCAGATTTCCGGAAACCTTGGACCGTCGGAGATATTCAACAGCCTCAGCACGGGTGCCACCCATCCGACCCAGTTACTCAACGAAAATGCGACCATCGCCAATCCCGGCCAAAGCCTGCACGCATTGACTGTGGGGTCAGTCGCCCATTCCGTTGTGGATGGCCCGCTCCGGCAGTCGTTCGCTAGGAGCATTGGCTTTCCTTCGGTGTTTTCCCGTGCAGGGTATTCGCCTCTTTGGGGTGCCATCAAACCGGAAGTTGTCGAATTTGGAGGAGACAGGTTGCACGAAATTCCGTTAAGTGTGAACATGCCAACATCCGCTGAAACAGCTCCCGAGTTGGTTGCTTCAACCTTGTATGGCGAGCCCAAGATTTCGCGTGATGATGTGGGAACTTCGTTTGCCGCACCGAAGGTTGCCCATATTGCCGCGCATATTCAACGGTTGTTTCCAAGGGCATCCCCGCAGTTGTATCGCGCCCTGATCGTCCAAAGTGCCCGTTGGCCGGAATGGGCTGAACAAGGCGCAGATCCCGATGAGGTTCTGCGGCTTATTGGATACGGTATCCCATCGCTGGAAAGGGCGACAACGAACGCCCCGGGGAGGGTGACATTAATCACCGAGGATGCAAAGGAAATCCGGAGCAAGCAATATCATCTATACCAAATCCCAATTCCTGACGAAATCCGTGGCGCTGCGCTCGAGGTCCCGATCCGGATCGATGTCACGCTTGCCTACACCGCTTCTCCCAGACGGACACGCTCCAGGCGGACTGGGTATCTTGAAACATGGCTGGACTGGCGATCTTGCGGCATAGGCGAACCTTTGGAGCATTTCAGGGCGCGAATGCAAGGTGACCGCGTTAGAAGCTACCCCGGAATTCCGTGGACCGTTCATCACGGCGGACAGTGGGGTGAAGTCGATACGAGTCGGAGCCAGGGTTCGGTCCAGAAGGATTGGGCGGTGGTGGAATCCAACCAACTTCCCGAGGATTTTGCAATTGCGGTGCGTTCCCATGTCGGGTGGAACCACAAGGAGGGTGGCGGATTTGCGCGATACTGTCTGGTTGTTAGTTTCGAAGCGTTGCGAGGAGAACTTCCGTTATATGCATCCATTGAAGCAGCGGTCCAGACCCGTATCGCGGTAAGAGCCGAAACCGAAGTTGTTCTTGGCTTATGAAGCCATGGCTAAAATGTTCTCATTAACGGTTGGCAACCAGAAAAGAAAACCCCTCGGGTTTTGCAACCGGAGGGGCTTCTGCGAGCAAACTCTTGCGAATCGGCCCACCGCCACAAAGGCGGGAGTTGGGGGAAGTCTGCAACGGGCGATGTGCGATGTCAACAAATCACATTGAGAATTTCTAATCATGCCCAAGACCACCTCCGAACAGACCTTCGAGAACGCCGTGGTGGCGGATTTGGTGAAGCTCAACGGATTTCATCTGGCCGCGCCAGAGGACTATGACCCGGAGCACTGCCTGATTCCGAAGTCGCTGGTGCGGTTTTTCCAGGTGACGCAACCGCAGGTATGGAAGGACTTGCGCGACCAGTTGGGCGGCGAGGCGGAGACGCGCATCGTGAAACGGGTGCGGGATGTGATCGAGAAAAAGGGAACGCTGCATGTTCTGCGTCATGGCGTGGACGAGAGCGGCTGCCATTTCGAGTTGTGCTTCTTTCCCACCGCCGGTCGGGACGACCCGGAACTGGACCGGCTTTGCGAGGGGAATTTCTTCCAAGTGCTGCGGGATGAGAATCCGGCGGGCGGGTTCAGATATTCGCGGGAGCACAACAAGAGCCTTGATCTCGGGATTTTTCTCAACGGGCTGCCGCTGTTCACCGCGGAACTCAAGAACCCGGTGTCCGGACAGGATGTCGGCAATGCCGTGGCCCAATATCAGAACGACCGAGACCCGAACGAGCCCTTGTTCCGGCTCGGCCGGTGCCTGGCCCATTTTGCGGTGGATACCGAGTTGGTCTTAATGACCTCGGCCCTCGATGGCAAGCGGACGCGGTTCTATCCGTTCAACCGGGGCAACGACGGCGGTGCCGGCAACACGCCAAGCCGCACCGGCATCACCACCGCCTATCTGTGGCGGGAGATCTGGACCAAGGACAGCATTCTGGATCTGGTCCGCCGCTTCGTTCAATTGATCGACAAGCTCGACGACAAGGGTCGCCCGACCGGAAAGAAGGTGCAGATCTTCCCGCGCTACCATCAGTTGCAGTGCGTGCGGGAGCAAACCGCCCACGCCCGCGAGCATGGCCCCGGGTTTTCCTACCTGAACCAGCATAGCGCGGGAAGCGGCAAGACCATCGAAATCGCCACCCTTGCCAACAGCCTGGCCACCCTGCACGACCGGCAGGGCAACGCGGTTTTCAATACCGTGATCGTCCTATCCGACCGGCAGGTGATCGATTCCCAGCTTCAGCGCGAACTCACCCAGTTCACGCGAACGCGCGGGATGCTCGAAAACATTGACCAAACCTCGCGCCAACTCAAGGCGGCGCTGGAGGATGGCAAGAAGATCATCGTCTCCACGATCCAGAAGTTCTCGGTGATCGTGGACGACATGGCGGCGCTCAAAGCCAACCGTTTTGCCGTCATCATTGACGAAGCCCATTCGTCGCAGGCCGGAGTCACCGGCGGCAATGTCAACCGGGTGGTTTCCTACGGCAAACTGGAGGATGCCGAAGATCCGGACGAGGAAACCTGCGAGGACAAGATCCGCGAGATCATGAAACGCCGGGGAAGGATGAAGCATGTGAGCTTCTTCGCTTTCACCGCCACACCCAAGCCGGAGACCCTCCAGCTATTCAAAACCACCAACCCGGACGGCTCCGTCAAGGTGCCGTTCACCATCTATTCCATGCGGCAGGCGATCGAGGAAAAATTCATCCTCGATGTGCTCGAGAATCTCACCCACTGGAACCAGTATTTCCATCTGCTCAAAAAGGCCAAGGATGACAAGCGCTTCGACAAGGCGAAGGCCACGGCGCTGCTCCGCCAATTCGCGGGAGTGCATGCCCACGCGGTGAAGAAAAAGGCGCGGATCATGGTGGACCACTTCCGCGAGCATGTGGAGCAAACGCTCGACGGCAAAGCCAAGGCGATGATCGTCACCCGTTCCCGCTTGCACGCCGTCCGCTACGCGGTCGCGGTCCGGGACTATCTCAAGGAACTCGGCGAGCCGTTCGAGGCGTTGGTCGCCTTCACCGGCAAGGTCAAGGACAAGGATACCGGCGCCGAATACACCGAAGCCAAGATGAACGGCTTCGCGGAAGACAAGCTGCGGCAGCGCTTTGAGGCGGCGCAACGGAAGATCCTCATCGTGGCCAACAAATACCAGACCGGGTTCGACCAACCACTGCTCAAGGCGATGTATGTGGATCGCAAGCTCACGGGGGTGGCCGCCGTGCAAACCCTCTCCCGTCTGAACCGGACCCATCCCGGCAAGGAATCGGTGATGGTACTGGACTTCGAGAACGAACCGAAACACATCGAGAAGCAGTTCGAGCCCTATTACGACCGCATCAAACTCACCAAGGAAGTGGAGCCTTCCAAGCTCTACGACATCCGCACCGAATTGGAGGAATACGCCATCTACACCCCGGCGGCGGTGGATGCGTTTTGCGAGGTTTTTTACCGGAAGGGAGACAGCCCGGCGAAGCTCGCCAAACTTCACGAAATCGCGAATGGCGTGGTGACCCAGTTCAAGCTGATGGACGAAACCGACCGGAAGAACTTCAAATCCCAGATGCGCGACTATGTGAAGCTCTACGGGTTTCTCTCGCAGATCATTCCATTCAACGATCCACGGCTCGAAAAACTCTATGCCTTCGCGGGATTCGTGGTGAAGAAGCTGCCGGCCGAGGGCAAGGAGTCGCTTACCGAAATCGTCAACATGACGGATATGGACCATTATCGACCGTCCCAGCGATCATCAGGAAAGATCGCCCTCAAGCGGGGCGAGGCGGCCGTCAAACCGAAGAACTATGGTGCGACCAGTGTCGCCGATCCCGAGAACCAGGAATCATTGTCAAAAATCATTGAAGCCCTCAACCAGCAGTTCGGGACCAAATTCACCGCCGAGGATCGTGTTGTAATCGAGCAACTCGAACAACGGCTAGGCGAAGACCGGCAGTTGGAGCAGCAGTTAGCCGCCGGGTCGAAGCAAGCCGTCCGGTTGTCCTTCGAGGAAGTGGCCCAGGATCTGTTGCACGGGCTGATCGACTCCAATTTCAAATTCTATAAGAAAGTCCTCAACGATCAGGAGGTGGCCAAGGAGTTGTTTGATCGGTTGTTTGTCCGGTATCTTGCAAGTAAAAAGGCGTCGGAAACGGACGCCTGATTTGCATCCAAACCCAACCCCGGCAAACGCCTGGCCGCGCATTCATGTGAATGTCAGATCCCGCTCACTTGCAGCCGATCCGCGTCCTGATCTCCGCGAGCCGGGATGCGGCGGACGCGAGTTGGTTCTCGAGGTCCAGGAGTTCATCGCGTGCGGCGTCGGGTGCGGCGCTCACCTGCCGGCCCGCCAGTTCCACATGCATTTCCGCCATGCTGTTCATGATGATGCCGATGAAGAGGTTGAGCATGATCATCGTGCCGAGCATGATGAAGCTGATGAAATAGACCACCGCTCCAACGGGATGGGCGCCTTGGGCGAGGTTGAGGATATTGCGCCAGTCATCAAGGGTGACCATTTGGAACAGGGTGAGAAACGCCAGTCCGAGGTCGCCGAAATGATTCGGAGCATGTCGGGCAAACAGGTGGACGCCGACGATCGCATAGATATAAAGAATCACGCCGAGCAAAACGCTCACATATCCCATTGAAGATAGGCTCTTGAAGAGAGCGCCCACCAGCAATTGGAGCTTTGGCAAGGCGCTGACCAGCCGCATCAGCCGCAGCACGCGGGCCAGCCGCAGGACCACCGCGAACCGGGAATCCACCGGCAGGCAGCACAATGCGACGATCATGAAATCGAAGATATTCCATCCGTCGCGGAAGTAATTGAGGGGCTGGCGACCGTGGGCCGCCATCTTCAACACGACCTCAAGGATGAAGATACCCAGCACGACGCCATCGAGCGTCCGCAGCAGCGGTCCGTGCGCGGCGACAATGTCGGCGTCGGTTTCCAGGCCGGCCAGGACTCCCGCAAGCAGGATCACCGCGATGATCGCGCGCTTGAACAACCGGTGGTTTGTGATGGATCGCGCGAAGCCGGTCATCGTTCCGTGGCGGGATCGGGGTTGGTGGCGATCTTGGTCTTCCGCGGCCACAGCAACGAGGCGGCTACCGAGCAGGTGAGGATCGTGACGATCACGCCCAGCGAAACGAGGGTGTCGATTTTCCACGGGCTGTGGCCGAGGATCATTTTCACGCCCACGAATGTCAGGACCATCCCGAGCCCGATTTTCAGATAGTGGAACTTGTCCATCACACCCGCCAGGGCGAAATAGAGCGACCTGAGGCCAAGGATCGCGAAAGCGTTGGAGGTATAAACGATGAACGGGTCCTTGGTCACCGCGAAAATCGCGGGCACCGAATCCACCGCGAACACCAGATCGGAGCACTCCACCAGCAGCAGCACGATGAACAGCGGCGTCGCCATTCGCAGGCCGTTCTCGCGGACGAAGAACCGGTCGCCTCGGTACCCGTCCGTCACCGGCATGAAGCGGCGGAACCAGCGCACCAGCGGGTTGCGTTCCGGGTGGATCTCCTCCTCGCGCTTGAACACCATTTTCAATCCGGTTAGAACGAGGAAACCGCCGAACACGTAGATGATCCACGCGAACTTGGTGATCAGCGCGGCTCCTAGCAAAATCATCACCGCACGCATCGCCAGCGCGCCGAGAATCCCCCAGAACAGCACCTTGTGCTGATAGAGCGGAGGCACGGCGAAGTAGGAGAACAGCAGCGCGAAGACAAACATGTTGTCCACGCTCAGCGAGTATTCGATCACATATCCGGTTAGAAACTCGAGCGCTTTCTGCGGCCCGAAGAAATGCCAGACACCGAGGTTGAACACCAGCGCCAGCGCGATCCAGGTCGCGGTCCAGGCGCCGGCCTCCTTGAGGCTTACAACGTGGGCCTTGCGATGGAAGACGCCCAGATCGAGAGCGAGCATGAGCAGGATAAAGGCGTTGAAGCCGATCCAGAGCCAAGGGGAAACAGTCATGAATTTGTCAGATGGAGAGGGGTTGTGTTTTCAGGGGTCATTCATCGGGTGGGAATCCGGAGGCCGCCGGGCTCGGGAATCCATAACTCGCCACCCGGTGGCGGTGTTCCATCGCGGGAATGCAATGCGCTGCGAATCATGAAAAATTCGCCGATGTTCTCAGCGGTGATGATTCCCACGAGCCGTCCTTCGGACAAGACGAGCATGGCAAGACCCTTGTCCGTCTTTTCGGAGGCGAGAGCGTTCTCAAGAGGTTCGTCGGGTTTCAGGGTGGCAAAGACCGTTGCCATGACCTCGCCGACAGGGGTGCTGTCACCCGTTTCACGCAACGCGCGAAACAGATCGCTACGATTGAGAATGCCGACCACCCGCTCGCGTTCGGTCACCGGAAAGTCCTGTTGCGAACCGGCAAGCAGCAGACGCACGGCATCACGCAGAAAGTTGTTAGGTGAAAGCGTGCGGAAATCGGTCAGCATCGCGTCGCGCACGTAGGCACCGCCAAAGGAATTCCTCATTTCTGCGGAGGCGACTTCCTGAGCCGCACCCACCCAGACAAACAGCGCGATCAGAAGCAGCATCGGATTGCCGAACAGGCCCGCGAACCCGAAGATAATCGCCATTCCCTGCCCGATTTTTCCGGCGATCCGGGTGGCGCGGGCGTGGTTCATGTTCATCGCCAACACCGCGCGCAAAACCCTGCCCCCGTCCATCGGAAAGGCCGGCAGAAGATTGAAAAGCACGAGGAACAGGTTGGCCGCCAACAATTGCTGTAACAGACCACCTTCGGTCCCGACGGTTGAAATCCCCAACTCCATCCCTCCGAGCGCCAGCACCAGGAACAACACCGCGGCGATCACCACATTGACCGCGGGCCCGGCAAGCGCGACAACCAATTCCTGCCAAGGACGGTCGGGCATTCGTTCCAGCCGCGCCACACCGCCGATGGGTAGGAGTGTGATATCACGGGTTCCGATACCGTAGCGTCGCGCCGCCAGCGCATGGCCATACTCGTGCATCAGGACACACAGGAACAGGCCGACGAAGAACAGCACACCGGACATCGCCGCCTGCCTGCCGCCGGTGATTCCGTAGCTGATGCCTACGAACGCCAGCAGCAGGAGGAAGGTATAGTGCAGATAGACGTCGATTCCGAGCCAGTTGCCGAGGTGCAGCGACCAGCTCCGTGATGGGGTTGATTGACGGTTCATGGAATTGGGTAGGATGGAGAAACGCTTCCGGCGGGATCCTCGGGATCAGCATCGGCTGTGGTTGACCGCGGAACGCCGTCGCGGCGGAACGGTTAGGTGCTCGTTGGCCGCGTTGCGGGCGCGCTTGCGGTCGCGGTGGCCGAGCTTCGATCTCAAACCCGCCACGGCCTTGAGCGCCGCCGCGCGGAAGGTATGGTCGGTGGCATTGGCGTGAAGGTCCGGCCCCGGCGTGACGAGATGGAACGAAACCGAGAACGGCGGGCTTTCCTCAAGGTTGCGCTCGAAGTGGACCTTGGCCTCGTCGATCTGCATCTGGGTGCCGATCGCCTCAAGTTCCCTGCGGACGAGGTCGATGATCGAGAGAGAAGGCGCGTGGTTGTGATGGCTGAGACTGAGTTTCATGGTTGGTGTCGTGGTTGACGCCGGAACCATGGCGCGGAAGGTTTCGTTTGCATAATACGAAAAATCGCACAAACTGTTCCAGAAAATGGAAATAAACACCCCTACCGGATTCTTGAACTATCATCACCTCCGCTATTTCTGGGCGGTGGCGCGCGAGGGCAGCCTGCGCCGCGCATCCGAACTGCTGCGCGTCTCGCAGCCTTCGATGAGCGCGCAGATCGGATTGTTGGAGGAAGCGCTCGGCGAGGATCTCTTCCGGCCGCGCGGCCGATCGCTCGAGCTAACCGAATTCGGGCAGATGGTGTATGGCTATGCCGACGAGATCATCGCGTTGGGGACCGAGTTGCAACGTGCCGCGCGGCAGGCGCCAGGTGCCCGCGCGCTGCGCCTGCACACCGGCGTGGTGGATTCCTTTCCCAAGTTGATGACTTACGACATCCTGCGTCCGGCGCTAGAACACAAGCCGGCGGTGCTGGTAACGTGCCATGAGGGAAAGCTGGGCGAACTGGTGGGCCAGCTTCACAGCCACCGCCTTGATCTCGTGCTCTCCGACGAGCCCGCCTCACCCGGGACCCACGGCCGGGTGTTCAACCATCCGTTAGGGACCACCGGGATCACGTTCTGCGCCATGCCCGGACTGGCGAAAACGCTCACAAAACGTTTCCCGCGGAAACTCGACGGCGCTCCGGCGGTGCTGCCCACTCAGAACAGCGCGCTCCGCCGCGATCTCGAGCGCTGGTTCGAAGACTCCGGCGTGCGGCCTAACGTCGTGGGCGAGTTTGAGGATGCCGCGCTGATGAAGATTGTGGCCGGCGGCGGCGCGGGGATCGTGCCGGTGCCCACGGTGGTGGCTTCGGAGGCGGTGGAACGCTACGGCTTCGTCCCGGTGGGAAAAACCAAGGACGTGGAGGTGCGGTTCTACGCGATCACCGCCGAGCGGCGCTTCGCCCATCCGGCGATCCGCGCGATCACCGCAAGGTTGCGGAAACGGGAGTGAAGGGCGGATCTTCCCCCGCGGACGCTTGGAATCACCCCCGCCGGAATATTCACCGCCAAGATCACCAATGGGATCGGAGATCGTGGATTGTGGATCGAAGATGAAGAAGCGCGCTCTCCCTAGCCGCGCTTGTGAGAGCGTGGCCTCCCAGGCTCCCGTGGCTGGGGAGTCTCGCCCCAGTCCGTCGCCGGTGCGTCCCGCTCCGGTGGTTTAGGCGCATCTCCGCCAGAAATCCACCGCCAAGACGCCAGGTCCGCCAAGGGGATCAAGTACAGCGGATGAACTGCGCCTCGGACCCCAATAACCGACAACCGCGACGCAGCCGCCCCCGCCAAACGGGAAAACGGGAATCCCCCCAACAAACCCGCTTGACGGGCGGCCCCGGGGGCGCTAGCAACGATCCCATGAAAATACCGCAACGGCATGGCAAAAGAGGAAACGCCCGATTCCGGGTTGTGCTTGTTGCTGATATGCAACCGGTGGTTTGCTGCCCCGAAGTACGACTTGTGGCAGAATGAGACTGCTAGGCAAAAAAGAAAAATGTTTGAATCCACAAAAATTCCTGTAAAGATTGCGGCGCATTGGATGCGGCGCAGGTGGCAATTTCTCGTTGCCAGCTTGGTCCATTACGCAGCCTCAATCGGCTGCATTATGATCCTCGTCCTGAAAGGCCTCGATCAAGCACTTGGAGAGGAAAAATTTCATGCTGCCAATTGGGTGGTGGAGCTTGCTTACTGGCTGGCAAAGGTCCTACTCCTGCCGATTGGCTATTTGATCCACTTCAATGGTTCCCTGGCAATCGGCTTGCTTGCACTCAATAGTTTGATTGTCTGCTGTTCCCCGCTCTGGATACGTTGGCTACTGCAACGAAACCGGACAGCCCAACAAGATTAGATGTAAACCGCCCAAAAGTACATCAATTTCATTTCGTCCTCATTTCAATGACGCTGTGACATCACATCAAACGTTGCGCGAAGAAACTATGACCGAGCCCGAAGTCGTCCTTGAAGAGGCCTCTCCCCATGGAAACCTCGAAGCGATCATTGAGCAGGATGATCGAGTTGCTCACTTATACCTTCGTTCACCAGAGTACGAGGATTTCGGTCTCAAAACGTGCTGGATTCGAAATCTGACAAAGGCACCTGATACGCTGGATGTCGAGGGGATGCGGCGAGGCATTCCACCGATGCTTCCAAAGGAGTTTTGCATGCACCCGCAAGGTCGGGAGAAGCTCAATCCAGATCGCTTACGGATCGTGTGGTTCCCAGAAGGTGACGGAGTTGCCTTGTTGGAGGATGACGAGATGCTGGCAGCGATTCCCTCATGGAGCGGGTTCAAGGGCTTTTCTGGCTATGCTCGAGACTGCACCGGACAGTCGTCGCTGTGCTGGCGGCTCGATGATCTGAACGAGTTCAATGCTCGTATTTCTGCAGCGGAACGGTTCTGGCGTCAGTGGGACGGGGACGCATCTCCTTGGCCTGCATGTCAGGACACTTTCATGGCCGCTTATGAGGCTGTGCTCGGCCCTCACTCTCGATACTTTGCCATCGACGGAGGGTACTGGCCTCCGAAGGCGCTCGTCCGGTTTGATCTGCCAGATTGCACCTACCTTTTGACCATGGGTATCTCGCTTCGCCCACAGCCAGCAGTCGAGATGTATTACGAAGATCCGGTGGATTTTAGGAGGTTCGAGTTTGCAGCGTGCCTTTCCCGCGAAGTGAAGGACGGCACAATTTCCAGCCTAGCCAGCTACTTGTCGGGACAATCAACTTTGCCCTGGCATCAGTTCACCTTCTTTGCGCATGGACACACGATCAGATGTGAGGCGTTTGCTGGCGACGATTCACTTCGTGGCTTCACCTCTGTTCTGCTGATTAACTGCCCCGCCTCCGCGCCAGAGCTGAACCCACCCCGGATCGACGGCGAGAGGGTTTCGCTTCTTTGGACTATTCCTATCACCTCCGAAGAGCAGAAGCTGGCCGAGCGAGACGGCAGCAGGACGATTATTGACCACTTTCCACGCAGTTCGCCGCTCCACATGATTGGGCGCCGAACACCAATAACCGCACAACAAGACGGTGGTGGACAACCGGCTACCCGCCCTGACTCGACATGACCGTCTTTACTACAACCCTTAAGCCTGTTGCGGAGGGGCGCTCCCGGTAGCGGGTTGCCAGCGCTCAGTCGTTGCCAACAAAATGAAAATATTGCCCATCATGCTGCTTTTCAGCGCATTTGCAGGCGTGGCCGCCAGTGGTGCGAAGGAAAATCCCGTCGCTCATCCGTCTCCAGATGGCTCTGTCACGCTCAGGAATATCGCGGATCCTGATTACCATTTTCAGATCACAAACCGCGGCGGTGATGTCCTCCTGGCGTCCGACAAGCATCCGTATCTGGAGACAGGGTCATTTGCGGAGAGTATCATCTGGAGTCCTGATGGCCGCCATGTGGCATTCAGCGTTCGAACGAGCGGGCCGTATATCTGCGACACGTTCGTGTATTCCGTGCGATCCAAGCAACTGGCGCGGGTGCCGACCGAGGATTACGATTACCAAACCCGTCCGGTCCGCTGGCACGACAATCACACGTTGATCGTTCAGACCGAAGCGCCGTTCGGGGGGGAGGCGACCGAGGACAAGGTAGCAAATTCATATCGATACCGCAGGACAATCCGGTTCTTCGGGAGCCCGATTCAATTCGAGACGCTTTACACGGCGCCCCGAACCCGCCGGAAATCATGAAAGAAGGCTAACAAGAATAGATGTCAACCGCCCAACAGCTTTTCAATTTCAATCCAAAGTCTCCGCAACGACGCGGTGACATCACATCTGACGTTCTCCCAAAGAAATGCAGTTCGACGAACCGAAAATAATCGAAGCACTGAATGCCGAGTGGAGCTGGATTCTGCCTGCGGTCGATTGCGTTGTCGCCGTGAACTCGATGGGGAACGTGATGCTTCGAGACGTGGATCACTGCCACTGGCGAGTTTGCCCCGAGGAGCTGTCGGCGGAGATTTTCGCAAGGACTCCTGAAGATCTACAGGCGGCCTATGCGGACCCAAAGCGCAAGGCTGATTGGCAGATGGAGTCGCTGGTTTCGGAACTCATCGAGGAGTATGGGGAGCCAGACATCGGCGAGTGTTTCGGGTTGGTCATTCCTGCCGTTCTTGGTGGTGAGTATTCAATTGGCAACATCCGGCGGCGGGATCTTTACGAGTATCTACGGTTCACAGGTGATGTCGCAAATCAGACTAAGGACTTGAAGGACGGGGAGACAGTGGAGTTCAAAATCGTGTAGCTCACGAAGAAAATGGGAGAATCGGGTCCCTGGGAGTGATTAGCTCCCGGGTCCCACACCACCCTGCGTACGGCTCCGTACAGGGTGGATCCAATCTGACGCGGGCTTTTGGCCCAAAGTGCAGAACGATCCAGACGGCTCTCATGTCCGGAACTCTTTGTTCCTCAAGCCGGCGGTTGTTCAGCGCGAATCGCACAATTTGATTCGCTTCGCTCACCCCTCGCGGGGCTGTCCTCCGGACAGTCTATCTCCGCTGCGCTCCGGTTCATTCTGGCTCATCCAACGGCTCTGAATGCGGGAGTATCCTGCCTTTGCGATGCTCTGGCATCGACGCTCACAGAGCGCCGCTACAAGCACCTCATCGGGCCAAGAAGCCAGAGACCAGAATCCAGAAAGAAAGCACCATTCATCGCCGTGGCAGTCGCCGCGAATTGTGCCAAATCATTTTCCGACCGGATCAGGATGTCTGCAATTCCATATTCGTGTCCATTCGCGTTCATTCGCGGTTTCCAGGGTTATGACTTTCCCCTGAATCCACAGGCGGCGCGGGTTCCGGTGCTCAGAATGAATCGAACAGATCGAGCTGGGGCGAGTTGGCTTGCGGGAGGTTGTCCTGGGCGGTGTTCTTGGCTTTGGGGCCTTGTTTTTTGGCCTCCGGCTTCACCGAGTGGAGTTCGAGGTGGGAGAGGATGTGCTTGGCGCGTTCCACAACCGGTCGCGGGAGCCCGGCGAGGCGGGCGACCTGGATGCCGTAGGATTTGTCGGCGGGGCCGGGGAGGATTTTGTGGAGGAAGATGATGTCCTCGTTCCATTCCCTAACCGCAACATTGTAGTTGGCCACGGCCGGCTTGGTGTTGGCCAGATCGGTTAGCTCGTGATAGTGGGTGGCAAAGAGCGTGCGGCAGCCGATGGTGTCGTGGAGGTGTTCGGCCACGGCCCAGGCGATGGATAGGCCGTCGAAGGTGGCGGTGCCGCGGCCGATTTCATCCAGAATGACCAGCGAGCGCTCGGTAGCGTGGTTGAGGATGAGGGCGGTTTCGCTCATTTCGACCATGAAGGTGGATTGGCCGCGGGAGATGTCGTCGGAGGCGCCGACGCGGCAGAACACGCGGTCCACCAGGCCGATGACCGCTTCGTCGGCGGGGACGTAGGCGCCGATCTGGGCCATGATGGCGATCAGCGCGATCTGGCGGATGTAGGTGGATTTACCCGCCATGTTGGGTCCGGTTAGAATCTGGATTCGGGCCGTTTCCGGATCGAGATCGGTGTCGTTGGGAACGAACTTGGTCTCGGTGAGGGTTTGTTCGAGAACCGGGTGGCGGCCGTTGGTGACGCGGAAGACGGTGTCGGACGTGAGGACCGGGCGGCAGTGGCGGTGGAACTGGGCGGTTTCCGCGAGCGCGGAAAGCACGTCCGCTTCGGCCACGGCGGCGGCGGTGTCCTGGAGCGCGGGAAGGTGTTCCAGCGTTTGGGCGCGCAGTTGGGCGAACAGCTCGGCTTCGAGTTGTTTGGAGCGTTCCTCGGCGCCGAGCACCTTGTTTTCCATTTCCTTGAGCGCCGGGGTGATGTAGCGCTCGGCGTTGGACATGGTCTGCTTGCGGGTGTAGTCGTCCGGCACCTTGGCGAGGTGGCTGGAGGTGATCTCGATGAAGTAGCCGAAGATGTTGTTGAACTTGATCTTCAGCGAGTCGATGCCGGTGCGCTTGCGCTCGTCCTCCTGAAGCCGGGCGATCCAGTCCTTGCCGCCGCGCGAGGCGTTGCGGAGGTCGTCGAGTTCGGGCGACCAGCCGTCGCGGATGATGCCGCCGTCGCGAAGGTTGTTAGGCGGTTCGTCGGCGAGCGCGGCCGCCAACAGGTCGGTTAGGGTGGTAAAATCGTGGAGCCGGTCGGTGATCGGCGCGTGGCGGGCGTGCAGTGATGAAAGATCCTCGCGCAGCGCCGGAACGTGGGTGAGGGAGATCGCGAGCGCCTGGAGGTCGCGGGCGTTGCCGGAGCCTTGCGAGAGCCGCGAGATGGTGCGCTCGATGTCGCGGATGCCCTTGAGCGACTCGCGCGCCTTTGATAGAAGGAACGGCTCGGCCAGGAACGCGCCGATCATTTCCTGGCGCGCGGTGAGCGCGGCGATGTCGGTTAGGGGGTGGAGCAGCCAATCGCGCAGCAGCCGCGCGCCCATCGGTGTGGCGGTGCGGTCGAGAACGCCGAGGAGCGTGTGGTTTTTCCCGGCGCGGGACTCGATCAGGTCAAGGTTGCGCTGGGACGCGGCGTCGATCAGGACGTGTTCCGCGGATGACCGGACGCGCGGCGGCCGAACATGATCGCAGGGGCGGCGGAGCTGATGGATCAGATAGTGGAGCACGCCGCCGGCCGCGCCACAGGCGGCGGGGAGGTTGGAGCAGCCGAAGCCGTCCAGCGAGTGGACCGCGAAGTGGTCGCGGAGCAGTTGCACCGCGTGTTCGGGCAGGAACGTGTATCCCTCGTAGGGTAGGCTGTGGCGGAGTTGGGAAAACTCGGCGGTCTGGTGGTCGGGCACCAGCAGTTCGGAAGGCGAAAGCCGGCCGAGTTCGTCGGTGAGCTGCGGCATGTCCGCGAACTCCGCGAGGGTCAGTTCGCCGGTGGTGTGGTCCACGCAGGCCAGGCCCAACATTTTCCCGTGGCGGCACACGGCGGCGAGGTAGTTCGGGCGCTGGTCGTCGAGCAGCGTGAGGTCGTCGATCGATCCGGCGGTTAGAATGCGGGAGATCTCGCGTTCGACGAGTTTTCCGGGTTTGGGGTCGGACGTTTGCTCGGCGATGGCGACGCGTTTGCCGGCCTTGAGGAGGCGCGCGATGTAGCCTTGGGCCGCGTGATAGGGCACGCCGCACATCGGATAGCCGTTGCGGCGGGTGAGCGCCACATTGAGGATCGGCGAGGCGGTTTTGGCGTCCTCGAAGAACATCTCGTAGAAATCGCCCAGCCGGAACATCAGCAGCACGTCCGCGGGCAAGGATTTCCGCATGGCCTGGTATTGGGCCATCATCGGGGTTTGGGCGGGCGCGGACATGGGCGGAGGATGAAACGGAAAGCGGTCGGATGGGAATCCCGAAATTCGGGATCAGGCGGGCGGCGTTTCCTCATAACAGAACACCTCCGCCAACGGATCGCGGAGGCTGTCGGTGAAACGTTCCCACTCGCGGCGTTCATCCGGGGTGGGCGGCAGCGGTTGGCCGCCGGGACCGGCGTTGGCGGCGAGGAATTTCACCGGTTTTCCCGTGCCTGCGGCGGCGCGGACACGGGCGAGCACGGCGGTCATGCGCGGCGGCGAAAGCGCCCAGCCCTCGGCCAGCAGCACCACGCCGGCAGGCGCGTTGGCGAGGGCCTGGGAGGCCTGGAGTTCGGCCCCTTCGTCGAGCACCGCCACCGATTCCCAGGCGGTCGGGTTCACCCGCAGGCGGCGGAGCAGAAACGGCCGGAGGGCGGCGTGGTCGAGGCCGGTGCCGCCGACATCGAGGACCAGCACGCCGTCGAGCGGTTTTTCATCGGCATCCTCGCGGGCGGCGGCTGTCAGTTCGCGCCACAGCGCGCGGTGGGCGCGGCCTTGGAAATCCAGGTTGTCCAGCGCGCGGCGTCCGGCGTTCCAACATAGTAGCCACAGCGCGAGTCGCGGCAGCAGGCCCCACACCGTCACCGCCATCAGCAGAAAGAGCCACCATTGCGCGGGTCCGGGCGGCAGGCATCCGGCGTGCTCCGGCAGCCGCCGGGTGGCCTCGATCACCGCGGCGTCCGGCACCGCTTCAGGCCACCATGAGGCCCACGGTATTGATAGAAACCCCACCGCTCGTTCCAGCCCGGCCCGCATGGCGCCGGTGGTCGTTGTTTCCCAGAAAAACCCGGTGTTTCTAACCAACACGATCCCCGCAAGTGCCGCGAGCACTCCCAGATTGAAACCGATTCCGGCAGACTGCGCCAACCGTGCGAGCCGCCATAGCAGCGCCGCGCGGGCGTGTCCGCCGCCGTCCACCAACTGCGTCCACCACCCGCCCTCGCGGGTGCGGCTGATCCGCCTCACCACCGCGCCTAGCAAAACCTGCGCCGCGCTGAACGCCGCCCCCGCGCGACGGTGCCACAGCCATCCCAACAACCCGGCGCCCAGCACCAGCCACTGCGTTCCCAACAAAACCGCCAGCGCCAGCGTGACGTGGATGCCGCCGAGCCCGCGGTCCACCAGCCCGGCCACCGCGCCCGCCCCAGTCAGAAAGAGCGTTAGAAAACAAAGCGTCGTGGCCAGCCCGAACGCGCCCGTCACCCGGCGTCCGGTGGCGGCGAGTTGTGCCGGAGCATTATCCCGCGCCCGTTCCAGCCAGACTTTCAGGCCGTGTCTGCGGGCGGCGATGCCCTCCAGCCCGCGGGTGGCGGATACGACCTCCGAGCGTAGCTCCGCGTCCGGCACGCCGCCGCGCATCAACTCCGCCTCGAAGTCGATGAGTTCCTCCAGCGTCCATGGTTCCCTTTCGCGCGGCATGCGGACGCGATTTCACGCCATCCGCCGCCGATTTGCAATTCGGGAATTCACGCCGGTCCTGGGGCGCTTTGTTTGGCGATCAGATCGGCCAGGTGGCCGCCGCGGGCGGTGACCCATTTGCCTTTTCTAACCACCTTGTCGAATCCCAGCCCGTGGCCCGCCGCAGCGGTGAAAACGTCCCACGCCTGCGATGACAGGATGCCGGAAACGATCAGGTCGCCACCGGGGGAGAGCGCCTTGGCGATCACCGGCCAAGCTTCTATCAAAACAGTGGAGAACAGGTTGGCGACGACCAATTGATAGCCGGATTTCCGCGGTTTCCACTTCAGCACGTCCTGTTCTCTAACATCCACGCCGTCCGTCGCGTTGCGCCGGAGGTTGTCGCGCGCCACATCCACCGCGAAGGGGTCGAAATCGCACGCGTAGGCCGGTCCCGATCCGAGTTTGCGCGCGGCGATCGCCAGCAGTCCGGTGCCGGTGCCGAGATCCGCCACCGACCACGCGGTACCCGAGCGTTCCCGCGCCACATCCACCACCATCCGCAGGCAGGTGGCGGTGGTCGCGTGGTCGCCGGTGCCAAACGCCATTTCCGGAGGAATGCTGATGATCTGGCGCTTCGGATGGGCCTTGCGCAGTTCCGCCAGATCCTTGGCGGCGGTCGCCGGAGTGACCAGCAGCGCGTCGCGCACCTTGACCGGACGCGGCTCGGGCACCGGTTTGGTCCACTCGGCCTTGGCGATCTTCCGGACCGATCCGCCGAAGCGGTCCACCACCGCCTGTGCCTCCTTCTGGCTCTCACAAAACAGCTTGAGACGGATCGACTTGCCGCCTTTCACGATCTCGATAACGAGATTGGGATTGCCTGCGAAACGTTCTTCCCAGGCGTCGAACCACTGGGAACCGGAAAGTTTGGACCAAACGAACATGGATTGCGGAAATGTGCCGGACGCCCGCCCATCGCGCGCCCAACCCAGTTCGTAAAAAGCCCGCCAGCCGCTGGCAAGCCGATTCCGCTGAGGCTTGCCGTGAAAGTCACCGCCTGCGGCGCCGAACCAGCAGCGAGGCGACACCCAAGCCCGCAAGCCCCGCCATAGAAGCCTCGGGCACTTGTGTGAAACTCAGATTGTCGATCGCGTGGCGTCCGTTGGAGCTGTAGGTTTCCGAAGTGCGGGTGAATGTTAGAGTGTAATCCTCTCCGAGCGCGCCGGTGAAGTTAGGAGTCACCTTCACGACCGCGTTTGCCGCCGGGTTGTTGTTGAGGGTCAGGGACTGGGTCCAGACGACACTCGAGGTGGAAATCGCGGTCAGCGAAAGGGTCCATTGGGTGGTACCCAGGGTTTCGGCGGTATGGGCGAAGTCGAACGAACCCAACACCAGAGCGTAGCCCGCGTCTGCCGAGAAAGTGATCGAGTGGGTTCCGAAATCGAGTTGCCCCACGCGGGGAATGCTTCCTTGGTTGTCCCAATCACCGCCGCCGACCGTTAGATTCTCGAGGTTGGTGAAATGGCCGGAGGTGTGGATGTCCCAATTGGCGTCCCACGAGGTCACGATGTTGGGAGTGGTGCCGTTGGTCACCACGAAACCGTTGCCGGCGGCGGAGGCTCTGGAACCCAGCGCGGCCGGAACCGTGGTGTTGCTTCCCCCCAGATTGCCGAAGCCGATCACCGTCGCGTTGGTGACTGCCGCGCCTGCGAGCATCAGCCCCGGAATGATAAGTGTGCTTTTGATGTTCATGGTCTTGTTGATGTTCCGCGTCTCGTATTGATCCCGGACTCACCCGGAATCACCCCGCTACGGCCCACTACGACCCAAGGACGCATTGGGTTTAGTGGACAGGGAAAAATAATCCGGACGATTTCCGGCCCACACCGGGATCGTTCCCTGAATTTCCTCGACTTCCCCGGATCGGGCCCTCAGTATGAAACCGATCCACCAAGCGATACCTCCATGATTTCCAACATTCTCGTGCTCGGCGGCGGGTCCGCCGGGTTCGTCGCAGCCATCACCCTGAAACGCAAACTGCCCCACCTCGATATTCGAGTCATCCGCAGCCCGGAGATCGGCATCATCGGTGTGGGTGAGGGCACCACGCCCAATTTCGGACGGCACTTCTTCGAATATCTCGCCCTGCCGCCGAAGGACTTTTTCGACATCGCGCGGCCCACGTGGAAAGCCGGCATCCGGTTCCTTTGGGGAGAACGCGAGACCTTTCCCTACGCGTTCGACACCGCCTACGGTACCCGCTTTGCGGACCTCCCGCGCAACAACGGCTTTTACTGCCACGACGAAATCCGCGACATGAGTCCCATGAGCGCCGGCATCGCGCGCAAGAGGGTCTTCTCGCGGGATTCTAACGGACGCATCGTCTTCACCCTGTCGGAATATGCGTTCCACATCGAGAACGTCAACCTCGTCTCCTACCTCGAAACCCTCGCCCGGCAGTTGGGGGTGACTGTTACCGATCACACCGTCGAACGCGCCGATACCAACGGGGAAACCATCACCGCGCTGCACACCACCGGCGGAGAAACCGTCACCGCCGACTTGTATATCGACGCGAGCGGATTCGGTTCCTGTCTGCTAGGCCGTGCGCTCGGCGAGCCGTTCATCGACTTCACCGACACCCTGTTCTGCGACCGCGCCGTCATCGGCCCCCGTGATCGCCTGCCCGACGAAATCATCAACCCCTACACCATGGCGGAGACCATGGACCACGGATGGTGCTGGCAGATCGACCACGAACACCACATCAACCGCGGCTATGTGTATTCGTCCCGGTTTGTTTCCGACGAAGACGCCGAGGCGGAGTTCAGGCGCAAAAACCCGCTGGTCGGCAAGACCCGCATCGTGAACTTCCGCACCGGGCGTTACCGGCGCTCGTGGGTGGGCAATGTGGTCGCGGTGGGCAACTCGTCGGGCTTTGTGGAGCCCCTGGAGGCGACCGCGCTCATGCTGCTGTGTACCGAGTGCCAGACCCTGGCCGACGGGCTGATCGATTCCGTGTGCGCGCCGGGTCCGGAATTGATCGCGCTCTACAACCGCTTCATGGGCTCGCGATGGGACGAGATCCGGGATTTCCTGGCCATCCATTACCGTTTCAACACCCGGCTCGACACCCCGTTCTGGCAGGCCGCGCGCAATGAAACCCGCCTCCATGGCGCGGAGGAAATCGTCGCCTTCTATCGGGAAAACGGCCCCAGCCTGCTGGCCGAGAGGATCCATCTATCGGAAAACAACCAGTTCGGCATCGAAGGCTATCTGGCGCTGATGGTCGGCATGCGCGTGCCACACCTCAAACCCCACACGCCCGGCCCCGGGGAGATCCAACGCCTCGCCGCCCACCAGCGGCGCAACGCCCAAAACGCCGAATCCGGCTACACCGTGGCCGAGGTCCTCGCCATGCTCCGCGATCCCCGCTGGAGATGGGTCTGATAGACCGGTTGGGGAACGCCCCGGCCACGTTCGGTGACGCTGACTGCGGTTTATCCGGGTGACGGGAACCGAGCCGGCTGTTCCGGTATCTACAAACACCCGCATTCCCAGATAATCCCCTTACTACCACTGCGGAATCTGCTTTCCGTTCCGTTGATAATCGGTTAGAATCAAATCCGGCAGGCTATTCCTGCCACCATCTTCCAATGCCCCGCTTTGCATTCCATGACAGAAAGGGCAAACATGGATCCGGTGTTGTTCGGTTTTGCTCGAAAACAACTTCTACGATGGGACAGAGGAATAATCCCAAAATAGGTGGAGTTCAGTGCGGAGAATGATCTGATGTGTTTGGCAGCTTCCGCCCAGGCCTATCGGGAACGGCGATGCGCAAAAGGCGACCGGCTGGATCCACCATGAACAGCGCCTTGCCGTCCTCTTTCGCATGAAACTGGCCCGGATAGTGGACCATACCGCCAAGCGGCGTGTCCTCGCCGCGGTTTGCGGCGCTGAGGAAGGTGCCAGGCCATGGTCTGCCCTCGCGATCCTCCCATCCTCCGCCCTCTGAGTTTTGGAAGCGGAGCACGCGGCACGATGGAGCGATGGTGGAAAAATCCAACACCGGCATTGCTTGGCCGGTGGCAGCGTCCAAACAGCGGACTTTGCGGCCTTCGTCGGCCCTGATCGCCAGAACTCCTCCGTCCGGGGATAGCCAGCAGCGCTCGTTGGCCGCCAGCTTGACGGTGGCGAGGGGTTTCAGCGGGCATGCGGCGGTGTCGATGAGGGAAACAGTTCCGTCATCGCACAGCATTGCGGCGCGGGATGTGGCATTTCCTGATAGAATAGTGACCACCTTGTGGGGGAAATGTCCCACTATTCGAAACACAAAATCATCAAGGGAAGCCTTCCAAAGGTAGCCCTGTCCGTCGATGAGAACGAACGCGTCGCGGGTGAAGGCTCCGGCTACCGGACCATTGTAAGCAAGCCGGTGGATCCGGGCGAACGATGCGGGATCAAGCGTGTGGCTGAAGACGGCCGGACCACAACGGGACAAGCATACCGCAAGACCTCGTTCCGGGTCCATGATCACTTTCCCGTGGTCGTTGGCGGGAAAGTATCCGAGATGGATAGCTCCCGCTGGTGGGACGGTTCGGCGTAAGGTTAGCTTCGGCATGGCGATGCGGATACAGACGAACGACGGTAGGTCGGTATCGCCGCGGCCAAATTTCAGGATCCAGCGGTTGCCTGCAACAGCCGGGAGCGGCAGGAACCTGGGTTGATCAGGGGTGAACCAGGCCAGCGAACGGCTCCCACCGGATGACACCCACAAACGTTGGGCGTTCACCGCCGCCACCCGATCCTGTGGCATCGTGGTGATGAAGAATCCATGGCGTTCGGTGAGTTGGGCGGTGGTGGCATGCAATGACGCGCTGGTTCCGCCCTCGCACGGCCATGAGCGGATCTCCAGACCTCCGGGTGGCAACCAGCCTCGCAGGAAAAGATGCGGCCCGTGACCGTGGCTGACGCCATCTTCCATGGTGGCGTTCATGCCTGCCTCCCTGGCGGCCTGGATGATGGAGGGTAGGAGTTCCTCCGTTTCGTCGATGGTTCCCGGGCGCTGACTCGAATCCGGGGTGGCACTTGTCGCGCCCCGCCAGATTCTGGACTTATCCCGATCCTGGAGTTCGAACTTCACCACATTGCCATCCCTGATTTCCCCAAGATCCACGGTGCCGGAGGAGGTTCCGTGCAAATCCACCGGGATGGTGCGCGTGGCGACTCCGGCAGAGAAGACCGCGACCCTGGCCGTGAGCCCGCCCTCAAGTGTTAGAGGCGACCAGAGACCCTCGCCACTGGCGTTATCGTCGCAGACCACCCAGTGAAGGACGCTCTTGCGCCCCGCTGCGGCGGCTAGGGAACATCGAACACTCAGGGATTCGTTCAAGGGTGCCTTGCGCCGCAGAAACGGCTGCCATTCCGGGGCGCGACTCAACTCGGGAAAGCGACGCACGCAGGCTTCCGCCTGGTCGGGCCGGTCGATCCATAGATAGGCTCTGGCCAGGCCATCCGCGGCGGCGATACCATCCGGATAGCGGCCATTGCCGAATTGGGTTCCGGGTCCGGTGATGCGTGAGGATATGGACTCCAGCCATTCCAGCGCCCGTTGAGGGCAACCGTCATGGTAGCATTCCGCCGCGGTCAGTGCATCGAGTTCGGCGGAGTATCCCTGACTTTGGTCATCCGCGAGAACAAGCTTCCAAGTGGCATCGCTGGCGTGGCGTGCGGCGACTGCCGTTTGGACGTGGAATGGCCTTGTCCCTTCGGCGGTCGGGCGCTTGGCAATGGCATCTTCGAGAATTGCGGTGACCTTCACTCCATGTCCGGATTGCTCGGCCAAACCCCAAGCCTGTTCCACATCGAACGGAATATTCCAGTGTTTGGGTTCGATTTCCGGAATGGCTGCAAGCGTCGGCGTGGGCTTGGGAGACTCGGGTCGCGCAAGATTGCGTGCGAGGTGGAACCACTCCAGCGAATACGCGGCACGGTCATAGTCAGTCATGCGCGGGCGTAGGGATTCGAACGCACGATCAAGCAAGGCCGGAGCCCGAAAGTTCACGGCTTGCAGGAGCCGCGGAACCCCATTGCTGCTGGACCCTACCGATTGGGCAAAGGGCGCGATGTCCGGAGAGTCTTCCGTTGCTGTCAGAATCCGGATGAAATCCTCGGGGTGCAAACAGTCGAGCGCGGCACTGTGTAGGTGGACCAGATTGGAGAAACCCGTCCCCATTGCGGCTGCGAAGCGGACAGTGATGGTTTCCCGATCACCCCGGGTCATGGCGTCGCTCAGCAGGATATTCACGGCAGCGATGTTTCCGGGTGACGCATCCGCCATCTTCCGGGCGATCCCGATGCATGGTTCGGAATCATCAAGTTCGACGGCGGTTAGAATATCGAGCAAGCTGCGCTCGATGCCCTCCGGATCGTGACCATTGGCGGCATGCAGGTCTCTGAGTTTGGCCAGGTTCGTGGCGAGATCAGGTTGGAGGAGAAGCTGCCTGAGATTCGAGGGGTATGAGTTTCTTCCCCATCCCAATGGGTGGGTTTGGGGCCGGGCAAGCAGTTCGAACACGCGTTCCTGGTCCGATAGATCCGGCTGCGGGGATAGCTTGGCGATGATCGCGGACTCCGCGTCATTCATTCTGTTGATCGCTTCGGCCAGCGGTTCGTTCGCTGGTGTGTCATTGCCGAAACACCGCGATTCTCCAATGAGGGGTTGGAATGATCGGGCTAACACGGGCAATTCCGACAGGACCTGTTTCATCAATCGTAAACCGGATTCCGCAGGCTTCGGGAAGAGTTCCGCACATTGCAGTCGCATCAGGGCACGCGTGGCGGCCGGGTATTCCGGACTTGGCTTGAAGTCGCGGGGATCCGACTCGGAGAGACGCTCCTCCCGCACGGAAATGATCGCGGATGATAGAAACAACTGCCCCGCCAGCGGCGAAGCGGGAGCCAGACGCGAACCGAGTTGTTTTCGCAATGCGAGGGCATCGTCGTTATCCGGCCTCATTCGGCCGGCACACGGTCCCTCCGCACGCAGCGGACTGGGAATGGCCCAGATCCAGTCGTTGGGCTGGGTGTAATGCCAGCCGGGGAAATCCGGACTTTTGGTTAGGACGCCTGAAAGAGGAACACGGCGGCGGGCGATGTCGGGCGAGGTGAAGTCCTGTAGGACTCGCCGGAAAGCGGTCATACGGCCATCGTCTGCCGGAGGGACGCGGGTTGGAGGTCTGGCGCCGGCCCCATTGTTGATCCGTTTCTCCAAGACTTCCACCACCCTGGCCGGAAATGCGGCGGATTGCGGGTGGGACGCGATGAGAGTCCGGAAGTCGCCGATGGAACGGCAGTTAGCGGCTAGTTGGACGGCGAGGCGGGCGGCTGGGGAAGCGGAGCGATAGGGATGTTCGCCAATGCCCGGGATGGCGGATAGAGCGGATGGTTCGATGGAGCGCCAGGCTTTGGCGAGGATCTGTGGCTGCAAGTCGCGCGGGAGTGCTCTAATCCGCATGGCCATTGCAACCACCGCGAGGTCGGTGGGGCGGGCGATGGCCTCCTGAGCAGCCACTTCGGCAAACGGATAGCTGATCAGGCCGCTATCCATCAACCTGAACATTCCGGGCAGGCAGGCGCGATAGAGAGCCCGATCTTTCATGAAGACCCGATGGAGGCTGTGGGGATCGCAATGGCAACCCAGCAGCGCTCCAAGACTCCGGATTCGGTCGTCGTCGTTTGCTGTGGCGAGTCTAGCCGCGAGCGCGTGGACGAGCGCGCGGGAACGAGGGAGATTTCTAACCAGCACCGCGTGTTGCCGCACGGTCAGCGATTTCCACCACGTGTCTTTGCCACTCTGTAGGTCGGTGTAGGCTTCATCCAATTTGCCGTTTGCCAGCGGCAAGGCGGGCCGCAACCACCTTGGCAGGAGATCCACATTGAAGGACCGCCCTTCGTGGTATGCCAGATCGATGAGTTCGCCGACGGCCTCCCATTGAATATCCGGATGGTCTTCCTTCGTTGCCAGCCATTCGAGCCAGGGGCGATGCCGGGCAAGTATATCCATCCCATGCGCCACGCGCGTGAGAGCGGCCAGAAATTCGGCGCGCTGATAGGCCGCGCCTGACGGGATGATGGAAACATCAGCCTGTTCGAGAAACTCTGTCGCCTCCGATTCACGACCTAGCAAATATGCCAGTTGGCATTGCCAAAGCCGGATTCTTGCCGGTTGTTCCGGATCGACCACGGGTTTGAGAATCTCCAGAGATCTTTCGAAGTTTCCGAGTTTCATATCCAAGGCCGCCACGGTTCGAGCAGCGGCCGGTCCGTTTTGGCCGGCAATCACATTCCGCAGAGTTACGATCTCCTCGGGACGCAACGGCAGTCCAGCTACGACCAACTCCTGCCAACCCAGCATCCCGACATCCAGCGCGCCGGCAATTTCGGACAATGTTTGCGATGGAAGTTCGTCCGCTCTGGCACCAGACACTTCCGCACTTGCCAGGGCGGTGAAGATAATCGCAGTCAGATGCGCTCGAAACCGAGGGATCATGAATCGACGAGGTAGGGCATGGCGGCTTATTGAAGATCAAGATCGCGGGCAGGGGTGGTGTTGCGTTCGATTTGCCAGTCTTTGACCGGGCAATCGCGCAGAATGTCCACGAGTTTCTCGGCGGGCTGGAGATGGGCATACGCTTCCGCGGAGATCACCACGGCTACGGGCTTTCCATGCCGCGTGATCGTCTGCGCACCGTGTTTGAGCACGGTGTCGAGCAGTTCACTCAGCTTGTTTTTCGCGTCTTGAAGGGGCCAGGTCGCACTCATGGCGGGAATGTGGCATCCAAAATCCAGCCTGTTTAGCTTGAATTTGAGATGGGTCCGGGACCTGAGGTTCAGGATGGTTTGGATGCCCGGTTCAGTGGTAAACCGCCCCCGCTATCCACGCTGAACTCCGGATTTCGGGATGACCGCTTCGGCCAGCCTGAGGGCCCGGAGATTTTCGCGGACGGCGTGGACGCGGTGGAGCATCACGCCGTCGCGGCGGGCCATGGCGGTTAGAATGGCGGTGGCTCCGTCGCGGTCCGCAGGAATTTCCAAGGCCAGCAGGCGGCCGATGAAGGATTTCCGGGAAACACCTAACAATAGCGGCCGCCCGTCCGGCGCCAGGGTGGAAAGCGCGGCCAGCAGGGCGAGATTGTGTTCCTGTGTCTTGCCGAAGCCGATACCAGGATCGAAACAAAGGCACTCGGGATCCAGTCCGATGTTGGATAATGTTTCCATCCGCTCGCGGAAGAACGCGGCCACTTCCGCGACCACGTTTCTGTAGCACGGGTTGGCCTGCATCGTCTGCGGGGTGCCGGCCATGTGCATGACGACCACGCCGCAGCCGGACTCGCGGCAAACATCGGGCATCGCCGGGTCGTGGCGCAGGCCGCTCACGTCGTTGACGATGTCCGCGCCGGCGGCGAGGGCGGCACGGGCCACCGCGGCCTTGGTGGTGTCGATGGAAATGAAACCGTCCCAGATTTTCCGCAACGCGGCGGTCACCGGGATCACCCTATCCATTTCCTCGTCCGTCGAAACCGCCGGAGCGCCGGGGCGGGTGGATTCGCCGCCGATATCGATGATGTCCGCGCCCTCGGCGATCATCGCGCGGGCGTGGGCGAGCGCGCTCTCGGGACCCGCATGCAGCCCGCCGTCGGAAAACGAATCGGGCGTGGTGTTGAGAATCCCCATCACCCGCGCGGTGCGGGTGAGATCGAGCGTCCGGCCTCGGCATTTCCAGATCATCGGAGGCAGGGTGTCAGCGTGTGTTTTTGATTGGCTTTTGCGCGATCGGTTCGCCGCGGTCGCCGGGGCGGAACGGGCTAGCCATCGGGTCCATCGGGCGGATCGATCCGTCGGCGTTGAAATCCATCCGCGCGAGGCAGACCTGGCGCTGATAGCCGTTTCCGTTAGGAATCGCGTGGCGGTGATAGGCCACATACCAGCGGTCGGTGCCGGGCACGTTGACCACGCCATGATGCGCGGTGCCCACCGCGGTGCCGTTCTTGCGCAGCACGATGAAATCCCGCGCCGGCGATTTCACCGGTCCTAACGGATTGTCCGCGGTGCCCCAGCCGACCCGGTAGTCCGGCGAGCGGGCATCATCGATGGACCACATGAAATAGTATCTGCCGTGGCGTTTGAAGACCACGATGCCCTCGCGGAATTCGCGCAGCGGGATTTCAACGGGGTCGCCATCCAGCGCGATCATGTCCGGCTTGAGCTTGAAGACCTGCATTTTGCTGCCGTTGCCGAAATAGATGTAGGCTTGGCCGTTGTCGTCGGTGAAAACCCAGGGGTCGATGGTGTTGGTGATGATCTTCCCGCCTTTTTCGAGCAGCGGTTTGCCCAGCGCGTCCTTGAACGGACCGGTCGGCTTGTCGGCGGTGGCGACGCCGATCTTCCCACGGGCGCAGAAGTAGAAATAGTATTTGCCGTCGCGCTCGGCGCAGTCGGGCGCCCATGCCTGGAGGTCCGCCCACGCGAGGTCCTTGGTCACGTCGAGGATCATGCCCTCCTTCTTCCAATCGATCAGGTTTTTGGACGACCACACGGAGAAATCGGTGGTGTTCCAGTTCGGCTTGTCGGATGTCGGATAGACATAGTAGGTGTCGCCGAAGACGCGGATCGAAGGATCGGCGGTGAACCCATCGAGGATGGGGCGGGGCGGTTCCGCGGCAGGCGGCGCGGCCGATGCGGTTAGGACCGATGCGGTTAGCGCGGCGAGCAGCGCGAGCGGGTTGGGGCGTTTCATGGCGGCGGCGATTTCGGGATTCGGTTGTCGCGCACGGCACCGGAAATGGCAAGCCCGGGCTTGCGCGCGGAGGCTAACCGGGGCAAAGTCAGGGCGTTCCGCGAGTTTCACCCATGTCCACCTGGCGTCCCATTCCACCTCCGCGATTCTGGCAGCGCTGGCTGCCGGAGCGCCTGCATGGGCCTGCGGTGTGGCTGTTCAAGGCGTCGATCATCGGGCTGGTGATCGCTTCGGCGTTCGGGTTTTTCTATTTCCTGCTGGCGATGCGGTTCAATCTGGACGAGGTGGCCCGTTTGCCGGCGGATCCGGTGTTTTACGACCGCAGCGGCAAGACCCTGCCGGCTCCGGCGGGAGCGGGCAGGCGGCTGGTCACGCGCAAGGACATCCCGGATTTTCTGGTTAAAGCGCTGCAGGCGCGTGAGGACGCCCGGTTTTTCGACCACTGCGGCGTGGATTTCCGCGGACTCGGCCGCGCGACGGTTAGAAACATCAAGGACCGCGATTTTACTCAGGGAGCCTCCACCCTGAGCATGCAGCTCGCCCGCAACACCTTCGAAATCCGCGCCAAATCCCTCCACCGCAAGTTTCTCGAAATCGCCCTCACCCTGCGGATCGAGGCGCGCTATTCGAAGGACGAAATCCTCACCCACTATCTGAACCGGATCTATTTCGGAGCCGGCGCGCACGGCATCGAACAGGCGTCTCTAACCTATTTTGGCAAATCCGCCCGCGACCTGAACGAAGGCGAGTGCGCGATGATCGTCGGCATCATCCGCGGGCCGCACATCTACTCGCCGCTGCGGAATTTCGATGCCGCCATCGAGCAGCGCAACCAGACCCTCTCGCGAATGGTCGCCATGGGGTTTATCGACGACGCCCGCCGCGCCGACATCATCGCGCGGCCGATCAAGACGACCACCGAAAAACAGCGCGAGAACCAGCCGTCTTACGCGCTCCAGGCAATCCGCCGCGAGCTGGACGGCATCCTCGACGACCGCGACATCCGGCTTGGCGGGCTGCATGTTCACACCACCCTCGACGCCGCATGGCAGGACCGGCTCAACACCGAACTCACCCGCGCCGTTTCCGCACTGGAAAGGGAGAAATCGTGGAAACATCCGGTGCGCGACCAACACACGCCCGGCACCGAGCCGGCCTACGTCCAATACGCGGCCGTCACCACCGAGACGAAAACCGGCGGAATCCTCGCCCTCATCGGCGGACGGGATTTCCAGGATTCGCGTTTCGACCGCACCCGGTCCACGCGCGATTTGGGGTCGGCGTTCGAGCCGTTTGTCGCCGCCGCCGCGTCCGAGCGGGGCAAGCTCGTGCTCCCCGGCAAACCCGTCCAAACCGGCCGGCAGATCGGCCCGTCCGAAGTCCAGCGGATCGCGAAACGCTGCGGTATCGCCGGGCCGTTTCTCGATACCGAAGACCTGTTCCGCGGCTCGGTGGCGGCCACGCCGATGGAAATGGCCACCGGCCTGTCCACCCTCGGCAACCAGGGAAAACGCCCACAACCGTTTTTCATCACCGAGATCCGCGATGCGGACGGCGACACGCTTTACACCCGCAAACCCGACCTCAGCCAGGCGATCTCGCCCGCCGCGGCCACCGATGCCGCCAGCGTCCTCCAGCGCCGCTCCGGCACCCGTTGTTTCACCGGCGCCACCGGCTCCGAGCGCGACGCCTGGACCCTGCGCCTCGGCCCCAAGGGAGCCACCGCCATCTGGATCGGCTTCGACCAGCCGACCGTCATCGCCCCTGAGCCCCGCCTCAAGGCGCTGCTCGACGAATTCGTCACCCGGCTGGGGAATGAGTGAGGGGGGAAACGACTGAAAAGTCATGGACCGCGCATTGAGATCGGTCTCCGTCGGAACACGACAACCAGCCGGGCGGATCCGCAATGGAGCCCCCCCATTGAGCGAAGTTTGTTACGAAAATGCTTGCTCGAACGCGGCTAACTGATAGTTAAGGGGCTGGCGAAGGAAACAAAGGTCCATGTCGCCGGAAATCAACAGCACAAATTCCATGAAAACCCACTTGGCTGTATATTGGGACTTCGAGAACGTCCATGCGGCAATCTACGAGCAGGAACACGGAGCGAACTCCTATCGGAAAGGACGTTTCGGGAAGCAACCCGACTTGGTCAATGTGGAGGCCATCATGAATTATGTCCTCGCTAGAGGACCTGTTGCCGTGAACCGCGCCTACGCCAATTGGGCCTGGCTCACCGCTTATGCGACGGACTTCCAACAATATGCCGTCGATCTGATCCAGCTCTTTCCCCGGGGATCCCATGCGAAAAACGGAGCCGATATCCGGATGGCGGTGGACATCATAGAGGACGTGAATGTTCTTCCCCACATCCACACGGTGGTCATTGTTGGAGGTGATAGCGACTACATCGCCGTTGCCCAGCGCCTCAGGCAAAAGGGCAAGGAGGTGATAGGCATAGGCGTGCGTGAGGCGACGAACCGCTTTTGGATCGCCTCGTGCAACGAGTTCAAGTACTACGACAATCTGGTTAGAAAATCGAATCCCGAGGCATCAGGTCCGGCCAAGCAGATTGTTGCCGAGGCGGATCTGGGAGATGCGAAAAAACTTCTCGGGATGGCTCTTTCACGGGTGATGGAGCTCAAATCGGAACCATTCGCGCGGATGTCGGCATTGAAGGGCACCATGCTTCAGCTCGACCCGGCGTTTGACGAGGAAAGTTACGGTTACAAGAATTTCGCCGAATTTGTGGCAGCGTGTTCTGACACCGTGATTGTCAAACAGGGTCCCCACGAGAAACATGTTTCGCCGGTTCCTGTGGCTCCGTCCGCAGTGGTGGTTGCCGAAGAACCGCAGTCTCCACTGGAGTACTATCGGAGAATACTCCGCAAGCAGCAGCTCAAGCTCCTTCCGGGAGAGCGATTCGTGCCGTTGTGCCTCGGAGTCGAAGCTTCCGCGGCGGATGGCCCCTATTCATCCTGGGACGATTTCAACGAGCGGGTGAAAGGCCGGTTGGTACCGGAATTGGCGGATTTGCTGGCGGATACGGACTTTACCCGCCTCAAGCAGATTCTATTCAAATGCAAGGCGTTCATCTATGGGGACGAGAAGAAATCGATCATGCTGCAACCGGGGTTGGAGGGCCAAGGGAGGCTCGTCGTGCACGTCTTCCGGGAAGTGATTTCCCGACTGCTGGGGCAACCTGACCTGCAATGGGACGCTCGACTCGTTTCTGAATTGTTCTTCGGCGATCCGGCGTACGCCGCAATGGCGAACGGATGGTACGAGGAAATCAAGGAGGGGATGGCCTACAACAACGGCGAAAAGCAGCCCGAATCGCCCATCCCATCATTTCCGACCGCCGGGATTGACGCCTCGGGTGGCGCCGCCTAGCCTCCGCGTGTGGCCGAACGGAACATCGTATATTTCGACTTGGAAACCCAGCGCTCCTTCAGCGCGGTGGGCGGTGCCGCCAACAAGCACAAGATGGGCGTGTCGGTGGCGGTGACCTACAGCACCGCGCGGGGCACCTACGAGATCTATCCGGAAAGCGAGATGCACCTGCTCGGCGAGGAGCTGATGCGCGCCGATCTGGTGGTGGGCTGGAACCATCTGCAGTTCGACTATCCGGTGCTCCAGTCCTATCTGATCGCAACGCTCGACGAGCAGACGCGGAATCTCGACATGATGCTCGATCTCGAAACGCGGCTGGGGTTCCGGCTCAAGCTGGATTCCGCCGCGTCCGCGACGCTGGGCACCGGCAAGACCGCCGACGGCCTGGACGCGTTGCGCTGGTGGCAGGAGCACAAGAAATCCGGCGATTTCGCGCCGCTGCGCCGCATCGCGGAATACTGCGCCTACGATGTGAAGGTCACCAAATGCGTCCACGAATACGCCCTGAAACACGGGCACCTGAAATACGAGGACCGCAACCAGAAAATCGTCCAGGTGGATCTGGACTGGACCTGATCCGGGCGGGCGCGTTTCACAGCCACCCGATCAGCACCATGAGCTTGTAGAAAGCCCACGCGAACGTGCAGACGAGCGCGACGAGGAAAATCTGGGTGGCCAATTCAATGCTTTGACGGGTCATGGCGGGCCGCACTCCTAGCCTCCGCGGGTTCCGCCGACAAGAAAATTCGTCCGGAAAATCACCGGCCGGTCTATCGGAACGGCCGGGTATTCCAAATCCCCGCGCCCGGCTCAACCCGCCACCAGCGCTTTCAGCCGGCGGCAGACTTCCTCGACGTTCGCGCGCGAATTGAACGCGGAAATCCGGAAGTAGCCTTCGCCGGCGGAGCCGAAGCCGGATCCCGGAGTGATCACCACCTGCGCCTCATTGAGCATCTTGTCGAACATGTCCCACGAGCTGAGACCGTCCGGGCAGCCCGCCCAAACGTAGGGCGCGTTGACGCCTCCGAAAACCGGCAGCCCGGCCGCGGTCACCGCCTCGCGGAGCAGTTTCGCATTTCCCATGTAATGCTCGATCAACGCGGCCACCTGCGCCTTGCCCTCGGGCGAGAACACCGCCGCCGCGCCCTTCTGCACCGGATAGCTCGCGCCATTGAACTTGGTGCTGTGGCGCCGGCTCCACAATTGGTGCAGCGGCACGCGCCCGCCCTTTCCGTCGCCGCCGGTCACGGTTTTCGGGATGATCACATAGCCGCACCGCACCCCGGTAAACCCGCCGTTTTTCGAGAACGAACGGAACTCGATCGCGCATTCGTGGGCACCCTCGATTTCGAAAATCGAATGCGGGACCGCCGGGTCCTGGATGTAGGCCTCATACGCCGCGTCAAACAGAATGATCGCGTCATTCGCCCGCGCGTAGGCCACCCACGCCTCCAGTTGCGCCCGCGTCGCCACCGCGCCGGTCGGATTGTTAGGGAAACACAGATAGATCAGGTCGGCGCGCGCCTCCGGCACATCCGCCACAAAGCCGTTGGCCGCGGTGCACGGCAGATACATCAGCCCGCCGTAGGCACCGTTGGCGTCCGCGTCGCCGGTGTTGCCGGCCATCACGTTGGTGTCCACATAGACCGGATAGACCGGATCGGTGATGGCGATCACGTTGTCGTGGCCGAAAATATCGAGGATGTTTCCCGTATCGCACTTGGAACCGTCCGAGATGAACACCTCGTCGGCCGAGATCCCGAGTCCGGCGAACTGGTTCTCCACGATCGCCTGCCGGAGAAACTCGTAGCCTTGTTCCGGACCGTAGCCCTTGAAGGTCTCACGCTTGGCCATTTCCTCCACCCCCTGGTGCATCGCCTCGACCACCGCGGCCGGCAGCGGCTCGGTCACGTCGCCGATCCCGCAGCGGATGATCCGCGCGGCGGTGTCCGGATTCGCTTCCGAATACGCCTTCACGCGACGGGCGATCTCGGGAAACAGATATCCGGCTTTCAGTTTGAGGAAATGGGTGTTGATCGTGGCCATGGCGCGGATGGCGTAGCAGCGCGGCCCACCCCGCGCAAGCCCGGAGTGAGGCGGATCTTCCACAAGCGGATTGCGCGCCCCGCCCCGTCATGCCATGCTGCCCGCGATGAATCGTCCGCACCTCGCCGTTTTCCCGATCCTCGCCGGCCTGGCCCTCGCCGTTTCGGCCGCGCCGGAAAAACTCCCCCCGCTCGAACTCCCGGTCCCCCCCGCCGCGCTCAAACAGGAACGCTCCATCGCCTACGGCGTTTACATGCAGGGCTCCAAAATCGGTTGGGCCATGGATACCCGGAAACCTAACACCATCGACGGCAAAACCTGCGTCGTTTCCACCATGGAGGCGCACATCGAACTCAAAGCCATGGACAATCTCGTGCGGATGGATATGGCCGACCGGCAGACCTTCGATGCCGCTCCGCCCCACCGCTTGCTCCGACTCGAATCGATCCAGAAAATGGACGGCCAAACCCGGAAAATCGTCCTGACCCACCGCCACGACCTCACCTACGCGGTTGAGATCACCGAAGCCGGCGCCACGCGCAAAAACCCGGATATCGAAATGGACCTGCGCCTCGCCCACATCACTTCGCCCGAGCAATGGATCATCGACCCAGAACGGAAGCCGGGTGAGAAAATCGGCACGGTCGAGTTCGATCAGGAGACCCTCGGCCTATCGTCCAACACGGTCACACTGGTCCGGACGGCGGATTGGATCGGTCCCGGCGGCAAACTCCCGGTTTGGGAAATCGACGAATACGACCACGCGCAAAAGACCGACGTTCAGGGCTGCGTCCGCCGCACCGACGGCACCATGGTGAAAATCGAAATGGGCGGCGCCTTCGAAATCCGGATGGAACCCGAGGCGGTCGCCAAGCGGAAACCCGACGGCCAGGCGGATGTGTTCCTCGCGTTTTCCATCAAAACCGACCGCAAGCTGGGACCCTCGGAGAAACTCACTGATCTGACGGTCGAACTAACCGCTCCGGAAGGCAAACAACCGCCGGAACTTCCCGCCACCGCCAACCAGACGGTCACCAGCGGAGACAATGGCTCCCTAACCGTCCGGATCACCCCCGGCAAAGGCACGCCTCAACCCGCCACCGATGCCGACCGCGCGGACTACCTGAAATCCAACCTCCGCTACCCGGCCGATCACGCGCAGGTCAAAGCCCTGGCCGCCAAGGCCGTCGCCGGAGCCAAAACCGATGCCGATAAGGTTAGAAAACTCCTCGCGTTCACCGACAAGTATCTGGAGGACAGTTACGAGGTGGAGGCCCTGTCCGTGATGGATCTGCTCAAATCCCGCAAGGGCGAGTGCTCCGCCCACGCGCTGCTGTTCACCACCCTCGCGCGCGCCGCCGGCATCCCGGCCCGCGAAGCGTGGGGATGGATGTATATGGGAGACACCTATCAATCCTTCGGCGGCCACGCGTGGAACGAAGTCATCCTCGACGGCCATTGGGTTCCGGTTGATCCCGTGTTCCAACAGATCCGCCTCGACGCCGGCCACATCCAGGCCGGCTCCGGCGCCACCGACTCCATCCACACCGGCCGCATCACCCCCGGCCTCCGCGCCACCGTGAAATAACCGGGGAGAATGCCCCGTTCAAGGTCCCCGTGAACGTGAATCATTCCTTTCTCCGGGCCTGCTTTCCGATGCTGGCGTGCCTTGTTCCATGCGCCGGGCTTGGCGCCGAGTCCCACGATATTGTGATCTACGGCGGCACTTCGGGAGGGGTGGCCGCTGCGGTACAGGCCGCCCGGATGGGAAAATCCGTTGTGCTGATAGAGCCCACCCGGTTTCTCGGCGGACTAACAACCGGTGGCCTCGGCGCGACGGACATCGGCAACAAGCGGGCGATCGGCGGTGTGTCGCGCGAGTTCTATCAGCGGGTGAAGCGCCATTACGCCGATCCCGCCGCATGGACGCTGCAAACCCGTGAATCGTATTTCGCGAAGAAGCCGCACGGCCAGGCGGAGCAGGAGGACGCGATGTGGACCTTCGAACCCCACGTGGCCACCGCGATCATCAACGCCATGGTCGCCGAGGCGAAAATCACCGTGGTCTTCAACGAGCGCCTGGACCTGGCCAAAGGCGTGGCCAAGGAAGGCCCGCGGATCACCCGGATCGTGATGGAAAGCGGCCGCGGGTTTTCCGGAAAAATGTTCATCGACGCCACTTACGAGGGCGATCTCATGGCGAAGGCCGGGGTTTCCTACCACGTTGGCCGCGAGGCGAACACGCAATACGGTGAGACCATCAACGGACTGCAAACGGCGGGTGCCGTTAAACACCAGTTCGTGAAGAACGTCGATCCCTACGTGGAGCCCGGCAACCCCGCGAGCGGACTGCTGCCCGGCATCAACCCGACACCGACAAAGGAAGACGGCAGCGGCGACCACCGGATCCAGGCCTACAATTTCCGCATGTGCAACACCAGCGATCCGCGGAACCGCGTTCCCTTTCCGAAGCCCGCCGATTACGACGAGCGCCGCTACGAACTGCTGCTCCGCAACTTCGAGGCCGGCGACGCGCGCCATCCGTGGAATCCGGTGCGGATGCCCAACCTCAAAACCGATACCAATAACAACTTCGCGGTGAGCACCGATTACATCGGCATGAATTACGCCTATCCGGACGGCGACCACGCGACCCGCGAGCGGATCCGCGCCGAACACGAATCCTATCAGAAGGGCCTGATGTGGACGCTGGCCAACCATCCGCGGGTGCCCCGCAAAACGCGCGAGGCCTACGCGAAGTGGGGCCTTGCCCGTGACGAATTCACCGACAACGGAAACTGGCCGCGCCAACTCTACGTGCGCGAGGCGCGCCGCATGGTCAGCGATCACGTGATGTGCGAGAAAAACTGCCGCAGGGTGGAGGTCGTGCCGGACAGCGTGGGCATGGGCGCCTACAACATGGACAGCCACCACACCCAGCGGATTGTCAGCCGCGATGGGTTCGTTAGAAACGAGGGGGACATCCAGATCGGCACCAAACCCTATCCGATCAGCTACCGCAGCATCCGGCCGCGCGCCGCCGAATGTTCCAACCTGCTGGTTCCGGTTTGCCTCGCGGCCAGCCACATCGCCTACGGTTCGATCCGGATGGAACCGGTCTTCATGGTGATGGGCCAGAGCGCCGCGACCGCCGCGTCACTTGCCATCGACGGCAAATCCTCCGTGCAAAACGTGGACTACGGGAAATTGCGCGAGCGCCTGCTCAAGGATGGCCAGGTTCTGGATTTCGAATGATCTCCGAAAAACGGGCGCGGCCCCGGCGGGACCGCACGCCAGAGAGGTCCACGGAAAGGATCGGCGCCAAAGCCTCTTTCACGGATCCGGCCCATTCCATGGGCACCTCTCTGTCATGCGGCCTCGACCGGGGCCGCGGTCTCACGCGGTTTGTTGGGTCAGATCAGAATTCGAAGCCAAGTTTCAGGCCATACACCAGATGATCGTCTCCGGTGGAGCCTCCGGGGATGTCGCTCACCAGATCGGAGTCGGCATCCACATACTTGAGGAAAGGAGTTAGAGTGAATCCTTCACGGAATTTCCACGGCATGGAAAGCGACAGGTACCACTGGTTGAATCCGTCCAGGGTGTCACCGTTCGACTGCAACTGCAGGCCGTTGTCATCGGCAAACCCGCATCCGGCGGTGGTCACCAGGCTCAGGCACGGGCTGAGTTCGAACGATTTCGACAGATTGACGTCGAAGTACCATCCGTCGAACAGATCGATGTCGCGGAAAACCGTGGTGCTGGCGGAGATTCCGGCGTACACTTCCATGCTGGCGCCCAGATAGAGTTCCTGCGTGTTGCTGGCGTTGGCGTTTTCGAAATCGTAATAGATATATCCGCCGGTGAGCGTGACCGGGCCGAGCGGTTTGGTGAACGACAGCGTCATGTCGAGTTCGTTCGGCGTGGGATTGGTCGGATTGTCGTTCACCGCGGCATACCAGAGCGAGGCACCGAGCACGAGATCACCATAGGTGGCGGTAAGCCCGGCGGACGCCTCGACCATGTCCGAACCGAGGTCCACGCCGCGGAATTCGTAGATCGAGTTATAGCCGATCGCGCCGGATCCGCCGAACTCCCACGCGGCTTGGGCCGGGTTGGCGACAAGGGTGGCTAACAGGAGACTGGCGGGTAGTAATTTCTGTTTCATGGTTTCAGTAGGTGTTGGTTTCAACACCCGTGAAAGCAATTCGCGTGCCAGAATTCGGAAAAAATGGCCGCGCGGGACGCCGCCGCGCCGCATCACGGCATGCTTGAGAACCGTTGGAAATGCCAGCGGATCTCGCCCTCGTAGCCGTGCAGGCCTTGATAGACGATGGAACGCGCGGGATCGCGCAGTTGGAGATTGACGCGCTCCTGCGGCAGCCACGCCGCCACCTCGCGCATCACGTCGGTTAGACCGGGGCGATCCCGCAACCGGAACGGCCGGCCGTGGAAGAACACCGCGGAATCCTTGGTAAGCCCGAGATTGAGCCGGTGCGGGTCCCTTGCGAAAAAAAGATCCATCCGGAAATCGGTTTCCTGCTTCTCCCCGTACTGACGTTTTTCGACAACCTGGGGCTCGCCCACGGCGCTCCATTCGATCCGACGGTCGAAGCTCTGGATGATCGCGACCCGTTGATAGAATCCGGCGGCGAGGAAGACCAGATCATTCAGGTGGCGTTCGATCACCCGCCCGGTCGAGCTGGTTAGAATGAGGGTGTCCGCCTGGCGATCGAGCCGCTGGACCTGGAAACTCTCGTGCAACAGCGGAAAATCGTCATCCGCACACAGCCGGGTGGGGTGACCGCGCGCTGCGAGAACGCTTTGGAACGCGAGCGCGTCGCCATGGCTCAGGCCCGCGATCACCACCCCGCACAGGTTGCGGTGGATACCCAGGCAGTCGAGCCTCGACATCGCCTGGGTGGCATCGGCGGCCTCCTCCAGCGCGGAAATCGGGATTTCCGCGCCGAGCGTTTCCTGGAGCAGGCAGTAGGTTTCCGTGGGAGAGTCCATCTAACCGGCAAGGCAATCGGACAGCAGCTCGCGGGCACGGGTGTTGTCGTCGGTGGATAGAATAACGGTGGCCCATCCGTTGTCACGGCGGGCGATGCGCATCGAGCGGATGTTGAGCGCGGGTTCGCGGAAGCGCGCGGCGATGCGGGCCACGCCGCCGGGCTGGTCTTCGATCCGGATGACCAACAGATCGTCGCTGGCCGCATGGTAGCCCGCCTCCGCGAGCACGCGCAAGGCGAGGTCGTGGGGTTCGGCGTGGAGGATGATCACTCCGTGGGTATGATCGTCCAGCACCTCCATATCGAGGATATTGATATCCTGTTTGGCCAGCCGTTCGGCGAGATCGGCGAGCGTGCCGGCCTGGTTGGCGGGGGTGATCACGGTGATTTGTTTCATGGCTGTTGTTGGGTTAGGCCCGCGGTTTCCGCCACGACGCGGTCGATCATGGTGCGGGTGACGTGGGGCATGGTGATGATATGGGCGATGTCTCCGCTGGGTGCGATCTGCCAATTGCGGATGACGCTGTCCCGCGGGCGGGGAAACACCACGGTGATCGAGTTGGGATGACGCCACGCCTTGATACCGTGGCGGGCGAACGCGGCGATCGCGTAGTCCGCCATTTCCAGGCAGCGGCCCATCCGCTCGCGGAAACCGTCCGCGCCCCAGCGCTGGATGGCGCTCCACAGAATGACCGGAGTCACCGCGTTGCGGCTGCCGGCGATCGTGGTGTCCATGCAGCCGACGTATTCCACGCTGCGCGCCACGCGGTCCACATGGCGCCGGCCGGCAAGCACCACGCCGCAGGGCATCGGCGAACCGATGAACTTGTGCCCCGAAACCGCGATGGAATCGACTCCGGCGTCGAATCCGAACGGCTGGGGGTCGTCCACCCACGGCAGCAGCATCCCGGAAAGGGCGGCGTCGGCGTGGATGTAGGACCGGGAGATCGCCATGTCCTTGAGCATGGCGCGGATGGTGGTTAGGTTGTCAACCGCGCCGTGCATCGTGGTGCCGATGTTGGCGAGGATGATCGGCGGCGCGTCGCGGTGGATGCGGATGGTCTCGCGGAGGTCCTCGTAGTCGATCTCGCCGTTGTCCTGGCCGCGGATCATGATGCTGCGCGCGCCGAGCACGCGAACCAGCTTGGCGGCCGAATAGTGGGTGTGCTCGGAATAGTAGATGATCCCGTCCGGATGGATCTCGCGTGCCAGATAGAGACCGTAGAGATTGCCCTCGGTGCCGCCGGAGGTCATGTAACCCCACGTCTGTTCGGCGGGAGCGCGGAGGTGCTGTTGGAAAAAGGCGACCACCTCGCGCTCGAGCGCGAAGGTGTTTTCCCGGTAGATCGACTCCCCGAACGGATCGCCGACATTGTTGATCGCGTATCCTAACAGCGGGATGATTTCCGGATAGCTGAAATCCTGCGAACACGGATAGCCGACGAACGTGTCGCTGAGGGTTCTCATCTGGTTGCCGAGCGCTGAGAGGCGCGCGGCCGCCGCTTCCGGCAGCGGAGGCATCGGTGTCGGATGATCTAACATGACTGGCGTTGAAGGAGACTCGTGAACCGGGCGAACGCCGCTTCCCACGCTTCGCCATCGGCGGGCGTGAACGTGCGGAACTCGAACGAATTGCGGATCAGCTCGCGGCCGGCCGCGAAATCCGGGAGGTTTCCGGTGCCGATCATCTGGGTGATGAGATTGCCGCAGGAGGTGGCCTCCACCGGGCCGGCGACGACTTCGATGCCGAGCGCGTTGGCGGTGGCCTGGCTGAGCAGTTCGTTCTGAATGCCGCCGCCGCCGGCGTGCAAGCGCGGAAACTCGCGGCCCGCCATGGCGCGGATGCGGTCGTAAACCACCCGGTATTTCAGCGCGAGCGATTCGGTGGCGATCCGCAGAATCGTGCCTTTCTTGGCAGGGACGGCCTGACCCGTTTGCTCACACCATGCGCGGATCTTTTCCGGCATATCGCCGGGGCTGGCGAACACCGGATCGTCCGGGTCGATGAAAGCGGTGAACGGTTCGGCCTCTTCCGCCAGTTCGGCCAGCGCGGCGTATTCGAGGTCGTCACCGTCGAGCGCCCACTGGCGTTTGCATTCCTGGATCAGCCAGAGTCCGGATATGTTTTTCAGAAAACGTACCGTTCCATCCACGCCGAGTTCGTTGGAAAACCCGAGATCGAACGCCTCGTCCGAAGTGATCGCCTGGCGGGTTTCGAGACCCATGATCGACCACGTGCCGGACGACAGCCAGAGTTGGTCCTCGCCGGTCATCGGGATGCCCGCCACGGCGGACGCGGTGTCGTGACAGGCGGTGGCGATCACCGGGATGGACGGCACTCCGGTTAGACGGGAAACCTCGGGCCGCAAGTTGCCTAACACGGTGCCCGGAGCCACCACCTCGCCGAAGATTTCCTGCGGCAGGCCGAGCGCGGCGATCACCTCGCGAGCCCAGTCGCCGGTGCGCGGATCGAGCAGTTGGGAAGTTGACGCGATCGTCCGTTCCACCGCCGCACGGCCGGTGAGCCAGTAGCCTAGCAAGTCCGGCATGAACAGCAGGGTGCGCGCGTTCTCCAACGCGGGGGAACCGGCGCGTTTGGCCGCGAGCAGGTGCAGCGAGGAGTTGTAGAACAGCGTGCGGACCCCGCTGTGCTGATAGATCGTGCGCTCGGGCATGAGCGCGTGCATTTCCTCCGCCATGCCGTTGGATCGCGGGTCGCGGTATTGGTGGGGCAGGCCGAGCAGTTCGCCGTTTCCATCCAGCAACCCGTGATCGCAACCCCAGGTGTCGATTCCGATGGAAACGATCCGTTCGCCATAGCGTTCCTGCGCGCGGCGGAGGCCTTCGAGAATCTCGCGGAAAAGCCCCAGCGGGTTCCAGAACGATCCCCCCGGCAGATCCGTCCCCGGATTGTCGAACCGATGGACCTCTTCCAGATAGATTTTGGTGAAATCGGTCTTGGCGGCCATTACCCGGCCACTGCCAGCTCCCAAATCAACGGCGAGAAATACTTTTTTCATGAATACTGCGCGGACATCCGCGCCGCGAGTGTGCCTCGCCGAAACGGAAAATGCAATCCGGATGAAACCAAAGTTCGATCCATCGTCGGCCGACGCGTTTGCGGGTCCGCGTGTTGCCCGTGGGGAGGTCTGCCGTGCCACCCGCGCCCCATCGAGGGACTACGGGATGTTGGAGGTGTGGACCTTGAACTCGGGTTTGGCGTAGGGGGTTTTGAGATACCGCGCGGCAAACTTGGTTAGATAGGCCTGCCATTTTGCGTCGGTGGTGATTTCCCCCTGGCCCTGCCAGCCGAAGCCGGTGAACCAGCGGATGTGGCCGGTGGCGTCGGTTTTGGCGAGGCAAAGCGCCTGCGTCTGGTTGGTGGCATCGGTATGGGTGATCATTTTGTCCACGCGTTTCGGATCGATGACCACCGCGGTGCCCAAGCCGAGGCCTTCGAGGTTTTCCCAGAGCCGCATCAGGCCGGTCTTCGGGGAAAACGCGGCCGTGGTGCCGGGAACCTGCGGCATCAGACCGATCGCGACCGGCAGCGAGGCGGCGGGTTTTCCGTCGAGCGTGAAACGGGAGTCGCACTGGAACAGGCGTTCGCCCATGATCAGCGTGATCCGTTTGGTCTCGCGGAGCACGGCACCCTTGAAGTCGCTGGCGTAATCGAGTTCGAAAGCCACCCGTTGCGGGGTGTTCTCAATGATCCGTTGGGCGACGAATGTCTCCGAATTGTATAACTGTCCGTCTGCGAAGACGGAGATGCCGCCGCAACCGCGGGTGTCGCCGACTTTGTAGCCGTCATAGCCCTCGCCCTGATCCTGGTGATAGGTTTTCGTCGCCTTGCTGTGCTTGAGCACGGTGACGTCCTCGATGTACCACTTGTCCATCACCGGATAGGGAACGCGCTTGAACCAGCAGTCAAAGCCGCTGTTCTCCGGCCCGGAGCGCAGCGCGGGGCCGTAGGCGCGGAATGCCACGAGGTCGTTTTCCCAGGCGAAATCGTCCTTGCGCTCGGGAACGAAGCGCGCGCAGGTCCGCGGCGCGGCTGGGAGAAAACGGTCGGGCAGGGTCACACCTTTGAAGGTTGCCAGTCCCTTGCGGGCTTTCGAAGGATCCAGCAGGCGGATCACCTCCGAACCGGCCAGCAGAAACGCGCCGCTTCCATAGATCTCGGTGGCCTGCGCGGTGATGGTCGAGCCGTCCGGGCGGTCGTCCACCCGCTGTACGAATCCCAACATTCCATCCGGCTGGATGTTCTTCATCAGGGCGGTTAGACCCTTCATCACGGCGGGACGATAGGTTTTGGCGGGCAGCAGGCCGCGGTTGAGGCCCCAGGCCATGGCATAGGTGAAAAACGAGGTGCCGGACGACTCGCCGATCGGTCCCTCGGGATCCAACAAACTGGACCGCCATAGGCCGTCGGGGTTCTGGAGTTTCAGCAAGGCGGCCATCATGTCGTGATAGAGGCCGAGGTATTTCACCCGCGAAGGATGGTTGGCGGGAAGTCGGTCGAGCACGTGGACGAGGCCACCGCAGACCCAGCCGTTGCCGCGCGCCCAGAAGGTCTTGCGGCCGCTGGCGGTTTTCTGGCCGAAGAACCTCGCATCGCGGTAGTAGAGATGGGCTTCGGGGTCGTAGAGCATGTCGGTGGTGGTCCACCATTCGCGGTCGGACCATTCCAGGAACTTGGGATCGCCGGTGATCTGGGAGAGTTCCGCCCACACGGCCGGCGACATGAACAACGCGTCGCACCAGTCCCAGGTGAAGGTGCCACCGCTGATCGAGCGCTTCGGTTCCTTCGCCAACGCCTGCCGCACGGTGTCGAAATGCGCCACGGAGGGATTCAGTTTCGCCGGATCGCGGTCGATCTGATAGAGCATGAGCCATGCCTGGAGAATGGCGTGGTCGTCGGCGTGGGTTACCCGAGGCCCGGGGCCGTAGCCGAGCGGTTTTCCGAACCCGTCGAGCGCGTCGCGGTAGGTGGCGTCGCCGGAAACCTGGAAAAGATGGCCCAGGCCCATGTAGAACGGCGCGTGGGTCCAATCGTGCGGCTTGTGCTTCGAGGGATGCGCGAGTTGCCAGTCGGCAACGCGTTTCATGTCCTTGACGATGGCCGCGGGGGTGGGGTCGGCGGCGAGGGCCGGCGCTGCGAGGCAGACCGCGGCCAGCGCGATGCCGGAGATTCGGTTTAACAGGTTTACTTGCATATTCGGGAGGATGGAGAGGATTGGAATTGCCATGCGAGGGTCAGCGCGGGAGGATCGTCCCGCGTTCGCGAGCGGACGCCAGCCAACCAAGCCCCACACCACACGATGAAGACCCGATTGATGCCATCCCCGCGCGAAACGGCAGCCCTTGATACGGAGGAACTGCGGTCCGCCTTTCTATTGGAGGATCTTTTCTCACCCGGAGAAATCCGGCTGGTTTACACCGATCTCGACCGCGCGGTGGTCGGTGGCGCGGTGCCGCTTGGCAGAACGGTTTTCCTGCCTAACGACGACGCGCTCAAGGCGGAATTCTTCTGCCAGCGCCGGGAACTGGGCATTCTCAATCTCGGCGGCGCGGGCAGTGTGACCGTGGACGGCACGGTCTATCCGATGGACGCGCACGATTGCCTCTACGTGGGCCGCGGCAGCCGGGAGGTCGCCATGGCCAGCGCCAGCGCCGACGCTCCGGCCGCTTTCTATCTGGTGAGTTATCCGGCGCACGCTGCCTATCCGACGACCCGCGCCACCCGCGCGGATGCCAACCGGGTGGAACTCGGCAGCCGCGACGAGGCCAACGAACGGACGATTTTCCAATACATCCACGAGAATGGTGTGAAAAGCTGCCAGCTCGTGATGGGCTTCACCGAGTTCAAATCCGGGTCCATCTGGAACACGATGCCGCCGCACACCCACGACCGCCGCAGCGAGGTGTATTGTTATTTCGATGTTCCCGCCGCCCACCGCGTGCTCCACATGATGGGAGAACCCGCCGAAACCCGCCCGCTGTGGGTGGCCGATCGGCAAATCGTGCTTTCGCCGCCGTGGTCGATCCATTGCGGTTGCGGCACCGCCAGCTACCGCTTCGTGTGGGCGATGGGTGGTGAAAACCAGGCGTTCACCGATATGGACCGGGTGGAAATCGCCAATCTCAGATAACATTTCGCAAACCAATATCATGAAACGTTTTGAAAACAAGGTCGCCATCGTTACCGGAGCCTCGCGAGGCATCGGCCGGGGAATTCTGTTGGCTTTTGCCCGCGAGGGCGCGCATGTGGTCAGCGTCGATATCGGCGATCAAACGGAAACCGGCGAAATGGCCGCGGCCCTGGGCGCCAGGTTCAATGCCTACACCGAAGACTTCGGCAAGCTCAACCAGGCAGCGGCCGCCGCGCTGGTCCAGCGCATTCTAGCCGACACCGGCCGCATCGACGCGCTGGTCAATAACGCGGGCATCATCCGCCGCGCGCCGATCGTGGACCATCCGGAGGAGGATTGGAACGCGCTGCTCCAGATCAACCTGTCCGCTCCGTTTTTCCTCACCCAGGCTGTGGCGAAATGGTGGCTCACCACCGGCCGCGATCTATCCGAACCTAACGACCGGCTCAAGGTGGTCAACATCGCGTCGATGCTGTCGTTCCAAGGCGGCATCTTCGTTCCCGGTTATACCGCCGCCAAAAGCGGGATCGCCGGCATCACCAAGGCCTTCGCCAACGAATTGGCCAAGGAGCGCATGAATTTCAACGCGGTCGCCCCAGGGTACATCGCCACCGAAAACACCCGCCCGATCCGCGAGGACGAGTCGCGCAACGCGTCCATCCTGGCACGCATCCCCGAAGGACGCTGGGGAGAACCCGCCGACATCGCCGAAGCCATCCTGTTCCTCGCCTCCAACGCCGCCGATTATATGAACGGCACCATCATGAACGTGGACGGAGGCTGGCTGGCGCGGTGAAACCGCGAAGGCCCGCGGTGTCGAATGTAACCCGGATGAAGTAGCTTTCCGGTGCGAAAGCGCGCTCCGGGTGTTAAATATGACGGTAATACCAGGTGGTCTATTGACGCCACCGGGGTTTTTGGGGAGTTTGATGGTTCCAAGGTGCCTCTTGGACGGCCGTGCGTATCACGGGAAACCCACATAACCTAGCAAACCTGATGAAACCGAGGATCCACCGCATCCGAACCGCTGCGGCGCTATGCCTGTTAGGCATGGCCTGCTCCGCATCCGCCGGCACGATCGCCTACTGGCGCTTCGAAGGCGACGGGACCACCGTGCCCACCGCCGGAACCCAAGTCGAAGACACCAACGGACGAACCACCATCACCACGGGCGTCGGTGTCCGGGCAGTCGATGTCACCGGAAACGGCAACACCATGTGGTCGTGGGAGCACGCCTGGGCCGGCCATACCTACGAAACCAATCTGCCCGGAAACCTGTCCTATGTTCCCTCCACCGGCCAGTCCAACGCGTTCAGTCTGAAGAACGCCGGCTCCTATCCCGGCATGTTCACCTGGCCGGCGATGGCCCCTCCGACCGGCACCAACATCAACACCTGGACCTCCACCGCGTGGACCATCGAGGCCTATGTTTACTCGTCCGCGCTCGATGGCTACCGCACCCTCGTCTGCCGCGAGGGCAACGGGGTCGCGGGCGTCGATGGCAGCCTCGCCCCATTGTATCTCCAAAAGGTTCCGGATGGCAGACTGGTGATCAAGTTCGCCGACGCCGCTGGAAACTGGCATGAGGCTTACGACACCACGTCGATGGTCCTCAACAAATGGTATGCTGTCGCCGCCACCTCCGATGGGGCGACTCTCAAGCTCTACAAGAACTCCTTTGATGGAAACGGCTATGTGTTGGTGGGCTCCAAGGATATCTCGGGCAGTACCAACCCCGCCTTGGTCAATCCCGGCAACGACAACACCGGAAACCCATGGGGTTGGGTAATCTTCCGTGGCCGCTACGGAAACAACGACGCTCCCGATCAGAACCACGGCGACCGCTGGTTCGGCGGTCTCGACGAAGTCCGCATCAGCGACACCGCCCTCGCACCGGCCGACATGCTGGCCAGCCTGAACACCGGCGATGGCGACGGCGACGGCTTGCCCGACAGTTGGGAAGTCATCACCTTCGGAAATCTCGGCCAAACCGGCACCGGTGACCCTGACAACGATGGCCACACCAACCTCGCCGAATACACCGCCAACTCGAACCCCACGGTTCAGGCTTCCGTTCCCGGCGATATCGATGGCGACGGCCTCTCCGACACCTGGGAGATGACCCACTACACGAATCTAACCACTTCCAACGGCACCGCCGATCCCGACGGTGACCTCGCCACCGACGCGCTGGAGGCGGGCGCCAACACCAACCCCAACAACGCCGATTCATGGCCGGACACCGACGCGGATGGCATGAACGACGCTTGGGAATCCGCCTACTTCACCGATCTATCGAAGACCGGAGCCGCCGATACCGACACCGACGGCTACACCGATCTGGAGGAGTTCGTTTATCTAACTAACCCAACCGTCGCGACCTTCTCGCCGCCGTGGACCGCGCTCCGCCACCGCTGGAGCTTCAACGGCGACCTAACCGACTCGGTCGGCGGCAGCAACGCCTCCATCATCGACATCGGCACCACCAGCAACGCAACGCTCGGAGCCAATGCGATCACCCTGGATGGAGGCGACAAGACCACGTCCGACTACGTCCGGCTCGGCAGCAATCTGCTGAAAGGCATCGCCCATCCGGTCACGCTCGAATTCTGGGCCACCCAGAACAGCGTGATGAACTGGAGCCGGATGTTCGACTTCCACGGTGCGACCAACGAAAGCCTCCACCTCGCCTGGACCAACGGCACCAATATCGCCACCGACCAGGTGGAGTGGGTGGATCCCGGCGGCCCGGCGGTCTATAACACCAACCAGCCCTTCACCGCCGGTACCCAATACCACATCGTGATGACCATCGAGCCCGCGGCGGGCACCGATGGCAAAACCAAGGTGACCTGGTATTCCGCACCCGCGGCCGATGCCGATCTCGGTGCCGCGCGCGGTAACTTCGAAACCACCAACAACCTGGTCAATTTCAACGACCTCAACGACGCCATCGGATTCTCCCCCTGGCCGGACGCGACCGCCAACGCCGCCTACGATGAAATCCGCATCTGGAACGGCGCGCTCCGCGGATACGCCCGCGAGGAACTGCACGACAATGGCCCGGACAATGCGGTGAACGCGGATGCCGACGCCGATGGCCTGCCCGACGCGTGGGAAACCGCCAACCTGCTCAGCACGGCGAGCGGAACCGGCACCGACGGACCGGACGGAGACCCCGACGGCGACCTAACCAGCAACCGCCAGGAACTGCTGCTCGGCACCGATCCGCAGGATCCCATGTCCAATGCCGCCGACACCGACGCCGACGGCCTGCCCGACGCATGGGAAATCACCTACTTCGGCACCATCACCGCCCAGAACGGCGCCGGCGACCCGGATGGCGATCACGCCACCAACGCCGAGGAACTCGCGGCGGTCACCAATCCGACCCTCGTCACCAGTTTCCCGGACACCGACACGGATGGACTTTCGGACGGATGGGAGATGTTTTACTTCACCGATCTGGATGAGACCGGCACGGGCGACACCGACGGCGACGGCTTCACCAATGTTGCCGAGCAAACCGCCGCCAGCAGCCCGCTCGATCCGCTGATTCCGGGTGCCACCGATGGCGACGGCGACAACGACGGCCTCGACGACCGCTGGGAAGTGCTCCATTTCACCAATATTGTTAGCCAGAACGGCATCGGCGATCCCGACAACGACAGCGCAAACAACCTCGCCGAATACAAGGCGATGTCCGATCCCAACGTGGCCGCATCGACTCCCACCGACGTCAACGGCGACACCGTGCCCGATACGGTTTCCTTCATGGGCTTCGACACCGCGGGCACCGGCCTGCTTGACAAAGACGGCGAAGCAACCGGCTTCACCCACCGCCTCGCCAACACCGGCACCGATCCGTCGTTCTCGCCGAACGATCCGAACCTCGACCTCGACACCGCGGCTGGCACGCTCGCCATCACCTCGACCAATAACGACGTGAACGGCCAGTTCAACATGGCCGTCGCGGAAATGCTCGGGATCAACCTGTCGTCGCTCGGGTTCACCGGATCGCAGGACTTCAAGCTCCGCGCGAAGTTCGTCAACCTGCCCGCCACCTCCAATGCCGACCAACTTGGTATCTTCGCCGGTGCCAGTTCGACTTCCCTCATTCGCGGCGGACGTATCGATGTCAAGAATACGTTCGGCACCAATACCAACGGCAACAACGACTCCAACAGCGTCTTCGCCGGCGCGGCGGACCACCTCGCCGCCACCCGCTCGGCCACCGTCGAAATGTCGCGTGTCGCCGGGGTGTGGTCGCTTTCCATCAACGGCATGACGGTCACCCCCGGAGCGCAGCCCGCGTTCCTTGACGCGCTGCCCGACCTAACCGTCGGCGTGCTGAACGCGGACTTGTTCAGCAACACCCGCAAAACGGCCTACCTCGACAGTTTCACCGCGGTTGTTCTAACCAATCCGTCACCCGATGGCGACGGCGACGGGATGGACGACACGTGGGAAATCGCCAACTTCGGCACCGTCGGTGCCCAGAACGGCGGCGGCGATCCCGATGGCGACGGCGCGACCAATCTTGAGGAATTCGCCTTCAACGGCAATCCTAACAACGGTAGCGACCAAGGGCATGCGGTCGGAACTCGCGGCGACAGCAACGGCAACGGCCGCGCGGACTTCACGCTGACCATCGCGGTCCGCGCCGGAGCCACCTTTGCCGCCGGACCCAATGGCACCCAAACCGCCACCGTGAACGGCATCACCTACACCGTCCGTGGATCGGAGGATCTGGCCGCCTTCAACAGCCCGGTCACCTGGGTTTCCAGCGCGGCGTCCGGCAGCCCGGATTACGAACTCCACACCTTCCGCCTCGATGTTTCCGACGCCGTCGCCCCGGCGGCAAAAGGCTTCCTCCAAGCCACCGTATCCGCACCATAGCCACCCCTCTCCCTGAACAACAACACCTAACAAAAATGAAACCATTGAAAACCATGATTGGATTGGGCCTGCTCGCTGCCTGCGCGCCGGCCCTGATGGCCTCGACCGTCGCTTATTGGCGGTTCGAGGGAACCGCGAATACCCAGATAAACGACGGTGCTTCCGGTGGAAACACCTATGAGGCCGGAACGGGTGTTCTTGACAGCTCCGGAAACAACAATGACCTCTCTGTCTGGGACGAGGGCGGCGCGGGCTTCCAATACAAATCCGATGTGGCCGGTGCCACGGTACCGCAAAACGGTTTGTCAAACACCTCATCCGCCAAGAACAGCGGGGGATATCCCGCAGGGTGGTGCGCGACCACCACCATGCAAACCTGGACGCCCACCACTTGGACGATCGAGGTGGCGTTCCAACCCGAACTCACGGATTCCTACCGGACGCTGGTGGGCCGGGACAGCCGGTACACCGCTACCGTCGACGGGAGTCTCGCGGCTTTGTATTTGCAGATTCTACCGAACGAATCGTTGGCGATCAAATACTGCGACGAGGGTGGCGTCTGGCACGAGGCAATCTCTGCCGCCGGTCTGGTCCAAGGTTTCACCTACGGCACCGATCCGAACGGCACCACCGCCCAATGGCAAAGCGCGGCCGCGGTCTGCGATGGCAGCACGCTTTCGCTCTATTATATGAACATCGAAAACGGCGACACATGGTACCAACTGGTCGCTCAGGCGGCGCTCACCGGCACCAGCTCGAATCTCGCCCTGACAGACGGGAACGGCTCCTCCGGCGGCGACTGGACGGGCGGCAACTGGACCGTCGGCCGGGGACTCTATGCCGGTGGCCACGGCGACCGCGCGTGGGGCTTCATCGACGAAGTCCGCATCAGCGACACGGCGCTCGCCACCAATGAGTTCCTGTTCGTTCCGGAACCCGGAACGGCGGCGCTCGGAGCGCTGGGCCTGCTCGGTTTCCTGCGCCGCCGGCGTTAAGGCAAACCCTCGCACTCATCCCGGAGCGGGGCCGCGCGAGCGGTCCCGCTCCTTTTGCTTGTGCCCAATAACCAATAACCAATAACACAAGTGTCCGGTTATAAGTTATTGAACATCAATTGATTAGGATTCGCGTTATGCATGGTTCTGTGCTCGGTTTCCATAAGTAGTTCATTTAGAGTGACTTTTTCGAACGGATGGACGCTCAAAATCTGCAAAGTTCTGTGGAGTGTGCCGGGCAGCTTGATCTGCTTGTGGAGGATCGCAATCATCAGGTAGGTGCAGACCGCAATCAATAGCAGCCGGAGTTCATCGCCGCGGAGTATGGAAAATCTCACTCGAAAGTTCAAATGCGTGACATCGAGAATTTCATGCAAGCTATTCATTTTCTTCGCTTTGGGAATGCAGAACCCTCAGTTAGCCGGACACCCGTGAACCAATAACCAATAACCAATAACCAATAACCAATAACCAATAACCAATAACCAATAACTAATAACTAATACCCCCCCTCTCCCGCCCGCGATAACCCAACATCATCGCATGTTTCTTGAGCAGTTCCGCCCGGAACAGCGGGTTGTAGGCGAAATAGGTGAACAAACTGCGCAGGTCCTTGCAGTTGGTCTTCGGGTCGGTGGCACGGCGGATAATCTGATAGATCGAGTTATGGGCGAGCCTCGCCTCAAGCCCGAGTTCGGACAGGCGCTCCGGGCTCATCCGCGCGGGCCGGAACGCGGCGTGGCCGAAACGGTAGTCGTCGTGCAGCCACCATTTGCCGTCATACAGCAGGCGCCCTTCCGCCCGCAGGCGGTCATAGAGCGCCGTGCCGGGATAGGGAGTTAGAATATTGAACGCCGAGAACGCGAATTTCTTCGAAAGCGCCCAGTCCAGCGTCTCGCGGATGCTCGACTCGGTTTCGTCGTCATATCCCAGCAGAAACGCCGCCCACAGCATGATCCCGGCGTCGCGGATGCGTTCGACCACCTCGTCGTAACTGCCGTAGGCGAGATTGGAGGGCTTGCGCATCGTGGCGAGGTCCGCCGGATTGCGGGATTCGAATCCCACGACCAGTCCGGCGCATCCGCTGCGGACCATCAGATCCATCAGCTCCGGATCGCCCGCGAATTTCAGGCTGGCCTGGCCGGTCCAGTGGAGCTTGAGCGGTATCAGCTCCCGGAACAGCGCCTTGGCGGCATGGCTGTCCGCCACGATGTTCTCGTCGGTGAAAAAGATATATTTCCGGTCCTGGTTGGCGAGTTCCTCGGCCACCTCGCGCGGATCGCGGGTCTGGAACGCGCCCTTCCAGATGTTGCCGGTGGCGCAGTATTCGCAAACATTGGTGCAGCCGCGCGAAAACTGCGTGAGCCGGATCGGCAGATAGGGTTTTCCCCGGAACAGCCCGGTCTGCGGCCGGGGTCGCGCGAACTCCCGGCGGAAACCCGCTTTCGATTGATAGAACGGCCCCAGCCGCCCGCGCGCGGCATCTTCCAGCAGCGCGCCCCAAAGCTCCTCATCCGCCTCGCCGATGCACACGGCGTCCGCGTGGTCCGCCGCCTCCGACGGAATCATCGAGGCATGGCAACCGCCAAGCACCACCCTGGTTCCCGCCGCGCGAAAACGGTCGGCGATCTCGTAGGCGCGGCGTGCCGTATAGACTTCGGTGTTGATGCCCACCAGATCCCAATTTTCTCGATAGGGCACCGGCTCGCAGCGGTCGTCGCACAGGTGAATTTCGTGCCCGTCCGGCGTGATCGCCGCCAGCACCGCGAACGTATGCGGCTCCATCCGTCCCCGGTCGTCATAGGGTCGGCCGCGGACAAGTCCCATGTTGGGTTTGACGAATAGGATTCTCATCGGGCGGTGGCGAGTTTCGATTTGGCGGCGATGTCGCGGCGGGAGATCCAGTTTCCGGCGAGGTAGAGCAGCAGGTTGGACGGTCCGCGGAGGTGGGCGGACGAGGGCAGGCGGCGCAGGATGTTAGATGGGCTGTGGAAGGTCTCCCGCGCGTGGCGGCATCCGTCGGTGAGTTCGGCGCGGGTCATTCCACGCGGTTCGATCAGCGCCTCGTGCCAGCGATAGGCGGGATCGAGCCACCAGCGGTCGGAAACGAGCCGTCCCTCGCGCTCGCAGCGTTGATAGAGCGGGGTGCCGGGCAGCGGTTGGAGCGGATTGAAATTCGCGATGTAGAGCCGTTCCCGGAGCGCGAATTCCAGCGTGCGGACCAATGTTTCCGGCGTATCGCCGTCGTAGCCGAAGACGAAGGTTCCATACACGAGTATGCCGGCCTTGCGGATCCGCGCCAGCCGGATAGAGTATTCCGCCGCACGATTCCAGGCCTTGCCCATTTGCCGGAGATTCGATTCTTCCAACGACTCCAACCCGATCACCAGGCTCTCGCACCCGCTGCGGCGCACGCGTTCCAACAAAGCGGGATCGTCGGCCACTCGGATGTCGATCTGGCTGGTCCAGCGCAGGCGGAGCGGGGTGATCGCATCCAGCAGGCTAACAAACGCGGCGCGGTTACCTAACAGATTGTCATCCACGAACATCACCCGGCGTTTGCCGCAGGCCCGCAACTCCTCCACCACCGACTCCACCGGGCGCGTGGCCGTGCCGCCGCCGTAGAACGCGCGGATCGAGCAGAACTCGCAGTTTCTCGGGCAGCCGCGGCCGAACTGGACCGGATGGATAGGCAGATAGCGCATGCCGTGGAAAATCCGGTGATCGGGAGCGACGGGCACAGCCGGTCCGGGCGCGGGCGGCCCGTAGCGCGCCCGCAGCCGTCCGGCCTCGGCATCGGCCACCACTTGCGGCCATGAAAATTCGGCATCACCGGTGACAACCGCGTCGGCGTGTTCCGCGGCTTCGTCGGGCATCAGGGTGGGATGGAAACCGCCCAACACCACCCTCGCGCCGCGCGCGCGGCATTCCGCCGCGATCTGATAGGCCCTGCGCGCGGCGAAGGTGCAGGTGGAAATTCCAACAAGGTCCGCCGGTTCTCCGGGGGGGAGATCGTTGAGGCGTTCGTCATGAAACCGGACCGTGTGGCGGGATGGCGTGAGCGCCGCGAGCACCGCCGGGGCCAACGGCTTCATGACCGCCGGGCTTCGATAGCCCGTGGCAAACCTCGGATGGATCAGGGTGATGTTCATCGCCGGAATCTATCAAACGCCGGAGTTGTGGCCGACGGCTCGTAAGTTGCGCCGATGGGACGGCCGAATCAAGCGGGATCCACGGTTTCCCGGAAATGGCGGACATCGCGGACACGGTGGAAACCGCGGTGTTCTTTCGCCCTTTTCGGGGTGCTTGCGAAATATCGGGCGGCGGGCAACCGTTCCGGGCCTGTCGTCCGGGATCTCCGGCAATTTCCATCCAACATTTCCATCCCATGAAGCCCTCCCTCGATCCTCGCCTGATCGCCCCATCTCTGGCACTCTTGCTCGCGGGTACCGCTCCCGCGGAGGTCAAAGTGGCCGTTTCCCATGCCACCGACGCCACCGGTCTCGTTTTCAAGGACGGTCCTGCGCCTCGCCGCGCGGACTCGGCGACGAAGGCCGCGTTCACGCTGATTGACGGACGCAGGGATGGCAACGGAGCGACCCTCGACGCGCTGCACGACGGCCAGGTCCCCACCGAGGCCGACCAACCCGGCCGCAATTTCTTCTTCGCGGGCGGCGGAGATGGCGGGCGGATCCGGGTGGACCTTGGAAAGCCGGTGGCGATCCGCGAGATCAACACGTTTTCCTGGCATCCGGGCGAGCGGGCTCCGCAGGTTTACGCCGTTTACGCCAGCGATGGCATGGCCGCCGGTTTTGCCGCCGAGCCGAAACGTCCGGACGATCCCGCCGCGGCAGGCTGGAAGATGATCGCCAAGGTGGACACGCGTTCGTCCGGAGGAAACGCGGGCGGACCCTACGGGGTGAGCGTCACCGATTCATCGGGCGCGTTGGGAGAGTTTCGCTATCTGCTGTTCGACGTTAGATCGTCCCGCGATGGCGATCCCTTCGGCCAGACGTTTTTCAGTGAGATCGATGTGGTGGAAAAAGGTGCTCCCGCCTCCGAACCGGCGCCCCCGGTGATTCCGGTGGACACCTATACCGCCAACGGCGGCCGCCACACGTTCACGATCACTTGCCAGGATGCTCCCGACCTTCACGAATGGACGCGCAAGGAACTGGCGCCGGTCGTTCAGAAGTGGTATCCCATCATCGTGGATCTTCTTGTTAGCGACGGCTATGAAGCGCCACGGAAATTCTCCATCACCCTCGCCAGCCGGCAGAACATGCGGCTGGAGGCACCCGCATACGCCGCGGGAAATGCCGTCACCTGCAACGCGGATTGGCAACGGCAGAATCTCAAGGGCGAGGCGATCGGCTCGGTGGTTCACGAACTCGTCCACGTGGTCCAACAATACGGCATCGCGCGCCGCGGCCGCGGCCGCCAGGTGAACCAACCCGGATGGATCTCCGAGGGCATCCCCGATTACGTCCGGTGGTTCCTCTACGAACCGCAAACCCGCGGCGCGGAAATCGGCGCGCGCGGACTCGCAAGCGCCCGCTATGACGGCAGCTACCGGGTCAGCGCCAACTTCCTCAACTGGGCCACCGGAAAATACGACAGGAAACTCGTCACCAAACTGAACGCGGTGATGCGCCAGGGCACCTACGACGACGCGTTCTGGCAAAAACTAACCACCAAGACGATCCAACAGTTGGACGAGGAATGGAAAGCCGATCTCGCGAAAAAGCTCAAGGTTCCGGCCCCTCCGAAAGCCGCCGTTGATCCGGACCAGAACCAGCTCACACCCGCCGAAAAGGCCGCGGGTTGGAAGCTTCTCTTCGACGGCCGGAGCCTCAGCGGCTGGAGCAATTTCAAGAGCGACAAAGTCCGCCCCGGCTGGCAGATCAAGGACGGCATGCTCGTCTGCGCCGACCCGCACGACGCCGGGGATCTCGTGACCGCCGAGTCGTTCGGCGCGTTCGAACTGCAACTGGAATATAACATTTCCGAAGGCGGAAATAGCGGGATCATTTATCATATCACCAACGAGGGCGGAGCCACCTGGGCCACCGGACCGGAGTTCCAGCTCGAGGACAACGCCAAAGCCGCCGATCCCCAGCGCTGCGGCTGGCTCTACGGGCTCTATCAGCCGCCACAGGATCCGAAAACCGGCAAACCGCTGGACGCCACCAAACCCGCCGGGGTTTGGAACCACGTGCGCCTGCTGGTGACCCCGGAAAAGTGCGAGCACGTGATCAACGGCACCAGCTATTTCACCTACGTGATCGGCAGCGACGACTTCAAGGCGCGGGTGGCGAAGACCAAATTCGCGGGCATGCCGCTATTCGCGAAGTCCCCGACCGGATTCATCGCGCTCCAGGGCGACCACGGCCAGATCGCGTTCCGCAACATCAAGGTGAGGTCGCTGCCCCAATCCCGGTAGCCGCGGAAGGATCGCCGACTCTGTTTCCGCGCATCAGCAAGTCACCGGGCCAGCCACGGGTGGCGGATTATCCGCTTGGAATTGTCGCGTGGCATACCCCGTAAATTCCGCGTTTTTTGCGATTTTGCTTGGCAAAGGAGGATAATTCCGCATGTATGGCTCCAATGGTTTTGAGCCATGCAAATCGTTTCCGTCCCAGTGGGGGCTTTCGGTCCGCCTTTGGCAAGCCGTCCGGCTGCCGGGAGTTCCGTTTTTTCACCGCGCGTGCGGTCCACCTGGCGATTTGTTGGCGACGTCCATGCCCCAACCCTAACCCCGATTCCCTATGATGACGAAACAAAACCTACTCGTCGCCTTCGTGCTGGCCTATCTTTCTAACTCGGCCAACGCCTATACTTTCACCAGCAACAGCCTGATCGGACCCACCGATCCGACCTATGAGGGCCAGCCGATCGAGGTGCGGGACTGCGAACTGACGATCGGCGGACAGCACGCGTTCCAGAGCTTGCAAGTGACCGGCACCGGCAAGGTGACGGTCCTTGCGGCCCACAGCGATGCCGACCGACAGGTGAATCTGACTGTCACGGGGGACGTGCTGGTGGACGCGGATGCGTCCATCACGGTATCGGCGCTGGGATATCAGGCGGCTAGCGGACCGGGAGCGGGAGCGGCGGGAGCCGGTGGCGGTCACGGTGGTGTCGGCGGGATGCCTTATAATCCTTACGGCACTTCGGCAGGCGGCCTTGCCTATGGTGATCCGCTCGCGCCGACGGCATTTGGCAGCGGTGGAAGCAACGGCTACAATGCGGGAGGTGGCTGGGGTGGAGGAGCGATCCGGCTGATCATCGGCGGCACGCTGACGGTCAACGGATCGGTCGCGGCCAACGGTGGTAACGGTCAGCTCAACATGCAGGGCGGCTCCGCTGGCGGAGGCAGTGGCGGCAGTGTCTATCTAACTACAGAAACCCTGGCCGGAAACGGGGTGATTTCGGCCAATGGCGGTGCGAGCCCGGGCGACGGCGGGGCCGGTGGGGCCGGCGGGCGGATCGCGGTTTACACTGGGGTCAATCAATTTTCCGGCACGCTCTCTGCTCGCGGCGGCAGCGGTGCGGTGTATGGCAGCGGCGGGGCCGGCTCGGTTTACACCCGGATTTCATCCCAAACCGGCAGGTTGGTGGTGGACAATGCCAATGTTTTGCGGGGCGCGGCTACTCCGATCGGCTCGCCTGCGGCGTTCGATGTCACCTTGGCCAACGGTGCCACGGCTTATCCGACGTCCGCATTGGTGATCAACAGCCTAACCGTGTCATCCAACGCCACGCTGACGACGTTGCCGACCCAGCCTCGGATCGACCTGACAGTCCAAGCCGGGGTACTCATCGAAGCCACCGGCCGGATCGACGCGAGCGGCATGGGGTTTGCGGCCGCAACCGGCCCGGGCGCCGGGAGCGGTGGTGGCGGAGGGGGGCACGGTGGCGAAGGCGGCCGGGTCAGCGGCGTGCCTGAAGGAAGCGGAGCCTACGATTCGATTCTGACGCCCGCCGAGGCCGGTAGCGGCGGCGGAAACGCCTACGCCTCGGAGGGAGGCGCGGGCGGAGGCCTGATCCGGATGGTTGTGGGAGAAACCTTGCAGGTGGACGGCCAAATCGCGGCCAACGGAGCGAACGCAATCACTGGTCCGTCCGGAGGCGGCGGAGGAGGTGGAGGGCTGCACCTGACGGTCGGCGTTCTATCCGGTTCGGGATCGATCACCGCAAACGGCGGCAGCTCGGTGGGCCAGGGTTACGGTTACGGCGGCGGCGGCGGTGGCGGACGGATCGCCATTTACGCGGCGACCCGGACCCACAGCGGCACTCTATCGGCATTTCCGGGAACCGGGCAAGCGGGACCGGGCGGAGCCGGCACCCTTTTTCTGAAGCTGGACGCCCAGGCGGTCGGCGACCTGCGGGTGGACTCCAACAATACGGCGGGCGCCTTTACGCCGCTTAGCTCACCGGAGGCGTGCCGCGTGGTGGTGGCCAATCGCGCGAGCGTCTATCCACTGGCGGCGTTGGCTTTCAGCTCGCTGCAGTTGACCGGCAACAGCCAACTCACCCACCTAAGCGGGCAGTCCAATCTCGCCCTCACCGTGCAGGATGACCTCGTGGTGGATGCGGGCAGCGCGATCACGGTCAACGGCAAGGGATACGGTTCCGCAGCCGGTCCGGGTGCCGGTGGCGCAGGCGGCGGTGGGGGCGGCCACGGCGGTCCGGGAGGTTCGGTGATCAATGGCGCCATCGGCGGGACGGTGAACGACAGCGCGAGCGAGCCAGTGCTCTGGGGCAGCGGCGGGGGAGTGGGGCACGCGTCGGCGGGCGGGACCGGCGGCGGTGCGGTGCGGTTGATCGTTGGCGGAAATTTTGTGCTGAATGGCGAACTCACGGCCGATGGAATTGCGGGAGGTGTCAACGGAGGAGGCGGTGCGGGCGGCAGCATCTGGGTAACCGCCAATGCCCTCGCCGGAGCGGGAAATGTCCGGGCAAGCGGCTCCGCATCGGTCAACGCCGGTGGCGGCGGTGGTGGCCGTATCATGCTCGCGGTGGACCGTCGCAGCGGTTTCATCGGCACCGCAACGGCTTCCGGTGGGACGGGACTGGGCGCCGGTGAAGCCGGCACCGTGCAACAGGTGCCGCGGACCATGCCGGTCCTCGGGATGACCCGTGGCGGCGGGGCGATGGAGTTCAACTGGTCCGGTGTGGATGGATTGATCTATCAATTGCAATCCAGCCAAACCCTGGAAGCGGGCTCATGGCTCGACGAAGGCGAGCCCCGGATCGGCAGCGGCGCCCCCCTCTCGCAAAGTTTGCCGATCGGATCCGATGCCATCCGATTCTACCGGCTCAAGGTTAGCAACTGAGTCGCGGGAGACCATCGGGCAACACCGGTTGTCCGTCTATCCGAATATGGGCTGACGGTTGTCGTTGGAACCTTCGGCTTCACGCCGATGCCACCGGGCTTGCTTTCAACCGGGATCGGAAGTTGGCATGACCCGCGCGTCCATTTTTACCACTGGGGAACTGAAGTCAGGTCGCGGACTCCAGCAGAGGCCCGCGGAACGCGGCGTCGCCCAGCGGCAGCGAGTCGCGCTTGCCGACCTCCGCGAGATGCAGCAGGTTCACGGCCAGGAAGCTCCGCAGGAACCGCCAGTCGGAGCGGTTGTGGGCCTGCGCGGCACGCCGCAGTGTGTTCGGAACCGAGTAAAACCGCCGCCGCGCGGCAACGCAGGCGTTTCTAACCGCGTCCGGTTCCATACCCCTGGGACGGAACGGCAGCGTGTTGTAGGTGTAATGCGGATCGAGCCACCACGCCTCGTGCAGCAGACGTCCCTCGCCGGCCAGACGTTGATAGAGAGGGGTGCCCGGCATCGGTGTCAGATGATTGAATCCGCAGAGGAAAAACCCGTGCCGCATCGCGAAACGGAACACGCGGTCGAACGATTCGGGCGTGTCGTGGTCGTAGCCGAAAACAAACGTCCCATAGACCCGGATGCCATACCGTTTGAGGTTGGCCATCGCCTTTTCATAATCTCCCTGCGCGAGGTTCACGCCTTTTCCCATCTGCCGGAGATTGTCCGGCTCCAGGCTTTCGAAGCCGATCAGAAGCCCCTGGCAGCCGCTGGCTTTGAGCAACTCCAACAGGCCCTCGTCGAGCGCCACGTTGATGCTGCCCTGGCTCACCCAGCGGACCTTCAGCGGGACCAGCGCTTCCAACAACCCGCGCGCGCTTTCCCGGTCGGTGATGATGTTGTCGTTGACGAAAAACACCAGCTTGGCCCGGTTCTTCAGGCCGCGCAGTTCCTCCACCACCCTGTCCACCGGCCGCGCCCGATAGGTGGATCGGTAGTAGCTCTGGATGCAGCAGAACTCGCAGGTGAAACGGCAACCCCGCCCGGCTTCCACCAAGCCCACCGGCAGATAGCGCTTCCCCGCGTAGATCGTGCGGTCGGGGTTGGACCGTTCCAGCGAGGGACGACTCTCCGCCTGATAGGTTTTTTTCGGAGTGCCGTGGCGGTAGTCGTCGATCACGGTCTCCCACAGGTCCTCCGCCTCCCCGATCACCACGGACTCGGCGAAGCGCGCGACTTCTTCCGGGCACAGTGTGGCGTGGAAGCCGCCCATCACCACCGGCACCCCGCGGCGGCGGTACTCGCTGGCGATCTGATAGGACCGCAGCGCGGTATAAACCTCGGTGCTGATCGCCACCAGATCGGTGGGCTCGTCGAATGGGATCGGCTCCATCCGGTCGTCGTAAAAACGCGTTTCCACACCCGCCGGAGTGAGTGCCGCGAGCACCGCCACGGGCAGCGGTTCCATTTGCCAGGTGCGCAGATAGGAACGCCCGGGCTTGCGGCCGATGCACGGGTGGATGAAGGTGACGCGGAAGCGGCGGCTCATGACATGCTCTATGCGGGAACGTAAGACGCCAATCCGGAAATGGCAACCGCAATCCGGTGTGGTGTGTTAGATCAGCTCCGGCGTTTCCTCCGCAGGAACAGGCACAGTCCGCCAGCCGCCAGAACCGGCGCGGACGGCTCCGGGATCACCGCGAGAATCTCGTTCCGATAGTAGGTGAGATCCAGCATGTAGGTTTCATTACCGATCACCGCGGTGTAGGCCGGCTGGTTTTCGTAGGTGGCGACGGTCACCATCATGCCGGAGAGTTGCCAAGCGCCGGCGACCTGATGGAAAACCCCGCCACCGGAATCGCCGACAACCGCCTGCGCCTCATGGGTCGTCGCGCCAACATCAAACGAGGTGGTGTAGCCGTAAACATCCCCCAGACCGTAGTTGACGGTGATTGCCGTGGCATCCGTTTCGTTCTCCCCCCAGCGGACGATATTCGTCGCGGTGGTCTTGAATCCGGCCGCGTTGTAGCTTTGCCCGGGCGGAGTGACTTCGGTCCAGACGTCGTTGTTAGGTCCCGCGACTACCGTGACCTGCCAATACGTGGGCGTCGCCGCCTGCAGGCGTCCGGCTCCGATCATCATCAGGTCGGTTCCGACGCCTGGGGTGGCCGCGGCGATCGGGATGGTCGGCAGGGGCGGCGAGGCGGAAAGTTGGAAAGCCGCTAGGTCGGTTAGAGCGGACAACCCCGAACCCGACGGATTGCCGATGCGGTGGTAGGTTCCCGTGCTTGTGGCGTAGGAAGTGCCTCCGAAGTTGACGCTCGCGGGCAGCGAACCCGCCACATGGGCGGCTGTCGCCACCCATCCGCCGCCGAGGTAGATCGCGGATGCTCCGTTCAAGGTGCCGATGTTCGAGAAATACGGCTGCCCGGAGGGTGCGGTATTGTTGGCCGCGCCGGACAGAATCACGGCGGCACCGGCCGACGAAACCAGCAGCAGCGGGACAAGGGATAAGAGCGGGAAACGCTTCATGGCAGGCGCAAGCCTAGCACCGCCACCGCCCCGCCGCAACGGGATTCTCGGAAATCAGCGGGATCCGCTTCACCCGCGGTTGCTGCGGTCCTCGCCGCCCTTGATGGAGCGTTTGCGGGCGTTGGCATCGAGGATCCGCTTGCGGAGGCGGATGTTTTTGGGCGTGGCCTCCACCAGCTCGTCGGTGTCGATGTACTCGATGGCGCGTTCCAACGAAAAACGGATTGGAGGGGTGAGTTTGGACGTTTTGTCCTTGCCCGAGGAGCGCATGTTGTCGAGGTGTTTTTCCTTCACCGGGTTGACCGGTAGGTCGCCCATGCGCGGGTTTTCGCCGACGAGCATCCCGGAGTAAACGGCGTCGTTAGGGCCCACGAAGAGCATGCCGCGTTCCTCAAGCGCCTGCAGCGCGTAGGTGGTGGCCGCGCCGCTGTCCATGGAAACGAGCGTGCCGGTGGTGCGGTTGACGATGTCGCCCGCGAACTCGCCGTATTCCTTGAAAAGGTGGCTCATGATGCCATGGCCGGATGTCAGGTTCACCAGCTCGGTTTCGAAACCGATCAGCCCGCGGGTGGGAATGACCGCCTGGATGAACGTGCGGCCGCTCGGTTCGGTGTCCATGTGCTCCATCAGCCCCTTGCGGTTGGCGAGGGTCTTGAGAATGCCCTGGGTGTAATCGCCCGGCGCCTCGATGTAGAGGGTTTCGTAGGGCTCCAGCAGCGTTCCCTTGTCGTTGCGGCGATAGATCACCATCGGCCGGGAAACGCAGACTTCGAATCCTTCGCGCCGCATTTGTTCCACCAGCACCGCGATCTGCATCGAGCCGCGCGCGGAAACGTTGAACACGCCCGCCTGGTCGGTGTCCTCCACCTGGATGGAAATGTTGGTCTTGAGTTCGCGCATCAGCCGGTCGCGGATCGCGCGCGAGGTGACGTGTTTGCCCTCGCGGCCGGCCAGCGGGCCGTCGTTGATGGAAAACTGCATCTGCACGGTCGAAGGATCGATTTCCACGAACGGAAGCGCTTCCATTTCCGGATCGGCGGTTAGAGTCTCGCCGATGTCGATGGACTCGATCCCCGCCGCCACGCCGACGATGCCGCCGGCGGTGCCGCCTTCCGAGTCATGGGTGGCCAGGCCGGAGTAGCTGAAGGTTTTCATGACCTTCGACTGCTGTTTGGTGCCGTCCTTGCGGAGCAGGAAGATGGTGTCGCCCTTTTTCACCCCGCCGCCGAGCACCTTGCCCACCGCCACGCGGCCGACGTAGTCGTCCCACTCGATGTTGGAGACCAGCATGGAAAACGGCGCGGCCGGATCGGCTTTCGGTTCCGGGATGTGCTCGATGATCTTGCGCAGCAGCGGGATGCAGTCCTTCTTTTCGTCGTCCGGGTGATCCATGAAATACCCGTCGCGGGCGGAGCCATAGACGAAGGGCGCGTTGAATTGCTCCTCGTTGGCCTCCAGATCGAGGAAAAGCTCGAGCACTTGGTCGTGGACTTTGAGCGGTTCAGCCAGTGGGCGGTCGATCTTGTTGATGACGACGATCGGCTTGAGACCCTCCTGCATCGCCTTGCGCAGGACGAAACGGGTCTGCGCTTGCGGGCCTCCGAAGGCGTCCACCACGAGCAGCACGCCGTCCACCATTTTCATCACGCGCTCCACCTCCGCGCCGAAGTCGGCGTGGCCGGGGGTATCCACGATGTTGATGGTGTAGCCTTCCCAGTGGACCGAGGTGTTTTTCGCCTTGATGGTGATGCCTTTCTCGCGTTCGAGGTCCATCGAGTCCATGGCGCGCTCGGTGACCGCCTGGTTTTCGCGGTAGGCCCCGCCGGCCTGGAGGAGCTGGTCCACGAGCGTGGTTTTCCCATGGTCAACGTGGGCGATGATGGCGAGATTGCGGATATTCAGGGACATGGGATGGGGCGGTGGTGGATGGAACGCCGACGCGGCGGGGGGCGGCTATGAACCGTTTTCCCGCCCGTGGCAAGGCAGGAATCGGGATAATTCGCCGGAAACCGCCCGAAAACCCGCAAAATCGGCGGATTTGCTCTGGATAACCCTGCTTTTTCCGTTCCGGAGACATCCACCGCCAAGACGCCAAGTTCGCCAAGACGAACTCTGAAAATGCCGGGAAACTCCGCGTTTCTAAAAATCCGGCTTGCGCAGGGGTTCTCCATTGGCCACCCAGGCCGCGAAGTAGGGTTGTGGCGCGGCGCGGCGTTTCATCATGATGACAAACGGCGGTTTCACGACAATCCGGCGCGGCTCGACGCGCGCGGGTTGGGCGGCACAGCCGAAGCTAACCGCGGCCTCGCTCCGGAGGCGGACGCCTTGTTCGTCCATCCGGAAGTCCACCAGTTGCATGGCCTGGGTGAGAGTCTTGCCGTTGCCTCGAACGCGTTTGCCTTCCAGTTCGGAAAACCGGGACTTGGCGGCAAGGCACATGTTGGGGATGACCACCAGATCGTCCCACCGGGCGTCGGGAGCGTCATCCCGGAGATGTTTCCGCGTGGCGGTGAGGGCGGAATCCAGCGTGGAGGGACGTTCGGGCAGCCGGGCTAGGACCAACTGCTCCGCGGCATCCTTTGTTAGCAACTCGATCACGAAATCGTTCTCGCCACCATAATGGTGGACCTTCACCTGCTCGCGGAGCTTGTCGGCTCCCGCGTGTTCCGGCGAGAAACCGAAACACGGCACGGAAGTTCCGGCCAGCTTCCAGTTCCCGAGCCGACCGAACGGCCGGGGAAACGCGAGATCCTTCTTCAGCGCGGCGAAGAACACCAGATCGCCCGGCATCAGCCGCGGAGCCATGTCCTTCATCAGCTCCGAATCCCCGGCGCCCAACCGCTTCATTCCGGCGGCGATTTCCTGCTCCACACCCGCTTTGGCGCTCCCTCCGGTCACAAACACCGCCTTGTCATCCACCCACGCCGGATCGAAGGGATGGAGATTCAGATCGTCCGCCAGTTTGGACGCGGGTTCCAACATGATCGGCTTGCCAAAGTCCTTCTTGGCCCGGTCCCAAGCCATCTGAAAGGTGGCACACCAGATCAGATTTCCTCGTTTCTCCACCGGCGCGGAGGTCACCGGAGTCAACCGCGTGCCACCGGCAGGCACCCCGTCGCCACCGCCCCCGTCCCTGCCGTCAGGTGACCAATTCACCCCGGTCAGACCGATGAACAACCCGATTCCCAATACCCGCAGCACGTTCTTCATGCTGGAAAAACAGCATTTGGGGGCGGACTTGTAAAGCGGAATCTTCGCGCACGACCCTCCGAATTTACGTTCGATTTACGGACATCCTCGTTATGGGGCGTCATGCTGGCCGCGTGGTTCCGTCCGTTGACCGCCGAATTTTCCATACCGTCCTGGCGGCTTGCCAAGCCGGACGGGCATCCGTATTTTTCCACCGATGACCACACCCACCTTGCTTGTGATCGAGGATGATCCCGCCGTTCGGCAGGGCATCGTCGATGTGCTCGAATACGCGGGCTATCAGACCCTCGAGGCAGCCGACGGCCACGCGGGCATGGAACTCGCGCTCAAGGCGAACTACCGGCTGCTGCTGTTGGATCTGGTGATGCCGGGGCCGTCGGGTTTCGAGATCCTCGCCGCGCTCAAACGCCACCGGCCGGGACAGGCGGTGATCATTCTATCCGCCCGCGGGGAGGAAAACGACCGTGTCCGGGGACTGGTCAACGGCGCGGACGATTACGTGGTCAAACCGTTCAGCATGAAGGAGTTGTTAGCACGGGTGGACGCCGTGCTGCGCCGCACCTGCGAGCGGTCCGCGCCGGCGGACATCCGCCCGATTCCCGGCGGAAGCGTGGATTTCCAAACCCGCGCGATCACCCATGATGACGGGCACCGCGAGGAAATTTCCGACCGCGAGGCCGACTTGCTGCGCTATCTGATGGATTCGCGCGGCCGCCTTGTTTCCCGCGAGGAAATCCTCCGTCAGCTCTGGCACCTCGACCCCGCCCGCACCGAGACGCGCACCATCGACATGCATGTCATGCACCTGCGCACGAAGCTCCGCGACAAGGACCAGCGGATGTTGGAAACCGTGCGCGGCAAGGGTTACCGTTTTCTAACTGAATCACCGCCGTGAAGACCCGCCGCACGCTCGCGTTTTGGTTTGCCCTGGCCGTCTGCGCGGCCACGGTGCTTGGCGCGATGACCTGGCTCACCCGCGGCGTTCTGGCGGCCGAGCGCGCCCGCCTAACCGCCCAGCGCGACCAGGCCGCCGCCGAGGCGCGCGCCGACCTTGAGGAGCGCACCCGCCTGGCCCTCTGGCGCATGGACGCCCTCGGCGCGGCGATCATTTTGCGGGAGAATCTGGTAGCGGCGGAAGATTATCGGCCGGAGAACGGGAAAACCGTCGATGCGCAGCCGCCTATCCGGATGCGCTTTGAAATGCGCGAGGATCGCAACCTCAGCCATGTGATCCCCGCCGTGACGCCCGACCAGGAAAAACGCCTGCGCGCGCTGCTTTCGTCGCATCCGTTTCCCGCGGCCGCGGTGGTCGATCCGACGCCGAAGCCCCGTGCGATGCTGCGTCAGGCGCCCGCTCCACAGGCGGAAGCCGTCTCCATGCTTAACTCGATCCAGCGCCAGGAGATCCCCGCCGACCAGTTGCGCAAGGACCCCGCCTATCAGGAAAGCAGCAACGTGAACGAGCGCAGCCTGCGGGCGAAAGCGGTCGGCCAGACGGTTTCCGGGAACAAGACCGATTCCGGCGGACTCGCGTCCCGCGATGGAACGCCCGCTGCCGAGCCGGTGCCCGCGAAAACGGACGACCTTGGCGGCGGCGCGGGTGGCGTGAAACCCGGTGCTCCCCAGCCCGCCCCGGCGGCCGCTCAGGAGCAAAGAATGGCGCGAGACGCCGAAGGAAACGCCAAACCCAAGCCCGCCATCGCGCCGATGGCGATGGTCCAGGGCGACGCCGAACCCCGGCCAAAACTCCGCTCCCGGGGTGCGCCGGCGGAAGCTAACAACACGCAGGCGGCAGCCGAAGAGGCCAAAGACGTTCCCGTCCAGGCGAAGGTGGAAATCGTCACCATTCCCGCCAAGGAAGACGTGGAAATGATGCGCGCCGCATGGCTTGGCGGCGAGTTGTTTCTGTTCCGCAAGATCACGCCGCGGCCCGCGGGGGCCCCGCCGGTTCCCATCCAACAGGCGCTCGTCTCCACCACCGTCCAGGGCGTGTGGCTGGACTCCGCCGTTCTAACCGCAAACCTGCTCAAAGAAGTGGCCGACCTGCTGCCGCGCGCACGCCTGGTGCCTGCCACGGATGCCCGAACCGCCGCGGATCCGCTCTCGCTGGTGTCGTTCCCGTTCAAGCTCGAACGCGGCGAAACGGCGCTCGCCACGGCAATTCCTCTGAACCCGGCCATCGGCGCGCCGCTGTGGGCGGCATGGGGTGGCGTGCTGTGCGCGTTTCTAACCATCGCGATGCTGGTCCGCGGTGTGGTTAGACTGAGCGAGCGCCGCGCGTCATTCGTTTCCGCCGTCACCCACGAGCTGCGCACGCCTCTAACCACCTTCCGGCTCTACTCGGACATGCTGGCCCAGGACGCGGTGAAACCGGAGAAACGCGGCGGCTACCTGCGGGTCCTGTCCCGCGAGGCCGACCGCCTCTCGCACCTGGTGGAAAACGTGCTCGCGTTTTCCCGCATCGAGCGCGGCAACGCCCGTTCCAACCTGCGCGATACCGAGGTCGCGCCTCTCCTGGAGTCGTTCCGCGAGCGTTTCGAGTCGCGTCTCGCCAGCGCCGGCCTCTCTCTCACCGTAACAACTTCCGCCGATCTGCGCCTCCGCGCGGACTTGGCCGCGGTGGAGCACATTCTGTTCAATCTGATCGACAACGCCGCCAAATACGCCGCCGCCGGTGATCCGCCGACGGTCGATCTAACCGCCAACACCGACGGCAGACAGGTGGAGATCGCCGTCACCGACCACGGCCCCGGCATTCCCGCCCATGAGCGCCGCCGGGTGTTCCGGCCCTTCCACAAATCCGCCCGCGAGGCTGCGGAGACCAAGCCGGGCGTGGGCCTCGGTCTCGCGTTGTCCCGTCGCCTTGCCCGCGCCCAGGGCGGCGATCTCGTCCTAACCGACTCGCCAACCGGCTGCCGCTTCGTCCTGCGCCTGCCCGCGGCATCGGAGTGAGCGCCCGGTAGCCGCGCTCGTGAGAGCGTGGCCCTCCAGGTTCCCGTCCGCCCTCCTTGCCACCTTCTCACGAAGGCGGCTACAGGGAATCGGGCAGTTCCACGCGCGGGTTTTCGTGGAGAACCCGGGGTTTTCCGCCGGTTAGGAGAAGCCAGCATTCGCGGGCGCTGCCCAGGACGATGATCGCCACCAGCAGCAGGAACAACGCGGTCACTCCCACGTCAATGCGGGCGTTCATCAGAGAGGTCTTCGCGGCGGCCAGGGCCGGGCCCTCCAATCCGGCGGCGAGCTTGGCCTCCAGGTTGCGGATCGTCGGCAGGAATCCGCCGGCATTGGCGGAGAACAGTTTCATCAGCCCGGCGGTGAAGGTCACGGTGGTTAGAAACAGCAGCGGCACCACCGTCACCCACGCGTAGCGCGCCTTGCCGGACTTCACCAGCAGTACGGTGCCCAGACAGAACGCGATCACCGCGAGCAATTGGTTGGAAATGCCGAAAATCGGCCAGAGGCTCTTGGCGATGCCCTCGGGATCCAGCGCACCCTGATAGAGAAAGAACCCCCACGCCGCCACCAACAGTCCGGTGGCCAGGATGTTCGCCATCCACGAGCGGGTGTCCCGCAGTTTGGGCGACACGCTTCCCAACAAATCCTGGAGGATGAAACGCCCCACCCGCGTGCCGGCGTCGAGTGTTGTTAGTATAAACAGCGCCTCGAACATGATCGCGAAGTGATACCACAGCGAAAGCGCGGTTTTCCCCGGGATCACGGCGGCGAACATCTGCGCCATGCCCACCGCGAAGGTCGGCGCGCCACCGACCTTACCGATCATGTTGGGCTCGCCGAGATCGGCGGCCAACTGGCGCATCTGGTCGAGCGTGACCGCGTATTGCGGACCGTAGGAATTGATTTTTCCGATCTGCGCCGCGACGGCGGCCGCGTTGTTGGGGTCCACCGGCGAGTTGATTGCCAGATACTCGCCGGGCGGCAGCGCGCAGGCGGCGATCACGGCCATCAGCGCCACCAGCATTTCCACCACCATCGAGCCGTAGCCGACGAACCGGATGTCCGCCTCGCTTCCTAGCAATTTCGGCGTGGTGCCCGATGAGATCAGCGCGTGAAACCCGCTGACCGCGCCGCAGGCGATGGTGATGCAGACGAAGGGAAAAACCGGACCCGGCACCACGAATCCGCCGCCGTGGACGAATTGCGTGACCGCCGGCATCCGCAGCGGCGGCGCGAGCGCCACGATGAAAATCCCCAGCAACGCCACCGTGCCGAGCTTCATGAACGTGCTCAGATAGTCGCGCGGCGCGAGCAGCATCCACACCGGCAACACGCTGGCGGCGAATCCGTAAATCATGATCGCCCACGCCAGATCGGTCGCGTTCAGGGTGAGCGCGGCCGACCATTCCGGCGGGAGATATTTTCCTCCCACAACCGCCGCTAACAAACCAATCACTCCGAACACCGAGACCGCGGTCACGCTCGCGCGGCCGGTTTTGATCGCCACGCCCATCACAAACGCCAGCGGGATCGTGGCGGCGATGGTGAACAGCCCCCACGGGCTCTCCGCCAGCGCCTTCACCACCACCAGACCTAACACCGCCAGGATGATCACCATGATCGCCAGCAGGCTGAACAGCGCCACAAACCCGATCACCGGATTCATCTCCTCCCGGATCATCTGGCCGAGCGACTTGCCGCCCCGCCGCATCGAGGCGAACAGCACCACCGCGTCGTGAACGCCCCCACCCAGCGTGGCGCCTATCAGAATCCACAGCGTCCCCGGCAGATAGCCGAACTGCGCGGCCAACACCGGCCCCACCAGCGGCCCAGGTCCCGCGATCGCCGCAAAATGATGCCCGAACACCACCCAGCGCGGCGTCGGCACGAAGTCCTTGCCATCCGCGCAGGTCACCGCCGCCGGCGCGCGCCGGGGATCGACGCACAGCACCTTGGCAGTGAGCCAGGCCGAATAAAACCGATAGGCCACGGCAAACGAACACACGCCCGCGACCACCAGCCACAGCGCGTTCACCGGCTCGCCGCGGCGGAAGGCCATCACCAGCACCGCCGCCACCCCTAACAGGGAAACGGCGGACCACAGCAGAATTCGCAACAGTCGGGACATGATTCGGATGAAACGGGGGTTGGTTTCCACGTTTCAACCGTATCCGACCGCGCTTGGCAAGCGTGGATCGCGGGACCGCGAACTCAGCTCAAGGCATCGGGAATTCCGATCGATTTACGATTGAAGATTGTTGATTTCTGAATGGGTGATCGGATAGACCATCCGCCGCTTCAAAAACCGACAATCGAACCTCCTGGGATGACCTGCGACAGCGTCAGGAGGCTCCGAGTCAGGTTGTCTATCTTCCGGACCGGTCACTTTCCGGCGCATTCGCACTCGCTGGCGTAGCGGGCGGCGACGACGTCCCAGTTGACGATGTTCCAGAAGGCGGCCACGTAGTCGGGGCGGCGGTTCTGGTAGTTGAGATAGTAGGCGTGTTCCCAAACGTCCAGGCCGAGCAGCGGCCGACCGCTGCCGCCGCCGAACTCCGGACCCATCACCGGGTTGTCCTGATTGGCGGTGGAGCAGACGGCGAGCTTGCCGTCCTTGCTGCAAAGCCAGGCCCAACCGGAGCCGAAGCGGGTCATGGCGGCCTTGGCGAAGGCTTCTTTCATCGCGTCGAGCGAGCCGAACGAGGCGTCGATGGCCGCGGCGAGTTCGCCGGACGGGGCCTTGGCGCCGCCGGGGGCGATCATTTTCCAGAACAGGCTGTGGTTGACGTGGCCGCCGCCGTTGTTGCGGACCACGGTGCGGATGTCCTCCGGAACCGAGGCCAGGTCGGCGATCAGTTCGCCGGGGCACTTGGCCTCAAGCTCCGCCTTGCCGGCGATCGCGTTGTTGAGGTTGGTCACGTAGGCGGCGTGGTGCTTGCCGTGGTGGATTTCCATCGTGCGGGCGTCGATGTGGGGTTCGAGGGCGTCGAAAGAGTATCCAAGTTCGGGGAGGGTGTAGGCCATGATGTCGGTTGGTGGGGTTGGGGTTCGGAAATCGGTCGGCACGGCGCAAGAAATGCCGTTTCCGGCGACCGGGCGCAAATAAAGCACGGTTCAGGGATCCTGCAAGAAGCAATGTTTCCCGAAAAAATTCTCCGCGTTTTCCACAATCCGGTTTGCCAGACCGCGAATCCGTGCTTAAGGGATGCGCCTATGCCACTGCTGACCGACGATTCCCCCATTCTCGCCAAGACCAAGGAACTCTGCGCCGAAATCGCCGGGTCCCCGATGTTCGCGCAACTTCAGGCCCGCGTCGAGCGGTTCCTGAACGACGATGCCGCTCGCGAGCAATACAAGAGCGTTCACCAATTGGGCGAACAGCTCCACCAGAAGCAGCACGCCGGCATCGAACTCGGTGCCGCCGAAATCCGCGGCTTCGAGTCCGCCCGCGACGCGCTATTCGGCAATCCGGTGGCCACCGATTTCATGGACGCCCAGCAGAAACTGGAGAAGCTCCAGAAGGAAATCGGCCGCTGGCTGGGACTCACGCTCGAACTGGGCCGGGTGCCGACCGCCGACGATGTGGCCGAATCCGGCGGATGCTGCGGCGGCGGTGGTGGCGGCTGCGGCTGCCACGACGGCGATGACGATCATGGCCACAGCCACGGTGGCGGCGAATGCTGCGGCGGTGGTGGCGGCCACGGCGGCTGCGGCTGTCATTGACCGAACCTCACCCCAGCCCCATCACGCTCCATCCCTCGCGATAGGAGCGGCGGAGCAGGCGGTCGGCGGGACCGCCCGACCTGGCGATCATGATTCCAGCCAATCGTCCGCGTTGAGGATGAAGTCGAAGTAGTCCGATGCCTCCACCGAGGGATCGAGTTCACCTGAATGGATCAGCACGGTGCGGAAGGACTGGCCTTTGGGAAGCCTGAGACACGCGACTTTCCGTTGGACCTCGTCCAACACCTCGGGACCGGTTCTTCGCCGGAATTTCATTTCCGCGATATAGAGTGACTGGCGGGTGCGGATGAGCAGGTCGATCTGACAACCCTCGCGGCGGAGGGTCCGAGCCTGTGAATAAGGACCTGCATTGAGGATGACCCGTCGGCTCAGGCCCAAACGGCTGAACACCTCCTCCAGATTGTCCAGAACCAATGTCTCAAACTGAAGCCCCATGATCGAGTCCCAAGCTCCGAGCGATTCGAGCGGAGTGCGTTGGTAGAACCCCTTCTCCACCTGTTCCCTCACGGGTTCCACATATCTCAGATGAAAACGCAGGTAATTATCCGCAAGTCGGAAAATGTGGTCGCGTGGGGCGGATGTCCCCGTAAGAGGGTTGAAAAACCGCTCCTTGCGGATGAATCCGGCCATTTCGAGTTCGCGTAGGGCATCGCCCAGGCTGCCACCCCGTTCGCGCCCGATGGCGAGTCCGATCTGCCGCAGGGATTTGGGGCCGCCAACCAATGCGCCCGCTATGTCCCTGTATGTCCGGGCCTTCCGGGAAAAAATGTCGTGGAAAATGCGGTCGCACTCGCGGAACAACATGCCTCCCGGGTGGAAGCAAAGGCGCGAGATATTCTCCTCCGCGCTCTTGTGGGCGATGATCTGTTCCAGATAACCGGGCACGCCTCCGGTGACGGCGAGCACCCGCCATTTCTCCGCGGCACTGGTTTTGGCAGCGCGCTTGCCCCAAAAAGCGACACAATCAGCCAAAGGCAGGGGCTTCAAATGAAACCGCCATGTGCAACGGCCCACGAAACCGGTGTTGTTGAGAATATTGGTTTCTATCCACGATGAAACTGATCCGCAGAGAACGAAGACCAGACCGGCGCGCTTGGAAAAGCTCCGGTCCCAAGCGTTCTTGAGGTGCCCGGCGAAATCGCGGTCGCCGATCGCCATCCAGGAGATTTCATCAAGTAACACCACCACCGGCCCTCTTTCCGGAAGCTGGCTGGCAAGCAGGTCGAGGGCGTCTGGCCAGCTATCCAAAATCACGCGGGGAGCCTTGGTCTGGCGTGCCAGTTGTTCCGAAAACGCGGCCAGTTGATCCTGCCTCCCGATGCCCTCGCGCGGCGGCAGACCGCTCAGGGAGATGAAGGCGCCGGCGGCACGGGCACACTCCTCGATAAACCGACTTTTGCCGATTCTCCTCCTTCCCTGGCAGGTGACCAAAGACGCCTGCTTTCGCCGGAGCAGTTCCGCGAATTCCCGCCTTTCCTCCCTTCTTCCGATGAATGCGCTCATATCGAATTCCTACCTTCGTCAGGCGGCATGAGATTGGCACCAAATCGACATTTTGTCAATCTCGTGCCAGAAACATTTTTGGAATTTACGGCACCAAATCAACAAAATGTCGATTTGGTGCCAAAACCAGGCAGGTTGGCGGAGCACGGCCGGATGACCCTCACCCCAGCCCCTTCACGCTCCATCCCTCGCGATAGGTGCGGCGGAGTAGGCGGTCGGCGGCGGGATGGTTGGGGAATTTCATCGCCACCGGATCCCATTGGAGGAGCGTGTCCGGCTCGCGGATCGCCACCGTTCCCAACAAAACCGTCTCGGTCATCGGCCCGGCGAACTGGAAGTGCGATTCGGTCTTGTTCCGGCCGAGGCAGGCATCGGCGAAGTAGTGATAGTGGTTGCGCGGGTCGAGCTTCGGGCGCTCGATGTCCTTGTATTTCTCGCGCGGATAGAGAATCGGGCCGGACGTGTGGGGCAGCAGCAGCGAGCCCTCGGTGCCGACAAACATCGCGGCTTCACCCGGATAGTTGCCCTGGTGGATCGAGCGGATCTCCTCGGGCGGGAAGAACTCGCCGTCGAACCATTCCACGATCAGCTCCTCGCCTTCGGTTAGAGCGTTTCCGGGAAACACCCAGGTAATGTGGTTTGACTGCGGCCAGGTGTCGCCGCGGCGTTCGGGGGAGTTCTTCCAGCTTTCCTGAACCTTGGCGGACACGGATTTCGGGGCCTTGAGGTCGAGCGCGCGCCAGACCGCGTTGAAAATGTGGCAGCCGATGTCGCCGGACCAGCCGGTGCCGAAGTCGAGCCACGACCGCCATTGGACCGGATGATAGATTCCCGGCGCGTAGGGGCGCGCGGGGGCGGTTCCGAGCCACAGATCCCATGCCAGGCCGGCCGGCGGTTCCTGGCCTTGGGGGCGCGGGCCTAACAATCGATACTGGTCGGCACCGGGGCGGTTGGCGCAGAGGCAGACGCGTTTGACTTTGCCGATCGCGCCGCTGCGGATGTAATGCACCGCGGTGCGGTCGCCCATGCCGGACGCGTGTTGGGTGCCGAGTTGGGTGACGAGTCCCGTCCGTTGGGCGGCCTCGGCCAGCGCGCGGGCTTCCGCGATATCATGGCATAGCGGTTTCTGACAATAGACATGCTTGCCGGCGTTGAGCGCGGTCATCGCGATGGCGGCGTGCATGTGGTCCGGCACGGTCGCGTTGATCGAGTCGATGCGGTCGCCTTCTTTCGCAATGAGTTCGCGCCAGTCGGTGTAAACGCGGGCGTCCGGCACCTGCTTGCGGGCGGCTTCGAGATGATTGGGGTCAATGTCGCAGATCGCCACGATCTGGGTGTCCGGGTGGGCCTTGAAATTCGATAGATCGCCGCCGCCCATCATGCCGCCCACGCCGATGCAGGCGTGCTGGAGCTTTCCGTTAGGGCTTTTCGTTTGAGCGCGCAGCGGTCCGGCGAGCGGTGCGGCGAGGCCTGCGGCTGCGGTTTGGAGAAAACGTCGGCGTGGAATGTTAGGAAGGGGCATGGCGGTATGGGCCGGGGAAATGTTCGGCCATTTGACCGATACGGATGGTTCATCCCCGGTCTTTCCTTCCGGCCGAAAGATCGGGCATATTCGCGAAGTATCGGAAGTCCTCCTATGACCTCCGCCCGCTCCCGCATATCTCTTGTTTTCGCGTTTTCCGCAGCCGGCTTGGCACCGGTCATGGCGGCCCAGCCGCTCGAGATCCGCTTCGACCAGCCGCCCGCGGCCAAATCCGGCCCGAAATCCGAGGCGTTTTTCGGCGACGCCACCAAGTTTCCCTCATCGATCTGGGAAAGCCAGGCGCAGCCGGTGGGCAACGGCCGGATCGGCGCGATGATCTTCGGCATCCCGCTCAAGGAGCGGATCCAGTTCAACGACGCCAGCCTGTGGACCGGCGGCGACAACCCCTCCGGCGGATACGATGTGAACGAGTTCGGGGCCTATCAGAATTTTGGTGACCTGCTCATCGACATGGCGGGTGCCACGGATTCCGGATCGCCGGCCGTGTGCGCGAGCGGCCACGCGCCCAGCGGCAGCGAGGATGTGGACCAGGCGGGTGATGGCGACACCCGCACCAAATGGTGCGTCGAACATCAGGGGAAACCGGTGGTCTGGCAGATCGACCTCGGCCAGCCATCGGCGGTGGACGGCTACTCGTTCACCTCGGCCAACGACGTGCCCAACCGTGATCCCCGGACTTGGAAACTGGAGGGGTCGGCGGATGGCACCGCCTGGCGCACGCTCGACGAGCACCGTGACGAAGCGCCGTTCGCCAAACGCGCCGAAACCAAATCCTACGGCATTCCCTCTGACAAATCGTTCCGTTTCCGGCATTACCGTTTCACGTTCGCCCCGCTGGATGCCACCCATTTCCAGATCGCGGAGATTTCCCTCAAGGGCGTGCCAGCCCCGGCCAAAGGCGGCCCGGCCATCGACAAATACGCCCGCAGTCTCGATCTGGCCACCGGCATCCACACCACCACCTGGCGGCAGGACGGCGTGACCTTCGTCCGCGAGGTTTTCGCCAGCAAGCCCGATGAAGCGATCATCGTCCGGATCGCCGCTGACAAACCCGGAAAGGTCGCCGGCAAGGCGCGTCTAGCCGGAGCCCATCGCGAAACCACCACCGCCACCGGGGATAAGGCGAAATTCGCCGGCGCCCTTGCCAACGGCCTCCGCAACGCGGCCCAGCTCACCGTCCGTTGCGAAGGTGGCTCGGCCACGGCCGACGGAAATGCGCTCCGGTTCAGTGGGGACACCGTCACCCTGGTGCTCGCCGCCGCCACCGACTACGCGCTGGATCCCGCCAAAAACTTCCGCTCCGGAGCCGATCCCGCGGAAACCACCGCCAAACAGGCCGCTGCGGCGGCCGCGAAACCCTATCCGGCGTTGAAAGAGGCTCACCTAGCCGATTTCCGCTCGCTGATGGGCCGTGTGGACCTGGATCTCGGGGCTCCGCCCGATCTGTCCATCACCGGTCGCCTCGAAGCGTATAAGAAAGGCGCGGCGGATCCCCACCTCGAAGGCCTGATGTTCCAATACGGCCGCTATCTGCTCATTTCCTGCTCGCGCGGATTCCTGCCGGCCAATCTCCAGGGGCTGTGGAACGACTCGAACAAGCCCGCGTGGTATTCGGACTATCATACGAACATCAACCTTCAGATGAACTACTGGCTGGCGGAGCCTTCCAATCTATCCGAATGCGCGATGCCGCTGATCGACTGGACCGTGGCCATGATCCCCGGCAGCCGCGCGGCCACCGTCAAAGCCTTCGGTGAAAAGACTCCGGGCTGGACGATGCGCACCTCCGTCAATATCTTCGGCGGCAACGGCTGGGAATGGAATCTGCCATCCTCCGCCTGGTTGGCCCAACATTTCCACGAGCACTATCTGTTCACCGGCGACCGCGACTATCTGGCGAAGACCGCGTGGCCGGTGCTCGCGGACGTGTCGGCCTTTTGGCTGGATCATCTGATCGAGAAAGACGGCAAATTGGTGGTGCCGAAGGGATGGTCGCCGGAGCACGGCCCGCGTGAGGACGGCGTGGCGCATGACCAGCAGATTGTTTGGGACCTCTTCACCAACACTCTGGAAGCGGCCAAGGCGCTCGGGAAAACCGACGCGCTCGTGAACCGGATCGCCGCGGCGCGTGAAAAACTGCTAGGCCCGCAAATCGGCTCGTGGGGACAAATCATGGAATGGACCACCGAACGGCCCGATCTGGAAAAATCCGGCCACCGCCACACGTCGCACCTGTTCGCGGTCTATCCGGGACGCCAGATTTCCCTAACCGGAACGCCTGACCTGGCGAAGGCCGCCGCCGTTTCGCTGGAAGCGCGCGGCACCTCCGGCGACTCGCGCCGCTCGTGGACATGGCCGTGGCGCACCGCGATGTGGGCGCGTCTCGGCAAGGCCGACAAAGCGGGCGAGATGATCCGCGGACTGCTCACCCACAACACGATGCCCAACCTGTATTGCACCCATCCGCCGTTCCAGATGGACGGGAACTTCGGCATCACCGCGGGCATCTGCGAAACGCTGCTGCAATCCCACTCCGGCGAAATCTCGATCCTCCCGGCGTTGCCTCCGGCCTGGCGCGACGGCACCGTAAAGGGCCTCAAGGCCCGTGGCGGATTCGAGGTGGACTCTGCCTGGAAGGACGGAAAACTGACCGCCGCGAGGATCAAGTCCGCGCTCGGCCTGCCGGCGGTGGTTAGACTGCCGGGCAATCCCGCCGCCGCCACCGTTTCCGAGCAGGGCGGCAAATCCGTCCGCCTCCAACCGGCCAAGGACGGCACCTTCCGCTTCCCCACCACGCCGGACGCGGTCTATCAGATCCGCTGATCTAGCCAATGCCGAACATCCGGCGCTTCAGATCCAGATAGTATAAATAATCGTCCGGATTGACATTGGGCGGGCACCGATGGTCGCAGAACGGGATGAATCCGCCGCGCTCCACCCATGGCGCGAGGTTTTCCATGTTTTGCCGGATCGCCTCGCGGCCGGCGCCAAGGGCCATCTTGTCGAAGCCGCCCATGATCCGCAGTTCGCCGGGGTATTTGTCCAACAGATCCGTCGGCGGGCCGGAGCCATTGACTTCGTGGGGGAACAGGCAGTTGATCCCGCAATCCAACAGATCCGGCAGCAGCGGACGCAGGTCGCCGTCGCAATCGGTGAACCATATGTCAATCCCGGCAGCCGCCAGTTTCTTCCGGATCCTCTTGTAACGGGGCACCACCACGCCGCGGAAGAAATCCGGCGAAACCAGCGGACCGTTCTTGAAACAGATATCTTCCCAACCCCAAGCGAAATCGAAATCCATCGCGGGCAGCACTTGGTCGAGGCAGTCCTCGGCCATCACGCAGCAGGTTTCCACCATGTCCTCCACCATTTCCGGATAATCCTCGCAAGCGTAGGCGAGCCCCTCGAAGGTGAGCATGTCCCGCACCTTGCCGATCATCGAACCGCAATAGACGCCTAACGGATAGTTGCGGTCGGCCGGGTGGGCCGCTCTAACCGATCCAACGTCGGTCTTCCGCGCCGGATCGTCGCGGCGGAACCGTTCCTCCTTGATCCGCCGCCAGTCGTCGGGCGTTTCCACGCTGGCCTTGAGAAAATGCGGGATGGTGTCGTGACCGTCGGCGGGCACCTCGGCGAGCAAGCCGTCGGCGTTGCGGATGATCCGGGTGCCCCCCTGTTCGGAGATGATTTCCTCGGCGAACGGCGGGCTCATCCAGAGATTGGATTCCCAGAGTCCTAACCGGTCGAATCCGAGGAAGATCTCCGCCTCGCGGTTGCTGCGGACGCCGTTGTCGCGGAACATCGGCCAGTCGCGGAAGCATTCGTCCCAGTAACCGAATTCCCAATGGAACAGGCGGTCGAACGACTGGAAACGCATCTGCCGGTTGAACCGCTCGCGGGCGGTTGTTAGGCCGGGCCAGGTTTCATATGGTGGCGGGTTCATCGGCGCGGGTGATAGCATTCCGGCGGTCGATTGGAAACCCAATCCCACCCCAAACCGCCGGAAATCCGCGTGTTTTGCGCCGACCGCGGCGGATTTTGCGTGCCTCCGGGCCGTTTTCGTGGTTTTTCGGGCGCGCCTATGACCGCCGCCGAGATCCGCCAGTCCTTCCTCGACTTTTTCCGTGAAAAGCAGCATACCATCGTGCCTTCGGCCTCCCTGATGCCGCAGTCGCCCGGGTTGCTTTTCACCAATGCCGGCATGAACCAGTTCGTGCCCTATTTCCTCGGCACCGACAAGGCACCCTACTCGCCGCCCCGCGCCGCCGACACCCAGAAGTGCATCCGCGCCGGCGGAAAACACAACGACCTGGAGGATGTCGGCTACGACACCTATCACCACACGATGTTCGAGATGCTCGGCAACTGGTCGTTCGGTGACTATTTCAAGAAAGAAGCCATCCGCTGGGCGTGGGAACTCACCGTCGAGCGCTGGGGCCTGCCCGCCAACCGGCTCTACGCGTCCGTCTATGCCCCGAAACCCGGCGATCCCGGCGTTTTCGACCAGGAAGCCTGGGACATCTGGGCAGAACTCTTCCGCGGCAAGGGCGTTGATCCGGAAATCCACATCGTCCACGGCAATGTGAAGGACAACTTCTGGATGATGGGCGAAACCGGCCCCTGCGGACCGTGCTCCGAACTGCATGTCGATCTAACACCGTCGGGCGATTCGAAGGGCAAGCTGGTCAACAACGATTCCGACCTCTGCATCGAGATCTGGAACCTCGTGTTCATCCAATACAACGCCGAGGCCGACGGCACCTTCCGCGAACTGCCCGCCAAGCACGTCGATACCGGCATGGGCTTCGAGCGCGCCTGCTCGATCATCCAGAATACCAAGGGCTTCACCGATTTTTCCAACAAACCGTCCAACTACGCCACGGATGTCTTCGCCCCGATCTTCCGCAAGCTGGAGGAACTGAGCGGAAAGACCTACGTGAACATCTATCCGGCTCCCGGCGCCGACCGCTCGGCGTTCAGCGGGGAAATGAAGGACGCCATCGCCTTCCGGGTCATCGCCGACCACCTTCGCACGCTCAGTTTCTCCATCGCCGACGGCATCATGCCCGGAAACAACGGCAGAAACTACGTGCTGCGCCGCATCCTCCGCCGCGCGGTTCGGTACGGCCGCCAGCTCGGATTCTCCGGCGAGAAACCGTTCTTCGCCGCGCTCGTACCCACCCTCGTCGCCGAAATGGGCGGCGTCTTTCCCGAACTTGTCACACGCCAGTCCGCCATCGAACAAACGCTCTCGCAAGAGGAGTCGAGCTTCAACCAGACGCTGGATAGGGGAATTGAGAAATTCAACGCCTTGTTGGTAGAAGCTGTCAGCTTGCTCGTAATGCATCACACTCCCAAAGTTAGTTGCGATATCACCTACAGGAATATCAAATCTTCACAGGGCAGCATTAGCGACGGAAAGCACTACGATATCCGAATCGAAGGAAATGTTGCACAGCAACTTAAGGAGCTTGGTATCTCATTCGTATTTCCGGGAGAGTTTGCCTTCGAACTCTACGACACCTTCGGGTTCCCAATAGATCTGACCGAATTGCTCGCTCAAGAGAAAGGTCTCACTGTCGATAGTGCGAAATTCGAGGAACTCATGGAACAACAACGCGAGCGTGCCCGCGCCGCGCAGAAATCCACCGTCGTCCGCGCGCTCGACATTTCCACCGACGCCGTCACCGAGTTCGTCGGCTTCGACAATGACGAATGCGAGGCCACCATCCTCGAAATCCACCCGCAGGAAGACGCGCTTTTCGTCATAACCGACAAGACCGTGTTTTACGCCGAGATGGGTGGCCAGGTGGGCGACACCGGAACGCTCGTCGCTTTCGGCAACGAATACCCGGTTTCCGCCGTCCAACAGATCGGCAAGGCCCGCGCGCTGGTTCTGGACGGCTCCGCCAAGGTGGCCGTGCGCGACCGGGTGACGCTTCGGATCGACACCACCCGCCGCCGTCCGATTGAGGCGCACCACACCGCCACCCATCTGCTCCACTGGGCGCTCCATGAGGCGGTTTCCAAGGATGCCTCCCAACAGGGGTCGTCGGTGGACGAGTTCCGCCTCCGTTTCGACTTCAACAGCGCCGCCCTAACCACCGAGCAGCTTTCGCAGATGGAGGAAATGGTCAACGGCGCGATCAAACAGAACATGGCCGTCTCCTGGACCGAGGTCCCGCACGCCTCGATCAAGGACCGCAAGGACATCATGCAGTTCTTCGGCGACAAATACGGCGAGATCGTCCGTGTGGTGGAAATCGGCGGCAAACGCAACGCGCTGGACGGCTACTCGATGGAACTTTGCGGCGGGACCCACGTCCGCGACACCGCCGAGATCGGCCTTTTCAAGATCAAGAGCGAGGGCGCCATCGCCGCCGGCGTGCGCCGGATCGAGGCGGTCTGCGGCGATGCCGCATGGGCCTATCTGAACGAACAGACCGAAAAGTGGGATCACGACTACAAGGCCGCCCGCGCCAAACTGGCCGCCGCCAACGAGAAACTGGCCGCCCTTGGCGAGGCGCCCGAAACCGTCAACGAGTTCCCGCACATCATGGGCGCGATGCTCGCCGCCCGCGCGGACATCGGCGAGATCAACGCCACCTTCGCCCATGCCAACCGCACGCTGGAGGAAACCAAACTCGCCGCCATCGAGGCGGAGAAACGCATCAAAAAGGTACAAACCTCCCAAGCCGCGCGGCTCGCCGACGAATCCCTATCCGACCTGATCGCCAAGGGCGAGCCGATCGTCGCCACCTTCGAGGCGGACGCCTCACTCTTGCAGGAACTCCAGAACGGCCTCAAGAAGAAGGGCTTCGCCGGCCCGGCGTTGCTTGTCGTCGATGACGGCGAAAAGCTCCACCTCGCGGTCCACTGCGGCCCCGACGCGTTGGCGGCGGGCCTCAAGGCCGGCGATCTCCTCCGCGATCTCGCCGCCCTCGCCGGCGGCAAAGGCGGTGGCAAACCCGACCAAGCCCGCGGCGCCGCCCCGGACCGCGGCAAATTGGAGGAGATCCAGACGGCCGCCAAAGCGCGACTCCAGTAGTCATGGGGCGGTTTCCAGCCGGCATGGTGTCGCGCCAACTCTGTACCACCCTCAGCCACATTCTGCCTTGGTTTGGTCGGCTTCTTCAGCTTTTGATGCTTGACGGAACGGAGGTTCTGGCTAGTCTGGGGCCGCCGCCGAGGGAAAAAACGATTCCAATCCCCCCACGTCCGTTCCATCCGCATTTTCCACAACCCATGAAGAAGCCCATTACATTTCTATTAGGGATCCCGTTGCTGGCCCACACCTCCCAAGCGGCTGTAATCGCAGCGGACAACTTCGACTATGCCAACGGCGGAATCGCGAACCAAGCGGGAGGTTCCGGTTGGAATAACGAGTTCAACGACGAGGCCGGCGCGCCCGCCCAGTCGCCTTCCGACTGGGACACTGTGTTCGGCAATGCCCCCACGGTCGGTGGTAACGCGCTCATCACCAACGGCGGCGGAACCAAGCGTGAATTCGGCGGAGCCGGAGAGGGTGTCAATTTCCCGTCCAACGAGCGTGAAGGCGCGTTTCGCGGGGCCGGAAAGTGGTTCCTGAGCGCCACCTATCGCGTCGATTCGTTGTTCGCCGCCGATACCAACCAGTGGGGGGGCGTGAGTTCCTATGATTTCGGCACCGAGCGGCTCTTTTTCGGGATGCCCGGACAAGCTGCGGCGACCCGCTACTTCGGGATCGACGAGTCCGGAGTGGGTGCCACGCTGAGTACGATTCCGATCGCGGCCGCCACCACCTACACGTTGCTCATCATGCTGGATTTCAATACGGACCGCATCGCCATGTGGGTGAACCCGGATGGCGGCGACACCGAATCCAGCTATGATGTTTCCCGATCCTACGGCGGCACCAACTGGTCCACAGCGGTTCGTTTCGCTTCCGCTGGTGGTACCAACGTGACTTGGGACAATGTGCTCGTCACCACGACCTTCGGCGAGAACGTGCCGGAAACCTCCGTGGCTCTGCTCGGAGGGCTGGGGTTGTTCGGACTGTTGCGCCGCCGCCGCTCCTGACTGCTCCCCAGGGCCGGTCGGTTGACCGGACGGGCGGATGGCAGGGCCTTGTTTGAAACCGCTGCCGGATTGGATTTTCCGGTTTCGATTTGCTGTGCTTTGGGTGTATCCGGTGAGGATATTCCGCGATTGAGCCGCGTCCAATCCGGTGCCCCATGATAAACCCGCCCGCATCACCGCGTTTACAGGATTCCCGTTTGTCATGCGCACGTTTCTGATTCCGCTTCTATCCGCCCTTGTTTCATCCTCCAGCGTTATCGCCGCCGATGTCTGGCGGATTCCGTTTGGCGGGAACGCCTATGTGACGGCCGGTTCCGGCCAGGACCGGGTGGGTGGAAACGGCGTGCGCTGGGAAAGCGCGGATACGGTGGTATCGGTGTTTTTCCATGTGGATCGGCCGGGTGAAATCGCGTTGGCGCTGCGGCTCCGGGTTCCGGAGGGCAAGTCCGCCATCGAGGCGCGGATCGCCGGTGCGAAGTTCGGGACCGAAACGGAAGGCGCGGAATTCCACGAGGTGGCGCTCGGCAAAGTGACGGTGAAAGAGGCCGGCTACCAGCGGCTGGATCTGCGCGGTATCCGCAAGTCCGGGAATCGCTTCGCCGAGGTTTCCGATCTGGTGGTAACTCCGGCTGTGGATGGCGCGAAGGCATCGTTTGTTAGAAACAACGATGGCGGCATGTTCTACTGGGGACGGCGCGGGCCGTCGGTGCACCTGAACTACCGCCTGCCCAAGGACAAAAGCCTCGAATACGCCTACGGCGAAATCACCGTGCCGCCCGGCGAGGACCCCGCCGGGTCATATTACATGGCAAACGGATTCGGCGAGGGCTACTACGGCATCCAGGTGAAAAGCCCGACCGAGCGGTGGGTGTTGTTCTCGGTGTGGAGTCCCCATCAGACCGACCGGCCGTCCGAGATTCCGGCGGAAAAGCGGGTGACGGTGCTGAAAAAGGGCGAGGGCGTTAGAACAAACGACTTTGGTGGCGAGGGCGCCGGAGGGCAGAGCGTCCTCGTCTATCCGTGGAAAGCGGGCGCGACCTACCGTTTTCTAACCAAGGTTAAACCCGATGGCAAGGGCAGCACGGTTTACACCTCGTGGTTCGGCGAGGCGGGCAAGGCGGACTGGCGGCTGATCGCGTCGTTCAAACGGCCGGAAACCAACACCCATCTAACCGGATTTCATTCGTTTCTGGAGAACTTTTATGATGCCGATGGCTATCGGCGGCGCGGTGCGGTGTTTGGCAACCAATGGGTGCGCGACACGGAGGGCGCATGGCACAAGATCACCAGCGCCCGCTTCACCGGCGACGGCACCGCCGGCGGCGGCCACCGGCTCGACTACGCGGGTGGTGTGACCAAAGGCGGGTTCTTCCTCCGCAATGGCGGGTTTTTCAATGAACGGACTCCCCTGAACCAACGGTTCGAACTCGCCCCGGCACCGGCAACAGCGCCGGAGATCGACTTCGGAAAGCTCGATGGCAACGACCCCAATTGAGCCAGCTCAGGCTCTATCCAAAACATCCGGGCGCTTGACAGCCCCACCCCTCCCTATCGCAACATCCCGCCATGTCGCATGACACACCCTTTCCCGCGCCGGAACTCGCCGAGTTCGAGCGGTTGCTCGTCCGTCCTAACAGCGATCCGGCCGGGCTCGCGGGATTTTTCAACGCGGGCCAGGTATGGGTCGCCCGCGTGCCCGCCCGGCTCGACGTGATGGGCGGCATCGCCGACTATTCGGGCGCGAACGTTTGCGAATCGGTGCTTGGCAGCGGCAACCTGATCGCGCTCCAGCCGCGCAACGACCGCACCTTGCGCATCCGCACCGTGCAGATCGGCAGCCGCAATCTGCCGGTGGAAACCCGCATCCCGCTGGACTATTTCACCACCGGGGATGGACCGGTCGATTACCGCGAGGTCCGGTCCTTTTGCCAGAGTAACCCACTCGCCTCGTGGGCGGGCTACATCGGCGGCTCGATCTTCACCCTGTTGCGCGAGGAGGGGGTGAGCCTGCCCTACGGGTTCAGCATGCTGCTTCTCAGCGGCGTGCCGATGAATGTCGGCATCGGATCCTCGGCCAGCACCGAAGTGGGCACCATCTGCTGCCTCAATGCCTATCTGGGCCTCGGGCTCGACGCATCGCGCATCGCGCGGCTCGCCCAAATCGCGGAAAACCACGTGGTCGGAGCGCCCTGCGGATCGATGGACCAAATCGCCGTGGCCTCGGGACGCATCGGCTGCCTCACCCACATCCTGTGCCGCCCCGGATCGGTGGAGGGCACGGTGGAGATCCCGGCGGGCACCGGTTTTGTCGGCATCAACTCGATGGTGCGCCACTCGGTGGGCGGCCACCAGTATGGCAATGTCAGGATCGGCGCCTTCATGGGAAAACGGATGATCAACACGCTCCGGCAGCGCTCCGGCATGGAACCGGTCGATTATCTATCCGCAATCACCCCGGAGGAATGGGAAAGCGAATACGCCCTGCGCATCCCGGAATCGGTCCGCGGCGGGGAATTCGTCGAGGCGTTCAAGAAACACGACGATCCGGTCACCACGATCCAGTCCGGCGCGACCTATCGGGTCCGCGGGCCGGCCAAGCACGGGATCATGGAAAACGACCGGGTGCTCAGGTTCATGGACGCCATGCGCGCGGCGAACGCCGGCGACGAATCCGGCCTAACCGCCGCGGGCGGGCTGATGTACGGGGCGCACGCCAGCTATCGCGACGAATGCCGGCTGTCGGTGCCGGAAGTCGATCACCTGGTAGAGGCGGTGCGCGCCATCGGCCCGGAAAACGGACTCTACGGCGCCAAAATCACCGGCGGCGGATCGGGCGGAACCGTGGCGGTGTTTGGAAAACTCGACGCACTGGAAAAACATATACCGGTGATTGCGAAAGAATATTCCCAGATGATAGGAACCATGCCGGATATTTTCACCGGAACCTCGCCCGGCGCGTTCGAATTCCGCGGACGGTGCTATTCGTTCGGTGCCAACGGATGGACGTCCGAAACACTCTAACATTCATCCGCCGGATGTCCTCCACTCCCGTCCGCAAAGCCGTGGTCCCCGTCGCGGGGCTCGGTACCCGACTGTTTCCCGCCTCCCACGCGGTCAAGAAGGAACTGTTTCCGGTGGTGGGGCCGGACGGCATCGCCCGCGCGCTGCTGCACTATCATCTGTTGGATCTGGACGATGCCGGATTCGAGGAGATCTGCATCATCGTCCAGCCCGGCGAGGAGGAAACCGTGCGCGCCTACATCAACGGTCCGGACGATGCCTATCTCCGCCGTTTGGAGAAATACCCCGCGCTTCACGCCGAGGCGCTGCGGATGCGCTCGCTCGGCACCCGCGTCCGCTTCGCGGTCCAGCACCAGCAGGAAGGCTACGGCCACGCGGTCTATCAGGCCCGCGGTTTCGCGGGCGGCGAACCGTTTCTTCTGTGCCTGGGAGACCATCTGTTCCGCGGCCGCGAAACGCCGCCTGCGGCATTGCTGACGGACGCCTGGAGCCGCTCGGACGGCCGCTCGGTATCGGCGGTCAACCGCATTGGCCCGGCGGACCTCAAAGGCTACGGCACCATCGCCGGCAACCGCCGCGCGGCGGATGCGGCATTGATAGAAGTGTCCCTCATCATCGAAAAGCCGGATGTCGCCACCGCCTGCCAGCGACTGCGCGTGGACGGCCTCGGAGACGATGAGTTCCTCGGCTGGTTCGGGATGCATTTGTTAGCTCCGTCGGTATTCAACATCCTGGAACGCATGATCCGCGACGACATCCGCGACAACGGCGAGTTCCAACTCACCCGCGCCCAGGAACTCCAGCGTGCCGAACACGGCTACCTCGCCCTCGAAATGCCGCCCGGTGCCCGCCGTTTCGACTTCGGCACCCCGCAGGACATGCTCTCCGCCCTCGCGGACTTCGCCAGGGGTTGACGGGCTCAACAAGTCGGTTGGCCTCCAACGAATGACCATTTCCGTTTCCGGATGTTTGGCGATTGACCGAACCGACCGACCATGGCCTGGCCGATCACCGGTTCGAAAATCAACAACCGCAAATCGGACTTCCTGAATGTCGCATCGCGCGGCGAGCCACGGATGGTTCTGGCTAATCCGCCTTCGCCTTGATGGGCTTCCACTCGCCGATCACCTTTTCAAATTCCTCCAATTCGTCAGAAAACAGATGCTTTTTGAAGGATATCTGGCAAACTGTGGCGTTCAATCGATCAGGTGCTTCCACAGACCTTGCCGCGATACCAAACCACTTGTAGGCTAGGGAATAGTCAATTGGAACTCCGATTCCATATGCAAACAGATATCCAAGTGTCATCTGTGCCGCAGGATCTCCGCGCTCCGATTCACGGATGCAAACCTGCGCGGTCCGATTTCTGCCACTCTCGCCGTCCAACCTTCCTATCAGATAACCACCGACGACCGCCATTGCCTCGATGTCACCGTCGCCGGCGGCTTTCCGGAGCCACTTGTCACCCTCTCTCTCATCTGCGGCGACCCCAACCCCCTCCTTGTATAGCAGTCCCAGATAATATGCAGATTTAGTGTGCCGTTGCTCGGCTGCTTTCCGATACCAAACCGCGGCATCGGCAAAATTCTGATCGGTCCCCAATCCGCAGTGATAGGCCCACGCAAGTTCATACTGCGCTTTCGGTGCCCCTTCTTGAGCGGCTCTCATCTTTGCTTGGAAGACCGGGTCGCCCTCCGGGCCTCGACTGGCGATCTTGCCCCCTTTGTCGCAAGACGATGTTACAAGAATCATAAGTCCGACTCCGACTTTCAGCAAAAATCCAACCGCGGCTTTCACAGCGCTATTCAACACGATCCGGCCGGTATATGCAACACGAATCCGCACCCGTGGTTTCTAGAACAATCCCCCCGTCCCCTTCCAAAATTGTCGAAGTTTCCGCAATTTCTCCTTCAGGGCGGCCGTAGATGCCTCCACCGAACTGTTCAATACCATGAATGCCCCATTCAGCCGCCGTCGTTTTCTCGCATCTTCCGCCGCCGCATCGGTTAGCCTGTTGGGCTCCGGCCGCGCGCGCGCGGCATCGCCCAATGGCAAGCTCCGCGTGCTGTGCGTCGGCGTGGTCGGCACCATCGGCGAGGCCGACCGCCACAACATCGCCTCGCATCCGGAGGTCGAGATCGCCGGGCTTTGCGATGTGGATTCCAACTATCTCGCCAAGGCCGCCGGCGAGCATCCGAAGGCGTTTACCTGCCGCGATTACCGTGAGGCATTCGACAAGCACGCGGACAAGTTCGACGCTGTTTCCGTTTCAACGCCGGACCACACCCACGCGCCGATCCTGCTGACGGCGATGGCCCATGGAAAGCATGTCTATGGACAGAAACCGCTGGTCCAGCAACTGTCCGAGCTGGTGATGATCGAGCACGCGATCAAGGCGAAGCCGGAACTCGCGTCGCTGTTGGGGAACCAGCGCATGGCCAATGTCGCCCGCCGTCTGGCGCTGGAGATCCTCAAACAGGACCGCCTCGGCAAGATCCTCTCGATCCACGCCTGGACCACCTCCGGGGCTCTCGGCGACGGCTATTTCAACACCGAGCGGGTGCTCAAACAAAACCCCGATGTTCCGAAGAACCTCGATTGGGATCTGTGGCTGGGTCCATGCGCGCCGATGCCCTATCACGACGCGATCGTCCCGATGAAATGGCGCTCGTGGTGGGAGTTCGGTTCGGGTGGCCTCGGCGATTGGGGATGCCATTTGCTCGATCTGCCGTTCCTTGCCTATCCGGAGCTGACCTCGCCATTTTCCGTTAGGAGCGAATGCCCCAAGCCGCCGGACAAGAACTTCCATTCGCCGGCCTGCAAGGCGGTGATGCAATACAAAGTGGACTCGCCGCGTTTCGCCGGAAAGACCGTGACCGTGAGCTACTACCATCCGTCGCTGCGGCCGAATCCCGATGAATTGCGCCTGAAAGACTGGCCGGACAGTGGCACGATGACCGCGATCGTCGGGGAAAACGGAACGCTTGTGGTGGAACCGGAAGGCCGTTCGCGTTTGTGGCGGGACGGCAAATGGGAGGAAGGATCGCGCCTCGAGGGTTTGCCAAAACTCCAGGGCTTCAACCACTGGCACAGTTGGGTGGACAAGTGCCTCGGCAAGGACGTCGAACCGCTCACGCCGTTTTCCAAGGCGGTGAAGATCACGGAGGCCACCATCCTCGGCGTCCGCGCCAGCCGCTTTCCCGGCCAGGAGTTGCTCTGGGACAAGGCCGCGCTCCGTTTCACCAACCACAAGGAAGCCACCGAAACCATCGTCCGCCGCAACTATCGCCAGGGATTCGCGCCGCCACGCGTGGGGTGAATGGTCGGAGCGCGCGTTTTCTAACATAAATCCGATCCGCCCGATGAGACTCCCCATCGTCCTAACCATCACGGCGTTGTGCGGTTGCCGGCTCGCCGCGGAACCGGCGGATCCCGCTGCGCTCGGACCGTTCGGAATCGGCAGTTGCCATGTCAACAACCGTTCGGCCGGCGATGCGGCGCGCTGGGTTCCGCAAATGGAGGAAATCCGCCTGCGCTACTACCGGTCGGTGATGACCGGTTGGGGCCAGGTCGAACCGGAGCGGGGAAAGTTCGACTGGACCGCGCTCGACGCCCAGATGGATTATCTCGCGGCCCATGGCATGATTTTCGGCGGATTGTTCAATGGTGGGGTCGGTTGGAACAAAGCGGACCCGCCGGGCACGCTGCCGGTCAATAATCTATCCGCGTGGTCGGATTATGTTTCCGCCACGGTGGGCCACGCGAAGCACCGGATCAAACGCTGGGAGATCTGGAATGAACCGCCCAACGGCACCGGCCGCGACCAAACCGCCGCGGATTACGCCAAACTCGTGACCGCGTCCTACCGCGCCGCGAAATCCGCCGATCCCGCATGCCTGATCGGGCTCGCCGCGAAATCGGCCCACATATCCTATCTGGATCAGGCGATCCAGGCGGGGGCGAAGGACCATTTCGACTATATCACGCTGCATCCCTACGAGATCCTCAACGGCATCGCCGACAACGCGGGCACCGAGGCGATTTATATGAATATCGTGCCAAGCGTCCGCAAGATGCTGGAAGCGCGCAATCCGGAAAAACGGAATGTTCCGATCGTGTTCACCGAACTCGGTTGCGATTCGTGCAAAGGCGCGGATGTCCAGGCCCATGCGCTGGTCAAGGCCTACACCATGGGCATCGCGCAGGGTGTGGCCTGCATCCAGTGGTTCGAGGGTATGGATGGCGACAGCGGTCCGCTCGGTTTGTTGGGCCAAAACGGAAAGCCGCGCCCGGCCTACACCGCCCTTGACTCGATGATCCGCCACCTCGGGCAACATCCGGCCTATCAAGGATGGCTGCTGCTGAACGGAATGCACTACGGATTCGTCTTCGAGGGTGCCAACGGCCGCGTGCTCGTGGCATGGGGCCGCAAAGGGCCGCCGGATTCGATGAAAACCGAAAAGCCCGTGCGCGTCTTGGATCCTCTGACCGGTCGGATCACCGAGACCGACTCGCTGCCGCTCACCGTGGCTCCGGTTTTCGTGCTCGATGTTCCTGCAGCTTTGGAACGCGACGCCCTGGCTAACAAAGGCAAGCCGCTCGACTGGGGTGGCGATTTTTCCCGGTCCCGTTCCGTTTCGATCACCATGGAGGGCGGGCAGGTCGAGCGCGGTTTGCACGTTTTATCCGGCGACGCGACCGCGCAGGCGGTGCTTGCCTATGGCGGTTCGGCCCGCGCGGGAAACATCCCCGGCGGAAACCTGTTCGCGGTCGATCCCGCGTTTCTGTCCTACACCACCGAACCGATCGAAATCACCGCCGTGGTCCGCCGCAACGAGGCCAATGACAATGCCGGTTTCAAGCTGGTCTATGAGTCACCGGAAGGCTTCAAAACCGCCAAAACCGGCTGGTACACCATCCCCGACAACCAACGTTGGCACACCGTGACTTGGAATATCGACGACCCGCAATTCGTCAACTACTGGGGATATAACTTCGCCCTCGAATCGGATGGAAACCAATATAACAAATACTACATCCGCAGCGTGACCGTCACCAAGACCGCCGGCAGGCCGTGATTCGGCGGGGGACGGAGGAATGCGCGGAAATACTTCAATATGCTCCCGACTCGATCCGAAATTAAAAGATAAACCTTGAAAGTATAATGAAATTGCAAATGGACGGATGGATGTTGATTATGTGCCTGTTACGAGCACCCGGCCATTATCCCTAAGGTTGAGTGGCGCGATGTGGCCATCCTCTTGATTATCTGCGTGAATCATCTGCGGTTTGATCTCGGTTTTTAGCCGCAGAGCCCGAAGGCCCTGGGGTGTGGAATGCGGGAGTATCCTGCCTTTGCGATGCTCTGGCATCGACGCTCACAGAGCGCCGCTACAAGCACCTCATTGGCTCCAGTAAATCGCAAGTTGCGTGGGAGGATATAGTGTGGCTCCAAAGAATCACTGAAGCGCCGTGATCGCTACCAGAAAATCGTCCGAACTCCGATTCTCCTTCCGGTATCGTCTTACCGATCAAACCAAACTCAGCGAACTCAGTGGTTCTCAGTGCTTCAGCGGTGAACCGAGCTTCCATACCAACTTGAGTTTCGGATCCCGGGCTCAATCCGGGCGCCACACGAAAGGCGCGCATCCGCTGGAATCTTGTTTGATCCCTGCCCATTCGCGCGTATTCTCGGCGCGTATTGCTTCATTTGCCAACCGACTTCCCCATGAATCCGCTGCTTTGCCTTATCACAGCTGTTGCCGTCACCTTCGTTCCCACGGGTATTGCTTCGGCCACGGAGGAGCGTTTGGACGAACTCGATCTCGCCCACGTTTCCACCGGATGGGGAAAAGTGGAGCGGGGCAAATCCGTGGCGGGCCTGCCGATCGTGCTTGGGGGGAAAACCTATGGACACGGCATCGGCGTTCACTCGCCGTCCTCGATGACAGTGGCCCTCGATGGCAAGGCGCAAACCTTCAGGGCTGTTGTGGGCGTGAACGATCAGGGAGGAAACGAAGTGGGCGAGGTGGAGTTCCGCGCCACCGCCGATGGCAAACCGCTTTGGAACAGCGGGACGATCAGAAAGGGCGACGGCGGGAAGCCCGTGGAAATCGGCTTGGCAGGGGTCCGCAGGCTGGTGCTGGAGGTTGATCCGTTAGGAGCCAACCACTCCGACCACGCGGTGTGGGCGGATCCCGTGATCGTGTACTCGGGCGCGAAGCCGGCGATCACCGATCCCAACGCGGTTTGTGACGATCCGGTTCTCTATCCGTCGGCGGACGGCCTCATCCCTTCGCCGGGAAACACCACCTATTACGTGGATCCATCCGGTGGAAATGACTCTGCCGCCGGCAACGGGCAAACCAAACCCTGGAAGTCCATTTCGAAGATCAACGCGCTGAAGCTGGCACCCGGCGACCGGGTGCTGATCGCGCCAGGAGCGCACGACGCCACGTTGAAGCCATCCGGCGCGGGGACCGCGGAAAAGCCGGTGACGATCCGTTTCGCGGCGGGACGCCACGAGTTTCCGGAGGCCACCGCCCTGCGCCGGGCGTGGTTCGTTTCCAACTCCTGCGACAATCCCACGCTGCCCCGTCCGGTTGGAATTCTGATGGAAAACGTCCGCCATTTTTCGATAGAGGGGGTTCTTGGCAAGGATGGCGTTCCCCTCTCCGAGATTGTGTTTGGCGGCCGGATGATAGAAATCGTCAACGACCGCTGCGATCATGTCAACTGGTCGGGCATCGCGTTTGATCTGAAACGCCCCACGGTTTCCGAGTTCCGGGTGGAAGAGGTCAGGCCCACCGAGGCCGTGATCCGCATCGCGGAGGGATCGACCTATCAGATCACCGACGGCCGATTCGCATGGACCGGCGATCTGGGTACCGGCGGAACCATGGTCCAGCAGGCGATACCCGGCGAGGGCCGCTGCTGGCGGGTGGGGATCGGCCACAACCCGTTTGCCAACGTGCGCGCCACCGATCTGGGCGGCGGCCGGGTGCGGTTGGTCGCTCGGGAACCCGGCGCGCTTGGCTTGGAAAAGGGGCGGCAGTTCCAGTTCCGCAACGTCACCCGCGACACGGTGAGCGCCCACAACAACCGTTGCCGCGATCTGGTGTTCCGCGATTGCGCGTTCCACGCTCTAACGGGAATGGGTATTGTCAGCCAGTTCTGCGAGAACCTGACCTACGAGCGCGTTCACGTCGAGCCGCCCGCCGGAACCATCCGCACCTGCCCGGCCTGGGCCGACGCCTACCACTTTTCCGGCTGCCGCGGCGTGGTCCGCGTGGAAGGTTGTCGGTTTTCCGGCCTGCAGGATGATCCGATCAACATCCACGGCACCCACCTGCGGATTATCGGAAGGACCGCTCCTAACCAACTCCGCCTGCGTTTCATGCAGCCTCAAACCTACGGATTCGCCGCGTTCCAGGCGGGTGACGAAGTGGCGGTGATCTCACACGCGAAACTCCGCGAACTCCCCGGCAATCCGCGCCGCAAGGTCGCAGCGGTCGCTCCGGACCCCGCCGATGCCTCGGGCAAACTCTGGCTGCTCACTCTCGACGGACCGGTACCCGAATTCGGCGAAAACGACGTGATCGACAACATCTCGTGGTATCCCGATGTGCTGATCCGCGGCTGCCATGTGGCCTATTCGTCGTGCCGGGGATTTCTTCTAACCACCCGCGGCAAGGCGGTGATCGAGGACTGCGTGTTCGATCGCGCGGCGATGTCAGCGATTCTGATCGAAGACGATGCCGAGGGTTGGTTCGAGTCCGGTCCGATCGGCGATCTAACCATCCGGCGCAACCGTTTCATCGGCACCGGGATCGAGATCAACCCGCAGACCCGCAATACCGATGCCTCCGAGCCGGTTCACGAAAACATCCGAATCACTGACAATATCTTCAATGACGCTGGTATCTCCGCCAAGAACACCCGCGGTCTGGTCATCACCGACAACCGCTTCACTTCGGCCAAACCTATCATCAACCTCCAACCGTCCTGCGCCGATGCGAAGGTGGAGGGCAACTCCGGGAATGTGAAACCATGAAAACCTATATAACTTCTATCGCCCTTGCTGTTTCCACCCTAGCCGTATCCGCGGCGGATCCGGTTCAGCCGACGTCTTCGCCGTGGAACGGCTATCAGAAACAGTCGTTCGCGTTCGGCGGCCATGCGGCGCATGTGGTCGAGCCGAAAGTTGCCGCGCCGGGCAGGCCGTGGGTGTGGCGCACGTCGTTTCCGGACTTTCATGCGGAGGTGGATATCGAGTTGCTCCATCAGGGTTGCCATGTGGCCTATCTGGATGTGGTGGACATGCTGGGCTGCGATGCCGCGCTCGATCTGATGGACGGGTTCTACGATCAGGTGCGAGGCCAATGGAAACTGGCCGAACGTCCGGCGCTGGAAGCGGTGAGCCGCGGCGGGCTGCCGGCCTACCGCTATGCCGCCCGCCATCCGGAGCGGATCGCCTGCATTTATGCGGACACGCCGGTGATGGATCTGAAAAGCTGGCCGCTGTCCTGGCCAGGGGCCAAAACGCAGGTGGCCGACGCGCTGAAGTTCTACCAACTCGCCGACGAGAACGCGCTGCGGGCGTTCCGCGGCAATCCGGTGGATTTGTTGGAGCCGATCGCCGAGGCGAAGATTCCGCTGCGGCACGTGATCAGCCTGGACGACAGGGTGGTGCCGCCGGAGAAGAACACCCTCGAAGCCCGCCGCCGGTTGGAGAAGCTGGGTCACACCATGGAAATCGTGACCGTGGAAAAGGGCGATCCGAAAGCCGACGGCCATCACTTCCCTCTGCCGGAGGTTTTCGCCAGCGCTCGCTTCGTGCTGCATCAGGTCTGCCCTCCTCCGGGAAATCACGAGTATTTCAATCTCCGCGACGGATTGGCTAACAGCATAGGGCGATTCACAACCGCCAAGGTCGGCCGCGTGGCATTCGTCGGCGGTTCCATCACCTACAATCCCGGCTGGCGCGACGAGCTAATGAGGGATCTCCGGATGCGTTTTCCGGCCACCAAGTTCGAATTCATCAGTACGGGGATTCCGTCGGTGGGTTCGGTGGGCCACGCGTTCCGGTTGGAGCAGGATGTGTTGGCAAAGGGACCGGTGGATTTGGTGTTCGTGGAAGCGGCGGTGAACGACCACAACCACGACCATCTGCCCGCCGCCGAGCGCGATACGCTGATTCTGAGGGCGATGGAAGGCGTGGTCAGGCATTTGCGGAGCGCCAATCCCCTAACCGACGTGGTGCTGATGCACTTCGTTCACGACCAGCATCTTGCCGTGTGGGACGGAAACAAGGAACCCCACACCGTTTCTATCCACGAGCGGGTGGCCGGGAAATATGGTTGTCCGTCCCTCAATCTATCAAACGAGGTTGCCGACCGGATCAAGGCCGGCCAATTCACCTGGAAGGACGATTTCAAGGATCTCCATCCCTCGCCCTACGGCCAGCGGGTCTATGCCGGAAGCATGTCGAGGATGCTGGATGCCGCGTGTGCCGCAAAGCCCGCGCCAAAGCCGCATGCCATGCCCGCGCCTCTCGAACCCAACTGCTATGCCAAGGGACGTTTCGGCCCGTTGGAAAACGCCAGGCTTTCCGACGGGTTCACCCTCAATCCCAACTGGAAACCCTCCAACGGCCAAGCCGTCCGGGACGGATTCGCCAACTGCCCAGCCGTCGTCGCTGAGAAACCCGGCGCGCAACTTACCTACGACTTCGAGGGCACGGCCATTGGGCTCTTCCTGGCTGCTGGCAAGGACACTGCGGTGATAGAGTATGCCATCGATGGCGGCGCTCCCCTAACAACGGACACCTGGACGCAATGGAGCGGATCGCTGCACTTGCCGTGGCCACTCGTCCTGGCGGATTCACTGCCGCAGGGCAAACACCGGCTCACGCTTCGCGTCACTGACCGCAAACCGGAACGCACCGCGCTGCATATCATCCGGTTTCTGGTGAATTGATGGGAAGCGGTGTGGTTGGCCGCGTCCGAGCTAACAACTTGCCCGTTCCGGCAGGATAGGGTAGGTTTCCGCTGTCATCCGATGGAGCCATGAATAATCCGCCAATACCCCATCGATCCTACGCGCGTTGGCTTTTGATAGCATGCGCGCTGGCCATTGTATTGTGCGGCGTGCCCGTGGCAGTCTGGGTGGGATCGAAGGGAGAGAACGACGTGGTTGCGAAGCGGCAGGCTGATGTGGCGTCTCCGCGGAGCCCGGAGGACAGCGGTATGCGGAAGACGCGTTCATCGGCCCGGACCGAGCCTGGGCCAATGGCGACCCATGGGCCTCATCAGTTGAAGGTTTTCTATCTGCCGCCGCTGGATTTCTCCGGAATCACGCTCAAAGAGGCCTTGGAACAGGTCCGCGCGGCGTATATCCAAACCTGCCGCGAATCCGGCGAGGAACCTTTGGCATTGGTGTTCACCTTGCCGACCGGTGTCAACCCGGTGCTGACCCTCAAGACCCGCTATCGCACATTGGAGAGCACGGTGCATCTGCTTGCGGCGACTTCCAAACTCGCGGTGAAACGCCACGGCACAGAGTTCCGTTTCGCCACGCCACCCCATGGCAATGGCCGGGTGGTGAGGAGGGAATTTGACCTACCTCCCGGAATCAACGCGGCCGACTTTCTCGCGGAAATCGGACTGGTTCTCGATGCTGACACGCGATTGGTTTCGACTCCCGGCAGCCTGGTTGTGGAAAGCGCCAACGCGGCCGATCTGGCCGCCTGCGGTTCGGTTGCCTTGAGTCTGGCCATGGATCCGCCTGTCTCGCAAAAACTCACGGCGAAACTCGTCCAATTGCCCGCCGGAATCGAATGGCAATACGGCGACCTGAGTCTCATGACGGACATGGACGTTCAGGCCACCATGCGCGATCTCGCAACACGGAAAGGTGTGGATTTGATGACCCTGCCATCGGTTCTCGCGAAGCCGGAGCAGGACGCCAAGATCGAGATCGTCCGGGAACTGATCACCCAATCGGACGATCCCGCAGGAGGGTTCGAAACCCATCCGGTGGGGGTGGTGCTGGACTCGAACCTCTATCCGTTCGACCTCGGCCATCAGGTGAAATCGGACCTATCCATCACGTCGGGTCAGGTGGATCCCGCGAACGGCCGCGCGGTAATCGAACAACAGGCCGACATCGGTTGCGAGAGCTTTTCCACCGATGCCGGAACGATCGTCAAGGTCCAGACGCACCCCGATGGCTCAAGGACGGTGCTGATGATATCCCCGCTATTGATAGACGCCTCCGGCAAGCCCGCCCGAGAAACGGAGGGTGGGAGGTGATGCCGACTTTCACGGCACGATCACCCGCCGGATCGCTTTGACTTGGAACTCCGACGCCTTGGGTTTGCGATCTTCCTGCTCGGCGGCGATCCTAACGCTTCCCCAGCGCAGGAAAGTCGTTTGGAAAACTCCGAGCGTTTGGGGTGTGCGGCTATACATATCCACAACCCTGCCCCCACCGACGTAGAACACATGATGACCCTCCTGTCCCACATAGCGCCGTTTGTTAGCCTTGTCGAGGAGATCGAAATACGGGTTGTCGAACCAGATCTCATCGCCGGGAAGAAATTCCCTCGGATGGAATATTTCACCCTTCGCGGGTTTGGGCTTCGTAAACAGCGTGCCAACCCCTTTCGACGGTAGCTCATTGGGAATGACCTTGTCGCGCAACAGTTCGTCGAGTTCCCTGAGCCGGGTTTCATCCGCCACGTCGATCAGGGATTTCACCATCACAAGCGCGGAGAGTTTCGCGCAGCGGATGCCGCTTTTGGTCTGCCAAAGGTCGCGGACGGCGTCGGTGGGACGGCCTTTCGGAATATACGATCCGTCACTGTTGGTCGTCCAGTGCTCGGGATTGCGATATTCCGGCTTCTCGCTTCCGGAGGGATAGTAGGCCTTCAGGGTCATGACGTTTTCGATGATCCTGAGGCGCACCTCGATTTCCTTGGCGGGGACTTTCTCGGCCTGGAGTTCCTTCCGAGCCACGCTGACAAGATCCGCCAACCGATCCTCGGCAAGCAACGGTTGGCATGGCATCCCGGCGACCACGGTGAGAAAAAGCAACGGGCGCAGAACCGAAGAATGCATCAACAAACAGGATTGGGCGCTCATCACCATGGCGCAGTCTGGCAATAACAACCCGCCGCGTCAAACGGATTCGCGCTCCGCCCGGGCGAGGGGGTACAGGACAAAAATGTTAGCGCCTTGTTTCAGGCAGGGACCGACCTCCGGGCGGTCCGGTTGGGGATTCGGCACCTACCCTTAACGGACCGGAGCCCCAAGAACCTTGACCCGCCAGCCGCCGGACCGCTCGGAGAGACGGTCCCTGCCACGGCTTCGCGCTTGGACATGCGCTTGTACCGCGCCCCGAGCGAGACGCCGCCTCTTTCCGCCGCTCCCGTTTCCAGTGAAACCCGGACGCGCGGACGCAAAATCGGCCCCGGATGAAATTTCGCAAGGTCCCGCCCCGCAATGATGGGCGCCCACCGGGCGGAGCCATTCACAGCCATGAACCGATTTGTTAGCACGCTCGCCGCGTTTTCCATTCTTCCTGCCATCGCCGGTGCGGATGAGGCGGTGACGCGGGTTTCCAGCCTCCGGGACCTGGCCAAGGCAGCCGCCGGAAACAATCGGACCATCACGATGGAACCCGGCGTCTATCGGATGACCGACTACCTGACCGAACCGGTGCTCGAAGCGATCCGTGCGGGCGTGGACCGAAGTCTGCCCCGGCCGCCCGTGCCGATGTTCGTTTTCCGCGGCGACTCCAACCGGATCAACCTAACCGGCGTGACGGTGGAAATCGACACCACGCTCTACCAAAAGGTTCCGCAGGGAGGCTACACCCGCTGTCTGATCGTGGCGGGCAAGGGAAACCGCATCGATGGTCTATCCATCCGGAACACCGGACCGGAGGACCGCGGCAGCAACGGCAACATCCTCTCGGTGGCGGGTGATGACAACACGCTGGAAAACATCACGCTTTCGGTGTGCGGATCCTATCCGTTCGGATACGGCGATCTGCTCGGAAAGGGCGGGCCCGGACTGGTTCCGCTCCAAAAGCAAAGCGGTATCCAGGTGCTGGGCAACCGCTCGGTGCTGCGCCATTGCAAGGTCAGCAGCCGCGCGTTCGGCCATTGCTTTTACATCCAGGAAGGCGGCGACATCCGGATCGAGGATTGCCACGCGGAGGGTGTCACCCGCGGCACCACCGAGATGCTCAGGGACAAATCGGGACCGGCGTTCGACAATGGATTCCGCTCGGTCTATCTGAACCGCGACGGGTTCTATCAAATCGTCGGCGGCTACACCAAGAGCCTCACCGAGGATGGCTTCCGCACCTACGGCAGCGCCGGAACCGTGACCCTGGTGGGCTGCACCGCCACCAACACCCGCGCCGGATTCGAGATCGGAAACAAGGACGACAGCCCGAAGAAAACCCTGGTGGAGAACTGCGCGGCCCGCGGCTGCGAACGGGCGTTTTTGCTGGGATCGAATGTCATCGTGCGTCGGAGCAGCGGCGACATCACTCACGGTCCGCTGCTCTATCTGCGCGGCGGCCGGAACTCGGAGATCGAACTCGAACTTGCCGCCGGCGCGCCGGTTTCCACCGTCCACGCGCTTGCCACCATCGCCGGAACCGGCCACCGGGTGACGCTCCACGGTCCCGGCGCGGCCGACGCCGGACCCGGTCTGCCGATTTTGCTAGGCTACGGCATGCCCGACCACGGGGAGATGTCCAGCCCGATCCGCCCGGCGGAAGCCAGGGAGATCCAACTGACCAACAACCTGGCCGAGGTGACCGTCGTGACCGGCGAGCTTGCCACCGGCTGCGCCGTCCGCTCCGCCGATCCGAAACGCTCCATCACCGGCCCGGACCTCCAAACGCCGCCCAAGGGGAAGTGGTGAGGCGCTACTCCGGTGCCGCTCCGGTGGTTGGGTTGCGGAGGTAGAGGCGAAGTTTGTTGTCGCTGAGACCCACGGTGACGATGCGGTCATTTTCTAACGGAATCGCGCGGTAGAGGCCGCCACTCGCGGGATCCGCCATCCAGAGCAGGTCCTTGCCGTCCGGGCTCCACACACTCAGGGGAGCATTTCCACCGGCGGCGCAGACGAGAAACGTTCCGTCATCGGAAAAGGTCGTCTGATAGAGTGTTCCGGGCAGCCGCAGGATGACATCGGGCGATCCGGTCCGGTCACCGGACCACGGATACTTCCGGAGCTGTCCGTCCGGCGCGGGTTGCAGATAGAATGTCTCGTCGCCGGTGAATGTTCCCAGTCCGTGGCTGGCGTCCCGCGCGTCCATTGATAGATTCAGGATCCTGAGGTCCTTGGCGGAGACCCTCAGTTGCCTGCAATCGGATTGCGCGTCCTGGGTTCGGATCAGCAGTGTGGATCCATCCGGCGATAGCCGCATGGTCGCTCCCGGGGCCGGCAGACGTGTGGCCTTGACCAGCTTTCCGGTGGCGGCTTCCCACGCGCACAAACGCATTTGGTTATCGGTCGTGTAGAGGATCTTTTCTTCGGGATCGAGGACGAGTTCCCATGTTGCCAGATCGTCCGGCGACAAGGTTTCCGCGTCATCCGGTTCGATGGTGCGGAACCCGCGTTCCAGTTTGCCGGTTTCGATGTCGTAGAAGCCGATTCCGCCGGAGTCGTCCGCGGCGATCACGGTTCTCTCATCTTTGGTCACGGTGATGGCGCCGCAGGTGGCGCGGCTGAGGTAGCCTTGGCATCGCCGTGAAGGAGGCCCGAACGAGCGGATCAGCGAGAGGTCCTCCGCGGAGCTGATCCGGATCTTGTCATGGCCGCGGGTGACAAGGAGTTTGCTGGATGGCAGATGGATGATCGCGTCTATCAGACACGGACGTGCCTCATGGGGCTCGGCCTCGTATTTGAGCGTGAAGGAGAACGCGGGGTCGAATCGGTCCGCAAGCGTCCTGATCAGCGGCGGAGGCGGGTTGGCGGCCCCGGCAGGCGTCCTGCGCCAAACGCGGATATGATGGTCCCAGTCCGAGGTGATGAACGCGTCGGAGCCGAATGGGGAGATGGCCGAAATCTTCGGGGTGTTGGTGTTGCTCCAGAGAATCTTGCGCGTGGATATATCATATTCGCACATTTGTTTTCCATCGACCGCCGAGCCGACGAGGACGGATTTCTGATCGGGCGAGACAATGATGCCCGCGACACCCCGGCCGTAGGATCCCCACGCCGTTTCCGATCCGATCGATCCAGTCTCGGGATCAAATTCCCAGATGGCAATATAGCCGAAACGTCCTGATGCGATGAAGCGTTTGCCCTCTTCGAGAAAGTACAACGAGTTGATAAGATCCCTGATGGGCCTCTTTCCGACGACCTTCCAGGTAGTCGTGTCAATCACATGGATGTAATCCACGTCGCTTGGCGTGTCCTCTACGACCAGGAGCCAGCGTGCGTCCGGTGTATAATAGTGTCCTTCGATAGCTTCCTCGGTTATCTTTTCCGCAATCACCCGCTTGAGGGTCCCAGCATCGCGGACTACGATCCAACCCTCGCGGCCTCCTGCGACCAAATTCTTTCCGTCGGGGGTATACGAAACGCCCCACACCGCCTGTCGGTTAGATTGGGCGGATACATCGTAAACCATGTCGAAACACCTCCACGAAGTTCGAAGCCTTCCGGTGGCGGTGTCGGTGGCGTAGATGATACCGTAGTCATTGGTGGTGAGTGCGGTTTTTCCATCGGGGGATAACGTGATGGAGATTATGGGCGCCGCGCCCTCCCATCCCGGCAGCGATCCGTTCGGCTGCCCGAACCGGTGCAACGGGTTGAGTGATGCTCCATCCCAGAGGCAGGCGCGGTCCTGGCCTTGGGTTAGAAAATACTTCAGGTCATTTGATACCGCGATGCGCATTGGCGCGCGGACATACCCTTGCAGATGCCCGTTTGCCAGATCCGCCGCGAGGTACCAGCGGTTGCGGATGGCGGAGTTGAGGATTTTGCGGGCGCGGGCGCGCGCTTCCTCGCTCGGGTGATTGGCGGCGGCGTTCTCGAGGGCGCCGGCGGCATCGGGGAGGAGCCGGAGTTTCGCTTCCGCTTCGTCGCGCAGGCGGACTTTGGGATTGGCGAGTTGGGCGATCAGCGCGGGAATGTCCGGCGGAGCGGGAAGGGATTGGGATTGTGCGCCGCAGGGTTGGGCCATGAGGGTTAGGCAACAGGCGAGCAGTTGGGTTAGAGAACGGTTCATCGCGGCGGTTCTATCAGGTTTGTGATGCCGATTCCGTTAAGGCGGACGCGGTGTTTCCCCGGCGGCGGAGATACCATTCCAGGCAGAGTGTGAAGGCGAGCGCCGCCCAGATTTCCCAGCGCGGCCAGAGCGGACGTTGCCAGGCTTCGAGGGCGGTGGATTCCGCCTTGCGGGCGAGATCGGCGATCATCGCGACGGCTTCGTCCGGCGTGGCGCAATGCCTGGAGCCGCCGGCGGTGGCGATTTCCTCCATCACCCGGCGGTCCGGCTTGGTTTCGGAAAACTCCCGGTTGGTCGCGAGCACGGTGACCGGGATGATATCGCTGTGGCTTTGGCCGGCGACGGTGGTGTCGAACAGGATTCTCATTTCGCTGGCATCCACGGACTCCGGCACCGGGATGGTTCCGACAAATTCGCGACGGTCGCGGTCGTATTCCAGATTCACCCTCGGCGAGCCGGATCTATCAAGCCTTGCGCCGACGCTGAGCGACTCCAGCGCGGCCGGATCGGTTTCCGCGAGGACTTCCGCCGCCACGGGCAGGCCGGTTCCCGGCGCGGCGGTCGCGGCCAGCGCGCGGCCGGCGAGTTTGTCGCGTTTCCAGCGGATGCTGTTCTCGCCCAGCCATCTAACCACATTGACCCAGAACTTCGCGTAATAGGGCGAGGGATGCTCCTTGAGCGTCACACCCGGCGGCGGATGCGAATTGGCCTCATTGAAGCGGAAGCTGCCGCCGGTTCCCAACATGATCGTTTCGCCGACGATTTCCTTGCCGGGCGGCGCCCATTTGGTGAAGTTCACGCCCCAGCCGCCGTTAGGGTCCGGCATGTAGGCGATCGAGCGGCCGCGGCCGTAGCTTTGGACCGCGATGAGCGGTTCGTCGCCGGTATCGGGCCGGGTGGCGAGCACCAGGGCTCCGGGTTTGACGCGTTTGATCCGGACCATGCCTTGCCAGATCGGATGGGAATCGAGGATGCGGTCGTTCTCCTCCGGATTGTCTGAAAAATGCCAGATCGGATGGCTGCGCGCGGCTTTCGGGATGCGCATTGGCGGAAGGCGTTCCTCCACATAGCCTTGGCCGTATGCCTTCATATCGGCCGGGATGATCTGTTCCCACACGGTTTTGTCGTAGTGGCCGCAATCGAAGGTGGTGTAACCGCCGCCCATCAGAAACCCCGCGCCGCGTTCGGTGACCCAATCGACCACCCACTGGAGCTGGTCCTTTGAGAAATTTCCCACCGGAACATCGGAAATGATCATCACGTCATATTTATACAATTCCTCGCGGGTTGTTGGAAAAGTCACATTGCGGTCCAGCAGCATCTCGCCGTTGTGAAACGAGACCTGGAAGAGGTTTGGCGCCTGGAGATACTGATCCTGGCAGGTGACGCACAGGTATTCGATATCGCCGGCGGCGTCGAAGGCCATGGTCATCAGCTCCAGATCGTTGACGCAGAGTCCGGTATTGCCGATCTTCCGCTTGTGGTGGGTGCCATCCACGAAAAGCACCCGCAGCTTGGCGCTTGATATCTCGATGGTGAACGAGCTGTCGTTGTCCCTGAACGAGGTTTCGCCGGGGATTCTCGCCAGTTCGAGGTGATAGGATCCGGTGCGGATCGCCGCCGGAAACTCGAAGGTGCAGGGAGTCTCGGCGGCCACCGGAACGGATTTCTGTTGGATCGTTTTTCCGGAAGCGTCTTTCAGTGTTAGAGCGAGTGGCGAACCCTCGGGCAAGCCTGAGGTGTTGATGGTGGCGGTGACCGCCACCCTGGCGCCGGCGCGCACGATGCGCGGCGCGTCCACCCGCGAGATCCAGGAGTTGCGAGGCGGAGTGTCGCTGCCGACGGTATGGGTGGAAACGGTGGCGCCACCCGCGCGCAGTCGGCCGAGCACGCCGGATAGATCGCCGCGATCGTGGACGCATCCGTCGCTGATGATCTGGATATGGCCGGGAGGCTTGCCCATGTCGGCGAGCGTGGCGAGCGATGCCGCGAGCCGGGTGGCCGGAGAATTGGCTTGGACCGAGGACAGCGCGTCGGGCGGCACCGCCTCATCGAGCGCGGACCCGAAGGTTCTAACCGAGACGCGGGCGGTTCCGTTTTTCTCCAGATTGCGTGTCGTTTCCTTTACCCAATCCGCCGCTTCGCCGAGGCGGGATTTCCCGCCATCCGGCCCCAATCCCATGCTGCCGGAGCGGTCCACCAGGAAGAGTGTGCCGAAGTCCGGAGCGGTGCGCGACACGGGTTCCACCGGGTTGAGCAGCAGCAGTGCGATCAGCGCGAGAGCCGCAAAACGCAGCACCGCGATGGGCGCGATGAGCCAGCGCGGCACGGGCTTTCTGCCCCGGATGGCCCGATAGACCAGCAGCAATGCGGGGGCCAGCACCAGCGTGGCGACAACGGGGACGGGAAAAACCGGATCTAACGATGGCATGGCGGGTTAGGGAATGCGGACCAACAGCGTGCGGGTGGCTTCTCCGACGAGAACGGTCACCTTGTTCACGCCTTTTCGCAGGTGGGTGGACACATCCGCGCGCTCCGTGACGGCGGCGTTGTTGATGCTGACGACCACCATGCCCTCCTCAAGTTTGGTTTGGGCGGCGGCTTCCTGGGTGATGCTGTGGATGACGATCCCCTTGGGCCCGACCGCCATGGTTAGGCCGGGCAGAAGATCCTCGGAGAAAAAGTTGGTTCGGCTGTCGCCGAGTTTCGGTTCCCATGATGTTAGGGAAACGGTGAGATCGGAGCCGTCTCTGACAAGAACCACGCTTGTTTTGGTATCCGGCGAAATCATCGCGAGCGCCAGACGCAGGTCCTGGCGGTCGTTGACCGGGCATTCGTTGACCTCGACGATCCGGTCGCCGGCGACGATGCCCGCTTCGGATGCGGGTGATTCGGGCATGACCGCCGTGACCACGGCTCCCACTGGCGGGACTTTTTCCGATGGAGGCGGATTGTCGGCCTGGATGCCGAAGAATCCGCGGGGGACTTTGCCGTGGGCGGCGAGGTTTTCCATCACATGCCGGACGATGCGGGTAGGGATGGCGAATCCGATCCCCGCGTTGGTGGAGTTGCCATAAATGGCGGTGTTGATACCTATCAGACGGCCGGACGAGTTGACGAGCGCCCCGCCGGAGTTGCCCGGATTGATGGCGGCGTCGGTTTGGATGTAATGTTCGAGCGTTTCCGGAGAATCGCTGGTGCAGCGCCGGGTGGCGGACACCATGCCCATGGTGGCGGTGATACCTATCCGGAATGGGTTGCCAACCGCGAACACCAGATCCCCGGTGGCGACCGAGTCGCTATCGGCTAGCGGCAGGGCGGGCAGACTCTCCGTATCCACCTTGAGCAAGGCTAGATCGGTGATGGTATCCATACCCACCAGCTTGCCGGCCAACTGGCGTTTGTCGGAAAGTTCGATCCGGAACGCGTCGGCGGGTTTTCCGGTGGGCAGGATAACGACGTGGCGGTTGGTGACGATATAACCGTCCGCGCTAACAATCACGCCCGAACCGGTGCCGATGGTGCGTTCTTCCGTGGCGCCGCCCTCTTTCTTCTTCTCATCGGCGGGCGGGGTGAAGAAGCGCTCCAGAGCGTGATCGGCATCGTCCGCGGCAATGGTGATCGCGGGAAACACCGAAACCACGGATGGTGTGACCTGGCGCAGCAATGGGGCGTACCCCTCCATCGCCGGTGCGGGGGCGGTCGGAGTGGCGGGTGCCTGCGCGAACTCCAGTTTCAATTGCGCCGAGGCGGCGGATGCGAGGAGTAATAGTGTTAGAAAAGATTTCATGGCAAATGGGGTAACCGTGTTGGGCAAGCCGACCAATGGACGGCAACTAGTCCTGCATATCGTTGGATAGATCCCGGTAATAGTCCTCGATCTCCCGCCGGGAGGGTTCGGGGATGCGGCTGCGCGTGATGGTTTCCTGATCGGGTTTAGGGAACTCCTTGAGCATTTGATCGAGCCGGTCCTCGGCGCGCTGGATCAGGGGCAGGCTGTTGCGGTCGAAGGTGCCGTTGTAAAGTTCGCCCGCGATCGTGTTCAGTTCGTCGTCGTTGAGATCCTTCAACTGACCCGCGAAGTGGGCGGATCCCCGGCGCGCGGAGGTTTGATCCTGTTGGGGCGTGTTGCGCGAATCCGGATTGCCCGCTCCGCCACCGGGTTTGTCGCCGGGCTTGTCGCCGGGCTTGTCACCGGGCTTGTCGCCGGGCTTGTCGCCGGGCTTGTCGCCGGGCTTGTCGCCGGGCTTGTCGCCGGGCTTGTCGCCGGAG
>JAFLEH010000007.1:86018-264398 GCA_017301995.1 Verrucomicrobiota bacterium | reverse complement strand
ATTTATATGATTTTTGAGTATTTAATATCATTTTACTTCAATTTATAAAGAGAGACTTTTTATGATTACTTTAGTATTTGTTTTATAAGTTGGCAGTTGATTTATCAGTTTCTAAAGAATATAATATGGGGTTGGGGTTGGGGTTGGGGTTGGGGTGGTTGGTTGATGGTGGATTGGCGGTGGGGGGTCAGCGCGGACTCAAGAGGTTTCCGGCGATCACCATGAGCAGGATGACCAGCAGAAGCCCGGACAGCACCGGCCCCAACAGGAAGAATGCGGCGACGGCCATGCAGAGCACGACGCCCCAGGGCCACAGATCGAGTGGATTCATCGTTTGTAATGTGGGATTGTATGACCGGTGATCCGCGGCCGCCTGCTTGAGGACAGGCGGCCGCGGATCCGGCATGGTTGTTTTGGGAGTTGTGGCGGGATTCTCCGGGCATCATGCCGCGGCTCTGACAAGCTCGGGCCACCGCATGCACTCGTTGCGGAACTGACACCACGAGCAGTGCATCGAGGGCTGCGGGTGGTAACGTCCTTCCGCGATGCCGGTTACCGCGGTCTCCAACAAACACAGCACCCTGTGCTTGCGTCTCGCATCGGCTGGCTTGCTGGAAACCCGGATGACCTGCGGCGTCCTGGTCTTCACAAGAAACACCAGATCGAGGGACGGGGGGCTTTCCCCGGCGGCCTCCAGCAGCAGTTGATAGCTCACAAGCTGGATCTCATGGTCGAACATGGCTCCAGACGAATCGGGCTTCGATGAGGCGGACTTGAAATCCACCGGCGCGAAATTCCCCTCCACCAGATCCATGGCCCCGGTCAGGGGAACGGACAGTCCCGGTATGTTCTCGGTGAGCTTCACCTCCACCGCCCGCGGCTTGTCTCTCACGGACGAGGGCGAGTCCAGATAGGCCGCCAGCACCCTCAGTCCGTCCAACCTCGATTTCTCGCGGTCGGCATCGTCATCGTAGTTTACCGGGCCCTCGGCCGCCTCAAGCGCCAGGAATTCGCGGTTGAACACTTCGGCCACCGTTTCAGGCGAATCGTCGCCGCCGCGCCAGCGGGCCAGATGGAACGCCTGCAATGCCGCATGCACGGCTTTTCCGAGATGCAGTGCCGGCGGCACCTTCTTGCGGATGCACGCCACCTTCTCGAAATAGAACCGCATGGAGCACCCCAGGTAGTTCTTCGCCGCGGTGGGGCTGATATGCGCGGGCAGGGCTTCCGCCCACGGGGACAGGCCGGTCATGAACGCCGGCTCGGGCCGGGTTGCCGCAATCACGCGGCCTCCTTTCCTGCGCCGCGCCCCCGATACGCCGTTCCCCCGGATCGGGGCGGGGCCTGCCGGGTGCCGCCGTGGCGTTCGAGCAACTCGTCAATCAGGCCCGAAGCCTCAAGTTTGTTGAGAATCCGCACACCGTGTCCGAACCGCTCCACCGCCAGCGCTTCGATCCCATGCTTGTCGAGCTGGTGTTCGTCCACCAGTCTCAGAATGAGATCGCGCTGTTTGTCGGAGCATTTCCAGTGACCGTCCATAGGTCCGGCACCATTGGCCCGCGGTGCGCTGGTGCCGCGGGCGTTAACGGGTGGCCGGGTCCGCGCGGAACTGTCTGGCGCGGGAGCCGATGGCTCCATGCCGTAATCCAGCGGAGGCACGAATCCGGTGTTCTGCATCTGCGAATCCACATCCGACTGGAGGAGCCGGTAAAGGCGGGCGGATTCCGCGGGTATGTCGGCGGTGGCCACCAGTTCGGTTTCCACGCTGACGGAATATTGGTGCGAGCTGAACCCCGGCAGACCGAGGCGCTTGCTGTAGTTGGCGATGAGTTTGATTGCCATGGGGTTGGATAGGGAGGGTTGTGGGGTTGGGGTGGATGGGTGGGAACGGCTATGCCGCTTCGGGAATCGCGTTGCGCGCCAACCCTCCGTTGCGGGGGCGTGGCAGCGCGGTGGATTCCATCAACGCCCCGCCAAGCGACTGGCGGAGCAGTTCATCGGCAAGCCGGGTCATGGGAATCCGGCGGCGTTGGGCCTCCCGGTATAGGGAGCGGACCACATCGTCGGACAATCTCGGGGTATACAGGGTGCGTGGCATGGTTCGTTTTCTGGGTTGTGGAGTTGGCGGTCCCCGGAATCCGCGCCACGCCCGCTTTCCGGGCGTGGCAGGACACGGCTTTGGTTTCGAGTCCGGCACCGGAACATTCCGATGTCCGGCTAACAGCCGGGGTTTCCATAGGTATATAACCTTCGTCCCCGGTGAATTTCAGGGGTGCTGGCAAACCCTTGTTGGACGGTCCGAACGGATGGCGACGCGATATTCCGACTCCTGATGATCCGCCCCCAGGCCTGGTCCCACGCCGGCCAACCCCATCCATCCGCCAGTGAGGCACAAGAACCGGGACTATTGGTCCGGTGCGGGGAAACACCCTTCTTCCCCCCTTCTCCCATAACCACGGTATCCGGAACACCGCCATATCCATCAAGTGCTGGAAAAACAGCACAATTAGGCCCGATCCGGCCGCGCCGGTCCATTCCCACCCAAAAACCCGGATAGTGATCCGGAACAGGGGTGGTAAAACCTGGCGGACGGGGCGCTCCGGGGTCATGCGCCGGAATCTCCGCGGCAGGGAGCCTGGCTGACTCTGATATCCATCCGCCCATCCGTCGGGCGATGGGCAGGGGATGGCATCGCAAAGCCGCCAGAGGCCCTCTGGGACGCCGGGAAAGGGCATCTCTGAATTCCGCCGGCCACGGAACGATAACCGGAACCATAACCGGGAACCGGGTGTGTCACATCATGCCCGCTCCCTATGGAATGTCTTCCCTTTGAATCTCCTGCCCCAATCGGTTTCACATGGACCTGGAAGAATCCTGCAAATCCGTCACCCGTGACGGAAATGGAACCAAGGATTCGGGAGACGGATTCACCTCTCCGGCTGGAATGACATCATATTGGAGTGTTGTAATCGGGGAGGACCGTTTGCATGGGTCCGATACCGCCCAGGGCGGGGGGACGTCCCGGTTCGCCCACCCGTGCAGCCATTGTGGCATCCGACGGGCCACGGCCCCCTTTGAAGCCCTGCAAACGGGCATGCCGGGTGTATGCTCCACGTGATCCTATCCCACAGGGACCAGGGAGTATTCCCGGATGTCCGGCGGATGGTGTCACGGGCTTGGGAATGGCGTATGTATACCAGGAGTGTAGTGCGCCATGAAGACGCCCACACACCCTCGACCCCCGCTAACGCGTGTCCCTTCGGGCTCCTCGCATCAGGATGTGGCGCTGCACTCGCTGCGCTCGTTGGTCCACCTCCTGACACTCGTCGGTCGAGACTAGTGGGCGTGACTTGGCTTACGCGAACCACGCTTGACGCGTGATTCGCTTTTTTTAATTTGGACAGATAGGGACGGTTGAAGGGACTTCCATGGCAGACAAGCGGGCGACCATGCCGCCAATCCGCTCCCTCCCGGTTTCCGAATCCCTGGCGGGATTCCACTGCATAACCTCCCATGCCCATCTGGGGCCACAGACATCCTTGAGCGCGTCGATATCCGGATAGCTCTGTTCGCGGGCGTATTCCCCGGTCCGGAGACGGAATCTGGACGGATGGAATGAGAAGCGGCCGTAAACGGCCTTGAGACTCCTGCTGCACGACCACCAGCATGCCCCTTTGTCACCTTTCTTATCCTTGTTGTCCGGCATTTTCCTGTTGTGCCAGTTGTGCTTCACCGATTTCACGAGATACCGGGTGACGGCCTCTCCGCAACTGTAGATCGGCGCAACCTCGGTCCTCCCTATACCAAACTCCCTGCATGCCTCGTCGACCATGGTCCACAGATTTCTGGTAGCCTTGTTCACAAGCTTCCGCTTGGCATTCATGGCGTCATTGGCAAGGCGGGAATAGGCGGCCAGGTCGACACCCTCGCGGGTGTCGAAATCCACAACGAGCAGAAGGTGGAAATGGACATGGCCTCCGTGCCCCCGTTCGTATACCCACAGATAGTCGCCATACCGGGAACGCAGTTTCCGCAACAGCCTGTCAAACCGGTCTTTCGCGTCCTTGCGTTTCATGCCTCCTGGAAACGTGCAGGTGATGAACAGGATCCTGTTTATACCGTGCAGGAGAAACAGACGTTCCAGGGTCAGTTCGAGCTTGCGCAGGGACCGGAATGAGTCGCGCGAGGATTGGGCTCCGGGATCGAGATCGTAAATATGTGAGGTTGACTCTGTCGAAATGTTCATATATATAATGACAAGAAGACCCGGCGCCACGGCATCCCGCCGCGACACCGGATCTCCTGTTTGATGATATTCATTCGGATTCCGGGACGGTCCCGTTTCCGGAATCCGCCACATTCTTCCCGGGCCATTCGCTCACCCGGCTCCACGACCTATCCAACCATTCGTCATAACTGATGCCGTCCGGGTGCTGCCAGTCCACACGCATCATCTTCCGGACACGGGCGGATCCCAGCCGTTCGTGGTCGGGCCATGGATGAAACCGCCCGCCGAGACCGGTCTCCCGGGCCGCGCGCTCGGCATCCAGTAACCTGCCAACGGCATATTTCGGCCACCTTTCCGGATCCAAAAGGGATGGGTCGGGATCGCGCCCGTGTTTCCGAAGTTCGGCGCACATGAGTTGGGCGATTCCCTGCCGCATATTGATGGGCTCCATGAATATGGTCATGGGATCAGCCTCCGCGACCGCCTCCATTGTTTTCCGGATGTCATCGTAGCCGCACTCCGGATAGACCGGGGCGATGGCTACGAATGTCGGAATTCCCGACCTGTGGGCCTCCATCAGCAACTCCAGCCGCTGTCGCGGCCCTGGGGCGCGCGGCTCATAGATGCGCGACAACCCGTCGTCGAGGGTCGGCAGGCTGACACCGAGCATCAGACGGTTTCCGAATCGCGCGAAACGCCCGAGATGCTCGGTCGCCAACGGACTCCGGGTCAGGATCCTCACGTTGAGCGTGGATCGTTCCAGGATGGCGTCCAGCGCGCGGCCGCCATTGTCCAGAAGCAGCCGGGTGAGATCCTTGGATCTCCCGGCGTCGTCACAGCGCACCCGCTGATAGGGGTCGGTGGTCGATGAAAACATGACCGCCCGGTTTCCGTCCCTTGTGAGTTTTTCCCGTGGGATCCCTTCAGCCCGGCGCAACGAACCGTCGAATACCAATGGGTCGAAAGGTCGCACAAGCGTGTATCCCCCCCACTCGGCGGAGGGATCGGACACGCCGTAGGATGCCAGCAACTGCTTTTGTTTGACCGCCGCCGTGTCGGGGACGTAGCAGAATCGGCAACCGTGGGTGCATCCCAGACAGGGATTGCACGCGAAATCGGAGAGACTCTTGTATTTGAAGTTGTTCACTTCAACCTTCAGCGGGCAGTCGTGCAGTCCCGCGACACAGGATCCCAGCGAGCAGTTCGGATGTCCTTCGCTCATGCGGCGCTCCTTTCCTGCCCTGGGGCGGCCGGGGTTTCCACGTCGCCACCGTCCCGCGCGGACGATATCGTTGCGTCCGATGACGGCAGTGCTTCGAATCTAGCGGCGAGAGTCCGTATTTGGCCCATACATTCTCTGAACCGGGTGAGATCAGAACTTGTGATGGAATCAGGTTTATCGACACAGTGGCGCAGCAGTTTCTGGAATGCGGATGCGGCCGACAGCATCTCATCCGTTTTCCGGATGGAAAGTGGCAGAAATTCCGACGCACCAGATTCAGGACAACTGGAACTTCCGCCCATCGGTGAACCGCACGCGTCTCGCTCCGGGTGATCCGCCGGATCTTCCGTGTCGTCTGCCGCGGGAACGATGCCGAGGGCGCCATACAGGCGAGCCAGTCCCGCCCCGGTTCTGCCTATCTCCCGGCAATCGCACCGAGCCGCCAGCTTCATATACCGCAGTGCCGTCGCTCCCGATAGTATTCCTTTTGCGATGAGGTTGCGCTCACGCCAGCGACCGAATTCGCCGTGTCCGAGAATCTTCTTGGCTTGGTTTAGCAGCGCCCCGATGCTCCAGGCCCGGCGCACCATTGTGTCAGACAAACTCTCTAACATTATCCTGTCTCGTTCTCCGCCCGCCGCAAACGCGACGATTTGACGCTCTATTTCTTCGATTCCCCAATTGCCGATTTTCGCGGCGCATTCCTCGAATTCGGCCTGGCCGCATGGACCATCCGGCAACACCGGAGCCGCAACAGCGGAGGATTCCGCCGTTGCCTCATTTGCCAATGCTTTCTTCACTCGGGCGGGTCTTTCCGTCCGTTTTCCACACCCATTCGCCGGGGTGTTCGGCTTTTTCATTTTTTTATTACTCATCTTCTATCCTGCTGAATCTGACTCCGCATGCCCGCAGGGTGGCATGCGGAGTTTGGCAATCACCGCCCCCCGGAACCGGAGTTAAAACTCCGGATGGCCGGCGACCGGGCGCGGGATGACAAGGTCGGAACATTCATCCCGCTCCCCCGCAATACCGTCGTCCCGAACATTGGAGTGCGGGACAGTGACCTGGCAGGGGTGGGCTGATCACCGGTCGTCCGCCCGCTACCATTAAAAAATAACGGCCGCGAGCGAACTCCCAGACGGAAACACACGCGTTTTCCCATGTCAAAACTATTTTTCATCACGCTCTGTAACGCCCGCGGCAGTAGGAAAGGAATTTGCGGATCAATATAATATTTTGCTAGAAATGCGTGGAGACCCAGCACTCCGGAATTGCTCGCGTGCCCGCCAAAAACATCGGAGTGTTCCGCACGCGCGGATGTGTTTCACGCGAACGTATGGAGCACCCTGCAAGGCGCGATGGCCGGATAGCACGCTTTTGCACCCTGTGATAACGGAACACCATCACCCGGTCCGCTTCGGCTTTTTGCGGGAGCGCGTTTTCGGGTGAGATTTGGCATTGCTGCCGCCGGTCTTCGGATTGGTCTTGCGCCCAATTGGAACCGTTGATCCGTTGGGACCGATCTCACGGATTCTTCTGGCTTCATCCGGTGTCATCGCTCCAACATAATGGGATTTCAATACGGCAGCCCCACCGGAGTGACCGAACTCGAATGTCAGTCGCTCCAGCGGTTCGCCCAATGCCACCATGACGGACGCGTGCGTGTGGCGAAGCGCGTTACCAGGCCAATCGGGGGACCCATCCGGCGCTTGAGGCGGGTCGAACAGATCGCACCAGACATTCCACCCGGCCCGACGCCGCACCGCCTTTTCTTTCCGAAACCAGTTCGCGGGCAAGACCGTGTCTCCGATTGGGTAGGCTGCAAGCCATGTGGACAGCACCGGCGGCATCTCGATGAACCGGCGCTTCCGGGTCTTGGTGGCTTCGGCCCGAAGTGTGATGCCTTCCTCATTGATATCGGACGGGTCCAAACGTTCCAACTCGGTATTGCGCAGACCCGCGAACAGGCTGATGGCGAAACCGGGAACACATTCCGGATAGAAAGTCTCCGCCGTGCGCAAAAGAACCCGGCATTGCTGCGCCGTCAGCACGCCGATCTCACCTTGTCGCGTTTCACGTCTCTCCAACGCCTCGACCGTTTTCGAATCACACCACCCGCGCGGGATCTTGGCGCACCACCTCCAGAATGTCTTGATGGACGTGGCACGGCTGTTGAATGTCGAGTTGGCGCCGGTGTGGCGCTCTACATGCTCCACCAGTTCCTGGGCGGTGATCGTCGAGAGCATGCGGTCTTTGAAATCCGCCTCCAGCGATTTTCTCATCTGCTCGTAGGCCCGGACTTGGGAATCGCTCCTGTCGTCTTTGGTAGCAAGGAACAACGTGGCGGCTTTCGTTACCTCCATGCTCCTCCTTTTCCCATCTTCGATGGCCACGACCATCTTCACCGCTTCCAACAAAGTCAACCCGTAGGGTTCCAACATCGCAACAGCCTGTGTTGCGTCTTCCGCGAGCGAGGGCTTGATGGCCGAAGCCATGGCTCCGACCTGTTGTGCCCGGGTTTTCAGATCCGAAGCAAAGTCCCTTGCCTTGTCACGGGTGGGAAAAAACGCGCGCGTGCGTTTGCCGGTCGCCGAGTGACTGGCAGGCACCTCCACCTTCCAGCGGTTGCCGACCTGAGAGTATTTGAATTCGGGTTTTCTAGCCATACTGAGCGGGGTCGCCATGGTGCCCGAATTGCCCGAATTTGTCGAGAATTAGCTGAAATGGCCGAAATAGCGGAAAATAACCCATTGAAAACCAACGTGTTGCAAAAAGATACGTGTTCTCTTAATCAATTGGTCCTTGGTTCGAGTCCAAGCCGGGGTACCTTAACAAAGGCCCGAATCCCAACGGATTCGGGCCTTTTCCGTGTTTTGGAGAAAAACACATCGTCCGCCAGGGTCCGCCAAAATCCGCCGGAATCCGGAAAAACGGTGCATTTTTGGCAACTGTTTTGGCAACTATTTTACCATTCTTAAATAAACTCTCCGACGCCGGCTACGCCTCTTGGGAAAGGCGGCCTCGGGCAAACGTCCGGAATTCCCCCCGTTTTTGGGGATCGCTCCTTGTTCCGGAGTCCGGGTCGGGTAAAATTGGGGCCATGAGCATTGGCACAAAACGGCAACCTCCTTTCACCGGTCCGGAATTCGCGGTCCGGCGGGAGGGATTCGACCCGTATTTCGACAAACCGCTGCCCCGCAGCACGTTCCACGATTTGGTCAACCGGGGCACGATCATCCCGATGAAGGGCCTCAAGGGTTTCTACAAGCTCAACGAATCGCTCTGCCGCATGGGCCTCAAACCGGTGCCATCGCTTCCCGGTGCCACCAGGGAGCGGACGCAGGAGGAGATCGTCCGGCTGGCTTTCAGCCTGATCGACCCTGGGCTTTTTCCGGTTCCGTCGTGGCTGCTGTCGGAAGCCGCCATCTTAGGGCGGGACGGGGACCATGCCGCGCTGCTCGCCGGGAAACATGCTCCCCACGTGGAGGCGCTCGCCTCCGCGCAGGAGAAAATCCATTACCCGCAAGGGGTGTTGGACGCGTCCGTGGTACCGGACGAGGTGGAGGGTCGCGATTAGCCTCTCGCACCGGACAAGGACCGCGCAAGGGGATGGGGATTTCGAAATCGGCGGATTCGGATCGGACCAGCGATGTCAGCGCCCGCCGTCCGCCGGCTGTTGGGATCGCCACGCGTTCGGCCTCGTGCCGGTTTCCCGCAGAAAGAAACGGCTCAGCTCGTGTGCGGACGCGAACCCCATCAGCGCGCCAAGCTCGCCCAAGGACCGGTCGGTCGTCCGGAGCAGTTGCTTGAGACGTTTCAGCCTAACCCTCTGGATTTCCCGCTTCGGGCTATGCCCGATCACCTGGCGGAACCGGGAGGTGATGGCGGAAATCGATAGACCGCATCGTTCGGCCAACTCGCCCACATGCAGCGGGTCGGTGGGAGCATTCTGGCGGATCCACGCGAGCACGCGGGCGACTTCCGCGTCTTTGATAGGGAATGCGTCGGTGGATCCGCGCGCGATGACGCCTTCCACGGGGATGCGCCGCACCAAACCGGGCTCGATCCTCCCCCGCAACTGGAGGTCCAGCAGTTCGGCCGCCTCGAACCCCACACGCCTTCCCGGGTGGGGAATGCTGCTCAAGGCGGGAACCTGGGAATGGCAATATTGGGGGTCGTCCCCGTAGGCAACAACGAGCAGGGTGTCAGGAACCCTGCGACCGATGTCCTCGGCCGCCCGCAAGGCCACCGCCGCGAGCGCGTCATCCACGACAAACAACCCGCATGGAGAAGGCAGGGTTAGCAAAAACCGCAAGGTTTCCTCTCTAACTCCCCTCCACGCGTCCGATTCCCACAGCGGATAGCCCCTGAGCAGATGCGTGCGGGGCCGGATTCCTTCCGCGGAGAGACGCCCGGCGAAACCGCGCAGCCGCTCAAGCGCATACCTGCGTTTTCCGGGCGCCAGATTGTCCTCGGCGTACAAGGTTTCGCCACGGGCGAGAAACGCGAACTCCTGCACGCCGGTTTCCAACAGATGTGTCGCGGCATGCCGTCCCACCGCTTCGTTGTCGGGCACCACCCGCGGATACCCGCAGTCCGGGCCTTCGGTGCTGGTGAGCACCACCGCCATGCCACGGCTCCGGTAGGCCTTCAATTCCCTCTCGCTCGCACGGAACAGCACGGCGCCGGCGCCTTGCCAGCGCTCGTCAATCCGCACGCTTTCCATCTCACCGTAGGAGTTGTCCTCGGTCTGCAAACGCCAGGGTCTATCCGATCCCATGTAATCCAAGATCCCCGGCAGCACGCTTTGCCAAAAGCGCGACCATGCCGGATACCGCACCGCGATCAATGGTGATTCACGCCCGTCCATATCCGCCCGGATTCTAGCATGGGATTGCCGACCCGCCAGCGGAATCAGCGCTCGGAAGGCTCGGAAAAGAAGGTGTCGCTTTTGGCATGGGCCCCCTACTTCAACCGACGGTCCGGTATTTCCAAGGATCCTAAAATGCCACGGGCATTGGGAAAATTGCCACTTGAGACCCGGCAGCACCCTCTTCTAACCTCAGACGAGCGTGCGGTGAGCCTAACCCACCGCATTCAACAGACACCATGAGAATCCCCTCCATCAAACCGTTTCTCTGCCTCGCCGTGGCCGCGGCGCTCGGCGCTAGTCAACTTCAGGCGGCCACCCTCAGCCTCGGACCCGTATGGGCCGGATCCTCTCTAACCGCCACGTTCTCGAACCACACCGGTGGCACCACCAAGGACTGGATCGGGATCTACAAGGGCGGCCAAACGCCCGGATCCTCCACACCCTCCACATGGTGGGCCTATCCGTCTCCGAACGGCACCAACGCGACCGGCTCCGCCACCACGCCGGCCACCCTGTTCAACAACTCCCAGATCGGGACCAGTTGGTTTGCCAGGTTTTTCTCAAACGACGGCTACGGAGCGGTGACCGGAGACACCACCGTCAGCTTCGTAATCGGATCCTCACCTAACATCACCATCGCGGCGGACAAGTCGATTTACGACTCCTCCGAAACCATCAGCATCGCATGGTCCAACAATGCGGGCGTGGTGCCAAAAGACTGGATCGGGATCTATCCGACCGGAACAACGCCCGATGGAGACCCGGTGTCCACCGCTTGGAGCTACGCCACCACCTCCTCCGGCAACAAGACTTTCACCGGTTTGGCCCCGGGCTCCTATGATGTCTTCCTGCTGGCGAACGACGGCTACTATCAGCTCGCAAAAGGCCAGTCCTTCCAAGTGGTGCCCGAGACCTCCTCGCTGGTGCTGGGAAGCCTCTCCCTCGGTGCGATCATCCTGCGCCGCCGCCGCGCCGGAGTATGATCCCATCATGCCCGCGCCATGCCGGACCACCCGGTGTGGCGAATATCCGGGCGCCGTAAACCAACCGCACCAGCCATGAGCACCACATCCCCCTTGCTCCGCAACCTTTGCCTAACCGTCCTCGCCTCGGTGGCCTGCCACTCCACGCTCCATGCCACCACCGCGATACACAGCGACGGCTTCACCGCCAGCAACCAACCGTTGCCCGGCAAACCGAATTACGGATCCAACGTCGCGGCCACCGGCACCAACTGGACCGCCTCCATGGGATCCACCGGCGTGACCGGCACTCCTAACATTCAATTGGTGTGGGATGGCGAGGGCGGCGGAGGCAACAGCGGCGCCAACGGCGGACTCGACACCTACATCAGTTGGAATGGCAGAGGAAACGTGGTCCAACTGGACGGCACCGGCACAGGCGGCACGGCCAACACCTATATCAGTTTCGTCCCGAGCGCCGCAGTGGCCGCGAAAATCACCTCGTTCGATCTCGACGCATGGTCCGGCTGGCCCGCAGGCGGAAACATGACGGTCGAGTGGACCATCCGCAACGCGACCAAGGCCGGGACTGTGCTCGCCACCGGTTCGTGGACCCGCACCACCGGCGGCCGCGACACCGTTTCCCCCGCCTTCACCGGCGCTCCCGGCCAAACCGTGGTGCTGCAACTCACCCGCACCGCAGGCAACGGCGACTACCTGGCGATGGACAATCTGGTGTTCGACGAAATCACCAATATCCCGTCGATCGTTTCCTTCGCCTCGTCCGCACTGATAGCCGATGGCAATCCCATTTCCCTCGACTGGGAAATCGGCAATATCGCAGGCGCCTCCAGCCTTACCCTTGATGACGGCAACGGGCCGGTCAACGCGCTTCCCCTAACCGACAGCCAGACGGGATTCGGCGGCACCACCGTGACCCCGGCGGCGAACACCACCTACACGCTCACCCTCAACGGTACCTCATCCACGCAGGTGACCATTCTCTCCGGGAGCACCGTCAGCCTAACATCCAACGCGCGGGTCGCGGCAGCGCCCAACCACGAGGTCACCCTCACCTGGCAGGTCCTGCCTCCCAACGCCGCGCTCGTGACCGTTTCCGACGGCACCACCGTCCACAACGTCACGGCCGACACCGACTCCGGAACGGGCATCGGATCCAGGATTTTCACCGTGCCGTCGGCATCCACGGTGTTCACGCTGGAAGCGAACGGCAGCGGCGTCACCCGCACCGTGCGCGTGCTGCGCCAGGAATCCTCCTCAGCCGATTTTTCCGTAAATGCGGCTACCATACCCGTGGGCTCGCCCGTGACCGTCGCATGGGCCAACGCGGCCGGCGGCGCCACCGACTGGATTGGTATCTATCGGACAACCGACATTCCGCAGTTGCAGGTCTCGACCCAATGGAACTATCTCAACGGCACCCGCACCTCCGGCGGTTCGGTGCCCGCGGGATCCATGAGCTTCAGCACCCTGCCCGTGGGCGACTACTACGCCTGCCTGCTGCTCAACGACGGTTACGAAATCGCCCAGGGACCGGTGCTTTTCTCGGTGGTGAACCCGCCGCCCGAACCCGAAATCATCCGCATGGTCGATGTGCGGCGGAACGGCAGCCAGTTCACCCTCGAGTGGGCTTCGAAAACCGATCATGTTTATGATATCTATGCTTCTGATAGTCTTGACGGCGATCCCCTGCAAGACTGGACCCGGATTGCCGACGACATCACCGCCGAGGGCGACGGCACCACCTCCCACACCGAAGACCTCGGAGCCACTCCGCCGCCCCGTCGTTTCTACAAGGTATATGAATATGCGGCAACCCTACCCTGATTTCCCGTGACCAACTTCACCCGCTCGGAATTCCTCCGCCTGTCAACCTTTGGCGCGCTCGGTCTCGTCACCACCCGCGGCCTCGCGCTGCCATCCGGCTACACCGGCATTCCGGCGGGCATCCGCCCCTATCTGCAGTCCATGCGCCCGGACTCCATCTGGGTGTCGTGGATGACAGCCGCAGAAACTTCCGGCACCATTGAGTGGGGAACCACGGCCGCCAGCCTGACCAACGCCCTAACCGCGTCCACCGACACCACGCCCGGCACCGGCTACCACTATCACATCGGACAAATCACCGGCCTCTCACCCAGCACCTACTATTACTATCGGGTTAGGAACGGCGCCGCTGTCTCGGAGGTGTTCCGATTCCGCACTCCCATGCCCGACGGCGCCAAAACCGGTCGCCTCCGCGTGCTGGTGGCAGGCGACAACCAGCTTGCGGAAAACCGCTATGAGAAACTCATGGCCTGCGCCAAATACAAGATCGAACAACTCTACGGCGTGCCCATCGAGGAGGCGATCGATTTCATCCTGATGCCCGGCGACCAGGTGGATGCCGGCACGATGGACCAATACCGCGACCGTCACTTCAAATTCAACGGCCTAACCACGCCGAACCTGCCGGTCATGACCACGGTGGGCAACCATGAGACCTACAGCGACAGCGGTCTGGCGAACTACAAGAAGATGTTCCGCTACACCGACATGAAGTACGCGAACATCACCAGCCCGGATCCGCAGGTCTATTACGCTTACAAGGTCGGCAGCGTCTGCTTCATCCACACCAGCAGCGAACACACCGGCACCACCCAGAAGGCATGGATCCGGCAGATCGTGGATGCCCTCAAGACCGATGCCACCACCGACCTCTGCGTTTCCGTGGTCCACCGTCCCTATCAGGCGGAGCAATACATCGGCGACATTTCCGCGTGGTTCCGCAACGAGATCATGCCCATGCTGGCGGAAACCGAGAAACACGTCCTCAACATCGGCGCCCACCACCATCTCTACGCCCGCGGCCAAACCCGCGACTGGCCGATCTATCACATCATCTCCGGCGGCACCGCCTGGGACCAGTATTGGGGCCAGTCCACCGAGGCCGACTACGATGATGTCCAGAAAACCATTGCCAACTGGGCGTGGCAGATCCTCGATTTCGATCTTGCCAACCGGAGCATGGAGGTCCGCTGTTTCGCCGAGGCGAATGTGAAATTTCCGGCCGAAACCCGCTGGACCACCCAGGCCTACAACAGCCGTCTTATTGATTCGTTCCATCGCCGACTTGGGGTTGCCGCTCCCGCCAAACCCGCTCTAACCAACATTTTCACCGCCCCGGTTTCCCATCCGCTGGTGTTGGGCTGCACCGCCTTTTCCACCACAACCGGCGAGTCCATCAACAGCGCGCAGTTCCAGATCGCGGCGGATGCGGCGTTTGCCAATCTCAAGCTCGATAGAATCCGCGATGTCGAGAACGTCTATGGGGACACCGGAGCGCCCAACTACGAGCCGGTCAACATCCACAACGGCCTGGACATTCTCAGCATCACCGTGCCCAACACGCTGGCCAACGGGACCTATCACGCCCGTGTCCGCCACCGCGACACCAACGCGGTGTGGTCGCCGTGGTCCGATGTGAAATCGTTCCAGATTTCCGGTGGTGCCGTCGCCTCGCCAGCCATCCTGATGCAGAAATCCGTCTTCGCCCCGGACGAGGACTTCACCGTGGCTTTCGAAAACGGCCCGGGAAATGCCAAGGATTGGATCGGAATCTACAAAAAGGGACAGAAGCCGGGAACCTCGGCGTCCGGCGGCGTGGCCTCGACCGCGTGGAAATATGTCAACGGATCCACCTCCGGCGGCGCGTCGGGCATTACCAACGGTTCGATCCTCTTCACGCAGAACATCGCGGTAGGGGAATGGTTCGCCGCGTTTCTCGAAAACGACGGCTATGCCGAGATTGCCCCGAGGGTTCCTTTCTACGTGGGCAATCTCGCAATGGTATCACCGGCCAAGGAGAATTTCGCCGAGGGCGAGACCGTCCGGCTTGATTTCAGCAATGCGCCCGCCGGCACCGCGGATTGGATAGGGATCTACAAAGTGGACAAGAACCCGGGGTCCGCGAGTCCGTCCGCAGCGTGGCAATATGCGGCCTCCGCCAGCGGTTACAAGGAGTTCACCGGCCTGCCGAAGGGCTATTATTACGCGGTCTTCATGGTCAACGACGGCTATCAGGAAATCAGCGCGCGTGTCCGCTTTTCGGTGGGCACCCGGATCGCGCAGGTTTCCATGGCGTCGGACAAAGTCGCCCAAGGGGATACCTTCACGGTCAGCTTTGCCGAAGGCCCCGGCATTCCCAAAGACTGGATCGGCCTCTACCGAGATGGCGACACGCCGGGCTTGCAGGATCTGGTGAAATACCTCTATTTCAACGGCGCAACCAATGGCCAGGTGACCTTCGATCTGCCCGACCTGCCCGCCGGCCGCTACTGGGTCGCGATGTTCACCAACGACTCCTACACCGAGGTTTCCAATCGTGCGGCCTTCGATGTGGTTCCCCTCGCCTTTGAGGAATTCCGTCTGGAAAACGGCCAGGTGCGCTTGAGATGGAAGACCGTACCGGGAGAATCCTACACGGTCCAGAAGAACGCAAGTCTGGCACCGTCCTCATGGACCGACGTGCAAACCCTAACTGCCAGTGGAGCCACGCTCGAAGCCACCGTGCCGGCCGAAGCCAGCGCCCTACGCGGTTTCTATCGGATCAAAAAACACCCGTAGCCGACGGCAGAGCCCGGGCTAACTCGCACCGCCAACCTGCCGATTCATAGTCGGCCGCTCCACCGGAATGAGCTACGGAGCTGGATGAGATCTGGAGGCGCGGAATTCACTATATCGCAAGGCTTCCGGATCACTGGAGAATGGCGGTGGATACCGGTCCTTTGGATAGATCGATTCCATGCGATGGACCTACGGCACGCCTGCATGGTCGGCGAATGCATCCTCGGGCTTGTCGCCCGCGACACGCTCAATCCGGAGCGGCGGTACAAGGTCGTGGCCGCCACGCCATTGCCTTAAGCCCGAAATCCCAAGTTCGAGACAGTTTGGACGCTCGATTTACCGCTGAACCACTGAGAACCGCTGAATTCGCTGAGTTTTGTTTGATCGGGATGCCCGCACCGTATGGTGAATCGGATTCGATCCGATTTTTGTAGCCTCAACTTCAGCGCCATCAGCGGTACTCGGCGCTTCAGCGGTCAAATGGGACCACACGATAGCTTTCAACTTCGGAATTCGGGTTAAGAGTTGAGGCGACCGACAAGACCACGGTCGAGGGGAGGTGATTGGCTGGCCCGGGACCAGGCGTCGAGGTCATCGCTTTGACCGCTTCCCGGCACCCGCCGGTTTTGCCAACGACCCCTCGCAACCATCGGGATCCAGCGCGCCGCGTGTTAGAAAATCGACGGTCCGGCGGATCCATGGTCCGCGTTGGTATGCCGAAAGCCCGGATCCCCGGCGCAACACGCCGCCCATCAGCGTGGCTGTCAGGATCTCGGCGAACGCCGCGGTGTCCAGATTCGCCCGAACCCGACCGGCGCGCTGGTGTCCCTTCAGGCAATTGGCGATGCACCGGTGGAAAGGGGTCATCACGTCGCCGATCAACTCCTTTGCCAGAGTGGGACGCCGCCGGCTCTCCCCGATCAGCGCGCGCGCCACATCCTCGGAGCGCTCCATCGACTCGGTGCAGACCGTCGCCATGTGCGTCAGGTCCTTGACCAAGTCTCCGGTCAGCTGGTCCGCACAGTCGGTTAGAGCGAGGAATTCGCGGGAGGTTTCCCCCACCACCGCCCCTAGCAGCTTCAGTTTGGATTCGAACAAACGGAACAGCGTGACCTCGTTGCAGCCGGCGCGCTCGGCGATGGCGCGGGTGGTCGCGCCCTCGATCCCGCTCAGGCCGAACTCCACGCGGGCGGCGTCCAGCAGGCGTTGCCGGGTCGTGGGAGGTCGGGGTTCGGATTCGTCGGGTCGTTTCGCGGGCACGGGGAAATTTTTGCAAGTAATTGCTTGCATGCAAGAAAAATCCGCGTCTATTCTCCGCCGGACATGCCACACGGACGTTTCAGGATCGGATTGTTGGGAATCCTGCCCCTGCTGGGGTGGGCGGGCTGCGGGCCGGTTGGGCCGGATCACCAGGTGCCGCAAACGGATCTTCCCGCCTCGTTTTCCAAGGGCGGCGTGGAGTGGAAACGACACACGCCCGGCAAGCCGCCGCAGCCTCAGGCGTGGTGGCGGATGTTCGGGGACGCGGAACTGAACGGCCTCGTCGAGCGGGCGCTCGCATCCAACCAGGAGATCGCGGCCTCGGCCGCACGCTTGCGCGAGGCGCGGGAACTGAGCAGGATGGCGCGCTCCCTGTACTTTCCGGATGTGGACATCGGCGCGTCCGCCGAGCGATCGAAAGTACGGATGCGGATGCCCGGTGGCGGCACCAATGTGAGTTCGGGCTTCGCGATCCCGCTGGATCTCCGCTATGAGGTGGACCTGTGGGGCAAGGTGGCGCGACAGGTGGAATCCGCCGAAGCCAGCGAAGCCGCGGCAGGCGAGCGCCTCAATGCGATGCGTCTAACCATAGCCGGCGAGGTCGCCCAAACCTACTGGGCGCTCCGGGCGGTGGACGCCAACCGGGCGGTCGTCGCCAAGGCGCTTGAGATCCGCCGCAAGGCGCTCGAATTGATCGCCAAGCGGAAACAAGTTGGTGAAATCAGCGGGCTGGACCTCGCCCGCGCGGAAACCGAGGTCGCCACCGCCGACGCCGACCGACTCCAACTGGAGCAGGAGCGCGCCAAACTGGTGGACGCGCTCGCTGTTCTAACCGGAAGATCCGCCACCGGGATGTCGGTCACCGAGAAGGCGGAGCTTCCCGCGCCGCCGCGCATCCCGGCGGGCATTCCCTCCGATCTGTTGCGCAACCGTCCGGACATCCGCGCGGCGGAACGGGAGGTGGCCGCCGCCAATGCCGAAATCGGAGTGGCGAGCGCCGCGTTCTATCCGACTCTAACGCTAAGCGGATCGAGCGGATTCGATGCCGAGCGGTTCCCGGATTTGTTCGACGCGTCGTCGCTGGTGTGGTCGATCGGGGCAAACGTGCTTGCTCCAGTGACCGAGCGCCAGCGCCTGCAATCGAACCGTCAGGCGAAAGTCGAAGCTCACGCCGCCGCAACCGCGGATTACCGGCAGGCGGTTCTGGAAGCGATGCGCGAGGTCGAGGATGCGCTGAAAGGATCCGGAATTCTCGAAAGGCGGCAACTCGCTCAGGATCAGGCGGTCGCGGCGGCCACCAAGACCCTCGATCTATCCGCCAAGCGGTTCCGCGGCGGCATGGAGAGCTTTTTGGATGTGGTGGACGCCGAACGGACGCGTCTTGAGGCCGAGCGTCTCGCCAATGTGATCCGCGCGGAGCGGCTGGCGGTCGCGGTATCTCTGGCCAAGGCGGTCGGAGGCGAGTGGTGATTTCCTTTTCCAACATTTATGAAACAGCAACGTCTGACAACAATTCTGGGAATCATGGCAACGGGTGCGGTTCTCGCCGGCTGCGGGAAACGCCAGGCGCCTCCGGGCGGCATGCCCGGAGGGTCGGTGGCGGTTAGCGTGATCACGGTGAAAACCGAGCGGGTGGAGCCGACCGTGGAGCTAACCGGCCGGGTGGCGGCTTCTCTAACCGCAGAAGTCCGGCCACAGGTGGGCGGCATCCTGCGCAAGCGGCTTTTCACCGAAGGCGCCGATGTGAAAGAGGGCGAGCTGCTCTACGAAATCGATCCCGCTCCCTATCAGGCCGTGTTCAACGGCGCCAAGGCCGCCCTCGCCAAGGCCGAAGCAAACGTCGAACCGCTGCGTCTCAAGGCCGACCGCTACGCCGAACTGCTCCAAAGCGAAGCGGTTAGCCAACAGGATTTCGAAGACGCCGACGCCGCCCGCAAGCTCGCCATCGCAGAAGTGGATGCCGCCAAGGCATCGCTGGAAACCGCGCGGATCAACCTGGAATACACCAAGGTGCTGGCTCCCATTTCCGGACGCATCGGGCGCTCCGCGGTGACCGATGGCGCGCTGGTGACCGCCAACCAACAGGTCCCGCTGGCCACGATCCAGAAGCTCGATCCCGCGTTTGTGGATGTCACCCAATCGAGTTCGGAGATGTTGCGCCTGCGCCGCGAGTTGGAAAGCGGCCTGCTCAGTCGCGGCAAGGGCGAGGCAAAGGTCGAACTGCTGCTGGATGACGGTTCGAAATACGCCCATCCGGGCACGATGAAGTTCTCCGAAGCGTTTGTCGATCCGGGCACCGGTTCGGTCACGCTGCGCAATCTGTTTCCCAACCCGAAGCTGCTGCTGCTGCCGGGCATGTTCGTACGCGCCGTCCTAACCGAAGGAGTGGTGGAGCAGGGAATCCTCGTCCCGCAGCGGGTGGTGACCCGCACGCCGGACGGCCGTGCGCTGGTGATGGCGGTGACCGAGGCGAACACCGCCGAAGCGCGTCCGATCGGCGTGGAGCGGACGGTTGGCGACCAATGGCTGGTCACATCCGGTCTGAAACCCGGCGACCGGGTGATCATCGAAGGTCTCCAACAAGTGCAGCGCGCGCGGCCCGGAACGCCATTGGCGGTCACGCCGTTCGGTGAGAAACCCGCGGCACCGCCGCCCGGAGCGCCTTCTCCCGCACCCGCGCCGGAAAAGGGCGGCAACCCGAACGGCAAGCCGTAACCCAGAAACCACCATGCCACGATTTTTCATCGACCGTCCGATCTTCGCCTGGGTGCTGGCGATTCTCGTCATGCTGGCGGGCCTTCTGGCGATCCGCACCATGCCGGTCTCCCAATATCCGCCGATCGCGCCGCCGCAGATCACCATCACCGCGACCTATCCCGGCGCGTCGGCGCAAACCGCACAGGATACCGTTACCCAGGTGATCGAGCAGAAGCTCAACGGCATCGACAATTTGTTATACATGTCGTCAACCGCCGACGCCTCGGGCGTGTCCACCATCAACCTGACTTTCAAGGCGGGCACCGATCCCAACATCGCGCAGGTTCAGGTCCAGAACAAGCTTCAGCTCGCAACGCCTCTGCTGCCGCAGATCGTCCAGCGCCAGGGCATCCAGGTGGCGAAATCGACCAAAAACTTCCTGCTTCTTGTGGGCCTCATTTCCGAGGACGGCACGCTCGACCGCAGCGGATTGTCCGACTATCTGGTCTCCAATGTTCAGGACACCATCAGCCGCCTGGAAGGAGTGGGGGAAATGCAGGTCTTCGGCTCGCAACACGCGATGCGGATCTGGGTGGATCCCAACCGGCTGAACAACTATCAGCTTTCGGTGGGCGATGTCTTGGCCGCGCTGCGTGCCCAAAACACCGAGGTTTCGGCTGGGCAACTTGGCGCGCTCCCATCGGTGAAAGGCCAACAGTTGAACGCGGTCATCACCGCCAGAAGCCTGCTGCAAACCGTCGCGCAATTCGATCATGTGCTGGTGAGGACCAATGCCGACGGATCGGTTGTCCGGTTGCGGGATGTGGCGCACTGCGAGATCGGAACCGAAAACTACAATATTGCAGGCCGTTACAACCGGATGCCCTGCGGCGTGATGGCGATCCGCCTTGCCTCCGGCGCGAACGCGCTCGAAACCGCGGAACGGGTGAAAGCGAAGATGCGCGAGATGGAGGCGGGATTCCCCGCCGGGATCAAGGTGATCTATCCGTATGACACCACCCCGTTCGTCCGCATTTCGATCGAGGAGGTGGTTCGGACGCTCGCCGAGGCGGTGCTGCTGGTGTTTTTGATCATGTTCCTGTTCATGCAGAACTTCCGCGCCACGCTGATTCCGACCATCGCGGTGCCGGTCGTTTTGTTGGGCACCTTCGGGGTTCTGTCGGCCTGCGGATTCTCCATCAACACGCTGACGATGTTCGCGCTGGTGATCGTGGTCGGATTGCTGGTGGACGACGCCATCGTGGTGGTGGAGAATGTCGAGCGCATCATGACCGAGGAGGGCCTGCCGCCGCGGGAGGCGACGATCAAGTCGATGGGCCAGATCACCAGCGCGCTGTGGGGCATTGCCACGGTGCTGGTGGCGGTGTTCCTGCCGATGGCGTTTTTCGGCGGTTCCACCGGCGTGATCTATCGGCAGTTCTCGGTGACCATCATCACCGCGATGGTTCTATCCGTGCTGGTGGCGATGTCGCTCACGCCGTCGTTGTGCGCCACGCTTCTCAAACCGGTGCCCAAGGGTCACATGGCGGGCGAATACGGATGGTTCCGCGGATTCTTCCGGTGGTTCAACCGCGCCTTCAACTGGACGGCGGGTACCTATCGCGGCGTTGTTGCCCGTTCGTTCGGCAAACCGGTCCGCTACATCGTGCTGTATGCGGGCATCGTCGCGGCGATGGGATGGCTGTTTGTGAAACTCCCCACGGCGTTCCTGCCGGAGGAGGATCAGGGTTTCGTGATGTGCATGGTGCAGCTCCCGGCGGGGGCCACCCAGGACCGGGCGCTGAAAGTGGTCGAACAGATGGAAGACCATTTCATTGATCAGGAAAAGGACGCGGTCCGCTCGGTGATCGCGGTGGCCGGATTCAGCTTTGCCGGCGGCGGACAAAACACCGCCATGGCGTTTGTTAGATTAAAGGACTGGAAGGAGCGCGCTTCTCCCGAATTGAAGGCCGCTGCCATCGTCAACCGGGCGATGGACTCTTTCTCGCGGATCAAGGACGGCACGGCGTTCGCCTTTGCGCCGCCGGCGGTGATCGAACTGGGGCAGGCGAATGGTTTTGATTTCATGCTGCAGGATCGCGCCGGCCTGGGCCACACCGCGCTGTTGGCCGCCCGCAACCAGTTGCTGGGGATGGCGATGCAGAGTCCGAAGCTGGCGAATGTCCGCCCTAACGGACTGGACGACACCCCCCAGTTCAAGCTCGATATCGACGATGTCCGGGCCGGGGCGCAGGGTGTTTCGCTGGACGCCATCAACGAAGTGCTTTCATCCGCATGGGGCAGCACTTATGTGAACGACTTCCTCGACAAAGGGCGGGTGAAGAAAGTCTATCTCCAATCCGACGCCAGATTCCGGATGAAGCCCGAGGACATCAACATCTGGCATGTTCGCAACAACAAGGGGGAGATGGTGCCATTCTCGTCGTTCGCCAGCGCGCGCTGGCTTCAAGGATCGCCGCGTCTGGAGCGTTACAACGGCATTCCGTGCCGCAACATTCTGGGTGCGGCCAAGCCTGGAGTGAGCACCGGCGAGGCGATGGCGGAAATGGAGAAACTGGCCGCGCAATTGCCGCCGGGCATCGGGTTCGAGTGGACGGGAATGTCCTACGAAGAACGACAGGCCGGCGCGCAGGCGCCCGCCCTCTACGCGATCTCGCTGCTCGTCGTCTTCCTCAGCGTGGCCGCGCTTTACGAGAGCTGGACGATTCCGTTCGTCAACCTGCTGATGCTGCCGCTGGGACTCGTTGGCGCGGTATCCGCCGTCACCCTGCGGATGTTGCCGAATGATATCTATCTGCAAATCGGACTGCTGACCACCGTCGGGCTTTCCACCAAGAATGCCATTCTCATCATCCAGTTCATCAAGGCGCAAATGGCGGATGGTCACGAACTGGTGCCCGCCACGCTCAATGCCGTCCGCATCCGCCTGCGACCGGTGATCATGACCTCGCTGGCGTTCTTCTTCGGCACGCTGCCGCTCGCCCTAACCAAAGGCGCGGGCGCCGCGGCCCAGAACGCCATCGGCACCGCCGTCACCGGCGGATTGCTTTCCGCCACTTTCATCGACCTCATTTTCATCCCGTTCTTCTTCGTGCTGGTGATGCGGATCTTCGGTAGGAAACGGCGGCCTGCACAAGCCGTGGAAATTCCCGCCTGAGATGGGTCTCCGGCCTGGGAACGAATCACCATCGCGCCAACGATGGAACCTCGGCGCCGGCTCCCGCTTACCCCACGCCCAGCCCGCGCCTGATTGCGGCGGCATCGAGTCCGTGGGCCCACGCCGCACCGATGGCGGCGAGGATGTTTTCCGGATAGACGGCGTCCTCGCCCACGGCGGCCAAGGCTGACAAAAGAGCGACCGCCTCACGCGACCCGTTCTCCGCGAGCAGGATTTGGTCCCCATCCAGCAGGACCGCGCGGCCGCCACCGGCGAGGTGCGCCCGCACCGCCGGATCACCGGGTTTTGCGGAAAAGAACATCACGGCCCCCTTGCAGGCTTCGCCCATCTCGGCGACCAGATGATCGTCGGCGTTGAGCACCGTGGTGCCGCCGGGCAACACCACATCGACCACACACCGTTTGGCGACCGCCATTTTCTCGATGGAATCGGTGTGCGCGTGCCCGAGGTGGTCGTCGCCCACGTTGAGCACCACTCCCACCGAACAACGGTCGAAGCCAAGGCCGTCGGTTAGAATATGTTGTGCGCCGGCCTCGCAAACCGCGATCTCGGTCCACGGGTGCAGCAGCACGCCATGGGACCCGGCGATCCGGTCGCCCACCGGAACCACCGAGTGCCGATGACCGATGCGCAATCCGTCGCTGGACGCCACGCCGAGACATTTCCCGGTGGTTTCCAGCAATCTGGCGATCCAGCGGATGCAGGTGGTCTTGCCGCGGGTGCCGGTAACCCCGATGGTGGGAATCCGTCCGTCCGCACCGTCGGGAAACAGCATCTCGATGATCGCCTCGCCGACCGGACGCACCTCGCCGACAGCAGGCCGGAGGAACATGAGCAGGTTGGGACTGGCGTTGATTTCCACGATCACGCCGTCCTGGTCTTCCAGCGGTTGGGATATGTCGCGGCAAACGACGTCCACTCCACATATGTCCAGCCCCGCAACCTTGGTGGCCGTCACCGCGTGGTTTCTGATGGAGGGATGGACGTGATCCGTGACATCGATGCACCAGTGGGAGAAACGCGCGACCATCACGCGCTCCCCGTAGCGCGGAACGGTGTCGAGGGTGTATCCCTGATCCTCCAGATCGTGTTTGACGAGCGCGTCCCAGGCATCCGGCTCGATCTTGCTCCACGGGCACGCGTCCTTGTTTTCGGTTTGCAGACTGGTCAGGAGTTGGGCAATGACGAGGTCCCGGATGGAGCGCGAGCCATCGCCCACCACCACGGCGGGATAGCCCTTGCTGGCGGCGATCATTTCGTTTCCAACCACCAGCAGCCGGTGGTCGGTTCCGGGAACATAATGCTCCACGATCACTCCGTCGCCTTCGGCAAGCGCGTGGTTGAACGAGTCCTTCACCTGATCTTCGGTGGTTAGATCGATGAAAACCCCGCGCCCGTGATTTGCGTCCAGCGGTTTCACCACCACCGGCGTGCCAATGGACTCGGCGGTATCCCATGCGTCGCCGGGATCCGAGACCTTGTAGCCGACCGGAACGGGCACCCCGGCCTGCCGGAGAAGCATGCGGGTGAGATCCTTGTCCTGAGCGATGTATTCGGAAATCGCCCCGGAGCGATCAGTCTCGGCGGTCCAGATCCGGCGCTGGCGGACGCCATGCCCGAACTGGACAAAACTGCGGTCCTGCTCAATCCGCCGCCACGGGATCGCACGGTCGCGGGCGGCATCGACGATCGCCATCGTGCTGGGCCCCAGCGCCACGCGGTTGGCCAAATCGCGGAGCTTGGCGACCTCGCCGGAAATGTCGAAATCCTGTCCGTGATAGGCGGCCATGAGCAATTCGCGGGCGGTTCGCAGGCATGCCACCACCAGGTTTTCATCCAGATAGCGGGCGACGACCTTGTAAACCCGATCGGTTTCCGTGGCGCGGGCCTTGCCAAAGCCCATCGGGTGCCCGGCGAGGGTTTGCAGCTCAAGGGTGACGTGCTCGAGAACATGGGCCGGATAGGTCCCGCGGTCGAGCCTCTGGAAGAACCCCCCGCGCTCGCCGACGCTGCAGCGGTGCTCGATCAAACCGGGCAACCACGATTTCAGACGGTCGTTGAAACCGGGGACCTCGTCGGACGAGGCGTCGTTCAAATTGCCCAGATCCACCCAGGCTTCGAGGACCGGGTAGTTTGCCCAGACGTTCGGGCCGCGGAGCAACTGGAGGTGGAGAATTTCGAGATCGGGCATGGGGCTGCGCCGGAGTGTGGCCCATCCGCGGCCCCGGCGCAAGCCCGCCGTGATGGGATACCCAACCATCGGAAATCCCCGAAGTGCATTCCTCCGGCTTCAGGGAGTGAGCGGGACCAGTGTGACCGTGCCCCCCGGATTGAAAAACCAGCCGCTTGTGTCGGGCCACCTGTACCCACTCCAATAATCGAGAACCGGGAAGTTCGACCCAACCCCGGATACCGTGCCGTCCAACAACGTATAGCCTCCGGTTCCTCCGATCACGCTGCCACTACCTATCAGAGTCGAACCGATGGGACCCGAAAGCGTCAGTGTCGGCCCGGATGCGCCCGAGGAAGTCCCTCCGGATGGGGGCAGGGTAACTCCCCCACCAAGGAGGAGACTGCCAGCCGGATCGGCGGTGAGAGGGCCAAACGTCTGGGTTCCACTCCCTCCCGATGTCGATGTATCAACCGTGAGCAACGAACCGCCGCCGCCCGTGGTAGGCAAGCTTCCCTGGCCAAGGGTCAGCCCCCCGCCCGAATAATTTCCCCCGGAAATGACCAAGGGGCCGACTGGCGCGCTTCCCGGCGCGAGCACTCCGCCGATGGTCAGCGTGCCGCCGCCGATCGTTCCGGAGCCGCCGAGTGATGAGCCCGTCATCACAGGAGCAACATATCTCGTTCGGCTCATCATTTCCGCCCGGAAGTTCTGGACTCCGGCGAAAAGCCCGGACAACCGGCTGGGCGGATCGCTCCGACGGTGACGGTTTTTCAATCCGGACTCGCCGCCGAAATAGTACCGCATGCCCGCGAACACGCTGTCCGCGTCATGCTCGCCGCGCATCGCGCTTGCAAACACGGAAAGCCCGGCCACCGGCGTTTCATACTCCGCTTCCACACCGTAAAGCATTTCTCCATAGCGGGTCTCCAGAACCAGATTGATCAACAGATCATCCACCGGATAACAACCCGCCGTAAACCGCGCGTAAAATCCGCTATCGCTGCCTCCAAACCGGTCGTCGTCCACTTCGGAATACCCGGCATTCGCTCCCAGGGTGATCCATTTCAGATAGTATTCGCCTTCCAGACCGACCTGAAACCCCGAGGTATCGTCGTTTCCGCCGAACACCCACGCGCTCTCCAGGCCTAACATGGCCCATGCGGGATCACGCCAGAAAACGTGTCCCCCCACCCCGCCGAAATCCTCCGAGCCGGGCCCGAGGGAAAATCCCGTCGGTATCCCCTGCCCGTGGGCATACATGCCGTCCAGTTGCAGACCCCAGGCATCCGCGAGGGGAAACGAAACACTCCCATCCACATAAAGCGCGTCATTGAGAGTCACGTCAAAGCGCCCCAGTGACGCACCGATTTTCCCGTTGGGTCCGCTAACCGCCGGATCGGCCGAAGCAACTCCCAACAGCAACGGCGCGGCGCATATCCAGCGGATTCCAGACAACACCTTGCCCGGAACGGGAGCGTTGATAAACTGCGTGTCTTTCATGGAATCCGGGTGATTGCTATTTTCCGCGTTCCCGGCTCTTAGGCCCAAAAAACCGAACCACCGGTGAACCAAGGCCGAGTTGAACCAATCCGCCCCAACAAGGCAAGTGAAAAAACAAAAAAGTGGATAGGGATGAAACACCCCGCCCCTTTTCACTTCTCCTTCGTCACCACGATCTCCCCGCGCCCGGCGAACCAGCCGGTGCCCTGGGATTCCACCCAAAGCTCGATCGGGCGGCCTTTGGCGGATTGCGGGACGGTTAGCGTGAACTTGTTCGATTCGTTCGGGTTGGAATCCGTGGCGATCTGGCGGCCGCCGGACTTGAGCGCGGCCTTGCGGAAACGGGTGTGGCCGTCGCGGTGGCGGAACTCGATCTGATAGGTTCCGGGCTCGGCCACCTTCGCGGACACATCCGCCACCATCGGCAGCCAGGTGGGCCGGTTGTCCCCGCTCTCCCACTCAAGTCCGGCAAGGCGCACCGGCTCGGTGAGCAAGCGGATGTATTGCACCGCGCCGACGCCCATTTCGGACTGCGGGTCGATGCGGATGATCTCGCGCAGCGTGGCGACCGCCTTCGGAATGTCGTCGAGCGACCGATAGGCCTGCATTTTGGCGGCCAGCAGCGCCTGGCGCTGGGCGGGAAGAAGCACCGGATTGCGGAGATGCCGGTCCACCAGCGAGAACAGCTCGGCGTGTTTCTTTTCCGCGATCATCTTTTCGGTAACGCTCTCGTGGAAACCGCCCGCGCTGAAGGTGTATTTGAACGTGTAGCCGCTGGCGTCGTCCGGATCGGCCTTCTTGATTTCGGTTAGTATATCCTTGCGCGCCGCGGAAAAGCGGAACGGGAGTTGGTCCAGCCCCTGGCCGTACAGTTTCGCGCTGCCGACGCCTTTCGCCGACTTGGCCTTTTCGAACAGCGCGTCGCGCCGCTCCCGCACGGGGATGGCGGCGGCGAGCGCCTTGAGCGCCTGCGGCAGAGTGGCGGCGGTCAACCCCTCCGCCACCGCGAAGGTCCGTCCGTCGGCGTCCGCCAGAGCCAGCGCGGGGAGATCGTAGGGCGAGAAATCCGGCCGTTCGGGGAGCTTTTTCAGGTTCTCTTCGGTCAGGTCCACCGCGGTGAGCGACGCCCATCCGGTTAGACGCGACAGTGCGCCGCGTCCGCCCGGCGCCTCCAGCGCGCGGACCACCCCGGCGGTTTCCGGCCGCCAGTCCGGGCCGGCATAAAACACCACGAAATCCGAGGGCCCTGCCTTGGCCGCGGCGCGGACGTCCTGATAGGTCCCGAATCCGGCGGGCGCCGCGATCGCGGCCAACGGATATGCTAACAATAACAACAGGGTTCGGATCATGGCGGGCACGGGAATCATTTTGCGGTGACGATGAAATTGCGCAGATGACAGAATTCGGGCTTCTCGTTGAGCGCCTCGAATTTCAGCCAGCGGGCGGCGGTTCCGGGAGGCGCCTCGATCTTCCACTGGCGCGGCATGTCGGCGGACTCGGCCAGCGGAAACCACGTCGCACCATCGGTGGAACGGGAAACTTTCACCCGCTTGAGGCGGTGCTGGTTGCCATCGTTTTTGACGAGCAGCACCCCACCCAGATTGGCGACACCGCCGGGAATCTCCACCGTGATCGAGGGCGTGGCCTCGTCCTTGGTATGGATCGCGCCGCCGCTTTCTCCTAACACACCCAAATGGGCCAGCGGATCGTCCCACGCCGAGGATGACGCATAAATGATCGCGGTGTTGGAAACGATCGTGCCGGGCGGCAGGTCCAGCTTGAGCGGCGATGGCGCGGCGGGCACCAGCGGAGCCGCGGCCTTGGATAGAGCCTGGAACGCGGGCACCGAGCGCGCGGCCTCGGCGGCCAGGATCGCTTTGCCGTAGGCCTCTTTCATTTTCTGCGGATCCGGATTGGCATTGGGCGCGGCCGCCACCGCCGCCGCGAACGCGCGCCCGAACGCGTCGCCTTCGCCACGCTCCACAAGTCCCTTCACGCCCCATTCCAGCACTTTCCCGAACGAGCTTCCGTTTCCTCCGAGGTGGGCGGCCAAGGCCTCGCGCAGCAGGCTTTCCCTGGCCGCCGCGCTGGTTAGTTGTTTGGCCTGGGGAGCCAGCAATTGCTCCGCCGCGTCCCATGCCCATGATTCGGTCGCGCGGGCCGCGGCCTGATGGATCTTCGCGAACCAAGCGACTTTGCCGGCATCGTCCGATGCGGATAGAAACAGCGGTTCGATCTCACGGCACAGATCGATCGCCGGATGGGTGTGCTTTCCGAACTCCTTGAGCAGCGAGTCCGCATAGGCCGCCCATTGCGGAGATGATAGGTTTTTCTCTTTCATCCGCGCGATTTCCTCGCGCCGGAGATCGAGGTGCAGGGGCGACGCCTTCACCGCGGCGGCCAACGCCGCGTCCGCCGCATCCGCACGGCCGGCATCCCGCAGCAGATGGGAACGCGCCTGCCATAGCAACGCCCGGTCCAGCCCGGCGTCATCACCGAACACCGCTTCCATCAGATCGATGTAATGGATGTTTCCCTGCCAAACATAGATGTGCGGAGAACCGTCCGGACCGCCGAATCCGCCACGCCAGTCGCCACGCGCGAAACGGATCGCCATCGCGCAATGGCCGGGCTGGCCGACCGTGTAGGACGGAATGCCGTGGGCCGCCGCGGCGGTCACGCCGAAGGTTGATAGACCGCCGCACACGCTGCCGTGCAACCGGGCGTTCTGCGCCTCGTTCATCTGGTCCGACCACGGGCGCAGATAGAGCGGTCCCTGGACGGTGTCGCCGAAATCGGAGGTGCCCTTGTATTCCACGGCCCAGCAGGCGTCCGGATAGCGTTCGAGCGGCAGGTTGGCGTGCTCGTTGAGCCACACGAGCGCGCTGTCGCTCCATTGCTGGCCCACCACGAACCCGAGTTCCCATGATTTCAGCTTGCGGAACATCGGGTGCAGGCGCCCCGCCCGGTCGAGATTGCGGAACAGGCGGAAACGGTCGAGCGGCTTGGCCGGAAATTTCGCCAGGTTCCGTTTGATCCGGAGCGCGTTGGCATTGGGTCCCGCCGACCATTGGTTGGCGATCGCGGCGGCCAATTCACGGTAGTTCGCGAAATCCGGCGAGGCACCTTCGGCCAGCCAGATCTCGCGGAGAATGGCGAGACCGTCGGCCGTGCCCTTGATCGGCCTGCCGGACGCGAGGTAGGCGCGCAGCCAATCCGGGTCGGATAGAAAGCAGGCCAGAAACCGCGCGGAATCCGGCGTTTCCGCAAGGAATCCCGCCACCGCCGGATCCCCGGCGAGGCGCAACACCTCATGGGCGAGCAGCGACGAACGGTAGGCGGTTAGGCCGAACAACTCCTCCGGCGTGCCGGCGCCTTCGGTCGCGAGCAATTTCGGTGCCAGCGCGGCGCGGTCCGGCGGGATGGAAACATTCGCGCCGGGTTCGGCGCGCATGGCGGAAAACCCGCAGGCGGATGATATCAGAATGGCAAGCAATGACGGCCGCATGGCAATGGGGAAACGGTGGATCAAATGACAAAACGCGCGACCCATACGGAGCGGCACCCGCGTTGCTTACACGAATTCAGGCCGGATTGGTCTTGTTCACATCCTGCCGCAGGATACGCTTGGCGCAGCCGCACCTCCCCGTGACCATGACCCGCAAACGCAAATTGATCGGAATTTCCCTGCTCACGCTTTTGGTTTTGTTAGTCGCAGGCGGAATCTGGCTGTGGCACGCGTTCGTCTGGGTGTTTTTCGTGAAACCGGGCGACGGAGGCAGACAGTGGTCGTTGCCGATCACCGTCGTGGCCGGTGGCGCCAAGGGCGAAAGCGGCTTCCGCGACGGAGCCGGACCCGATGCGCTCATGGCCAAACCCATCCGCCTCGCGGCATTGGACGAAAACACGCTGGTCTTCGCGGATATCAACAACCACGCCATCCGCACCATCCGCCGCGACGGCACCGTCGCCACCCTGGCCGGCGGACCCGACCGCGCGGGTCATCAGGACGGGCCCGCGCCGGTCGCAAAATTCCGCTCGCCCCACGGAGTCGCGGTTAGATCCGACGGCGTGATCGCGGTGGCGGAAGTGAGCAACCACACGATCCGCCTGCTCACACCGGACGCCTCGGTCCCCGGCGGCTATGTGGTGAGCACCCTGGCGGGCAAGGCGCGGGATTCCGGCATGGCGGACGGCGCGGCGGCGGACGCGAGATTCAGCTCGCCCCACGCCATCGCCTGGGGACGCGACGGCGAACTGTATGTTGCCGACATCGGCAATGCCAGGCTGCGGTGCATCCGGCACGGACGCGTCACCACCCTCGCGGGCAATGGCAAACGCGGCGCCGACGACGGACCCGCCGGCACGCTTTCATGGCCGATGGATCTGGCGACCGACGACAAGGGCGGACTCTGGATCGCCGATTGCGGTACCCTGATGCTGCGCCGCTGGCATCCGGACACCGGACTAACAACCCCATTTCCCGGCCGGCAACTCGCCATGCCCCATGGTCTGGCGGTCGATGGCGACCGGGTGTTTGTGGCGGAAATGAACGGCCAACGGATCCTGATGTTCGATCTCCCGGCCGGCACGGTCTCCACCCTTTGCGGAACCACCGAAAAAGGCATCGACGCGGGACGCCTCAACCGCCCCGCCGCCGTTCTCGCGCAGCGCGACCTCCTCTGGATCGCCGACCTCGGCAACCACCGCATCGTCACCGTGCCCCTGCCCGCTTCTTCCTCTCAGCCGCCATCCCGCTAGAGTCCGCCACAAGCGTTCCATCCGCGATCTGTAGCGGCGCGTCTATGACCGCCGCAAACTGCCCGTGTGGGCGGGAAAGCGAACGAAACCTCGAATGACGGAGTTCTTCGCTCGCTTCATCGGCCCCGACGCTCGCAGAGCGCCGCTACAGGCGTTTCATTCGCGCTCCGATCAATCCCAGCCTTCGTCGCGCCATTCCTCGGGCTTTTGGCCGAAGCTTTTCACGATCTCGGTGGGGATGAAAACGAACTCGTCGCGGCGTCCTTCGGCGGGGCTCAGGCGGAACCGGACCTGTTTCCGAACCGTCCCGCCCGATCCGGTGACCGACAGGTCGGCGGTGATTTCCAGATCGCCGTCCTCCCGCGGTTTCACCTGAAGCAGGCCCGGCATTTCATAAACGGCGCGCGTGGGACCTTCGGCGCCTTTCGGTTTGGTGAAATCGGCGCGTTTTCCGAGGTGCTCCGTGGGATACCATTCGTCCCGACCGGTTTTTCCGGTCCGGGTGCGGATGCGGTGGACCACCAGGTATTCGAGTTTCCCCGATCCGTCGGTGGCCTCGAACCGCCAGCGGAACGGTCCGTCGAGCGTGGCGACGGTGGCGCCCACGACCATCGCGGTGACGGCGAAGTTGCCGCCGGAGGTTCCTTCCGGTTTGAGCTGGAGCCGGACCTTGGCGCCGCCCAGCGTGACCGGCGGCGAGGACGCGGACGGACCGTAGGTGTGCTGCTTGGCGATGAGGCCCACGCATCCGCCGAGGCCGAGCGTTCCTAGCAACAAAACCAGGCTTGCCGGGCGCAAGGCGGCCCGTATGCTTGCGGCGATGAGCGATTGGAATGTCATGACGGTGGTGATTGTAGTCTGTCTGTTCGGGCTGTGGAAGCTCGAATTGATCGCCACGCTGATGAATCTCAAGGCGTTTCCCGAGTCCGTGCCCGCCGCGATGGAAGGCTGGCTCACGGATGAAAAGCTCGACCAGGCCCGCGATTACCTGCGGGTCAACGCGCGGTTCGGGATCGTTCAAGGGGCGTTCTCGCTGACCACGCTGCTGGTGTTCTGGGCGCTCGGCGGGTTTCCGTGGCTCGACGCCCTCAGCCGCTCGCTGGCGCCTAACGAACTAACGGCCGGTCTGGTTTTCGTTTCGGCGCTGGTGCTGGGGCAGGGATTGTTGGATCTGCCGTTCGCGTGGTATGACACCTTTGTGATCGAGGAATCGTTCGGCTTCAACCGCGCCACGCTCCGCACGTTTGTGATGGACCGGGTCAAGGGGCTGCTGCTGTCCGCCGTCCTCGGTCTCCCGCTGCTGGCGGCGGTGCTGTGGATTTTCGCGCGGGTGCCGCACGCTTGGCTGTGGGCGTGGGCGGTGGTCACCGTGTTCCAGCTCGTTCTAACCTACCTGGCACCAACGCTGATCCTGCCGCTGTTCAACAAGTTCACCCCGATGCCCGACGGGCCGCTCAAACAGGCGATCGAGGATCTCGGCGAACGTTGCGGGTTCCCGTTGTCCGGGGTGTTCGTGATGGACGGATCCAAGCGCTCCACCAAGGCCAACGCTTTCTTCACCGGATTCGGAAAACGGAAAAAAATAGCCCTCTACGACACGCTGATCGAGAAAAGCCCGACCGATGAATTGCTAGGCGTGCTGGCCCACGAGATCGGGCATTTCCGCTGCGGCCACATCCGGCAGCGGCTGGTGGTCGGGATCCTCCAGATGGCGGCGATATTCTATCTGCTGGGAATCGCCATCGACCCCGCGGGGCGCTTTGCCCGTATGTTGTTCGACGCCTTCGGGGTCGGGCAAATCTCACCCCATGTCGGGCTGTTCCTTTTCAGCCTGCTGCTCCAGCCGGTTGGAAAACTGCTAGGCGTGGCGGCCAACGCGTGGTCCCGCAAGCATGAGTTCGAGGCCGATGCCTTCGCGGCCAAGGTCACCGGCAGCGGCGCCCCCCTGGCGGCCGCATTGCGCAAGCTCTCCACCGACCACCTCTCCCACCCTTCGCCCGCGCCGCTCCGGGTGTGGCTGGACTACTCGCACCCGCCGCTGCTCCGGCGCCTTGAAGCCCTGCAAAACCGCCGGGCGTGAAGCGGGATTGATCGACACGCGTCCGCATGCGGTCTCTTCCGTCGCTCTCCAGGCCGGCATTGGCCATTCCGATGAGCGCGGGGCCAATCAATCGGGGCGGTTTGCATCTGGCAGGGATCTTTCTCCGATAAGTCCTGTCGGCAGCGTGGCACCGGTCTGAAGGGGACCATGGCTTCAGGCTCACCCATCCGCCGGACCGCTCGGAGATCGGTCCCTGCTTGTGCCACCCTCGAATTCCGGCACTTCGATTTCATTGCCCTTTGCCCATTTCCGGTCATTTCCGGTCTTTCTCGCTTGTCAACCCGCGCGGAAATGGCAGAATTGTGACCGAAAGAAAGCTTTGGCACCGTAATGGGCACCATGACTCCGCTATCTCCCCATCTCCAGACCGAGCATCCCGTTGTTGGCAAGGGGGCTGTATCGCGCTCCCTATTTCCGTCATTTCCGGGACCATCGGAAGCCTATCGGACCATCCTCATGCGATCCGCCATTCCAATGGTGGCCCTCCTGTTAGCGGGCTCCCCCACCTGCGAAGCCGACTCCGTGTTCGCCGACGACTTCGACTACGTTGACGGAATTTCACTGAGCGGGCAAAACCCAACCGTCGGCGGGGCATGGTCCGGCGGAGGTGGTTGGAAAACGGACGGTGGCGCGGTCTATCTGAGCGCCGGGTCCGACTCCGTGTTCGGCAATTTCACCGCCGCGCTTTCCGCGGGACAGAAGCTCACTCTCACGTTCGAAACCCAAGCGATCCCCGGCTTCCTGGGATCGAGTTGGGCCGTTGTTTCGCTGTTTGACGCCGATGGTTACGAAAGATGCTACATCGGCGATCCGGGCGGACCTAACACAACATGGGGACTGGGCGGCTACATCGCGAACGTGGCGACCGGCGACAGCAGCCAGGCGAACGTGGCGGTGTTCACCTACGAATACGACACTGGCGCGTGGACCTTCTCCACCGGCGGAGGAACCTATCAGGGAACCGGCACCGCCGGCTACGCCCTCAGCCGCATCCGGATCGCAAGCGGCGGAACCTCGGACGAACCCGCCGGAAACATGAAAATCGATAGAATTTCGGCGACCATCGAACAACTCGGACCCGCCAGCTTGAAAGTCACCGCTTTCACCCGCATCAGCTCCGACGCGTTCAAGATCTATTGGTCCGGAGGCGATGGCACCAATGATATCGAGGAATCAACCGATCTCGAAAATTGGATGCCGATACTGACCGACGTGTCGTCGCCCCAGGTCATACCGGTCGATACGGAGGATCAACCGAAACGGTTTTTCCGGGTCGTGGAACCCGCAGCCCCCTGAAGCAAACTCTAGCAATTCCAACACAGCCATGAAACGCACCCCATTGATGTTAGTCCTCGTGATTGCGGCCACCGTCCCCGGCAATGCCGCCGTCGTGTTCTCCGATGATTTCAGCCATGCCAATGGCACGGCGATAGCGGGGCAGACACCCGATACCGGCTCCGGCACATGGACCGGCGGAGGCGGTTGGCAGGTCAACGGCGGAGCGCTGGCGCTCGTCGGCGGGTCAGACTCGGTGTATGGAGCGTTTACCGACGCCCTATCGGCGGGCGAAACACTCACCATCACCTTCACCACCGGATCGATCACCGGATTCATCGGCACCAGTTGGGCGGTGGTCTCGCTGTTCGACAACAGCAACAGCGAATTGGCCTATATCGGCGATCCCGGCGGGCCTACCACCTATTGGTCAATGGGGGGCTCCATCGCGAACGTGACGACCGCCGACAGCAGCCAAGCCAACACCGCGACATTCAGTTACGCATTCGATACCGGCGCATGGAGCTTCAGTACCGCCGGAGGGTCCTACAACGGGACCGGACCCACGGGGCGCGCGATCGACCACATCCGGATCGCCAGCGCCGGCACCTCGGATAGTCCGGCGGGCAACATGAAACTTGAAAGCATCGCCGTCACGATCGTGCCCGAACCGGGAAGCGCGCTGCTTGCGCTGGCCGGCACACTGGCGCTCTGCCGGAGACGCAGAGCGTATGTTTGATCCCAAAACGGCCGAGTCCCCTTTCCGCCGCTATTTTTTCCCCATCCCGACGAATTCCTCGCGGGTCAGCACGCCGTCGCCGTCCGTATCAAAGCGGGTGAAGCGCTCCGGTGCCTTGTCGGGATCTGGCTGACCGGCGAGAAACTCGTCGCGGGTCAGCCTGCCGTCACGGTCGGTGTCTTTTTTGGCGAAGAGCTGCTTGCGATCGGTCGCCGCGGGCTTCGGGTTGGACTCCGAGGCGGGTTTGGGCGTCTTTATCTGGGGCTTCGCCTCGGGCTGGTTTGCCAACATCGCCCGCAGTTTGGTCACGACTTCGGGTTGGCCGGATGCCAGGTTTTTCGTTTCTCCCGGATCGCTCTCGTAGTCATACAACTCGAGCATGGCGCTTTCCGGCGGCGCTCCGGGTTTTTTCCACTCCACCAGCCGATAGCGGTTTGTTCTAACCGCCCGGCCGATGATCTCGCCCATGCCTTTCGGCGACCGCGGATAGGCATGGAAAACCGCCTCCTTGGTCTTGCCGCCCTCCGGGTCGCGCAGCGCGGGAACCAGGCTCATGCCGTCGAGCCCCGCCGGCGTCCTGATGCCCGCCAACTCGCAAAGCGTGGGATAGATATCCACCGATTCGGCCATGGCCACCGTGCGCGCGTCCGCCTTGGCCACACCCGGAGCGGCGATGATCAACGGGATCCTCACCGCCTGCTCGTAGTTGGTGTGCTTGCACCAAAGCCCGTGGTCGCCCAGGTGCCAGCCGTGATCCCCCCAGAAAACGATGATCGTGTTCTTGGCCAGATCGAGCCGATCCAGTTCGTCGAGCACGCGACCGAATTGGGCGTCCATATAACTCACCGCGGCATGATATCCATGGATCAGCCCGAGAGCCTTTTCCGGCGAAAGCGGCCCGGTGGCCGGTATGTCGGTGTATTGGCGCAGCTCGCCCGAATTTGTCGGCGCGAACTCCGGGGCCCCATCCGGGGGCGTGGCGCAGTCCGGCAGCTTGAACTGTCCTCGCTGATAGAGATCCCAGTATTTCTTCGGCGCGACGAACGGGAGGTGCGGCTTGAGAAAGCCGACGGCGATGAAGAACGGCTGATCCGGCCGCCCTTTGGCCGCGCGCAGGCGGAGGATCGCCTCATCGGCGATCCGTCCGTCGTTGTAGGTCGAATCCGGCACGTCGGCGCATTCGAACGGTGCTCCCCTGCCATCCTTTCCCTTGTTAGCATCCAGCGCATATCCGACACCCTTGGCCGCCCAATGCGGAACGCTCCATGACTCGGGATCCTCGTGATTTCCGTGCCCGACGTGGAGGATCTTGCCCATCGCCTCACTGCGCCAGCCGTTCTGTTTGAACAACTGGGGCACCGTCACGGCATCGGGCACCGCGAGCCGGAAATGGGTTCCCAAATCATAGATGCCGATGCTGGTGGATCGTTTGCCGGTCAGCAGCGAATTGCGCGACGGAGCGCACACGGCCTGATTGGTGAAGGCGTTGAGGAAACGCACGCCCCGCGAAGCAAGCCGGTCGATATGGGGCGACCGGATGATCGGCGCGTCATAACAACCCAGGATCGGTTTCAGGTCATCGACGCAGACAAAGAGGACATTCGGGCGCGGGGTATCGGCGGCCCGCGCCATGGGGGACATGCCGCACAATGCGCCAACCGCGAGGATGGAAAATCGGATCATGGTGTGCTCCTACGACCGCTATTGCGTTGATATTGCAATTGCCGGCCGCGAAAGAACACCGTTGGACGATCGTCCGTAGTGATCGGAGCGCCAGTAATGCTTCAGATCGGCCGCGGACATGATTTGAAGTCCGGGCGAGGGTATCGCCGGATTGCAGAGAATCCAGAGGTCTCCATCGGTCATGTAACCCGCAATCAGCAGCGTATGACCGGCCTCGCCATTGGGGTATTGCGGACCGATGTATTTGAAATCGATCACCACTGGGCGTCCGGCATCAATCTCGCCGCGAACGAAATCGGTGGCTTGCCCGAACCCGCCGTCATCAGGCGGAAAGGTGCGCAGTTTCCAGTCCAGTCCGATCTTTTCCGCGGCGTCCACCAAATCTCCCCAATCGGTCCCGGTCCCTAACGGCGACGGACAGAGTTTCTTGAAATCCCATCCCCCGACGGCTTTTCCCTGCGTTCGGGCAAGCATCGCGCAGCTTGTGGCGCCGCAGTTGTTCCAACCCTGAAGGATGTGCGGCACCGGCACGATATTGAACTTCCCGGGTTCGGCCTTCCGCCGACGGATCTCTATCAATCGGATCAGATCCGCCGCTTGCTGCGAGGCCAATTCATCGGACGGCTGCTCCGGATTCCCGGTCAATCGGGTCGGCTTCAGGCGCGCCACGGCAGCCCACAAGTCGCGTGCCTTGTCGGTTTCGCCGCTCTGGAAGTGCAGTTCGCCAAGCACGATGCGCCCGGAAGGATCGTTCAGCTCCGCGGCCCGTTCCGCAAGCCGCCTCGCCTTGGCGGGATCCGGTTGGACGCCCTCTCCGGATAGATAAGTCATCGCCGCCACCGAGGCCGCTCGACCGTGCCCCATTGCGGCCGCCTTTTCCCAAAGTTCAAGAGCCTTCGGGACATCCTGTGGAACTCCCTGTGCGGCAAAATAACACTGACCCAGATTCCACGCACCCTGCGCGGACTTCGGCGCGGCCGCCTTGAAATAGCCGACGGCCAGGTCGGGATCATGCCTCACCCCGACACCTCGGAAATACATGAATCCGACGAAGTCCATGGCGTCCGCATTGCCCTGATCCGCAGCCCTGTGGCCCCATCGCATCGCCTCGGCGGGGTTCCTTGCAACACCCTTGCCATCACGGTATCGGATCGCCAGCGCGAGTTGGGCGCCGCTGTCGCCGCCCTCGGCCTTCCTTAAGACGTCGGGCAGTGGCAAGTCATCCGCACCGAAAACCAGACCGGCCGCGGCGTGCAAAAGGAGAACCGATCGTAAGAGGGATGTTGTCAACACTGCGCGGTGGTTCAAGGAGGATGATGACGGGATGCATTCCGGACGCAAGGCTTCATGGCGCCGAGATGCCCAGTTTGTAGAAACGGCGCCGCTGGGTTCCGCCAGGGGCCGGGTCGCTGGTTTGATAGGTCGGATTCGCTGGCTGGCCGGTCGTGTTGACGGGCGTGCCCTGCGGAGTCCACGAGGTCATGTCGTCCGAGCGCAGGATCTGATAGATCCGGCCGGGAATGGTGGGGAATTCCAGCAGAACCGAGCCGTTGGATTGCGGCATGGCTTTCAACTTCGGATAGAGCATGGAATCGGCCAACCCGGGATTGAGGCCGACCAGCCATTCGATTCTGTTGGTGAGGCCGTCGCCATCGGGGTCGCCGTTGGGGCCGTTGTTGGAATTGACGGACCCGTTGTCCGAGGTGCTGAGGCCGTATTGGTTCTCCCATGCGTCGGGGAGTCCGTCGTTGTCGGCATCGGAGGCAATGGCCGTTAGATCGAGATCGAAGGAGAAGGCGGTGGCGGTGCCCTGAAGTTCCACCTGTTCGGTCTGCGCCTGGTTGCGCATGTTGACGGTATCCGGGGCGAACGGAACGGTCGCGGAAGGCGACTTGTCGATGGCCGCGGTGTTGACCACCGCGGACGCGCCGCAACGCAGGGTTGCGGTGGCGTTCGCGGTGGAGACGGATTTCACCCCACCGGCGGCGGGAGGAGAAACGAGGGTGGTCTGCCCGTTGACAAGCAGTTCCTCGAGATCCGGAGAGAGGCCGAAGCGGACATAGAGCGAGGTCGCGTCGCCACCAAGTTGATAGGCCGCATGCAGCGATGGCGAACCGGTTTCCAACGAAACCGTCTTAGTGATCTTTCCATCCGGACTGGCGAAGGTCCATCCGTTCGCACCCGACCCCGAAACGGTGTAAAGCGTGTTCACATAGCCCGCATTGGGGCCAACCGCATACCAATCCTTGAAGCCCGAGGTGCGGCGGGCTCCCGTGCCGCCGGCACCGTCGTGATTGCCGGTGCCCTCCTCCTCGGTGTCACGGTCGCTGTAAGCGAGGAAATTGCCGACAATCTGGCGGACCGTTCCATTGTTGGGATCGCGCGCCCAAGCGGCGGTCATGCGGCCGCCGAGGGCTTCGAACAAGGCGAACACGCGATCGTTTTTCAGAATGAACTCGTTTTCTCCATCAAGATCGACATCCTGTTGGGCCGCGACCGCGGTAGCCGGCGGCGCCGCCGACCACGCCTGCACGGCGGCATAGACCGCCGCGAACCGCATCTGGGACTGGCTGCGCGCGGCGAGTGCGGCGAGCGGGTTGCTATCCGTGTCCGGATTGGTGTAGGCGCCGGTGCTGTATTTGCTGAGATCGTTGTTCTGCTGGTCGTGGAATGCGGTGAGCAGCGTGGCCGTATGCGCGGTGGCCCGTGCGAGGAACCGTGGCGATCCCGATCCGGTTAGACCGGCAACCGCCGACCATGACAAATCGGCGAGCTTGCCATCCGCCAGCGTTTGCATGCCGAACGCCCGGTTTGCGGGAAGCGGCGTGCCGGGCCGGATGTTGAATATCCTGTTGGACAATCCTTCCTCCCGTCCGGCCTGGCCGAGGTACCAATTGTCGTAGTTCTCCTGCGTCGCGTGATCCAGCCAGTCCTGCGCGACCTTCGGCAGGCTCGGCGCTCCGCGCTCGATCACATACCAAGAATCTCCGGAATTGTCGCGATTGATATCAATTTCCCCGTTGGCAATCTGGTCGGGCGTCACCACGCGGATCCAGGGTTTGTTAGCCGCCCAGCGGAGATTGCGGTCGTAGGCCGCGGCGCGCGCGGTGTCGGAGAACTCCTCCCACCAGTTCTGGATCACAATGACCTGATCCTGGGTGCCGCTGCGGGCTTTCGAGTGAAACAAATTGCGCCACGGTTCGGGAAATCCGTTGTCGAGATTCTGCGCGCGGTAGGACGATGCCTGATCGTTGATGGAGAAACAGGTTACTCCATGATAGCGGTTGAGCCGGTAGCCGTCGTTTCCGAGCGCGGTCCCCCTGCCCTGCCACTTGTAGAGGTGCCGCATCTGGTCGATGAACGTGTGGGTATAGCCCATCGCCGCGATCCGTTGGAAGACGCTGGCGTCCGCCACGCGTTCCGGGTTCCAGAAGACCTTGGCGGAGGGATTGTGCTGATAGATCCGGCCGAGCATCTCGACCGCGAGGGAGCGGTTGTCGTCGTTGTAGGCGTTCGAGAAATAGGCGATCAGATGATCGGAAAACGTGGTGCCCAACAGCGACACATCGCCGGCGGCCATGCGCTCGGCGAGGCGGGTGTTGAACGCCGGACCATCCCGCCACGGCTTGTTGGCGGAGGGATCCACCGAGGCCCACTGGATCGCCGAGGCAAGGGTCGGCGTGAGGTGGAGCGAGAGCGGCTTCGCGAACGCCTGATGGGCGTCAATGGTGCGGTGGTAACCGGTCGAGTATCCGGAATTGATCAGACGCTGGGTTTCCGCGCCGGGCAGCACCGGCTGGTGGCCATGGGTGAGCAGGATCAGCTTGGCACACTTGCGCTGGTCCGGATAGAGTCCGTTCGGGTCGGCCCCGATCCAGTTGTAGAGCCGTCCGTTGGACGAAATGTTGGCCTGGGCGCTCCAATAGTCGTCGCACAACCAGTCGTCGGTGATGGAATCGCGGAGGTCGTTGCGTCCGCCGATATCGCCGGCGCCCGCGCCGTTGGTTCCGGAGTTGTTGGTGCCGTCACGGGTCGTGAATATCTGGAAGTTGAGCTTGTTGGATCCGTTCCAACCGGCGTCGATCAGCGCCTGGCGGCTGATGGAGAACTCCGCGGCATCGAGTTCGTGATTGAAATACGCCTTGCCGAATCCGTTCGCGGCGTTCTGGTTGCGCACCACAACACCGTTGGCGCCGGTCACCGGCTCATTGAGGCTGGTGGAGTTCACGCCGGGATTGGTATCCACAAACACGCGTCCGGAATTGGACTGATAGCAGGCAACCACCGCCTCCCATTTCATGTTGGTTAGAACATCAACGTCGTCAGGCAGTGCGGATTCGCCGGCGGCCGGGTTGCCGGTATCGATTGCCACATAGATGTCCAGATTGCCTTCCTCCGCCTGAGCGCGGAGGTCCTGGAAATCCACGCGGAAATAGTAGTTTCCGTCCGCACCGCCGTCGCGGGCATAGAAGGCCACCATGTCGCGGGAGGTGTCGAAGCCGTCCCACGCGCGATAGACGTCGCCACCCTGGTTGTTGGTGCCTTGTCCCTGGATTTCGTCGAACGCCACCAGATCGTCGCGCGTCCAGTCGGTGAACGCGTTGTCATTGACCGCCTGGCCGATGGTGTTAGGAGTTCCGGCGCCAATGACGATCGAGTTTGCGGGCGGCGGAGTTGTGGCATCCGCCACCAGCGGTTTGGTTCCGTTCTGGAGTTCCTGGATATTGGTGAATCCGTCGCCATCCGGGTCGCCGGACGCGCCTTGGTTAGGATTGCCGGGGTTTCCGGTTCGCAGGTCGAGCGTGCCGTTGTCCAGCGGATCAAGGCCGTTGGTGATCTCCCAACCATCCGCCATCCCGTCACCATCGGTGTCCGGATTGAGCGGATCGGTTTCCTGCCAGAGCAATCTGGGATAACCTCCCGGCGGATAGGCCGAATCGATCGCGGCACGGTTGACGGCTCGGGACTTCACCCCAGCGAGGTTTGATCCCAACAAAAGCCCCGCGTTCGCCGGAGCGGATAGATCGAACGCCTCCGGCGTCGATCCGGAAGAAGCGACAAGCAGCAGATCGATCCGGCCGTTGGCGTTGGCATCCTCCGCTCCATCGGCGAGGGTGTCGCCATCGGTGTCGGCGGTGTTAGGATCGGTCTCCGCAAACCGGGCGTTGGCGGGCAGCGCGGCCCGGTCCACCCGCGAGCTGTTGCGGATCGTCGGCGGTGAAGCGATCAGACCGGTTGCAACGCCATTTCCATCCACGAGCGCAATGTCCACGCGACCATTCCGATTCAGGTCCTCGCGATGGTCCAACAATAGATCATCGTCGGTGTCGGGCTTGTTGGGATCGGTGACGGATCCGCCGATCTGGTCGGTCCGCGAGCGATTGAAATCGTAGCGCGGATGATTCCAGTTGTCGGTGGTGTTGTAAACCGGGGGATCCGCGTCGGCGATGAAATTCGGATAGCCGTCGCCATCGGTGTCGGTGGAGGTGTTGGTTCCGGCAACGAATGCCGACGCGAGCCCCGATTCGAGACCGTCCGGCAGAAGATCGTCATCCGAATCGGGGGAAACCGGATTGCTGCGCCCGGCGATCTGCCAGAAATGCACGTCCCCGTTGGTCCAGGTTTCGGAGTTGGAGCTTGGCAGATCCACGCGGGCGAGTTCGGACGAGTCCGGCAAGCCGTCATCGTCGTCGTCATCATCGTTGGGATTCTCGTCGGTGATCTGGCGGATCACCACCGTGACATCGCGTCGCGCGGTGGCGGCGGCGGGGCCACCTATGGTTAGCGCGGCGTCCGCGCGGAGCCTGTAGGATCCGGCATCGAGGCCCGACCAGCGGAAGGTCCATATTTTCGTGGTGCCGGACGTGACCGTGTCCAACAGCACCACGCTTCCGCCTCCGATTTCCGGCGTTAGAACCACTTCCTCCACGCGGGTGTCGGTATCGATGCGGACGGTCGTGGCGCGGTCGTCCGGCGTCGGATTGGGAAGTGCCCGGAGCACCAGTTCGTAAAGGCGTCCGTCGCTGCCGACCGCGGGCGGGGTGGTGATGGCGAGATAGGGTTTTTCGCTGACGGCGGCCTTGACCACCCGTGTGGCGGTTAGAGTGACGTTCGACCGGCTGTGGCTCACCTCGATGTGGTGGAGAAACTCCGGATCGCCGTTGTAAAGCGCGGGCAGGGTGAACGCGAGCGCGTGGTAGTCGTTGGTCTCGTTGCGGATGATCGAGTAGTTCGACCGGTCGATGGCCGTGGCGTTGGTGTTGGTTCCGCTCACCGTGCTGCCCACTTTGACGAGAAATTCGTCGATCAGTTGGGAATCGGATACGTTCTGTCCGATGTTCTTGGTGAAATACGCCTTGAAAACATAAGTTTCTCCAACGGTATTGCCGTCGGCCTGCGGATAGGCGACGAACAGGCGGGTCTGCGGACCGGCTGTGGATACGGTGCGGGTCAGGGTGGTGAAATGCCCCGTAGTGTCAGACAGGGTGTTATCGGAGCTGGACGAGAGTTCCTTGAGCCGCACGTTGATGGTGGCGGTTCCGGATGACGGGATATTGCGGAAATCGAAGCGCCATTCCAACGGATAGGCGCTGTTGATGGAGGCGGACGGCTGGATCTGGGTGGCGCGGACCCATGATTCCGCCAAATTGTTGTCCCAAACCGAGTTGCCGTTCAGATCCTCGAACGCCTCGCCCGAGTCGCGGACGCCGTTGTTGTTGGAGTCCGTGTAGGGTTCGAAGCCGGGACCATTGCCATTGAGCACGCCCGTGGCGGAGTCGTCGTTGGCGGACTCGGAATCGGCGATCTGATACCAGACCTCGCGGACGGTCGCGTCGGTGCGGACGACGGCACCGTAGGTTTGCTGGGTGAGCGTGTTGCTTTGGTTCGGATAGACGATTTCCCCGCCGGGCCTCGCGGCGTCGTAGTAGAAGGTCTGGGTGAGCGTGTTGTAGATTGGCGCGCCGTTCCACGACGAGTTGCTTTGGCCGGTTCGTTTGAGAAACGGACGGGCTCTCAGCACGTGGAATCCCTCGGTCAGACCCGTTTCGGTGGCCCACGGCCATTGGTCGTAGGTTTTGCTCGAATCCTGCGCTCTGGCGTAATCGTTATGGGGGAAATGGACCACCGTATTGGCGTTGAATCCGGAGATCTCGAACTGGGTCAGCATGTTGTTGATCCGCTGGACCGCAAAGTCGCTGCCGGGAAACCATGATGAGGAACCGTGTTTGAAGATCCCGATCTTGTATTTGAAGACCGTTCCGGCCGCCGGTTTCGGGAGGCTCGCGGTGAGCCACCAGTCGTCGCTTCCCTCGTTGTGATCCCAGTTCATTTCCCTAACGGACGTGGCGCCCGCCCCCGAACCGCCCGCGCCTTCCGGGTTGCTGCCGTCGGTCGTGTAGTAGCAGAACATCCGGAAGCCGCCGCCCACTCCGTTGGTCTTGGCGGACAGAGTGATGGTGGACGAGCCTTCGCTGTATTGTCCGGAGACATTGGGATCATGATAGAGAAACGATGCCACCTCGCCGCCAAGGGTATCCCAATTGTTGGATCCCGCCGGGCCGTTGGTGACGGTGAATCCGGCGGTGCCGATGGTCTTCCGATAGGTTTCCGCGCCGGCCGAGCCGAATTTGCTGCGGGAGGTGTCCACCGCGGCGAACTTCTCCGGTTGGAGGCGGTGGACGAAGCTGGTTTGCTCGTATCCGAGGAACACATCGGTCGAAAGCGCGGGCGGGTTGTCACGCTTCGCGGGATCGGTCCCCGCATTGTTCAGGTCCACGCCGCCGTCCAGCTTGAGGAGGACGTTTTCCGCCGATCCGTCGGCACGAACGACGAAACGCAGGTTGGAACCGCTGGTGACGCGCGGAACCTGAATCGAGTAGCGGTAGTCGGAGGTGTTGGCATCCGGCAGACCGTTGGGATTGAAAGCCGGATCGCCATCGGGTCCGTCCTTGCGGGTTACGGTGACGGTTCCGACGGGATCCGAACCGTTTTGATAGATCGAGATCGCCTTGCCGCCGCCCTGGGTCCACACCGGAGCCGGGTCCGGGTTTTTCCATGAGAAAACATAATAACCTCCGGGCGGGACGATCACGCCGTTGGGATTGGCGAGATTGGCGGAAACCGAGCCGCGACCGCTTCCGCCGTCGCCGAGCGTGATATAGAACGGCTGCAGAGACTGGCCGTTGGCGGCACCCCCACGCGCATATTGATAGAGATAGGCGCCCGGAGGAAAGCTGCTGGTGAAGTCCTGACCGACACCGCTGGCGTAGTTGTCATTCACCATCACGAGCGCGGTCGCGCCCTGCGCGTTGGTCGAGGCGTCAAGCCGCTTGTCGATGCGCTCGTACGCCACGAGGTCGGCGGAACTCCACGCGCCCTGCTGATAGCCGCGGGCGAAGTTCTGATGGAGCTGCATCAGGTTGGGCAGCCGGTTGTCGCCGAACTGGCCGAGAAACGCGGTATTGGCATGCCGCGGAAACGCGCCGCCCGATTGGCTGAGGGTTTCCGCCTGATAGTTTCCGTCGGTATAGACCAGCGGCAGTCCGGATCGGGTGAAATAGAACGCGTGCTGAAGTTCGCGGCGGGCCGCGTAGTCGCTGTCGTGGCTCTGGGCGTGCATCACCGAGACTTCGGGTCCGAACCCGCCCGAGCCGGGCTGGTCGTAGCCCTGGAGTCCGGCCGAGGGATTGCCTAGCAAGCTGTTGAAGTTGTTGCGCAGTTCGTTGTCCACCAGACGCATGCCGCGGTCGAAATAGCCGCCGTAGCCGGGCGGTTGGCCGAGGTGCTCGCCGAACAGCATCGCGTCGTCGCGGGCCTTCTCGGTGTCGAAAAGCGTATCCCGGTGGTTGGACCAGTCGGAAAACCCGCGGGAGAGATTGAACTGGACCTGGGTTTGTCCGGTGTATCCGTAGTTGGAGGAATCCTTACCCGCGCCTGTGGCACCGAAGAAGTCATCGCGGACGTGTTTCACAGCGTCGAGGCGCAATCCGTCCGCGCGGGTTCGGTCCATCTCCCAGCGTACCGCGCGATTGAGGAAATCCTCCACATACTCCGAATAGAAATCGGCGTTGGCCGCCAGATAGGACGCCGTTAGGCCGTTCCCGGCGCCGAATCCGACATATTGCCCTTCACCGGCGGAGTGTTTCTGGCCCGGGGCGGTCGGCTTGTAGCAATAATGCTCCGGATTTTGCGGGTGCCGGAGGAAACGGATCTTGCGGATCCTGTCGCCCTCGTTGCGACCGAAGTTGTTGTTCCATTCGCCCGGTTCCTGGGCGATGTCGATCAGGTCGGATAGACCGAGGTGCTGGACCTGCCACGCGTCGTCCCAACTGCGGGTGTTGTCCCATTTCCGATAGAACCCCTCCTCCGTGACCCGCAGGTGGAAATCCTCCGGCACCATGCCCGGATAGACCTCGATCGGGGTGGATTCGTTGTAACCGGGAATATCGAACGCGTTGTGGTTCATGATATTGTCGAAATAGATCCGGATGCCGAAGCGGTGGGCGGTGCGCATCAGGCTGAGCAGATCCGCCTCGGTGCCGTAACGGGTGGCCACGGTGCCGCGCTGGTCCTTCGATCCCAAATCGAAGCGGTCCCACAAATCGTAGCCAACCGATAGACCGCCGGATCCTTTGGTGGGCGGCGGCAGCCAGAGTGATTCATATCCGGCCTCCGCGAGTTCGGGAATCTTGGACTCGATCTCCTTCCACGTGGTATTGAAATACTGGAGCATCGCCTCCCCCGGCGCGGAGACGACGAGGCACCAGAGAATCGCGAAAATGCGGAGGGATAGGGTTTTCATGAAAAATCGGTCTTGCCGGGGCTGCGGCTACGCTGGCGAATGTCGCACCAAACGGGCCGGTTTACAAGGAACTGCGCGCGGCAGGCGGGAAATCCCGCGGTTTCCAACAGGCAGGGCGGCCATGACGGGGCAACAACTGGCAAAGCTGCGGCGACCAGCAACCTATCACGCCTCCGCGCTCGTTTCCCCCGAAATCGGAAGTTGAAAGACCCCTCGCGACCTGGTTCTACCACTGAGGAGCCGGGAACCACTGATTCCACTGAAATCATGTTTGAGGGTGGGGCAAAAAAATCCGATTCATCAATCGGTGGCCCTTATTTCTTGTCTCAACAAATCAGCGACCTCCGCGTTTCTCAATGCTTTATCAGCGGTAAGCCGGGCGTCCAAAACACCCTGAACTTCGGATTTCGGGTTCACCCGTCGCCCGCCGGACCGGTCGGAGAGAGCCCCTACCCTCGGTAACCCGTGTCTCCGCAGATTTCCCCACTGGCCGCTTGCCATCGGGGTCGGGGCGGGTATGGTGGCGGCGCCGTGGCATGACACCGTTTTTGCGGAAACTCCTGGGATTGAACTGGATGCTGTTACTACTGATGTACGGCCTTCTGGTGTTTGGCGTGTTCATGATCCAGAGCGCGGCGCGGAATCTGGATATCTCCGCCGAGGAACTCGCCCAATATGGCAGCGCGGGCGCGCTTTATGCTTCGAAACAGAAGAACTGGATTCTCGTCGGCAGTGTGGTGTTTTTCGCTACGGCACTACTCGATTATCGGTGGATCCGGTGGCTGGCGATGCCTGCGTTCGGGGTGTCGCTCGTTCTAATCGCCGCCGCGAAGTTCTACGGCAACAAGGTCCACCAATTGGAATTCGGCGGCATCAAGTTCCAGCCGGTGCAGATGGGGATTGTGGCGGGGATCCTGATGATCGCGTGGCTGCTACAGGATTTCCCCAGGATTCACCGCTGGTTTGGCAGCTCGTTCAGCCGGATTGGCGTGATTGGAGTATCGGCCGGATTGCCGTTTCTGATGGCGGCGGCCGTCGGGGATACCGGATCGGCCCTGGTTTGGGTGCCGGTCACCCTGGTGGCTCTGCTGGTGGGCGGCGTGGCGTTCCGTCATATCCTGTTCATGATGTTTATCGGGGCGGGTGTCGTGCCGATTTTGTACTTCGTGGTTTTGCCGTCGATGGGGTCCAAGAAGCCTCCCGCAGAGCCGGCGGCGGCGGCGGTGGTTGACAACGCAAAGCGCCACATGTCATCCGGAGAGCGGGCGAAGTTGCGGATCGACATCTGGCTGGACATGCTGAACGGCCGCGAGGTGAACGTGCTGGACGAGGCCTATGGCGCCCACCATGCCTCCATGGCCGTCGGCAAGGCCGGCTGGAAAGGGATCGGGTGGAACGCTTCGGCGGAAAAGAAGTCCCTCGTCGCGCAGGGATTCCTGCCCAAGGACACGACCCACAACGACTACATATTCGCGGTCATCGCGGAGGAGCTCGGATTCCGTGGCTCGCTGGCGCTGCTCATCGCGTTCGCGGTGCTGCTGGTGCAATGTTTGTTAGTGGCGTACTACAGCCGGGATATCAGCGGGCGGCTCATCGCGGCGCTGGTGCTCACGCTGATTTTCGCCCATGTGTTCGAGAGCATCGGCATGTGCGTGCTGTTGTTGCCGATCACCGGGATTCCGCTGCCGTTCATCAGCTATTCGGGCACCTTCGTGGTGATCTGCATGTTCCTGATGGGGCTGGTGCAGAGCGTGTGGATCCACCGGTTCGACCGCCCGTCCCGGATTGTGGAATCCGCCGCCGAGCCCCAGGTATTCTAACCCACCTCGCAACCGCCGCGATCATCGCCGTCGGGCGCCACCTCATCGGCGTCCAAGGCGATTCGCGAGTAGATCCGCTGCACGTCGCCACGGGACAGGTTGAGGGTTTCCAGGGTTGCCAGAAGGTGTTCGGTGAAGCGCCTGAGATGCCGCTTGGTGATGCCACGGCCCTGATGGACGTGAGCCAGCGGACGTCCGGAATAAGCCAGCGGCCCGTCGAGAGCTGACGAAAAAAACTCCACCTGCATCCGGAGCAGCTTCTCCATCGGCACCCCTGCGAAAAACGGTGCCAAATCGGGATCCGCGAGCACGCGCTCGTAGAAATTCCCCACCAAACGGGTGATCCCTTCCTCGCCACCCGCCCGCTCGTATAAGCTTTCCGCTGTCATCGCGAACCGGAATTAGCAAATAACGCAGCCTGGTGCAACTCCAAAGCACAGCAATCCACCCCCAGGACGCAAAAAGGGCGGCCGCTCGCGCGACCGCCCTTGGAATGTTGGTTAGCTTGAAATCGCTATCCGGGGCCGGATTAGAAGCCGACGGAGAGCATCACGCCACCCACGACCTGGTCCTTGGAGCCCCAGTAGGAGGTGTCGATGTCATCGCTAAGCGCGAAGGAAGCGGCCACGAACGGGGACAGCTTGGCAGTGCCGGCGAAGCCCCAGTCAAGGGAGACCTTGAGGGTCAGCGCGGTGAAATGGCCTTGCTCGACGAGGTAACCGACGTTGCCACCGGTGTTGAGCTTCAGGCAGGGGCTCAGTTCCCAACCCTTGTTCATCGCGAGTTCGCTGTAGCCGTCGTTGTCGGTCTCGATGTCCCAGTAGTAGGTGAGGGAGGTGTCGATTCCGTAGAACTGGCGGGCGAGGGAGAAATAGACTTCCTGCTCGTTGTCGAGGCCGTTGGTATTGGAATACCAGCTGTCACCGTAGTTGCGGGCGATGTAGCCAACGGAACCGGTGGCGAAACCGAAGTCCTTGGACACGGCACCGTACAGGTCGAGTTCCTGCCAAGCATCATCACCGGCAAGACCACCCGGCTGGCGGCCGTTCTCGACGTTACCGTACCAGACGCCGGCGCTGAGGCCGAGGCCGTAAGCTTCACCTTTGACGTCGGCGCCGACTTCGATGAGGTCGTTGCCAAGGTTCAGGCCGCGGAACAGGTACTCGTTGGAGTAACCGGTGTGCAGTTCGTATTCGACTTCCGCCATAGCGTTGCCAGCCACAAGGGCGGAGACAGCGGCCAGGGCGCCAATTGTTTTGCAGTAGTTGTGCATCTTATATTGTTGGTTTCGGTTGCTGCTCTCGTCCCTGTCCAAGCCGGATTGCCGGACGACGGATGAGCACGGTGGAGTCATCGTCTGCGCGCCAAAGCCGCCGGACGACCATCCTTTCGGAGCGAAATTTCACTTTTCTTAAGGATTTGTCCAGCTTTTTTTTCGCGCAAACGAAAAATCCGCCGCGCGGAGGGTTAAACGGTCGAGGCGATCTTGGCAAGCGGAGATTCGATTTTTTTTGCCCGATCTCTGCCGTTTTTTTGAAATTGGCGGGCTTTGACGTCAATCCATGCGGTTTTCAAACGTTGGCACGGCATTTGCTTTGGGCGTTTCTGAAATCATCGTCGGCTCCGGAAAACGAATCCGGGCGCCGTCGGGATTTCCCGGAACTCCAACCCCAAATACCCCACCATGATTCCAAGATGCATGACATCCGTCCGAGCGGTGCTGGCGATGCTGGCAGCGATCCTGTGCCTCACCGTCACAGGACCGCTCCAGGCGCAGACCGCTGCCGCCCCAGCCCCATCCGCCCCCGCCGCCCCCACGGTCGAGGAGCGTTTGGCAGACCTTGAAGCCTACGTGAACAACGGCGCCCGCCCGGAAAAGGCGAGCGGTGCCGAGAGTCTCGTGGCCGGACCCGGACCCGGAGCCAATGCCTGGCAGATGGTGAGTACCGCGCTGGTGCTTTTCATGACGCTTCCAGGCCTGGCCCTGTTCTACGGGGGTCTCGTCCGGAGAAAGAACGTGCTCTCCGTGCTGGCGCAATGCCTCGGGATCGCCTGCATGGTCACCCCGCTTTGGTGGCTCTGCGGATACAGCCTTTCCTTTGGCGTGGACGCGAAAAGCCCGTTTATCGGTGACCTGAGCAACGCGTTGCTCAAAGGCGTGGAATCGGTGAAAGTCGGTGCGGGCTACCATTGGATTTCCGATACCATGTGGGCGATGTTCCAGCTCACGTTCGCGATCATCACTCCGGCGCTGATCATCGGCGCGATCGCCGAGCGGATGAAATTCACCGCGGTGATGGCCTTCGTGCTGCTGTGGATGTTCGCCGTGTATTTCCCCTTCGCCCACATGGTTTGGTCCACCACCGGATTCATGTGCGGTCCGCTCAATCCCGAAGCCGGGATCAAAGCGATCGACTTCGCCGGCGGCACGGTGGTTCACATGACCTCCGGCTGGAGCGCGCTGGTGCTCTGCATCATCCTTGGCAAGCGCCGCGGACTCGGCAAAGAGCCGCTCGCTCCTCACAGCATGGTGCTTTGTATGATCGGAACCGGCATGCTCTGGGTCGGATGGTACGGGTTCAACGCCGGCTCCGCTCTCGGTGCCGACGGCATCGCGGCCAACGCGTTCACCACCACCACCCTGGCCGCGGCCACCGCCGGTCTCGCATGGGCCGCCGTCGAATGGCTCATCAAGGGCAAGCCGAGCGTTCTCGGTTTCTGCTCCGGCATCGTCGCGGGCCTGGTAGTGATCACCCCCGGCGCCGGCTTTGTGAGCCCGAGTTCTTCGGTGCTGATCGGCGCGCTCGGCGGCATCATCCCGTTCTTCGCGGTTTCCTATCTGAAGCGGATCTTCAAATACGATGACGCGCTCGATACCTTCGGTGTCCACGGCGTGGGCGGCACCCTCGGCGCCCTGCTCACGGGGATTTTCGCGGATGAAAAGATCAATGCCGCCGTCGGCACCCTCAAGGAGGGCCTGATCCTTGCCCAAATCAAGGCGATCTGCGTGACGGTTCTCTGGAGTGTGGTTGCCACCGCAGTGATCGCCCTGCTCATCAAGCTGGTGATCGGCCTGCGCGCATCCGCCGAAGTGGAGGTTACGGGTTTGGATCTGTCCGAGCACGGGGAACAAGGTTACGAACACTGAAATTCCTGACGGATAGGTTCGGGGGGCGGGCTGTTGGTGGCCCGCCCCCTTTCTTTTTTCGCTCCGGCGGATTCCGGCATTTTTCAGTTGCAGTGTGGCGTCGGAGCAGGTCCTCTGGCGGGGCATCATGCGACTTTCCACCACCAAATGCCTGCTCCTGATCCTGCTGGCGGCAATCTGTTTCGCCGGTTGGAGTTGGTGGCGTCCTTACGAATGGAAACCGGACCCAGGCGCGCGTTTCAGAATCACCGGCACCGAAGTCAGCCTCGACCACGGCTATCACTGGGTGACGGTCCGGCTCAAACGCTCCGGAAAACAACCGCACGACCTGACAAAACAAGCGCGCCTGATCCTCGCCGACGGCCGCGAACTGGAACCCGCGGACACCCGCATGACCGGAGATCCCGACCTCGGCATCACCGGCCTCGAGATCAGATTCTGGCTGGAGCCCGGCGCCCTAACCGGGCCACTGAAACTCCGCCTCAACGACGGTATCCTAACCGTAAAGGCAGGGTCCGCCGAACCGAGGCTCGGCATCGACGGCCATGACTATTACAACTCAACCCGCTGGTAACCCCGAACCATGACCTGGCTGCTCGTCGATAACTCCAACACCCGGACCAAGTTCGCGCTGGCGGACGAGTCCGGCCTATCCGAATGGCGCGCCATGATGCCCACCGCGGAGATTTCGGAGGATTCCCTGGCCAAACTGTTGGGCTCCACGGCATTCGACGCCGCCGTGGTGGCCTCGGTGGTTCCCGTTAGGGAAGCGGTTCTGCTCGGATATCTGTCCCGCCGAGGCCCCGCCCACCGTTTGGACGCGACCAGTCCGTTGGGAATGGGCATCGACTATCCGGAACCCTCGCAGATCGGCGCGGACCGGCTGGCCAACGCGGTGGGCGTGATGGCACGCTACGGCACACCGGCCGTGGTGGTGGATTCCGGCACCGCCGTGACATTCGATGTGGTCTCCGCCGCCCCGGCCTATTGCGGAGGAGCCATCGCGCCGGGCGTTTCCGCCATGACCCGCTACCTTTCACAAGCCACCGCACTGCTCCCGGCCATCGAACTGGAGGAACCCGCGTCCGCCATCGGGAAAACCACTGTCCAGGCAATGCAGGTCGGCGCGGTGATCGGCTACCGCGGGATGGTCAGGGGCATCCTCGAAAAGATCAAAGCGGAAATGGGCTGCGATCCGGTGATCGTCGCCACCGGGGGCGACGCGGAGTTGCTCGCCGCCGGTCTACCGGAAATCCAGGCGGTCGATCCGGATCTCACGCTGGAGGGAATCCGGCGGGTGGCGCTTGCACTGCGCATATCCTGATATTCCGACAGGGTCCAAAAATGGGCGCAAAAAGCGCAATTTTGTAACATTTTCGACACTTTCGGCTTGACGGCGGACCCCATTAGTCGTCGTATCTTGTGCGGTTAGACACCACTCCCCTAACCGGAAACAAACCATGAAGCCCTATAGAATACTCGTCACCGGCACCATCTCCATGATGTCCATTTCCGCCCTCCAAGCCGCCGCGGTTTGGTTCGATGTCACCGCCGGAGGAACGGCCAGCGGAACTTCGGGCAATTTTCCCACCGACGAATCGCCTCCGAAAACCATCGACGGGAACTATTACACCAAGTACCTCAACTTTGATGAGCTGAACACCGGTGTCATCATCTCGGGCGGCAACGCGGCGGTCCCCGTCACCCGCATGACCCTGGTCACCGCCAATGACGCTTCCGAGCGGGACCCTGCGTCCTATACGCTCGAAGGCTCCAACGACGGATCGAATTGGACCGGCATCTCCAGCGGCGGCCTGGCGCTCCCCACCGGACGAAACACCGTTCTCAGTGGCGACCACACCGTTTACAGCCAATCGCTGACTTTCAGCAACGATACCGCCTACTCCTACTATCGGGTGATCTTCCCGACCGTGCGGAACTCGGGAGCCGCGAACTCCATGCAAATCGGAGAGATCAGTCTTCTCGGTCTGTTCGACCCGGGCACCTCCGTGACCGAACTTCAGCCGTTTGTCGTCGGAGCCTACGGGTCGGGCACCTATCCCGGCGGCGAGTCTCCCGCCAAAGCCGTTGATAACGACCCATCCACAAAGTACCTCAATTTTGGCAAGGAAGGCAACGGCCTCACTTTTTCCGCCCCAACCGGCAACTACTCCCTCGTCACCGCGCTGACCCTCTCCCAAGCCGACGACGCGCCCGCCCGGGATGTCGCGTCGTTCACTCTCCGTGGCTCCACCGATGGGATCAACTTCACCGACATCGTGACCAACCAACCGATTGGCGGCGAAATGGGCATGTATGAGAGCGACACCGTCTCTTTCGCAAACTCCACCCCCTACCGCGACTATCAATTCGTTGTCACCGGTCTTCGGTCGAGCGGGAACGCGAACAGCTTCCAGTTCGGCGAACTCCAACTGCATGGCACGCTCGTTCCCGAACCGACCTTCGGAACGCTCGGTCTGCTCGGCACGCTCGCATTCTTCCGGCGGCGGAAATAACCCATCCGCATGCCTCCGGGACAGCCAACGTGGAAATCAATGGCATTTCCCCGGTCGGGCTTTGTACACACCCCGAAAAAGCCAACCCATACCCAAAACCAAATGAATACCACATCGACCATCCGCGCCAGGCTGGCCCGTTTTATCGCGCTGGCCTTCATCCCCGCCATCCCGGCCTCCGCCGCGGAGAAAACCTATCAGTATTACCGGTGGACGCCCACCAAACTCCGCAACGACGCGGGTTCCAACAGCATCCAGATGGCGGAATTCGAGTTCCGCCTGGCAGGCTCCGCGGTCGCATGGGGAAGCGCCACCGTCAGCAATCCCGGAGGCTCCAACCCGGCGGGAGAGGTTCCCGCCTATGTCAAGGACGGCTCGGTCATCACCAAGTGGTTGGATTTCAACAAGAAGGGCCTCGTCTTCGCGTTCACCGCGCCAACCACCGTTGACGGCTACCGCTTCGCCACGGCCAACGACGCCACCGAGCGCGACCCGGTGAGCTGGACTCTCGAAGGTAGCGCCGACCAGACCAGTTGGACCCTCATCGATGTGGTGAAGAACTACCCCACCACCACCAACCGCAGGGAGTATCAGTCCTTCAGCGTGCCCGCCACGGTGATTCCGGAGATACTCAGTTTCACACCAACCGGCGTGGTGGTCGCGGATGGCGAAACCACCAGCGTCTCATGGTCGCTTGAGCGGGCCGATTCGGCCTCCATCGACCACGGCGTGGGTTCGGTCAACCCGGTGGCGGGAACCACGGCCATCGACCCTCCGGATAGCGCCGACACCACCTTTACCCTAACCGCCACTTCCGCGGGCGGCACTTCGACCGCCTCGGTGCTCGTCCGTTCCGTCAGCGGTGGCGCGGTCAACACGAGGTACGTCCGGTTCACTCCGATGAAGCTCCGCAGCGGTACCACGATCCAGCTCGCGGACTTCAAGTTCACCAACGGCGGCACCGCCGTCACGCCCGTTGATGTCGCCAATCCCGGCGGATCTAACGCCACCACCGCCGCCGAAGGCGCGCTCATGGCCATTGATAACAATTCCGCCACCAAATGGCTCGACGGAAACAACAAGCCGCTGGTGTTCGATTTCGGCGCCAATGTGGACATCGACCGCTATCAGATCGTCACCGCCAACGATTCGCCCGAGCGCGACCCTTTGCAATGGATCATGGAATCCAGCGACGACGGTTCAACCTGGAACATGATCGAGAACATGACCGCGTTCGACTACTACATGCCGACCGCGCGATTCACCACGGCGAACATTCCGCTGCCCGGCGCCTCGATGGTTCCTATTCTTGCCGCATCCTCGGACTTTTCGTCCATCCTCATCGGCGAGTCGGTTAGCCTAACCTGGAGTTCCACCGGTGCCGCCACACTCTCCGCCAACGAAGGCATCGGCGATTTGGATCCCAATGGCACCATCGTCGTCAGCCCCACGGCCACCACCACCTACGTGTTCACCGCGACCGCGGCGGCCGGCGGAGTCAAGACCGCCAGCGTCACGGTCCAGGTCGCCAATCCCACCGTGAACCAGATCGCGTATGGCGATTTCGATATTGCCGGTTCCGAAATCCATCTGTTGGGCCAGGCGGCGATCGTCAACGCCTATGCCACCCTGCCGCAAGGAGGCAACGTGAAACGCCTGCGCCTCACCCCGGACCTCAACTCCACCACCGGCGCGGCGTGGTTCCGCTACAAGCAGCCGCTGAGCTATGGCTTCGACACCTCGTTCGGTTTCCAATTCACCACCGCCCAGCCCAACGACGGAGCCGACGGCATGGCAATGGTGATCCACAGCAACGTCCGGCGCACCGAAACCATGCCCACCACCCCTCAGGAGAACGGCCTGCCCTCGGGCGCGCTGAACATCTGCTTCGACTCCTATCTGAACACGGGAGAGGCCAGCGCCGCACGACTGCTGGTGCTGAACGGCACCACCAATCTCGCAACCGTGAACCTCGCAACGGTGCCCGGGCTCACCGTCCACACCGTCAACCTGGCGCCCGACCTAACCGACACCGCGCGCACCGGCAATCCGTTCCAGGTCCAGATTTCCTATCGCCCCGGCGACCTCGACATCCGGATCAACAGCATCCTCGTGGTGGATAGTCTCAACGTAAACCTCGCCTCCACCGGCGCGCTCGATTCCGAGGGCAAAGCGTGGGTCGGCTTCACCGCCCGCACCGGCGGATCCTTCGAAAACCATGACATCACCAACTGGACGCTGACCCCGGCGGCCGGTGGCTATGCCAATTGGGCGGGCGGTTTCTCCGGTCTAACCAACTCAAATCCGGAAGCCGATCCGGATACCGACGGCATGAACAACCTGCTGGAATACGTCCTGAACGGCGACCCGAGGACTCCCTCCCTGGCGAAGCTCCCGACCGGCGCAAGCAACGCGGGAAATCTGGTGTTTTCCTTCGTCCGCCGCACCGAATCCGTATCCGACACCACGCAGGTATTCGAATACAGCGCGGACCTCAGCAACTGGAACCAAGCCGTGATTCCCGCGTCATCGGGTGGCTTCTTCACCATCGCTCCCAACACCCCGTCCTCAGGCCTCGAAACGGTGACGGTCACCATTCCGAAGGCATCGGCACCCGAGGGTCGGCTTTTCGGCAGGTTGTACGTTTCCCAAGAGTGATTCCGCGGTCAGTTTCTGCGGGATTGTTCCTCGAGGAAGATTTCCGCGAGGCGGAAACAGCGGCGCGTGAGTTCGCGGGCGTCCTGATCGCTGATCAGGGCGACCCCTTCCTCGCTGACTTCGGAAAGATAGATTTTCCACGCGCGCTTGGCGAGCAACGTGGGGTCCACTTTCGGGCGTTGCGGCGGTTGCGGACGTTGCGGCGGCTGCGGACGCGGTTGGGAAGACGGGTCGGCCGGAGCGTCGCCGGGCGGATCGGAAGGAGTGGCGGTGTCGGCGGACGATTGTTGGGAAGATCCGGGCTGACCACCTTGGCCGCCCTTGTTTTTCCGGCGGCGGCGTTTGCGTTTCCCGCCTTCCTGGGATTGGGCACCGGAAGTTTCCGGAGCGGGCCATTCGCCGTCGAAGGATGGAGATTCGTCATCGTCGCCGTCGGGCTGCGGCTCCGGCGCGGGCTCTGGAGGCGTTTGGACGGGCGCTGAGAGCGTTTCCGGTTCGGATGCGGGTTCAGGTGCCGTGGTCGGCTCGGGGGCGGGCTTTGGCTGGCCTTTTTTCGGGCGCGGATTGGAGATGCGGCGGACACTGGGTGTCGCGGCAGCAGGCTGGTCGGCGGCGGATTCGGGATTGGGGTCGGACGGGCGCTTGTTTGGCATGGGAGAATGGTTGGTTGCGTTAGGGGGAGAACAGCCCGCAGCCACCGCTGAGGCAAGCGTGGCGGATGGATGACACGGCTTACGGCCCGATTGGCCGGTTAGAGCTTGATGTCGTCGTTGTTATCCTTGTCCTTGGGGTTGTCCGGATTGGTCTTGCCATCCGGGCCGCAGGACCAGAGGTCGAAATCCGGGTTGTTGGCACCGCTGCCTTTGCGGTAGCGGTATTCGTTACCCCATGGATCGAGAATCCGCACGCTCTGTGCCCTGCCGTCGGTCCAACCTTGGCGGTTGTTGTCGGGATCCAGCTCGGAAAGATAGATCTTCTGGTCGGGATCGGACTTGGGCCCGGATCCGTCACGGTCGGAATCCCAGTAGAGGTCGCCATACAGCTCCTTGCTCATGTTTTTCCCGTCACCGACCGTGTTGTCGTTGATTCCGGGATAGTAGCCGTTGTCCGCCTTGAACTCCTCGCAGGCATTGGCGAGGAGTTTCACCTGAATGGTCGCCTTGTTTCTGTCACGCGCGATCTTGGCGTGCTTGTATCCCAACATGGTCACTCCCGCGAGGATCACGATGATGGTGATCACCGTGAGCATCTCGATGAGCGTGAAACCGTGGGAACGGCGGCGGATAGGCGCGGATTTCATGGCGTGGCTTCTTTGGGGAACCTGCGGGGCATCAGCTACCCTGCTGGCCCATGGTGGTGATCACCTTGATGAGCGGCAGGAACAATGCGAAGACGACCGAACCGACCACCAAGGCGAGAATCACGATCATGATCGGCTCCAGGATCGAGGTCAGGGCGGTGACGGCATTATCGACTTCGTCGTCATAGACATCGGCCACCTTGAGAAGCATTTCCGGAAGCTGACCGGTTTCCTCGCCGACGTCCACCATCGAAATGACCATGCTGGGGAAGACGCCGGACGCGCTGAGCGGAGTAACGATGGACTCCCCTTCCTTCACCGACTCGTGGACCTTCTCGATGGCGGCGGAGATCACCACGTTGCCGGCGGTGTCGCGGGTGATGTTGAGCGCCTGAAGGATAGGCACACCGGAAGTGACGAGGGTGCCGAGGGTGCGGGAGAACCGGGAGACGGCGCTCTTGCGCTGGATGTCACCGAAAACCGGCATCTTCAGTTTGACCGTGTCGATGGCGGCGCGACCGCCTTTGGTGCGGCCCCACATGTTGAAGAGAAACACTCCGAGCACCACGACAAGAAGCATGTAAACCGCATTCGGGATGGGCAACCCGAAGGGCATGGCGATGAAGAACTCGGATATTCCGAAGACCACCTTGGAGATCATCGGCATCTCGGCGTTGCCCATTTCCTCGAACATCGATTTGAACTTCGGCACGACGAAGATCATGAGGAAGATGAGGATGGCGACGGCGATCAGCATGACGATCACCGGATAGACCATCGCCGAAACGATCTTGTTTTTGAGCTTCTGGGCCTTTTCCTGATACTCGGCAAGGCGGTTGAGCACCACTTCGAGCACACCGCCGAGTTCCCCCGCCTTGACCATGTTGACGTAGAGTTTGTTGAAAATCCGGGGATGTTGGGCGAGCGATTCGGAGAAAGTCGAACCGGATTGCACCGAGTCGGCGAGGGCGGTCAGCGTGTCGCGGAGCACCGGATTGGGCTCCTGCTTGCCGAGCACCGTGAGGCTGCGCAGAAGCGGCAGGCCGGAATCGATGAGCGTGGCAAGCTGGCGGGTGAAAATCATCAGGCTCTTGGGCTTGATGCGTCCGCCCGCCTTGGATTTCAAACCGCCGGGCTTGGACGCTTTCGCCTTGGCGGGCGCTTTGGATTTGCCCTTTTTCCCTTTCCCCTCTTCGGCGATCTGGGTCGGGTAGAGCCCTTGGCTGCGGAGCTTCTGGACGGCTTCGGCTTCTGAAGCGGCGGAAACCACGCCAGTGGTCTGTTCACCTTTGGCGTCCAGGGCGGAATAATGGAAGTTGGCCATGTTGGGATTGGGGTTGGGGTAGGTTTTGGGGCTCCTGACGGGGAATGAAGCGTAATTTCCGGGTGGTGGCTAGGGAAAAGTGTGATTGGCGCGGGAAATCAGGTGTATTTCAGCACCTCTTCGATTGTCGTAGTGCCAAGGTAAATATTGCGTAAACCATCCTCGCGAAGGGTGTTCATGCCAAGTTCCATGGCTTTCTGTTTGATGACCACGGTGGGAGCGCGGCCGGTGATCAGCTCGCGGATGGGATCGGTAATGCTGAGGAGTTCGTAAAGCCCGCGGCGGCCACGATAGCCGGACTGGCCGCAGGTGTCGCAACCGGCGCCGGTGAAGAATTGTTTGTCACCGAGTTCGTGGGCGGAAACCCCGAGTTGGTTGAGGATCGATTCGTTGGGCTCGTAAGGCGAGCGGCAGTCCTTGCAAATCGTCCGTACAAGCCGCTGGGCGAGCACGCCTTCGAGCGATGCGGAAACCAGGAACGGTTCGCAGCCCATGTCGATGAGGCGGGTGACCGCACCGGCCGCATCGTTGGTGTGGAGGGTGGAAAGCACCAAGTGACCGGTTAGCGCGGCCTGAATGGCGATGGTGGCGGTTTCCTTGTCGCGCATTTCCCCGATCATGATGCGGTCCGGGTCCTGGCGGAGGAAGGCGCGGAGCACGCGGGGAAAATCGAGGCCGATGCCTTCGTGAATGGGGATCTGGATGATGCCGTCGATGTCGTACTCGACCGGGTCCTCGGCAGTGAGCAGCTTGGAGTCGATGGTGTTGATCCGGCGCAGCGCGGCATAAAGGGTGGTGGTCTTGCCCGCGCCGGTGGGGCCGGTGACGATGAAGATGCCGTTGGGCTTCTCGATCGTGTCGGTGATATAGCTGTAGATGGCGTCCGGCAGGCCGAGGTTTTCGAGGGAGAGGTTCACCGAACTGCGGTCGAGGACGCGGAGCACGACCGACTCGCCATGGTGGGTGGGCAGGGTGGAGACACGCATGTCCACCATTTTCTCGCCGATTTGTTTGACAATGCGGCCGTCCTGCGGGATGCGCCGCTCGGCGATGTTCATGTTGGACATCACCTTGACGCGGGAAATGATCGGAAGCGCCAGATGGACCGGGGGCGGCGCCATTTCATAAAGCGCGCCGTCCACACGGTAGCGGATCTTGAAATCCCTTTCAAACGGCTCGAAGTGGATGTCCGACGCCTTCTCCTTGATCGCCTGATAGAGCACCAGATCCACATAGCGGATGATCGGCGCGGAGTTGGCCTCCGCCTCGATGTCCTGCTGGGCCATCGAATCGCCGCCAATCTGGAGTTGGCTGAGGATGTCCTCCATCGCCTTGCCCTCGCCGCCGTAGCACTCGTTGATTTTGGCCTCGACGAGGTAGTCCGGCGCGACGAGCACGTGGATTTCCCGGCCTAGGGCGAACCGGAGATCTTCGGGGGTCTGGGGGTTGAGCGGGTCCACGAGGGCCACGTAGAGGCCGGTTTCGTCGAATTTGATCGGGAGCGCGCCGTGCAGGCGGGCGGTTCCGGCGGGCACGAGGGCCAGCAACGCCTCGGGCGGGGTCCAATTGCGGATGTCCGCCACGTCCGTTCCGAGTTCCGAAGCGACGATCGGCCAAACGTCGTCACGGGAACCGACAACCTGATAGTCGGCCAGGATTTCCGCGACTTCCTTGCCGCTGTGGTCGATTTCGGCAAGAATGTCCTGGGCGAGCGACCGGTCGATGAGGCCGCGGGACTGGAAGAGTTCGACGAGCTGGGTGGCGTCCATTTTCGGGTAAATGCTGAAAGTCTGAAATGCGGAAATGCGGAAATGCGGAAATGAGGGAGGGTCTCGCGGGGGGTTAGTCGAGGTCGGACATGGTGGTGTGGACCACCTCGCTGCCGGAAGTCAGGCCGGCGAGAACCTTGCGGATACCGTCCTCGCGGAGCGTGCGCATGCCGAGTTCGCGGGCGCGGCGGCGGAGCTGGGTGGTGGTTAGCCCGGTGTTGATCATGCCGCGGACTTCGTCGTCCACGAGGAACATTTCGAAGATGCCCATCCGGCCGCGGAAACCGTTGTTGCGGCACTTTTCGCAGCCGACCGGGCCGAAAATGGAGGCATCCACGACGCGCGAGGCGTCCAGCGAAAGAGCGCGCATTTCCTTGTCGGTGAGTTCTGCAGGAGCCTTGCAGACCGGGCAGAGTTTGCGGACAAGGCGTTGGGCGAGCACCGCGCGGACGGCCGACGCGATGAGGAACGGTTTGACGCCGATATCGGCGAGACGGGCGATGGCCGAGGGAGCGTCGTTGGTGTGGAGGGTGGAGAACACCAAGTGGCCGGTCAGGGAGGCGTTGATCGCGATGTTCGCCGTTTCCGCATCACGGATTTCCCCGATCATGATGATGTTCGGCGCTTGGCGGAGCATGGCGCGGAGAGCGGCGGCGAAGGTCATCCCGATGTCCGCCTTGACCATGACCTGGTTGATCCCGGGAAGCTCGTACTCGACCGGGTCTTCAACCGTGATGATCTTGCGGTCCGGCCGGTTGATCACATTGAGACAGGCGTAAAGCGTGGTGGTTTTGCCCGATCCGGTGGGGCCGGTCACGAGCAGAATCCCGTCGGGCAGACCCAACAGTTGCTCGAACGTCGATTGGTCGTCCGAGAAGAACCCGAGTTCGGGGAGCCCGAGCATCAGCGCGCTCTTGTCGAGAATACGCATGACGATTGACTCGCCGTGGTTGGACGGTACCGATGAGACGCGGAGGTCCACCTCCTTGTCGCCCATTTTCAACTGGATGCGACCGTCCTGCGGCAACCGTTTTTCCGCGATCGACATGGTGCCGCTCATCACCTTGAGGCGCGCGATCACCGCGGGGAGGAGCTTTTTCGGGTGGTTGTCCACCGCGACGAGCTTGCCGTCCATGCGGTAGCGGATGCGCACCGAGGTTTCCAGCGGCTCGATGTGAATGTCGGACGCCCGGAGACGGAACGCCTCGGTGAGCATCTGGAACACCAGCTTGATGATCGGCGCGTCGTCCCCGTCGGAACCCGCGGCGGCGTCGCCGGTGGTGACCAGGAGTTCGGAGGCGTCCAAGCCCTTGCTGGTCTCCACCCCGTAGATTTGGCTCAGGTGGTTTTCGATGTCCTTCGGCGTGGCGCAAACGAGGTTGATTTCGCGGCCGATGACGTGCGGCAGGCTGTCGAGCATCTCGAAATCGAGCGGATCGGCGACCGCGACGGTTAGATAGAGTCCGTCGTCCTGCACGGGGATGACCCGGTAGCGCTTTGCGGTTTCGTCGGTGATCGTTTCGGTGATCCCGAGGTCATAGGTGAAATCCGCGAGGCGGACAAAGGGCACGCTGGCGTTGGCGGCGAGCGTGTGGGCGACGTCCTCCTGGGTCAATTGGGTGGAGCCGAGGAGATTTTCGATCAGGGTTTCCCGTCCGGATAGGGTCTGGCGCGCGCGCGCGATCTGATCGGGGCTCACCAAGCCGGCTTCGGCGAGCAAGTCTGCGAGATAATCTTCGTTGGAAAACACAGCGGTGGGAATCCTGATGGGGTTTAGGGAAAACGGTCGGGAGGGCACTTGCCGTCGCGTCGTGCGTGGGAGCTTGGTGGTTGCCGGGGGGCTTGTCAACCGGGCAAACGCAAAGATTTTTTAGAATATCGGCCGGCACCGGAGCCGCCGGGATACGATGTAAATATCATGCGGTTGCAGCCACGGAATCCGTGCGGCTAGCGGGGCGCCCGTGGCCGGGCGAGCCAGCGGGTCCAAACCGCGAGCAAGCCTCCGGCCAGAAAGGTTGCGACGACCGGAGAAAGCCCCGCCGCCATTCCGGCATACGCCCCGCAGGCCGCAAGCGCCGCCATCGCGGCAAACGGAAGTTGCGAGGTGACGTGGTCCACCGTTTCACAACCGCTCGCCAGCGCGGAAACAATCGTGGTGTCCGAAAACGGCGAGCAATGGTCGCCAAGCGTGGCCCCGCCGAACACCGCGCCGATCACCATGACGCAGAGCGACTGCGCCGCTTCGGGGGCGATTCCCGCCGCGTTGGCCGCCCCAAGCGCGGCGGGCAGCGCCAACGGCATCAGCAGCCCCATCGTTCCCCACGAGGTGCCGGTGGTGAACGCCATCGAGCTTCCCACCACGAAAACCAACAGCGGCAGCCAGCCGAGCGGACAACCGCCCGCCAACAAACCCGCGAGATGCGCCGTGGTGCCGAGCGCCCCGAACATCCCGCCAAGAGTCCACGCCAGCACCAGTACGACCAGCGCCGGAAGCAGCGAGCCCGCCCCATGCACGGCGGCATCCAGCGCCTCCCGCCGCCGCCCGCCGGGAAAACACGCCAGCGCCGCGAACCAACCCGCCGCACTGCCGAAAACCAAAGCATAAGGACCGGCGTCGCCACTGAACGCGCGGCGCCAGCCATCCGCGGTTAGAATATCGGCGGGTTCCGCGCCCAACAGCGGAAATCCCGCCAATATCCCCACCACCAACACGCCCAGCGGCACCAGCACGACCCACGGCCTAACCGCCTCACCGGTTGCCCCGGAAATCTCCCCCTCCGGAGCGCGCGCCGCGAATTTCCGCATCGCCCGCGGCTGATAGTTCCAGCGGATCGCCAGCGGCACCAGCAGCAGCGTGAGCAGACAATACGCGTTGGCCGGCACCGACCGGAAAAACAACGCATACGGATCCACCGGAAACGGCGCGCCCCGCAGCCCCTGCTCGATCAGGCTCAGTTGGGTCGCGATCCAAGTCGAAATGAACGCCACACACGCCACCGGCGATCCGGTGGAGTCCACCACCCACGCCAACCGCTCGCGCGACACCCCGGAACGGTCCGCCATCGGCCGCGCGATCCGGCCGGATAACAGACTGCTGGCCAGCCCGTCGAAGAAACACAGCAGACCTACCAGATAGGTGCCGCCCAACAAATCCCGCTCGCCTTCCCCACCCCGCTCCAACCGACGCCGCAACAATGCCTCGAATCCCCCGGACCGCTCCAGGATTCCGGCAAACGATCCGAGAATCAGCGTGAACGCGATCGCGCCGATCCGCCACGGACCCTGCACCGCGGGAAACAGGTGCTCGGCCATGCCCGAACGCATCGCGGCGAGCGGATTGCCACCCGCTAACAAAAGCGCCCCGGCGGCCACCCCGCAGGCGAGCCCTACCGCGGCATGCCTGAGCCAAACGATCACCCCCACCGCCACCACCGCCGGCCACAGGGCGCGGACGAGCGAGCCATGGTCCACCCTGGCCACCGCCAGGGTGCCCAACAACCAGAAGCCGGCGATGATCGCTCCGCGGAACCGTTTCACCGCGGAACCTTTCGGCACGGAGATTCCCGAACGCAAGGAGTGTTAGAACGGAACTGCCGGAGACACCGCGACGCGATGGTCTAACACCACTCCGCTGCCCCGTTTTACTTTCCGTTAACCCGAACTTCCATTCCGTTCAATTGAACATAGTCTGTTTACATTTGTCGGATCCTGTTGGATAATCTCCCTAGATCATGAGTACGCGCCAGTGGCATCCCAATCAATCCGAGTTGAATATCGGTATCGTCATTCGCAATCCGTTCCTGCAAAGCCGGATGAATGTGTTGGAAGGAGCAAGAACCTACGCCCTCGAACATCCCCAACTGCGCGTGTTTCTGATTCCCACCGCGGACGATCGAGCGCCCGATCGCGACGCGCTCGCACGCATGGATGGGGTGGTGATGTGGGTGGGGCCGGACGACCGCTGGGCGATTGATCTCTGGGAATCGGGAATGCCGGTGGTGAATTGCAGCGACGCGTTTCAGGGAGCCATTCCCACGATCGCCAATCTCGGCGTACACCGGCAGGTGATGGATTTCATCGCGGGATTCGACGGACGCTGCATTGCCTATGTCACATCCCTGGAAGTTAGAAACGGGTGCCACAACGGCGCGCGGAGACTCAGGGAGTCCGCTGGAGACCGGAAGAAAATCGCCTATCACTTCGACCGGGTTGGCAAGGATCCCGCGCTTCATCCGGAACACATGCTGGTCGGCAAGGACGAGGATGAACTCGAACGTTTTCTCAACCGTCTCCCCAAACCGGCCGTCATCTGGTGCGTCCATGACGAGATGGCCGCACTGGTTTGGCTGAAAGCCGAGAAACTGGGCTACCACGTGCCAAACGATCTTGCGCTGTTAGGATATGGCGACCACCCCTGCGCCATGCATGCGCTGAAGGGCATCACCAGCGTGCGGCTCAATGGTTCCCGCCTCGGCGCGGAGGCGGTGCGGGCGGTCCACGGACATCTGCTCGGAAAACAGCGCCTCGCGCGGGATTTCGCCATGGTTCCGGAACCGGGAGCGACCATCATCCAACGGGCGTCCACCGGCGACACCTCACCGTCCGGAGTGGCGATCCAGCGCGCGTGGAGCCTGTTGGAAAACACGCCGCCGCAGAATCTAACCGTCAAGGATCTGGTCAACTGCTCCACCACGTCGCGGGTGCATTTTTACGCCCAGTTCACCAAGGCCTTCGGCATCACTCCGGGCCAGGCGGTGCGCAACGTGAAACTGCGCATGGCCAAGGCCGCGCTGGCATCCTCCAACGATTCGATCACCCAGATCGGAAAACTCTGCGGCTTCGAGGGCAACGGGAAATTCAACAACTTCATCCGCAGGGAAACCGGCATGACACCCGGAGCGCTGCGCCGCATTCTCCGGAATCACCCCTCATTCGCCAACGAACCGATCCCAACATCCGCCAAACCTCCGAAACCGCAACGTGCGGAATCCAAGCGGGCCAAGTCCGCCAGCCCTCCGGAAGAATGAGCGATGTCGGTTGATGGGATCGCCGGGCAGGGAGCGTATTGTGCCAAGCCGCACGCGTTCCGGCCGCCCTCCGGATGCTCCATGAAGCGGTGATTTTTCCGCATTCCGACTCATGAACCGCCGTTTCATCATCCCGCTGTCCGCGCTGCTCCTAACAAAAATATCGCCCGCCGCGGATCTGCCCGATCCGGCGCTCCCCGCTGGCGTGGGCGTCAACATCCACTTCACCCGCGGCCGCGAACGAGATCTCGACCGGATCGCCGACGCGGGATTCAAGTTCGTCCGGATGGATTTTTCATGGCAGGCCACCGAACCGAAACCGGGGGAATACCGCTGGGAGGATTACGACGAACTAACCGCCAATCTCGAAAAACGCGGCATCCGTCCGCTCTACATTCTCGATTATTCGAACGCGCTTTACGAGGAAACCGTCACCAGCCGGGACCCGGTCACCGGAACCGAACGGCGGGATGTCGCATCTCCGTCCAAGCCGTCGAGCCATGCGGCGTTCGCCCGCTGGGCCGCGGCCGCGGCGGCCCGCTACAAAGGCAAACGCGTCGTCTGGGAGATTTGGAACGAACCTAACATCGGCTTCTGGAAACCCCGCCCAAACGCGGATAACTACGCCGCGCTGGTGCTCGCCACCTGCCGGTCGATCCGCGATGCCGACCCCACGGCGACCATCCTCGCCCCCGCTTCGTCCGGGTTTCCGTGGGAGTTCTTCGAAACGCTGTTCCGCGCCGGAGCGCTCGAATACATCGACGGCGTTTCGGTGCATCCCTATCGGTCCTACGGAAACGGTCCGGAAACCGCGAGGGACGATTACCTCCGGCTGCGCGGTTTGATAGAACGATACGCCCCGCCCGCCAAACGGCACATCCCGATCATCAGCGGCGAATGGGGCTACGCCACCCATGCGAAAGGCGGCGTCAGCGAAGCCACCCAGGCGGCGTTCATCGCCCGCCAGCAACTTTCCAACCTCGCCTCGGGCGTGCCGCTGTCCATCTGGTATGATTGGAAAAACGATGGACCGGATAGAAACGATGCCGAGCACAATTTCGGCACGGTCAACGAAGATCTGACTCCCAAACCCGCCTACACCGCGATCCGGACCCTCACCCGCGAACTAACCGGTTTCCGGATCGCCCGCGAACTCGCGGTGCCGCCCCAGTGCCGGGCGCTGCTCCTGTGCAACGGCGCCGGCGACCAGAAAATCGCCGCATGGACCACCGCTGGCCCAACGGATTTTACCCTAACCGCCGCCGGCCTAACCACCGACAACGTGTCCGCGGTGGACGGCGCTGGAACCGCCCTTCCCCCACCCGCCGCGAACGGCAAACTCACCCTTCCGCTCGGCACCGCACCGGTGTACGTGACGTTCAAACGCCCGCTGCCCGAGTTCACCGCGGCCTCGGCATGGAAAGTCGGGCCGGATCTGGAAACAAGGATCCTCGCAGGCAAGAAAGACGGCATAAGGGTTCCCGTCTCCCTAACCAATCCGTTCGGCCAACCGGCCGTCGCCAAAGTCACCCTGAAGGGCTTGCCCGATGTCCCGGAGTCCACCGTCGAGTTGCGGATCGCCCCCGACAAATCCGCGTCCCACGTTTTCCCCGTCACCCTCCACCGGCGCAGGGCAACACCCCTAACCGCCATCGTCGCCGTGGAGTACTCGCTCGCGGATGCGGGCGGAAACACGCGGCTCCTCGGTCTATCAAAATCATCCGTCGATTTCCTGATCGCCAATCCGCTGGAACTGACCTGCGCTCCCGTAGCCTCTGGAATGCGGGTGACCATCGCGAGCCCGTCCGCCGAACCGTTTTCCGGCAGCGTCATCGCCGGGAGCGCCAACATCAGGGTCGATCTAACGCAAATACGCCCGGAAACCACGATTCTCGTTCCCTCCGGACCGGAAAACTCCATCGAACTCCGCGACACCGCTGGAAACCTCGTGGAAGCCACGCCAGCGCTTCGTTTCACGCCCCTTGAAATCGACGGTTTCGGCGCCGCCCTCGATGGCGACGCGAAAATCCCGGCGGAGTCGTCGGTTTCCCTAACCGACACGCCTGCGCCGGACGCGCCCTATCCGAAGGCGTGGAAACTCGATTACAAGTTCGCCCACGGTTGGCGCTTCGTCCGCTGCGTGCCGCACGGACCGGATGGCCGGACGGTTTCGCCGCAAGTTCCCGGAAAACCCACCGCGCTCGGCATGTGGATTCACGGCGACGGGTCGAAAAACTCCACCCGCTGCCGCCTGATCGACAGCGCGGGCCAAACCTTCCAGCCCACCGGCCCGGACCTCGACTGGCGCGGCTGGCGCTGGACCACCTTCGATCTAACCGACCTGTCCCGCGCGGGCCACTGGGGCGGAGCCAACGACGGCATCCCCCGCGGCCCCCTCCGCGTGGACTGCCCGCTGCTGATCGACGGCCGCAACAGCGCCACCACCGGAACCATCCACTACACCGGAATGGCATGGATCGCCACGACGGAGTCCGCGGGTCGTTAGAAAACCTACTCGCCGAGTTGGTTCAGGGCGAATGCATACGCGCCGAGCGCGACCGCCTCGCTGGTTCCCAGGCGCGACATGCCGACGCCGATCCGTTGGAGCGGATCGTAGGCCACCGTGCGGTCGGAGCGCGGCACCTGAATCGTGCGGGCCTCGCCCTTGAGGAAGATCTCCAACTGCGCGGGATCCTCCAGATTGAAAGCCGCGGCGGATAGACGCCGGAATTGCGATCCGTCGGGGCCGGTATAGTTGGAGTTCAACTCGGAAACCAGGGTCGGCAGGAACAATGGCCACGCGCCGGAAACACCGCCGCCGATCACCGCCAGACCGTCCAGTAAAGTCAGCGAGTTGGCCATCGCGTCGCCCGCCACCTCGCCGAGATGACGGAATCCGGCCAGCGCCGCCTCACGGTTTCCGGGGGCATTGCCGCTGCCGATATCAAACAGCGCCTTCGGATCGGGCGCGTCCGCGAACGGAATGCCCGTCTCCGCCGCGTAAACCCGCCGCACCGCGCGGATGCAGCAGCCTTCCTCGGCATTCATCTGCGGCGCCAGCTTGTTTCTCAACAACCATACCTCGCCCGCCATGGAATTGTCGCCGACATATAACTTTCCGTCCCGCACGATCCCGCCGCCGAATCCGGTGCCCAGCGTGACCCCAAACAGGTTCCGGAAGCGCTTCGGGCTACCGGCCTTTTCCAACAATCCGTTCACATACGGCAGGAAACCGGCGATCGCCTCGCCATAGACGAACAAGTCCCCGTCGTTGTTGATATAAACCGGGATACCGAATTTCTCCTCCAGCATCGGCCCGAGCGCCACCCCGCCGCGGAACGCCGGGAGATTCGGCAGGTCGCCGATGATCCCCAGCGGATAGTCGGCCGGTCCGGGAAACGCGAAACTGATCGCCACCGGAGGCTCCGGACAGGCGGCTTTCACCCGCGTGAAGCCCTCGATCAGATTTCCCGTACACTTCTCCAGATCGTCACCGTTGGACGGCAGCACCACCGTTTCGGTGATCGCCTTGCCACCGCGGGTCGCCGCGAAACGGAAACTGGTGCCGCCCGCGTCGAGCGTCATCACAATGCGTGAGTCGGATTCGAGATTCATGGTCTTTCGGATTGCGTGTTGGATCAGGCGGCTGTGGATTTGGCACCCTTGAGCGAGAGCAGCAGCAGATAGGCGAAGCACACCGCCGGGACGACGAAGGCCATGGTGGTCATGCCGCCGTCGCGGAGTTTGCCCATCAGCAGCGGAACGATCGCGCCACCGGAAATCGCCATGCACATGAGGCCGCTCAGTTCGCTGGCGCACTCGGGTTTTTCCTCAACGGTGATCGAGAAGAGCATCGGCCAGATGTTGGCGAAGCCGAGCCCGCCAACCACCACGCCGGCCAACGCGAGATATTGGTTGCCGGCCATCACCATCGCCGTTCCCACCAAACCGGCGAACGCCGAGATCCGGAAGAACACGCGGGGATTGACCTTGATCACACCAGCCACCAGGCGGCCGATCGTGATGACTCCGAAAAACAGCGACGGGCCTAACAGGGCCGCCTTTTGATCCGACAAGCCGAGCCCCTCCAGCGTGGGCTTCAGGAATGTGCCCATGCAAACCTCGGCTCCCACATAGACGAAAATGCCCAGCACCGCGAGCGCGAACACCGGATTTCCCAGCAGCGCCAGCGAACCGCCGATTCCCGGAGGCGCATCCGCCTTGGTCTCGTCGATCTGCATGATCGCCACCAGCACGAATGCCACCGCCATCAGGATGGTGAACACCGGAAACGCGCCACGCCAGCCCATCGCGGCCAGCAAACCCACCCCGCCGATCACCGACGGCAGAAACGCCGCGGAGGCGCTGCCGATGCCTTTGAAACCCTGCGCCAGCGCGAGGTTGCGGCTGTAGTCGCCGGCCTCGCTGACATCGCGCATGATCGGATTACCGGCCACCTGGAGGAACGTGGTGCCCACCCCCAACAGGAAAATGCAGGCCAGCAAAAGCGGATAGGTCGGGTCCATCAGCGCGGGCACCGCCACCGCCACCGTGTTGAGACCCAGGCCCAACAAAAGCACCTTCTTCTTGCCGATGCGCGCCGCAAGCACCCCGCCCGGCACCGAGAAAATCGCGAACGCGATGAACACGAAGAACGGCATCAGCGTCGCCATCACGGCGGTTAGGCCAAACTTGTCCTTTACGGCGGATGACAGCGGCCCCATGGCATCGGCCACACCCATGAGCAGGAAAGCCAGAAGAATCGGAAGGGTTCTAAGTCGCATGATTGTTGGTTGGGTTGGAGTTGTGGAACGGGCGCGGATTGGAACGCTCCCGCCGCAGAATGCCTCCGACCCCGAACCATCACAAGCCCAAAACCAGCGGCACACGCGCCGCCATTTCATCGCGCGGACTAAGCCCGCCCGTCCACCGCCCCGAAAGGGGGGGATCAAAAGCTACCGGATCCGGTTGGGAAGCCTCGCTCGCCTTGGGGATTGAAGATCGTCGATGCTCCCGTAGCCGCGCTCGTGAGAGCGTGGCCTCCCAGGCTCCCATCCGGAAGAATTAACCGCCAAGACGCCAAGTTCGCGAAGGAGATCGGAGAGGGTGGATGGTGGATGAAGGGCGCTCCCGTAGCCGCGCTCGTGAGAGCGTGGTCTCCCAGGCGTTCCCAGCCCGGAAGAATTCACCGCCAAGACACCAAGCTCGAAAAGGAGATGGAAGATCGCCGCCTCCGCCGAAACCCGTCGCAACGCGACGTCTCATCCCAGCCCACGGTGCCAACCGTGGGACCCCCATTCCCCAACCAACCCCGCGTGCCAACGGCACGCCTCATTACGGAGAATGGCCGGCTGTTCGGGTTCGGCTTTGGAACCACTCGCTTGTGGGCCTATACCCGTCGGCCAATTCCGTAATCGGGCCGCCTTCTGTCGTGTCTGAGAACCAGCATGTAAATGGCCTCATCATCAGCCTCATACAGCAAATGGTATGGGAACTTGCGAAAATTGGCCCTACGCAGGCCGCATACGTCAAAGTGGTGGCTCCTGGGATTCCGTTCAACCGAGGCCAGTATGGAATCCAACTCACTCCAAAAAGCCGACAGGACCCGCTCGGATATTTCCGCGTAATGCGTCGCGACTTCACGGATGTCGTCGGCGAGTTCCGGATGTCGGATCACCTGCATCGGTCAGGCGCGGCCACAAGCTTTCCAAAAATCGCTCTCCGAAAGTCCCTTGACTTTGCCGGACTTCAGGTCTTCAAGGCGTCGCAAAGCCTCCTCATCACTGACATGATGGGGACTGGCATCAAGATCCTCAAGCAGCGACGAAACCAGCTCGGCCCGATCCAGCGGACCGAGCTTGGAGGCTTCTTTGATCAATTCTGCGACCTGCGACATGGCGGTAGGATAAGCGGATTCCGAAAACCCGCAAGCGCTTGTTTTATCCTGGCCGCATTCTCCCGGCGAAGATCGTCTAACGGAGCGCTGACTTCAGTCGGCGTCTTTCCGTCGAACCCGCCCGGTCCGGAAAAACTCACCGCAAAGACGCCAAGTTCGCCAAGGAGATCGAGGATGGTGGATGAAGGGCGATCCCGTAGCCGCGCTCGTGAGAGCGTGGTCTCCCAGGCGTTCCCAGCCCGGAAGAATTCACCGCCAAGACACCAAGCTCGCAAAGGAGATGGAAGATCGCCGATGCCGCCCGCCGTCGCAACGCGACGCCTCATCCCAGCCCACGGTGCCAACCGTGGGACCGCCATCCCCCCAACCAACCCCGCGTGCCAACGGCACGCCTCATTCATGGGTATCCGTGCCACAAAAACCACCCGCCCCACAGATTCCGCTTCCCGTCCGGAGGGATTTTCACTAACATGCCGCCCGCAGCTTGTTTGATGTCAGCCCAAAGCATCCGGCAATCCCGCTGCGGCATTCTCCGACAACCCGCATTCCGAATTCATTTTCCACCTATGAATTCCCCCGCTTTCGACATCCACTACCACGAAATGGCGTTCCGTCTGGCATGCCACGAGCGGACGGGTGCCGAATTCCAGCGGTTCTCATGCTCGCCCGCACCTGGGCCGCCCGCCCGGCAGCCCCCGGCTTCCTCATCCACGACTCCACCCTCTTCGACGGCGCGGCCGAACGCCAGTTCACCCAAGCCCTCCACCTCGCCAGCCTCACCAGCCAACACGAAAACTTCCAATACCTCTGCTGCCTCAACTCCGACCGCATCCCCACCTCCGGCTTCCCGGATTCCTTCGACTGGCGGAACTTCGTCAAACTCACCCTCCGTGACGGGGCGGCGGATGGCGGGTTGTTTGGGTTCGGGTTTGGGGATAGGGCAGGAGAACCGTGATTGACCAACAATAGGCCATGCTCAGCTATAACCGGCAGGCCATAAATAATCGCGATCAATCATACTCAACCTTGACGACCTGATGAAACACGACACGGCAGGGGACGGCAGCCCATACTGGTATGAATGGACCGCAGGACTAATAAAGGTTGTCGAAATGATATATCCTGACTCGGGAATCACTTCCGTCACCTTTCAAGAAGCAGGAGTAAAGGGCTGGGATGATGTGGTTGTGAGGTATAACGATGGGAAAATCGACTACTATCAGGTAAAACATACCAGAGAAGGCAACAATCTGACATTTGGTGCGCTCGTTGGAAAAGACGATACCGGGAATTCTCTCCTAGGCGACCTCTACGCAGCGTGGTGTGAGTTGCCACCGAAAGCGGCAACCTCAACATGCACGGTCTTTACAAACAGGGAAGCGGGGATGAACACATACATGGGGCGCCCGCCGTTGCTCGAATTCACAGAATGGTTGGCTGCCGAAGCGACCAAGCGACGCCACATCGCTGATTTTGAAGTTCCCGAAAAATGGAGCGGAGCATGGCAAGAGTGGCACGAGGCACTGAATTCCGAAACAGACGCCGTCCGAATGGACTTCATCCGGAGTCTTAGAATTTCTACCAACCGTCCGGATTTAGAAGATCTTCAGGCGGAAGTGTTACTTGCACTAGCCAAAGCGTTTGGGACATCGGTTGAAAAGGCCACACCGCTTCTGCACGCTCTTAACAACGCGTTGAAGATGTGGACAACTGGCCACGGACCAGTTACCCCTGAAACGGTTCTCCGTGCCCTGACTCTACCTTCTGATCCGGACGCGGAGCGCCCGGCGCCACCTCCGCCGACTCCCTTCTTTCCAACCAGGGAAAAGGAGTCGATGGAACTTGAAAAATTGTTGGTCTCACCCGATGGCCCAAGGATCGTGTTTCTTTGTGCGGACCCGGGCGCCGGAAAGACGAGCCTGCTGAGTCGTATTGAGATGCGGCGGAGCGAGAAGCCGTTGAGTGGAATCGTTGGTCTGCGATACTACGCGTTTCTGCCCATCACACCGGATTCGCGGGGTGCACCTTCCGAAACTGATTATTGCGTCGACCCGAAGGAACTTTGGTTTAGCTTGCTTTCACAACTCAGGCGCGATTTGAGCGGCGCATTGTGGAAATATTCGGTTCCAGTCCGAAACGAGATGTTGACATGGCAGCAGGCGCGCGGCCATGTTATGAGGTTAGCGGATAGGATTGGGCAGGAACTGGGACGAGACTTTGTGATCGTAGTTGACGGAATCGATCATGCCGCGAGGGCTGGACGTCTGCGGTATGATCGGGCTTTCGCAGAAGATTTCTTCCGATCGCTTCCGGGGCCCGAGGAGCTGGTTGATAGCCGTATCCGTCTCCTGATTGCTGGACAGCCAGCGGAAAGCTACGAGGAATATCCACCTTGGTTGAGGGCGCCCGCGGACGGCGTTGTCACATATAATTTGGGTCCACTTGAAAAGGCCGATATCGCTGGTTTGATTGAGCATAGGCAACTCCAAATGCCGCCTAGCGAGTGGGACGACGCATTGAACCATATTCTCACCGTTTCGGGTGGAAACACGCTAGCAGTGGTATTTGCAATTGAAGAGGCGTGTGCGAGCACTTCCTGCGAGGCACTGCGACAACGCCTTGAGAATCGTCGGATTGGACAGGGACTCCGCCACTACTATGATTCAATTTGGAACTATGCGCTTCGGGGAGACGATCAAAGACACTATGTAGGGGTTGAGACGGCCCTGTCCGGCTCCTTGTGTCAGGCGCGGGAGCCACTGTCTGGAGACTATCTTGCGTCAGCGTTTCGGGGACTAAACTACTCTAGCGACTTCTGGCATTTGATTCTAGTCAAATTGGGCCCTCTGATTATTCAGGATGGATTCGGATTCAGAGTGCTTCACAATGATGTCCGCGTTTTTTTGGGTAATCGCTTAGGGGAGCAGAGCCCGGCCGAGCGTGCATGGGTGTCAAATTGTTTGGCCACACATTACCTTGCGCCGGAATCTAATCGGCAGGTGGCCCACGCGTCGTTGTTCGAGCTTTTGCGGCATGCAGGTCGCAAATCCGAATGCGCGCGGGTTTTTACCGTGGAGTGGGTATTTGAAGCAGCCGCGTTGGGACGCCCCTTCCGTGAAGTTGAAGATCAGGCTAGAGCGGCTCTTGCAGCATCTCTTGAGCTGCGTGATTGGGATGTTCTCCATGAGTTGGCGTGCGCGGTGGAGACGATGGGCCGATGGGAGAACCACCAACGACATGTAACAGCAGAAGACGAAGCACTCGGAGCGGTGCCTGAGGCATTCTTTCCTCCGTCGGAGCTTGTAGTTCAGTCGCTTGACGCGTGGACAGTCACAATTCTCCAGCAGGTGACCAGTGATGCAAACAGGATCGTGAAAGCTGGAGCAGCCCCTCGTGCCATCGCAATTATGGACCGGTGGTTCTCCGGTTTGGCTTTCAATGAAATTGTGGATCATGTGTATCCCAATGTGGACGATGCCTCGGAACGCGATTGGAACAACTGTGGCGCTGAGGACCAATGGTTTGAAGATTTCGGGAAAATATGCAGAGTCTTGTTGTGGTGCCCCACTTTCAATGAGTTTGCGGATGATAAGCACAGACGGGCTGAGTATTTTTTTGAGAAGGGTTGGGTCGAGCGAAGCGTAAACCAGGGACGATTCGAAACCCTTGGCGGGTGTTTTCAAACAAATCCTCCTCGTTTCTATGCCAATGTGGAGCTTGCGATTCGGAAATTCGCAGAGCTGGAGAACTGGAGATTGGTTGGCAGAATGTTGCGTCTATTTCACAAGGAATGTTTGAATTTCTCGCGAGGTTTCAGGCTATTGGCAACTTGGTGGTGCGTCCGAAGCGGGTTGGAGACGCGTGCATCAGGTTGGGTTGCGCCATTAGACGATCCGGTCACAAGCACTACGGACAGCATGGCCGAGATTCCAGAGCATTTGCTTTCAGTGGCGAAGGCCAGCGGATGGCTCAATCCTGTTGCCGAAGCTCCCGTAATCGCCGGGAATATACTCACTCGTGCCGGTCATATCCCTTCAGGCGAGAAATCTGGCGGCCTCGTGATTCTGCTTCACGCCGCAGTAATCGTTGGCCAAGTCATGTCGCTGCTGGCAAAGAACAAATCAGCAACGGCACAGATTCTATTTCCGCCAGTCAGGGCGAGCGCAATAGTGAAGGCGCTTTGGACCCGCAACTGGACTCGTAGTATTGAGTCAACGCGATACGATTTGAACGCTGGGAGATTGGCCGAGGACTTGGTGAATATATTCTGCTCGCTTGGTGTTGGGCACCGAGACGCGCTTATCGAAATAGCGTCGCCAATTGCCGCCGAAGCTCCGGCTGATTTTCGCCGTGACGGCGTCTGGCGGATAATGATGCTCGCAGGCAAACGCGAGGTGCTTGTGGAATGGTTGAACAGCGCCATTGGCGAAACCGGCTGGATCTGGACCGAGGGGGTGGATTCTCGGGAGGAGGTCGCTCATGAATTCTACATACCGGCAGCAAAAGAAATTGGAGAGGTGGAACTCGCCCTTTCGACCGAGAAGAAACTCAAATGGCAACGCATCGGTTATGTCGGCCATAATGACTATTCGTTTCAATGGCTTTGCACATGGTTTGAAGAGGTGGCATCCAAGAATCCGACTGCCATCAGAAGTGCTGGATTCCGGTTGCTAGCGCTGTTGAATGCCTGCTCAAGGCAGCATGGCGACAACCGAATGTCATCAGATGTGCGTGCAGCGCTTGGATGTGCCGCGATCTCTGCGGGACCGGACGATGTTTGGAGAATTGTTTTTGCTAACGATGAGTGGCGAAGCACAAAAGGATGGTTGGACCGGGCCAAAGCGATGTTCCTTGACGGCTTTCTTGATCGAATGAAGTCAAGCATGGCACCAGAAGACAAGCTGGCATGCTGGTGTATATCCTTGGCCATGACAAGATGGCATGACGCGGAAGATGTCGCCGTGCTTTGTGATATTAGAGACACCATCTTCTCCACATCTTCATCGGATACTGAGCGCACATTCCTGAAGCAAGTAGTCCGGCAGATTTCACCGGGTGAGTACTCTCGTCAGACCTCGCAAAAGCAGGAGGAAACTGACACAGGCGATGAAGCCCTGGATGATGCCGATTGGAGGGCCGAATTGGAGGCGGGACGGAGACTGTCACCGGCCAAGGCGGCGAATGCAATCCGATCCATCCATTGCAGGAGCATCGAGAGTCGCGACACGGAGATTAAACGTGTGCTGGAGCTGTTTGGAATCAACAATTCCATGTCTGGAGGATGGGGACATTACTCGGGGACGCTCAAATCATCGCTATTGGAGATCATGAGGATGCTTTCTGATCAGCAAGTTTGGGCACTCGTCCCATCCGCAATTCTCAGGTGCGAGTCCGGTGGTTACTGGTATTCATCAGTTAGCGACAACCTTCAGGCATTGTTGTTAGCAAGAGTGGCTGTCGCCAGGCATAGCCAACTAGAGTCTGGCTTGAATAGGGTCCTTAACATGCACGAGCGCTGGGCGTGTGGCGGGGACATGGGATTACCGTTGCCGCATGTGCGCCCCGCCGAAGGGTTTGAAGTGACATCTTGGGAGGATCTTGCTTCAAGAATCTTCGCAACACTGCTGTCATCTCGATATGGAAATGTGATTGAGTCCGCAATGATCGGCGCAAACGCATTGATTTCATGGCAACCCAAACATCTGCCCATGATCTTCGATTCTGTTGGAAGCGATGAATGGCGGCTCCGATGGCTTCTTACGCTTGCGGAAGTGTGGGCGGCAACTTGCCCCGATGCAATGGCCACTGTCGTTGATCGCCTGAAACACCTAAGCGTCGGCGCGCCATTGGACATCCGCCTTCATGTGTGGATAATTCTATTAATACTCAGCCGACATACGGGCATTGAGGCGCCTCCCTTCGAGTTCATTGATCCAGAAGATGTCTGTATCGAGGCAGCTCAGAGTCGGCCAGCCGGAATTCTTGTGACCACGCCCGAGATGCGGGGTTCGGTTCGTCTCGTTGACCACCACCAAGTTGCGGCAAGCATCCTGAGAAAGATCAAAACAGCTTCCGGGATGAACTGTGATGATCTTGCGCATTCAATTGGAACCCGTCTGCTGTGTCTTGGCCGGGCAGCGGAAGATGAATGGCAATGGCCGAAGAGCATTCGAAATGATAACGACTGGCTTTGCACGGGAGCCGAAGGGCGCAGGGTTCTTAATGACGAGTTGGACCGAGTTATTTTGGAACGAATCGGATCACCAGCGCAATTGTTCCGGTTTGCCCAGGCATTCCTTCCCAGTGAAGATGGCTGGATTCTACGGCATTCTCCGATGCCACATCCCGCTATCGCAAGCTGGCCTTCGTCTGATTCGCTTGGAGGCGATTATCGTAACCCGCCTGCTTCAGCGGATATTCGCAATTGGCTCCGGCAAGCCGCAACTGCGGAAGGTTTTGAGGACGATGAGCAGGTCATTGCCGCACGAATGAAAGTATATTCATGGCGAGAGGATTTTGTTTATGAATGCTGGTATCAAGAGCAGCCCGATAGGTGCCATCTGTCGAATGGGATTCCAACAACATTGAACGGACGATCATTTGTCTGGTTTCTGGCGAATTTCTGGTGGGAGCCATGTCTCGGGAAAGGGAATCGGTCCGTCGGGTTTAGGACCGGAGGCTATCAACAGTTACTTCATTGCTTCGCGGAGATTATTCCATCTCGGATCTGGCACTCCGATTTCGGATGGACCCCTTCGGAGTCGAACCCGTTCGTCTGGAACAGGAATGGTATTCCTGTAGTCCGGCATGAGGTTCTTCATGGTCCACTCGACCTCCACACACCCCATGCCGGACGGACGCCAATTCTCCACCGTTGGATAGTTAAGACGGATGCTTTCAAAAATATTATGGAATCATTTCCGAAAATGACCTGGAATGAGGAGTTTGAACGGGTTCGTTATAAGGAAGATTGAGGCCGGTGTATGCTGTTTGCCGGTGGTGTATTTCTGTATTTACGGTGCGTCCAAAGATAGAGTTACCCGGCTTTCGTGCTTTCGGATGGCGCAGGTATGGGCATCCGTGGCGGGGCGGTGGACCAGAGGAGGGCGGTTTCTTCGGGGGTTAGGGCGTAGGCTTGGTTGACGAGGTGGTTGATTTGTTGTTCCAGGGCGAGGGCTTCGGCGGCGCGGTGGCGGGCGGGTTCGATGGTGGTGGTGTGTTCCTGGCGCAGGGCTTGGAGGGCGGCGGCGGTGAGGGGGAGCTTGCGGCCGCGGATGTTTTTCACTTCGGCGATGAAGGCGTCGGAGTCGAGCGCGGTGAGGTTGTGGAGCTTGTTGGAGGGCTTTTCGATGGCGAATTCCACGCGCAGCCAGTCGTGCAGCACACGGTGGGTCTCCTGCCGCGAGGCGGTGATCTCGATCAGACGGCGGACGGTGGTTTCAACGGCTTCGCGGATGGCGGGTGTTGGTTCGGCGATGGGGAGATGGGTCATCTTGAACGCCACGGGTGACAACGCCTCGTCCTTCATGTGCGGGAGGTAGCGCCAGTTGTGCCACCACATCAGAGGAGAGTTCAGGACCGCCAGCAGATAGAGATCGTCCGTGCTGAGAAAGAAGGTTTTGTTGTTGCCGAAATTGCCGACGACATCCAGTGAGTAGGAAGGGTGAAACTGGATTTCTTGGTAGATAATTTTGGGCTTCTCGAACTCATCCCAGAAAGCGCAAGAACTTAATTCCCACCAATGTTTGACCTGATTCTTCCGCGCACGAAGCTGGGCTTCAAAGGGCTTCATGTGAGCGTAGATGCCAGGATACGCATTCCTGAACTTCGCCTCCGCCTCCGGTGAATCCGGGATCTCATCCGACCATTGCCAAGCATAATTGTTGCTCGACTTCATCACGATCATATATTGGCCGCTCTGTTCGGTATGCCAACGCCCAATATCCTGCCCGCGGAAATATGGATGAATGATTTCCAAGCTCCGTGGGTCATCTTTAACAATTTCACCAAATTTCGCAGTGTCCAACAGGAACGCGTCATTAAAGCCTGTCATCGTTCCCCGCTTTGGCACGGACGCGAGATATTCACCAAGAGGCGTGCCCTTTGAGGTCAGTTTTCGATAGAGTAAGGTTACCCGTGGCGATTCAAGTTGCCAACTTTGCGTGCCAAGTTGATCGATTTCGATGTTCTCGCCTTCCTGCTCGATTTGCACGCTCAGGTCTTCAATCCGCAGTTGCTCCCTTGGGATGGTGCAAAGTCTGGCGGTTTCCGGTTTCGGGGCGGCGGTGGGTTTTTCGGCGACGATGATGCAAGGGAAGACATCGGCATCCTCGAAGATTTGTTTGGCGTGGCCGAAGTCAACGACGGAGCGGATCCAGGATTGGTCGCTGAAGAAGCGGCGGAGCGGTTCGCCATAACCGGCCTTCATCCACTTGTTGGTGACGATGTAGGACAGGAGTCCGCCGGGCTTCAGGACGCGGAGGCCGAGTTCGTAGAAATAGACATAGAGGTCGGCCATGCCGTGGTAGCTGGCGTAGTTTTTCTCCAGCCACGGTTTGTAGGGGGTGAGGAGTTCCTGCCGGACATAGGGCGGATTTCCGATCACCACATCGAAGCCGCCTTGGGCGAAGACTTCGGGGAAGGCGTCCTGCCAGTCGAAGGCCTTGGGGTGGACGGCGGGGTCGGCGACGACGCTGTTGCCCTCGCGGATCGAGTGGTCGAGGGAGGTGAGGGCTTTGCCGTGGGCGGCGGTTTTGATCCAGAGGCTGAGCTGGCAGATCTGGACCGCCTCGGGGTTGAGGTCCACGCCGTAGAGATTGTGCTGGAGGATGCTGCGGCCGGGGTCGAAGAGGGTGCGTTCGCCGCGCAGTTCCTCGAGCCGTTGGTTGGTGGACTCGTAGAAGGCGTGGAGTTGGTCGAAGGCCTCGATGAGGAAGGCGCCGCTGCCGCAGGCGGGATCAAGAATGCGGAGGCGTTTGAGGACTTCCTGCCAGCTTTCCCAGAAAGCGACGAGCGCCTTGCGCTGCGGGTCGTTGAGGGTGGCGGGATCGTAGGCCGCGGGATCGGCCAGCGCCTTGCGGGCGGTGGCGGCGGCGGCGGCTTCGGCGGATGCGCGCAGCGCCTCGAAGCGGGCGTCGAGCACCGCGCCGAGCGTCTGGCCGACGATGTAACGGGTGATGAAGGCGGGCGTGTAGAACGCGCCTTCCTGTTTCCGCCGGGCGCGGGCGTCCTTGCCCAATAAAATTGCCGTGGCACCCGCTTGCTGGCGTGGGGCAATTTCCTTGGAGGATTCACCCATTGAACCACTGACACACTGAGAGCCACTGAAACCACTGGTTTCCAGATCCTTATCAGTGAAATCAGTGGGGATCTGTGGTATCAGTGGTTCGTCGCTCCCGAGCTTCCCGCCACTCTCCGCCTTGCCAAGTGGACCGTATCGGGCGTCCTTGCCGGCGGCGGGCAGGCTGCCGGACTCGATGTCCTGGCGAATGCGTTCGAGGTCGGTGATGGACTGCTCGAAAATGTGGCCGAGGATGTCCACATCGATCACCGGGCGGATCTCGCCGGTGGCGGCGGTTTCCGCCACCAGGCGGGCGGGGCGGAAATCGTGGGCCGCCAGATCGCGGAACAGCGCGCAGACATCGTCCGGGACGGTTAGGGAATCAAGTCCGGCATCGTGGGCGAAGAGGCCGCCGTTGTAGGCGGGGATTTTCAGTCCCGGATTGCCCTTGTCCACGGAGCGGAACAGGCCTCGGAAATTTTCCCAAATCGGCCGCGGGTTGTAGGGATCGGCGTGCTCGAAGGCCCCGCGGACGGTTTCCGGCGGCAGCAGGGTGCGGTCCTCGCAGAACGCGCAGAACAGGATGCGGTCCAACAGTTTCTGGGAGCAGCGGAGGATCTCCCCGGCGGGCATGGCGGCGTTTTCCTCGCGGAGGCGGGCGAAGACCGACAGCCGGAGGTCGGCGTAAAAGGCGTAGAAGCGGTTGGTCACCTCGCGGCCGACGGTTTCCGACTTGGCGAGCAGTTCCTTGAAATGGCAATCGCCGGTGGCCGGCACCACGCGGTCGGCTCCTAACAGGAACACGAAGCGGCGGAGCAGTCCGTCATCGGCGGCCAGGCGGACGGTTTCGAAGCGTTCGTAGGTTTGTTGATTGGAGCCCTTGTGATAGAGCCGGGTCTCGCGCATCGAGGTGACGACGATCCAGTCGCAGGGCAGGTTGATCGCGTAGCGGTAGCACTGGTCCACGGCGGACATGCGGCGTCCGCCGAAGGGGATTTCCAGCGGATCGCGGGTGCCCTTTCCCTCCACGGCGACGACATAGTCCTGGCCGTCCGGGCGGAAGCGGCCGAGCACGGCATCCACTTTCTGGCCGTCCACCACCACCTGGGTTTCGCGGGAAAGCGTGTGGCAGTCCGGTGACTGCGCGGGGCGGGTGTAGCCGAGCAGGTTGACGAAAATATCGGTGAGGAAATCCGGCAGCAGGTCGGTTTCATTGAGCGCGTCCGCGCGACCGGAGGCGATGAGGTCCGCCCAATGGCGCAGGCGCTCGCGGGACTCCTCGACCGACGGCGGCAGCGCGAAGTGAGTCAGGCGCTGCCGGATGACCTCCGGATGGAAGAGCGGTTTGGATTCGACGGGCATGGGCGTGGTCGCGCGGGTGGCGCGGGGTGAGGTTAGAGCGCGGGGCGGGCGGATTCAACCCGAATTCCCAAGTTGAAGGATAAAATGTGGCCTCGATGAACCGCTGAGGCGCTGAGTACCACTGAAGCCGCTGAAATGAAGACTACAACAATCAGCCGACATATGATTCATCTTCCGGAGTTGGCTTTCCGCTCAAAGAACACCCAGCGAACTCAGCGGTTCTCAGCGCTTCAGCGGTAAATCGAGCGTCCAAACTACCTCGAACCTCGGATCTCGGATTGAGGATTGTTGTTTGAGGATCTGAGCTTGAAACTGGCATCCGATTCAAGCCCACTTCAAAAATCAAAAACCGACAATCGTCATTCGTCCATCATTCCGGATGGCGCTCCGCGTCTTGCTTGCTCTGCTCTTATCCGTGTTCATCCGTGTCATCCGTGGTCTGAAATTCTTCCGGTTCATGGTTTCCAGGTCTTTGGGTTCAGGGGTTTCGAACCACGGATTTGCACGGATGGCGCTCCGCGTGTTGCTTGTTCTTACCTACCGCATCGCTACGGCTCAGGCGTTCTGATCCGGTTTCGGTGGAGTCTTCGGCTTTCTCGGGCGGCCGCTGCGTTTCTCGCTGTGGGGGATGAATCCCAGCGCGCTGTAGAACCCGCAATCCTCGCCAAACCCCGGCGTGCCTCTCACCCCGCTGGCCACCTGGATCAACCGGTCCGCGAGCGTCCGCTCCACGCGATCGCGCTCCAGGCGGAGCGCGTCGAGCAGAAGTTCGGTCGCCCGCACCTTTTCCCGCGCGGACTTCACGCTCTCCACGTCGGTTTCGAGGTCCCGGTAGCCGATTCCGCAGAACACCGTATCTTCCGAAGCCAGTTCTTTCCAGCAACAGAGAAATTGTTCGCCCCGCTTGAGGATATGGATGCCGCGCAGTTTCTTCATTTCGTCCTTCCGTTGCGGTCGAGCATCCCTACCCGCGGAAAAAAATCAAGTCCCGACGCATCGGGACCGAATTACCGGCACCCGTGACACGTGTTCCGGCCGATGGAAATTCGATCCGGGCGCGCCGGGACCGAATTCCGGGGGCTTTGACATCACTCCCGACCGCCCATAATTCGGTCCCGGTCGGCTCGGACCGAATTATTTTCCGTCGGAAGACGCTTCCGGGCCGAAATAATTCGGTCCCGACGCGTCCGGATCGAATACTTTCCGGTCGGAAGACTCTTCCGAGGCGTGGTAATTCGATCCCATCGCGAGCGGCTCGAATTATTTCCGGTTGGGAGACGCGTAAATCGGCTCGGAAAAGACGAAATCCTGGCCGGAAGGTTCTTCCATCCGGCTTTTCCAGTCGGATGGAAGAGTTTCCAAGATGGCACCCAGCCCCGGACAGACCGAGATCGCCCGCGGCGCGGCACACAAGGAGCGATCCACAAGCAAAGGACGAGAGGATTCCTCCCAAATCGGAGGAAGGAACTCCACCCGGAGCGTAGGGGAGACAGACCGCCTCCATATTCAACTGTTGCGGTCCAATGGATGCCAATCGGCGCGAACTTTCAATGGGTTGTTTGATCGGAAAGCCAACACCAGAGAGTGAACGCCGCTGGTGTTTCCAGCACCCCCGAAAGGGGGGGCTCTCCTCCGCAACATCCCCGATTAGGCTGGCGTATGCGTTTTTCTATGACCGCAACCCGCATCGCATTCGCCCTCGCGGCAATGGGCCTTGGCCAGGCGTCCGACGCAGCTCCGGATCTGGTCCGGCTCGCCAATCCGCTCCAGGGGACCGACTCCACCGGCGGATTCTCCCATGGCAACACGTTTCCCGCCATCGCGCTGCCGTTTCCGATGAACGCCTGGGCGCCCTACACCCAGCCGGCCAAGGACTCGTTTTTCTATCAATACCGCCAGAACCGCATCCGCGGCATCCGCCAGACCCATCAGCCGAGCCCGTGGATCGCCGACTACGCGAATTTCTCGCTGATGCCGGTGTCCGGCAAGCTGGTGGTGAACGAGGAGGACCGCGCGTCGGTGTTCCGCCATGAGGAGGAGACCGCGCATCCGGGCTATTACCGGGTTCTGTTGGACACCTGGCAGGCCACCGCGGAGGTCGCGCCCACCGAACGCGGCGCGGGCTTCCGGTTCACCTTCGAAAAACCCGGCGATTCCTACGTGGTGCTCGATGCCTTCCACAACAATCCGGAAATCGAGATCCACCCTGACGAACGCACGATCATCGGCATTTGCCGCAACAACAGCGGGGGCGTTCCGGCCAATTTCGCCAACCATTTCGTGATCGTGTTCGACCAACCGTTCGCCGCCTACGGGACATGGACTCCGGATGCCGTCAACGAGGGGAAAACCGCGATCAAGGCGCCGAAAGCCGGCGCCTATCTGAAATTCGACACCTCCAAGGGCAAAGTGGTGACCTGCAAGGTGGCGTCGTCCTATCTGGGCGCGGAGCAGGCCAAGCGCAACCTCGACCGCGAGATCGGCGACGCGGATTTCGATACCATCCGCCAGCGCGCCGAGGCGAAATGGAATGAGACATTCGGCAGGATCAAGGTCGAGGGCGGATCCGACGAACAACGCCGGACGTTTTACAGCGCGTTCTACCGCAGCGTGATTTTCCCGCACCGGTTCTTCGAATACGACGCGCAAAACAAGCCGGTCTATTTCAGCCCCTTCGACGGCAAAGTCCATCAGGGATATCTCTACACCGACACCGGGCTGTGGGACACCTTCCGCGCCTCGCATCCGCTCTACAATCTGCTGTTCCCGGAAATCAGCGCGCAGATCATGCAGGGGATGATCGCCGCCTATGACCAGAGCGGATGGCTGCCGGCGTGGTCCAGCCCCGGCCACCGCGGCTGCATGATCGGCAATCACGCGTTCTCGCTCTTCGCCGACGCCTGGGTGAAAGGTGTCCGCGATTTCGACGCGAAAAAGGCCGTGGCCGCCATGGTCCACGACGCCAACACCCAATCGCCCGGTTTCTGCGGCGCGATCGGCCGCGATGGCGCAGCTTTCTATCAAAGACTCGGCTACGCTCCCTATCCGGAGATCCGCGAGGCCACCGCCAAGACGCTGGAATACGCCTACGACGACTTCTGCGCCGCGGTGCTCGCGAAAGGCACGGGCCACGCCGCCGATGCCGCCGAGTTTGCCAAGGACGCGATGAATTACCGCAAGGTGTTCGATGAAAAGACCGGCTTCGTGCGCGGCCGCAAGGCGAACGGCGATTGGTGCGAGAACTTCGATCCCACCGAGTGGGGCGGACCGTTCACCGAAGGCTGCTCCTGGCATTGGACGTGGAGCGTGTTCCACGATGTGCCCGGCCTGATCAAACTGTTCGGCAGCGACGACGCGTTCTGCCGCAAACTGGACGCGGTGTTTTACACTCCGCCGGATGTGAAAACCGGCACCTACGGGCAGATGATCCACGAGATGACCGAAATGGTCGCCTCCAACATGGGCCAATACGCCCATGGCAACCAGCCGATCCAGCACATGATCTATCTCTACAACTACGCCGGCCAGCCGTGGAAAACCCAGGCCCGCGCCCGCGAGGTGATGGCCCGGCTCTATCAACCCACGCCGGACGGTTTCTGCGGCGACGAGGACACCGGGCAGATGTCCTCGTGGTATGTCTTCAGCGCGCTCGGCTTCTATCCGGTCTGCCCCGGCACCACCGGGTATCCGATCGGCAGCCCGATCTTCGACCGCGCGACGATCACGCTTCCGAACGGCAAGGAGTTCGTCATCCACGCCAAAACCAACGGCCCGCAGCGCCCCTACATCCTCCGCGCCAGCCTCAACGGCGGCGAGTTCAACCGCACCTGGCTGGAACACGCCGATATTTCCAATGGCGGCACATTGGAGTTGGAAATGACCTCCGCACCGGATACCAAGTGGGGCGTCCAGCCCTCCAGCCGTCCGGGTTCGGCCATCGACGCTCTCAACAAACAGCCCTAACCAACACACCGACATGAACCGCAAGCAGTTTCTAACCACATCGGCGCTGGCCGCCGCCGGATCGATGTTCGCCCCGCGTCTCCATGCCGCCGACGCGGCCTTCCCCGTGGTCCGACCGCCCGCCGGCAAGCGCCGTTTCACCAGCCAGGCCGTCGAGCGCGTCATCGCCGAGGTCCAGGCCAAAACCGGCAACCGCGAACTCGCCTGGCTGTTCGGCAATTGTTTTCCCAACACGCTCGACACCACCGTGGAGGTCGGCACCATTGACGGCAAACCGGACACCTATGTGATCACCGGCGACATCGACGCGATGTGGCTGCGCGACAGCTCGGCGCAGGTCTATCCGTATCTTTCGCTCCTCGGCGGCGACAAGCCGCTCCAGCAACTGGTCGCCGGCGTGATCAACCGCCAGACCCGCTGCATCCTCAAGGATCCCTACGCCAACGCGTTCTACAAGGACGACCACAAAACCGGCGAATGGAAGACCGACGTGACCGACATGAAACCCGGCGTCCACGAGCGCAAGTGGGAGATCGATTCGTTATGCTATCCGATCCGGCTGGCCCACGGCTATTGGAAAGCCACCGGCGACACCGCGCCGTTCGACGAACCGTGGCTGCGCTCGATCGGCCTGATCGTGAAGACTTTCCGCGAGCAACAGCGCAAGGACGGCAAAGGCCCCTACAAGTTCATGCGCCGCACCGAGATCGCCACCGACACGGTCCCCGGACGCGGCTACGGCAATCCGGCGAAACCCGTCGGCCTGATCCACTCGATGTTCCGCCCCAGCGACGACGCCACGATTTTCCCGTTCCTTGTGCCGTCGAATTTCTTCGCCGTGGTGAGCCTGCGGCAGGCGGCGGAAATGGTGGAGGCCATCTCCAAACAAAAGGATCTGGCCGCGGAATGCCGCGCCATGGCCACCGAGGTGCAAACCGCCCTAACCGAGCATGCGATCGTCAACCATCCGCTCGCCGGACGGGTCTATGCCTTCGAGGTGGACGCCTTCGGCAACTACTACTGCACCGATGACGGCAACATCCCGAACCTGCTTTCCCTAACCTACCTGGGCGCGGTGAAGAACGACGATCCGGTCTATCAGGCCACCCGGCGCATGCTGCTGTCCCCGCAGAATCCGTATTACTGCGTCGGCAAGGCCGCCAGCGGACTTGGCGGACCGCACGTGGGCATGGACATGATCTGGCCGCTGGGCGTGATCATCCAGGGCCTCACCGCCACCACCGACGACGAGATCAAGAGCTGCCTGGAAATCCTGCGCCGCACCCATGCGGGCACCGGTTACATCCACGAGGCCTTCCACAAGGACGATCCGAAGAATTTCACCCGTTCCTGGTTCGCCTGGGCCAACACCATCTTCGGCGAGTTCGTGCTCAAGACCTACCACGAGCGCCCGGCGCTGCTAGGGTAATCATCCGCTCGCCGCATTCCTTCCAGCACGCCGTGAATCCGGAGGCGAAGTCGTCGGGTTTCGCCGCGATCCATGCGTCGATATCGCCGGGGGAAAGCCACAGCGCCGAGCGGATTTCCGCGCAGGGAAACCGCAGCGGGCCGTCGTGGCGGGCGTGATAGATCCGCACGTGTTCCCATCCGGTGTCCTCGCAGGCGGCCACGCGGCCGATCTCGGTGGCCGGGGTATCGGTGATGCCCATTTCCTCGTCGAGTTCCCTAACCGCCGCCGCCGCGTAGTCCTCGCCGGAATCCAAGTGGCCGGAAACGCTGGAATCCCACAGGTCCGGATGGACGTCCTTGAGCGAGGAACGCTGTTGGAGCAGGACCTCCCCGCGCTTGTTGGTGACCATCACGTGGACCGCGCGGTGGAACAGTTTCCGCCGGTGGACCTCCGCCCGCGTGGCCTGGCCGGTCACCTGGTCGTTTTCATCCGTCACATCGAAGATTTCCTCGCCGCGCTGCGGGCAGTCTTTCAGCGGATGGGGATCGTAGGCGCGGGTGAGCGCGATCCATTCGGATAGACCGAGTTCCTCGCCCCGCGCCGTCGCGGCTAGACCGAGCGCCCCGGCCACCTCGTCCCATGGCGGGCTGGCGGGCATCTGCTTTTTCAACTGCTTCCGGCGCTGCGCGAACCCGCGGCGGATCAGTTCGTCGAACAACCGCGCGTCGAACGGCACCGCATCCGCGCGGGGAGAGAGAACCGCCACCGCCGAGTCGATCCGCGGCCGAGGGTGAAAGGCATCCGGCGGCACCGTGCGCAGCGGCGCCACCTCCCAATCCACCTGCACGCGCAACGAAAGCACCCCGTAGGCGTCGCTTCCGGGCGTGGCGGCCAGACGGTCGATCACCTCCTTCTGCAGCATCACCACCGCCCGCGAGAACGGATGCGGCCGGCCCAGCATGTTTTTCATGATCGCCCCGCCCGACGAATACGGCAGGTTTCCGAGAAATTTGGCGGGACGGTATTTGAAGAGCGGCCGCGGATCGAAGCGCGCGCCATCGGCATGGTGGACTTCCACGCCGGGCACATCGCGGAACCGCTCGCGGAGAAACCCGGCCAGGCGGGCGTCGAACTCGATCAGCACCAGACGGCGGACGTTTCCGGCCAGATGCTCGCTGAGCGACCCCGTGCCGGGCCCCACCTCCACCACCGTGTCGCCGGGTTGCGCGTCCAGTTGGGAAACGATCCAGCGCGCCATGTTGGGGTCCACGAGGAAATTCTGCCCGAGCTGTTTGCTGGGCAACACACCCGCGCTCTCGAGCGCGTCACGGATTTCACGGCCGGTCATCGGCACCAGTCATGGCGTTTCGGACCGCGCCGCGCAATCCTTTGTTGCGGGCGGAATGTCCCAAATGCCGCGGGTCCGCCCGCCAACCGAATTCTCCCCGTCGGAGCCATGCCCGGCACCGGCGGATAGGTAGTCTTGCCGTTCCGATGAAAATCCGGGATCGCAAGCATACGAATCCGCTCTACCGGGCCGGCATCAGATCGGCTACGGAGGAAACCCAATTGCGCGCGCTGGCGGCATGGATTCCGCCCTTTCAGGGCTGATGGATTCTCTGGGGGAGAATTCCCAAGGCGTTGCCTTGGGCTATCGCATGTTGCCGCGTTGCGGCAGGGTGGGCGCGGCAGGTTTTCATCGGAGATTTGGCCGGAAATGATGCCAAATGCCAAATGCCAAATGCCGGATGCCAAATGCCGGATGCCAAATGCCAAATGCCGGATGCCAAATGCCAAATGCCGGATGCCGGATGCCGGATGCCGGATGCCGGATGCCGGATGCCGGATGCCGGATGCCGGGCGCCGGGCGCCGGGTGCCGGGTGCCGGGCGCCGGATGCCGGATGCCGGATGCCGGATGGCGAATGCCGAATGCCGGCGGATGGCGGATGGCTTGCTCATGCGCGGATGCCTTCCGCAGCCGCAACGCGGCCGAACGCGATAGCCCAGGGCAACGCCCTGGTTTCGTCGCCCCAAGACATACCCAGCCCTGAAAGGGCGAAATGAGGGTTAGTCCCACACATAGCGTTCATCAAACGCGATGCCGTATTTTTCCAGGAGACGGCGGTATTCGTCCTGAAAGGTCGCCTTGCGATGATGCTCGGCCTGGTTGGCGATGTATTGCTCCAGAGCCGCGCGGTGGGTCGGGCTGATGGAAAAAATCCCGTAGCCGCTCTGCCAATGGAAATCCGCATAGCGCGTGCCCTTGGTCTTCAGCCATTTCGAGGAGCCGGTCTTGATTTCCTGAACCAATTCGGACGGCGCGCAAGTGCGCGGGTGGGCGATGAGCAGATGGATATGGTCGGCCACGGAGCCGGCTTTGAGCAAGGATCCCCGTTGGTTTCCAACAATCCCGCCGATGTAGGCGTGGAGTTCGTCCCGGATTTCATCGGCCAGCAGCGCCTCCCGGTTCTTCGTGGAGAAGACCAGATGCACGAGGATTTGGGCGAGGGATTGCGGCATGGGTTCCGCCCTTTCAGGGCTGGTGAATTTCAGGGGGCGGATTTCCAGGGCGTTGCCCTGGGCTATCCCAGGTTTGCCGCGTTGCGGCAGGGTGGGCGGTGGAACTGGCGGGCATGGTGACGGGCGTGGGATCGCCAGCGGCGAGAATGGCAGATCCGGGTTAGATGGGAAGGAGAAAGATGACCTTCGGCAGTTTTTGAAACGGGTGGCGGTCCGCAGGGGACACCCAATGGCGCGCGGCGGCGGCACGGGTTCCGCCCTTTCAGGGCTAGTGAAATTTTTGGCGACGGATTCCCAAGGCGTTGCCTTGGGCTATCCCAGATTGCCGCGTTGCGGCAGGGTGGGCGGTCGGGCGCCCGAGATTTCCTGCTTGATTACCGGGCGGTCGCCGCGATTGTCTCGGCACCCGTTCATGACCGACTCCTCCAATACCCCCAAGCCGATTTCCTCGAACAAATGGATCCTCGGCTACCTGATGCGCGAAAAAGCCGTCTTCATTCCGTCGCTGGTCGCGCTGTTTGTCACGGCCGGTCTTTCGCTGGCGTTTCCCTGGTTTCTCAAAGAACTGGTGGGAAATCCGGTGGACGCGTTCCGCGGGCAGGGCCATGTGGACCCGCAGAAGGTGTTGGAGCAATCGAACGCGGTGGCGCTGAAGCTGCTGGCGGCGCTGGCCTTGCAGGCATTCATCGGGTTTTTCCGGGTGCAGGGGTTCATCCGATCCGGGGAGTCGGCGCTGAACCGTCTGCGGCGCGATCTTTTCGCCCATCTGGCGCGGCTGCCGCTGCCGTATTTCCAGGAGCAGCGGGCCGGGGCGCTGAGCAGCCGGGTGGCGGCGGATCTATCGGTGGTGCGGGACACCCTCCTCAACACCGTGCCACAGGCGGTGCGGCAGTCGGTGGTGCTGGTGGGCGGGGTGATCGTGATTTTCATTTCGTCGTGGAAACTCTCGCTGATCATGTTGGCCAGCGTGCCGGTGGTGGTGCTGGCGATCGCGCTTTTCGGGCGGAAAGTGCGGCAGCACTCGAAGGAGGCCCAGGACTCGCTGGCGGAGGCCGGCACGGTGATCGAGGAAACCGTGCAGGGCATCGCGGACGTGAAATCCTACACCAACGAGCCGCTGGAGGAGTCCCGCTATCAGGCGTCGCTGGAGTCGTTTCTGGAGGTCACGCTCAAGGGGGCGAAATTCCGCGCGGCGTTTCTTTCGTTCATCATTCTGGCGTTGTTCGGGGCGATCACGTTCGTGACCTGGCACGGCGCGCGGATGCTTGCCAATGGCGAGATCACGATGTCGAACTTCGCGGCGTTCATCCTGTTTTCGATCTTCGTCGGGGCTTCGCTCGGCTCGTTTCCGGAGATCATTTCCCAACTCCAACAAACGTCCGGGGCCACCGAACGCCTCCGCGAGCTGCTCAACACCCCGCCCGAACGCACCGACGGCGATCCGTTCACGAAACTCGGTGGCTCGCTGGCCTTCGAAGGGCTCTCGTTCCGCTACCCGTCCCGGCCGGACGTGCTGGTGCTCGACGGCTTGGATTTCTCCATCGAACCCGGCCAGCGCGTGGCGCTCGTGGGCCCGTCCGGAGCGGGCAAATCCACCGTTTTCTCGCTGATCCTCGGTTTCAACAATCCGGAATCCGGCCGCATCACCTTCGACGGCATCCCGGCCGAAAGCATCGCGCTCAAGGCGATCCGATCGCAACTGGCCATCGTCCCGCAGGAAATCATGCTGTTCGGCGGCACCATCCGCGAGAACATCGAATACGGGAAGCCCGGTGCCTCGCAGGAGGAAATCGAGAACGCCGCCCGCCAAGCCAACGCCCACGAATTCATCGCCGCCCTGCCGCAGGGATACGATACCGTCGTCGGCCCGCGCGGGACCAAGCTCTCCGGCGGCCAGCGGCAGCGCGTGGCCATCGCCCGGGCGATCCTCGCCAACCCGCGGATTCTTTTGTTGGATGAGGCCACCTCGTCGCTCGACGCCGAGAGCGAGCGCCTCGTCAACGAAGCCCTCGAGCGCCTGATGGCCGGCCGCACCAGCCTGGTGATCGCCCACCGCCTGTCAACCGTGCGCGACGCCGACCGCCTGCTGGTGTTCAACCACGGCCGGATCGTCGAAAGCGGCACCCACGACGAGCTGATCGCCCGCAACGGCACCTATCGGCTGCTGGTGGACAACCAGATGCTCTGAACGCCTCACTGGGCCCGTTCCCAGGCGTCCACGCGGCCGTTCACAAACCAGACCCGCGACTTGCAATACGGCACGTAGGTCACCGTCGGGCCGAACCCGTAACCATACGGCACATACGGGCCGTAATAGCGCCCGTAGCGGCCCCGGTAGCCGCCATAGTAGCCGATGCCGCCATACATCGAACTGGTGTAAACCGGCTCGCTCGCCGTGTAGTCCCAGCGCTCGGACGCCTTGCCGTCGCGATATCCTTCCACCCGCGCCGAAGGCTGGCCCCAGGCGAGCATCACCGCGTCGCGGCTCATGCCCTTGGAAATCATCCCCTGCCGCACGGTGTTCTGATCCTTCGCCGACAACGCCGCGAACGCCGCGGGATTTTGCTCAATGCGGGACTGCGGAGTCATTGGCGCGCAGGAAACCATCGCGAATCCACCGATCAAAAGGCACACGAACTTTCTCATGCGCGCAGCTTAACGCACCGCCGCGGCCCGCGCAATCCGCAACCCCGGAAAAAATTTCCGGAATTTTTCAAACGGGGGCTTGCAAAGGGGAAAAACAACACCGCAATCTCCCCCCGAACACGCCCAGCCAGACCATGTCAGATTTGCTAGATAAAGCCGAACTCGCCGCCGCCCTCAAAAAATGCCCCGAGTGGGAGCACGAAAAGGACTCCATCACCCGCACCGTCGAGTTCGAGGAATTCATGGACGCCATCGACTTCGTCAACGACCTCGCCGAGATCGTCGATGAAGCCCAACATTACCCGGACATCACCGTCCGCCACACCCGCGTCACCATCCGCCTAACCACCGAAGACGAGGGCGGCGTCACCGACCTCGATATCGAGCTCGCCCAGCGCATCGACAATCTGGCGGACTAACCGTTCCGCTCAGCGCGGCAGCAGCAGCTCCTTGTCGGTTAGGCCGGTGATCCGCCGCAGCCCGGCGAGCAGCCGCAAGAGGGTGAAAAACAGGAACACCAGAATCGGCGCTCCGATCACCGCGAATCCCCAACCGGTGATCTTCGCCACGATGCCGTTGTAAACCTCCAGCGCGTCGCGCGCCGTGGCGTCGAAGCCATGGAAGAACCACTGGGCCAACACCAGATTCAGCAGCGAGCTGAGGAAAAACGAAAACGCGAACAGCCAGGTCGCCCTCAACAGGATTCGATTGTAGCCCTCGCCAACGCCGAGTTCCGCCACCTTCGCCTCGATCTTCGGAATATCGAACACCGAATCGTTGTAAAGGAACACCCGGATCAGCGGATTGGCGGTGCGGTGCGACCACAGGATGGCGAATCCCAGCACCAGCGGAATCATCGCTTCCTTGACGGCGAAAAGCAGACCGGCGTGCGGTTTCACCGTGCCGTTCTTGTTCCACAGGTAAAGCGTCAGCGCCCCGGTCAGCATCACCGAGACCAACCCGAGCCCCGAGAAGAAGTTCCACTTCCGGGTTTTCATGAAATACCGGACGCCGTAGCCGATCGGCAGAGCGAGCGCGATCACGATCGCCTTGACCGGCCCCAGGTGCCAGAGTTTCGCCGATTTCCCTAGCAACTTCTGGAGTTCGGGGTCCTTGCTCAGGAAGCTGAGCACCATCACCGGCACCAGCACGTTGATGAGGATGTTGGCGAGAGGGTGTTCCTGGTTGTTGGAAGATGTCGGCTTGGCGGGCATGGCAAGGGCCGCAGAGCACACCCGGAAACGGGCGGGTTGTCAAGACACCTCCGATCCCCGCCACCATTCCCCCCTGAAATGACGGTCATCCGCCCAAAATCCGGGATCGGCCGGGTTTTTCTTTGCCAAGCGGGCCCGGTCCTTTAGTTTTCCCGCGTGAGCAAACGCACATCACTTGGCATCGGTCTGGCAGGCTTCGGCACCGTGGGTTCCGGGGTATGGAACACCCTCGCCCGCAACGGCCCGCTGATCACTTCCCGCACCGGCGGCGGCATCTCGCTGCACGTCGCCCGCATTCTCGTCCGCGATCCCGGCAAAACCCGCGCCACCTGCGGCGAAGTCCCCGCCACGCTCTTCACCACCGACTGGCGCTCCCTCGTCGATGACCCGGCGGTCGAAATCGTCGTCGAGCTGATCGGCGGCACCACCGACGCCTTCGACATCGTGGCCGCCGCCCTGCGGGCGAAAAAACCGGTGGTCACCGGCAACAAGGCGCTGCTGGCCGAACGCGGCGTCGAACTCTTCGCCCTTTCCCGCGAATGCGGCACGCCGATCCATTTCGAGGCGGCCGTGGCCGGTGGCATCCCGATCATCCGCACCGTGCAGGATTCGTTCATCGGCAACCGCATCCGTTCGTTCTCCGGCATCATCAACGGCACCTCCAATTTCATCCTCGGCCGCATGACCGAAGCGGCGCTCAGCTTCGAAGACGCCCTCGCCGAGGCCCAACAGCTCGGCTACGCGGAAGCCGATCCCTCGCTCGACGTCAACGGCTGGGACGCCGCCCACAAGGCGATCGTCCTCGCCACCCTCGCCTACGGGTTTCCGATCGACCCCAACGCGATCCACGTTTCCGGCATCCAACAGGTGAAACCGGCCGACATCTCGTTCGCCAAAAACCTCGGCTACGCGCTGAAACTGCTCGCCGTGGTTAGAGAGCACGCCGACCAAGCCGTCGAGATCCGCATCCAGCCGTCGTTCATCCCCAAGGCCCACATCCTGGCCTCGGTCAACGGAGTCTTCAACGCGGTGGCCGTGCATGGCGATACCGCCGGCGAGTCGTTGTTCTACGGCCGCGGCGCGGGACAGGATCCCACCGCGTCGTCAGTCGTCGCCGATCTGGTGGAGGCCGCCCGCGCGCTGCGCCACCAAGGCGACCACCGCGGATTCCTGCCCTACGCAGACTCCGGCCGACTGGTTCCCGTGGGCGACACCTCCACCGCCTACTATGTGCGCTTCGACGTCACCGACCGCCCCGGCGTGATCGCCGAAATCGCCCGCATCCTGGCGGATCACCGGATCGGAATTTCCGGGACTCACTCGCCCGTCAATCCGTCCAACCCGGACGCCGATTTCGTGGACATGATTTTCCTGCTCCACACCTGCCCCTTCGGCAAACTCCAGGCCGCGCTCGACGAAATCGAAAAACTGGACTGCATCAACAGCACGCCGGTGGTGTTCCGGATTGAGTCGCTGACGTAGAGGCGGGCAGCCTAACGGCTGCTGAACCCTCATAATACGTGCCGCGCGGCGCATGCTGGAACGCAAAGACCTGAATAGCCCATGGAGCGAAGATTCGACAAGCCGCTGGAATGGTCACTCCAGCAAGCCCGGTGCCTCAATCCATCGTAACCGCTCCCCCATTCCCGCACCCACCTGCCCGCCACATGCTCAAACTCGAGAAAATCAAGGAATTCAAGAACCTCAACGCCATCAGCCGGATCATCTATTCCGAGCCTCATGGGATGATTCTATCCATTCCAGGAGGCGAGTCCGGCATGAAGGTCCATTCGTTCGCCACCGGAAAGCTCCTCTTCCAGCATCGATTCGGCCCGAATACGGTCTTGGGAACGTCTGGCAAGTTGTTTAAGATTGGCAGTTGGGTAATCATTCGTTGTAGTCAGGCCCGGGGAATTCGAATGGTTGATATCTGGGTGGCATTCAACTTCGATACGCTAACGGCTAGGGAGTTTCTCACGGAGAATCATCCGGGTGGTTCCGGCGTGACAGGGAGGGCTGGGAGCCGTCTTGTATTATCCTGCTACACCGGTCCAATGATCAGGGATCTCGATTTACGCACCGGCAAGGTCCCCTACCCTGGGAACGACCTTTTGGTATTTGATCTCAATGATGGATCGTTCACGCCGATGCCAGGAATGTCCGCACTATGGCCGTCGATCTCCGCATTAGGCACGACGCGTTGCTTCAAACACATGGAAGAACCATCATCGTCAGGATGCTATCCTAAAGCAGCATGCGCCTTGGATGGGAGCGGCCTGCCCACCATGGTGGAAACCGGCGAACTTGACCATGTGGAGGCGGATTTCCTGCGTCTGTGCGGTTCGAAGTGCTATCTGTTTCTATTGGCAGACGGGCATGAGTTCGGGATGAGGGAGTTTCTCGCCTGTGATCCCGACATGCGCGAGATCCGGCGGTTCCGTCTTCCTCCGCTGCCGACGGAAGGGATCAAGTTTTGGTATGATATGCCCGCAGTGTTGGAGTTGCGTCAACCCACCAAACCGGGAGTCCTGCTGTCGGTTGACCTTCATCCCGCAGAACGACGCAGTGGGGTTTCCCGGATGATTCGGTATCTGTTTTTCGATCAGGAATGCCGCACTCTGCTTTGGCAACACGAGGCCGTGCAGGACAGCGAATTCGGGATATCCCCGCCCTACCTGATGGACGGCTACATTGTGAGACCGCTGGCCAAGGGCGCGGAGCTGATCAACACGGTAACCGGCGAGGCATCCGAGATCCGCACCGGAGAGCGTGTGCCCATTTTCTATCCCGCGAACGGTTGGTGGTTTGGCACTTCTCCGGGAGAGGCATCCTCGCTGTATGAGGACCCGCCATCCCATGTGTTTTGGAGGGAGTTTGATGGCGCGCCCTTGTGTTGCGGAGTGGTGGTGGACTCGGCAACCGCGTCCTCCGCACTGCCACCGCCATCGGTCCCACCGGCGCTCCCGGCTCCGCCCGCCGCCCGAAAACGCAAGAAACCGGACCCGGGCATTCCGGTGGTTTCGGAGCGGGCGGAGGGAGTTCACATCCTTTGCACGAAAACCTCCGAGCTTTCTCCCCAGTTGAAAGCCTTCGGACAATGGCTGGCTTTCTTCCGGAAGGGGGGAGTGAATCTTCACGGCTACATTTACGATCCCGAAGGACCGGCGGATTTCTCCGATGCCGCTCTCAAGCAAATGGGCCACACGCGCGAGGAGATCAAATGCGTCCGGTTGGCGGCCACCGATGACTGGCACGATCCCGCCGCGCTGGCCGCCGATCTGCGCCGGTGCGAGGGGCTGGTTCCTGAGAAGCCCGCCAATTCCAAATCCCGCAAGTGGATTCTGCGCGAGTTGGAGCAGCTCATTGCGCTCAGTGACAAGGCCGCCGCCGCCGGAGACAAGGTGCAATTGCTCGCTCCACCCGCCGATTGCGAGGACGAGGACGATTGGTTCGGCGAAAGCGAAGATGATGAAGATGATGAAGATGATGAATGAAACCGCACACGGATGGTCCGGCGGACGCCCTCCGGGTGCCCCGAAAGAATCCGTCAGAACCGCTGGAACCGCAGCGTGAGCATCGCCCGCGCGGGCAGCCGGGTGGTTAGGCGGCCGGAAACGACTGCGGTGTCGGGCAGTTTGGCGATGTCTTCGGTGCCGCTGGTGCGCCAGGATTGGCAGCGGGCGGAGCCGAACGGGCTGCCTAACCGGATCTCAAGGTCGGCGTCCTCGTCCTGCACGGCCGCAAGGTGGACGACGAGCGAGCGGCCGTCCGGACTAACAAACGACGCGGCTTTGACCCCGGGTTTCGAAATTCCTCCGGCAAAAGGACCGGTCACGCGGGTGTCCGCCACTTTCATCCCCGGCTGCAGCGGCGCGCACCACTGGCGGAAACCGTGATAGATTTTCGTCAGTTGATAGGACGAACCCCAGTTGAGGTGGACCAGCGCCTCGCCGCCCTGGCGCGGCGGATAGATCCAGTCGTAGGCCATCCAGACGTTCACGCCCTGGTTGAACGCCTCGGTCATGTAGAGCCAGTATTCCCCAGCCGAGCGGATCAGTCCGGGCGATTTGTCCTCGCCGTTGAACGAGCACTCGGTCATCCAGAGCGGGCGGTCGCCGGCGGCTTTGCGCAGCTTGGTCCAGCGGTCGCCGCGGCGGTCGTAGTCGTGGTTGCCCACCACCGCGATGTGGCGGCCGGAGGATTTCAGCAGGGCGGGCAGCACGCGTTCGGCGGCGTCCACCGCGCTGAGCAGATTGGGAGCCACCAGTTTCGGCATCGGCACATCCGGATGGCGGCGGGCCATGGTTTCCAGATAGGCGGCCACCTTGGCGAACACGTCGGCATGGCGTTCGGTTGTCAGGAAATAGCCGGGCTGGTCGTGGGGCCAGTCGGGTTCGTTGCAGATGCTGAGGAAACCGATCGGCTGGCCGTGGCGGGCCATGTGGGTGAGGAAGGCCCAGAGATATTCCCCCATTTCCGGTTCGAGACCCTCCTTGAGCGTGCCGCGCGCCTTGCCGCCGCCGGAGGGATCGTTGTTGGTTTTCATCCACGCGGGCGGCGTATAGAACACCGCGTAGAGCCTCATGTTAGGGTTGCGCTTTTTCGCCGCGGCGGAAATTTCCAGCGCGTGCGAGCACCAATCGAACGCGCCGGGCGCGAACGCCTGCGTGTAAGGATCGTCGTTGTCGTTGCGAGGTTCCGCATCATGCCGGATCATGAGCTGGAGGTAATCGGTGCGGACCTTGGAAAACAGATCGTCATAGAGGCGTTCCTGCTCCGCCTTGCGCCCGTTGGAGCCGAGACTGGTGATGTGCGCCTCATAGAAAATCGCCCCGCAGCCCATCCCCTGGAATTCCTGCCGCGTCTGCCGCGGATCCACCGCCACCACCGTGGGCTCGGCCCGCAGCAACGGGGCCGCGAAAAGAGCAGCCAGCGCAAGCATGCCAATCCTCATCGCCGTCCGGTGTAGAGTGACACCACGCCGAAGGTCAGAGGCGTGGAGTCGGCTTCGCTGAATCCGCAGGATTCCAACAATGTTAGCATATCCTTGCCCGCCGGGAACGCCTCGATCGAGCCGCCGAGGTATTCGTAGGCGTCCTGCTGGCGGGTGAGCCATCCGGCCATCCGCGGCAGAACGCGGTGCAGATAGAAACGGTAGGGCGCGCGCAAAATGCCTTTTGGCAGCGAGAAATCGAGAATCACCAGATGACCGCCGGGCTTGAGCACCCGGCGCATCTCGCGCAGCGCTTTCGGATAGTCGGCCATGTTCCGCAGGCCGAAGGCCACCGTCACCACATCGAAATCCGCGTCCGGAAACGGCAGCGCCAGCGCGTCGGCCACCAGCGTCTGCCTGACCCCGCGCGATGAGGCGTGGGCCAGCATCTCCGGGCAGAAATCTGAGGCGATCACCTCACAATCCGGGCAGGTTTTCTGGAGCTTGAGCGCCAGGTCGCCGGTGCCGCTGGCCACGTCCAGCAGGCGCTTGGGATTCCAACCGCGGATCCGCCGCGAAACGACCTGCCGCCACCAGAGGTCCATCCCGCAACTGAGCACATGGTTGGTTAGAACATAGCGGTCGGCGATGCGGGCGAAAGCGGTTTGGACGTAGGCGGGATCGGGCATTGATTGAAATGTTGGAAAACGCGGTGGCGCGGATGGAAACTCAGACGCCGATCGGGTGCCAGACGGTCTTGAACTCCAGATGGCGGCGGATGGGATCGAGCCCCTGCGCGGCGGGCGATAGCCAGTCGGTTTCGGTCTCGGCGGGGATCAGGTGGACGCGTTTGACGCTGTCCGCCGCGCCGGTTTGCAGCTTCACGCGGTCGTCGGCTCCCGCCACTGCGGAAAGCCCGCGCAGATGGGCGTGGGTGGCGAAGGTGGAAACCAGGTCGGAACGTTTTCCGGTCAGCAGGTTCACCACGCCGCCGGGCAGATCGGACGTGGCGAGCATCTCGCCTAGCAAAATCGACGGATAGGGCCGGTGTTCCGAGGCCAGCGCGACCACCGTATTGCCGGAAACGATGGCCGGAAGCACCAGCGAGAGCAGCCCCAGCAACGGAGCCGCGTCCGGTGCGATCACGCCGATGACACCCATCGGTTCGGCCACGGTGAAATTGAAGTGCGGCGAGGAAACCGGGTTCACGCTGCCCAGCAGCGCCTGGTATTTGTCCGCCCAACCGGCGTAGTGGACGATCCGGTCGATCGCCGTGGCGACCTCCGCCGCGGCCTGCCGGTGGCTGCGGTCCATATCCGGTTCGAACACGTTGATCGCGGCGGTCATTTCGACGGCGCGCGCCTCCAACATTTCCGCGAGCCGATAGAGAATCTGGCCCCGGTTGTAGCCACTGCGGGCGGCCCATCCCGGCGCGGCCTTCGCGGCGGCCTCCACCGCGTTGCGGAGATCCTTGCGCGAGCACTGCGGGATGTTGCAGTGGAATCCGCCGCCAGCGTCGTAAAGCGCCGCCACCCGCCCGCTCTCGGACCGGATGAACGCCCCACCCACATAACATTTCGGAGTTTTGGTAATCGCTGTTCTCATGATGATGTGAAAGTATAACCTATAACCTATAACCTATAACCTATAACCTATAACCTATAACCAATAACCAATAACCAATAACCAATAACATCATCCCAGGTAATCCCACATCCCCTGCCTGCCGCCTTCGCGGCCGAAGCCGGACTCCTTGAATCCGCCGAACGGCGAGGCGGGGTCGAATTTGTTATAGGTGTTGGCCCAGACCACGCCGGCCTTGAGGCGGTCGGCCATCCAGAGGATGCGCGATCCCTTGTCCGTCCACACCCCGGCGGATAGGCCGTAGGCGGTGTTGTTGGCCTTTTCGATCGCCTCCTGCGGCGTGCGGAAGGTCAGGATGGATAGAACCGGGCCGAAGATTTCCTCGTTTGCCACGCGGTGGCTCTGCGAGACGCCGGAGAACAGCGTCGGCGGGTAATACCAACCCTTGGCGGGCAGCCGGCATTCGGGTTGATAGATCGTGGCACCTTCCTCCACGCCCGAGGCTACCAAGCCGCGGATCCGGTCGAGCTGTTCCCTGGAATTGATCGCACCGAGGTCGGTGTTCTTGTCCAGCGGATCGCCGACCCGCAGAGTGGCGATCCGGCGTTTGAGGCGGGCGAGCACTTCGGCCGCCACCGATTCCTGGACCAGCAGCCGCGATCCGGCGCAGCAGACGTGGCCCTGGTTGAAGAAGATCCCGTTGACGATACCCTCGACCGCCTGATCGAGCGGGGCGTCGCCGAACACGATGTTGGCCGCCTTTCCGCCGAGTTCCAGGGTGAGTTTTCTATCGGTTCCGGCCAGCGCGCGCTGGATCGCCTTGCCGACCTCGGTGGAGCCGGTGAATGCGATTTTTGAAGCGAGCGGGTGACGCACCACGGCAGCGCCGGTTTCGCCCGCGCCGGTCACAATGTTGACCACGCCCGGCGGCAGCCCCGCGTCGGTTAGAACGGAGGCGAATTTGAGCGCCGTTATGGAAGTGGTTTCCGCGGGCTTGAGCACCACCGTGTTTCCCGCAGCCAACGCCGGCGCCAGCTTCCACGCCAGCATCAGCAGCGGGAAATTCCATGGAATCACCTGTCCCACGACACCCAGCGGCCTAACCGGCTTGCCGTGGCCCAGGTATTCCAGTTTGTCGGCCCAACCGGCGTGATAGAAAAAATGGGCGGCCGCCACCGGCAGGTCGAAGTCGCGGGATTCCTTGATCGGCTTGCCGCCGTCGAGCGTCTCCGCCACCGCGAATTCCCGCGCGCGGTCCTGCAGCAGCCGTGCGATCCGATAGAGAAACTTGCCGCGTTCCGCCCCCGGCAGACCGCTCCAGGCCGGAAACGCGGCGGCGGCAGCCTGGTAGGCGGCATCCACATCCGCCGGACCGGCCAGCGCGATTTCCGCCAACTTCGATTCATCACGCGGGCTGACGGACGGGAAATACTTCCGCGATTTCGGCGCGGAGAAACGTCCGTTGATGAACAACCCGTAGCGGGCTGAAATGTTGGGATCCGCGGTTTCCGGCGCCGGATCATAGGTCCAGAGGTCGCCGAAGAGCAGTTCGCGGGCGGGAGATTTCGGTTTGGCGGGCATGGGAAATGGACGGTCGCGCGGGCCTCACAGCCAGCGCCGGAAGCGTGTACCCAACCCGCCCGCCCGGCAAGCGCAATGTCACCGAGCGCCAAAACCCGCACCTGGACTAACAACACCCCCCACGGAGGCCGCCAAATGGCATCGCCCCTTGGTTTTCACTCCTGAACCGCGGTTCGGCCTCAGGAAACCCTCACACGCCGGGGTTTCGGGTGGGTGCGTTCGTAGGGCGACTCGCCGGCCGCCAGGCGATACAATCTTTCCGCGCGCGTCTTGAGCGCCTGCTGGATCAGGTAACCCGCGTAAACGGCGGTAGCGGTCATCAGGGTGATGCGTTCCAAAGTTTTCATGCCTAGTGCTTCTGTTCTAACACTCCCGCCGATGGACGCTCGCGCGCCACACCGTTCGGAAGCACCTCCACCCCAGCCCACGGAGCGCACGATGACAAGCAAAAAAGGCGGAAAATCCCGATTTTCCATCGATTCCGGATTCCTGAAAAACGGATCATCGAATCGTCAATGCGCGGGCCGCTGGCCCAAAAGCGGTTAAGCCCGAAATCCGAAGTTCAGGGTAGTTTGGACGCTCGATTTAGCCTAGAAAGGAGGATGCACGGGTCATTCCAAGTTCCGATTTCGGGTTCAGTGGGAGTGGTCGTCGTTTTGATAGTGCTCGCCGAGGACATCGCGTCCGAAGTCGTTTTCGACATCGCGCCAGACGGTGTGGATGTGATTGGCGTTGTTCTGCGAGTTGGCGGCCTCGATCAGGAAGGATTTCCCTTGGACGCGGTAATAGTAGGCCTCGCCGGGCTTGAGCGAGCCAGCCCAACCGAACCGCACCGTGTCAAACTCGGCCTCGATCCGTTTGAGCGTGTCCTCGGCGACCTCTTTCCGGAATCGCCCGGCGTATTCGCGGATCAGATCTTTCAGTGCGGTCTGTTGGGCGGCGGTCATTTCCTTCGCAGCCACGCCGACGGGTTCGAGCTGCTTGGCCTTGCGGTCGGAGCCGGTTAGAATATCTCCGGGCGGCTTGTCGGTGAACACGACCTTGCCGCCCGCGCTATCCAGAGAGGCGGCGAGCACGCGCGCGAGATCCTCCTCCGCGGCGAGAGGGCGCGTTCCTTTTTTGGCACCCTCCCGGACTTCGGCCGGATTGGCTCCCATGAACGACGGAGCCGCGGAAATTCCCTTGCCGGGAACGATGGTTAGATTGACCGACAGATGGTGCCCCTCGAATCGCCACCCCCACGGACCGTCTTTGCCGGGATCTCCGAAAATGGAAGTGTGGTATTTCGTTGGATCGCGGTAATCGGGGCGCTTTTCCATTTCGCCGAGAAGCCCCTCCAGCGCGATGATCGTATCGACTTTCAGCAGGCCCTTTTCACTGAGGGCCGCGCCGAGAAGCTTGTTGACCAATCCGCGCTGGGCCGGGGTGAGGTCGGACAGGGGAATTCCGGCGCGCTGTTTCGGAACGAAGGCCCAGTTTTCCCGCTCGTCTGATCCGAACGGAAAGCACGCGCGTTTCCGCTGGTCCGCATCGAGTCCGGCAATTAGATTGTTAGCCGCGACGCGCATTTCCTGGCCGGGTTCCACGGGCGTTCCGGCACGGACGGATGGAACTCCTGCCGCGATGGCTACAATTGTTGCGATAGTGCGAAACATGGGGCACACTAGAATCGGCACGGCCGAAAAGCGAATCGGAAAACCGCCAACCGGACCTAACATTAACATCCCTCACTCCAATCCCCTGTCGGCGACCTCGTCTTCGTCCCAGCCAAGGTAGTGGCCGAGTTCGTGGAGGAGCGTGGTGCCCACCTCATCGCGGTAGTCCTGTTCGTCTTCCTCGACGTATTCCCACAGGTTTTCCAAAAACAACCGGATGCGCGGCGGATCGCCCGCGTCGGCCTCCTCCAACAGGCTGGCCCCCTCGAACAGCCCGAGCTCGTCGCCTTCCAGCTCGTCATCGAAAGCCCCCTCGCCCGGCCGCGGCTCGAAGATCACCGGGCAATTCGCCGCAGCCTTCCGCACCTCGGGCGGCAGCGCCCGGGTCAACCCTTTCACTTCTTCCTCCGCCCAGCGGCTCAATGTCGCGAAATCCATGCCCGAAACCCTGACATCCGCCACCCGCCACCCGCAAGCCGAATCCCCGCCCGAAACATGGGGTCAGTCCTCGCATGGTAACATTTTTGCCCCGATCCCCGCTTCCTACCGGCGATCAATGCCCACGAAATGTTACCATGCGAGGACTGACCCCATGTGAAAATCGCATTTTTCATCGGGATTTGGCGACTATGGGATTGCCAAATCGAAATTGCCGACTAGGAATGCGCCCCCGCCGCGCGCCGCTGGCGGGACCGTCACGTCCACCTACTCCCACCATATTGGCATGAAAGACCTCACCAAATACCGCAACATCGGCATCTTCGCCCACGTCGATGCCGGTAAGACCACGACCTCGGAGCGCATTCTCAAGCTCACCGGAAAGATTCACAAGCTGGGCGAAGTCCACGATGGCGAATCCACCATGGACTTCATGGAGCAGGAGGCCGAACGCGGCATCACGATCCAGTCCGCGGCCACTTCCTGCTTTTGGCGCGGCTATCAGTTCAACATCATCGACACTCCCGGCCACGTTGACTTCACCATTGAAGTCTATCGCTCACTGAAGGTGCTCGATGGTGGCGTCGGCGTGTTCTGCGCTTCCGGCGGTGTCGAGCCGCAGTCCGAGACCAACTGGCGCTACGCGAACGACTCCCACGTTTCCCGTGTCATCTACGTCAACAAGATGGACCGCATCGGCGCCAACTACTACCGCGTCATCGATCAGGTCAAAAACATCCTCGGCGCCAAGCCGCTCGTCATGGTCCTGCCCATCGGTGTCGAAAGCGATTTCGTCGGCGTGGTGGACCTCCTCACCCGCAAGTCCTATGTCTGGGACGACTCCGGCGATCCGGAAAAATACGTGGTGGGCGATGTTCCGGCCAACATGGTGGACGATGTTGAAAAATACCGCTCCGAGCTGATCGAAACCGCCATCGAAATGGACGATTCGGTGATGGAGAAATACCTCGAAGGCATCGAGCCGGACGTCGAAACGATCAAAGGCCTCATCCGCGAAGGCACCATCGAGATGACCTTCTTCCCGACCTACTGTGGCTCGTCGTTCAAAAACAAGGGTGTGCAGCTCGTGTTGGACGCGGTGGTTGACTATCTGCCCGACCCCACCGAGGTGAAACCGCAGCCCGAAGTGGACCTTGAGGGCCACCCCACCGGCGAATTCGCCATCGTGGACCCCAGCAAGCCGCTGCGCGCGCTCGCCTTCAAGATCATGGACGACAAGTTCGGCGCGCTGACCTTCGTTCGCATCTACACCGGCACCATCACCAAGGGCATGAGCGTGCTCAACACCTACACCGGCAAAACCGAGCGCATCGGCCGCATGGTGGAAATGCACGCCAACGACCGCTCCGAAATCGACTCCGCCCAAGCGGGCGACATCATTGCCATCGTGGGCCTGAAGCACGTCCAGACCGGCCACACCCTCTGCGATGTGGACCACCCGGCCACGCTCGAGCCGATGGTTTTCCCGGAGCCGGTCATCTCCATCGCCATCGCTCCCAAGGATCGCGGCGACGCCGAAAAACTCGGCAACGCCATTTCCAAAATGGTCAAGGAGGACCCGTCGTTCCACGTCGAAACCGACGAGGAAACCAACGAACTCATCATCAAGGGGATGGGCGAGCTTCACCTCGACATCAAGATCGACATCCTCAAGCGCACCCACAAGGTGGACGTGGTCGTCGGCGCCCCGCAGGTGGCCTACCGTGAAACCATCACCAAGGCGATCCACGACAGCTACACCCACAAGAAGCAGTCCGGTGGTTCCGGCCAGTTCGCCAAGATCGAATACACCATCGAACCCACCGAACCCGGCAGCGGCTTCAGCTTCGAATCCACGGTCGTCGGCGGCAACGTGCCCAAGGAATACATCCCGGCGGTCGAAAAGGGCTTCGCCAATTCGATCTTCAAGGGACCGCTGGCCGGCTACCCCTGCCTCGACTTCAAGGTCACTCTCACCGACGGCGGATTCCACGCCGTGGACTCCTCGTCCATCGCGTTCGAAATCGCGGCCAAGGCGGCGTTCCGCCAGACCATGCCCAAGGCCGGCCCGCAAATCCTCGAGCCGATCATGAAGGTGGACGTCTTTACGCCCGAAGCCAACGTCGGTGATGTCATCGGCGACCTCAACCGCCGCCGCGGCGTGATCCTCAACCAGGAAAGCGTCCACCACGGCGTCCACGTGAAAGCCGAGTGCCCGCTCAGCTCGATGTTCGGTTATATCGGCGACCTGCGCACCATGACCTCCGGCCGCGGCCAGTTCTCGATGGAGTTCCTCCGCTACTCGCCCTGCCCGCGCAACATCGCCGACGATGTGATCGCCAAGGCCAAGGAACGCGAAGCCGCGCGGAACAAGTAAGCCGGCATCGGCGGCTCACGGAACCGCATTTCAACCCCGGATCGGTGGCGAAAGCCGCGGATCCGGGGTTTTTGTTATGTTTTGCTTCACCAAACGAAACCAGCAGGATAGATTTCGCGGCAATGAATCGCTCCGAGAAATCCGTGTTTTCCGAATCCCCTTGGTGGCAACCCGGGGGTGGTTTTGGCGTGTTGGTGGCGCTGGGGACTCTGGGCGCCGGGGGGCTGGCGGTGGTTTCGCTGGCGGCGGGTTCCTGGTGGGTGCTGGATTTGGTGACGCCGTTCCAACTCCAATACGCGGTCTCGCTGCTGATCGCCGCGCTGTGGTTTGCAATGCGGAAACGCTGGGTCTGGCTGGGTCTGGCGGCGGTGCTTTTCGCGCTTCCGGCCGCCCGTGTGGTCCCGTGTTTCCGGTCGGATGGAAACGCCGGGCACGGCGGATCGGCATCGCTGAGGGTGCTGTCGTTCAATGTGCTCACCTCCAATGCCCGCTGCTCCGACGTGCTGGATTGGGTGCGCAAGGCCGATCCGGATGTGGCGTTTTTCGCGGAAGTGGATCCGAAATGGGAGGCCGAACTCGAAAAGCTGCGGCCCACCCTGCCCTATCACGCGGTGATCGCCTGCGAGGACAATTTCGGGGTCGCCGTTCTATCGAAAATCCCACTGCGCGACACCCGGCTGATCAGCGCGGGCGACCTGCCGACGGCCGCGATTCGGGTGGAGCTCGAGGTTGCCGGAAAGCCGTTGGTCGTGATCGGAGCGCATCCGCCGCCGCCGCTTGGGCCCGGCCTCACCCGAGAACGCAACCAAACGCTGGTTTCGCTCGCGAACGAGGCGAGCGAGAACGGCTCGGCGCTGGTGGTGATGGGAGATTTCAACGCGACGCCTTGGTGCGATTGCATGCGGCCGCTGTATGGTGCCGGTCTGCGGGACGCGCGCCGCGGCCTGGAGTTCGGTCCCACCTGGCGGCGCGCCAATCTGATTTTCGGGATTCCGATCGATCACCTGCTCCTCAAGGGCCCGGTCTCCGCCATAAGCTGCCAAACCGGCCCCGATCTGGGCTCCGACCACCGCCCGCTGGTGGCGGATCTCCGGTTGTGACCCGCTCCGCAAAACAAAAACACCGCCCGGCACGGATGGCCGGACGGTGGTTGGATGGTTGGACGGGAAGCGTCAGGCGCTGGCGGCCTTGGCTTCGAGCGCCTGCTTCGCCTTGGCGATCAGGGCCGAGAACGCCGGGGCGTCGGTGATCGCGAGATCGGAGAGGATCTTGCGGTCGGCCTCGATGTTGGCGGCCTTGAGACCTTCGATGAACCGCGAGTAGGTCATCCCCTCGGCCCGGACGGCGGCGTTGATACGCTGGGTCCAGAGGCGGCGGAACTGGCCTTTGCGGCGTTTCCGGTCGCGGTATTCGTAGGTCATCGCCTTGCGGACGGCGTCCTTGGCGTAGCGGAAGAGCTTCGAGCGGAAACCGCGGAAGCCCTTGGCGCGCAACAGCGTGCGCTTGCGGCGCGCGCGGCTGGCGGGTGAGTTGGTGGCACGTGGCATGTGTTGTTCTGGTATTGAGCAGGCCGTTTCTTTTCATCCTCCCCCAGTCTCGCCTGATCGTGTCTTCCTCGCGGAAGCTGGCTGGGTGAAGGCCGTCCGAGTCGCGGACGGGGGCGTGGTCGTTGTTGGGTGTTTCCGGTTCAGGCGAAGGGAAGGTTTTCCCTGACATTGCGAATGTCAGCGTCCGAAACGAGACCCGCTTTGCGCAAGTGGCGCTTGCGTTTGCGGTTTTTGCATTCCGCCAGATGGCGTTTGCCTTGTTTCATTCGCAGGATCTTCCCGCCGCCAGTGACCTTGAAACGCTTGGCAACGGCTTTCCGTGTCTTTGCTTTTCCTGATACGCGTGGCATGGGGCGGGAACCCTAGTGGCCCACAAGCCCGTGGCAAGACAAAAATCGGCCTTCCGGAGAAATTTTTGAAATCGTCCGGCGGAAAGGTCAGAATTCCTTTCCTTTGGCCACCCGTACGGCCGGAATATTCGCCTCGGGTTCCGGGGATTTGGCCGGATTCGCCACCCTTGACGAGGGGACCGTCCGTTTGGGAGCTTTGCTGAACAGATCGGATGCGGAGGCGTCCTTCAAGACCACCACGGCTCCGAAAAGCGATGCCGCCGCCAGCAGGACCGCCAATAGCGGGACGCAGTGCCGGATCACCCGCCGCGAACCGGGAAACACCCAATTCATCACCCAAACCACGGCAACCAACAACGCACCGAGCGCCAAATGCGCCGCCATGTCAGATCCGGTCGCGAGTCCCGTGCCTTTTCCGCCGGAAAACCGCCACGTCATGGCGAGCGCCCCACTGGCTCCCAGCCAAAGCGCCAGCATCGGAGCCATCGGAACCCGGTGGTTTCTCCGCACGTTGCCTTTCCTGGGCGCCGCCTCGGGGATCGCCGCCTTGCGGAAAACCGCGCGCCGCCGTTCTTCCAGCGCCACTTCCTTCCGCCGGATCTGGGACAGTTCGTCGTTCAAGGAAAGGAGCCTCAGCCGGGCGTATTCCGCCTCCGCCTCCTCGCGACCACGAGCGGACTTGGCCAAGGCGAGCGCCCATACTCCAGGATGGTAACGTCCAGTTAGAATCTCCTGTCCCACCACCGCCACCAGCTTCGGATCCTGGGGAAGTTCCGCCGTATATTCATCCGCGGATGCCTTGCGCCGCCTCGGCTTGGCTTCAGGCCCGGAATCCTCCTGCCACAGCGCCAACTGGCGATCGTCCATCTTCGTCGGGCCTCCGGACGACTTGCGGGTTCTCGGTTTGGCGGCGGCTCCTGACATCAGCGGCTTCTGCGTTTCAACAACAGGCATCCCGCGATACCGAAGAGATAATACCCGGCCGGTTCGGGAACCGTGCCAGCGGATGCCCATTCGACCGATCCGCCATACTCGCCGAATCCATCAAACGAATAGCTCACCAGCGTTCCGATCGAGGTGGTTTCGATTTGGACATAGCCGTCGTCCGTAGAGGCGGGATGATGGTTCTGTGCCCAAAAATTCATGCCGGTGAAACTTCCATCGGTGAAATAGAGTTGGGGGAAATCGGGATCCGTGTCGTTTTCCTGATCAAACCCCGTGCCCCCGAAATTGAATAGGATCGTCATCGACGGATCATTGATAGGAGTCAGCGTCGTGTCACCCACCATGGCGACCAGCGATTCGTCGTAGCCCAAAGATCCGTAAAAAGTCTGCCGGGGCACAAGTCCGGATCCCGTGGGGACGATATGCCCCAACTGGATGGAGAAAGAAACGGATGCGGCGGTGGACACTCCCGCGCAGGCGATCAGGCACGCTGACGTGAGGAAAGGAAATGGTTTCATGGCCGAGATTCGGTTTGGAACAGATGGGAGTGGCGTTATTTGCGGCGGCGCAGCGCGAGAAGCATCAATGCTCCCACCCCCAACCCCGAAACCGCCGGCTCGGGGACCACCGTGAGTGACTGGGCGGCACCGGCCGCAACGCCAGCCCTCAGCGTGTTCAGCACCGTCTGTTCGAGAGAGGCGTAATCGGGCGCATAGTTCGCCACGGCCTGAACTCCGCCCGTTTCCCCTCCGATGACATGGGCGGTGAAGTACTGCTGTATGGCATTCGTCCGGTCAGGCGCGCTGTTGTCGTTGATCGCCAGCCCGTTGATCAGATCCACGCCGACCGCCAAGGCGTTGTTTCTCGCCTGGTCCACATAAACCGACCGATCCTTCGTGCGTGCCCCGCTGTCGTTGTCCACGCCATCGCCGGCCACATTCAGAATCTGGGAAATGCTTTGGAACCCATTGTCGGTCCCTCCCGTTTCCCCGCCAAACATCGGAACGCCCCGGTTCATCGCCGTGGCGAGCGCGGTTTTGCCCGAAAACGGACGGATCGCCGCGGCGACCGCCTCCGCAAACCGGTTGGCGGAGTCATAGTCCGAGATCTTCATCCAATCGACACCGATCGATTGCTCGGACGACCCGGACCAAAACATCACGGCGGTGGCGATACTACCGGTCGCCCCGCTTTGGATCGCGTCCAGCATGGCCGCACTCGTCATTGCCCGGGCATACGATCCCATCATCTGATCGAACTGCTTGTCGGTGATACTTCCGGAAATATCGACCAACAGCAGCAATTCCGTGTCCACGGTTTCCGCTGAGGCCGAGGAAACCGGCAACAACAAGGCACCTGCCAAGACACTGCCTAGAAGGGCCGAACGCCAAAACTTTCCACCATTGCTGGTGCGAGCGCGAGTTTTCATGGGGGTGGGGGTGGGGGTGGGGGTGGGTGTGGAACAGCAAGCTCCGGAGCGAGAAATCATTTAAGATTTGTAAAATGTCAACAAATAATTCCAAAATCTCCAATTGCCCGCCGAATTTCAGGCGTTTTTAATGTTCAAATGGACAAAAATCCCAAAAATCCGCCCGATTTCAAACCATCCCCCCCCGGTGCGTCCGCATCCACAAGCCGGGGGAACACCACCAATCCGGTCGGCGGAGACCGTCCGCAAACCCCAAAACCGTCCGGGTTTGGCCGACAAGCGATACCGATGGAAACAACCGGAGACGAACTCACAACAAACTCCGGCGGGGCTGACTCCGTTATCTGTCACAACTGACCGGATGATCGTAATATCCTCCATTACCCGCTTCCCCGGCATTCCGCGGGTCAGCGGGAACCCGGCGGCTCGCCACCGTCCGGGGGCATGGACCGATGCCAGGCGAGCAGTTTTCCGGACAGTTCGCGGACTTTATCCGGATTGCGGTCGGCGAGGTTCTCCATTTCGGCCGGGTCTTTGGATAGATCGTGCAGACGCGCGCGGGACCCGTCGTAGGCGCAGAGCAGTTTCCAGTTTCCGTCGCGCGCCGCGAGGTCGGGCAGCGGTTCGCCGGGCGGTCCGGGCCGATCCGGCGGTCTGCGCCAGAACAACGGTGTCCTGCGGGCGACGGCGGACTTTCCTAGCAACACCGGGGAAAAGTCCTCGCCATCGAAACGGATCCCATCCGGCCCGGCGATCCGGGTCAGGGCAAGCAGCGAGGGTGTTAGGTCGATGGTCGCGAACACCGAGGACGCGTCATGGCTTCCGGTCTTTTCTTTCGCGATGAGTCCGGGCGCCCAAGCGATCAGCGGCGAGCGGATCCCGCCTTCCAACAGATTTCCCTTGGATCCTGAGAACGGCCCGGCCGATCCGGCGCCGGGTTCCGGCCCGTTGTCGGAACAGATCAGCACCAGCGTGTTGTCGCGCAGCGCGGGCGTGTTCCGGATATGGTCGAAGAGCTTGCCGAACTGCCGGTCCGTCTCGCGCAGCACGGACTGATAGAGCCCGCGCTTTCCATCGGCCCATTTGTCCACCGGAGGCCAGAAGGGACTGTGTACATCATCGGGCCACAGGTTCACGAAGAACGGCTTACGGGCTCGGCTGGCGCCGTCGATGAACTCCAGCGCGGCGTCAATGTAGCCGGTGGTGATCTCGGAACGTTTCATCCAGGTGACCGGACCGCCCAGATTGGTGGCCTCGGCCCAGATCCGGTGGGGTTTGGCATCGCCGGGAGCGATGGCGAGCGGCAGCAGCTTGGGTCCCATACCCTCGAAGTTGGTTAGAGAGCGGTCGAACCCATAGGCGGTGATCGGCGGCGCGTCATTCACGTCGCGCTGGCCGCCGAGGTGCCATTTTCCGAAATGGCCGGTGGCGTATCCGTTTCGCTGAAGCTGGCGGGCCAACGTCGGCGCTGCGGGATCAAGCCACTGTGCCATGCCGCGGCGTTTGTTGGACGCGCGGTTTTCGAGAAACGAGGTGATCCGCCAGCGTTGCGGGTATTGGCCGGTCGTCAGTCCGCAGCGTGAGGGCGAGCAGATGGGCGAAGCGACATAGAACTGTGAAAACCGGATACCTTCCCTGGCCATGCGGTCGATGTTTGGCGTCCCGACATCCTTGTTTCCGAAACAGGAGAAATCCCCCCAGCCCATGTCGTCGATGAGGACCATGACGATGTTAGGCCGCGGCTCCGCAGCCGGAAGAGGGCACGCGAAACCCAGCGTGACGGCGAGCAGGAGACGTCTCATGGCGCGGCGGGGCGCTTGGCGTTCTTGTTGGAGGCGTTGGCTTTTGCTCCGGCCTTTCCGGCGTTGGCCTTGGCGGCCGCGTTGGGCGGATAGGGAATGACGTTCGCGCGCTTCGCCCATGCGTTCCATTTGGCGGCGAGTTCCTTTGCCTGATCCGGCTTGTCGGTCGCGAGGTTGTGCTGCTCGGTGCGGTCGGTCTTCAGATCGTAGAGTTCCCAAGGTCCGTTGCGGCCGATGCGGACGAGTTTCATGTCGCCCACACGAACGGCGGCGTTGCCCTCATGTTCCCAGAACAACGCGTCGCGGTTGATCGGCTGGTCCGTGAATGCCGGCACCAGACTGCGGCCTTCCAACGGTTGGACCGGCTTGCCGTTCACCTCCTTGGGAGCCGGCGCGCCGGCCACGTCCACGCAGGTGGCCATGATATCTATCAAATGCGACGGTTGCTTGCGCAGTTCGTTCCGGGCCTTGATTCCGGCCGGCCAGTGGACGATCAGCGGCGAGGCGATCCCGCCCTCGTGGTTGAAATGCTTGTAGCGGCGGAACGGCGTGTTTTCCAGAAACGCCCAACTCTCCCCGCAGAACCAATCCGAGGTCGCTTCCGACGGCTCGCCTTCCGAGCGGCCGCCCGGACCGGCCTCGGCGTTGCCCCCGTTGTCGCTCATGAAGAAGATCAGCGTGTTGTCGAACAATCCCCGTTGTTTCAGCCCGGTCACAAGGTCGCCGACACTGCGGTCGAGCCGGCTAACCACCGCGGCATACACCGCCATCAGCCGGTCGAAACGGTCGCGCTGTTCTTCAGTTAGGGAATCCCAAGCCTTGATCGCGTCAGGCCGCGGCGCGGGCGTCCACGCCGGATCGATGATGCCCATCCCGGTTTGTTTCGCGTGCCGCTGTCGCCGCAGTTCATCCCAACCGGCCTTGTACTTTCCACGGAAGCGGGCAATATCGGCCTCGGGCGCCTGGAGCGGAAAATGCGGCGCGTTGTGAGCCAGATAGAGGAAGAACGGCTTGTTGGCGGCCTTCGCCTCATCAATGAACTTCAGCCCGTAGGTGGTCCACAGATCGGTGGTGTACCAATCCTTCGGCAACGCCGGATCATCATCGGCAAGCTTCGTGCCATTCAGAAACAACTGCGCGCGGGGATGTCCGGCCTGATAGAAACCGCCTGCCGCGGCGTTGAATGTCCGCTCGAATCCCCTGCCCCATGGCGTCACGCCCGCGGCCTGGCCGACATGCCATTTTCCCGTCATGGCGGTGAAGTAACCGGCCGGCTTGAGCACTTCGCCAAAGGTGGCGCAACGGTCGTTGAGACGCCCCTGATAGCCGGGCACACCCTTGTCCTCCGTCATGTGGCCCACACCGGCCTGATGCGGATAGAGTCCGGTCATCAAACAGGCGCGGGTGGGACAGCAGCGGCCGGTGTTGTAAAACTGCGTGAAACGGAGCCCGCCCGCGGCAAGCGCGTCGAGATTGGGGGTCGGAATCTCGGAGCCATAACATCCGATATCGGAAAATCCCATGTCATCGGCGAGAATGACAATGATGTTGGGGTTCGCGGCCCCAACGGCCGAACCAAATGCGGTCAGGGCAAGCAGAATCGGGAGGATAAGTTTCATGGTGTTGGTTTGTCAGGGGTTTTCTGGGAAAGTGGATTGGCGGGCAGATATTCCTCGCGGCTGACGTAACCGTCTCCGTCGGCGTCGCGGCGGGCGAACCAGATTGAGGCGTCGTCCGGTTTCCGTTTGACCGAAAACTCGGCCTTGCTGAGCTTGCCATCGCCATCGGTATCGAGCCGTTTGAATGCGGCGCCGCGGTTGGGAGATTTCGGCGGGGATTCACTTCCGTTTCCAAGCGCGGAAATCGCCGGCAGCGGAAGATAATCGAAGTCCAGAATCATTTTCTCGGCGAGTGCCAGACGCAGATCGCGCTCAATCGCGGCCACTTCCTTTTCTCCGCTGAGGTTGTTGAGTTCGGATGGATCCTCTTCCAAATCATATAACTCATAAACCGGTCGCGGAGAGGTGAAATAGGTAGCCCGGAGCCCGGACGGAAGCTGGTCCGCCGCATTGGCCGCGGCCATTTCCTTCCAGCCCGCGCCACCTGCCGAATCCACCGGCGCGTAGGGAATCCACGGCGTGCAGTTGTAGATCAGCTTGTAGCGGCCGGTGCGCACCGCGCGGCTGAGATCATAGCCGCTGCTCCGGATATCGGCGGTGACCGGGGCGCTGCCGTGAGGCCCACGCTCGATGAAAACATGGGTCCGGGGCTCGTGGAGTTCGCCTTTGAGCAACGCGAGCATGCTCCTTCCGCTCATGCGCTCCGGAGCCTTGATGCCGGCCGCGGCCAAAACGGTCGGCGCGAGGTCCTCGGCGCTCACAAGCTCCCGCGACTCCACACCCGGACCAACAACACCGGGCCAGCGGACGAGAAACGGAACGTTGGATCCCGGATCGTAGAGCGAGCCTTTGCCGTGCGGCAACGCCGCGCCGTTGTCCCCGGCGAACACCACCAGCGTCTTGCTGGTTAGATCGCGCTTATCCAACATTTCGAGCAACGCGCCGACCGAACGGTCCACCCGGTTGACTTCCGCGCAATAATCCGCGATCTGCGCGCGCAAGCCTGGAAGATCCGGCCAGTGGGCGGGAAGCTTCAGCGAAGCGGGATCGGGACGGAACTCCGCAGGAGCGTTCCACGGATGATGGGGGTCGCTGAAGTTGACCCACAGACAGAACGGTTTGTCCGCGGGCTTTCCATCGAGAAACTCGGCCGCCTGTCGGATCGCATCGCCATCGGATCCGGTGCGCACGTAATCGAAGCGCTTCTCGAACGTCCGCATCCCGTGTTTTTCCAAAAGCCTGGCGACATCTGATCCGCTGTTGCCGCCCGATCCGTCGAGATGATAGGAACGGCCGCAAACGCCAACATGATAGCCGGCCTGTTGCCGGAGGATCTCGGGGAAGGTAATCTCATCGGCGGCAAGCGGCGAGCTGAAACGGGTGATCCGCGCCGCAACCGGGGATCGCCCGGTCATGAGCGTCGCGCGCGAAGGCACACACTGGGGCGCGGCGGTGAAGAACCGATGGAAGCGCATTCCGCCCGCCGCCAGCTTGTCCAGCGCCGGCGTCTTCACGTTCGGATCGCCATAACATCCGAGAAACGGATAGCTGTGGTCGTCGGAAAGCACAAAAAGAATGTTAGGACGGATCGGATCCGCCGCTGCGGCGGAGGCCGCGGATGACGCACCAATGATGGCAAACAGGATATTCCGGAAACTCATCTTCTTTGAATGTTAGGAGATTCATTTGCCCGCGGGGACTTTCGCACCATCGGGCACGGGCGAACCGGTGCGGACCGCCCACGCCCGCCATTCGGCGGATAGACTGGCAACCAGATCGGCCCGTTTCGCGGCGAGGTCGGTCATTTCGCAGGGGTCTTCGGCCAAATCGTAAAGCTCCCATGTTGCGGGAGTGGGAAACCGTTTGCCGAGCACCAGTTTCCATCGGCCCTTGGTGATGGCGCACGCTCCCTCGTGCTGGAGGCAGATCGCCCGCTCGGGCAAAGGAGCCTTGCCGCGGAACAACGGCGCCAGACTAACACCTTCCAACGGGGCAACCTTCGCGCCATTCCTCTCGCTCGGATAGACCGCACCCGAAACTTCGGTTAGTGTCGGCATCAGATCCATCACATGGGCGTGGTCCCGCACCCAACGGTTCGGTTCGCGGACGCCGGCCGGCCAGTGAACGATGCAGGGTGTGAGGATGCCTCCCTCGTGGGTGAAATGCTTGTAGAGCCTGAACGGCGTGTTGCAGAGGTTCGCCCACGCGGATCCATAGGACATGTGGGTGCCGGGTCCTCCCATTCTCGCCATCTCCGCGCCGGTATTGAGTTTGGTCGTGCCTTCGCGGGACTCCCCGTCAAAGCCGAACGGTCCCCATTCGTAACAGGCGCCATTGTCGGATAGAACGATGATCAGGGTGTTTCCGAAGGTGCCGTCCGCCTTCAACCGGGCGACAATCCGGCCGATCCCGTCGTCCACGTGTTTCACCATCGCGGCGTAGAGGGCCATCCGGTGCGCGAGGTCCTCGCGGCGGTCCGCATCCAGCGAATCCCACGCGGGATTGGGCTTCCCCGGATAGCCGTTCGCGATGGCGGCATTCGCTTCCACCGGCACCACCGAACGTGGCGTGAGCTTCCATCGGTCGCTATTGGCCAAACCGATCTTCTTGAGCCGCCCGAACCTTTCCTCGCGCAAGACATCCCAGCCTTTCCGATAGGTATCGAGAAACGGCCGAGCCGATTCCATGGGCGCCTGGATCGGGAAATGCGGCGACGAATGCGCAAGATAGAGAAACCACGGTTTCTTCACCGCTCCGGCCTTCCGGATGAACTCCAGCGCGTAGTCGGTGAACGCGTCGGTGGCATAGAATTCACCAGTCTGATAGGTCAACTCGGGCGTCCGGTCCTCGGGAAGGCGACGATAGTTCTTGAGGTTCCACTGGCCCGCCGAATGCCCGTTGGTGTATCCGTAAAATTCGTCAAATCCGCGTTTCACCGGGCTGACCTCCGGCTTGTTTCCGACATGCCATTTCCCAACCATATAGGTTTGATAGCCGCCGCCCTTCAGGACCTCCGCGAGCGTTGCCGTGTTGTCCGTGAGTTGCCCTCCCATATCGGGAATGCCCGCCTGCGCCGGATGCAACCCCGTCAGCAGCGAAGCGCGCGTCGGACAGCAGCGAGCGGAGTTGCACATGTGGGTGAACCGCAGACCGCCGGACGCCAGCGAATCAATGTTCGGCGTGGGAATCTCCCCCCCGTAGCACCCCAGATCGCTGTATCCGAGATCATCTAACAAAACAACCAGAATGTTGGGCTTCTCGGCGGCATTTGCCGGGATAGCGGCCAACACGGCAAAAACAAGGGCGGCAAGGGAGAGCTTCATCATCGGAATCGGACTTGGCGGACACAAGCCGCACCTGACGTTTATACAGCCAATCCGCTCCCATCCTGTCATACCCCAATCGGGGGATCGGTCCCACCTTCCCAAGCTGCAAATCGCCCCAGCCAATCACCACGCCAGCCCGGCGGCACAAAATGTTACCAAGCGAGGACTGACCCCTTGTGGCGCTGCGCGAACATCCACTTGAGGACCTCAATGTCGGCATAAGTTTGGGTCCAGGAGTCGTGCTGCACGCCGGGGTAATAGGTCGCTTTCGGCTTGCCACCGGCTTTTTCGAGCGCGGCGATCATGTCGCGGGTGGTGCGGACGGGGACCACGGGATCGGCGTCGCCGTGAAACGCCCACACGGGAACGTCCTTGAAAAGCTTGGCCTTGGACGGATCACCGCCGCCGCAGATCGGAACCGCCGCCGCAATCCGCTCCGGCACGCGTGCCAACAGGTTCCATGTGCCGAAGCCGCCCATCGAGAGTCCGGTCACGTAAAACCGCTTGGTGTCAACCGGATGGCGCTTGGCGGCATCGGCGGTTAGAGCGAGCACCGCATCCAGCAGATCCGCGCCGCCGTCCTTGGGCTTCATGGTGCCGAGGTCGATGGGCGTCCACCAGCGGTCCGGCGGACACTGCGGGGCGATGAGGAAACACGGCTCGCCGAGCTTCTCCGCGGCTTTGAGAATGGCGGTGACGCCGTGCTTCAACTGGGCCTTGTTATCGGTCCCCCGCTCGCCGGCGCCGTGTAGAAACAGAACGAGCGGATAGGTCTTTCCGGTTTCCACACTGGCCGGTTCGCTCCAACGGTATCTAACTGTCGTGCCGCTGGGAGCCTGCCATTCTTTCGCGGCCGGTTCGGCGCCAAGCGCCAGCCCGCCACACCCAGCCAGAAGGATCATTGCCGTCTTCATGACGCGGATTCTACCCCGATCCGCGCCGATGGGAAGCCCCAAATCGGCCTTACAGACTCTTAACAATAAAATCCGAAACCGTCCGCGCATCCCGGAGTTTACCCCTGTGCCGACGGTTCCAATCCATCGCCGCCGGCAGACAAACACAACAACCAACCCCAATCCGATTATGAAACCGTATCTAACCACAATCAGTATCCTCGCGGCCGCGGCCGCGTTCGCCCTCGGTCAGGAAGCCCCGCAAGGACCGGGCGGTCCCGGCAAGGGCGGCCCAGGAGGTCCCGGAAAAGGCCAGCGTCCCGACCCCGAGGCGATCTTCAAGAAGCTCGACACCAATGCCGACGGCGCGCTCAGCCTCGATGAATTCAAGGCCGGACCGTTAGGTCAGCGCGACGCCGCCAAGGCCGAGGAAGTCTTCAAGAAGGGCGACACCGATGGCAATGGCAGCCTGAGCCTCGATGAATTCAAGGCCAATCGCCCGAAGCCCGGCCCCGGCGGCCCAGGCGGCCCGGGCAAGGGTGGAAAAGGCGGCCGCGGCGGCAAGGGCGGCCCCGGTGAAGGTGGCGCTCCGCAACCGCCCGCTCCTCCCTCCGAATAGCGCGGCAGGCCTCGGACACTTCACCTAACATGGCAAGGGCCGGACTCCTTGCGGCCAGTGGATTCTCCGTCAGGAGGGTCCTTCGGCCCGGGGAGCCCGGCTTCCTTGTTTTCGGGTAGGACCCACCGGCGGCAGCAATCAATACTTCACTCCGCAGCCATAGGGTTCCGTTTTGGCCTTCTCCACCGGCTTGCCTTCCAGCAGCGCATCCAAGGCCTTTGCAACATGGTTCACCGCTTTTTCCACGTCCTCAGGGTCGGTGGACTTGATCGAATCCACCGCGCCATCATATACCAAAACGCCTTTGGCATCGACGATGAAAACATGGGGAGTGACCTTGGCACCGAATGCTTTGCCAACCGCGCCGCTTTCATCGATGACAAGATGGGATGCGCCTGATTTCTTTTCCTCGGCCTTCCTGATGAACTCGGCAGGTTCCAGATAGGTTCCGCTGGCCTTGGTGCCTGAGTTCACCGTGACCCAAACCACCCCTTTCCCGGCATAGGATTTCTGCAATTTCTGCATGTTTCCGGAATCGTAATGCTTCTTGACGAACGGACAGCCGAAGTTGATCCATTCCAACACCACGATCTTTCCTTTCATTCCGGCAAGGCTCACGGTTGTCCCCTTGGCGTCGGTGGCGGAGAAATCCGGCGCGGGATTGCCGATGTCCGCCGCGGAAGCCGCCGCCATGATCGCAGCCGACCAGATGATCGAATACAGGGAAGAACGGATGGATTTCATGTTGATATGGTTTGTTGTTTGATTGGTCGCGGAAAAGGTTCGCACCACATCTCTCGCATGGCGGAACAGTCGCAAACTCGCACCGAATTCTTCGCCGTCCAATTGAAACTCTCCGCTTATTTTGAGGCAGTCCACACAGCGATGACCGGCTTCCGAAGCTTCCCTCCGAAAATCAGAATCTTCAGATCACGCACCGGCCCGGACGCGTAAGGGCTTCTGGCGGCAATGGCTCGGGCGGTTGATCCGTCACCGCGAAGTTCGATCCGTTTGGCGGTATCAAGCACCTGCTCCGTTATCGGTAGAATCTCAGCGCCACTGAGTGAAGCTGCGGTCGCTCCGGATAACAGAAGCCGTATTGCGTCCGTACTTTCGGCAACATCGAGCTTCAAACCGAGGTCGATGGAGGGCAGTGACTCGTGAGCCTTGGCCACGGCGACCGCGTCAGGTCCGGCATCGGCCGGTCCGGGACGGAGATTGGCCGATAGTTCCGCCGTGCCGGTTTCACAGGAGTTCGCATTGCATGCAAGCCAGGTGACCTTCACCGCCAGTTCGGCAGTTCCGTCAGCTCCGCTTGGCGGACGAATTGTCACCGGCAACACAACTTCGTCTTCGTATCCGAAAGAGACCAACAGACCGGATTCAAAACGCCTTGGTGCGGGAAACTCCAGATCTCCCGCTTGCCAACCGGCGGGCAGTTTCCATACCGCCTCGGTTCTCATGCCGCCTTCGCCCGGGTTCACCCAATATCCATGCCAGCCGTCGTCATATTTCATTCGAATCGCCGCCCGGATGGATGCTCCAGGCTTATAGGTCGAAGATTCCAACAACAGCGACACCTTGGCACGCCCCTCGGCCCCGAACGCGCCGGAAACAAAGGCGACCCCCAACAATGCGAACATGGCACCCGCTCGAACCATAGGCACCAAAATCCCGTCGAATCCGGAAAAATCAAGCAGCCTCCGACACAATACGAACCACCCCGGCCCCCGGGTGTGGAAGTTTGCCTCCCGGCGATCCTCCACCCTCTTCGCTGGCGCTTGGGAAAGCATTATCCAACATTCCAACGGCCGGAATCGGCAGCGCCCATCCCCACCATCACATCAGACCGATGATCCATGGCTACTCCACCTTCATGTTGATACTTCCCGAGTGGCTGTTGAACTCGGGTGCATACATGCTTTGGATCTCGGCGATGCCGGTCGGATAGGTGCCGCGGAGCTGGACGCGGGCCGAACTTTCGAACACATAGGTGCCGCGCGGGAGGCGGTCGATGAAGAAATGGTCGGCGGTGTCCTTGGTCATTTCATAATAGCCGAGGCCGTCCTGCCATTTGTATTGGGAGAGCACGTTGACCGGTTCCACGCCGCTGCCGCGCTGGTTCTTGAGGTGGATGTACTCCATGTCGCGGTCCACGCGGATCTCGATGCGGGTGACGATCTCGTCGCCGGGATGCAGCGGGCCGGCGACGGGCTCGAGCTTCGCGCCCTCGCCGGTCATGCGTTTCACCCAAAGCGATTTCTTCACTTCCAACGGCGTGCCTTCGTGCGGGGTGATCTTGGAAACATCCTCCAGATACTGCCAGTGGAGCGATCCCCAGGAAACCCCGGCGTCGGATTTGGTTAGCTTGACCTTGCCCATGTCCGGCTTGATTTCGGCAGCCTGGAATTTTTTCTCATAGAAACCGGTGCCGGGTTCCACGTTTTCCGGCTTCACCTCCACGCCGGCGAGTTCGGTCTTCACCAGCGCGTCGGACGCGAGACGGTTGGTATCACCACCCAATAACAACGCGTAAACCGCATCAGCGGTGGACTTGGTGGTCTTCCACCCCTGGGTTTGTTTTTGTTTGAGCAACCACACCTGGCAGTCGTCCACGGCTTTCATGTCATTGGCCACCTCGCGGAAGGCTTCGATGATGATCGCCTGGGTTTCGATCGGCGCCTGATACCAGAAATAGCCGGTGTTCTGCCGCCAGCACATGCCCATTTCCTCGGTGTTCACCGCGTTTTCGGTTAGCGATTTGACAATGGCCGCGGGCGTTGTCTTATCACCGAAGCGCAGCAGTCCGAGAGCCGTGTGGCAACGGGTCATCAGCGAGGAATTGCCGGTCCAGTATTTCGCGCCCTGGCCGAGATAGTAGTCCACGGCTTCCTTGTACCTGGCGGCGATGGGGCGTTGTTCGAGGAAGAAGCTCCGGCCGTAGAGATACATCGCGACGTGCGGTGTGAAATGGTTGTCCTTGCGGTCTTTCGGTTTGATGTCCTCGTAGTCCTGCCGGACCTTGCCGTCCAGCCAGTCGAGCGCCCGGAGTGCGAGTGAATCGTCCACCTTGACGCCGAGGTGTTTGAGCCGGCCGATGCCGGTGATGATATAAAGCGTGATGGTTTCGTCGCCGCGTCCGCCGGGGAACCATGGCCACGCGCCGGAGTCGAGCTGCATTTCGGCCAGGCGTTTGCGGGCGCGCGCCATTTCCGAATTGAGGCGGTTTTCATCGAACAGGATGCCCACGTTGCGGCGGGCTTCGGTTTCGCTGTTGGCGTCGCGCAGCCACGGGGTTTCCTCGATCATCAGGCTCTTGAGATCCTGGTTCTTGAGCAGCGGGCTATCGAGCGTCTTGGGCGCGTTGCGCCACAGCTCGAACACGCGGCGGATCTTCGGATCGCTGTTGGCGATGTGACTGGCAAGCTGGTTGGCGTAGAGCCGGTTGAACGTTTGCTCGGCGCATTCGTGCGGGTATTCCATCAGATAGGGCAACGCCATCACCGCATACCAGGCCGGTTGGGAAACCACCTGCACGGTGAGCGATTGGTGCCTGAGCGTGTCCGACGCGCCGCTTTCCAACAGCTTTTTCATCGCGAAATCGCGCGAGCCCGCGTTGCGGATCGGCAGGGTGATCGACTCGGTCACAAGCTGGCGTTTGGATAGCACGGCGATCATGCCCTCCTCGCCGTCGGTTAGGTTGGAGGTCGCGGCCACCGCCTTGTAGGTGAGGAAACCCGCGCCATCGGGCACCTTGATCCGCCATGAAAGCGTCTTGGATTCGCGGGCGGGCAGTTCGAACGGCTGCTCGGTTGCGGTTAGGCCGAGCGCCGCATCGCGCGATTCCAGCGTTGCGGCATCGGCGAAGGACAGGCGCGCCTTGCCGGACTGGGGTTGGTCGGACTGGTTGGAGATTTTCGCGGTGAACTCGATTTCATCGCCCTCGCGGAGGAAGCGCGGGGGATTCGGCTGCACCATCAGGTCCTTGGCGGTGACGGTTTCGCCTTCGAGGTAGCCGGCGCGCAGGGCGGCATCGTGGGCAAAGCCCATGAAGCGCCACTTGGTGAGAGCCTCGGGCATGGTGAAGGTCATCTTCACGGTGCCGTTGTCGTCGGTGGTGAGATGCGGTTCGAAGAACGCGGTTTCCTGGAGGTTCTTGCGGGCCGCGACTTGCGAGAGATCGGGCTCGGGCGGGGCTACGCCCTGCGCGGGATTGTTGAGGATCGCGTCGATGCTGTTGCGGTTGATCGCCGCATCGCCCGAGCGGAGACCGGCGGTAACCATGTTCTCCATCGGTGCTGCGGCGGGCGCGGGTGGGGCTCCATCGGCGATGGCGGACATCGGCATGGCTTTTGCCATCCTACGGGGCATGATCGCGCCTCCCAATCCACCACCACCACCAAATCCATCCGCATCATAGTCGAGGTTCTGCCTGCCAATGACAGCAGAGCCAAACCACACGGTCATATCGGCATATCCCGAAAATCCTCGGTCGCAGATATCGCTCACCCAGCGGCGATAGAGCGGTTGTTTGAAGTTGGTGGAGGGGTTCCAGTTGTTATCGATTTCCTGGAATCCCGCCATGCCTCCGGTCGGGTTGATCTGTGCGTAGTTGTTGTTCTGATAGAAAGCGCCGCTGAGTGATGCTGTCCAGTAGTGTTTCGCGAATGCGTCGAGCGAGGCATCGTAGAGCGTGCCCATCATTTCCACGGCGTTCTTTTTCGCTCCATCAATCACGACCGACCAGGTTTCCTTGGCGCCGGGTTCGAGTTTCGAGCGCATCGTCTCGAATTTCAGCGCGAGATCGTGGTCGTCCCACGGCACATTGACGTTGATCGTTTCCGTATAGACTCGGTTCTGATGGACGAACAGGGCGCGGACGGTGAAACCGCCGCGGTGCTCGGCGGTGACGGGGAATCGCAGGACTTCCTGCGATGTACCGCCCGCGCTCCAGCCGGATTTGACAATCTTGCGCCGGTGTTCGACCTCGAACCAGACGCGGCCGTCCGGGTAGCCGGTTCCCCACAACGCCACGAATTCCTCTCCAGGTTTCACCGTAGAAGATTTGGCGGCAAAGTGCTCGGCCACTCTAACCGAAAATACCTTCGCCTCCGGATCAATCACCCGCAGCGGCAGCAGGGCGGTGACCTTCTTGCCCGCGGCATCGGTGGTCTCCAGAATGGCGCGGTACTCACCCGGTTCGAGTTTCACCTCGATCTCGGCCTTGCCTTTGGCATCGGTGACGAAGTTTGATTTCTGTGTGATTTCGGCCGGGTCCCATGAGTTCGGGTTGGCCGGGTCCTTGCCTCCGGGGATATGGTTTACCCGATGGATATGAGGGTTGAAACCTGACGAGGGACTGGTTCGGATCACGGAATCTGGTTGTTTCAGGCGGTGGACGGTGACCGTACCCTTGGCGGCGATCGGTTCGTTGTCAATCGTCTGGGTGAAAACGGCGAGCTTGGCCGGCTTGGAGGTTTCCTGCCACCCATCGGCGGTTAGAGAGGCTTTCACGCCCACATAACCGGCCTGGACCGCGCGGTTGCCGGTGCGCGTTTCGCCGGTGGTGTCGGTGACCTCCACATTGACCCGGTAGGAAAACACCGGTTCGCGGGCCGGGTCCACATCGCGGTCGGGTTCGGCGGTGAATGTGACTTCATAGGTGCCGTCGGTCTTGGTCTGCCCTTCGCCGTGGGCGATTTGTTTGGCCTCCGAGTTGCCCGGCATGAACCACCAGCACCAGCGGCACCAATCCGGCCACAGGGTCTCGCGGGTGACCGACCATTTCACTTTCGCGCCGTCGATGGCCGCGCCGGTGTAGCCCACGGCCTTGGCGGTGACGGTAACCTTCTCGCCGAGTTTCGGCTGGGCCTTGGCCGCGCCGACTTCGGTGTAGAATTTCGGCCGCTTGTATTCCTCGATGCGGAGGGTCTGCATGGTGTGTTCACAGGCCAGCCACGCCTGGCCTAACACCCGGTCGGCAGGCGCGGTGAAACTGCCGGAAAACGAGCCGAATTCGTTGGATTGCACCTGGGCTTTGGCGATTTCCTTGCGGTTCAGATCGAGAAAGCGCACCTCGAATCCCTGGTTGTTGCGGGTATGGTAGTCGTTGGTCTTGCGGTTGTAGGAGGCCGCGATGCCTTTGAACCGGACCGTCTGGCCGGGGCGGTAGAGCGCGCGGTCGGTGAACAGATAGATGGCGTCGTCCTGATCGATGTTCCTCGGATTGTAGAAATAGCCCGAATTTCCGGCAAGCGAGTCCGCGCCATGCCTGGCGAGGAAAACGCAATTGCGGTTTTCGGTTGGTTTCGCCGCGAACCATCCGTCCGCTCCGGTGGTCAGGGTTTCACCCAACGTCCATCGCTCCTTCTGATTTTGGAAGACCCACATTTCGACTTTCGCGTCCTTGACCGGCTGCCCGGTTAGGGCGTGGTTGACCCAGCCGCCGCATTCGCCGGCGCCGGTTTTGATCGTCAGGGCGAGATCCGAACGCCACACACGGGTGTAGCTGATTTGGTTGCGGCGGAGCGTGAAGCTCTGGGTGGGGCTGGCCACGAGTTCGTAGTATCCCGGCGGCAAATCGAGCGGCGCCTCCAGCGCGCGGGATTTTTCCTGATAGTCCGGGGTGGCTTCGAGATCAACCGACCACTCCCTCACGGGTTTCCCGGCCAGCAGCTTGCGCATCGAATCGTCGTCACGGTAGCCTTCGCGTTCCGGAGCCCATTTTGTCGGATAGATCCGGAACCAGATCTTATTGATATTGCGGTAGCGGAGATCAAATTCCGGTTTGGCGGCGTTCCAGATCAGCTCGGTGGATAGATCCGCCTCCTTGCGTTCGACGCTTTCGATAATGCTCACGCAGAGGTCGCGGAAACGGCCGTCCTTGAACGCGTCGCGCCCGGCGATGGCCATCTCGCGGGCCTCCACGAGCTTCTTTTGGCCCACGAGCATCTGCGCGAGGTTGGCGCGGGCAAGCGATTGGAGTTCGTTGCCGGCGGATTGTTCGATCAGTTCCTTGAGCCGGTCCATCAGCCGTTGGGTGGGTTCCTCGCCGGTTACGGCGCCCTTGGCCCATGCGAGGCGCATCAGGTCGGCATGAATCCGCGGCTCAAGATTCTGCCGGTGGTGGGCGAGCAATTCCTGATAGAGACCGAGCGCTCTGAGGCGTGGGGATTTCGCGTTGGCGGGTCCGGGTTTCCATGCGAGAAACTCGTCGAGCGTGCCGAACGCGGGCGAGGCTCCGTCGAACATGAACTCATCCTCGGCGGCCGCGTTCACCTGGTCGCGCGCCTCGTGGAAGCGCAGATATTCGTGGATGATGAAGTCATAAAGCGTGGGCCTCAGCGAGTCGGGCGCGGTGCCTTTGGTTAGGATGAAATCGTAATCGGCGATCGGGATGGCGCGGAGCGCGTCGCGGTTGGCGAGGGCCTGTTGGAAACGGCCGTCCACTTCACCGAGAATGCGGTCCAGGTCCCAGGTTTGGATGTCGTCGCCTGGCTTCGCGCCGGTCTGGGTGCGCTGCATGAACTGCCAGCGGTTCTGATAGTAATACTCCCAGATCCAAAGCGCCTGAACCGTCTGGAGCAGCGGCTTCATCGGCGGCGGCACCACAGCCATTTCAACATTCAGATTTTTGATTGGGCCGATCTCGTCCTGCCCTTCGGCGATGCGTCCGGCGAGGCGCAGGCGGAGCGCGGTGGCGCGGATCGCCTCGGGCCAAGCCTGCTCGGCGCGGGCCGCTTGATCGATGGCCTGGAGTTTTTCGATGGCGGACTTGGGCAGGTCCTTGTCGAGGTCTTTGCGGACTTGGGACCACTGGATGTCGCGGGGTCCGGAAAACGACGGGATGACGGACATGAGGAGCAGGATGGCGGTTCGGATCGGTTTCATAACGCGGCGGGGCGTGCGGGGTGGATATGATGGAAAGGGGACGACGGATGCTGGCGCGAGGATGCCGCAGCACCATTTGCCATGCAAGGGATAAGACACACCCGGCCGGGGAATCTTGGTAAAATCTCCGTAAATCGCCTGAGGGGATCCGTAGGAGGTTTCCAGATCCTCAGCCTCGGACAAATCTTCCCACTGAAATTATCAAAATTTACCACTGGACGCAGGTGAAAGACAAGCCGCGTCCAAGCGGCCATCCTGCGGACGTCAACCATCGCAAACCTATGGGAAAAATCGGCATCGGCATCAATCTGGAGTTCGTCCGCCACGAAGACAAACCGTTCGAGTGGGGCGTGATCAAGGCGGCGGAACTCGGCTACGAATACGTGGAACCCATGCTCCACTGGGGCCGCGAGCTGCTCAGCGAGGCGGGGTATTTCCACAGCGTTTCGATGTTGGACGATCCCCTCCGGGTCAGCCGCGCCTGTCGCGAGGCCGGGGTGAAACTTTCCGGATTCTCGGCACACACACCGCTTTGCAAACCCGAAATCTCGGTGGAATACCTCAAGCAGGCGATCCGTTTCGCCAACGAGTGCGGCGCGCCCGTGATCAATACCGACGAAGGCCCCAAACCGGTGTGGACCACCGCCGACGAGGACCACACGCTGATGCGCTACACGCTGATGGAGGCCGCCAAGGTCGCGGAACCCCGCGGAATTCTGCTAGGCATCGAACCCCACCAGCAATACTCGAAACATCCCGACGGTCTCGACCGCATCCACGCGCTGGTAAACTCGCCGGCCATCGGTATCAACTTCGACACGGGCAACAGCTATCTCTGCGGCCACGATCCCTATGAATGGCTGGAACGCGTCGCCGGCCGCCTCGTCCACCTCCACGCCAAGGATATTTCCGTCACCCAATCCGACGCCGAGCGCGGGATGGTCACCGGCACGCCCGTGGGCTGTGCCTGTGGCGAAGGCGTCATCGACTGGGCGCGAATCATCACCATCTGCAAAAACTGCCCGCGCGACATCGTTCTCTCCGTGGAATGCGGCACCGTGGCCCAAGCCGAGCGCAGCATCGCGCATCTGAAGGCCCTGGTGTGAAAATCCATTCCGAGATCATCCACCGCCATGAAACCCGTCCTCGCGCTCGTCCTGCTCTCCCTAACACACGTCGCGGCGGATCCCCCGCCCGTCACGCCGTTGCGCGCGCCGGACAGCCCGCACATCGCGGACTGGCAACCGGCCGCGAATCCGAAGAAATCCTACATCGCCCAAATCTGGACACCCACGCCCAAAAGGTTGCCGCTGCTTGAGGATTCGCCCGCCGACCACGTCCACCACCACGGACTGATGCTCGCGCTCGGTGGCGATGAGACCGATTTCTGGACCGAAACCGGCGTGCCTAACATTGGCACCCAGCAGCCGGTCAAGTCCACCCCGAACCCGGCAGGCGACGGTTTCATCCAAACCCTCCGCTGGGTCGCCGCCGACGGCACGGTTTTGCTGGATGAAACCCGCACCGTCAAAGTCCGCGCCTCCGGTGACGTTTCCAAAGGCAATGCCGCCCACTGGCTGGACTGGCAATCCGTCCTGAAACCCGCCGCCGACCGGGAGTCGGTGAAACTTTGGGGTCGCCACTACTTCGGACTGGGGATGCGCTTTGATCCAAAATGGACTAACAATGCGACCTTCCTCTGGCAGGATACCAAAGGGCAAACCGTCGTGCGTGGGGACGAGAAGCTCACTCCCGGCCCATGGTGCGCGGTTTCCAACAGGCCCTTCGGCCAAAATGTCACCGTGGTGATGTTCAGCCATCCCGGCAATCCCCGACCCGGAGCGTGGTTCACCATGGGTCAGCCGTTCTGTTATCTATCCGCCACCTACGATCTTGAGAAAAATCCGGTTGTTCTCAAACGCGGCGAGCGCTGGATGATCCGCCACAGCCTGGCGGTGAAAGCCGCAGCCATGGACGCGGATGCCGTGTCCGAACTGGCCGCCGAATGGAACGCTTCCCTAACCAAGATTTTCACCGACAACCCCTGACCCCATCCCACCATGACCACCGACAACAATCCGCTGCCCCGCCGCCACTTCCTCGGCCAAACCGCCGCGCTCGGAGCCTATATCGCCACCACCCGCCTCGCCCGCGGCCAGAATACCGGCGGCGTCAAACGCCTCGGGATCGGCTTCATCGGCTGCGGCGGCCGCGCCGGCGCCCACCTCGGCATGGCCCGCAGCCTTCGCGACAATCTCAAGATGCCCGTGGAACTCGTCGCCTGCTGCGATATCTACAAACCCCGTCGCGAGAAATTCAAGCAGGCAGCCGGAATCCCCAACGCCTACGCATCCCACCGCGAACTGCTGGCTGATCCGGCGGTCGATCTGGTGTGCATCGCCACGCCCGACCACCAACACGCACCACAGGCGATCGACGCGATCAAGGCCGGAAAACATATCTATTGCGAGAAACCGGTCAGCCACTGGAGCCAGTTCGAGACCACCCGCGCGCTGGCCGATGCCGCCGCATCCGCGAAGACGGCCTTCGTTTGCGGCACCCAGGCGATGAGCGATCCGGCGTGGATGGAAATGAAGAAGCTGATCCGCTCCGGCATCATCGGACAACCGATCCACGCGGAAACCGGGTTTTTCCGAACCGGCGACTGGGGGGAACGCGGCATGAACATCGACGATCCCAACGCCAAACCCGGACCGGACCTCGATTGGGAGGCGTTTCTATCTCCTGATAGACCGAAAGTGCCGTTCACCGTGGACCGCCTGTTCCGCTGGCGCCTGTTCGAGGACTACGCGGGCGGCCCGGTGACCGATCTCTATCCGCATTGCCTCGCCCAGGTGGTGGACATGCTCGATCTCGCGTTTCCCGAGCGCGTCGTCGGCATCGGGAACGTCTCGCGCTACCCCTACGAGCTACGGTCTGTGCCGGACACGTTCCATCTCATCGCCGAGTTTCCGAAAGGATTCACCCTCACCCTGCAAGGCACCCAGGGCAACAACCACCAGGCCACCCCGCAACGCGGCGCGGGCCAGCGCACTCCGGTCGTCCGCGGCTGGGACGGCACGCTTTCGATCGATCCCAACAACAAGGAGATCCTGTTCCGCGCCACCGAAGGATCTTCAAAGTCACCCGCGGTCCAGAAGTTCGCGATTCCCGGCAACGAGGACAACCTGATGCTCTGGAAAAACCTGGTCGAATGCGCGCTGGCCGGCCGCACCGACACCTGGAGCCCGATGGACCTCGCGTTCCGCACCCAGACGGTCCTGCAGATGGCGATGCTCGCCAACCGTGCCAACAAAGCCGCCGTTTTCGACGCGGCGAGGCGCTCGTTCACGGTCTAACTTCACAGCAGATCCGCCATGCACACCCGCCGCCGTTTTCTAACACAAGCCGCAGCCATCGGCGCGGCGCCGCTCATCCTGCCCACCGCACGCCTGTTTGGACAGAACGCGCCATCCCGGACGATCCAAATCGGCCACATCGGCACCGGCGGACAGGGCACGTCGCTGTTGCAGAATTTTCTATCCGTTCCGGGCGCCAAGAGCGTCGCGATAGCCGATCCGTTCCGGCAACGCCGCGAGGCGGCCGCACAACGGGTAAAAGCGTCACAAGGCCACGACCCGAAACTCCACAACGACTTCCGCGAACTGCTGGCGGACAAGAGCATCGACGCGGTCGTCATAGCCACCCCCGACCACTGGCACGTGCCCATCGGCATCGCCGCCCTGCGTGCCGGCAAGGACGTTTACATCGAAAAACCGTTAGGCCATACGCTGATGCAAAACAAGGCGTTGCTCGACGCCTGTTCCAACGGCGGCCGGATTTTCCAATACGGCACCCAACAGCGCAGCCAGGAAATCCTCAAGCGCGGCATCGAGCTGGTCCTCAACGGCTACATCGGCGCGATCCAGCGCATCGAGGTGTGGGCGCCCGCGGGCAGCGGTGGCGGCTCGCTGGATGAGATTCCCGTGCCTGACGGACTCGATTATGAGTTATATATCGGTCCCGCTCCGATGAAGCCGTGCAGCAAGGACCGCATCACCAGCAACGGTTCGTATTTCTGCGCGGATTACTCGATCGGCTTCATCGCCGGTTGGGGAGCGCATCCGCTGGACATCGCCATCTGGGGGCTGGACTACGATCAGAAGGGTCCCTTCAAACTGCGCGGCACCGGGGAGTTTCCCACACCCGACGCGTTGTTCAACACCTGCGCCACCTGGGATGTGAACATCGAATTCGCCCAAGGCATCAAGATGCGCTTCATGAGCGACAACCATGCCAAGCCGATCATCGAAAAGTATCGCAAGAACTGGACCGGCGACGGCACGACCTTCTTCGGCGAAAAGGGATGGATCAGCCTCAGCCGCGGCGGCGTGGCCGCCAGCAACCCGGAATGGTTCAAACTCCGCCAGTGCGAGGGCGACAAGCGCGTTCTCTACAAAAACAGCTATTACCGCGCCTTCGTCGAATCGGTGCGTGATCGGTCGCCGTCCGTCGCACCGATTCGGGACGCGGTGCGTTCCGACGCGCTGAGCCATCTGTCGCTTCTGGCGATCAAGTCCGGCGGCGAAGTGGTGTGGGATCCCCAAGCCTATCGGATTGTCTCGCCGGAGTCCCTCAAATCCGGCATGGACCACCCGGTCCGCGGCGGCTGGATGGACGGCTGACGGGTGCTTCGGAGGCGTGGCTTCAAACGTACTTTCACCCTACCGCCATTCGGCTGTGGCTGATGTGAAACATGGCCTCACGGCTCCGATTTTTGACGGTTGCCGGCGATCAAACCCGTCTCACCTCCCGCGTCACGGAGATCGGCCGAACCGCGCTGGCCTACCGCTCCGGCCTGAGCACATCGGCGGCGGCGGTGGCGTTGGAACCGGGGACCGGATAGCGGTAGTGACCCAGAACCTGATAAGAGAACAACGCGTCCTCCCATTTGATGGTGGAGTCGAGGTGGTGGACCACCCACGGACGGCTCTTGTCGCCTTCCGGGTTTGGCACCACAATCCCTACGTGGGCGTCCGCGGATTGTTTGCCAATGAGTGCCCATACGACGATGTCCCCGGGATGGTAGTCGGCCATATTGCGGCTGGGACGAAGCTCGTTGTTCTTGTCGGGTATTCGCAAATCCGTGCCTTTGCGATCAAAAAACCGCTGAAGATTCAGCGCCCGGCGGTGGTCCATGTTCGGATCGGGAGCGGTGACTCCAGGGAAAATCTGCGGATACTGGCGGAAATTGGCCACCATGTCCTCATGGACCTGCTTCTGAAGATCGATTCCCATCTGGCGATAGCAACGGATGAGCACGTCTTCCGCCTTACCTTTGTTCATCGGAACATCACCATTCGGATAGGGAATCTTGTAGTAGGCGGATTCATAACTCACCGGATGCGCCGAGTACTCGATCGCTGCGGCGGCAAGCAGGTTGCCGAACTCACCGCTGCGTCTCAGATCCGCCACCAGCAGGCTGGTCTGCTCCGCCGTCGCCCCCGTGCCCGCGGCACGCAGAAACGGCAGCAACGGACGGCCGAACCAGAACGCGATCGCTCCCGCAATCAGCAGAATCACCCACCCGCCGAAGAAATTCTGACGCTTCGGCTTCTGTGGCCGAGGACCGATGTATTCGATCGTATCGTAGAATCCTGTTTGTTTTCTTGCCATGGTTCCGGTGGGGGCGCGCGAGTTATAGCTATAACTGCCCGGCTTGGCCACTTCTATCTATGAAATTCGGAAAAAATTTTCAGCCGCGGAAATTCGGGTGACAGCATCGCCACGCGAGCTTTCTAACGACCGCCGGAAATCTCAAGCAAAAGCGCCGAGCAAGGCGGCAGATCGGGCAGCGCGATGCCCTTGGATTCAAGCGTTTCCGCGCCGGCGGAGCCCGACCAACCGCCCGCGGCGAGCTTGTCTGTTAGGGTCCACGCGGTGGCAACGGACAGCCCGAGGAATTTCCGCGCGTGATCCGGGATGCGGACCGTTGTGCCGCGCAGCGTATGCTCTGGATGGAAATTCGCGACCACCAGATACGATTGCCCGGACGCGGCATCATGGCGGAGAAACGCGTAGAGCCAGTGGCCGGACACCGTCTCGCCGTCAAGACGGCCGAAGGCGGGGTTTTCCTTGTTAGAATGGTTGAGACCGTAGAATTCGCCCCGCCCGAACGCCGGTTGGCGGACGGCGTGGAGCAACCTCCCATACCACTCCCGCAGTTTCCGCTGTTCATCCGAAAGCTTTCCGCCATCGAATTTCCCGCCGTTCACCCATTTGGCGAACTCTGGCATGCACCAGTAGTCGAAGATCGAGGTCCGCGCGTCGTCGCCGCCGAATCCCTCCGCGCCAGCGGCCGGCTCGCCCACTTCCTGGCCGTGATAGAGCATCACCGGCCCGCGACCCATGGCGAATAGTACCGCGGAAACCGGCCTGCCCAGTTTCATGCCGTGGCCGCCCCAGACTTTCGGGCTGGCTATGCGCACTTCGTCGTGGTTTTCCGCGTAGCGGAGAGAACGGTGGAACCTCTCGCCGGTAAACGTGAGCGGGTCGAGGTCGTTGGCCCATTTTCCGGCGTCGTAGATGCCTTCCAGAACGTCGTAGGAAGGATCGTCGTAAACGGCGTCGAACCCGGCCTTGAGCAGTTCGTCGAGGACGTGGCCGTCGGTGAGCTTGGCGGGGTCGTTGTCGTAGGCCTCGGCGCAGAATAGCACCCCCGGCTGGCGGCTGCGGGCACGCTTGACCGCCCAATGCCAGAACGGCATCGGCACCATGTGCGCCATATCGACGCGGAATCCCTCCACGCCGAAGCCCTGCCAATAGGCCAGGATCGCGTCCATGGTGCGCCAGGTTTTCGGCACGGATTCGGGCGGCGCGCCGGGCCCGGGCAGATGGGAGGTGTCGCGGCCCTTGGTGAAGTCGTGGCCGTAGTTGAGTTTCACGGTTTCATACCAATCGCCCTCGCCGGGCGCCCACGAGATCACGTTGTTGCCCGTCACACGGCCGTGCTCGCGCTCCGGCTCGAATAACCCGGTGCAGCCGGGTTTCCCCGCGGTCGGCAACCGGAGTGGCGGACCACCGCCCGGATCACTCGCACGCAGATAGTAGAAATGGTTGTCCCTCGCGAAAAACGCCGACACATCATCGCCCGCGCCGAACGAAAGCTGGGGCCGGACATCCGAGGCATAGGACCGGGCGACGTGGTTCGGCACGAAGTCGATGATCACCTTGAGCCCGCTCTTGCCGCAGCGGCCCAAGAGCGCGCGGAACTCGTCCAACCGCTTCGCAGGGTCCGTGGCGTAGTCGGGGCAAACGTCGAAATAGTCCCGGATCGCATACGGGCTGCCGGCCACGCCCTTGAGAATGTCCGCGGGATCGGCCGGACGGCCCGGATAGGCGGTGCCGCTGGCCTGTTCAAGCACGCCGGTGAGCCAGACATGGGTGAAACCGAGGCCCCGGATCGAATCGAGCGCCGCCGGCGTCAGATCGTTGAATTTCCCGCAGCCGTTTTCGGCCAGGGTGCCACCCGGTTTTCGGGTTTCGTTGGTATTGCCGAAGGTCCGGACCATCAATTGATAGATCGCGGGACGCTCCGGCGCGGCGGCATGGGCGGAAATGGAGGACATGATGGAAAAAATCAAGGCTGCGAGCCCCGGCAAGCAAACCCCGGGCCGGAGCAAATGGAACAAGGAAAACCCGCGGCGCGGGCACCCCGCCCGTGATCGGCTTGACGAAGAAACAGAAAGTGAATCAACACCCGGAACATGCCCAACAGCATCCCCAACCGTGGCCCGGCACGGATGGCGCTCCGCGCTTCTCTTTCTCCTATCCGTGCATATCCGTGTCATCCGTGGTTTCAAATCTTCGGGGGGTTTGGTTTTTTGACCACAACCGGAGGCGAAGCCGGAGATGGACCGGAGGTCAAATCTCACGGATGGGCACGGATGGCGCTCCGCGCTTTTCGCTCTCTTATCCGTTTTCATGGTGCGTCTTGAGTCTTCTCCCCATCCACCAATAGCGTGAATCCCGCGGCGATCAGCATGCAGATGCCGCCGGCAACCACCGCGGTCAGGCGGCTGAAACCCTCGATGTTTTCCATCAACCGGCTCAGCACGATGGCCACCAGAATCTGCGGGATGACGATGAAGAAATTGAAAATCCCCATGTAAACGCCCACCCGGTTGGCCGGCAGCGCGCTTGATAGCATCGCGTAGGGCATGGAAAGGATGGATGCCCAGGCGATGCCCACGCCGGTGAAACACGCCCATTGCAGAACCAGCGGATCGCGCACCACTCCGACCGATGCCAGCCCGAGTCCGCCCGCCACCAGCGAAACGAAGTGGATCCACTTGGCCGGAACCATGCGGCCCACCCACAGCAGCGCCATCGCCGCGAGGAACGCCACGAGGTTATAGACCGCGAAGCAGTTGTTAGCCAGGTCGATGCCGTCCTTGTAGAGCCTCGATCCGGTATCCTCCGCGCCCATGATGTTGCGCGCCACCGCCACGCTGAAGAAAATCCACATGCAGAACAACCCCATCCAGGTGAAAAACTGGACCACCGCCAGTTGTTTCATCCGTTTGGGCATCTCGCAAAACGCGGCGATGATCTCCTCGGCTCCGCTGGTTTCCGGTTTCGGTTCGTCCGGTTCGGGCGGATGCTCCTTGGTCGTGAAAACCGTCCACAGCACGGCTAACAAAAACACCGCCGCGCCCACCGTGAACGCCACATGCACGGTCTTCGGAATCGCCTGGCCCACGCCGGTATCCGCGCTGATCCCGCCGACGTCGCGCAGCCAGCCCGGCAGTTTGGAAGCGATCACCGCCCCGGCGCCGATGAAGACCGATTGCATCGCGAAACCGACCGTGCGCTGGCGTTCCGGCAGGAGGTCCGCCACAAACGCGCGGAACGGCTCCATACTCACGTTCACCGAGGCATCCAGAATCCACAGCAGCCCGGCCGCCATCCACAGCGCCCCGCAATGCGGCATCAGCAGCAGCGCCAGCGACGCCAGCACCGCGCCTATCAGGAAATACGGCCGCCGGCGGCCCAGCACCGGATGCCAGGTGCGGTCGCTCATCGCGCCGATGATCGGCTGCACGATCAGGCCGGTCAGAGGCGCGGCCAGCCACAACAGCGGGAGCTGGCTTTCGTTGGCACCGAGGTATTCGTAGATCGCCGACATGTTCCCCATTTGCAGCCCCCAGCCGAACTGGATGCCGAAAAATCCGAAGGACATGTTCCAGATCTGCCAGAAGGAGAGGTTGGGTCGGTGGGTCATGGATTTGAAACGGGGTGGCGTTGCGGCCCATCCGATACTCCCTGCGCCCCCACCCCGGCAAGCATCCGCTTCGCAAACCGCGGATTTTCCCGCCCAGCGGCGGATTTTGTTAAACCACCCGCCCGCGGCGACATTTCACGGATGCAGGACCGGAAGGCGTCTAACGACCCAGGCGTGCGTGGGACCCGGACCCGGTTTATCCACACCGGATCACCTCGCAAGGGGGTCCGATGGGTCGAGCCTGGCGAGATCGGCTTTGGCGGAGGCCAGTTCGGTGCGCGAGCGGGTTAGAGCGGTTTGCAGGCGTTCGGAGCGCGCCTGCCAGGTTTCCAGGCTTCCGGGGATCGAGCGCTGGCCGGAGGCGACCGCGTTGCGCGCTTCGGCGAGTTGGGACTCAATGCCGCGGACGCGCTCGAGGCGGAGTTGAACGGCGGTCCGGGCCTTGGTGATTTCCTCGCGGGAGGGTCCGGCGGGCGTGGGCGCGGGTGCGGGCCGTTGGGGCGGATTGGGCGCTTCCGCAACCGGTGCCTGCGGCGTGTGACGCTGGGCCATCTTGAGTTCGTTCTCCGTCCACTGGAAACGATCCTGGATGACCTTGTCCAGATTGGACGCGGGGATCATAACCGGGCCTTGGTCACAGGTGATCTCGAGGCTGGTGGAGGTGATTCTCCGGATCACCGCCTGACTGTAGAGCTTGCCATCGCGGGTCCGCAGAACGCCGAGCGATTTCCCGACCGAGGTGGTCCAGAGCGAGTTGCGATATTTGGCGCGATACTCGTCGAACTCGCTTTCGAGGTTGGGCACTTCGCGCCGCAGTTCGTTGCGTTTGCCGGTCAGAGCCTCGAGTTTCGGTTCGGTTTCCTTGAGTTGTTCCGAAACCCTGGCGAAGCCGGCCGCCGCCTTTTCAACCCTTTCGCTCTGTTTTTCGATGTCTTCCTCAAGATTCGCCTTATCCTGGGTCATCTGGACGATCTCCTCGTCAGCCTGCTGGATCTCGCGGGCGGCGGCGGCCTTGGCTCCGCCGCCTTTCGCGCGTTTGTCGGCGACAATGGAAAGGCCCACGCCGGTGAAAACCAGCACGATGATGCCGATGACGAGAGTGAAAAGCCCCGGATGATCTTCGCTCGATAGCATATATGTACTTTGTGATTAGAGCGACGATTGGAGGCGGGAAAGCTCGACTGCGAGCGTGGCTTTCCTAGCCTGTTTGGCGGCGATCTTGCTCTTGATGGCGTTGGTGTTGCGCAGTCTCTTGAGCATCTCGCGGTCAAGTTCGGATTGCAACTGTACCAATTCGGCGTCGATGGATGTCAATTCGGCCCGGATTTCCTGCATCCGGCGTTTCGCCTGTTCGATCTTCTCGGTTTGCTCCTTGGTTTTGCGACCGTCTTCGGCGGCTTTGGTTTGTTCCTCGGCTCGGCGGACTGCCACGGCGTGATCGTTCTCGTCCCCTTTTTCCTTCGCGAGCTTGAGGTCCCTCTGGCCGGGGTCGAACTGGTATTTGTCCTGAAGATCGTCGGGCAGATCCTCGTAAGGTATCCGATAGAATCCGGCTTTGGATTTGATCGACATCCCGACGGCATCGACCTCGCGGATCACGACCTCCTCGTGGGTGACGCCCTTCTTGGTGGTGAGGGTGCCCAGCGTCTGGCCCTTGGCGCCGAGGCGGGAGAATTCCCGATAGAGATCCTTGTATTTGACGAACTCCTCCTCGATGGCGGCGATCACGGGTGTCCGGCTAACTGAGGGTTCTGCATTCCCAAAGCGAAGAAAATGAATAGCTTGCATGAAATTCTCGATGTCACGCATTTGAACTTTCGAGTGAGATTTTCCATACTCCGCGGCGATGAACTCCGGCTGCTATTGATTGCGGTCTGCACCTACCTGATGATTGCGATCCTCCACAAGCAGATCAAGCTGCCCGGCACACTCCACAGAACTTTGCAGATTTTGAGCGTCCATCCGTTCGAAAAAGTCACTCTAAATGAACTACTTATGGAAACCGAGCACAGAACCATGCATAACGCGAATCCTAATCAATTGATGTTCAATAACTTATAACCGGACACTTGTGGGCGGCGATCTTTCCCTTGAGATCGGAGATGCCGGTGCGGGTGGCGTCGGCGCGTCCGGTGGCGAACAACAACTCGCGTTTGGTTTCGCGGGCTTTGGTTTCGGTTTCCTTGAGTTTTGGGATCACTTCCAGCCGGGTTTGGCGCTGGGTGATGGTGGCTTTCAGTTCGGCAATCTCCTTTTCCTGCTCGAGGATGATCCCCTGGGTGGTGAGCTTGGTGTCCTTGGGCGCGTCATCCACGGACATCATGAACAACAGCCCGAACCCGCCTAACACGAGCAGGGCGAGGAGCATGCCCACGACACCGGGTCCGCGGCCGCTTTGCATAAGATCGCTGAATGACATGAAATGGAAAAGGGTTGGTGTTTGTCGAACGCGGGCCCTGAAGGGTTATTGGGCCGGGTATTTGGCACGGTATTCGTCGAAGGATTTCTGAAGCTGGCGTTTGCGCGCGTCCAGATCCGCGGTTTCGGCTTCCAGTTTTGCGATGTCCTCGGTTTGCTCCTTGAGCTGGCGCTCGGCTTCGGCAAGCTGGGAACTCATGTCCTCTGGGATGGCCTTGAGTTTTTCCTCGAGAAGGGCGAGTTCGCCTTTCAGCCGGACGATCTCGGTTTTCTGCTGTTCGCGTTTTTCGATGAGCTTGGGATCTTCCTTGCAGGAGACGGAGGCGAAAACGAACGCGCACAAAGCGGTTAGTGTGATGATGGTTTGGGTGGATTTCATGGTGACTATTGAATGGGGATGGCCGGTTTTGCGACAGCGGGGTTGACCCGGGCGGGAATGACCCGGGCCGGCGTGACTCGGGCAGGAAAACTGCGAACGCCGGGCACGGTACACGACCGTGTATTGAACGACGGATAGTAAACCGGATAGTAATAGACCGTCCGGCGGGGGCGGTAGTAGCTCGTGCGTTCCCAGCGGTCGTTCCACGACGAGCGCCGCGATACGGGCGCGGGAGTGGCGGCTGGCAGTGCGCGCGCCTTAGCCACCATCGCCATCAGTTGTCTCGTCAGATCCTGCTGTTCCTTTTTGGCGGCGGCGACACGTTCCTCATCCTGTTTCGCGCGGATCGCGATCATGCCCTGATCGATCCACTGCTCGTAAGCCAGGGCGGCGGCCTGTTCGCGTTCCAAGGCGGCGTTGGCCGCGGTTTGGTCGAGCCCGAGCCATTCGCGCTGGTCCGCGGTGAGCCGGAAATAGTCCAGCCGCGCGATTCCATCGGCGTGTCGCAGCGTGACTCCCGCATCGTCGATGGCGGTGACGAGTGCGTCCCGATAGGTCCGTGTGGTGGCGTCGGTGAAGGTATCGTGCCGGGTGCCAATCGCGTGCGCGCGGGCGGCAAGCCGGGATTCGATGACGTATTGGGCGCTTTGTGCCTCCAGGTCCGCGATTTCGGTACGGAGGTTAGGCAGACGCCGTTTGAGGGATTCCAGATGTTCCTTGGCGGCGGCGAGCCGGTCATGCGCGATCCTGAGGGGGGCGCTCAGATCTTCCGGGCTTTGGTCCAGCCGGTATTTCGCCAGGGCGATCTGTTGGTCGAGGCCGATCCGTTCCTGTTCGGCTTCCCACCACGCCAGATGGTCGGGTTCCTGTTGCTTCTCACAGGATGCAAGCAGTACGGCTGCGACCGCGATCAGCGCAAAGCAATTCGGATGAAACGTGCCGGCATTCATGGTGGGTGCGGTTTGTTGGAACGTTCCCTATCAGGCAAACGGGGGTGGCGTCAACGGAAATCCGATGGGGTTTCCAAAAACATCTCATTTTCCCATCCGAAGCCTGCGGCACTTCGCCCGTCCAACAGAAACGGCGGCCCGTTGCGGACCGCCGTTTCGCATGAACAAGATGTCAACCGAGGGGATCAGATGCCCTTCTTGACAACATCGGAGAGGAGGTCGATGACGCGGTTGGAATAACCCCATTCGTTGTCATACCAGCTCACCAGCTTGAAGAAGGTGGAGTTGAGTTCGATGGAGGAACCGGCGTCGAAGACGGAGGAGGCGGTGGCGTGGATGAAGTCGGAGGAAACCACTTCGTCCTCGGTGTATTCGAGGATGCCTTTCAGATAGGTTTCGGAAGCCTTCTTCATGGCGGCCTTGATTTCGGCTAGCGAGGTTTCCTTGACGGTCTTCACGGTGAGGTCCACCACGGAAACGGTGGGGGTGGGGACGCGGAAGGCCATGCCGGTGAGCTTGCCCTTCACTTCCGGGCAGACCAGGGCGACGGCCTTGGCGGCTCCGGTGGTGGAGGGGATGATGTTGAGCGCGGCGGTGCGGCCACCCTTCCAATCCTTGCGGGACGGGCCGTCCACGGTCTTCTGCGTGGCGGTGTAGGAGTGGACGGTGGTCATCAGGCCTTCGGCGATGCCGAATCCTTCCTTGAGGAGGACGTGGACGACCGGGGCGAGGCAGTTGGTGGTGCAGCTCGCGTTGGAAATGATGTGGTGGTTGGCGGCGTCGTATTTCTCGTCGTTCACGCCCTGGACGATGGTCACGTCCTCGCCCTTGGCCGGCGCGGAGATGATGACCTTCTTGGCACCGGCGGTGATGTGGCCCTTGGCTTTCTCGGCGTCGGTGAACAGGCCGGTGGACTCGATCACGATGTCCACGCCGAGGGCTTTCCACGGCAGCTCGGCCGGGGACTTGGCGCTCACAACCTTGATTTCCTGGCCGTTGACCACGAGGGTGTCGTCGTCGGCGAGGTCCGGAGAGGACTTCTTGGAGGTCACGGTGCCGTTGAAGCGGCCCTGCACCGAGTCGTATTTGAGCAGGTAGGCGAGGTTGTCGGCGGGGACGATGTCACCCACGGCGACGACATTGAAGTTGGTGCCGAGGTGGCCTTGTTCGACGAGGGCGCGGAACACGAGGCGTCCGATGCGGCCGAATCCATTGATGGCGATGGTGGTCATGGTTGCTGGTAGGGATAGTTAGGTGGAACCGGGCGGCGATTCCGCCCGGCGGAAGGATTCTGGGCACGAAATCCGAAACGTCAATCCTTCAAGCGCGGAAAGGCGGATTTGCGGCAAGAATCGCAGAAATTGCGGGAAATATGTCCTTCTTGCGGGCTGTCATGGCATTTTGCCACCGCCGCGCGGCATTCATTTGGTGGCGTGGGACATTCTTCCAAGGACCGGGCTGATGCCCTATGCGCGATTTCGTTGAATGTCGATGTTTTACGGTCTCCGCAATGCAGGTCCTTCCAGCCCCTTTGGTGGTCTTGGAAGTGACTTTTCGACACCAAGGGCCACAATCTCACGAGCTCGCCTGGCGCGCGGCGAGTTAACTTATCCCGAAATCCGAAGTTGATAGTTAGCATGTGGTCCCATTTGACCGCTGAAGCGCTGAGTACCGCTGAAGCCGCTGTAATGGAGACTGCAAAAATCAACAGCAACCCGATCCACCCTCCGGTGCCGTCTTTCTGATTAGACAAAATCCAGAAAAATCAGCGGTATTCAGCGGTAATCCGAGCGTCCAAACTGTCTTGAACTTCGGATTTCGGGCTTATTCCGCCGGCGTTGCGTCCGCCCGCTTCTCGATCACCGCGTAGGCGTTGTGGTTGTGGATCGACTCGAAATTCTCCGCTTCCACGCGATACCAGGTGATGGTCTGGTGGGCGTTGGAGCGGGAGGCGACGTTTCTAACCAGATCCTCGACGAACACCGGATTGTCGTAGGCGCGCTCGGTGACGGCCTTTTCATCCACGCGTTTCAGCAAGCTGTAGAGTTCGCAGCTCGCGGAGCGCTCGACGAGGGCGATGAGGTCCTCGATCCAGATCGGCTTGCTGGAGCGGACCGAGTAGGTGACGAGACCGCGCTGGTTGTGGGCGCCGCGGTCGCTGATCGCCTTGGAGCACGGACAGAGGGTGGCGACGGGGACCATCACGGTGACGACGAAATCAGAAGCGCCGGCGGAATCGGACTCCACTTCGAAACGGACCTCGTAGTCGATCAGTCCGGGCTTGCCGGAGACCGGGGCGTTCTTTGATAGAAAAAACGGGAACTGGATTTCGATGTGCGCCTTGCGGGCGTCCAACCGCGAAAGCAGTTCGCGGGGCAGGTGGATGATCGAGTGGACATCGAGGCAGCCGCCGTGGGCGTGGAGCGCCTCGACGAAACGGCTCATGTGGGTGCCTTTGAAATGGGCGGGCAGATCGACGGCGAGCGAGACGGTGGCGACGGTCCGCTGGACGCTTGCGCCTTTGTCGCGGACCTCGACGGGGAAACGCAACCCCTTCACGCCGACGCGGTCGATGGGAAGGCAGCGGTCGTCGCGTTCGTTCTGGGTGTCCTTGAGTTCCTGCATGGGAAAGGAAAAAAGCCGGACCGTGGTGGCGGACCGGCTCTTGGTTAGAAGAAGTGGGGACTCCGGGGGCGGACGGCGGATTTGCGGATCATGATCCTCACGGCGCGGGGCTGTGGAGGGATGGACCGGGCCGGCGCCCGGGGTGCGCCCGCCTCAGGGCATCAGGTTGACCGAGCGGGACTGCTTGATCGCGCGATTGATGCGGCGGTGCATTTTGGCGGAGACTCCGGTGACGCGGCGGGGCAGGATCTTGCCGGTCTCGGTGGTGAATTTGCCAAGCAATTCCGGGTTGGTGTGGACCACCTGTTCGACGGGGATATCATTCCGGCGGACGGGCATTCTGCGGTTCGCCTTGCGGAAGGCGATGCGGCGTTCGACTGTTTTCGGTTCGGACATAAGCGGGGATTAGCGGAGTTCGCGGTGGAGGGTACGGCGTTTGAGGAAGGGATTGAACTTCACTTTTTCAAGACGGCCGGGCGTACGCAGGCTTTTTTTATTACGCGTGGTGACGTAACGGGAAGTCGGCTTGCCCTCGGCCTTGGCCTCGGTGCATTCTAGGATGATGGTGTCGCGTGGCATGGTAGGAACTGCGGGGAGGGAAATTTTTTATTATTCTTCTTCGTCGTCAAGCAAAACCGTCTCGGAATCTTCATCTTCCACAAGATTTCCTCCGGAAAACCCGACTTCATTGGACGGGCGGAACCGGCGATTGCCGTATTCTTTCTCCCATTGGGCCTGGCATTCCACGGTCAGGCGGGCGAACGGGATGGCCTCCAGGCGGGCCTGGGGGATCTTGCGGTTCGAGATTTCGCAGATTCCGTAGCTGCCTTTTTGGATGCGGCGGAGCGCCTGATCGATCTCGTAGAGGGCGTCCTGTTCCTTGGCGAGCACGGATAGGGCGAAATCACGGTCGTAGGCATCGCTGCCGGCGTCGCCCTGATGCATGCCGCTGCCGGACGCTTCGCTGCCTTCCGGGGCGTTGCGGATGGTGTCGCGGGTCATGCCGGAGAGGGCGTCCAGCAGGTTGTCGCGCAGATCCATCAAACGGGAGCGCTGTTTCTGGATGAATGCGGCGTTGTGGCCGGCCTTGGCTTCCTCAGGCTTGATTTCCTCGATGGAAACCTCGGTTTTCTTGGGCGGAACAAAGGGAGGGCGCACGGGCGGCGGCGGAACCACGTAGTCCACCAGCGACGAACGGCGCGGCTGGGCGGACTTCTTCGAGGTCTCTTGGACTGGCGGCGCGGGCTTTTCGACCGGGGCAGGCTTGGGAGCGGGGGAGGCGGCCTTTTCGGCGGGCTTGGCCGGGGCAGAAGTTTTTGAAATTGGCTTCTCGGGAGCCTTGGCGACAGGTTTCGCCGGAGCAGCGGGTTTTGCGGCGGGCTTCACGGTGGCGGCGGCCTTCGGCGCCGGCTTGGCAATCGGCTTTGCCGCAGGTTTGGCGGCCGGTTTGGCGGCCGGTTTGGCGGGCGCTTTGGCTGTCGGCTTGGCGGCAGGTTTTGCCGGTTTTGCCGCAGGCTTCGCCACCGGCTTGACGGACTTGGCGGCCGGTTTGGCGGCAGGTTTCACGGGCTTCGCAGCCGGTTTGGCTGGCTTCGCCACGGTTTTCGGGGCCGGCTTGGCTGGCTTTGCGGCGGTTTTCGGCGCCGGCTTCGCTACGGGCTTCACCGGCTTCGCTGCGGGTTTGGCCGGCTTCGCCGCGGGCTTGGCGGTTTTGGGTGCCGGTTTGGGCGCGCTTTTGCTGGAAACCTTCTGGGGTGCCGGTTTGGCGGCGGGTTTCGCGGCCGGTTTGTTAGCCGACGGCTTGGCGGCGGGCTTCGGGGCAGCTTTGGCGGGCTGGCTCTTGGCCGGAGCGTGCTTGGCGGAGGATGGTTTCGCGGGCATTGCGCGGGGGTGGATGGTGGTTCTGTGAGACCGTTGCGGGAACGCTGAAGTGGCGATTTTCCCGCACGGGGGGCGGTGAAGTAGCCCGTAACATCCCTTCCCGCAAGCAGAAAGTTCGATTCCGGGAAAATAAAATCGCCGCCATTCAAAGGAATTGTCCAGCAGGCTTGAAATGCTCCGGGCCACCCGGTAGTCTGCCGCCCCGCCATGCATCTGAGCCAAATCATCGAAGCCCTGCTAATCGCTTCACAGCCCCCGCTTTCCGCCGACGAACTCGCGCGGCTGGTGCGCGCCCGCGTGGCCGAGGCCGAGGACATCCACATCCGGGAGACTTCGGAGGGCAAGGAGCCCCAGCCGCTACCCGATTGGCTCACCGCGCTGGCCGCAACCTCAGCCGGGGATGTCAGCCAGGTGTTGGAGGAGTTGAACGCCTGCTATGCCAAGGAACAGCGGGCCTTTACCCTCGTCGAACGCCCGAAAGGATGGAAAATCTTCACCCGGCCCGAATACGGCGAATTCGTCCGCCAGCTTTTCCCCGGCCGCAAACCCGAACGCCTCAGCGGCCCGGCGATGGAAACCCTCGCCATCATCGCCTACCGCCAGCCGATCACCAAGGCGGCCATCGAGGCGGTCCGCGGCGTGGCCTGCGACGGCATGATCCAGAAACTCCTGGACCGAGACCTGATCCGCATCAGCGGGCGCGCCGAACTGCCCGGACGTCCCCTGCTCTACGAAACCACCGAGCTTTTCTTCGAGCATTTCGGCATCCGAACCATCGACGACCTGCCCAACGCCAACGAACTGCGCAAGGTGAAACTCCCGCAGCCAGCGGAAGAGCAGCCGGTCGCCGACGTCGAGCAACAGCTCGCGTTCAGCGCCATCGGCGCGCCTTCCGCCGCCGCCGCGGCCGACGAATCCCCATCCGAAACTCCCTGAGCCATCACCCATCCGCAACACCGTGAATCTCGACGACATCCGCATCCAGATCGACGACATCGACCGTAGTTTGCTAGATCTATTGTCCCGGCGGGCCGACCTGGTCCACGAGGTGGGGCAAATCAAGAAACGCGACGGCCTGCAGATCTACGCCCCGGAGCGCGAGGACGCCCTGTTGCGGAAGCTCGTGGAAATGAACCGCGGACGTTTGCCGGAGCGGTCGATCCGCGCGATCTATCGGGAAATCATGTCCGCCGCGCTGGCGCTGGAGGATGATCTCAAGATCGCCTACCTGGGGCCGGAAGGAACCTGGACCCATCAGGCGGCGATCAAAAAATTCGGCCACTCGGTGAACTACACCGCGCTGCCGAATTTCGCCGATGTGTTCGATCAGGTCGCGCGCCGCCGGGCCGACTACGGGGTGGTGCCGATCGAAAACTCCACCGAAGGCGCGGTGTCGCACACGCTGGATCTGTTCGTGGATTCCCCGCTCCACATCTGCGCGCAGATCCTGCTGCGGATCGAAAACGGCCTGATGGCCGCCATCCCGCGCGAAAACGTCCGCACGCTTTATTCGCATGCCCAGGTGTTCGGCCAGTGCCGCGGCTGGATCCAACGGAATTTCCCGCACGCCGATCTGGTGGAGGTCTCATCCACCACCAAGGCCGCCCAGTTCGCCCGCGACAATGCGGAAGCCGGCGCCGCCGCGCTGGGAGGACCGCTGGCCGCCGAGTTATATGGACTGGAAATGTTGGAACCCTGCATCCAGGACCGCGCCACCAATACCACCCGCTTCCTCGTGATCGGCGAGAAAACCTGTCCGCCCACCGGCAACGACCGCACCTCGATCCTGTTCGCCATCCACGACCGGCCGGGCTCGCTCGTCAACGCCCTGCGCGCGTTCGACCAGTTCCAGATCAACATGTCGAAGATCGAGTCGCGCCCCTCCAAACGCAAGGACTGGGAATATATCTTTTACGTCGATCTCGCGGGCCACTGCGAGGACCGGAAAACCGCCGAGGCGCTGGACGCCCTCAAGCAGCACTGCTCGTTTGTGAAACTGTTGGGGTCCTATCCGGACAGCGGGGAGTGAGGCGCGTCATTCGTTCTCCCAGTGGGCCCGCACAGAGGCCCTCGCCGTCTCCGACATGCCCGTCTCGTCCATCAGACGCTCGATCTCGGCAACCCGCTCCAAAGATATCTTGAAATCATACCGCTGCCCGAGAGTTTCCGTTAGAGCATCGGCTCTTTCGGAATCGCTTGCCAGCAGTCTCAACGCGTCGGCGGCGTTTCCCGCGCCGTGTTCGGTGGCGCGCGCGATCAGGGCGACCCGATCCCCCGCGGTTGGCAGAACACGGCAAACGGACTCGAGCGCGGCGAGGTCATCAAGATCCTCGCGCTGATAGAGCGCCTGGACCGCTTCGACGCGGGCGGTTTCACCAAGCTGGTCAAGCTTCCCGATCAGCCATGCCGTGGCATCCTTCCTGCCGTGGCTGAGCAAAACCCCTTTCATCAACTCGTCCATCGATCCTGAATGGGACAGAGTACCGGATCCATCCGCCCGCAACCGCCCAATTGTGGAAATCGCCGCATCGCGGTCCTGTGAGGCGAACATGGCGGTGGCGGGCTCGATTTGATGGAGCGCGACACCATTCTCCAGACAGCCGCTCCAAAAGGTTTTGAAATCGAAATCATCGGCGAAAGGCCCCGATGTGGTGAGCAAATGATAGCAGTCCCGTCCGAAAAGCCGTGTCAGATCCACCAAATCGGCTGCGCTTCTTCCCGCGGCTCCTCGGCAGGCCCGGGCCAGCCACCGACGATAGGCATTCTCTCCAAGTTCGATCCGCATCCGGTCCATCCATTCCCGCGAAGTGGCGGGATCGGTCTCCGCCAGGTGGCCCACCAGATCTTCGAGCGCTTTGGCGCGGGCGCCCGGGTATTCCAGAGCGTCCGCCCATTGCAGCGACCGAATTCCCTCGCGAAGAAATAGTTCCTCCAGCAAAACACGGATGATTTTTTCGCGAATATAAGCCTCCGGCGCCGCGTATTCCGGGCCGCCCTCCGAAAGCAGTGCCAACGCGCTCTCTTTGAGTTCGGCCACGCTCATCCGTTCGATTTCACGCATTATGTCCGGGATAGTTGAACCAGGTGTGAGGCGAAACCTGATCAGCGTGCGAAGATCGTGCCTGGAGGCGCGCGCGGTGGTGCTCCGGTCGGATTTCCGCGGATTCCCATTGGCTCCGGATACAGGGTGCCGTCCGCGGCCGGCCGTTGGTTCGGGGTGGGCTGCTTTCTCCGTCGGTTTGTCGATCCGTCCGATGCAATAGCCGACACACATTCCCGAGAAAATGACGGCGGCGGTAATGGAGAGGGGATATTTCATGGCTTCTTTCGCCAAACGATGGCTTGGATGATTGCTTCCACTTTCTCAGGAGTAGCCCCCCATTCCACCAATTTTGCACGGAACAGTGCCTTGTCGCTGTCCGGAAATCCAAAGCCTCCCTGGTAATTGGGATTTGAGAAGTCGATCTTTTCCAGCAGTGCGATGCGGGCGGACGGATCGCTTAGGTTCTCGAGAAGCGGAAGTGCGACGCGGACATCATAATAGATGGCTTGGGCGGTGAGATCGGTTCGCAAGCGGGCGGCGAGTTCCGGATCATGGACCGCATTCAGCAACCGTAGCGCGGTTTCGGGCTTTTTTCCGAGGCTTTGCGCCCGGTTTTCAGATTGGAACGCGTCCATCGCCCGGTCGCGGGTGGGGCCGTCCGCCGCATCCAGAGCCCCGGCCAACCAAACATAATGATCGTTGCCGCAATCGTCCCAGGGGAATAGGCTCTGCCATACAATGGGATTATCCTGTTTTGCGAGCCATCCGAAGGCCTTATTCCGGTCCTGATTAAACCATTCCCGATACAGATTGCAGCTTCCCCGATTGTCCTTGGGATCGGAGGCTTTGCCCAAAAGGCTCCGGAACGCGTCGGTTGCAACCAGTGACTTGAAATCGAAATGGTCGGGAAAATCGAACTCCACCCAATTGTCGAGGTTGTGGCTCGCGAGCAGTTCCAGCAGATTGGCGACCTCGGCGGCACCCCGTTTCGCCGATTGGGCGATGGCCCCGTTCGCGTAGGACCGGGGACTCCCGAAGCAGGATTCTTTTGACAGCGCGCGCCTGAGTCCCTCCTCCGCGCGGTCAGTCGGCCAATAACACGCCACGGTCTTGGTCAAAACCTCCCGGATCCGCGGATCGTCATGGTTTTGAAGCCAGGCGAGAGCCGCATCGGCGTCCCGTCTCAGCCATTCGCCCAACAAAAAATGGGGGATGTTCTCGCCGCATCCGCCCGGCAGCATGCACTGGGGATCACGCAGGCTCTTTTCGAGCACCGCGAGGATTTCCGCATCGGACCAATCTGACAAAAATGCGTTGTAAGGGTTGTATTGGGGCGCGCCCATTGGGTTCTGGTCGCGGCTGTGATCCTCGATCAGCCGGGTCAAAATCGACACCGGAGAAGCGCCGTCGTTCCTGCGGGTGGTACCGGCAGGCATGGGAGCTTCAGGAACGGGGGCGCGTCCTTCTCCACAATCCGATAGACGGGCGATTCCGAAGCCGGCTACCGCCGCAAGCGAAAAAAACGCGGCAAGCACGGTAACCCGGTGCCTGGCGGACCCTAACCGTGCCGTTGCCGACTCCGGGGATTCCGGATCAGTTTGGCCATGACCTCGGTGGCTCATGAAAGGGATGTTGGCTCAATCATCCTCCGTGTCAAGAGCCGACAAACGGATGGAAAAATCCGCTTCGACCGCCAATTTCTATCCGGAATATCTCATCCGAAACTCGCCGTTCCCCGCCATCACGCCTCCAACTTTTTCGCCAGCGTGGCGAAGGTGTCGTCGCCGAGGACCGGCTTCGCGTGGACGCGCCATGATGCCGGAGGCTGGGGGATTTCGATCCAACTGCGGCAGCCGCCGTGCTTGGCCTCGTAGGGAAACTCCCACGGTTCGGCGAGTTCGCGGACGCGGACGCAGGCGACGTGGATGCTGCCGGAGGCCATGCCCTTGCCTTCCCAATCGAAACGATCGCGCACGGTTTGTTCGGAGTAGATATGATAGGGTTCCAGCGCGGCGACCTTCGCCCAGTCAGTTAGGGTAACGGCCCACACGGCCTCGGCATGGTGCGTGATGCGGATCGGATCACCGGGCTGCCACTCGGGGAGCTCCCTAACTTCCCCCTCGCGGACCTGGTTTCCCTGCGCGTGGAAACGGGTCGGAAACAGGAAAAACGATTCGTGGGCGAAGGAAAATCCCTGGCGCCCTTCGTGGATGCCACCCTTGCGAAGGATGATCGATTGCCGGCCCGAAGCCAGCGCGTCACACACAACCTGCCATTCTTTGAAAGCAATCATAACGGGGTAGAAGCTGAAAAACTGAAATGCCGAAATGGAAAATAGCGTCAGCCCAAGCGATAGAAACCAATAACCAATAACACAAGTGTCCGGTTATAAGTTATTGAACATCAATTGATTAGGATTCGCGTTATGCATGGTTCTGTGCTCGGTTTCCATAAGTAGTTCATTTAGAGTGACTTTTTCGAACGGATGGACGCTCAAAATCTGCAAAGTTCTGTGGAGTGTGCCGGGCAGCTTGATCTGCTTGTGGAGGATCGCAATCATCAGGTAGGTGCAGACCGCAATCAATAGCAGCCGGAGTTCATCGCCGCGGAGTATGGAAAATCTCACTCGAAAGTTCAAATGCGTGACATCGAGAATTTCATGCAAGCTATTCATTTTCTTCGCTTTGGGAATGCAGAACCCTCAGTTAGCCGGACACCCGTGAACCAATAACCAATAACCAATAACCAATAACCCCTCACCCCAGATCCCCGGCGGTGACGGAGCGTTGTTCGCGCGCGCCCAACAATTTCGCCTGTTTCACGACCCGGTCCGGGGCGGCATCGAAACGGAAGCTGTGGCAGTTGGGGCACAGCGCGGTCTTGCCGCCGACGATCGAGTCGCAACCCTCGCAGACCTTGTAGTCGGTGGGGTTGGCGGCGATGCGGGCGGCGGTTTCGGCGCGTGAGGCGCTGTGGCTGACGGGGTTCATTGGGGAAGAAAAAAGCGGCACCGGCTGCCCGGTCCGCTTGTTTCAGTTCACGCCGGGGTGAAGATGGGCTCAGGCGATCGAGGCGATGGCCTTGGCGGTCTTGCTCTTGATGTTGGCGGCCTTGTTGGGGTGGACCAGATTGCGCTTGGCGGCCTTGTCCACGGCGGAGGAGAGCACGCTGGCCGCTTCTGCGGCGGCGGTCTTGTCACCGGCGGCAACGGCGGCGAGGGCTTTCTTGCGGAGCGTCTTGATACGGCTCTTGTCCGCACGATTGCGCTCGGTGCGGACTTCGGTTTGGCGGACGCGCTTGAGGGCTGATTTGGTATTGGCCATGGTAGTGAGGAAAGTAGCCGGAACTTCTTGCGGCGGGCAGGCGACTCTAGGGATTCGCGCGGACGTGTCAAGCTCGGGTTTGACGAAATTTGAAAAATTTCCTCAAACCCGGCCGAACGGGTGGCCATTCAACCGGTTCTCCGCGATTCCGGGATGGGCAACCGGTGGCGCAGTCGATGGAAAACGAACGCCCCCGCGGAGCCGCCGAGCACATCGGCCAACCAGTCCCACGGGTCGTTTCCGGAACGGCCCGGCGTGAATGTTTGGTGGTATTCGTCGAGGCAACCGATCACCGCTGCCGCGATCGCCACCATGAGAACGAGCCGCCTTTTTGAAAACCGCGGGTTTCCGGTGAAAAGCGCGGCCGAAAGCAGGCCGCCGCCTCCGAAGAAGTACCCGAAATGCGCGATTTTGTCCATGAACGGGATCTGAGGCGCGTTTGGCACCGTGGTGCTTCCTGATGATAGGAACCACAGCGTCACCAGCCAAACCGCATAGGCCGCCAGCCAGAATCGGGCGGTGCCGAGCCGTGCCGGCAAGGCACTTACTTGCGGTTCTCGTCCTCCAACCGCTCGGCGAGCCATTGCTTGATCATCGACTGATAGTTGAGGAACCGCGAACGGGCGATGCGCTTGATGCGCGAAAGCATCCGCGGGTCAAACCGCAGGGTGATGGTGGTGGACTCGCGCGAGTCCGCCTCGTGAACCGACGAAGCCATCAGGCGGCCGTCGATCTCGTGGTTTTCCCAGAAACGGGCTTCCTCCGCCTCATCGGCAAACGCGGGAATGTCAGTCCAACGGGTGATCGTGTTCATGGGTGTGTCAGCGGAATTCGGCATATTTGCGGTCGTAGAAGCGTTGCTCGCCCTCGGTCATGTTGCGGGCCGCCACCACCCGGACCGTTTTGCCGTCGGTCCAGAACGAAACGAACAGATAGCGGTCGGAAACCGTGCGGCCGAGGGCGTAATAGCGCGCTGCCCCGTCCGGGCGGTCGGTGTCCGGCAGAAAGCGCACGCCAAACGGATCCTCGAGCGCTTCCTCAAGCTCGCGGGGCTTGATGCTGCGGAGGTCGAATTGGACGTCGATAAGGTCGAGTTCCATGCGCGGAGTATGGCCGGGCCAAGCCGATATGCAAGAATTACTTCGGATTTCCGGAATCAATCAGCCGGATTCGCGCGCCGAGCACGACCGCGCGAGCCACGCCGCGTAGTCCGCGGCGGTCGTTTCCCCGGCCGCCAGCGCGAGGGTTTGGAGCACGGCTTCTTCTTCGGGGGCTTCAAGTTGGAAGCCGTTGATCCCAAGAAAGGTGTAGGCAGCCATGAACCCCGCGCGCTTGTTGCCCTCCAAAAACGGGTGGTTCTTCGCGATTTCGTGGGCGTAGGCGGCCGCCAACTCGAAAACGATGGGGGTTTCGTAACAAAACCGCTGTTGCGGACGGTTGATCGCGGAGTCCAGAAGCCCGACATCACGGAGTCCCGCCAAGCCACCGAAGCGCGCGAGCAGTTCCTCCTGAATGGCCAGGAGAATTTCGCGGTCAAGCCAAAAGGGTTCGGTCATTTGGCCAACTCCTTGAGTGCGTTCCGGTATCGGTTCATACCGTCCATGGCGATCCTCATTTTCTCCTCAAACCCCGGCTGGTTGGCCGTCACCCGCAGCGAACATTGCGGGGATTCGGTTAGATAGAGGATATCGCCTTCCTGGACCTTGAGGGCCTGCAGCGCCTCCTTGGGCAGCACGATTCCCAAGGAATTCCCGATCCGGCGGACTTTCGTTTCGATTGGCATGGGATAACCTTCGTTATAACGCGGCGGGGTGTCAAGCCCCGGAACCACAAAAATCCTGGTCCAGTTGAATCACCCGGCTTCAAGGAAATCGCGGAACGCGAAATCATCCAGAACCGGAGCCGTGGTCCTCGACCACTTTCTCAAATTCCAGTTTCCGGTGGCGGGGAAGGTTTCTTTCGTTCAGTCCGAAAATCCGGATGGTGGCCTCCGCCCTCAATCGCACGGTTTCGTCGCACCCGGAGACGGGCTCGATCCGACCGTCGAGAAACCGGAAGTATCGGTCGAATTCATAGCAAGGCTCGTCCGGTTTGATGAGATGGTCCTCCCATTGCTCACCCTTGTGGGATTGGCATGCGTTGCAGCAGTAGAACAGGTTATCCCACGCGAAGGCCAGATCGTGGAACTTCGGGTTGGACTTGGGCCGGAAATGCTCGACAGGCTCGCTGGTGACGGTTTCCACCGGATATCCGTCGCAAAACGAGCAGTGGCCTTGGTTCATGCCACGCAGATCCTGAAGGATCCATTCCCGCGCCGATTTGCCCCCGGTCTCATACCACGCGAATTTGGCGGACGGATTGCGCTCCCGCAGTTCGCGCCACTGGCGGTTCCACTTTTCCTGATGGGAGCGGAGGACCTCGGGTTCCTCCGGGCGGGTTTGCTTTCTCATGCGCCCTTCGGCTGTTGGGATTTTCTGCGGAATCCCGCCATTTCGCGTCCCACAAGGGCGGCCAGATATTCCCCGCGCCCGCCGATTTCAGCCGCCAGACGTTCGATCTCACCGGCGGGTCCGCCTTTGGAAACGAGATCCCGGAACTCGGCCAACAAGGCTTCGGTTTCCGGATCGAACCACTCCTTCACGCCTAACACATCCTCCACCACGTCGATGTAGGAATCGCCCTTTTCACAGGGCTTGGGCGGATCCACCGTCACCTGCTCGTCGCTGTTGAAACGCAGGACATGGATGAAACCCTCGTTGACCGAGGACACGACCCACGGCGAATGGGTGGCGGCGATGATTTGGGCGTTTTTGAAGAGCTTCCGGGCGGCAGGAAGCACCTTGCGCTGCCACGCGGGATGGAGGTTGCCTTCGGGTTCGTCCAGCACCAGCACGAACGGATGATCCAACGGATTCGGGTCGTCCGGAAGGTACATCGAAAGCCGCGCACAACAGGAAACCAGCCAGCCGATGATCGAGCGAAGACCGTCGGGTAGCTGGGAAATGCGCATTTGTTTCTTCGTTCCCCAATCCACACGGAGTTCCACCTTCGGGTGATCGACAACACGGAAGGAGAATTTCTTCCCAGTAATCTGAGAAATCGTCGTCTCAAGTTGGTTGGTTAGACGAATGTTTCTACCACTGTCGTTGTTTTGCAGCAAGTCCATCGCCGCCGCGAGTTTTAGGTTCACCATCAATTGACCTACTTCATCCGACTCCTGCGGGTCTTTGTGGAAAACGAGGTCATCCGAAACGGGGCGGGAGGCAACTGCTTTCATGGATGAGACCTTGGCATCGGATATGCTTGCAATTCCCTTGTAGCAAAGGGCCATTGGCCGATTGGCGGCCACGTCGTGGTCGCAAAACCCCTTTACTCCTATTCGCCTCAAAGGACTATCCGTGGTGTCCGGGAAAAGCGGTAGCCTCTTGGGGATGGTTTCGAGCGAGAATCCAACATGTCTCTGAAGATCGGACTTCGTAGGAAAATGCGAGCTTGCAAAGAAAAGGCGGGATCTGGAGAAGAACGATATGGTTTCGTTCGGGAGGGAAGCCGAAACAAAAGCTAGCAGATGCTCGGGCTCATCGACCCTGGTCTTGATCTCTGCCTGATTCCCCAGCGCGTTCAGCAACAAGCTCAGCAGCCTTGTTTTCCCCGTCCCGTTCTCCCCCACCAGCAAGTGGACTTCCGCCCCGGTTCGCTCCGGCACCTCGGGGAAGACGATCCCTCCCGGCGCAAAGGGCGGGAAATTGGCAAAAAGCATCCGGTCGATTCGCATGGGACGGACGCTAACCCACGCGGGCAACCGGGACAACCCCAAAAAAATGCCTGTTTCCGCAATCCCTTGATTGACAAGCCGCTTATTTCCCCTAGCCTCGCGCCCCCGCGCCGGACGCGGAGGGCGGGAGCGTTTCCCGCCACTCTTCCGTCCGGACCCGTTTTGTTCCTAAACCAGAATATCACCTAACACGATGGCCACGAAGAAACCGGCGGCGAAGCCCGCTGCCAAGAAATCCGCGAAACCCGCGGCTGCCAAACCCGCCGCCAAAACCAAAAACGCCAAGTACGTTTACACCTGGGGAGCCGGCAAGGCCGATGGCAACGGCTCGATGAAGCCCCTCCTCGGCGGCAAAGGCGCCAACCTCGCAGAAATGACCCGCATCGGCCTGCCGGTGCCTCCGGGATTCACCATCACCACCGAGGTCTGCACCTATTACTACGCCAATAAGAAGACCTATCCGGCCGTGCTCACCGCGCAGGTCGAGGCCGGCGTGCGCAACATGGAGAAGATCATGGGCTGCAAGTTCGGCGACGCCAAGGGCATGCCGCTGCTCGTCGCCGTGCGCTCCGGCGCGCGCGATTCGATGCCCGGCATGATGGACACCATCCTCAACCTGGGCCTCAACGACCAGACCGTGCTCTCGCTGGCCGCCGCCACCAAGAACGAGCGCTTCGCCTGGGACTGCTACCGCCGTTTCGTCCAGATGTACGGCGACGTGGTGCTCGGCGTCCAGAAGCGCGAAGGCGAGGACCACGAACCGTTCGAAGTGGTCATCGAAGGCTTCAAACACGAGAAGTACGGCAAGGACATCGTCGATAGCGACCTGACCGCCGCCGACCAGCAGGAACTCGTGAAACGCTTCAAGGCGTTGGTGAAAGACCGCACCGGCAAGACCTTCCCGGCCGATCCGTGGCAGCAGCTCATGGGTGCCGCCGGCGCCGTGTTCGGTTCCTGGATGAACGACCGCGCGATCGTCTATCGCCGGAAATACAACATTCCCGCCGAGTGGGGCACCGCCGTCAACGTGCAGGCGATGGTTTACGGAAACACCGGTGACACCTCCGGTTCCGGCGTAGCCTTCACCCGCAATCCCGCCAATGGCGCCAACGAGTTCTACGGCGAATTCCTCATCAACGCCCAGGGCGAAGACGTGGTCGCCGGCGTGCGCACGCCCGAGCCGGTCATCGAGCTGAAAAAGCAGATGCCCAAGGCCTACGCCGAACTCCTCAAGGTCCGCCAGACCCTCGAAAAACACTTCAAGGACGTGCAGGACGTGGAGTTCACCATCCAGGAAGGCAAGCTGTTCATGCTCCAGACCCGCAACGGCAAGCGCACCGCCGCCGCCGCGCTCAAGTTCTCCATGGACATGGTCAAGGAAAAGCTCATCGACTGGGAAACCGCCATCCTGCGCAACCCGGCCGACCAACTCGACCAGTTGCTCGCCCCGATCTTCGACCTCGCCGAAGTGAAAAAGGCCAAGGCGCTCGCCAAGGGCCTGCCCGCCGGCCCCGGCGCGGCTTCCGGCAAGATCTATCTGAACGCCGACCGCGCGGCCGCCGCCGCCGAGCAAGGCGAGCAGGTGCTCCTCGTCCGTAACGAAACCTCCCCGGAAGACCTCCGCGGCATGATCGCCGCCGAGGGCATCCTAACCGCCAAGGGCGGCGTTTCCTCCCACGCGGCGCTCGTCGCCCGCCAGATGGGCAAGGTTTGCATCTGCGGCGCCTCCGCCGTGGAAATCAACTACGAGAAGAAAACCGTCACCATCTCCGGCGAGAAGTTCAAGGAAGGCGACTTCCTTTCCATCGACGGCACCTCCGGAACGGTCTATGGTGGCAAGCTCAAGACCGCCCCTTCGGAAATCGTCACCGGCCTGCTCCACAACGACAAGGCCGCCCAGAAGACCGAGAAATTCAAGAGCTTCCTCCAACTGATGCAGTGGTGCGCCAAGGCCACCAAACTCCAGGTCCGCACCAACGCCGACGACCCGGAACAAACCGAAAACGCCGTCAAGTTCGGCGCCGTCGGGATCGGCCTCACCCGCACCGAGCACATGTTCTTCGAGGGCGACCGCATCGACTCGATGCGCGAGATGATCCTCGCCACCACCGAGGAAAACCGCCGCAAGGCGCTCGCCAAGCTGCTGCCCTATCAGCGCGAGGACTTCACCGGCATCTTCAAGGCGCTCAAGGGCCTGCCGGCCACCATCCGCCTGCTCGACCCGCCGCTCCACGAGTTCCTGCCCCACACCAAGGAACAGCAGCTCGACCTCGCCAAGAAACTCGGCATCAAGGTGGAGTTCATCCAGCAGCGCGTCGCCGCCCTGCATGAGTTCAACCCGATGCTCGGCCACCGCGGCTGCCGCCTCGGCATCGCCTATCCGGAAATCACCGAGATGCAGGCCCGCGCGATCTTCGAAGCCGCCGCGGCCGTCGCCAAGAAGAAGATCAAGGTGAAACCGGAAGTCATGATCCCGCTCGTCGGATTCAAGAAGGAACTCGATCTCCAGGTCGAAATCGTCCACCGCGTGGCCAAGGAAGTGATGACCGAACAAAAGATCAAGTTCGACTATCACGTGGGCACCATGATCGAAGTCCCGCGCGGCGCGCTCACCGCCGACGAGATCGCCCAGACCGCCGAGTTCTTCAGCTTCGGCACCAACGACCTCACCCAGACCGCGCTCGGCATCAGCCGCGACGACATGGGCTCCTTCCTCACGCCCTACACGGAAAACGAGATCTTCAAGAAGAACCCGTTCGCCTCGCTCGACACCACCGGCGTGGGCCAACTGATGGAAATCGCCGTCGCCAAAGGCCGCAAGACCCGCCCGGACATCAAGCTCGGCATCTGCGGCGAACACGGCGGCGACCCGGACTCCGTCAAGTTCTGCCACAAGCTGGGCCTGGCCTACGTCTCCTGCTCGCCCTACCGCGTGCCCGTCGCCCGCCTCGCCGCCGCCCAGGCCGCGATCGAGGAAAAACGCGCCGCGAAAAAGTGATCGGATAGATCGCGGATAGAAAATCACAACCAGAGGATCGCGGATGTCAAAGTCCGCGGTCCTCTTTGTTTTTCGTCACGGGTCATGGGGCGCCCGTCATTCGTCATTGGGAGCCCTTCAGGCGATTTACGGACCCCCCCCCCGCGTGGCTGGCGCATCTCGCGCCAGTCCGTTGCCGGTGCGCCTCGCGCCGTCCGCGGAGCGGGAAAGCTCCTGAACGCGCCAGAAAGCCCGCCGTTTCTATCGTGCCCCAAGCACTCCCGGCATTCCGTTCCTCTCCCCCCCGGTTTCCCGCGATTCGCGGGTTGCGTTTTTGGCGGATGGGTCCACCTTTCCCGCCCATGCACACCACCGAGGATCTGGATGAATTGATGACCTGCCGCCTGGACCACCACCGGCGCCAAGTGGAATCGGCCGTGATCGTGATCTTCGGCGCCAGCGGGGACCTGACCTCGCGCAAGCTGATCCCCGCGCTCTATCAACTCTACGCCGCCGGACAGATGCCGCCGGATTTCCGGGTGATCGGGTTCGCCCGACGCGAGAAAACCGACGCCTCGTGGCGGGCGGAGCTGCGGGAGGCGATGGATCGCTTTTCGCGGACCGGTCCGGTGGACGAAACCGCGTTCGCCGGGTTCGCGGAGCGGATCCACTACTGCCAGGGCGACCTGGCGGATCCCCTCGCCTATCAGCGGCTCTCGGAACGGATCGGCGGCATGCCCGTTCCGGAACTCCGCCACAACCGGCTTTTCTATCTGGCCACCCAGCCGAGCCAATTCGGCCTCATCGCCGACCAACTCCATCGGGCGAATCTGTTGGAGCGCGATCCGGCGGAAGGCTGGCACCGGCTCGTCGTGGAGAAACCGTTCGGCCGCGACCTGGCCTCGGCGCGCGATCTCAACCACGAGCTGACCCTGCACGCCCACGAGCATCAGGTCTATCGGATCGACCACTATCTCGGCAAGGAGACCGTGCAGAACATCCTCATGTTCCGTTTTTCCAACGCCATTTTCGAGCGGCTGTGGCACCGCGACGCGGTGGATCACGTGCAGGTCACGGTTAGTGAGAAACTGGGAGTGGGCGGCCGCGGCGGCTATTACGAGGAGGCCGGCGCGCTCCGCGACATGATGCAGAACCACCTGCTGCAGGTCCTCGCGCTCATCGCCATGGAGCCGCCGGTGGCGCTCGACGCCGAACCGATCCGCGATGAAAAGGTCAAGTTGCTGTCATCGGTCCGCCGTCCCACACCCGACCAGGTTTCCCGGCAGACCGTGCGGGGCCAATACACCGCCGGGACCGTGGCCGGACAGCCCATCCCCGACTACCGGTCCGAGGATAAGGTCGCTCCATCGTCCGACACGGAAACGTTCGTGGCGCTCAAGCTGTTCATCGACAACTGGCGCTGGTCGGGCGTGCCGTTCTATCTGCGCACCGGCAAGGCGCTGCCGGTGAGCGCCAGCGAGGTTAGAGTGCAGTTCAAACAACCGCCCAACGTGCTTTTCGCGGCCCAGTGCGGCCCGCGGCTGGACGCCAATTCGCTGACCCTGCGGCTCCAGCCCAACGAGGGCATCACCCTGCATTTCAACGGCAAAATCCCCGGCACCGGCATCGGCCTGCGCCCGGTGCGGATGCATTTCAGCTATGATTCGGAATTTGGCGCCTACACGCCGGAAGCCTACGAACGGCTTCTGCTGGACGCGCTTTCGGGCGATGCCACCCTGTTCATCCGCCGCGACGAAGTGGAGCAGGCATGGGAAATCGTGGACGCGATCCGCGCCGGATGGGACGACCAGCCGATGCCGCCCGATTCGTTCTATCCGGCCGGGTCGTGGGGACCGGAACCGGCCCATGAAATGCTCGCCCGCACCGGCCACGCATGGCGCGAACCCCAAACCCTCCGCTGAAGAAATGGGAAACGTTTCTTTCCAACACTTCTCCGATGACGAAGAGCTGGCGTCCGCGGTCGCCGATGAATGGTCCGCTGAAATCCGGGCCGCACAAGCGGCCGGACGGCCGCATGTGGTGGCGCTCTCCGGCGGTCGGATCAGCCTGCGGGTGTTCGCCGCCATGGCGGATCGGGCGAAAAACGCGGCACTCGATCTAACGCCCGCGCGGTTTTTCTGGGCGGACGAACGCTGTGTGCCGCCGGGCCATCCGGACAGCAACTATCTTCCCGCGAGAAACTTTTTGTTCGGCCCCGCCGGTGTGCCCGCCGGCCACATCCACCGCATCCGCGGCGAGGACGATCCCGCACTGGCTGCCGCCGCCGCGACCGCCGCCTTGCGCGAGGTCACAGGCACCGGCCCGGGCTGCATGCCTTCAGCCGATCTTGTTTTGCTAGGCATGGGCGAGGACGGCCACGTGGCGTCGCTGTTTCCCGGCCACGACAGTGTCCTAACGGACGAAACATCGGTGTTCCTGCCGGTGGAAAACTCGCCCAAGCCCCCGGCCCGCCGCGTCACGCTCGGGATCGGGCCGATTCTCGCCGCCCGCGAAGTGTGGGTGGTGGTCGCCGGCGACGGAAAATCCGCGGCCCTGCGCGAATCGCTATCGCCGAACGGTTCCACTCCGCTGGCCACCGTGATCCGGCGGAGGGCCGATACCCGGATCATGTCCACGGTTCCGCACCCGTCCTAACCGAACGGATCAGGGGTCGCTAACGAACGACTTGGTCACCCGCAGATTGACCGGAAGCGTGACTTTCGTGGAAGACGTGGCCGTCCCGGTGCTGGAGACCAGTTTGCCCTTCAGCTCCAGCGTTTCGTCCAGCATGGTGGTTAGATTCACCGACATTTCACCGGCCAGATCGATCGCCGCCGCGGATTCGGTTCCGTCCGCCTTGAAATCGCCGCCGGTGCTCCGGATGTTGACCTCGATCACGGCAACCTGCCGGTCCAGGGAACGGCGCACCTGCTTGAGTCTCATCGTTCCGATGGTTTTCGCGTTCTTCAGATCGCGCTGGATGATGGTTTTCACCCATTCCGGGTCAAACTCCCAGGAATCGCCCAATTTCACCGGCTTCGTGGGATACCACTCGCGTTTCAGATAGTGGGTCATTTCCTCGATCTCATCCCTAACACGGGAGAGAGGAACGGACCCGTCCAACTCGAATTTCCAATCGCCGGCGGGCGCTTTGGTCATCGAAAACAGCTTGCCTGTCAGCGGGCTCGGGTCGTTGACCGTATCCTCCTTGCCGCCGAAGCCGGTCTTGGTAGCGGTTGTCAGTTGATTCACCTTCACCATTCCGCGCCGGGTGCCATCCGCGCCCAAGGGGCGGAACGTCCACACCAAATCCCTATCGCGGGTGATCGAAAGCGTCCCGCGGGTGGTGCGTCCGTCCAGCGTCCGCTCGGTGGTTCCGCCCGGCGTTTCCGAGTGGCTCACCATCCGGACGCTCTCACCCGGCTTTGAAACGAGCGGTCCGAACTGGATCTGCGCCCTGGAGAAACCTCCGGAAAGGACGAGCGCGGCGAGTGACAGAACAAGTTGATATTTCATGACCGCCCGAAACTGGCAGCCGACCGATCCGCTGTCAATCCCGCCACTCTAACCAATCGCTCAATTCACCCGCGGGTCGTGGTCGCGGCGGACGACGGTGAAGCCCATGGCGGCAAGGGCAGCCTTGGCGCGTTCCACCTCCGCGGGGCTGGGTTTGGCACCGGGCATCAGGCTGGCGAAGCGCCCCTCGGCATTGGTGAAATCGGGTGCCGGATGGTGGCCGAACCCGATGAAATTCCCCGCGGGATCGCGGAGGATCGGGAGAAACCGATTGGCGCGCCCGGCGTTTCCTTCCACCATAACCACCACCATTTCCCGCCGATCGGGAGCCTGAGACGGCGGCGTCTCGGTGTCGAGATGGCCGCTGGCATCGGGCAGCCGCACCCACGCCTCAAGAATCATCGCGATCGCCGTGGCCCCGAATGCCACCGCCAGCATCCTGGATGCCTCCGCAAACCGGTCCTTCGCCGCCTCATCCGCGAGACCGGACGGCATGCCGAAAACATAACCCTCCGGCGTATCGGCGATCACCGTGGGCGGCACACTGGCGTTGGCACGCATCATGTGGGCGGCATAGTCGGCAGCCTGGTCCGCAAGCGCGGTCAGTCGGGTGGTTTCTCCTTCCGGCGGGTTCAGATTCATGGAGGGTTGGCGGGTTCTCGATTGCGAAAAATTTCCTACCACGGAAAACGGCCGGCCACCAGCGGAAAACACGCACTAACCCAAGGTGGCTTCATAACAAACCTCCTCCAGATAGAGTCCGTCGGCGGGAGCGCAATGGTTGCACTTTCCGCGCGGCAGTCCCGGCGGCTGGTCGAGCCATGCGGCGAAGTCCTCCGGATGCACGCGGCCCTGCGCCGTCTTCACCGCTCCGCCGACCAACATTCTCACCATTTTATATAGGAAACCGTCGCCGCTGAAAACGATCCGGTAGCCACTCTCCACCACCGAAGCCTCGGCACGGCGGATCGTGCGGAAATAGTCGGTCTCCGGGGATTCGTTGCCGCGGTAGGCGCAAAACGCATGGAAATCGTGGCGACCGAGCAACACCGCGAGCGCGTCGGCCAGAGCCACCGGATCGAGCGCCTGGGGCAAATGCCAGGCCAACCCGGCCCGGTGCGGCGGCAACACCGGATCGGTATTGATATCATAATGATAGGTTTTCCCGGTGGCGGAAAACCTCGCGTGGAAATCCGGAGCCACCTCCTCGCACGCCATCACCCGGATCGTCGCGGGCAGTTTGGTATTGAGAGCGGGCACCCAGTTGCGGGGATTCATCGAGATTTCCTCCGGAGCGTCGAAATGCGCGACCTGCCCCAGCGCGTGGACGCCGGTATCGGTGCGTCCCGATCCCTGCACCGGCACCGGACGCTTGGCGATCGCGCGCAGCGCCTCGTGGAGATGATCCTGCACGGTGTTGCCGCCCGGTTGGGATTGCCAACCCTGATAGGGTCTGCCGTCGTAGGCGATGGTGAGCTTGAGGCGCATGGCGGTTGATGGGCGCTATTTCGATCTATCCGTTTTCGCGGGTCCGTTGAGTTCCCGGCAGAGCGGGCAGCGGTGGCCGTCGCAGCCGCGGGCGGTGCAATGTTCTCGACCGTAGAAAATGATCTGCAGGTGCAGCCGGTTCCATGCCTCGCGGGGAAACAGTTTCTTGAGGTCGCGCTCCGTTCTAACCACATTGGAGCCGTCGCTCAGCCGCCAGCGTTTCGCCAGCCGGTGAATGTGGGTGTCCACCGGAAACGCGGGCACGCCAAAGGCCTGGGCCATCACCACCGACGCGGTCTTGTGCCCCACTCCCGGCAGGGCCTCAAGCGCCTCGGAATCCGCGGGGACCTCGCCGCCATGACGCTCCATCAGCAAACGCGACAACCCGGAAATCGCCGCCGCCTTGCGCGGAGAAAGCCCGCACGGACGGATCACCGCCCGGATTGTTTCCTCCGGCACGCGCATCATGTCGGCGGGCGTGGACGCCAGCGAGAACAGCCCAGGCGTCACCTGATTCACCCGCACGTCGGTGCATTGCGCGGAAAGCAGCACGGCGATCAGCAGCGTGTAGGCGTCGCGATGCGCCAGCGGCACCGGCGTTTCCGGATAGAGCGCGTTGAGGCGGCAAAGGATGTGGTCGGCCCGTTGGGATTTGGTCATGGAGCGCAATCGGCACGAAAAGACCCGGCCCACCCCAAAAAAGGCGGACCGGGCATTTGAAATCAGCTTGGTTCAGCGATTCTGGAGCGGGGGATCAATCCCAACCGCCGCCTTTGCCGCCTTCGTAGCCGCCGCCGCCTTTATAGCCGCCGCCGCCACCACCTTTGTAGCCGCCGCCGCCGCCACCTTTGTAGCCGCCGCCGCCGCCACCACCTTTGTAGCCGCCGCCGCCACCTTTGTAGCCGCCGCCGCCACCACCCTTGTAGCCACCGCCACCGCCACCCTTGTAACCGCCGCCCGGAGGACGCGATTCTTTGGGTTCGGATGCGTTGACCCGGAGGGGACGTCCTTGATAATCATAGCCGTTGAGCGCCTCAATCGCGGCGTCCAACTGGGTTTGGTCGCCCAGCGTGACAAACGCGAAGCCTTTTGAGCGACCCGTTTCACGATCGGTGACAAGTTTGACCCGTTCGACGGGCCCATAAGCGGCAAAGAGTCCGGTAACGTCCTCTTCCGTGGCGGTGTAGGGCAGATTGCCCACGTAGATGTCCATTTGGTTCAATAATAAACGCCATCCCAGCAGACACTTCCTGAGACTATGGCGTGAAAGACCAGACGAAGTGCGTCTCCAGGCACTAGCGCACCGGAGACAAGCGCAGGCTAGGAGGTCTCCGCGGAGTTGGCAAGCATTCTTTTTTGAAATTTCGGCCGACACCGGAAATGCGCATCGCCGCGAATGCCCCGCCTCACTCCACCGTCACCGATTTCGCGAGATTCCGCGGTTGGTCGATTTCGCAGCCGCGGTGGCGGGCGATGTGGTAGGCGAGGAGCTGGAGCGCGACGGCGGAGGGCACGCTGGCGACGAGCGGGTGGCAGGGCGGGACCTCGATGAAATCGTCCATCAGACCAGTGACGCGGGAGTCGCCGGCGGTGACGATGCCGAGGATGCGGGCTCCGCGGGCGCGGCATTCCTCGATGTTGCCGAGGGTTTTGTCCTGGCCGGGCACGGCATTGGCGAGGGCGATCACCGGCGTGCCCTTTTCCAACAGCGCGATGGGGCCGTGTTTCAATTCGGCCGCGTGGTAGCCTTCGGCGTGGATGTAGGAAATCTCCTTGAGCTTGAGCGCGCCCTCCAGAGCCACCGGATAGAGCGGGCCGCGGCCGATGAAAAACGCGTGTTCGTGGCCGGCATAGTGGGCCGCGATTTCGGCGATGTGGTCGCTTTGCCGGACGGTGGCGGCGACGAGATCCGGGATCGATTCGATCTCGCGGGCGAGGCGGATGCCTTCCTCGCGGGAAAGCCTTCGGCCGCGGCCGAGTTTGAGCGCCATCATCAGCAGGACCGAAACCTGACAGGTGAAGGCCTTGGTGGAGGCCACCGAAATTTCCGGGCCGGCATGCAGATAGACGCCGCGGCCGGTCTCGCGCGCGATGGTGGAGCCCACGACATTGCATAGCCCCATGACGAACGCGCCCTTTTGGTTGGACTCGCGCACGGCGGCCAGGGTGTCCGCGGTTTCGCCGGATTGGGAAATGGCCACCACCATGTCGTGCGGACCGAGGATCGGGTTGCGGTAACGGAATTCCGCGGCCTGCTGGACTTCCGAGTGAACATCCGCCAAATCCTCGAACGCGTATTCTCCCACCAGACCGGCGTGCAGCGAGGTGCCGCAACCTAGCAAAACCACCCGGCTGATTTCCGCCAGATCGCGCGGCGAAGTGCCCATCCCGGAAAGCACGGCGGTGCCCAGATGGAAATCGAGGCGGCCGCGGATCGCATTGCGCAACGCTTCCGGCTGTTCGTGGATTTCCTTGAGCATGAAATGCTCGAAGCCGCCCTTCTCAGCCGCCGAGGCATCGAACGCGAGCTGCGCGATCTCACGGTCCACCGGGACGTTGTCGAGGTCACGGATGCTAACCGTTTCGGCGGTGATCTCGGCGATATCGCGGTCGTTCAGATAGATCACCTGCCGGGTGTGGCCGATGATCGCCGCCGCATCCGAAGCCACGATGGTTTCACCGTCTCCGATGCCGATGACGATGGGCGAGCCGCAGCGCGCGGTAATGATCTTTCCGGGATCGCGCGCGGACATCACGGCGATGCCGTAGGTGCCTTCCACCTGATGGAGGGCGTCGCACACGGCGCGGAACAGATCGCCGTGATGGCACTCGCCTATCAGATGGGCGAGCACCTCGGTATCGGTGTCCGAGTGGAAAACGTGTCCCAGTTTTTCGAGACGCGAACGCAGGGCGCGGTAGTTCTCGATAATCCCGTTGTGAACCAGCGCGATGTCGCCGGAGTTGTCGAGATGCGGATGGGCGTTGGCCTCGGTGGGCGGGCCGTGGGTGGCCCAGCGGGTGTGGGCGATGCCCGCCGCGGCACGGTTGAAACGCTCGTCCGGCCAATCGGCGCGGGCGCGATCGTTGAGGGCGGCGACTTTGCCGGGCGCTTTGGCGACGACCATGCGGCCGCCGTCCATCACCGCGAGGCCGGCCGAGTCATAGCCGCGGTATTCGAGGCGGCGCAGTCCGTTGAGAAGCACCGACGGGGCGTCCGATTTGCCGAGATAGGCGACGATTCCGCACATGGATGTTAAAGGAGGTTGGGGATGAAAGAATGGTCACTCCGTCACGAGATCGCGCTGGACGACTTCGCCGGGGCGGGTGGTGGTGCCGGGCCAGAGCTTGCGGCCCGGATAGATGGCGGTGTGGATGCCGGTGTGGACGCGGTCGCCGATGATCGCGCCGAACTTGCGGCGGCCGGTATCGACGAGCGCGCCCTCCACGGCGGAACGGTGGTTGCGTCCGTCGTGGCGGAGGTTGGAGGTGATCGTTCCGGCTCCGAAATTGACGCCTTCGCCGAGCACCGAATCGCCCACGTAGGACAGGTGGCCGACGCTTGTTTTCGATAGGATCACGCAGTTCTTGATCTCCACCGCCTGGCCGATGTGGCACTTGTCGCCGATGCTGGTGTTGCCGCGGAGATAACAATTCGGGCCAATCTTGCAGTTCTCGCCGATGACCACATTGCCCTCGATGAAAACCCCCGGCAGAATCCGGGTCCCGGCGCCGACGTGGAGCACGCCCTCGATCACCGCGGACGGATGAATCTCGCCGCGGCGGTCATCGGATGTTAGGGAACCGACGTAATCCTCGTTCGCCCTGATGAAATCCCACGGATGGCGGATGACAAACGAGGCGGACGCGGCAAACGATATGCCTGCCGGAGCGGTGCCCCGCCAAAGCAACGGGTTCCCGGCGGAATCGGCCATCACGCCGGCTCCCGAGGCGAGAAACGCGGCGACGTCCCCGGCGTTGAGCCAGGCATGCGGTTCGGCGGTTAGGCCGTGGTCCGCGATCAACCGGCGCTGGTGTTCGGCCAACGGAACATTCGCGATGGGAAACTCCGTGATGCTCCGCGTGAGCGTGAGCGGATGGCAAGTGTTCATGATATTGAAAATGCGATGAGAAAGCGGACGACTTCCGCCCCAATAACCAATAACTGATAACAACCAACTGGCAACCCCATCACCCGATCTCCTCCTTGATCGCGGCGGCGAAGAGGCTCACCCAGCGGCGGCACTCCTCGATTTCGCGATGCTCCACGAGGACGCGGATCTTCTTTTCCGTGCCCGAGTAGCGGACCAGATGGCGGCCGTGCTCCCCGAACTCGGTGGTCGCTTTTTTCATCAGCTTCTTGAGCTTCGGCAGCGAATCGAGCGGCGGCTTGGCCGGCACCGGGATGTTCGCCATCTGGGTGGGATACTCGTTCATCACGCTGGAAAGCTGGGCCAGCGTCGAATTGCGGTCGCGCATCATGCGCAGCACCTGTAGCGCGCTGAGAATGCCGTCGCCGGTGGTGGCGTGGTCGGCAAATATAAGATGTCCGGAGTTTTCCCCGCCAAAAGAATAACCGCCTTTGCGCATGCACTCGATCACGTTGCGGTCGCCCACGGCGGTGGTTTCGACCTTGATCTTGTGCTGTTTCATCGCCTCTTTCAGCCCGAGATTGCTCATCACGGTGGTAACGAGCGTATCCTTGCGCAGACGGCCCTGTTCTTTCAGGCCGATCGCGCAGAGAGCGAGGATCCGGTCGCCGCTGACCACCTGGCCGTTGGCATCGGTGAAAATGACACGGTCGGCGTCGCCATCGAACGAAATCCCAAGATCGGCGTTGTGGCGGCGCACGAGTTCGCCGGCGTTTTCCGGATGGAGCGCGCCGCAGCCGCTGTTGATGTTGATCCCGTCCGGTTGGATGCCGGTGGTGATGACCTCGGCGCCCAGTTCCTTGAAAATGAGCGGCGAGATGAAATAGGCCGCGCCATGCCCGCAATCGACGACGATCCGCAAACCATGGAGCGGGACGTTGTCGGCCGTGTGTTTGGCAAACTCGATGTAGCGGCCGCGGGCGTCATCGATGCGGTGGGCCTTGCCAATCTGCTTCGGCGGAAGCGGCGGCGGCTCGGGTTCTTCGCCGAGAATGTGGCGCTCGATGAGTTCCTCGAGTTCGTCGTTGAGTTTGTAGCCATCCGGCCCGAACACCTTGAGGCCGTTATCCTCGTAGGGGTTGTGCGAAGCGGTGATCATGATCCCGGCCGCCGCGCCCATCGACTTGGTGAGATGCGCGACCGCCGGGGTGGGAAGCGGCCCGACCATGAAAACATCCATTCCCATGGAAACGAGTCCGCTGGTGAGTGCGGTTTCAAGCATGTAGCCGGAAATTCGGGTATCTTTGCCAACCAAGACGCGATTGCGGTTGGGGCCGGAAGATCGCAGGACGCTGGCCACCGCCTTGCCCATGCGCAGGGCGACTTCGGCGGTGATCGGGAATTCATTGACACGGCCGCGAATGCCGTCGGTTCCGAATAGTTTCATGAGTGGTGTGGAGGTGGTTGGGAGCGTTGGATGGAATGGAGTCCGTGAATTTCCGGAAAAAATCGGCACGGTTCCGTTGGTTGGAGTCCCGGTATGACGGCTGACATCGCGGTATGGCGCGGCGCCGGGCCTGGACCAGGCCGGGAGGGGACAAAAGGAACGCGGACGGGTTCTCAGGGATTCCGGGAAGAAAGGCAAGCGGGTTTTTTCGGCATCCGGTTTCCTTGGAAATCGGGCGCCGGGCCACGAAGGATCCTCAAATCGCACAAAACGCGGAGAATCCTGCTGTCGTTGCGCCAGGCCGCGTTGGTTTCCGCGCCAACTCCGTCCTTGTCATCGGGCGATGGTGTGGGATGCTCGCGGCGATGCCGACACGCGTGTTTCTCGGATGGGACCGGCCGTTTTCCGAACGGGCGGCGGCTTGGTTGTTAGATCGGCGCGAGCGATTGCCGCACACGCTGGTCATCACCCCGACGGCCGGCGCCGGGCGTCGGCTGCGGGAGCTGCTGGCGGCGGCCGCGGGCGGCCTGCTGAGTCCGCGCATGTCCACCCCCGGCGCGCTGCTGCGCTCGGTGGACGAAATCCCGGGCACCGCCCCGGAGTGGGCCGAACAGGTCGCATGGGTGGAAACGCTGGAGTCGGTGAGCGATTGGACGCCCTGCGCGGGATTGTTTCCCGAGCCCCCCGAGCAAGGCACCGGCTGGGCGAACGAACTGGCGGCGGAAATGGTCCGGCTGCGCCGCGGATTGCAGGAAAACGCCCACAATCTGGCTTCGGCGGCCGACCGCTTGCGCGAATCGGTGGAAGCGGACCGCTGGCAAGCGCTGGCATGGCTGGAGGGACAAATGGAAAAACGCCTGGCCGCGTGGGGCATGACCTCGCGCAGCCGGAGAATCGCCGACGGCATTGATCTGGAAAACCAGCCGGAGTTCATCGTTCTCGCAGGCGTGACCGAGCTTCCCCCGGTGGTGGAGTCCGCGCTTCTCAAATGCGGCCGCGATCTTGTTATACTAACCGCCGCACCGGAGACGGAAAGCGAAACGTTTTCCCCGACCGGCATTCCGCTGGAGGATTGGAACGGGCGACCCTTGCCGTGGCCGGATCCTGACAGCGGTTCGGTGCGGCTCGCCGCGGATCCGCGCCAGCAGGCGGCCGAAGCGGTTGCCTGCCTATCCGAATCCGGCGCCAACTCGGACGATGTGGCGCTCGGCACGGCCGACGACGAGGTCGGCGCGGAGTTGGTCCGCGCGCTCGGCTCGGCCGGATGGCGGGCATTCCATCCGGCTGCCCGACCGACCGGTGGCGGGCTGCGGGATTGGCTGACGGTTTGGTCCCGCTGGCTCGAGGATCCGGCGCTCTCGGTGATGGCGGATTTGCTGGCGTTTCCGCAGACCGGCGGCCTAACCGGCAACGGGCGCGAAGTTCTCTCGCGGCGGCTCGCCGAACTGCGGGGCCGCTGGCTGGTCCAGCACGCCGACGACATCGCGCGCCGCCTCGCCACCGAGCATTTCCGCGGCGATGCCGACCGCGAGTCGGTCCGTGCCGTCCACGCGGCCGCCGTTGTGCTGGAATCCATCCGTGACCGGTTTTCCACCCTGCCTTTCGCGGCGGCCATGGCCGGGCTGTTGGAAACCGCCCATCTATCCGGCAATGCCGACCGTGATCTGGCGGACGCGTTCCGCGCCTGGCTTGACGAGGCCGCTCCGGTCATGGACCGGGTGTCGCGCGGCGCCGGATTCTGGATGAAGCTGATGCTCGCCGCCGTGGCGCAGGCGGATCCTATTCCGCCCGAGGACCGCGTGATCGATGTCCAGGGCTGGCTGGAATTGTTATATGAACCCGGCAGCCATCTGGTCATCTGCGGCATGAACGACGGAAAGGTGCCATCGCGCGCCGGCGGTGACCCATGGCTCGGCGAGGCCGCCAGATCGGCTCTCGGGCTCCCCGGCGAATCCCGCCGCGCCGCGCGCGACGCGTTTCTCTATCAATCGATGGTCTCCTCCCGCCGCGATGGCGGCCGCGTGGATCTGGTTCTATCCAAGACAGGCTCGGGCGGCGAACCCCTGCTGCCGTCGCGCCTGCTGCTCGCCGGCACCCGGGACGATCTCCCGCGGCGCGTGGCGCTGCTGTTCCGCGACGTCGAACCGCCCGAGGCCGGGATGCGCTGGCAGGCCGATTGGCAATGGCAACCGCGGATCATCGACCCGCCCGCCCGCCTCAGCGTCACCGCCCTGCGCGACTACCTCGCCTGCCCGTTCCGCTTCTATCTGAAACACCTGGCGGGTGCCGGAGATCCGGAAACCAACCGCGTGGAATGGAACGCCCGCGATTTCGGCAACGTGGCCCACACCGTGTTGGAGCGCTGGGGCGAGGATACCGAGGCCCGCGAGTTTTCCAAAACCGAGGCGATCAACGACTGGCTGTCCAACGAACTCGACCGCGTGGTGGCAGCGTGGTTCGGCAAACGCGTGCCACTGGCGGTTAGAATCCAGACCGAATCCCTGCGGCAGCGCCTCGCCTGGCTCGCCCGCGCCCAAGCCTGCGAACGCGCCGCCGGATGGCAGATCGTCGATGTCGAACGCAAGGTGGAACTCGCCTTCGGCGACACCACCATAGCCGCGCGCATCGACCGCATCGACCGCCACGAAAAAACCGGCGAATACCGCGTGATCGACTACAAAACCGGTAAAATCGACCGCGGTGTGGAAGGCGAACACCGGACCAAAGTCATCCAGTCCAGCAAGCTCCCGCCGCACATCGAATCCGTGCGGTCGGTCTTTTTCGAGACCCAGGCAAAAGGAAAATCCGTCACCTATCGCTGGACCAATCTCCAGCTTCCGCTCTACGCGCTCGCGTTGGTTAGGCGGGGGCTGCCGCTGCCGCAGCCGGCGTATTTCGGCCTCGGCCCCACCGAAGACCGCGTGGGGCTCGTGCTTTGGGACGCCTTCTCACAAGCGGAACTCGATTCCGCCACCGACTGCGCCGCGGCGCTCGTGGAAATGATCCGCTCCAGGATCTTCGGACCGCCGGCGGAACGCGTCACCTATGACGATTTCCGCGACCTCGCCGCCGGCCGCACCATGGCCGAAGCCGTCGCCCCGCCGTTCGGACAGGGCGACACCCGGATCCCGTAGCGGCGGTCGGCGACAGTCGGCGGTTCATTGGCGGGTGCGGCGGCCGAATCATTGGCGGGTGAAGTGCGACGGTCACAGACCGACGCTACAGGTTCGAGGAGTTTGCCGAGGGTATTGCGGACGATGTGGGGAGAATCATCTTGAAGACAAGAGTCCCCTCCTCCGCGAATGCCTCCGCGTTTCGCTTTGGCCGAGACTGTGACGGTCTGGCGGCCGCGATTTATCCCCGGTGCCCTGTGAAAGCAGGCGAGGAGGGCCTGCGGCCGGGCCGACTGAAGTCGGCTATCCGTTAGAGCCTGCCTCGGCCCTGGGTCCTTTCTCCGGGTTTCAGTGGCAAACCGGGCGCCCAAACGACCTTGAGCTTCGGATTTCCGCTTTACAATCCGACGGGCGTTTGGTTTCCATCGGGCATGAGAATGCTCCCGCTCATCGCCCTGTTTTCGATTTCCCAAGCCCACGCGGAAATCACCGTGTCGCCCGGCACGATCACCGACACCCGCACCGACGGCAAATTCTTCGCCTCGCTGGAGGTGAAGCTCATCCTCAGCGGTCCGGAACTGGCCAATGCCAAGGGCATGCGCGTCCGGCTCGCCACCGCCACCGACAACACCGGCAAGAACCTCATCGACAAGGAAAAGCTCGGGTTTCTCGGCGATAGCTTCCGCCCGCTCGAAGAACCGTTCGGCCCGGAACCCGCCAAAAAGGGCGATTTCGAAACCGAGGTGAAGCTCGCCAACCCGCCGCGCGCCGCGACGTCCATCAATCTGACAGGATCGATCGAGCTGCTATCCCCGGATGCCGATCCGTCCAGCGTGATCACCCTGGATGTGGCCGAGGTGGCGGGCAAGGCGATCGACAATCCCGCGCTCAAGGCGACCGGTGCCGAGATCACCATCAACAAGCCGAAGGGCGAAGAGTTTTCCTACAAGATCAAGGACACCGGAAACAAGGTGGCCGTGGTGGAGTTCTGCACCGCCGAGGGCAAGCCTCTGAAGACCAACGGCACCTCCTCGATGGGCTTCGGCAGCACCAAGTCGTGCTCGGTTTCCATCCCGAACGCTCCGGACAAAGTGACGGTGAAAATCCACCTGCTCACCGAAAAGTCCCTGGTCAAGGTACCGCTGAAAATCACCGGACTGAAGCTGCCCTAAACGCTTCTTGCTTGCCCCGCGGCCGGAAACCGGGTTTCCTCGCCGCGCCATGAGCAGTCTCAAAGGAAAAGTTCTCGTTGCCCAAGGCGGTGGCCCCACCGCCGTCATCAATCAAAGCGTCGTCGGCGTGGCGCTGGAAGCCCGCAAATTCGCCCAGGTCACCTCGGTTTACGGGGCGGTCCACGGCGTGCGCGGCATCGTCAACGAGGACTTCGTGGACCTGACCCGCGAGACCTCGCACAACCTCGAATGCGTGGCGGACACGCCGTCGTCCGCGCTGCTCTCCACCCGCGACAAACCGGACGAGGAATACTGCGCCCGTATGTTCAAGGTGATGCAGGCCCATGACGTCCGCTATTTCTTCTACGTGGGAGGAAACGATTCGTCGGATACCGTCCGGATCGTCAACGAGCAGGCCCGCGCGGCGAACTACGAACTTCGAGCCATCCATATCCCGAAGACCATCGACAACGACCTGATGGAAAACGACCACTGCCCGGGATTCCCGTCGGCGGCGAAATTCGTGGCCCAGGCGTTCATGGGCGTGAACCTCGACAACCGCGCTCTAACCGGCGTGTACATCGGTGTCATCATGGGCCGCCACGCCGGCTTCCTAACCGCGGCGTCGGCCCTCGCGGCCAAGCATGTCGATGACGGTCCGCACCTGATCTACGTGCCGGAACGCGCGTTCGACACCGCGAAGTTTCTAACCGACGTGGACCGTGTGGTGTCGCGTTACGGGCTCTGCACCATCGCCGTTTCCGAGGGGATTTCCGATGCCTCCGGCACGCCGATGATTTCCAAACTGATGCAAACCGAGGAACGCGACGACCACGGCAATATCCAGCTATCCGGTACCGGCGCGCTTGGCGATCTTCTGGCGGACACCATCCGCCGCGAGCTGAAACTCAAGCGGGTGCGGGCCGACACGCTCGGCTATCTGCAACGCTGCTTCATGGGCTGCCGCTCCGACCGCGACGCCCAGGAAGCCCGCGAAGCCGGGGAAAAGGCGGTACAGTTCGCCATGTGGGACAACGTGGACGGCTCCGTGGCCATCCGCCGCCCGGTGCTCGACTATTGCGTGGATTACGAACTGGTTCCGCTCCAGAACGTGGCCGGCAAGACCCGCCACATGCCCGACCATTTCCTCAATGCCGAAGGCAACGGCGTGACCGCGGACTTCCTCAACTACTGCCGTCCGTTGCTAGGTTCCGGAGTTCCCGAACCCCACCGCCTCCGCGCGCCGGGTGTTCCGAAAATCCTCAACGCCTGACAATCCGCCGGTGTCGTCCGGCCGGCGCGCGATTGACGGAAAATCACAGCGCCAGGTGATCGATGTAGCGGTCCTCGAATCCCTCGTGGAGGTTGAGTTCCACCACTTCGATCCTTGTTCTGAGCGATTCCATTTCCGCGAGCGCGGATCGGTCGATGGCGGTTAGAACGGCTCCTCCGAGCGAGGTGTTTCCAACAACCTCGACCTTGTCCGGCGCGAATCCGGGCAGCAGGCCGGCGGCCACCGCGTGCGCGAGATCGATGTGCATGCCGAAACCACCGGCCAGATAGACGCGGCCCACCTGCCCGGCGGATATTCCGGCGACTTCCAACAAGGTCTCGATCCCCGCGCCGATGGCCGCCTTGGCCTGGAGCAAATGGGCCACATCGACCTCGCTGATCCGCGGGCCGCCGGCGATGAGCCGCAGGGCAAAGCCGTCGTCGGACTCCATGCGATGTTCCTCGGGAATTTCGGTCCAGCGCTTGCGGTCGAATCGTCCGTTAGATCGAAGCAGGCCGCAGGCCCGCGCGGTGGCGAGAAAATCGACGTAGGCGGACCCGCACACGCCGGACTCCGGTGTCACCGGTCCGCCTCCAATGGTTTCCAACTCCAGATGGAACGGATCGAGTCCGAGTCGGACCGTTTCCACGGCCCCCGCTTGGGCACGCGTGCCTGAGGAAAGCCCGGATCCTTCGAAGGCCGGGCCCGCCGCGGTGGCGCAGCCGATGAGCCGGCCATCATGATGGAGAACGATCTCGCCATTGGTGCCCATATCGACCAACAACGCGGGTTCCGCATCAAACGTCATCCCGGTGGCGTAAACTCCGGCGGTGATATCAGCGCCGACGTAGGCGGATAGACCAGGCAGCAGTTGGAGCGGAAGATCGGGATCCAAGCCGTCCAGCGCCAGTCCGGTTCCGCTGGATGTTAGAACCCGGCCTTCGAGAAACCGGGCGGTGAAAGGCGCGATGCCGAGCGGTGTGGGATCCTCGTCCGCCAGGATGTGGAGCATGGTGGTGTTTCCCGCGATGGTGCCTCCGGCGAGGCGTTCCGGCGGCCTTCCCGCGCGCTCGCAGGCTTTGGACAACAGGGGGGTTAGGGTTTCCTCGACCAACGCGCGGCGCATCGCCTGCCGGACTTGCGGCGAGGTCGCGGCTCCGATCCGCGTGAGCACGTTGTCGCCGTAGCGGATCTGCGCGTTGAAACCGCCCGCCCGCGACAGCATGGTCCCGGTTGTGAGATCCACCAGCATCACGACCACGGTGGTGGTGCCCACGTCCACGGCAAACGCGGTGTCGCGCGCGCCGGATGGCGGAAACAACGGATCGATTTGATAGGGAACGTTGATCTCGAAGGTCTCCCCCACCTGCGGGGCCAAGCCAAGGCGGGTCGTTTCCGGAATGCAAAGCACCACCCGCGATCCGGGAACGAGACGCATGCGGCAGGATTTCACTTTGGAGCCCGCATCCGCGGTTTCGCCATCCGGGCCGGCGAGATTGCCTTCCAACAGTTCGACCTGGCATCCCTTGCACCATCCGCGCTGCCCGCAGCGGGTGTTGAGCGGCACACCGTGGAGCGCGAGCACATCGGTCAGGCTATGCTCCGCCGATTTCGCGGTTAGGGTGAGATGCCGCGTCTCGCCGGAGGCTCCGTATCGGATTATCAGCTCGGTTTCGGTCATGGAAAACAATTGGATGTTAGCTTATGGGGATTCGACGCCCATGATGGAGGCGTCCGGCTGGTGTTTCATCCGTTGGCCGGGTTCGATGATCTGGAAGCGGTCGGCATCCCAGCGTCCCCAAACGAGGTCGCGCAACCACGAGAGGTCGCCCTGCAGCCGTTCAAAGCCCCAGCCGAGGTGATCCGCGCATTCGCGGGTGAAAGCCGCCTCGTTTTCGGTGCCCGGCGTCCCGTGGTCGATGTAGGCCGCAGTGTTGTAGGAATGCCACATTTCACGGTCGGTTTCGAGCAGGAACTCGACGTCTTCGGGATCATATTTGTTGGAGTACTCGGCGCGCAGCATCTCCTCGCGGGCCGGACCGGGGACGCGGCGGGCGCGGTTCCATCCCGGCGTGAAATAATAGCATCCGGGACACGCTTCCTGGCGACGGTCGAACAACGCGCGATCTCCCAACAGAACTGCCCGGCAGTCGTGGGAGCGCGGGATGACCAGCCGGTGGCTGGCGGAAGTGATGCCCGCGGTGCCGCAGCCGCATAGGCCGTAAACCATCGCGATCGCCTGGATGTCCGTGCGACCCTCCCAGCCCGACACGATCTGTTGGAGCGCCGCCCGCAACCGGTCCGGGTGGTCGTGAAGCCCCATTTCCAGGGTTTCCACGGCAATGATGTGGCTGGCTCCGGAACAGGCGAGCGCGAGTTCCTTTTCGAACACATCGCAAACAATCAGCGCGAGCGGCGGTGGCGGGTCGGTCGTGGCGGACATCGGAGAAATGCGTTAGATTGACGGTTGTTCGGCTGGATTTCCCTGGCGCGCGCGGTCGCGGTATTGCTTCGGCGTGACCCCGCGGAGATCGCGGAAAACGTGGGTCATGTAACTTTGGTCGCAGAACCCGCAAGCCGCCGCGATTTCCGCCAGCGGCAGTTCGGTATCGAGCAGCATTTCGCTAACCGCCTGGATGCGGATCTCGCGCAGCATTTCCGAGAACGCCCGCCCGGTGCGCTCCTTGAGCAATTGGGACAGATGCCCTGCGGAAACCCCGATGTGCCGGGCGAGATCCTCGCGGGTGATCTCGCGCTCCATGTTTCTGCGCATATAGGCGATCGAAGCGGCTACCAGCACCGGAACCTCGCCGCGCTGCTGGCGCTCCATCGCCGCGAAGATCCGCTCGAGCGTGCCCCGCAGCCATTGTGACAACGCCTCGTCATCATCGATTTCCGCCAGTTCCACCAGATGCGAATACCCCAGCCCGAGCATCTCGGTCTGCGAAGCGCCGGCCTCCACCGCGGCGCGGGAAATCATCACCACCAACTCCAACAGCAGCCCCTTGAGCAGCTCGTTGCGTTCCTCCCCCACACTGTAGATATGCACCAGCAGGTGATTGACCAGCCGCACCGCCTCGCGCCGGTCACCCGAACGGATCGCCGCCAACAGCGCCGGTTCCTGATAGAGATAGAACTCCCGGATCCGTTCAAACGGCCGCGCGCCATGGATCTCCATGGCGGGAAACGCGTTGCGGGTCGGGGATTCGCTCATCGGCGGAAATTCAGGATGCCCGGAGCATGGGGATGCCGGCCGGAGTGTCAAGTTGGAACGCGTCGCCAACAGCCCAGGGCGCCTACACTAGGGACGATCGGAATGGAAATTGGATGAAATGAACCGCAGATGGATGAACACGGATATGAGCAAGCAACACGCGGAGCGCCATCCGTGCAAATTCGTGCAATCCGTGGTTCGAAAACCCTGAACCCAAAGACTTGGAAACCACGGATCACACGGATAGACACGGATAAGAGCAAGCAAAGCGCGGAGCGCCATCCGTGCAAATTCGTGCAATCCGTGGTTCGAAAACCCTGAACCCAAAGACTTGGAAACCACGGATCACACGGATAGACACGGATAAGAGCAAGCAAAGCGCGGAGCGCCATCCGTGCAAATTCGTGCAATCCGTGGTTCGAAAACCCTGAACCCAAAGACTTGGAAACCACGGATCACACGGATAGACAC
>JAFLEH010000007.1:0-85918 GCA_017301995.1 Verrucomicrobiota bacterium | reverse complement strand
ATCACACGGATAGACACGGATAAGAGCAAGCAAAGCGCGGAGCGCCATCCGTGCAAATTCGTGCAATCCGTGGTTCGAAAACCCTGAACCCAAAGACTTGGAAACCACGGATCACACGGATAGACACAGATAAGAGCAAGCAACACGCGGAGCGCCATCCGTGCAGATCCGTGCAATCCGTGGTTCGAAAACCCTGAACCCAAAGACTTGGAAACCACGGATCACACGGATAGACACGGATAAGAGCAAGCACCGCGCGGAGCGCCATCCGTCCAACTGCGGTTGAATTCTCCCTAATGTAGGCGCCCTGGCCCACAGCCCGCATCACAGCGGCACCACCTTGCCGTCTATCTCAGCGTAGGCCGCGTGGAGGGGTGTTGGTTCGGTTAGACAAAGCTCGACCTGGTCCCGGGTCATCAGCATCAGCGCGGTGGACCAGAAATCGGCGCTGGCGGCATCCGCCGTGACGGCCCAAACCCGGTCGCTGAGATAAGTGGTGTCACCGTCCGCGGCCGGGTGGACGATGTGGTGGCCCTGCATTTCGGTGCCGGACGCGCCGAGCGCCTGGTCGCGGAGTTGGAGGATCACCGGATCGCTGCCGCCTGCCAGTTCGACGGGCCAGGCCTCCGGTCCGAAGGCCAACAGGGTGCTGGCGCCCGCTCCTAACAAGCCGCCGGAAATATCCCAGTCCGCCAGCATTTCCCGGAGCCGGTCGAGCGCGAAACCCTTTCCGATACCGCCGAGATCCAGTTCGCGGCCGGGAATCTCGCAGGTGATCGCCGCTTGTTCCGGATGGAGAACCAGGCGGCCTTCCGTTTCCTCCGGAGGAGCGGGTTCCCCCGCCTTTCTGCGGGCAATGCGCCGGCCGAGGGTGATATCGAACAGCCCGCCGGTATCGGCGCAAGCGCGCATCGCGAGCAGCAGGCAGCGGTGGGTGTCCTCGCTCAGATAGAGGGTTTCCCCGGCCCGCAGGCGGTTGATGCGCCAGATCTCGCTGCCGTCGATGAACCGGCTGAGTTTTCCCTCGATCTCATCGATCATGCAGCAGCACTCGCGGATGATGCCATCGAACTGCGGCGGATCACCTAACAACCGGATCGTGAAGGTGGTGTTCATCGCCTCGTGTGAAACACAGCGGGCGTCGGGCAGCGGAATGGGAGCGGTCATGGTCGGCGGTCGGCTTGCGTCCATGCCTGCCAGATATCATTGCGGACGTAAAGCGTGACCGCCACATTGGCGCGCAAGCCGCGCGGCAGCGGCGTGTGGGTGGCGGCGAGCTGGGGCGTGACCGAGGTCTCCGCCTCCGGCACCGCGAACACGATCGGGAAGCGCGCCAGATCGGGCGGGGGCTCGGTCCAGTAGCCGATGGTGTGGAATTGGCGGAGATACCACGGCAGCGGCCAGTATCCGGTGCCGATCACGGCGATCGGCTCGACGGTTTTCCCCGGTGCCACGGCGGCCACTTTCTCCAGCCAAGGTCCTACCGATTCGATGTTCCGCCGGGTGGGGACGTAGGCGAAGGGATTGCGTTCGTCCGAGGCCAACCGGCCGTTGGCGAACCGCGTCTGGCGGAATTGGGTGACCGCCGCGAACGCGATGGTTAGAGCGAGCGCAACGGACGCCGCACGGCGTATCGGAAGGTTCCAGTCGGCCACGGAAAATCCGGCCAGAACGCACACCTGGATCCACGGAAACACCATCAGCCAAGGGGTTTTGTAGGCGATCAGCCCGTAGCCCACGAAGTGCGCCGCGGTGCCGAGCGCGATGAATTGCACGGTCAGCCGGGTGCCCGGCCGCATCGATTGGGCTAGAAACGCGCGCGCCACCGCCACGGCCGCCAACAGCGCCACCGGGGTGCCATACCACCAGATTCCGGCCGATTTCCGCGGCCATAACAGCAGTTGCAGATAGTGGTGGAACGGCTGGTCGTGCCCCTCGCCGGTCTTGTAGATGAAAAACGTCCTAACCGCATCGGCGACCCCGCGGAAATTCCGGAAACCGTCGCTGTAAAACGCGACCGAAACGACCACGAAGGCCGCCAGCGAGCCCAGCGCGTTCCACCGGTGGGCGCGCCAGGCGGTTAGAAGCCATTGGGAATCGAAAGCCCGCCGGTTCCACACGGCGAGCGCCACCGCGGCGCAAATCCACGCGATCAATGTGATCACCACGCTTTCCTTGGCGGCGAACAGCACCGCCAGGAAGATCCCCGGCAAACCATATCGGGGCCGGCTGATCAGAGCCATCAGCGCCAGCAATCCGGCACATCCTAACAACGTCTCGTGGATGAACATCCGGCTGTAGTACACCAACAGCGGCGACACCGCCAGCATCCCGCCGGCCAGCAGCATTGGCGCGTCGCCGAAACGCCTGCGCCACAGCAGCGGCAGCATCACGATTAGGAGACCGACTGACGCGGGGACCATCCGCAGGGTCGTCCGGGTTAGGGAAGTCCATGTGGTTTCGCCTCGCAGGCGGCACACCGGCTCGGCCATCAGGCTTTGCAGCGGGCCGTGGAAATGGGTGGGATCAAACTGGGGGCGGCCGGTTTCCATCCGCTTCGCGAGCAGGCGCGCGCCGGTCGCTTCGTCGCAATGCACCGGACGGCTCGCCAGATCGTTGAAACGCAAAAACGCGGCTACGGCGAACACGCCGAGCCAGGCAATCAGGTAGATAACGGAACGTTTTCCCAAGCGCCGGACATCTACGTTGAAAGACCGGCCGTTCTCGCACGGTTTATAGAGGGAATTTGACATGCGAACGCACATCCTCCGACGGTGAGATCGCGCTGGTCGTTCCCGTGTGGAAAGACTCGGCGCGGCTGGCCGTGTTTGGGCCGAAACTCGCTCGCGAACTGGCCGCCCGCAGAATGCCGGCGCGCCTGGTCATTGCCGACGACGGTTCCGGCGCCGAAGAGTGTCGCCGGTTAGAATCCCTGTGCGGGGAACTCGCGGCGATCTATCCGCACGTCACGCTGCATTCGGCGGAGCGGCATCGGGGAAAAGGCGCGGTGGTTAGGGAAGCGTGGGACCTCTCTCCGAATGCCGCGTGGCTGGCCTTCGCCGATGCCGACGGCAGCGTTTCCGCCCCGGAAATGTTGAATCTGATAGAGCGGGCGGTCACCGACGGCCGCAGCACCTTCGCGGTGCGGGTCAACACGGCCACCACCAAGGTCGAGTCCGGGTTCCGGCGGGAGCTTCTGCATCATGCCTACCTGTTGGTGGCCCGGATGGTTCTGGGACTCCGCAGTGCCGACCTCCAATGCGGGGCCAAGGTGCTCGCGGGCGACGCCTATCGGAAAGTCGCGCCGCTGCTGCGCGAGGAAGGCTGGGCCTTCGACTCCGAACTTTTGTTAGCCCTGCGGCGGAACGGTTTCGACTGGCAGGAAGTCCCGGTGAACTGGACCGCCCAGGACGGCGGAAAGGTCAAACCCGTCCGCGACGGCCTGAGGATGATCGGAGCCCTGAGGCGGATCCGTTCGCGGTGGCTGGATTCCAGGGGACACCAAATGTAGGCCGCCTTACAGCAGGCCCGTTCCGTCAGATCAAAAATCGTCAATCAAAGGAGTTTCCGGATAATCGGCAATCTGCCCAGTGGGCTACACCAGCCGTGAAATTGGGGTTCAGACGATGCCCGGGGACGCCTCACTCGCCGCCCTTGTCCGGTTCGGCGGGAGGGCGGAGGTCCTGGAGACCGCCCATGCCTTCTATCAGACTCTTGAAACCCACGGTCATCTTGCGCACCGAGGTAATCGTTTGGTCGAGCTTTTCGAGGCCCATTTTCGGGATGGTTGAAATGTTGCCCTCGTTGGGATTCGGAGCGGGTTCCGCCGCCTGTTTCGCGAGTTCCGCGTCGAGGGTTTGAGCCTGGGTGGGATCGAGCGTCGCTTTCAGCTCGCTGACGAACGCCTCATCGCGCAGCGGTTTGCCGCCGCGGAAATTCTTTTCCTCGAGCGGGTTGACGATGCCGGTGAGGTCCTTGGCGCTGTCGGTTTGGAGCTGTTGGTATTCCTCATCGGTGATGTCGCCTTTGGAAGACGCGTCGCTGGCGAGCATCAGCCGCATCAGCGACGACGGGTCCTGCTTGAGCTTGCCGATCGCGGCTTTCGATTTGTCGAGTTCGCGGCGTTGGAACGCCTGATAGGCTGCGGTGGCCTTCGCCTGTTGTTCTTCCGTGAGGTTGAGTTGGTTGCCCACGCCTCCGAGCGCCATCCGCAGCCCGTTGCGGCTGCCGAACGGACCGTTCTGCGGGCCGGTTAGGGCCTTTTCGCCGATGTCGATGACATCCTCCAACACCGCGACGACGTTGCCGGAAACCGCGGCGGCCAGTTTGGTGCGGGACTCGCCGTATTTCTCGACGAGATCCTTGTGTTTCATCTCGTCCCGGTTGCGGGTGCGCGAGGCGGAGCCCTGGGCGGGCTTGGCATCCTCGCCTGAGCCCGGTTTTTGGGCATCGGCTCCGCTTGTCGGCGCGGGCGTGGACGACTGGCCGGATCCGGCTTTCGGATCGCGTGTTGTTAGATAGGCGGCGATGATTCCCGCCAGCAAGAGCGTGATTCCGGCTGCGAGTGTGGCTTTGCTTTTCATGGTAATGTCAATGTGTTGGCGTTAGCTAGCACCAGAGTGGCTTGCGTGTCAAGGAGAGGATCATTTCGGCGGGAATACTGTAAGGATCGGGTAAATGTTACAGTATCGACGCCTGAATTTGGTTGACAATGGGGCGCATGCCTCAAAACCTCCGCGCCGCGATAAATCCAAACCATCAATGAATGCCGACCAAAACCGTCGTGAGTTCAAGTTCGTGCTGAAGCCCGGGCTTCTGGATCAGGTGCGTGCGGCGGTGGGCGAGCATTTGGTTCCCGATCGGGGCGCGATCGACGGCTACCCGGTGATTTCCGAGTATTTTGACACTCCCGAGCGGAATTCCTATTGGCAGAAGGTTTTCGGCGTTCCAAACCGCCGGCGGGTCCGCGGGAGAGTCTATGGTCGTTCGGACGGGAGCATTCCGCCGAGCGCGTTCATCGAGGTGAAGCACAAGTTGGACGGTACCACCGTGAAAAGGCGCTTCACCACCAACATGGAAAAGCTCAACGAGTTTTCGTGCGGCACGACGCCCAACAAGGTGATGAAAAAGGGCGAGGAGCGCGTTCTATCCGAAATCCACGATCTGGTGGACGAGGCCGGCGCCGAGCCGGTGGTTCAGATCCGCTACTTGCGCTACGCCTATGACAGTGGCCCCGAGGGGATGATCCGGATCACTTTCGACACCGGCTTGAGCTGCCGGTTCCGCAAGGTGCCGCTGGTTCCCGACGATCCGGATTTCGAGCTTCCGCTGCTGGAACCCGGCGCGGCGATCATGGAGGTCAAGACCATTGGAGCGGTACCGTCGTGGTTCAGAGCCATCATCGGCAGATTCGGCCTGGTTCCGCGCGGATTCAGCAAGTACTCCGCGGCGCTTGAGCACTACGAGTTCAAGAAACACCATGACACATCCGGTCGCGGCCACCAGATTCTTCACGGAAAACATCCCAACCCCGATCATCATATTACCCAAGGCAAACGCCCCGCCCCAACCAAGACCCAAGCACTATGAGCGACCTCATCCACCACCTCGTCTCGATCCCACTCGCCCAAGCGGTTGAAGCCGCCGGCCAAACCGTCCAGCAGGCCCAACAGACGGCCAAGGACTTCGACATCATGAACTGGGCGTTTCCATCCGGCAAAATGGAGAAATTCCAGAACAATCCCGCCGGTCCGCTCGAGGTGATATTCGCGATGTTCTACAGCCTTGCCCTGAATCTCGGGATCGCCCAGGTCTATCGGAAAACTTACCGCGGCACCCGCTATTCGCAGGACTACGTCCAAACCCTGATCATGATCGGGGTGGTCACCACCATTCTCATCATGGTGGTCAGCGGTAACGGCTACATCGCGTTCGGGATGTTCGCCGCGTTCTCGGTGATCCGTTTCCGCCGCAATCTCGGCCAATCCCGCGACCTCGCGTTCGTGTTCCTCGCCATGGCGATCGGCATGGTGGTCGGCGCCCGCCTGTGGGGATCCGCGCTGCTCATCGCGGTCATCGTGTGCGCGGCGATCATCGTGCTGACGAAGATCAACGCGTTTGCGCCGCGCCGCGCCTCGCATCTGCTCAACCTCCGGATGACCAGCGAGATGGACTTTGAAAAGCTGCTGACCCCGGTGTTTGAGAAATTCGTGGACCGCGTCCATCTGATCCGGATTTCGTCGGCCCAGGCTGGCATGATGACCGAATTGCGCTACGGGCTGGTCCTCAAGTTCGGGGCTTCCGTTCCCGATTTCATCGAGGCTCTCCATCTCGCCTGCGGCAACAACCGGGTGGTGCTCACTCCGGTGGACCGCGACGCCGAGGTCTGACTTTCACCCCATACCAACCATGAAACCCGTGTCCCGCCACGGCCTGCTGGCCGTCTTGTCCGCCTTTGCGCTTGCCACCCCGGTGTCGGCCGAGGAATCCGCCGCAGCTCCCGAGGCCGCCCCCCCCTCCGAGACCAAACCGGTGGATGCCGCCAAACCCGACGACGGCGGAAAGAAAAAGGACAAGAAGAAGAAAGACAAAAAGAAGAAGGACAAGGACAAGGACGGCAAGAAGGACTCCGACAAGGAAAAGGAGCACAAGGCGAAGTCCGCGCCCGAGGATGCCAAGGGCGGATTGCCGGCGAAGGATGCCCCTGAGGAGAAACCATCCAACGGAAACTGGTGCGAATGGCTGTCAAACGATCCCGGCACGCTCTACGAGAACAAGGACAACCCGTGGCTGCAAGCGTTCCGTATCGGCGGACGCTTCCAATACCAGGTTTCCTATCAGGACGGTTCCGACGTGAACGGCCGCGACTACCATGATACCTACGACGAGTATCGCAGGTTCCGGATCGAAACGCGGACGAAGTTCCTGCGCTATTTCACCATGGAGATGGACGTGAATCTGGTGAACGACAGCCGCTACGATTCGCCGCCCGGCGACGAACTCGACTGGGGCTATGACGATTTCGACACCGCGACCTTCGAATTCGACATCGCCAAGGCCTTCGGCGCTCCGCTGGACGATCTGAAACTCGTCTGGGGCAAAATGAAAATGCCGATCACCGAAGAACAGCGGCAGTCGTCGAAGAGCATCTACACGATCGAGCGCTCGCTGCTTTCCAACAAACTCGGCGGTGACGAAAGCCGACCCACCGGGTTCATGCTGGAGGCCGCGAAGGGCGACTGGAGCGGATTGTTAGGTGTTTTCAGCGGCGAGGACGATTCGGATTTCATCGGCGGATGGAATGATGGAGAAACCTATTTTGCCAGCCTGACCTGGCAGCCTGACAAGGATTTCAGCCTGACGCTCGACTACGCCACCACCCACCGCAGCGGTTCGGACGACGCTCTGGGCTATCGCTCTGCAATCGCCTTGGGTTCGACGTATGACAAGAAGCGCTGGGGCATCCAGACTTCGCTGATTTATGGTGACAACGGCTTTGGCGATCCCACGGACAAGCCGAAGAACCGGGTCAACCGGCAGGGCGATTTCTATGGAGTGACTGTGATGCCGTGGTATTGGCTGATGGAGGACCGCCTGCAACTGGTGTTCCGATACGAGTATGCCGGATCGGATGAATCCGAGGGCTTGCGGTTGGAGAGCCGCTACATCCGCAGCGAGCACAATGACCCGCTGGTCAATGTCAACGGCGGACGCGGCGACCGCTACAACGCCTGCTATCTGGGCCTCAACTACTATCTCTGCGGCGACAACGCCAAGATCATGGGCGGCATCCTTTACGAAGATCTCGAAACGCCGGCCGGCGGACTCGACGCGCTCACCTACACCATCGCCTTCCGCACCGCGTTCTAACGGTTGGCGGATGCGAAAATTCGGGACACGACCGACGGAGTCCACCGGGATGACGAACCCACTCAGCCGTGGTCGATCTCCAGCGTTCCCCGCTGTTTGACGGTTATCACATCGTTGGCTTTGAGTTCGAAGTTTTTCGTCGCGGCCTCGCGGAAATCGAGGGTTCTCAATTTACCATCGCGCAGAAGCTCGATGTTGCGGCTGCCGAAGGCAGTGCGGTCGCCAGCCGCCTGGAGTGCCTCGATCAGACGCATGCCGGGCTTGAAGGGAACCTTCCCGGCTCGGTTCACTTGCCCGCCCACGCTGATCGTGGCGGCCTCGCCATCTTCAATCACTTGTTGGATGATCGCCGCTTCCACCGTCGGCCGGGTGTAAATCGCGGCGCGGCGGTACGCGTCCTCCACCACCTTAGCCGCCTGATTCGCGGCCATTCCCGCGACGTTCAGATTTCCCACATACGGCAGGCGGATGGTTCCGGCTCCATCCACCTTGTAGTTCCCGTTCACTTGGACGGCTTCGGCTTCCGGCAAGCCGCGGAACGTCAGTTTCAACGAGTTTCCGGGCGCGATTTTCGAATCCTGACCCGCTGCGAACGACACGCCGGCGACAACGGCCAGCGCCCACTTGGCGATCTGCGATGGAATATTCATGGCGGCGCGAAACTGCCACAATTTTAACTTTGTGTCAAAAAGTAATTTGGAAAGCGAGGGAAAAGCCCCGGAAAACCCCGCTGTTTTAGCCGCAATCCGCGAATGGGACGCTTGTAGCGGCGCTCTATGAGCGTCGGAGCCATTGATTTGAGAGAATCACTTTCCCAGGCATTGTCGTTTGGCATTCTCGACCTCGCGGTCGGTTTGCAACGGTCGCAGACCGACGCTACAGGTTGCGAACGACCTGCCGCGGGCGTTCGGCTTGCCAATCTCTATCCGATCAGGCGGGCCCTGAGCAGATCCGTGACCTGTTTCGGGTTGGGTTTGGCGGTGGCGGCCTTCATCACCTTGCCGGTTAGGAAATTGAGGAGCTTTTCGTTACCGGCTTTCACGAGAGCGACTTCCTCCGGGTTGGCGGCGATCACTTCGTCGATCAGGGAGTCGAGTTCGCCGGATTCGGCTTTCTTGAAACCGAGTGATCCGGCGATTTCCGCGGGCTCGCGGGACGGTTCCTGATAGAGCGTGCCGAACACCTCGTTGGCCTGGTTGGAGGCCAGTGTGCCATCCTCAACGAGCAGCAGCAGCGCGCGCAGTTTGTCCGGCGGGACCGGGCAGGCATCGATGCCAACGCTTTCCTCGTTGAGTTTCCCCATCAGGTTGTTGATGATGAAATTCGCCACCTTCTTGCCCGGCAGGCCGGTGCCGAGAGTGGCCTCGAAATACGCGGCCAAATGGCGGTCGGAAGAAAGCACGGAGGCGTCGTAGGCGGTGACGCCGAACCCGGTTTCGAAGCGCGCGGCCATTTCGTGCGGCAGTTCCGGGACCAGCGGGCGGACTTTCTCCAACAGCGGCGCGGTTTCGATAGGAAGCAGGTCGGGACAGGGGAAATAGCGGTAGTCGTGGGCGTCCTCCTTGGTGCGCATGAGCTGGGTTTCGCCGCGGTCGTCGTCCCAGCGGCGGGTGGATTGGATCTGGGGAATGCCGCGGTCGAGTTCGTCGGCCTGGCGCTGGATTTCGAAGTGGATGGCGCGGCGGATGGCGGAGATCGAATTGAGGTTCTTGAGTTCGATCTTGGCGCCTAACGGATCTTCCGGGCGCTTGCGCAGCGAGATGTTCACATCACAGCGGAGTTGGCCCTTTTCCATATCCGCGTCGGAGACATCACCCTGTTGGAGGATCATCTGGAGCGAGCGGAGATAGGCGAACGCCTCCTCGGCGCTTTCGAGGTCGGGTTCGGAAACGATTTCCATCAGCGGCGTGCCGGCGCGGTTGAAATCGATCAGCGAGGTGGTGCCGAGGTGGGTGGATTTGGCGACGTCTTCCTCGAGGTGGATCCGGTTGAGCCGGATCGTGTGGTTGGGCCGGGCGATCCGCTTGCGGTGGTCGGTGGGGTAGCAATGGTCGTAAAGAGGCACGCCGCCGCCGATGCACAGCGGGAGATCGAACTGGGTGGTCTGATAGTTCTTCGGCATGTCCGGATAGAAATAGTTCTTCCGGTCCCACTTCGACACCGGCGGCGAGGAGCAGCGCAGCATGAGTCCGGCAAGGAGGGTTTTCTCGATCGCGTGGCGGTTGAGCACCGGCAGCGCGCCGGGAAGGCCGAGGCACACCGGACAGGTGTGGGTGTTGGGCGGATCGCCGAACGAGGTTTCGCAGGCGCAGAACATCTTGGTGCGGGTCTTGACCTGGCAGTGGACTTCAAGGCCGATGGTGACGAGATAGGGCATGGGATGAGGGATATGGGTTATCTGTTATTTGTTTTTAGAGGGGCGCGGGGCGGTGTGTTTGGTTAGAACGGGATGCCGGAGGAGGTCGCCGTAGCGGCCTTTGCGGGCAAGACCGGTGAGTTCGGGGTCGTCAACGGGGATGGCGCGCGGAATCGGCTTGCCGGTGGCGGGATCGATGGCCGGGAGTCGCGGTTTGGAGGATTGCTCGGTGATCGCCTTGGCGAGTTCGACACGGGCGGGGTTCGCAAGGGGATCGAGAAAATCCAACAACGCCGCGGGCAAGGCCGACTCCACCGCCGTTTTCAAGTCCTGGAAATAGCGTGCCGGGGTGGATTCGGTGATCCCCAGCGATTTTTCCGCGTAGGCCCGGATCTCGGCGACCGATCCGGTATGGTGGATCACTGTGGCCCCGACCAAGCACAAAAGCGTGGCTGGAACCAATGAAAAGAGAAACCTCAAAACCAAGCGCCCCCCCGTCACCGGCGCGGAGGATTTCGCCGACTCCGCGGAACCGAACGGATTGGCGACGAACTTGAGCACCTTTCGCAACACCACAAAAGACGTTAGAAACACGACCACCGGCAGCCCCAGCGTGATCGCGGCCAACGAACGGCCGGTCCATTCCAGCGAGAGCGTCGGCGCCGTCTGCCATACGAGAAACGCCAGCCACGCGCTCAGCGCGAGCACCACCGTGCCGATCAGCATCCGCCCGATCCCCCGCAGCATGACAAATCCGGCGCACACCGTGAAAATCACGAGCACCGCGGTGCCAAGGCTGATTTGCGGGATATCCGGCATGCGAAAAACGGTTGGCCCGGATGGAAGTCACCTGACGTTCGCCCGCTGGCGGAGCAGGTGGTCGGTTAGAACAAGGGTCGCCATGGCCTCGACGATCGGCACGGCCCGCGGCAGAACGCAGGCGTCGTGGCGGCCCTTTCCGGCAAGCTCGGTATTCTCGCCCTCGGCGGTCACGGTTTCCTGCGGCGTCATGATCGTGGCGGTGGGCTTGAAGGCCACGCGGAAAAGAATCGGCTCGCCATTGGAAATGCCCCCCTGCACGCCGCCGGAGCGGTTGGACGTCGTGCGGACCCTGCCGTCGATCATCCGGAACGGATCGTTGTGCTCGCTGCCGGTTAGAAGAGTCCCCGCGAAGCCCGAACCGATCTCGAACCCCTTGGTGGCGGGAATCGAAAGCATCGCCTTGGCCAGATCCGCCTCCAGTTTGTCGAAAACCGGCTCGCCAAGCCCGGGCGGACAGTTGCGGATGACACATTCCACCACGCCGCCCACCGAGTTTCCCTCCGACCTAACCGACTTGATTCGCTCGGTCATGACGGCGATCATCGACGGATCGCCGGTGCGCACCGCATTGGACTCGATGGTTTCCGGCATGACCTTGAGCGGATCGACCTCGGCAGTGAGTTCCTGGATCGACTTGACCCAAGCGAGCACACGGATGCCGGGGTGAAGGGTATCGAGGACCTGCCGGGCCACGGCGGCGGCGGCCACGCGGCCGATGGTCTCGCGGGCGGAGGCCCGTCCACCGCCGGATAGAGCGCGGATGCCGTATTTGGCGTCGTAGGTGTAGTCGGCGTGGCTAGGACGGTATTTCACCGCCATTTCATCGTAGGAACCGGGACGCTGATCGGTATTGCGGACAAGAATGGAAATGGGCGTGCCGAGAGTCAGGCCGTCCTGAATGCCGGATAGGATCTCCGCGGTGTCCGCCTCGTTGCGTGGAGTGACCAGATCCGATTGGCCGGGGCGGCGGCGGTCCAACTCTCGCTGGATGTGGGCGGCGGTCACCGGAATCCTCGGCGGGCAACCGTCGATGATGACTCCCACGCCACCTCCGTGGGATTCCCCGTAGGTGTGGATGCGGAAATGATGGCCGAAACTGGATGACATGCCCGGACTTTAGGCCCGCCCGGCTATGTGGGCAAGCGGGGATTCTTCCGCTTCCTGAAACCGGCAGGCCATTCGCGGGTGACCTTGTGAAACACCCGGCTGAAATACGCGCGGTTCGGAAACCCCGTTCGGTCGGCCACCTGATCGATGCTGAGGTCGGTTTCCAACAAAAGCCGGGCCGCCTCTCGGACGCGCACTCCGGTCACATAGCGGGCCGGGGTGGTACCGAACTCCCGGAGAAACGCTCGGGCGAAGCCGGTGATCCCCATTCCCGCCGTGGCGGCGAGTTTTGGGACCGTTAGAGGGGAGGCGTATTCGCGTTCGATACAGGACCGCGCGCGCTCGAGTTCCGCTGGCGGAGGCTTGCGCCAGACGAGTTCCGGGCGGCACAGGGTGATCTGAAGCAGGGCGAACGAATGGTGCAGAACCGCTTGGCTGGGGGTGCAGCCGTCCGCCTCTATCGATCGCGCCAAGTCCCGGATCAGACACAGCTCGGTTTCGCGGGCCGATAGCACCACGGGCATCGGAGTGCCGGGATCCAGCCGCCGGTTGAATCCGAACGCCAGCCACAGCGCGGGAACCGGATTCTTTCCGAGGCAATGGAAAAACCGAAACGGAGGAATCAGCAACAGGCGACCGGGAATCAGCTCGGTCGCAACCTCGTCAAACAACACGCAGTGACCCCGCCGGTCGTTGTGATAGAGCCGCCAGAACGGACTGAAAACCGCGGGGAAATTCCAGTCGGAACAGTCCGCGAGATAGCCGGCCTCGTGGAGGGTGATTCCGCACCGGTCCGGAGGGGCGCCCAAGGGGTCAAACTCGACCCCCACGCCGGAAAACGGCTGGCTGTAGGCTCCGGAATTGACGCGTTGACGTGCGGGATCGGACATAAATTCGGACATATCGGATATGGACCGCCTTGGCAAGGTTTGATAATCTGCCTCCATCATGAGCGGAATGTTCGACACGGTGGGAACAGCATGCGGCCTGGAGCGCAAACCGGGAACGCAGGTGAAATTGGATCGCATCAGAAAGGCGCTGGCCCATCAGGAACCGGACCGGGTGCCGATTTCCGACTTCTTCTGGGGCGGCTTCATCCGCCGCTGGCGCGAGGAACTCGGTCTCCCGGACGACGCCAATCCCTACTATCACTACGATCTCGACTGGATCGTCACCGTGCCTAACATGGATCCGCACATCCGGGATTTCGAAACCCTCCGCGAGGATGACGAGGAGGTGATCGTCAAAACCGGCTTCGAGACCACCCTGCGCAAGCGCTACGACATGCCGATGCCCGAGCAGGAAAGCTGGGACACCGACACGTTGGAGAAACTGGAGGCATTCCAATTCGATGATCCGGCCGATCCCCGACGGTTTTTCAGCGCCGGTGACAACCAGATCGCCGGGGTGGGCGACGGATTCAGCCGCGATACGCCGCCGTGGCTGGATACGGTTAAATCGCTGCGGCCGGATTTCCCGGTTTTCGGCAGCATGATCGAGGCCTCCGAGTGCCTCACCCGGTTGGTCGGACAAATGAACACCCTGATGTGGATCGGCGAGGAACCCGAACGGATGGGCGAACAGATCCTGCGGATCGGCGAACACTACACCCGATGCGCCGAGGCCGCGATCCGCGCGGCGGACGGTATGCTCGATGGTTTCGTCATCTGGGGTGATGTGGCCTATCGGAACAATATGTTTTTCTCTCCGGACTATTGGCGGAAATATTTCAAGCCGGCGGTCAAGGCCATGATCGGGCTGTGCCACGAAAACGGCCTGCCGGTGATCTATCACGGTTGCGGCAACGTGAAGGCGATCCTCCCGGACTTCATCGAAATGGGACTGGACGCCTACAACCCGCTGGAGGCCAAAGCCGGGCTCGACGTATGCGATCTGCGCCGCGACTACGGACATCACATGGGCTTTTGCGGCAACAGCGACATGCGGGTGTGGGAGGAAGGTGATCCGGAAAAAGTACGCCGCGAGGTGCTCCGCAAGCTGAATGCGGCCAAAGGCGGCGGCATGATCTTCCAGTCCGACCACTCGGTGAGCAGCAGCGTTTCCGGACACACCTACGACCTGATCGTCAAACTGGTCCGCCAACACGGCGTCTATCCGCTTGATCTCGGGGAGTTCGACACGCCAATCTGATCCGGTCATGAATCCGCTTGCCGCCAGCATCCTGTTCCACGCGATCGGCGCCGCATCGGCCGCTTGCTGCTATGTTCCCCAAAAACGGGTGCGCGGATGGTCGTGGCAGTCGTATTGGCTGGCGCAGGCGTCATTCTGCTGGCTGCTGCTGCCGGTGGCGGGCGCGTTCCTAACTGTCCCGGATTTTTGGCAGGTGGTTCGGGATGCCCCGCGCGACGCGATGTGGCGGACGTTCCTGCTAGGCGCCGCCTACGGCATCGGCGGCACCGCGTTCGGCGTGGCCATCCGTTACGTCGGATTTTCGGTGACCTACGCCACGGCCATCGGGATTTCCACGGTGGTGGGCACCGCCTACGCCATCGCAAAAGGAAAAACCGGGCTCGCGGACACGGCCGCGAATCTAGCCGAATTCTGGGCGCGGAATGGTTCGGTTTGGGTTGTGGCGGGAATCGCCGTGGGAGTCGCGGGCGTGGTTCTCTGCGGGGTGTCCGGACGCTGGAAAGAGCGCGACCAAACGGCTTCCGGCGCGGTCGCCGGCGCGGGCCGCGCGTGGCTGGGGCTGGCATTGTGCCTGGTCGCGGGCCTGCTGTCCGCGGTCTATGGCATCTCCCTCGCGGAAGGCGAGCCGATCGCCGAACTCGCCAGATGGTATGGCGACAAACACAAGGTGATGGGCATCGATGCGGCCACGTTTTCCAACAACGCGATCTATCCGTTCGCCAACGGAGGCGCGTTTCTAACCACATCGATCTATTGCCTCATCCTGCACTTCCGGCACCGCACGCTCGGCGAGGTGGTCGCCCTGCCCGAGGGCACGGAACGCGCCTGCCTGCCCATCAACTGGGCGATGGCCGTGCTGACCGGCTGCCTATGGTATGGGCAGTTCTTTTTCTACGGCTTCGGCCACCATTTCATCATGAAGGTGGCCGGCTTCGAGCAAACCTGCTGGGCGATCCACATGATCCTGCTGATTCTGCTGGGCACGCTGATCGGCGTGGCCTTCGGCGAATGGCGCGGCGTGCGGCCCATCACCCGGCGCGCGCTTGTCGCCGCCGTCGCCCTGCTGATCATCGGCAAGCTGATGCTCGACTACGGCAATCTTCTCGGCAGCCGCCAACCCGCCGCCGAAACCCGACAACTCTAACCCACAAAAAACATATGACCCGTCACGGTTCCGTCATCGGCCTCGATCCCAACCGCCTGGACGAATACAAAGCGCTGCATCGGGCGGTGTGGCCGGAAGTGCTCTTCATGATCGCGCGCTGCAATATCCGCAACTACACGATCTTTCTCCGCGATATCGAGGGGAAACCCCACCTTTTCAGTTATTTCGAGTACACCGGTGATGACTTCGAAGCCGACATGGCGGTGATGGCCGCGGATCCCGCCACCCAACGGTGGTGGGACGTTGCCAAACCCTGCACCATCCCTTTCCCGGACCGCAAAGACGGCGAATGGTGGGCCTCCGCGGAAGAAGTCTTCCACACCGATTGAGATCCGCACCCGCATCCAACGGACCGCCGGGTTCAGTCGGCTTGGCCGCGGGCCCTCCCCGCCTGCCACCCAAAAGCCCTCCCCCTTTCCCAACAAACCACCCGATCCCCCGCACCCTTACCCGCAAATCCCGCGCGCTCCACAACAGGCCAGATTCCCATAGACCCGAAACCACTTCCCTAACATCAGTGATTTCAGTCCAAATCCGTTCCTTCAGTGGAAAACCGCCTCCCCTATCCACCTTGAACTACGGATTTCGGGATATAGTGACCGCTCAGACCTTGTGTCCGGCGGCTTTGCGCTCTTCGTTGAACTTGCGGGTGGCGGCGGGAAGTTCGTGCCAGAAGCGGAAGGCGAGGATCGATCCGGTGAGGGCGAAGGGCATCAGGAAGACCGGCCACCACAGCCAGTTTTTGCTCGCGAGGTAGCCGATGCCGACCGACTGGATGCTGCTGCCGAGATAAACGCAGCCGTCGATGATGCCGGAGCAGGTGGCGGTGGCCTTGCGGCCGCCGAAGTCCGCGGCGGCGGTGCCGGACATCAGCGAATGCACGCCGGTGACCGCCGCGACGATGAACAGGGCGGCCAATCCGACCACCAGCGGCGAGCGGTGCATCGCGGCCGCCATCACCAATGTCAGGCAGAACATGATTGCGCCGAGCACCGCGGCCGGCGGTCCGCGGCGGGATTGGAAGAACTTGTCGGAAACCAGCCCGCCAGTGAATCCGCCGACGATCCCGAACACGCAGAGCAGCAGGCCCCAGTCGTTCTTGATCCACTCCGCGCCGGTCTGCGGGACTTCCTTGGCGAAGATCGAGTACCATTGCATGATGCCGTTGCGCAGGACGCCGGAAGTGAGTTCCACCGCGGCGAAGAGCAGCATGAGCGGGCTGGCGAAGACCTTTCTCAGGAGATCCATCGTTGTTAGCTCCACGTGCATCTGGCCGGACGAGGCGTCGTGGGTGTCGAAGGGCGGAAAGTTCGCCTGCTCCGGAGTGTCCTTGAGCAGCCAGGCGTCGAGCACGGCCCACACGATGAGGAGCGCGGCGGGCACGAAAAACACCGCCCACACCGCGTCCTTGGAGCCGTCCGGCAGCGCGAACATCGTCTGGATCAGCCCGTGCAGCCAGTCCGCGTTCTTTGCCGGACCGGCCTTGGCGGCTTCCGCGATCGCCTCGCCCCAGTCGAAGGCGAAATACACGCCGAACGAAATCAGCGTGCCGAAGATCGCGCCGAACAAGCCCCGCTCCCGGACGTGGAACCAGTAGGCCTTCACCTTGATGATGGAAACCGCGCCGTAGCTTTGGAAATACATGTTCAGCGCATAGACCAGCGAGTAGGCCAGCACGATGTGGGACGTCATCTTGCCGGTGATCACCAGATAGGTTATCGCACCCATGCCGATGTTGGCGAGCGACGATCCGACGGCGGCGATGATGATGCCGAGCTTGCCGCCGATCTTGTCCACCAGCGGGCCGTTGACGAGAAACGAGAACGCGTAGGTCGCGGTGCCAGCCGCGAAGATGGTTCCGAATTCCTCCTTGGTCATCAGCGCTCCGAGCGAGTTTTTCGAGACGGTTAGGTTATAGCGACCCATGTAGAGGAAGGCGTAGGTCATGCCCAGCGGAAACCAGTTGATGAACCTCCGGACCATGAACCAAGCGCCATGCCGCAGCGGGTTGTTCATGAAATAGAGCCATACCACCAGGCCGAGCATGACGGGGGGCAGCCAGGCGGCGACGGTCTCCACGGTGATCGCGGCTATCGGCGGACTGGAGAAAAGTTGGGCGGCGGGAAGTGTCATGGGAATTTTGGGAGGATCGGCGGGGTCCCGGCGCGTGCACGCCGCGTCCGAGGATCGTGGGGAGATTGGCGGCGCCGCGCGAGCCCGTCAAGCGGAAGCGGGATTTCCGGAATTTCGGATTGCCTGATGGGCCGGGTTCGAGGTCAATGGGGCGGTGAGCGCGCGCCAGCCCCTCAATGTGCTGCCCCGTCCGGCGATGCCGGGGGAATTCGTGCCGGCGGAGTATTTCCGCCGGTTGGACGCTGCCGAACTGGTCCCGCCGGACCGGTTGTTGGAAGTCGATCTCGGCTGCGGCGACGGATCGTTTCTGGTGGCCATGGCGCGGGAGTTTCCGGACCGGATGTTTCTGGGAGTCGAGCGGTTGTTAGGACGGGTTCGCAAGGTGGGGAGGAAACTCACCCGCGCGGGTCTGGAAAACGCGCGGGTGCTGCGGCTGGAGAGCCGCTACACGGTGGAATGGCTGCTGCCGGAGGCGTCCGTCTCGCGGCTCCACGTGCTGTGCCCCGATCCGTGGCCCAAGGCGCGCCACCACCGCCGGCGGCTGATCCAGCCGGAATTCCTCGACGCGGTACACCGCACCCTCCGGCCCGGCGGCGAGCTGCTGTTCATGACCGACCACGAAGGCTACTTCGCGTGGGCGGGGGAAATGGCGGAGCGGTCCGGGGATTTCACGCGGCTTCCGTGGGAAGAGGACACGTTTTTCTATCCGAAGACCGATTTCCAAGTCCAGTGGGAGGCCGAGGGCCGGACGATGTTCCGCCTGCGGCTGGAAAAGTCCGGAGATTCCAACCGTAACAGCCCATGATGAAATCCATCATTTTCCCGATCCTGCCCTTGCTCGGATGCCTGACGCCGCTTGGCGCGGTGCCGCTGCCGGATGCCGCGCTCCAGCCGTTCGCGCCGGTGCCGGCCGGAATTTCCGGACCCACGGCTCCGGCAAAGCCGATGGAGGAAAAGCCGCCGGGCCTGCCGTTCGCGAAAAACCTCGACCGTCTGCTCAAGGAAAAACTCCGTGCCCGGATCTCGCCCGAGGCCCGCGCGTTTCTGGCGGAGAACCGTTTCGTGCTGCTGGACCCCGAAGGAACGCCCATCGCCGACCATCAGTGGAGCGACGAAATGTTGGAGATGTTCGACCGCATGGCGGGATCGGAAACCGAGGATCTGTCATGGCATCCGCGGATGGTGACCGCCGATGTGTTCCTCCACGCCTATCACCGGTATTTCTCCAACGCGCTGGAAGTGATCGAAACCCGCGAGCTGCGGCCGCGCCTGGACGCTTTTCTAACCGCCATGCTGCGCAACGCCGCCGAACTCCGCCCGCAGACGGACGGCGCCACCGCCAAGCGGCTCGAATGGGTCGAGGCCCAGCTCGCCGCGGCATGGGTGGTGCTGGGTTGTGAGAAATCCGCCCCGAAGCCGAAGAATCCGGACGATTCCGACCATTCCGATGAGGCTGATGAGGACGATCCGCGCCCGAAATGCGATCCGCGGCTTCTGGACAAACGCCTGGCGGACATCCGCAAACGGTTCACGCCCGAGGTGGCCGGCCGGTTGGCCGCGGAGGTCGCGCTCGTTAGAAAAGCGGCGGAAACCGAAAACTCCCCGCTCTTCGCCTGCTACGATCCCAGCAAGCCGACCGATTACAGCCAGTTCACCCCGCGCTCACACTACACCAAGTCCGAGGAACTGCGCGGCTACTTCCGGGCGATGATGTTTCTCGGCCTGCGGGGGCCAATTCTGTTGGAAAAGGACTCGCCCGGCATCACCGACGCGCTGCTGATCGCGCAAATCATGGCCCGCAAGCCCGCCGATGGGCCCCGCCCGCTCGATTTGTGGCGGCCGCTGATGGAGATCACCACCTTTTTCGCCGGCCCCAGCGACGACCTCGACTACCCGGCGTTCCAACGCTGGATAGCCACCACGCTGGGCTCCGCCGATGTCAAACTGTCCTCCGCCACCGACCGCGCGGTGGTTTCCAAACTATCCGCCGCACTCGGAAAACTGCCGAAGCCGGCGATCGTCTCCGGGCCTAACAATACAATGGTTTCTCCGGAATCCGATCCGCCGTCGTTCCGGATTTTCGGCCAGCGCTTCAGCGCCGACGCGTGGATTCTATCCGCCCTGACCCGCGGTTCTCCGGTGGAAGCCCCGTCGCTGCCGTCGGGTTTGTTTGTCACGGCAGCCTTCGGCGATCCGTTTTCGATGCCCGTCGCACTGGAGATCGTGGCTGAAAATCATCAGGAACTGTTCGGTCGGCGGATGGAAGCCTGCCGGGGCGAACTGGGCGGAAAGCCGGACGCGTTTTGGTTCGGCTCGATGGCCGCGGCGCAGCTTCACGCGGCAACACGCCTCTGCGGCCACCGCGACGACAACTACCCGTATTTCATGCGGACTCGCGCGTTTGCCGCCAAGACCACCGAAACCGTGTTAGGTTCGTGGGCCGAACTGAAGCACGACACCGTGCTCTACGCCAAACAGGCGTACGCCGAAATGGGAGAAGGCGGCGATCCCGACCAGCCGCCCAAGCCACCGATGACCCGCACCTTCGTGCAGCCGGATGTGGCGTTCTGGCGCGCCATGGAGCGGCTGGTGGCGTTCACCGACGCGGGCATGGCCAAACACCAACTGCTCCCGGATGCCGGCGAGGAATATTCCCGTCTCGGACGGTTTCTCAAGGATGTCAGGCTCTGCCGCGCGGTTGCCGAAAAAGAGATCGCCGGAAACGATCCGGACGCGCGGGAATGGGAGGAACTGCGCAGCATGCGGCTTTCCTACATGGATGAACCCATGGGCGAGAACGTCACCGCCGACGACGAGCGCTGGAAGGCCGCGTTGGTCACCGATGTTTTCACCGACGGCGTGACTGGAAAAATCCTCCACGAAGGCCTGTCCAGGCCGTGCCTGATGGTCGCGCTGGTGAATGACAAGCACGGCACCCGCGCGGTGACCGGTCCGGTCTATCGGCACCACGAATTCACCCGGCCGCTGGGCGAGAGGATGACCGATGAGGCGTGGAAAGAGCAGGTCTATGGCGAAAAGGCGTCGCTGCCCGCCCGCGCCGGATGGGCCGCGCCGGTGTTCGCCGTGGAGCCGGTCAAAAGCGCGAACTGAGACCGCTCCCGCCGATCCATGAGGCCCGCGATTCTAATAGGTTGGTGCCTCGGCGCGTTCGCGGCGGAGGCCGTGGAGAAACCGTTTCCGCTATTCTATCAGGATGCCGCGCCGTTTCTAACCGCGATGGAGAAATCCCGCGCCACCGGACCGGCTGGCGTGCCGGTGAGCGGCGTCACCGTGCCGCACCATCTGCTGGCCGCGGAAATGACCGCCTCCGCGCTGCGCCTCGCCGCCGGATCGCGGCCGAAACGGATCATCCTGCTCACGCCCGACCACTTCAAACGCTCGCCCCGGCCGTTCGCCACCTCTCGGCGCGATTTTCTAACACCGATGGGCCGCGTCGCCGCCGACCGCAAGGCCGCGGATGCTCTGTTGGAGTGCCCGCTGGTCGCCGGGTCCAACCTGTTTTCCCACGAGCACGGCGCGCAGGCGGTGATGCCGTTTCTCGCTCGGCTGTTTCCGGATGCCAAGGTGCTGCCGGTGGCCCTGGGCGTCCGCAGTCGTCCGGAGGAATGGGAAACGCTGGCCCGCGCGCTGGCACCGCTGGCCGGAGCGGACACCCTGATCGTCCAGTCCACCGATTTTTCCCACTATCTATCCGCAGTTAGGGCGCGCGACATGGACCGCCAGACCCTGCGCGCGATCACCACCGGAACCCCGGACGCGATCATCGCGCTCAACCAGCCGGACCATCTGGATTCCAAGGCCGCCCAATGGCTGATGACCACCCTGCAGCGCAAGGTTTATGGCGCCACATCGACGGTGATCGACAACCGCAACGCGATCGAATTCGGCGGCGATCCCGACGAGCCGTCCACCACCAGCTACATCACGCAGATCTGGTCGGCCAGGCCGCCGCCGGGCCGCGGTTTGCCGGGAGACGCCTGGTATTTCGGCGGCGACACCCATTTCGGACGCTTCCTCGCCGCGCGGATGGCCGATCCGGCCGAGGTGGCGCGCTGGGACCGGGCGATTCTATCAATGACCGGCGGCCGTCCGCTGATCGTCAATCTGGAGGGCGTGATGATGGATCGCGTGCCGTCCGAAGTCCATCCGATGACGATTCCGATGGAAACGAAGGTGGCCTTGGAACGCCTCCGCGCATGGAAGGTGAAAGGCGTGGTGCTGGCGAACAATCACACCCGCGATTTCGGCGACGCCGCCTATCAGGCGATGCGGCTGGCGCTGGAAAACGCCGGGATCACCGCGCTGGAGGACGGTGCGGTCGCGGATTTTGGGCCGTTCCGGCTGGCCGCCGCGACCGATCTGCTCAACCCTCCCGAGGGAGCGAAGGACCGGATCACCGGAGCCACGGTGGCGTCGTGGAAAGGAAACCGCGCGCCGTGGTTCGCGTTTTTCCACTGCGGCCGCGAATACGTGGCCGCGCCCGACGCCCGGACCCGGCGGCTCTGCGATCTGGCGGAACAGGCGGGCGCGGAACTCGTGTTAGGATGCCACCCGCACCGGCCGTCGCCCGGTTGGGATGCGGGCGCGTCGTCGCTGCGGTTTCCCTCGATGGGCAACCTGTGTTTCGACCAGAACGATCCCGATAACACCGGTGGAATGATCGAGGTTAGATTCTTCCGCCAAGGCACCTGGGCCGCGCGCTGGATCCCGCTCGGAAATCTCTATCGGCGGTGATTTTTCCAACAAAATCGCGCCCCGATGCCGGCGATCTCAGCTTTCCACCCGCGCCAGGATCCAGAGCAGGTCGGAAAGGCGGTTGAAAAACAGCCGGACCGTTTCGGGGACCGGTTCGCCGGATTCGTGGACGCGGAGGACGGCGCGTTCGGCCCGGCGGACCATGGTGCGGGCGAAATCCAGCCCCGCGCGGGCCAGCGATCCCTCGGCGCCGGGTTTGGCCCAGCCGGTGAAACGGATGCCGCGGGCCTCGTATTTCCGGGCCTCCGCCAGCAGCCAATCGACATCCTCCTGCCCAACCGACGCGAGTTGGTAGCGCGCCTCGTCCTCGGGCAGGCAGGCAAGCTGGCCCATCAGGCCGATCAGGCGTTCCTGAATGGCGTCCACCAGCGCGATGATTTCCGGATCCGAAGTGGACGCGCGAGAAATCCCGAGCGCCGCGTTCACTTCATCCACGCAGCCCAATGCCTCCATGCGCGGCGCCGTTTTGGCGATCCGCCGGCCAAACAACAGATCCGTTTCCCCCGAGTCCCCGCGTCCTGTGATGATACTCATGCGCGCCCAACCTATCCCCCGCCGCCGCGTTGTCCAATCCAACCTCGCCATGCCACCGCGAAAAATCCCTCCGAAATCCGCGAAATCCGCAACTTTTTGGTCGCCGGGGGGTTCCCACCGATGTAAAACCACCTCCGCCATGAACCATCCGCACCAACCACAAGACGATTCCTGGGAATCGGACGCCGTTTGGAAGCTGCTCGACCAAGCGGCTCCCCGTACGGCCGGTCCCCGTTTTGCGGATGACGCCGTGCGCGCCGCCCGCCTCGAGGGACAGGCATCGCCCGCATGGTGGAAAACCCTGCTGATGAACCGTTTTGCCGTGGCTGCCGCCGCCGGAGCCGCCGCCGCGCTGGCCCTCGCCGCCATTTCGCTGCGCTCCGCGGATCCCGCCAGCCCGACCAGCCCGGAAATTGTGAAGCTCACTCCGCCCCAGGATTCCTACGCGGAAATCCAGGAGGTCACCGAAACCGAGGCCCTCAGCGCCGCCGTCGATCAACTCGACGATTTCACCGACTCCGAACTGGTCTGCCTGATCGGTCTGTGAGGTATCCGGTCACGCCTGCCGCGCGGCCTGGAGAGTGTTGCGCATCAGCATCGCGATGGTCATCGGCCCCACACCGCCAGGCACCGGCGTGATCGCGGAACAAAGCGGCGCCACTTCGTCAAACGCCACGTCGCCCGTCAGCCGGTAGCCGGATTTCCGGGTGGAATCCTCGATCCGGTTGATGCCCACATCGATCACCACGGCGCCGGGTTTCACCCAATCGGCCCGCACCATTTCCGGCCGGCCCACCGCCGCGACGAGAATGTCCGCCCTGCGGCAAATGGCCGGCAGGTCGCGCGACCTCGAATGGGCGATGGTCACGGTGGCATTGGCTTTTTTCGACACCAGCAGCAGGGCCATCGGTTTGCCGACGATCATGCTGCGGCCGATCACCACCGCCTCCGCCCCCTGCGTGACGATCCCGGCGGACTCCAACAAAACCATGCAGCCCGCCGGCGTGCAGGGAACAAACCCGGTCGGGTCCTCCAGCGCGAGCTTGGCGACGTTTTCCGGGTGGAATCCATCCACGTCCTTGCGCGGGTCGATCGCCCGGACCACCGCCTCCTCATCGATGTGCGGCGGCGGCGGCGACTGGACGAGGATGCCGTGGATCGCCGGGTCGGCGTTGAGCGAGGCCACCACTTCAAGCAATTCGGCCTGGCTGGTGGCGGCCGGCAGCACGATTTTCCGGGAAAAATACCCCAGTTCGCCGCAAGTGCGGACCTTCGAGGCCACATAGACCTGCGACGCCGGGTCCTCCCCCACCAGCACCACCGCCAATCCCGGCGTTATCCCGCGCGCGGCCAGCTCCGCCGCGCCCGCCCGGCATTCTTCCAAAACACGGGCGGCCACGGCTTTCCCATCGAGGATCTTCGGTGTGTGAGGGTCCATGCCCCTGTGATTAGCGCAGCCACCGCCGTTGGCGAGCACGAAATGTCGCACGGTTCACCCCAGCCACCCGACGATCCGTTTCGTGGCGCCGTGGTGGCGGTCGAGGAGAGCCCAACGGGACAACCAAGCCGGACACTTTAGCGCGTTTTCCGCTTTCCATCCGGATAGGAATGGGGTGGAATGGCGGTGGAAAAGGTTGCACGGAAATGGCTCGCCAAGTCTCAATTGAAAACTGATCGTGAAAAGCAAATTTATAACAATTCCATATTTGTTTGTACTGCTTTTCGGTGTCACTTGGGGACAAGGATTCGACCCCGACTGCCTTGACGCCGCGATTGATCGGGAAGCCAAGAACATTCCGGCAAATTCACAGCATCTGCCGGAGGGTTCCGAAGTCGGCGTTCCTCCTGCGGTTGTATCTGCCGCTGGCGTGGAATTTGTGGACGCGTGGAAACTTTACCGCCGCGTCACCGCCGCCGAATCCCGGGTGGAGCCAGAGACTCCGGCCCGCAAGAGCGACAAACTCATAAACGCTCACGTGGAGTGGGAACGTTTCAACGATTTGCTCAAACGTACAGTTGAGTCCACGACCGCTCCCGATCCTTCTGAATACGATCACTACACCTATAGCAGTCTTGATTGGTGTGGGGACGGCGCAATGACCTTCCTGTCCCGGAAGCGGAATGGCCTCGCACTCGCGATGTTGAGAAACGGGAGAAATGTCGAAGCGCTTCAAGTCCTTGTATCGATGCGGTCGCAAAAAGCAGAGTTGCTACTTCCGGCCTTCGGCATTGATTCCGAAACATTCCGAATTGGCGAATGGCTGGCCAAGAAGACATCTCCGGCTCAAATGTGCGTGACCGGAGGCGACAAAACCGCGCGCATGCTGATGGACTGGATCGATTTTCGATTCGATGCGGAAATGGATCGGTGGAGGATTCGCCGCGAGACAAATTGTTATGATCTGCCTAGGGACGAGCCCTTCTATCCCAATGCCGAAATCGTCGGTTTGTTGCGCGAGGGCAATGGAGTGGCGGACAAAACGAAATCCCGTATTGTTGACCATATAACAAAGAAGGAACTCAGCAGGACATCCGCGGAACTATGGCTTCGCTCTCTGCCGAAGGGTTCGGAGAAATGGATGGTCCCCGTTGCCCGGGAGGGCTTGGATGATCCTCTCAATCGGGTCCGCAAGCGCTCGGCAGCAGCACTGAAGGCGGCAGGAGTCGAGTTTGCGCCCCCAACAATTCGTCCCGATCCTCGCTTCAGAATCCTGGTCAACGGCGAGAAATGGCCGGGAGGGCTCGGCTATAAGGCTACGCTGAGCCTGTCAATCCAGGCCGAAAAAGGTGGATGCGCGTGCGGCTTCAAGGAAATCCTCAACGGCATAGCAACCTGCGATGCCGATAGATTTTTCGAAAATGGCGACGTCAAATCAGCGGAAGTTTACGACTATCCGTATGTCTGGGGACCTATTACTCTGCCGATTGATTTCGAGAGCATAGGTACGGTTAATATCGAAACGAAGTCCTTAACGATCGCTCCGGTCTTCCCCGACCGAACCACGAATCCTGAGGACCGCACCTATGCCGTCGAGTTGGATCGCTTTCAAGAAGGACAGACAACCGACGGAAGCATCAATTGCAGAGCCGTGAAAGACCACGAACCGTGCATCTATCCAAACGTGAGTCCGGGAGAATATTGGTTGCGTTTGCGTCATCCCGGCGCCGTTCTTGAAAACAGGCGGCGAATCACGATTGGGAAGGACGACGAAGTTGTCAGGCCACACCTCAGACAAGGATCGAGTTTGGTCGTCCCGGTGGATTGGCCTGAGGCATCCGATCCGGAGAAACTGCCGCCGGAACTTGGCCGTATCTTTGCAGGTCTTGGGCATGGATGGCATGACAACTTGCGAAGGATTGTCACGATCAAGGGCGATGGAGTTAGGGAAATCAAGGAGTACATTGCAACTCCCGAGGCGGCCAACGGCAGGTTCCCAAGAAGTGTGATTTTTCCCTATCTGCCGCCGGGGAAATACATCGTTGAGTCACCCGAACGGACCATCGATCCAAACGGCATACATCCGGGATGTTCGATACGCCCATCCTCGATCGAGGCGGAGATCCGTGATAATAGCCCCCCGTTCGTGATCACAAAACCCCTGAAAATCCACTACACGGTTCGGAAGTAGGCTCCGTTTCTTCGCTTTGTTTGGGTTCGGCGGTTTTTGCCGTCACCCCAGCCACCCGACGATCCGCCTCGTGGCGCCGTGGTGGCGGTCGAGGACGGCGGCGGCGCGGGCGGCGGTGGTGGCGGCGCGGGCCGGGTCGAGCGCCTCGCGGATGGCGGCGGCGAGTTCGTCTTTGTTAGCCGGACGGGCGCATCCGCCGGCCTCGGTGAGCTGGGTGGTGAGGGGTTCGAAATTCTCCATGTGGGGACCGCAGATCACCGGCACGCCGGCCTGGATCGCCTCGCAGGGGTTTTGGCCGCCGGTGGCCAGGAAACTTTTCCCGATCACCACCACCGAGGCGTGCGCGGTCCAGTCGCGCAGCTCACCGGTGGTGTCGATCACCAGACAGGCGCGGGCGGGATCGGCGGGCGGTTGATAGGCCGAGCGCAGCACCACTCCGAACCCCGCGCGCGCGAGGTCGGCGGTCACTTGGGCACGGCGTTCGGCGTGGCGCGGAACGATCACCGGGAGCGCGTGGGATGAGGCGGAGCGGATGGCTTCCGCGATCCAGGGTTCCTCGCCATCGTGGGTGCTGGCGGCCAGCACAACCGGCCGGCCACCGGGTGAAGTGGCGAAATTCTCCAACATTTCCGCAAACTCGGGCCGCCGGGCCGGGGCTGGCCCGCTGCCGGGATCGATTTTCAAACTGCCGGTGACCCGGATGTTTTCCTCCGCGACTCCGAGGTCCCGCCACACCGCCACATCGGCGGCATCCTGCACCGCCACGGCGCGCAGCATCCCGAAAACCGGCCTAACCCATGCGGCAAACCGCCGGTAGCGCGCGGCCGACCGCGGCGAAAGCCGGGCATTCACCAGCGCGACGGGGATGCTCCGTTTCCGGCAGGCCAACAGCAAATGCGGCCATGCCTCGCCCTCCACCAGCACGATTTGCGACGGCGCGAAACGTTTCAAATAGCGGCGGACCATCGACGGGAAGTCAAGCGGCGCGTAGGTGACCCGCACACCGTCGAGTTTTGCGCCGGTGGCGACCGCGTGGCCGGTGGCGGTGCCGGTGGCCAGCACGAAGCGCGCGGCCGGCCGCGCCAGCCGCCACTCGCGGATCAGCTTGAGCGCCAGCAGCGCCTCACCCACGCTCACGGCATGGACGTGAACCGCGCCCGACGGCTCGAAATCCGGCGGCTCCGGATAACAACCTAACCGTTCCCCCAACCGGGTGCCCAGCCCGCCGCGCCGCAGCATCCGCCGCAGCCACCCAGGAAAGGCGACCACAAACAGCAGCGGCAGCAGCAGCCGGTAAAGCGTGAGCCCGAGGAAAAAACGCATCGCACCGGCAGTTTAGGCGGATTCTTCCGGGGCGTAAAGCAGGATGGCGCTGCCGCCGTATTCCCGCCGGTCCACCAGCGCCCACCCCGGCGCGGACGGGCTGGCATGCGTGGCCGCCGTTTCCGCCACAAACCACCCGCCCGGAGCCAGCCGCGGCAGGATCAGCCCGCCCCCCAACAAAACAGCGAGCGGATCCGGATCGCCCGGCTTCTTGCAATACGGCGGATCGGCGAAAATCAGATCATACACCGCCACATCCCGCCGGAGAAACGCCGCGGCGTCGGTTCTAACCACCCGACCGCCCGCGAGCTTCGATTTCGCGAGATTTTCCCCGATCACCGCCACCGCCTGCCGGTGGTCGTCCACAAACACGCACGACGCCGCGCCGCGGCTGAGCGCCTCCAGCCCGATCGCCCCCGATCCGGCGAACAGATCCAGCACCCGCGCGTCCGCCACCCGGTCGGATAGAATGGAAAACATCGCCTGGCGGACGAAATCCGTGGTGGGTCGGGCGACGGCGGAGGGCACCTTGATCGCGAGGCGTCCGGCGGTTCCGGCGATGATTCTCATGGCGGTGGGGGTGGGGTTTCGGAGGGTTGGTCCGGATCCGGAGCGCCGATCCGCAGCAGCGGTTCGCGGACCGATCCGGATAGAGTGAGGTCCAGCGCCGCGCGCTGCGGCGAGGAAAGCGGGACCGGCTTGGGGTCTTCCTTGAGATCGGGAAACATCCGGCGGACGAGTGCCACGGCGGTTTCGGGCGGCGCGGTGATCCGCAGCACGGCGGATAGGCCGCCATCGCCCAGCACCATGCCGTTTCCTAACAACGAAAGATCCTCGCCCAACATTCTGGCGTCCGGAACGGCCAGCATCCCGCCGCGGAGCAACGCGGTGCCCGCTGCCGTGTCGAAGGCGACGGTTTGCCCGGAATCCCGCACGGTCACGCCGGCCGCGGCCGCCGCCAGCTCGCCCTGCCAGGTCCGCGGGGCGGTTAGAACGCCGGAAAACCCGGCCCGGAGGAAAACCTCGCGCGCCTCGCCCGACATTCCGCCGGGACCCGTGACGGCGGGCAGCGCCTGCGGCGGAACTTCGGCGGCGATCTGGACCGGCAGCCCGGGCAGGAGCGCCAGCCTGGCAACGCAGATGCCATTGACGCCCGCCACCCGAAGCGCCCGCTGTTCCATGGTTAGAAACGGGGCCTGCCACTGGAGCGGAACCTTCGTTTCGGATAGAACACGGTTTCCCGCCAGATCCAGGCTGCCTATCGAAACATGGCCGTCCGCGGCCGCGCCCCCCAACGGCACGGCGGCATCGACTCCCGCGGTTTCCAGCCAGACCCGTCCGCCCGCCGCTCCGATCACGCGGATTTCGGCGGACTCCACCCTGAGCCATGCGGTGGGCCCAGTCGCCACCGGCTGGGGAACCGGCGACTGCGTTGGCGGTTGCGCGGGAGTGTTAGGAACGCCCTCGTGCGGCGGCGGCGCTTCCGGCGGAGTGGCGGGTCCGGTCGCGGGCGGCTCCGCCACGGCGACCTGAGGCCCGGCGGTCGGCTGCATCCGGCCCGCAAGGTGCGACAGCATTTCGACGGTTAGAACAACCCGCGGCCGTTTCACATCCACCTCGCGGATGACCGGACGACCGCGCAAAAGCCCGCGCCAAACGGGCGTGATCCGCACGGTTTCCAGAGCCAACAGCGGTTCCTTCGCCAGACCGCCGAGCTGCTCCGGTTGGGCGATCTCGAGGCCGCGCAGGGAGATGCCGTTCCATGGCGACCACGATGCTCCGGCGATCCGGGTTTCCAGCCCGCAGCGCCGGCTGATCCGCGAGGCGATGGCTTCCCTACCCCACTTCGAGCCGAGACATGCGTTGCTGAGGCCGAAACCGAGCGGCGGAGCTAACAAAAAAAACGCCGCCAGCCGTCTCAGCCACTTCCCCAACCGGCGGCGCTTCACGACCGTGACCGGCCCGTCGGGATCCATGGTGTTGGTTAGCGTTTCGGGGTCGTCTTGCCCGCGGGTTTGGCCGGGGTTTTGGCGTCGGGTACCTTGGCGTCCGGCAGCTTGATCTGTCCCGCCTTGCCGGGGGTGAAACGGATCACCACGCTGCGGTCCACCACCGTGGTTCCCTCGCTGGAAACCTCCTGGAACCGATAGACGATCAGCCCGTGCCCGGTGGCTTCCAATTTTCCAAGCGCGATGTTTTCCTTGGACTTGCCCAGCGACGTTTCCTCCTCGAATTTCCACTCCTTGCCGCTCCACGCGCCCAGAATGCTGTCGGCGTCGGCCTTGATGTCATCGATGCGCTTCAACTCCCCGTTAGGCGAATTGTACGAATCCGTGGTGGAATTGTAGCGCAGCGTCGAAATGCAACCGGCCTGGCCGGTGGCGGTGATGATCCAGGTATCGCCCACGCTCTTGCGGAGCTGCAGCAGCACCTCCTCCTTGCGCTTGAACTCGCGCTTGGCCCACAGCGCGCGGTATTCGTCGTATTCCTCCTGGGTGAGACCCAGTTTGGGATCGAACGGCAGCGGCACGCCGGGCTTCGCCTTGGCGGAAAACTCCTTGAACCACTTCGGATCCTGGCGCGCGGCGGCCTCCACCTTGGCGACAAACCGGTCGATCTCCCGCGGCGGAAGCACAATCCCCACCTCGCCGCGCATCGGCACGCCCTCTTCGAGCAATCCGGCGAAAATCTTCGGCGTTTCAGCGGAAGCCGTGACGGAAACCAAAGCGGCGGCGATAAGGGAACGGTGGAGGTTCATGGGAAAGTGCGGGGCGCCGGGAGAATGCCCCCGCCCCGCCCGGATGACAAGCGGGAACACGCGCGGCAGGAAAAATCACACGGAACCGGAGATTTCCCCGATTTCATGGAAGGGAGCCAAGGGAGGGTGAGTCGCTCGAGAAGACCCTCCCACTTCAAGATTCAAGCGGGGAACCCGGGGCGGTTAGGGAGGTGGCAGTAACTTCCCGGCTCCGGTTTGACACGAATTTCACGGATTTTCACGAATTTTTGCTTTCTCGGTGTTCCTCTGAATCCGTGAAAATTGGTGGAATTTGACCTCCGGTCCATCTCCGCTTCGCTCCGGTTGTGTCAAGTTACTCAGGAGACTGAAAGCGAAGGAAGATGGCGGTAATTCAAGATTTAATCCGATATCCGAAGTTCAGGGTAGTTTGGACACCCGATTTGCCACTGAGAAAGCTGATTTTTGGAGAAGAATGGGGAAGCACCGATTGATGGATGGGATCGATCCCCCCCTATCAAAAATCATTTCAGGGGAATCAGTGATTTTCAGTCCCTCAGTGGTAAAAACGGATGCTCGGGACATTCCAACTTACGGTTTCGTTTTTGAATTCTGAGAGTGAATGAAGTGAAACCCGCGCGCTTTCTTCCGCCACTTGAAACTTACCCACTTGAAACTTTCCTACGGCTCCCCCTGCGGGAAGATCTCGCGGATGGATGATTCGGCCTGCTGGTCGATCCAGCGTTCCATCGCGGCGCGCATCGGGGCTAACACTTCCGGCCGGGTGGCGGCGAGGTCGTGTTCGCCATCGGGATCGGAGGCCAGGTGGAACAACCCGAAATGGCGTTTGCCATCAGCGGTGGGGGTGCAGACGATCTTCCAATCGCGGGTGCGCAGGCAGCGCTGCTTGGCGTTGATCAGCGGTTCCAGGTATTGCGGTTTGAGGACGAATTGATATCGGAAGGTTTTGTCAATGAAGGTCATCTCGTCCATCGGCGGCAGCTTGGGGCGCTCGATGCCGGGCACACGGAATTGGATGAACGGAAACCCGGTCTCGCCGTAAAACGGCCGGTATTCCGGCGTTTCCGTGCCTTTCATCCATCCGGCGAAACTGCGGCCCTCCCAGTTGGCGGGTTTTTCCACGCCGGTTAGATCGGCGAGAGTCGGCATGACGTCGATCATCCGCACGCTTTCCGGAATCACGCGGGGTTCGACGCCGGGCACATGGACGATCATCGGCACCATATTGGCGCGGACGCCGCCGTTGAAGGTGAGTCCGTGGCCGAGCGTGACACCGGGTTCGTAGAGATCGTCGCCGTGGTCGGCGGTGATGATCACGATGGTGTCGTCCTCCAGGCCGTTGCGTTTGAGCGCGGCGAGCACGCGGCCGACACAGTCGTCGAAGTGCCGCGTGCGGCCGTCGTAGAGTCCGCGGATCTGCTCGACTTCCGGCGGCGGCAGAGCCTTCCATTTCGATTCGAGGTCGGTGCCGCCGATGAACGAGTCGATATCGAAGTCAACGCCGGTTTTGTTTTTTCCCTGATAGGCCGGATCGGTGAACAGGCTGCAATACGGTTCCGGGCTGCGGTAGGGCAGGTGGTTGCAGGAGTAGAAAACATGCCAGAAAAATGGCCGGTCGCTCTTGGCGGCCTTGTCCAGGCGGTCCTCCACGCGCGAGGTCACCACCTCCGGCGTGACAAACTGCGCGAACGACTCCAACTCCGGAAACACGGTGTAGCCGAAGGCGTTGTCGAAGTAGAGCGGCACGATGAAATGCGCCAGCACCACCGCCTGGCTCATATAGATCTTGAAATTGTCAAACGTGGAAACCGATATGTCCTCGAATCCCAGCGGCACCACCTCGCAATAACCCGCGCACCAGTCGCCGATCGCCGATGTTTGGTAGCCACGCTCGCGCAGCAGCGAGGCCATCGGCGTCACGGACCGCATCGCTTTCTCCACCGCATCGCGGTTGGGATACATCTGGCGGATGCCGTGGGTCTGCGGGTATTGGGAGGACATGAACGACACGCCGGACTCCATGGTGGAACCGATCGGCGAGTAGCAGCGCTCGAAACGGACCGATTTGGCCGCGAGGGCGTCGATGTTGGGAGAAACGCCCGCGGCGGCCGCTCCGTCGGTCCGTTTGGGACGGTACCCGGCGCAGCCCAGCTTGTCTCCGCGCAGCGAATCGGAGGCGAGGATCAGGATGTTGGGGTGTTTCCCCTTGCGGGACGCCTGGGTGGGGCGGCTCATGGCCGGGACCGCCCATTTGGCGAGCACGATGGCTAACAGCATTACCGCGGCGGCGGCCCACGCCTTGCGGCCGCGGCGCTTGATCTGCCAGCCGAGCGCAATGACCACCACCGCCAGCGGCACCACCGTGAATAACACGAAAAACGCTCCCGGTTTCACCCCGGCGGGAATCCAGTCGATGATCCGGAAATACCAATGCCCGAAGCTGGCCTCGTTGAGGAAATACGGCCGCGTGTCCAACAACCGCATCGTGCAATACGTCTGTGCCACCGCCGTGAGCGCCACGGCACGCAGCGCCACGGCCCACCCGCGGACAAACCGCGAACGACCGGTCCACCAGCTCACAAACGGCTGCAGGATCACCGCGCCAAGGACCGCGACGATCGCGTAGGCCACCAGCATCCGCACGTTCTGCCACGCGAGAAACCCGAGGTATTCGTCCCGCGCGAGCTTGCTGAACTTGTTTTCCATGCCGGTGGACTGGTTGGCCAGCCGCCAGATCGCGGCACCATATTGGAAGGCGAAATAGGCGGCCACCCCGGCCAGCACGGAGAAAAATCCGGCTCGGGGGCGGCTCTTGGACGATGGATCTGCGGACGGAGTCTCGGAATTCACGGAATAGCTAAAATCGGATGGATGAGAATCATTCGGCCTCGTCCGGAGGATCGATGAACAGCCAGCGCGTGCTAAGCACCTTGTCGATGATCACGCCCCGGCGTGACTCCAATTGCTCGGGCAGCGACAGCCTGAGCACCACCGCCACCGACCGGTTGGGATCGGGATTGCGATCCAAAAGACCGGAGAGAAGCATATCGCGTTGTCCGCCTTTCGGTACGTATCCCCACAGGGTTTCCTCGGACCCGGGAATGTTGAGCCGGTAGCAAGCCCACTGGTCGGCGTTCGCGAATTCGTGGCTGAAAAAGTTGTCGCTGGTCACGTGCACCCGGAAATCCAAGCGGCTGCCTTTGGGGCGGGTTTTCGCGTATTCATCCCACGGCATCGGCTGATAGACCACGGCGGTTTCCCAATCCACGCCGAAAGTGCCATCCTCCGCCTCCTCCACCAGCAACGCTTTGGTTTTGCCGGCCCCGGTTTCCACCTTCACCACCCAAAAGCTTGTCTTGGCCTCCAGCATCGCTCCTTGGAAATCCTTCTGGCGGCGGAAACCCAACGGCTGCAGCGGGTTCGCCGAATAGTACTTTTCCATCAGCGGTCGCACCCGTTCGGGATGTCTTACCCAACGGGCCATCTCCTCTACGGTTGACGCCTCGCAGTATTTCCGCACCACCGCCTCCAATCGGTCGAGCTGCGCGGCAAGCTTGTCATCGGATATTTCGGCGATGGTCGCCTTTGCCTCGGCTTCCTGCCTGACCTCCACTACCTCGCCTTTCCCTTCGACCATCCGGCTGACCGACCACACCACCGCTCCGGCAAGAGTCACGCCCAGCAGCGCGAACCAACCCCACGGGAGAGGATTCTTGGCCGCCTCGGTCGAACCCCAGGAGTGTTCGTCGGCAAGCGCGGTCGCCGCCTCGCCCTCCATCAGAACCTCCACTCCAGGCTCATGGGTGCGCTTCGTCTCAGTCTCGGAATGGTCCGGCACCTCCAGACGCGCCTCCGGAACGGGACGCGTTTCCACCCTCTCCTGAACCACCTTCACCACCACCGTGTCCTTCTCCAACCGCACGATCTCCTCCTCCCGGATCGGAGCCTCCTCCACCGGTCTAAGTTCGATTGGTTTCCGTTCCCGCGCCATCGCCGCGCCACTCATAACCGAAAATCGCCATCGACGCAACGCCGCATTCGCGATAAAACCCGTTCGCCCTCCCACACCATGTCCGAACCTCCGCGCATTCTGATCCTGACCGCCGCCTTCGGCGAGGGGCACAACAGCGCCGCGCGCAACCTCGGCCTGGCCCTCGGCGAACTCGGAGCCATCACCCGCGTCTGCGACCCGTGCCTCACCGCCACACCGATCACCACCCGGGTCGTGGAGCGCCTCTACCGGTTCGCCACCGATCATCTCCCGCGGGTCTGGAAGGCCATCTACGACTCCATCGACAACGTGGATTTCAACCGTTCCGGAAAACTGACCACCCGCAAGCCGCAAGCCTGGCTGGCCTGGGCAATCGATGAGTTCCGGCCCACCGCGGTGGTCAGCACCTATCCGCTCTATCCCTATCTGTTGGATCGGATCTTCGGAAAATCGGGCGGACGGCTGCCCATATTCACGGTGGTCACGGATTCGATGGAAATCAACTCCGCATGGCTGCGCGCGCCGTCCGATTTCTGGCTGGTGACCGATCCGGCCACCCGCGAGGCGATGACCGATCACCCGATGTCCGCCGACCGGATCATCGACACCGGATTTCCGGTCAACCCGATCTTCTCAAGGTTGCCTCCGCTGCCCGATAACGCTCCTTGCGAACCGTTCCGGGTGCTGTTCTTCCCGACCGCTCGGCGCAAGTCGCTCGGCGCGATGGGTTCGGCCATGCTGGATGCCGATCCCGCGGTTTGTCTAACCATCGTGCTCGGGAAAAACGTCCGGCTACTCCATCAGGCCGCGCGCAACCTCAAGCGGGCCTATCCGGGACGCGTCCGGCTGCGCGGCTGGACCCGCAGGGTGCCCTCGCTGCTCACCAGCCACCACCTGGTGGTCGGCAAGGCCGGGGGAGCCACCGTCCACGAAGCGATCGCCGCCGAGTGCCCGATGCTCATCCACCATCTGGTGCCAGGCCAGGAGGAGGGAAACCTCCGGCTCCTACAGGCCATCGGCGCCGGCGATCTCGCCGCCACTCCCGAGGCTCTATCCGAGAAACTCGGCGGCATCCTAACCAACAAGGCCGCCGCATGGCGGTCGATGAAAACCGCCCTGGCCCGCCACAACCGCAATGCCGGCGCCCTAACCGCAGCGCGCTTCGTCCTGAGCCGCCTCCGCTCCTAACAATCAGTTCCATGACGTTCCTGTTCGATATTGGAAAAGTACTCCTGAACTTCGATTTCCTGCCTTCATTGGCAAAGCTGTTGCCGCCGGGACTCATCCCGCGGTTCGACCGGATCGCGACCCTGCTCGACCGCCGGATCGAATTCGAAACCGGCGCGCTCGATCCCGATGAGTTTGTCACCTGGGCGCTCGGCGTGCTGCAAAGTCCCGCCACCCCCGACGAGTTCCGCTCCGCCTGGCGGCATGTCTTTTTTCCGGTCGATGCGATGTGGCCCGCCGTCAACCGGCTCGCCGCCGGGGGCCACCGGCTGATCCTGTTTTCCAACACCAACGCGCTCCATTGCCCATGGGTGTTCGAGGAGTTTCCCGAGTTCGGCGTGTTCAAGGAGGCGGTACTCTCGTTCGAGGTGGGCGCGATGAAACCCGATCCGCGGATCTATCAGCACGCCATCGATGCCTATCAACTTGATCCCGCCCGCACCCGTTACATCGACGATCTGCCGGAGAACATCGCGCGCGGCCGCGAGTTCGGGTTCCGCTGTTTCCAATACGATCTGACGGACCACGCCGCCTTCGAACGCTGGCTCGCCGCCGAACTCGCGGAGGGGTGAGGGAGGACATGGCACGAATCCCGAAGTTGAAAGTCATGCCGTCGTCCCTTTGAACTGACAAACCGAGCCAAGCGAGATCGACCGGCGCGGAGGCCGCGAAGGGGAACCGCCGCAAGGCGGAATCAAACATAGAGTACCGCTGAAGCCGATCAAACGGTCCACAGTCAATCCGGACGTTCCGTCGGAGGCGGGACAACAAGGCACAAGATCATGGTGCAAATCAACAAACCCAAAGTGAGGATTTCGAGGGCTATAATCGTAATCCATTGTTTGTCTGTCTTGACAGTAATGGGTTTCAGTGATCGTAGCAACATAGAGCTGTCGCCAGGGTCTGTCACATCTTCCAATTGACGATCGACATATTCGAACTTCCCTCCGCGATCCCTTTCCGCATATCGCAATTCCCTAGTCTTCACATGCAACAGGATAAGAAGGAAGCACTGAATCAGGCAAAGTGCGGCGATAGTGATTCTGATACTTCTGTGCATAGATTTCAGGTGGGAATCTGGTTGATCATTTTTTCGCAAAGGCCAATCGAATAGCTGTGATGTTTTTCTTAAGACTGGAAAGATTGCCGTCGCGGTCAATGATCTCAACGGATAGCTTATTTGGTTCGTCTTTGGTTACGTATCCGAAAGCCCTAACGATATCGGCATCTTTTCGCCTTCGTTGAGCTACACGAATCACAGCTCGTGCCAGCTCAACAGGCCTGCTCCCCGCGCCAAATTTGGGTCCCTTTAGCGTCTCGACCACAACATCCCTCCCGTTATTTACAACAGTCACGCAGAATGCGATGCTGCACCGCTCTTGAAAGATTTCCAAAAAGGGGTCGTTTTTCTCCGCACTTTGGCCCCCAATTGTCGTGAGAAACATTGCAATCAAAGTGATGCAATGGATCCATCTGGATCGAATCATGATGCTCTCATTGTCCATGTGCGTCGCCAGGTGTGGAAACCTTATTCATTTTTTTGGAGATCTGTAACTAGTGGAATCGTAATTTCCTGTGACTTGCCGCCCGGCTTCCCACTTGTATCCCGCAATGCAACAAACAGCTTCACGTTGGGATCGTATAGCAATGCGGCAAGCTTGGGCGCGTCACCTGTGTTGCCGCCCACGTTGAAAGGAAAGGCGGCTATTCGATTGGTTGCTATAACATACTCAACTGTCGCCTTGGTGCCATCGGCATTCGGTTCATCTTTGGATTTTGATGTGTCGCTAACTACTGCAGCATAAGCTTCCCGGATATCAACAAATCTGAAAACCTGGGTTCCCTTTTTCACTACTATTTGGTCCAGAAACCGCGTTTCGGTGGAGAACCCTTTCAAGATCGCTTCTCGTGGGAGTGTCAAACGCAAAAAACCATCGGATATCGCGATAACGCCACCGTTGCTTTTGGGATCAGCTCCACATGCAAATGACCGTAAGGCCACTCCCACGCAAGCCAATATCACTGAAAGATATATGCCTAATGAGTTCAATCTATTGAAATTTTGTTGATCTCGCAAGTTACCTTAAATTCAAGCTGAACCCAAGTGGTCTTTCGGCCTTCCAGGACGGAATATTCAGCTTTATCGACATTCACCTTTAGATCACAACCGCATCCTTTCGATTCTTCCTTCCAGCCAGCGCATCCTTCCAGCGGGGCAAGACCAACATAATCAAGAGCATTGATCGAGTCATTCCCAACATACCCATACAGATTCAATCCTCCCCGTTCCCCCATCGGGTCTCTTGACGGCGATCTCCCTGTGAGCGGATCACACCAACGATACCCGTAGCAGCAGAGGCCGGAGTCCGGGTCGCGCGGCTTGGTGCTGAAGCGGTGTTGGAAACGGGTGGAATTGCTCCCGGTGAGGCGGGTGAGGATGCCGAAGGGGTCGTATTCGAAGTGGGCGGCGGCGGCGAGATATTCGCTGATGTTGCCGTTTCCGTTATAAGTCGGGTAGTAGAAAGGCGATCCGGAAGCGCTGGCCCAACGGGTGGACAAGAACCCTCCAACGCCGCCCGCGCCCTGCTTGGATCCGGACAGATCGAGGCCCCTGGTGAAGGTGTCCTGGAGGGCACCGGCACCGTCGTATTCGGCGATGCGGTTCCAGCCGTCGTAGAGGTAGCGGGTGGTGGAAGTGGGCGGGACGCCCACGCTCCTTGAGGAAACCAGCCTGTTTTGACGGCTTGGCCGCCCCGCGGGCACTCGGCTTCGCGCGTGCCCATCTCCGTCGTAATCGTGAACCGAATTGGCGGTGAACTGGCCGCGGATGGCGGCGTATTGGTAGTTGCTGCCATTGTTTCCGGTGGCGCCCAGGGCGGCCATTTCCAACTGGCCCAAGGCATCGTACCGCCACGAACAATCGGCCGGGGGGCCGGTGAATTCCGATTCTCCGGTGTTGACGGCGGTGCGCGGTCCGATGTCGTTCACGGTGCAAGTGTAGGGTGACCGGACGGTTTCTCCAGCATTATTTTCGATGGTCAGGAGAACGTCGCGGGTGGTGTCCCAGGTGCGGGTGGCCACCAGGGCGGGGTCGTTTTCGGCGGCGGCTTTGGTGAGGGTGGAGAACGAGGGAGATTTGCCAGATCCTTCGGATAGAAAATCCAAATAGTGTGGGCATGCCTCCGCTATGGGTCAGCGCGGGGGAGGCATTTGGCCTAGGCGCGCCTATCTGCCCGCGGCGGTCACGGGGGTTAGAGAAACAGGGCCGAGCAAACCGCAATCGGCGATGGGCCAGTTGGAGGCGTCGAACGGCTTGTAGTCGATGTTCACCAGATTGATATCATGGAACACGCGCCATTTCACGCCGCGGCGGTCGAGATCGCGGATGCGGTTGGCGGCGGTGCCGGTGACTTCCACCGAAAGCGTGTTGCCGGTGGGCTTGAGTCCGGAAACGATCACGCGGAACGGCGGAGTGATGAGCGTACCGAAGTCCTTGCCGTTAAGCCTCACACGGGCACTCTGGCACACCCGGCCGAGGTCCAGTTGGTAGATACCTCCGCCAGCGGGGAAACCATCGAAGGTGGTCTCATAAACCGCCGTTCCCCCAAAGGCGTTGGCCCGCGGGTCGTCGAGCGTGGTCCACGACGCCGGGGCGGTTAGTTCACGGGCGTCGGGAAGCTCCGGGCCGCCCGCGACAAAGCGCAGACGCCATTTTCCCGCAAGCGGAACCGGATTTCCCGAGGCCCGCCAATCGGTCCACGCGGGAGCGGATGGGATCGCCTCACGGAACAGGCGGACGATCACCGATCCGCCGGGCGCGAGGCGCAGCCGGATCCCGGTTAGTCCGGATTTCCTGGCGAGGCAATCCGTGACACCGGCCTCACCGGTGAGCGGATCCATCAGCACCGCCGATTTTCCGGCGCGAGAGGGTTCAACCGTACCGTCGAACTCTTTTTGCGTCCGGTTGGCGATGAAGTAATGCCACCCGCCATCGAAAGTCCGGCGGATGAAGGACAAGCCAGAGTCGGTTAGCGCCTCGCGAGGAAGCCCGGCGGAATCCAGCGTGGCGTCAAGCGGTCCCACGCGGAGATTCGCCCGATTCTCCACGGAAATCCGGGCTTTTCTGAAAAGTTCGCGTTTCGCATCGAGCGCGCCGGCACCCGAGATATCGGCAGGCAGGGCGTCGCAGAAAATCACGGTGGCGCCGCTCCGCGCCAGTTCGGCTAGGGCGCGGAAGGTTTCCAGCGGAATGAAATCGCACCGTGGCACCACGACGGCCCGGTAGCGGCCACCGGGGACACGGACAGATCCGCTCTCCACCACCGCCGCCGCCAATTGCCTATCCGAAACATAGTCGAACGCATAGCCGCGTTCCCAAAGTCGCGCCGCAGCCTTGCCGATCGGCTGATCCTCGAACCACTCGCGGGCGTGGACGGTGAGCTGGGGCAGCAGTTTGGCTCCCGGTTTCATCCAGAAATCCTCGAGCGGCCAGTAGAGCAGGATGTCGCCGTCGGGCTGTCCGCTCTGGAGGACCGACTGGCAGCGCGTGGCGTAGGCGTTGAGCGCCGGCGCGTCGTGCCAGATCGGGTTGCGCGGATTCATCTCGAGAGATGCGTAGAACAACCAGCCCGGCCACGGCGCCTCGTCGGGCGAGTAGCAGCAACCGTGATAGAAGATATGATTCACGCCGGATAGAAACAGGTCGTCAAACAGCCATTTGGCGTCGGCGAGCGTTTCGGTGAAATGTTCGGCCAGCCAGGTGCCGGTTTCGGCGCTCACCAGCTTCTTTCCGGCGACATGCGCGGCGGACGAGGCGAATTTGGAAATCAGCTTGCTGCGGTCGCTATGGAACATCTCGGTTTCCGGGATGTCGGCCGCGGCGTAAAGGTCGAGCCAGTTTCCGGGCGATCCGTGCGCCTCGTTGCGGGTTAGAAAACCGCGTTCGCGCGACCATGCGGTCCATTTGGGGAGGGATTCCTCCACCATGATATCCGAAACCGTGCGGCGGTAGTCGCATCTGACCCTCGCGGCGTGGTCATCGGCATTCGTTCCGAACAATGCAGGAAGTTCATCCTTCAGCGAATAGCCGCGGCGCTTCTCGAACTGCGCGAATAACGAAGGCGACCACTCGGACTTGTACTCATAGGAATCGTGGTATTGCGCGCGGGGTCTCGGGCCCTTGTAGGCGTCGAAAGCCGCGGTGAAAGGTGATAGAAACGCATCCATCGCCGCGGGTTCCAACAGATTCAGCATCCACCCCTCGCCCCCCGGGCCGGGACGCTTTACTTTTTGGCCGGAAGGCTTCTGGGAGATCGCATAAAGGGTCGCATCGGCCGGGGAAAGATAGTCGAGCGTGCCATCCGGCGCGAGCTTGCCGGTGAGATCAACGCCTTTTCCACCCTTTCCATAGGCCACGAGAGCTTGGGTCCCCTGTGGATCGAAGCGTTGCCGAAACCGCTGTCCGGCGGCGATTTCGCGGGTCATGACAACCGGAACCGCATTGGCGTTGGCATCGGTGATCCAGGGTCCGCCGAAGCACCATCCGCTGCCGGTGGTCATGTCCGCGTCCATTCCCAACCGGCGTGCCTCGGCTACCGCCCAGCCCATCCTATTCATCCAATCCGGCGACAGATAATTGATATATTGTTTCTCGAACCCCTTCGCGCCATAGATCGGGATGATATGGATGCCCCCGAGACCCGCCTTTTGATAGCGTTCCAGTTCGCGGGTGAGGTTCTGTTTGTCCACCGCGCTGGCCATCCACCAGTTGTAGGCCCAGGGTTTGGTCTGTGCGGTCACGGGCGGCCATGCGAGCGGACCATCGTCCGCCGCAGCCAATCGCGTTAGGAGAGCGCCACCGAGCAGAACGGCGAGCATTTTGCGGAACGTTACGTGTTTCATGGCGTGAATTCGATGCGATAGAATGCCCGTGAGAAAGAAGCCGGATCGGTGAAAGTCGCGGTGGCTCCCGGCCCACCGGTTACGGTGCCAATGGTCTGCCACCCACCTAATCCCAGCGACAGGCTGCGGCGGATGGTGAAAACAATCCCCGCCGCGCTGGGCCAGACCAAGGTGCGGCCGTTGCACGTGGCGCGGAACGCGCTGCTGGAATTCGCCGGATTCAGGTTCAGCCGCCATTCCGCGAGATTGGTGGTTCCATCACCATCGGGATCGCCGGCCGGGCCTTGGGTTAGGTTTCTGAAGCGGGCCTGCTCCCAGGTGTCCGGAAGTCCGTCCTCGTCCGAATCATCGACGACCAGATCCACGCTGCCGGCCCGCGAGGTTGACAGATGGGCCTGGGTTCCCACCGGGATTCCCGTCAGCGACATTCCGCCTGATAGATTGCCGGTAAAGGTGAAAAGCGGATAACGTCCGAAGCCGGTTCCGGTGGTTAGATCCACCGCCAGGGTTCCGCCGAGCGCCAGATCGCCGGTGATTTCCACCCGGTCGGACAAGAGTCCGGCGCGCATCCTGACGAGGGCGGAGTCGCCCAGAAAGGCGGAACCTGTCACCCGCAGGGTGCCCGGCGGGGTGCCGGCATAGCCCTGGCATTCGAGAGTGCCGTCGAGATCCAAATCGCTGGTTAGAACACCCGCGCCCAAAAGGGTTCCTCCCTGGGCGATCTGAACGTTGTCGGTGGCGAGCGATCCTCCGCGCAGTTCAAGTGTGGCCCCCGTGCCAACCTGGGTGGCTCCGGCGCAAGCGAACGTCCCGGACATCCGCAGGGTTCCCTGTTCGACCAGCGTGCCACCGTTCCAGCTTCCCGATCCGGATAGAGACCAGATGCCCGCCCCTGTTTTGACGAAGGTGGTGGTGACGCCGGATGACTGCTCGCCGATGGTCCCGGCAAAGGTGGCCACGGATCCCGCGGGCGTCTTGCCGCCGATCCGATAGGCGAAGTTCCTGCCCGCCGTGGTTCCACCCAACAGACGGCTGGACGCGGTTCCTGTTAGTTCGCCGAACCCGACCGTGGTGCCCGCGCCACCGGAACTCGTGCCGACGTAGTAGCCGGTGGTCTTGTCTCCCAGATCGACGGTTGCGGCCGGCATGCCCGCCCATGCGTAGCTGGTTCCGAAGCGGAAATCCCCGCCGTCCGCGTCGGCCGGGAGGACCTTGAGCGTACCGCCGAACGCCGACCAATCGCCCAACACGTCGCCGCGGACGAACTTGACCATCAGATTGAGCGTGCCGCCGCCCGACAGCGTTCCGGTTAGGGCGGGAAACACGTTCGCCGCGCCGGGTTTTGGGGCGCGCTGGGTTAGGTTGAGCGTGCCAGTGGCTCCGGCGGGCACCACCAGGGCGTTTGGCATGGGCGGATAGGAATCCGAATTGCTGCCGTTGAATCCGGCCATGGTCAGGGTGCCGCCGTTGAACGTGAGCGGACCGGTTCCCAGTCCGGTCGAGTTGGCGGTAGCGTCCGCGAGCACGATTCCGCCGGCGTTGAGAATGGTGCCTCCGGAGAACGAATTGGCTCCGGTGTTGGATAGAGTCAGGTTCCCGGATCCGTTCTTGGTTAGAACACCGGTTCCCGCAAGGGCTCCCGCTCCGGAAAACGTGAAACCCAGCGCGGTGTCGGCGATGGCGGAGCGTGGCGATACGGCATCCGAGAGCGCCACCGTACGTGTGGCGGCGCTATCGTTGAAAACCACCGCATCGTTTTGATAGAACGTGGCGGGCGTGGCGCCCGTCCAGTTGCCCGTGGAAACCGTATCCCAAAGGCCGCCTCCCAAGCCAGTCCAGGATAGAGTGGCCGGACTGCCGGTTACGGTGAGCCAGATTTTCGAAGGATTGCTGCCTGCCGCGCTGCGGCCGAGGGCGAATGACTGCCGGGTACCGGATGGCAGATTGTGGAGGAGGGAAACGCCGCTCGCGCTGCTGTTGGTGGCGGCGACCAAATCATAGGTGCCCGCCGAAAGAGGCCCGTTCAACAGGAGAAATCTGAAATCGAGCGATCCGGTTAGGGCGAGCGTGCCACCCACGGTGATCCGGTCGTTTTGTCCGGCCGGCGAGTTGGACAGATCGATGAAAAGGATGTTGGAATTGAGCGCGAGATTGCCTCCCACCGCCAGTGTGGCTCCGGTGAAGGGGATCGTTCCGGGTGATAGATAGGCGCCCGAATTGACGGTGACCGGGCCGCCGATGGTTCCGTCGCCGCCGAGCATCGCGCCGGAGGCCACCGTGACCGCGGTGCTTCCGAGGGCGCCATCGACCAACACAGCGCCCTGGTTCACCGCCGTGGTGCCGGTGTGGTCGCTGGTTCCGGATAGGGTGATTGTGCCCGCGCCGGTTTTGACGATCGAAGTGGTGCCGCCGCCATTGGTGATGCGGCCGGCGAAAACGGTGGACGCCCCGTTGTCGCCGATCTGATAGGTGGTGGCGCTGGTGTTTCCGGTGGAGCCGGCGAGGGTGCCTCCCGCGGCGCCGCCGAGGCCACCGAGGGTGATGGTTGCGACGCTGCTCCGCTTGTTCAGCCAGGTGTTGCCGTTCAGGACGAAGGTGGCCGCGCCACTGCCGATGGAACCGTTCATGCGGATCGCCGCATTGCCGGTGAAGGTGACGGTGCCGCTATAGCCCGACATATCACCGCGTAGGTCGAACACGTTGGTTTGCGAGATCGTCAGCGGCGCCGACCCGGTGATCGGGCCGATACCCGTGGCTCCGCCGCCGCTGCCGCCGGTGATGACGACCGGGCCGAGGATGTTGAGCGCGCTGTTGGTGGTGGCGTTCGCTCCGATGTCGAGGGTGCCACCTATCAGATCGAGCGGTCCGGTGCCGAGAGCGTTGGAATTGACCTTCAGCGTGCCGCTTTCCAGCGCAACGGACGTGAATGCGTTGGGTCCTGCGGTGGTGAACGTCAGCATTCCCGATCCTCGTTTCACCAACGAACCGGTGGACGTGACCGCACCTCCGGTTAGGGTGTAATTGCCAACCGCGTCGCACAGGATCCCTCCGGGGCTAACCGTGCCTGAGACGTTTACCGCGGGGGATTGCGAACCGGTGTCGTCGAGAAACACCCGGTCTCCGGTGGAAAAGGCGGTTACCGCGCCATTGTCGGTCCAATTCGGCGTGGCGGCGTCCCAAATGTTGGATGCCGCGCCGCCCTTCCACTTGAGATCGCGCGGGATGCCCGCGGCGGTCACCAGGATGGCGCAGGTCTGGGTCCAACTGTGGCCTGCCGCGTCGGTCACGGTGAAATCGAACCGCGCGCGGCCCACATGATTGAGGGTTGGTGTGAATGTGATCAGACAGTTTCCGGGACCGCTTTGAACCACCGTTCCGCCGGAAATGTTGGAAACCGCGAACACCGGCGACGCGGAGAATCCGGAGGTGAACTTCCGCAGATCCGTTTGGATGGAGGTCGGCGCCGCGGCCGTGTTTTTCGCGACGGTTCCGTGCGGGATGGATAGAAAATGCAGGTATTCCTCCAGCCGGGTGTATTTGTCCAAGGCACCGGCTCCGGCAGGAGTGTTAGGAGGGAGGAACGTGGTGCCGGTGACCAAGCCGCCGCTGTTCGCCAGCGCGGTGTTGTGGTCCTGCGCCGCCGGGTTCCATCCGAGCGCGGTTTCATACGGGTCCGGCATGCCGTCGCGGTCGGTGTCGATGGGCGCCGGGGCCGATGCGAGGGTGCCGATGCCGCCGTTGGTTAGGCCGAGCTGGCTCTCGTTGCTGACGTGGTTGGCGGTCTGGCTGACGAGATTCTGGACCATGCGCGCGTCCACTTCGTCGCGCAACGGCTTGGCCGGATCCAGATCGAGCCTGAGGGCCCCGGCTTTGGAAACGACTTTCTTGAATGCCACCGCGGGGTCGTCGAGCGTCACCGGCACCGCGCCGGTGGCGGCGACCGGGGACGTTAGAGTGGTGTAGTTGCCGGAAGCGATGGCATATCCCTTGTCGGTGCCATCGAGGACGCCGTTGCCGTTGTTGTCGTGGCGGCAGTTGTCGAGATAGAGCGAGAAATTCGGGTTGCCGTTGCGGTCGAGATTCGCCTTTTCCAGCGCTCTGGACCGCAGGTTGGAGGCCGGGCAGAGGAAATAGCATCCCCGGACGTTGGCTTTCCAGGCCGCCGGGGTTTCCGAGTCACCCATGATGAAACCGATGTCCCAGTCGAAAGTCACGTTGTTGACCCACTCCAACAGTCCGTTAGGACGCGCCTTCGGGTTCCGGGTGTGGTTGTGCGACCACAGCGAATGGTGGCAGGTGGCGTGGTTCTGGTCCCAAAGGCCGCCGCACGAGTGCGACTCCAGGCCCCAGCCGTTGAGCGACCACTGCATGGTTAGATTCTCCGGCGGGCTGCCGAAGCTGGAAAAATTCTCGTCGGTGGAAAACTGCATCGAAACCGAGTCGATCACGCTGTTGATTGATCCGCTGTCGAGGTTGAGGCAGTCGCCGCCACTGCCGCTGGCGCGGTGGCGCATCCGCAGGTGGCGGACCACCACGTCGTCGCCGGAGATCCGGAAGGTGCCGTCCACCAGGCCCACGCCGTCGCCCGGCGCGGTCTGGCCGGCGATGGTGACGTTCGATGCGGTTAGACGAAGCCCGTTGATGTGGATGTGTCCGCTCACCGCGAAGACGATGGTCCGGCCCCCGGCGGGCACCGTTTCGATCCCGTTGCGGAAAGACCCCGCGCCCGATGCGTTGAGATTGGTGACGGTATAGACATCGCCGCCGCGGCCGCCCTTGGCGTAGCCGCCGAAGCCCTCCGCGCCGGGAAAGGCGGGAATCTGGGCAAGAGCGGACGACGCCAGCGCTAACGTGGTTAGGACGAGGCCTCGCGGGATGGTGATTTCGGATAACATCGGCGTAAGATCAGTTTCGTGCGGGTTTCCCGGTTTCTCAAGCGCGGCGATCTAACGATCCGACCGGAACGGCGCGGCGGGCAGCCCCGCCTCGTTGGTGAGGTTGGCTCCCTCGGGATTGTCCGCCCACGCGTAGCGGACGAACGCGGGCTGCGGCACTTCCAGGCTGGAAACGACCACCGAGTCTCCCTCAATCACCGCCGCGGCCTCGACAAACCTGCGATCCAAGCCCGCGATGGCGAACTGTTTGAGCGGTCCGTCCTTGGCCCGCAGCGGTCCACACCCTTGCTGGAACCGCACCCGGATGCGTCCATTCTCCACCGCCGCCTCGTGGAACAGCGGTCCGCGCGAAACACCCGGCACCGCATAGACGTCGGTCATCGCGATTTTTGCCAGGCGCAGACCCACATCGTGCTTGTTGCGCGGATGAACGTCCTTGGCGTCGCCGATGTCGAGAGTCACCGCCATACCGGTCCGCTCGATTTCCAACGATTTCGCCTGGGCCTCGCGCATTTCCGCGAGTTGTCCTCCGGATCCGGGTTTGTCGGAGGGGTTTTTGTAAGGCGCGAGCTGCACATAATAAAATGGCATTTCCCGGTTTCCCCATAACTCCCGCCATTCGCCGATCAGGGTTTTCTGGAGGTCCGGATAGAGCGCGCGGGTTCCGAGATTCGATTCGCCCTGATACCAGATCGCGCCGCGCAGCGCGTAGGGCGCGATCGGCGCGATCATTCCGTTGTGGAGAACGAACGGATTGTGCTGATCCTGCACCGGGTCCGGGTTTTTCGGCGGCTTGCCGGGCTTGGCGTTGGCGAGGGCCTTGGCGTAGTTTTCGAACGCTTTGGGGTCGTCGCGGAACTGGAGGCGCTTCTTGGCGAACGCGTCCAGCAGCGGCTTGAACTGCGGGTGTTTTGCCAGAGCGGGTTCGCTGATCCACGCCTCGATGGTGCTGGCGCCATACGCGCTGGCGATGAGTCCCACCGGGACGTCCAGTCGCTGGTGCAGCTCGCGGCCGAAATAGTAGGCGACCGCGGAGAAATCCCCCGCGTTTTCCGGCGTGCAGACCGCCCAGCGGCCCACCACGTCCCGCTGCGGGCTCTCCCGCATCGTCCATTCGGCGGTGAACATGCGGATCCGCGGATGGTTGGCGGCGGCGACCTCCTTTTCCCAATCGGTGACTCCGGCAAAACGGCGTTTTTCGGTCTTCGCCAAAGTGAAATCCATGTTGGACTGGCCCGAGCACAGCCAGACTTCGCCTGATAGAATGTCATGGATCACCCTCGTTTCCCCGCCGCCGGAGAGGGTTAGATCAAACGGTCCGCCAGCCGGCATGGCAGGCAGGCTTGTTTTCCAGCATCCGTGCGCGTCGGCTTTGCAGGTGGTTTCGTCGTTTCCCATTTTCATCCGGATTTCCGCGCCCGGCGCGGCGGTTCCCCAGACCGGCACCTTCATGTCGCGCTGCAGCACCATGTGATCGGAGAAGATCGACGGCAGCCACAGGCCGTCCGGCAGCAACATGCCACCCAGATCGCATCCGGGAAGTTTGCGCAGCGCTTCGGCGAGCGCCACGGCATTGAACTCCGCGCCATCCGGCCCGGTGTGGGTGTGGTCGGTCCCGCAGAACAGAGCGGCGGTCTTTTCCGGACCGAGCGCCTCGTAGCGGTCCGCCAGCAGGCCGTTGAAGTCGATGAACAGCGCGCCTTCCGCCTCCGCAGCCTGTTTTGCCCATAGCCCGTAGTCCTTTTCCGCCCGGACGATTTTTCCGTCGTTCCAAATGTTCCGCGGGATCAGTGAGAGCACGACCGCGGTGGCGCCCTTGGCCTTGGTTTCCCGCACGTAGGTCCGCAGATACCAGCCGAAACTGTGGACGGTTTCCGGTTGGCCGTCGGACGCGCGCACGATGTCCTCGGTTTCGTCGCCGACGCCCTTGATGGACGCCCTGGCGCGCTCGGCATTGAGCGGGCCGCCGTCGTTGTGGCCGAACTGCATGATCACGAAGTCGCCCGGCTTGAGGTGGGCCGCCACCGCCGCCCAGCGTCCTTCGGTTAGAAATGTCCGGCTGCTGCGCCCGCCGATCGCCCGGTTGAGCACGCCGATCTTCGCCGCATCGAATTTTTCCGCCAGGGGATCGCCCCATCCGCGCTGGCCGGCGGTTTGGTTGCGGACCGTGGAATCGCCGATGATGTAGAGCGCCGGTTTCGCGAAGCCGACCGACGCCGCGGCGAAAAACACGGCCAGCAGGCGGAAGATCGGGGAAGAATTCATGGCAACGAAGCTTGCGGGCGCGGCGGGCGGATGTCGATCACCCGATTGGAGTAAAAGCCCGGTCCGGCATGGGGGGATCGTTGCTCCGGAGGGGTTCACGCCCCGCTCCAACGGGGTCTGCCGGGCCGATTTTCCCGTATTTTCGAGAGACAAGGTTGCATTGGGCGGTTTTATAGGAGAGAAGACGTCCGCCCCGATGACCCAACTTTTGATCGAACCCGCCCGCCGCATTGGATGCGACGACCTATCCGCGCTCACCGAAGTGGTGAAGGGTGCGGTGCAGCGTCAGCGTTCGCCCATTGATGACGTCCTGGACACCGGGCTGGTCAACGAGGAGCAATATCTGCGTGAACTCGCCCAGGCGTTGAATATGGAGTGGCTGGCAAGCATCCCGATGCCCGAGGTGCCGCTGCCGCTGCGCGAGGCCTGCGGGCCGCGGATCGCGCTGCGCCACCGGCTTTTGCCCGTTTCCATCGAGGGCGAGGGCACCGAACGCCGGTTGAAACTGGCGACTTTCGATCCTTTCAATCTGGTGGCCCGGCAGGCCGCCGCGCAGGAACTGGCGATGCCCATCGACTGGTGCATGGCCTCCCGCAAGCGCCTCCATGAGGCCCTCCGGCGCCTTTACGGGGTCGGTGCGGACACGTTCGAGCAGATCCTGGAAGGCCGGGACTTCGACTACGACCACATCGAGGGCGGCGAGGATCAGGCGAACATCATCGACCAGGACGACGACGAAGAGGCCAGCGTGGTCAAATTCGTCAACCAGATCATCCGCGAGGCGCTCGAACAGCGCGCCACCGACATCCACGTGGAGCCGCTGAGCACCAATCTCCGCATCCGCTACCGGATCGACGGCAAGCTGTTGGAAATCGCGGTGCCGGAAAACATCAAGGCCCTGCAAAGCTCGGTGATCGCCCGGTTGAAAATCATGGCGCACCTCGACATCGCCGAGCGCCGGGTGCCGCAGGACGGCCGTATCAACCTCCAGTTCGAAGGCCAGACCATCGACGTCCGCGTGGCCACCGTGCCCACCGTGGAAGGCGAGAGCGTTTCCCTCCGTCTCCTCAACCAGGAGCGCTTCAATCTCGACAAGCTCCGTCTCGAACCCTACGTCCGCCGCAAGATCGAGTCGCTGCTCCACCTGCCCAACGGCATCATCCTCATCACCGGCCCCACCGGTTCCGGCAAATCCACCAGCCTTTACTCGTTCCTCAGCGAGGTGAACCACCCGGACCGCCGCATCGTCACGGTCGAGGATCCGGTGGAAAACAAGCTCACCGGGGTGATGCAGATCGCGGTGAAATCGGACATCGGGCTCACCTTCGCCACCGCGCTGCGATCCATCCTCCGCGCCGACCCCAACATCGTGATGATCGGGGAAATCCGCGACCTTGAGACGGCGGAAATCGCCATCCGCGCGTCCCTAACCGGCCACTTGGTGTTCTCCACACTCCACACCAACGACGCGCTCGGCGGGATCAGCCGCTTGATCGACATGGGCGTGGAACCGTTCCTCGTTTCCGCCGCGGTGCGCGCGTTCCTGGCCCAACGCCTGGTGCGCCGCCTCTGCCCGCATTGCAAGGTTCCGCGGGAAGTTTCGGACGCCGACCGCCGCGAGCTGGGCATCCCGCTGAACGTCCCGGGCCAGGCCTACACTCCCAGCGGTTGCGACCAATGCCGCGGCACCGGATTCGCCGGCCGGCTTTCGATTTACGAAATCGTCCTCCTCACCCCGGCGATGCAGGATTTGATCGCCCACAACGCCCACGCCCACGAAATCCGCAACCAAGCGGTCAAGGACGGCTACATCCCGATGCGCGGATACGGCTGGCACAAGGTGATGCAAGGCGAAACCACCATCGAGGAAGTGGTCTCCGTAACCTCCTCCGACATCGGCGGCGCCGACTGACCGGCGGGATCTCAAATTTCAAATCCCAAATTTCAAATTCCGAATGCCCGTCTTCGCCTACAAAGCCCTCAACGCCAAAGGAGCCGTCACCACCGGCGAGTTGGATGCGGCCGACCGCACCGAGGCGATCCGGGTGCTGGACCGCAAGGGGCTCCAGCCGGTTAGCATCCGGGAAAACACCGCCGCCGCCGTGCCGGTCCGCAAAACCAACGGCAAAGCGAAAACCGACGATGCCCCCGCCGCGCCCAAGGCCAACGGCTCGAAAGACACTCCGATCCCCGATGGTCCGGTGAAACTCAAGCGCCAGGAAGTGGTGCTCTTCACCGAGGAACTATCCGACATGCTCAGCGCCGGCCTGCAGCTCGAACCGGCGCTCAAGTCGATGGAAAGCCGCCAGGAACTCGGCAACCTCAAGGCGGTTTCCTTCAAGATCCGCCAGGTGGTCCGCGATGGCGTGAACTTCTCCGTCGCCCTCAAAAAAGCCAGCCCGAGCTTCGGACCGCTCTATTGCTCGCTGGCCGCCGCCGGCGAGGCGTCCGGCGCGCTCGACACCATTCTCAAACGCCAGGCGCACTATCTGAAAACGCTCGCGGAACTCCAGAGCCGCCTGATCCTGGCGATGATCTATCCGGCATTCCTGATCCTCGCGGGTGTCGGCGTTTCCATCGTTTTCGTCACCACCCTCATCCCGCAGCTCACCTCGCTGATCCAAAGCACGCCCGGCGGCAAAATCCCGTTAGGCGCGGCCATCCTGATCGGCCTGGCGGATTTCCTGAAAAAATGGTGGATCGTGATGCTGCTGGTACTGGTGGCCGCGGCGATCTTTTTCAAGGCGTGGAAAGACAACGACGCGAACAAACCGGCCTGGGACCGCATGAAACTGCGCTTCCCGCTCATCGGCCCGGTCATCACCAGCCGGTTCTACGTGCAGTTCCTCGAAACCATGGCCAACCTGGTCGGCAACGGCCTGCCGCTGCTCCGCGCGCTCGAACTTTCCCGCGACGCCACCCACAACCGGTCGCTGCGCACCAGCCTCGACCGCGTGATCGAACAGGTCGGCGACGGACGCTCGTTCTCCAAGGCGCTCATCCGAACCGGCACTTTTCCCGCGCTGCTGATCGACATGGTTTCCGTCGGCGAGCAAACCGGCAAGATCGATATCTCCCTACGCCGCGCGGCGGAACGCTACGACAAGGAACTCGACAAGGATCTCCAGCGGATCATGGCGCTGATCATGCCCACCGTGCTCATCATCATGGCGCTGCTCATCGGCACCATGGCCTATCTGATGATCACCGCGATCTTCCAAACCATCTCCGCCCTCAACCACAAGTGAGGCCGCGGGCGTCACACGGGTCTAACGGATGAGTCTCCCGAAACACTGGCAATGGCGCGCGGAATGGCTGGTCCAGGCCATCCTCGAAGCCGTCCTCTGCCGTTTGCCCGGCGGACTCGTCCACCGCTTGGGCGCGCTTGCCGGGGGCGTCGCGTGGCATCTGCTCCCGCGCCGCCGCAACGTCGTGCTGCGCAACCTGCGGATCGCGCTCGCCGACACCCATTCGCCCGACGACATCCCGCGGATCGCGCGACGGAGTTTCCAACTGACCGGCGCCAATCTGTTCTCCGCGGCCCACTCGGCCAGACTGTCGGATAGACGGCTCCGCGAGGTGTTGCACGTGGAAAACCCGGAATTGTTGGAAAATGCCGCCGCCAACGGCAAGGGCGTGGTCCTCCTGCTCGCGCACATGGGAAATTGGGAGTTGCTCAGCCGGATCGTCCGCTTTTTCCCGCCGGGATCCCGCGGCGGGGCGTTCTATCGGCCGCTCAACAACCCGCTGCTGGACAAGCGCACGCTCGACCGCCGCCAGGCCGATGGCGTCCGGATGTTCTCCAAACACGATGGCCCCCATCAGGCCGCCGCGTTTCTGCGCGAGGGCGGCGTCGTCGGCATTCTATCCGACCAACGGGTCGGCATGCTGGGCGAGGTGGTGCCGTTCTTCGGCAGGCTCACCCGTTCGAGTCCGCTGCCGTCGTTGCTGGCCCGGCGGACCAAGTCGAATGTGGTCGCCTTGGCGCTCAATACCGCCGGCCCCGGCCGCTGGAGCGCCCGCTACGTGCCGGTGGATGGACCACCCACCACTCCCGCGTGCATGGACGCGCTGGAACGCGCGATGCGCCCGCGACCCGACGACATCTTCTGGTTTCAGGACCGCTGGCGCGTCTATCTGGGCCCGGAACACCCGTTCCGCAAATGGCTGGGGGAAACCGATGGTCTATCAAAAAAACCGCACCGCGCCCTGCTGTGGCTGACAGGTTCTCCGGACGGTTGGCAGCCGCCGGACGAATGGCTTCACCCCGATCTCCACTACGAAGCCGTGCTCGCGCCGGGCCGCACGCCTCCGGCCTGGCTCCCGGATGACACGCCGGTCCACCAACCGCCGGATTCGTCCGACCGCGACGCGCTGCGCCTCGCTCTAACCCAAATCGACCGCGCGCAAGCCCTGCCGCTCGACTTCGTGCTCGCGCCCCATCCGCCACATGCCCTCGCCAAAGCATGCCGCCGCGAGGGGATTCCCATGGTGGCGCTGGAAATCTGATAGGGATGATCCTCGAAAGTAAAATGGAACCGCGAATGGACGCCAATTGACGCGAATTTTCAAAAGGTTGGAGAGATCGGATGTTCAATCCACCATGTGAACGGCCCAGTCGTCAGAGCGCATTCATTTTCAATTCCATATTCGTGTCCATTCGCGTTCATTCGCGGTTTCTGGGATTATCCGTCACCGGCCGTCCGGCACCAGCGGGATGCAGACGTTGAACGGCAGGCTGGCCGGTTTGATCGGCGGCGGATTGGGGTTAGGGGTTTGGGAAGAGCCGGCAAACTCGTTTTCCACCGAGCACGCGGCGAACAGATGGCTTGGCTTTCCGTTCCGATCTAGCAAAACAAACGGCCGTTCAAGCGCATAAACCTTGGTTTCCCTGCCATCGTCCCATTTTAAAACGCGCGCCGAAATGAGCGGATGCGCGGGGATGGTCCATTTCACGCCTCCACCGGGTTCGATGTCGCCATAAACCCAGGAAATCCCCGGCGCGACTTTTGATAGCTTGCCATTCCAGTCCTTGACCGCGGCGAACACCCGTCCGTCCCTCACCCACACGCAGGGATCCTCGGCGGAAACCGATCCCGGAAACAGCAACGTCGGTTGGATGACGAACGGTCCGGTCGGTTTCGCGGCCAGTGCCCATCCGTGAAGCATCGGTCCCCACTTCTTGGGATCGCCGGGCACGGCAGCTCGGCCCTTGAGAACCATCAGAAAACGCCCGTCCGGCAAACGGGTCACGCCGGGATTGACCACGTAATGCTGGAGAGGACCACCGGGCTGGCAAACCGGGTCCGGATGGCGCGTCCACGGCCCGTCGGGAGAATCGGCCCACGCCACACCGATCCGCTGGTTGCCCACATGAACCAGCCAGGGATCATCCATCGTCCGGTCGCCGCGGTTGGCGATGAAGTAAAGATAATATCTCCGCTTGCCCGTATCCGGATCAGTCAGACGAACCGCGTAGGCATTGTGGGTGTTCACCGCATCCCAACGGCCCGTCGGATCGTCACCCGGACTCCGGATCGCCCCATTTCGGAACCGATAGGGACCGGCGGGCAGTTCCGCCGTCGCATGGGCGATTTCCGTGATATACAACCAGCCATACATCCCGCGCGGATTGCCGCGGGGCCAGCGATCGTAGAACAGATGATAGAGACCATCGTCTCCCAGCACCGGCGTTCCGCCCCAGTGGAAAAAACCCGGATCGGCGAACACATGGGGACGCGAAACATGATCCTCCAGCGAAGCGCGCGACGCGGCCGGCAACCGTCCCGCGACGCCGGGACCTTCGGGTTCCTTTGCCACCGCGGATGACAGTGACAATATACCCAACACCGGAACAGCAAATCGGACGGCAAATTGTTTCATGGGCGAAATCGTTGGTTGTTCACGCATACGCTAGGGCGGGGGGGATGCGACAATCCGATAGAACCGTCTGGGGTCGAGCGCACCTCCGGCGTGCGGGAACGCAAGGATGGCATCGGCACCGGCCGCCGGCGTGCCGACACTGGTCCATGGTTCGGATAGATCCGGGCTGGTTTGCAATTGATAGGTGGTGCCGGCACTTCCCCGCAGGCAAATGACAACGTCTCCGCCGAAAAACGCCAGCGTGGGTGTGGTCGTAGCCGGCTCAGGCACATTGGCGGCAAAATCCAGCACATGCAGCGGCGTCGGAATGCCATTGGTGGAAACCGCGTCGGAGTGTTCCTGAATATAGACCGACAGGATGCCGTCTGCAAGCAAGCGCGCGGAATCGATGACCGGTTCGCCGTTGAACCCGGTGGTCCCTCGATAGAGAACTTCCCAATCGGTGAACAAGGATGCCTTGGATGCGGCGGCGATCACCAGTTTCCCGTGGGTGTATCCCGGTGTGACCGCCGTGCCGTCGGCATAGGATAGAAACGCGGCGTAGAGGTTTCCGGCGGCATCATAACCGATCTTCGGCCGCGATCCCGGATTGGCAGCCTCCGGAGGAATCCGCCGCTGGAACCATGTCCCGCTCACCGGATCCCTGAAATAATGATAGTAGGTGGTGAATTTGGTGGAAAAATCATCTTTGAAAACTTCCGGTCCATATCCCGGATCCTGGCGGCGGTGCATCATCAGGACATGGACCCTTCCGTCGGCGTCCACGCACTGTGCCTGCTGGTTGATGAGCAACTGTCGCATGTCGAGCGGCTTGACCGTGATTCCCGTCGTACTCAGGTCCATCCGCCCGCCGGCGGATGTGTCGGCCACCACGGAACCCGCGTTGTTTTTCCAGGTGATGCCTTGGTCCTCGCTGTAGGCATAACAGATATCATGATTGGAGCCTCCGGCATTCTCCCGCCAGGTCCAGGTGACATGCAGTTTTCCATCCGGGCCGTAGTCCATGCCGTTCAGATAGGCGCATCGCGCGGTGGACGTCGTCGCGGTCCCGTTGTAATCGGGACCGGTATAGGTTCCCGCACGGTTGATGAACTGGACACCCGCGGACCACCCGGCTCCGGCGGTGTATCGCTGGATCATCTGATCGCCGTTTCCCGATGCGCCGTTGCGGCGATTCAATGTTAGGTTGCCATCCGGTCCGGCGATGAACTGCGGGTAGGTGACCGAAGTCTCGGTGGCGCCTGCGGCCGTCAGCCAGTTCTGCTCCGCCAGCAACATGGTGGTGCCGGTTCCCAATTCACCGGCGACCCAGGCGCCTTTGTTCGTCGTGCAAAGACCGGCGACCGATCTGCGGTAGCGCAGGGTATTGCCATGGAGGTCCCAGGCGATGTGAAGCGTGCCATCGTTCGGGCAGATCCCGATCGCCACGACATCGTGCGCGTCCCACGCGGTCTCGTCCCCATTGAGGAACTCGGAGTTGGTCCTGCAGATCTCCCATGGTCCCGCGGCGGTCCCGGCAATGGCTCGGCGCCCGAGGCAAATCCGCTGCACACTGCCGGTGGTGTCATACCACGCGGTGTATTGATAGCCGCCGAACGCCAGCAGAATCTGATCTTGGAATGAGATGCCGTTGATTGCTTGGCCGTAGGTTCCGGAAGGCATCAGGCAGGCGTCGCCCGTCACCACCGAGTCGCGCAAAAGGGCCACCCGCGGCGCCACCCACGCGGGAAACGATGATCCGTCGGCAGGGTCGGTGCCCGCCACCGCTTCGGATAGATTCGTTTTGCCGTCGCCGTCCGGATCGTCGAACGCGCCGTATGACAATCCATCCAGATAGAACCATTCCCAGAAATCGGCGAGGCCGTCGCCGTCGCTGTCGCCCGCGTCGGATAGAACCGGGTCGGTGCCGTAGGCGTATTCCTGTTGGTTGGTGAGACCGTCGCCATCGAAATCGTCACCCGGCAAAACTCCGGAGATGCCGGTGATCGCGTCCGTCTCGCTGGCGGCGGCGATCCACTCCTCCCAGTAGTCCGGCAGTCCGTCGGAGTCGGTATCCGCGCCCGGCAGCCCACCGGCCGGGATGGGCGAGAAGACGAATTGGTCGGGCGCGCGGGCGATTCCGCTGATTCTAACCTCATCGATCGTTCCCCCGAAGCCCTCGGTCTGTCCGCCGGTGTTGCGCGCTTCGTTTCCGATGGCGAAATCCGCGGCCACGGTCTGGAGATCGGCGATCATCGTTCCAGTTCCTAACATTGCGGCACGGGTCGCGCCACTCTGGAGGCTTGTCCAGTAGAAACGGAGGTTGTCAGCCGTGTTTTCCGCGCCCGAGTATGTGACCGCAACATGAAACCAGCCGGTGGCATTTGGCACATGCGCCCCGGATACAGGGAGATTGACGCTGATCGCCGCCTGGGCACCGGTGCCGGTGCGCAGATTCGCGAACTCCAGCCTTGGCCCGGCGGCGGTGGTCCGGCCGACGAGGCGGAACTGGAACACCCGGTCGGCGCTTCCATCGCCTTCCATGGATAGAATTTCCATCAGATTGCCGGAGGTTCCGCTGAGGACCGCCGCGTTCGCAATCCTAACAATAGCCTCGAAGGTGAACGCGCCGCCGGAAGGATCCGCGTGGGTGAACGCCACATTGTCACCGGCCCCGTTTGCCAGTGCGGGCGCCGCGAGGAGGATGCCGCCGGTATTGGTGCCGCTGTTGGCCAGCAGCGCGGTTCCGAATCCGGCGGGGCCGGCCGCGCCGAGCGACGCGCCACCCGACAATCCCTGCATCGGCAATCCGCCAACAACACTATCGGCCGCGGGCGCGGACGTCTCGTCAAGGTGCCAAAGATGCAGGGTCGGACCATCCGGCTGATAGGGAGCGTAGGTCCGCGCGCCGGCGGGGCCGCATGCCAGCAGGACCGCGAGTCCGCAGACCCCGGCCGACCATCGTTTCCGGTGGATCTCTGGCATCTTCCGTCTTTCAATAGGCCGACGCCGATTCCGAAAACCCATACGGCGCCTGATAGGCTCCGGTCTGCTGTTTGACGATCTGCCTAACCAGATCATTGAGCAGGGCCGACGCGCCGAAACGGTACCTCGCCGGGGTCAGCCAGGCGTCGCCCAGGGTTTCCTTGACCGCAACGAGGAAATGCAGGGCCTGTTTGGCGGTGCGGATCCCGCCGGCGGGTTTCATGGAAATCGCGGTGCCGGTGGCCAGATAGTGGTCGCGGATGGCATCCAACATCACCTGGTTGTTGGCCAAGGTCGCGTTATTGGAGGTCTTTCCGGTGGAGGTCTTGATAAAATCCCCGGGGCGGATGACTCGCATCGCCAGAAACGACGCGGCCCGGATGTGGTCGTAGGTTTCCAGTTCGCCCGTTTCCAATATCACCTTGAGCGTCGCTTCGCCGCAGGCGTCCATCACGGCGGCGATCTCGTCCTGAACCCGGTCAAGCTCGCCTGCCAGAAACGCCCCGCGGTTGATCACCATGTCGATCTCGTCCGCACCATCGGCAACCGCAGCGCGCACTTCCGCGAGGCGGGTCTTGAGCGACGTCTGGCCGGAGGGAAACGCCGTGGCCACCGATGCGATCCGCACCGTGGATCCCGCCAGGTGCTTGCGCGCGTGGCGGACCATCGCCGGATAGACGCAGACCGCGGCGGTGGGCGGCACATCGGCGCCGGCGTGCGGGTGCAGCGCCTTGGCACAGAGAGACGCCACCTTTCCCGGCGTGTCCGCCCCCTCCAAGGTGGTTAGATCGACCATTGATGCCGCAAGCCGCAGCCCAAACATCTTTGATGCTCCTTTCAGCGAACGGGTGGTGTGTTTGGCCGCGCGTTCCTCGACGCCGACGGCATCCACCGGCCCGATCTCGTCGAGCAGGCGGCGCAGGGATGATTGGTTCCGGACTTGCATCGCCGGGAGAATGACTCGCCGCGCCGGATTTGCCAAGCACAGACCTGCGGTGCGACCGCCCAACACCACCGATCCCGCAAACAAGTGACCGCGGCTCCGCAAGATCACCGGTTCCCCACGCGTTATCTGGGTCCCATCCATTTCATCCCATGCGAATACCGATGATTCTCGCCATCACCGCGCTGGCCGCGCCCGCCGCGGATCTGAAACCCGTTGATCTCCGGTGCGAATACCACGCCAATCCGGCAGCCATCGGAACCACACAACCGCGATTTTCATGGCGGATCGACCCCACCGCCCCATCCGCGAGGGGAATCGTCCAGACGGCCTATGAAATCGAGGTTTGGCCCGACCCGAAACCCGATGGATGCAAGCCGCTGTGGGCGACCGGAAAGACCGCGTCGAACGCGACCCATCAGATCGCCTACGCCGGAACGCCGCTCGCCTCGCGCAGCCGCGCGACTTGGCGGGTCCGCGTGTGGGGGAGGGATGAAGGGCCGTCCGCTTGGAGCGAACCCGCGGGCTTCGGCGTCGGGTTGTTGGATCCGGCGGACTGGCAGGCACTGTGGATCAGCGCGCCTCGCGATGAAACCTTCGCCACCACCGAAAACATCACCAATTTCAAGGGCGACCCGGAACGCGGCAAGCTCCTCGTCACCCCCGCCAAACGCTTTCGCAAGGACTTCGAAACCCCGGCGGTCACCCGTGCGACGCTTCACGCCACCGCTCTCGGCGTGTTCACGGTGGAACTGAACGGCACCCGTGTTTCCAACGAACGGCTCGCGCCGGGATGGTCGGTCTATCAGCGCCGCGTCCACTCGAAAACCTACGATGTCACACGGCTGATGAAACCCGGCGCCAACGCGCTGGGCGCCACCCTAGCCGACGGATGGTATGCCGGTTATGTGGCCTACGGTCTTCTAACCGGCCAAGAGGGGCTGATGCCCGGCGTCAACGGACGGTATTACTATGGCATCTCGCCGGCGGTTAGGGTCCAGCTCGAACTGGAACTCGCCGACGGCACCCGGCGGATTGTCGCCACCGACACCTCCTGGAAGACCTCCACCGGACCGATTCTCGAATCCGACATCCTGATGGGGGAGTCCTACGACGCCCGCAAGGAAACGCCGGGGTGGTCCGCCGCCGGGTTCGACGATTCCGCGTGGCAGAACGCGGTGGCGAAATCCGGCACCGACGCCAAAGTCGAGCCGCATCCCGGGGTTCCGGTTCGACCGATCGCGGAGATCCGGCCGATATCCGTGACCGAACACAAACCGGGCGTGTTCGTCTTCGATCTGGGTCAGAACATTTCCGGCGTGGTCCGTCTCAAGGTCAAAGGCAAGGCCGGCGACAAGGTGACGCTGCGCCACGCGGAGATGCTCCACCTCGACGGCGGGCTCAGCGTGGAGAACCTCCGTTGCGCCCGCGCGGTGGACACTTATATTCTGAAAGGCGATCCGGCCGGCGAAACCTGGACCCCGGAGTTCACCTATCACGGTTTCCAGTATGTGGAGGTCACCGGCTTTCCCGGCAAGCCGGATCTGGACGCGGTCACCGGCATCGTCATCCATTCGGACACATCCTATCACGGCGAATTCACCTGTTCCGATCCGATGCTCAACCGTCTCTATCAAAACATGGTGTGGACCCAGCGGGCCAACTTCTTCGAGATGCCCACCGACTGCCCGCAGCGCGACGAGCGGATGGGCTGGACCGGCGACGCCCAAATTTACGTGCGGGCCGCCACCTTCAACGCGGACATCGCGGCGTTCTACACCAAATGGCTGCGCGACCTCAATGACGACCAATGGGACTACGGCGCCTATCCGGCCTACGCGCCGCGCCCGCTCGCGCGGCCTAACGAACATCACGCCGCAGGATGGATGGACGCGGGCGTGATCTGCCCGTGGACGATCTGGCAAACCTACGGCGACAAACGGGTCATCACCGAGCATTGGCGGAAAATGCAGGACTTCATGCTCTGGCGGAAACTCCGCGACCCCGAACTCGACGGCGCGACCGACGATTGCGCGTTCGGCGACTGGTTGTCGTTAGGTGATGTCAAAACGCCGATCCCGTTCATCGATCTTGCCTACCATGCGTACGACGCCCGTTTGATGTCGGAAATGGCGGCGGCGATCGGCCACAAGCAGCAGTCCGCCGGCTATCGCGGGCAGGCGGAGAAGGCGGCCGAGTCGTTCCGCCGGATCTATCTGAAACCGGACGGCACGCTGGCCATCCACAACCAGACGGCTTATGCGATGGCGCTGTTTATGGACCTGCTTCCTGATGACCGGCGTGCCGCGGCGGCGGGACATCTCGCGGAACTGGTGAAGGCCAACGGCAACAAGATGACCACCGGGTTTCTCGGCACTCGGCCGCTGCTGCCGGCGCTCTCCGCGAACGGCCATCACGATCTATCCGGCGTGCTGATCCAACAGCACGAGTTTCCGAGCTGGGGCTACGAGGTGGACAACGGCGCCACCACGATCTGGGAACGCTGGAATTCCTATATCAAAGGCAAGGGCGTTCACGAACCCGCCATGAACTCGTTTTCCCACTACTCGTTCGGCGCGGTGTGCGAGTGGATGATGGGCGATCTCGCCGGAATCGACCGCGCGGCACCCGGTTTCGACCGCATCCGCATCGCGCCGCGACCGACCGGAAACATCACCCGTGCGGCGGCGTCCACCATGACCCGCCACGGCAGACTTTCCTGCTCCTGGAAGATCGGGAATGGAAGGTTTGTTGCCGAAATCACCGTGCCACCGAACACCGAGGCCGAGGTGATGTTGCCGGTGAAAGGCGAGGTCCGCGAGGGCGACGCCCCGGCCGTTGGACGCCCCGGCATCCGCAAGGTGGAAGGCAACCGCCTGGTTGTCGGATCCGGAACCTATCAACTCGGGGGCTCCTATTAGCGGTTATGTTCCGAAGATCGTTCATCCTGTTTCTATCCGGCCTGACATTCCTGGCAGCGGAACCGGTCGCGCTGAAGCTGGAGCCCTTCGGCGGACCCGGTCCGGGATTCCGGATCGCCGGCGGAATTTGCGAGATTGCCGGGCCAATGTCAGTTAGATTAACTCCCGCCGTTCCGCCGGTCGCGGAGAACGGCGTGTTGGAGTTCGAGTATTTCTGCGCGGGCGGCGTTCCCGCGTTCGCGTTGCTGCCTGGGCCGCCGTTTCAGGCGAAAACCGCGCGGATGCTGCCCGCGATCGGCCATAGCGAAACGTGGAGCACCTATGCCGAGCGCATCGCGCCGCCCGGCAAGTCGCTGCCGGAAGGCTGGCGCGAACTGAGGATGGATCTCCCGCTGCCGAAGGACCGTGTGCTACAGGTCCGCAACGCCCGTTTGCGCCCGGAACGGCCGGGCGAGTTCGCCGCCGCGGTCGCGAAACCGTCCGCCGCCGCGACCGAAAGCGCCCTGATAACCTATCTGGACCGGAAATTTCCCGCGGAAATCGCCAAGGTGTCCGTTGGCAAGGATCTCGTCCGCATCGAGGGGCGCGCCAACCCTCCCGGAAGAGACTATTATCTGGCCGATATTCCGATGGACCTGCTGGTCGATGATCCCCGCGGATGGGAAACGCTGGTGCCGGTGGAACCCGCCGCCGATGGCACGTTTTCACTGGATCTGCCGCGCCGCCGCCAGCGCGACGGGATGGACCATGATCGGCTCACCTCCCGCTGGCAGTTGGTTAGGAAGGCGGGCGGCTCGATCGTTCCGGTCTCCCACGCCCGCTACGCCGGATGGGTGGATTGCCGGTCGCCGGAACTTCCTCCCGCGCGTCCGGCTAACAAGAAAGGGCTCGGCGGATGGCACCTCGGCCATATGCCCGGCGAACTCAAGGACCTCGGCATTTCGGCGGTCACGGTGAACGTGATGATCCACTCGCTGGTAACGCTGAATCCCGGTCCCCGCACCTTTCCGATCCAATGGCAGGGACGAACCTATCACGCCCGCGAGGACGCGCTGGCGGGGTTCGACGCCACCTTCCGCGAAGCCGCGAAACACGGCGTGATGGTTTCCGCGATCCTGCTGGTGGCCAATCCGGCGAAGGATGGTAATCCGGTGGTAAAACTGCTAGGCCACCCGGACGCGGTGAGGGAAGGCACCTTCGCCATGCCGAACGTCACCTCGCCCGATGGCATCGCGCTTTACGGCGCGATCCTCAACCTGATGGCCGAGCGCTGGTCGCGTCCGGATGGAAAATACGGCAGGGTCCACCATTGGATCATGCACAACGAGGTTGATGCCGGATGGGTGTGGACCAACGCGGGCGAGAAACCGGCGCTGGTCTATATGGATCTCTATCAAAGATCGATGCGGTTGATGGATCTCATCGCCCGGCAGTACGACCCGAACAGCCGTCCGTTCATCACCCTGACCCACCACTGGGCGCACCAAGGGGATCCACGCTGGTATGGCTCGCGAAAGCTGTTGGAAAACCTCACCGGATTCACCCGCGCCGAGGGCGATTTTCCGTGGGCGCTGGCCTATCATCCCTATCCGCAGAATCTTTTCAACCCGCGGACCTGGGAAGACGGACAGGCGACCTTCTCGTTCGACACCGCGAAAATCACCCCGAAAAACATCGAGGTGCTCGACGCCTACATGCGCCGCCCGGAGATGCTCTATCAGGGAAAGGTCCGCCCGGTTCATCTGTCGGAAAACGGCTTCAACTCGAAGGATTACTCGGACAAGCAGCTTGAGGACCAGGCCGCCGGCATGGCGCTGGCCTGGAAGAAGATCTCGCGCCTGCCGGCGATCCAGTCCTGGCAATACCACAACTGGGTGGACAACCGCGGCGAAGGCGGCCTCCGCATCGGCCTGCGCAAGTTTCCCGACGAACCCGGCGATCCGCTCGGCAAGAAGCCGATCTGGCATCTCTATCAGGCATTGGGCACGCCCCGCGAGGACGCCGCCTGCGCGCCCTATCTCAAAACCATCGGTCTGCCGTCCTGGGAGGGGGCGGCGCATTCCGGAAAGATCGATTGATCACTTCCTGACATCCACGCAGGCGAGGTCGCCGTCGGAGTTGCGGACGTAGATCAGGCCGTTGGCTAGGATCGGCATGGTCCAGCAGCGGCCGCCGACGATTTGGGCCCCGGCGACTTCCTGATAGGCATCCGGGGTGGCTTTGGCGATGGCGAGGCGACCGCCCTCGCCGAGGATGATGAGTTTGTCACCGGCGGCCATCAGCGCGCCTTTTTTCGGGGATTTTTCCTCCCATTTTCTAGCGCCGGTTTTCCAGTCGAGGCATACCAGGCGCATGTCGTCGAACCCGTAGAGATGGCCGTCTATCAGGACGGGGCCGCTCATATGGGACCGCATCTCCTTGTTTTCCCAGAGTTTCTTCGGTTCGGCGCCCGAGAAATCCACAAGCGAGCATCCGCGTCCGTAGCCGGAGGTGATGAACGCCTGGGTGCCGGAAATGACCGGGTCGGCGGCATTGATGTCATGTTGGGTCTGCCACGGGGTGGACCACAGCGGTTTGCCGTCTTCCGCGCCGATTGCGGTTAGTGTGTTTTTGGCGAACAGGGCCAGCGCGGTTTTTCCCTTGTGGGTGAATGGCACCGGGGTGGCGTAGCCGCAGACGTCGTCCGCGCTGTCCCAGAGCACCTTGCCGGACTCCAGGTCGTAGGCGAGCCCGGCGGATCCGGCGTTGAAGATCACCGCCTTGCCATGCACCAGCGCGGAGCTGGAGAACCCCCAGGTCGGAACTTTCTTGCCGAATTCTTTCTTCCAGACTTCCTTGCCGGTTAGGGCATCGAGACAGAACACCTTGCCGCTTTTGCTGGCGAAATAGACCTTTCCGCCGTGGATGGTGGGCGTCGCGCTGCAGCCGCCCGAGTAGAATTTTGGAGCGAGCGCCTCCGGGTATTCGTATTTCCAGACTTCCTTGCCGGTTAGGGCGTCGAGGCAGGAGATCCGGTCGGTGTTCTTGTTGAAATTGCCGGCGGTGTAGAGCTTGCCGGCGGCCACCGAAACAGCGGAGTAGCCCGCGCCGACCTTGGCTTCCCAAGCGATTTTCTTGTCGCCGACCGCCGCGGGGTTCCAATCGGTTTCCTTGCTGATGCCGTCGTAGGCCGGGCCTCGCCAGTTGGGCCAATCGGCGGCAAGCGAGGATGCGGCGGTGGCCAAAAGGGCGGCCAGGGTCGTCAGGGAACGGACGGATGGATTCATGGGGTTCTCCTTGTCGTTGGATGGTGGGTTGGGCGTGAACCGGTTCATCCGGCCGCGCCACAGCCCCAACGTTGGCGAAACAGGCGGATCTTTCAATCCGAAATCCGAAGTTGGAGATAGTTTGGACGCTCGGTTTACCGCTGGGGGCACTGATTGAGACTGAAGTCACTGATGTTTGACGAGTTGGTGTGGGTCGTCCAATTCAAACCATGATCTCACTTTTCCATAAATATCTTCCGTGTCCTCTGTTCCATCAGTGTCTCAGTGGTAAACCGGACATCCAAACAACCCCGAACCTCGGATCTCGGGCTCAACCCAATTCGCGGCCATCAGCCGCGCGGGCGTTTCAGGACGTCGTCCAGAGCCGTTTCGAGGTCGGAAAACGCGAACCGGAATCCGTGATGGAGCGCCTTTTCCGGCAGCACCCGCTGGCTGTCGGTTAGGATCCCCGCCATTTCCCCGAACAGCAGCCGCAGTGCCAGACGGGGCACGGGCAGCACCGCCGGACGCCGCAGCGTCTCACCCAGAATCCGCGTGAACTCCCGGTTTTCCACCGGTTCCGGAGCGGTGGCATTCAGCGGACCGGCCACGCCGTTGTTCTCCAGCGCGAAACGGATCAGTTCTATCAAATCGGCGAGATGGATCCAGCTCATCCAATGCCGGCCATCGCCGAGCGGACCTCCCAGCCCCATCCGGAACGCGGGCAGCATCCGCGCCAGAAACCCGCCCCGCGGCGCGATCACCAGCCCGGTGCGCAGCAGGACCACCCGGATTCCCAAGTCCTCCGCCCGCATGGCCTCGCGCTCCCATGCCTGACACAAGCTCGCCACGCGGCCGCCTCCTGGCCCGGAAGTTTCGGTTAGCATATCATCGCCGCGATCCCCATAGATCCCGGTGGCCGAGGCGCTCACCAGCACGGACGGCCGATGTTCCAGCCGCGCGAGCGTTTCCACCAGCCGCCGAGTCCCTTCCACCCGGCTGGCAACGATCCGCCGCCAAGCGCCTGCCGTCCACCGTTGGGCGATCGGCTCGCCGAGCAAATGCACCACGGCATTCGCGCCGGACAGCGCGCCGGCGGGCGGCTCCGCGACCAGCGCGTCCCACGACCAGCCGTCAGGTACCGCGGCCCGCCGGCCCAGAGGGCGCACATTTTGCCCGCCCGCCACCAATGAGCCGTTCAGCGCCTTGCCAATCAAGCCGTTGGCTCCAGTGAGGGTGACAATCATCGGGAATGTTGGATCATTCGACCTTCTTGAGCGCGTGGCGGTCCACGTCGCGGGCGAATGCGAGCAGATCCTTCGCCTCCGCGCCACCCTTGCCGGTCAGTTTGACGAGAAACCGTTCGTCCACCGGCAGGTTCAGCTCGTTGCCCTTGAGCAGGGCGCGGTCGCCACCGATTTTTTTCACCTCGAACCCCTGGCTCTCGGCGATCGCGTCGTTGGAGACCAATCCCACCAGCAGCTTCGCGTACGAGGAATCCACGATGACCTCGAGCACGATTTCCTTTTTGCCGGCCTTTTCCCGGTAGGTTTTTTTGATTGTCCGGCCGCCGCCAAGGTAATCGGGGATGTTGCTCTTCTCCACGTCTCCGACAATCCAGCCCTCGGGCGGATCGGGAAACGTGTCGGCCACTTTGCCGGTCTGGTGCTTGTCGAGCAGGGCGGCCGCCTGGTCGAGTGCGGCGCGGGCCTTGTCGAGTTTTCCGGCGCGGTATTCCTTGACCGCTTCGCGGAGCGCGTCCTCGAAGGGTTCCGGGTTCTTGGGGTCGGCGGCGTGGACGAGCGGCATCAGGGCCGCGCTGGCGCATAGGGCGAGGAGGGTTTTCATGGTTGTGGATTCTCGTTTCCAATGTGCATAACACAAGGAATCATTCCAAAATTTCAAAAAATCCGCGAAATTTCCCGATTTGCCTTGCCATCCGGCCCGGCCCGGCTAGGCTGCGGCCCGAACCACCAACCTAGGACGGCCCGGCGAGCGCTGGACCCATCCCTTACCCCTATGAGCACCAATACCATCAACCTGAAAGAGTTCCAACTTCACGAAGGAGACACCGGCAGCGCCCAATACCAAGTGGCGCTCCTCACCCAGCGGATCCTCGACCTCACGGAGCACCTGAATATCCATTCCAAGGATTTCTCCTCCCGCCGGGGCCTGATCAAAATGGTCTCCCTGCGCCGGAAGCACCTCGACTACATCAAAGCGAAGTCCGAGGACGCCTACAAGCAGATCATCCAGCGCCTGGGCCTCCGCCGCTAATCCAACACTCTCCGCCAGACAGCCACGCAGGAACCCCCGCGTGGCTGTCGCGCAAACAGACGGACCAGAACGCCTCCGGCATTCCCGGTCCGGCGGACACCAGCCTCCCATCCTTTTCCCTTTCGAAAAATCCGAGGCCTGTCCGCAACCCGAACGCACCGCACGCCTGCCCGGCACTCCGCCGCGCAGGCTAGGCGCACTTGACACCGCCGCAAACCGGCAAACCACGAAGCAAAAGAAGAAGCACACCGAAGAAAAGACAGACAGACCATGAATATCCATACCAAAACGTGCCACGTCGGCACCAACCCGATCACCATTGAAACGGGCAAACTCGCCAAACTCGCCGATGGCGCCGTCACCGTCCGTTGCGGAGACACCATCATCCTCGTCACCGCCGTTTCCGCCACCAAGGTGAAACCCGGCCAGACCTGGTTCCCGCTTTCCGTCGAATACAAGGAAAAGGCCTCCGCCGCGGGTGTCTTCCCCGGCGGCTACTTCAAACGCGAAGGCCGCCCCACCGAAAAGGAAATCCTCACCTGCCGCATGACCGACAGACCGCTGCGGCCGCTCTTCCCCAAGGGCTATTTCTACGACACCCAGATCATCGCCATCCTGCTCAGCGCCGACGGTGAAAACGACGCCGACGTGCTCTCGATGAACGGCGCCTCCGCCGCGCTCTGCCTTTCGGACATCCCGTTCGGCGGCCCCATCGGCGCGGTCCGCGTCGGCCGCGTCAACGGCCAGTTCGTCATCAACCCGACCTTCGCCCAGCGCGATGAAAGCGATCTCGACCTGATCTACGTCGGTAACAAAACCGATGTCATCATGATCGAAGGCCAGGCCGACGAGCTGCCCGAAGCGGACTTCGTGAACGCTCTGCGCTTCGCCCAGGAAGCCGTCACCAAACTGGTCGAGGTCCAGGAGGAACTCGTCAAACTCGCCGGCAAGGAAAAGCGCACCTTCGACCCCGTTCTCGCCAAGGAAAACCTGTTGGAAATCGCCTACGAAATCGCCGGTGACCGCATCGAGTCCGCCATCTACGCGCCCACCAAAACCGAGCGCGCCAAAAAAGTCGGCGCCCTGCGCGACGAAGTGGAGGCCGCCATCAAGGAACGCGCCCCGGAAGCCACCGACTTCGACGTCGAGCAGGCTTTCGAATATCTCCAGAAGAAAGCGTTCCGCATTTCCATCATGGAAAAAGGCGTCCGCGCCGACGGCCGCACCATCGATCAGCTTCGTCCTCTCTATGCCGAGGCCGATCCGCTCCCGCGCGTCCACGGTTCCGCCATTTTCGCCCGCGGCGAGACCCAGGCGCTGGCCATCGCCACCCTCGCCCCCGCCGAGGAAAAGCAGATGTTCGACAACTACGCCGGCGGCGAGAACGAGAAACGCTTCATCCTGCATTACAACTTCCCTCCCTTCTCCGTCGGTGAAACCGGCCGCATGGGTGGCATCAACCGCCGCGAAATTGGCCACGGCGCCCTCGCCGAACGCTCGATCGAGCCGGTGATCCCCGCCACCGAGGATTTCCCCTACGCGATCCGCGTTTCGTCGGAAGTCACCGAGTCGAACGGTTCCACCTCCATGGCCACCGTTTGCTCCGGCACCATGTCGCTGCTTTCCGCGGGCGTCCCGCTGATCCGTCCCGTGGCCGGCATTTCCGTGGGCCTCGTCACCGAGTGGCAGGACGAAAACACCATGAAGGAGCACAAGTGCCTGCTGGACATCATCGGTTCCGAGGACTTCTACGGCGATATGGACTTCAAACTCTGCGGCACCTCGGAAGGCGTCACCGGCTATCAGCTCGACCTGAAACTCCCCGGCCTGCCCCTGAGCATCCTTGAGGAAGCCATCACCATCGCCAAAAACGCCCGCGGCACCATCCTCGACAAAATGGCCGAGGCCATCGCCCAGCCCAACGAACTCAGCCCGCACGCCCCGCGCATCGTCACCGTCAAGATCCCGGCCGACCGCATCGGCGAACTCATCGGGCCCGGCGGCAAGAACATCAAGGGCATCCAGGCGGAGTCCGGCGCCGAAATCAACATCGAGGACGACGGCACCGTCCACATCTACGCCTCCAAGGCCGAGGGCCTCGAGTGCGCCCGCAACATGATCGAGCGCATGTTCGCCGAGATCGAGATCAACAAGGTCTATACCGGCAAGATCGTTTCCATCACCGCCTTCGGCGCGTTCATGGAAGTGCTCCCCGGCAAGGACGGCCTCATCCACGTCTCCGAACTGGCCGAAGGCCGCACCGAAAAGGTCGAGGACGTCGTCAAAAAGGGCGACCTCGTCACCGCCAAGTGCATCGGCGTCGATGAAAAAGGCCGCGTGAAAATGTCCCGCCGCGCCTACCTCCGCGACCAGAAAGCCGGCGAAGCCGCCGGCCCGGTCGAGGAAACCGTCATCCCGCTGGGTTGATAGATCCGTTTCGACAGCTATCGATAACCTTCGATAGCTGTCGATAAATCCCCTCTGAACCCCATGAACTTCGATCCCTCCGGCGGCTACCGCTGGTTGGACGCCTACATCATGGCCAGCGTGGTACAGCTCGCCACGCTGCGGTTTTGCGGAAAGTTCCTGGACCGCCGGATAGACCCCTGCGGCCGCCAATACGACCAAATGACCCAAGCGGCGCGCTCGGGAAAGGAGAACATCATCGAAGGTTCCGAGCGCGCCTCCACCTCCAAGGAAACGGAGATGAAGCTCACCGATGTGGCCCGCGCCAGCCTCGGCGAGCTGCGCGGCGACTACGAAACCTGGCTGCTCCGCCACGGACGCGTGCCGTGGAAAGTTTCTTCGCCTGAGGCAAAGGAAGTGTTTTCGCTGCGGCTCGACCGCCCGGATTACTCCAAGGATGAGGTGGCCCACGATTGCTGCGCGCACATCCTCGCGCAGTATCGCAAGTTAGGCCGTTGGCTGGACTCGGAGGACTCCTTCGTCTGCGCCAACGCCCAGCTCATTCTCATCAGCCGGACCATCAATATGTTAGGCTCGCTGCTCAAAGCGCAAGGCGAGCGGTTCGCCCAAACCGGTGGCTTCCGCGAGCAACTCACCGCCACCCGCGTGGCCACCCGCGCCACCCAACAAAACGCACCCGAATGCCCGGAATGCGGCAAACCCATGCACAAACGCCGTGCGAAGGCGGGCCCCACCCCCGGCCGCGAGTTCTGGGGCTGCACCGCCTACCCCGACTGCCGAGGCATCCGGGAAATCCAACCCCCGGCCTAACGCCCACCGGCCGTCGCCCGGGAATCTTGCCCTCCCCGCGGTTTTCCGTGTAACCTGCCCCCGGCGATCCGTCAGGAACCTGCGTGAATCCGAAAACCTGCCCAACCTGCAACACCCCAATCCCTCCGCACGCTCCCGGCGGGCTGTGTCCGGCCTGCGTCCTCCGCGAGGCCGACACCGCGGTCCCCGCCACCGACGGCAACCCGCCGCTCGATGAAGTGGCCGCCGCGTTTCCCAAGCTGGAGATTCTCCGCCTCATCGGCCATGGCGGGATGGGCTTCGTCTATCAGGCGCGCCAACCGGATCTCGACCGCATGGTGGCGTTGAAAATCCTCTCGCCCGCGCTGCGCAAGGATCCGGCCTTCGAGGAACGCTTCGCCCGCGAAGCCCGCGTGCTCGGCAAGCTCAAGCACCCGAACATCGTCACGCTCCACGAACACGGCGAGAGCGGCGGCTATTTCTATCTGATGATGGAGTACATCGATGGCGTGAACCTGCGGCAGGCGATGAGCGCCGGACGATTCTCGCCCGAACAGGCGCTCGCCATCGTGCCTTCGATATGCGACGCGCTGCAAACAGCCCATGCCCAGGGTGTGTGGCACCGCGACATCAAGCCGGAGAACATCCTGCTCGACAAGGACGGCCGCGTGAAGATCGCGGACTTCGGCATCGCCCGGATCGTCGGCGACCCCGAGCGGAACTTCACCCTCACCCGCACCGGCGGCCAGCTCGGCAGCGCCGCCTACATGGCCCCCGAGCAGCACGAGAAACCCCACAGCGTGGACCACCGCGCGGACATCTACAGCCTCGGCGTGGTGATCTACGAGATGCTCACCGGCGAGCTTCCGTTAGGGCGATTCCCCCTGCCCAGCCAGCGCGCGGAAGTCGGAAAACGCATCGACGAGATCGTGCTCCAAACCCTGGAAAAAGAGCGCGAACTGAGACAACAAAGCGCCGAGGAGGTGAAGACGGATGTGCGCCGGGCGACGCAACCCGGCGCCACCCGTTCACCCGCCCCCCGGCATTCGTTCAAGGGCCAAATGCGGTTCTTTTGGTTCGCGGTGGTGCTGGCATCCGCAGCCATCCTGATCAGATTGCAGCTTGGCGAACCCTCTATCACATCCGTCAGAAGCTTTCCCCTCGCCCATGCGTTCCTGCACATGGCGGTTTTCTTCAGCGTCGTGTGCTCGATCGTGGTGATCCACGGGCAACGTCCTAGCAAAGCGGTCGTAATCGGAGGGTTTCTGGCCAGCATGCTCGTCCTGATGATGCTTGGCATAGGGCGTGGCGCGGTGGATCTCGCGATCGGTGCCGCGGTGTTGTTCGCTCTCGCGGCCGGAGGCGCGGTGGCCATCAAATACTCCGGAGATCGGCTTGAATCCATGGAGTCGAGGAGATCGGTTTTGATGAGATCCCGAGAACAATGGCAAAGAAACAGAGGCAGCCATACCTCCGCCCGCTCGACTCAGTGGTCCGTTTTACTATCGGTTTGCGGTGTGGCTGTTGGCGGTTCGGGAGCCTGGTTGTTACTCGTCGCCTCCCCTGGCGAATCCATGAGCGTGATGGTTGTCGGCACGGTATTTGTTGTTGGCGGCTGTGTTTCCGCGGTGTTTGGTACGTTTGGCTTACTGTACCTTTACATGATGAAGCGTTCCAGCCGGGTATCCCCCCCCCGGAGCGTCGGCATCAGGCGAGTTGGCGCTGGTGCGGTGATAGCCATCATCGCATCGGGAGTGTCTTTTCTGATTGCGAACGGTTTCACGGGAAGATCCGAGGCCTGTTTCTTCGCCTCGCTTCCAATCGTTTTTGCGCTCGGTGTTTGGGCTGTCAGGCACAATGCGAGGCCGGACCGCTCCGGGGACCCTGCGTCAGCGGGTGGCGGCAAGGACTTCTTCTATCGGGTGGCGGGCTTGGGCTGCGCCTCCATCATCATCATTCCAGGGCTCTTGGCTTTGGCGTTCATTGTGGCTAAACCGATGTATTTGACCTGGAAAATCAGGAATGCCAATCGTACCGAAACCACTTTTCCGGAGATAAAGCCCACCGCTGAAACGCCGAATCCCGGCGGCAGTCCGGCAACCATCAAGTCCGCGGAAATCAAACGGCCAAGGCTGCCGTGGCCACCTGACAAGCCGGAAGGACCGGAACGTCACGCGGTCGAAATACGGGAATGCATTCGCAAGATGAACCAAGCCGCAAACGATTCCGATCTGGACAAGTTTCTGGATTGCTATGTAGGTCAGTCGAGGGTCAATGTCGAGGGGGGCGTTCGCATCTCTCCAGTTGAAACCATGTCGCTGATGGCGGGGACCATTGCTGGTGTTAGAATGTCCGCCCCGGAGTTTGGTAATGGCGATGTGGTGGTGGTGGAGTTGCAACGCTATACCGGAACGAATGCGTTTGTGAAAGTGGAATTGTTCGGGCATACCGAGAATGGAAAGTGGGTCAGTACCTGCGCGGAGGTCGAGCCGAGCCCGTACTGCGCCGCTTGTCGCGTGGAATTCCAGCCAAAACAAGGTGATGCCCGCAAGGTGTTGAAATCCCATCTGAAAGGCAACGAGTTCCGGCCGGTGGCGGGAGTGGAGGGCCAGTTTGACATCTTGGCGTTTAGCACAGATCCGCAGATGGCGAAACAGCGGGCTGACGAGGTGGCACGGAGACTTCAGGAATCCCTCAAGCCTTTTGGTATGGATGCGGCCTACAGGATTGTCACGCCCGCCGAAGTGCCGACTTCGCCGTGGCCGGGCGAGGATTTTCCATCCGAATCCACCCTGCCACCATGACCCCCACCTTCCATCCCACCCGCTGGACGCTCGTCCTCCGCGCCCGTGGTGCGGGGGAGGAGGCGAAGATGGCGCTGTCGGAGCTTTGCGCGGCCTATTATGAGCCGGTGGTGGCGTTTCTGCGGCGGGAAGGCCGGGACGACGACGCGGCGCGCGATTTGGCCCACACGTTCTTCGAGGGCCTTCTGACCGGCGGGGTCGGCGCGCCGGAACCGGGCCGCGGGCGGTTCCGCAGCTATCTGTTAGGCGCGCTCAAGCACTTCCTTGCCAACCGTCGTGCGGAGGAACGCGCGGCCAAGCGCGGCGGTGGCGCGGAGCATCTGCCACTGGCCTCGGAAACCGACACCTCGCCCGGAATTCCGGTGCCCGGCACGCTCGATGACACCCTTGTTTTCGACCGCGAATGGGCTTTGACTCTCATCGGTCGGGCGCTGGCGGCACTTGAGGCCGAGAACGGGGCCAAGGCCGGTTGGTTCGCCACACTCCGGCCGTGGCTCGACGGCGGCGCGCAGCAGTCCCAGGCCGAGGCCGCCCGTGCGTTGGGGATGTCCGAAACCGCCGTGAAAGTGGCGATTCACCGGCTCCGCGAGCGTTTCCGGGAACTCGTCCGTGCCGAAGTGGCCGCCACCGTGGATGATCCGTCCGAGGTGAGCGGGGAACTCCGCCACCTGATCGCCGCCGCAGGACGGTGGTGAAACGTCCTCGCCGTGCCCCGATTCCGGGGTCCGTTGAGAATTTTTTCGTGCCGGTGCGATTTTTCGTGCAAGTTACGGCGTATGGCGTCAGTAAATACCTTAGCCATGCAGTCGATTCACGGCGAACCGTCGTTCCAGCTCTCAACCCCGGAGGTTGACCTTTGCCTGACGGCGCGTGGCGGGCACATGGCACCCGTGGTTTTCCACCTCCCGGGCCGCGATGTGGCACCCTATTCGCTGTCGCCCTGGGTGCCGGAGGATTTTCCCGAATGCCCGGTGCTGCTCTCGGTTTTGCGCGGGGATTTTCTCTGTCTGCCTTTTGGCGGGCAATCCGCCGGACCGCCCCACGGCGATCCGGCCAATGCGGTGTGGTCGGCGGTGGCTAAAAGCGAGCGATCCCTGAGCGCCGCGCTCCAGACCGCGGACTCCGGGGCGTTTGTCGAAAAGACTCTAACCGTCCGACCCGGCCACCACGCGGTGTATGCGGAACACCGGATCTCCAATCTGGATGGCGCCTTCAGCTACGGTACCCATCCGGTGCTCGATCTATCCGGACTCCCGGTTGGCGGGGGCCGCGTCACGACCAGTCCGTTCCGTTGGGCCTCAGTGTTTCCCGGGGCCTTTTCCGATCCCGCCGCCGGGGAAACGCAGTGCTTGATGCCTGGCGCGACATTTTCCGATCTGCGCGAGGTTCCGCTGGCGAACGGCGGCACCACCGATCTAACCCGCTATCCGGCCCGTCCGGGCAACGACGACCTGGTGATGATGGCGAACGTGCCCGCGACCGCGGAACAACCCTTCGCGTGGTCGGCGGCGGTGGGCGACGGCTGGGTCTGGTTCGCGCTGAAAAACCCCGCCGATTTTCCCGCCACCCTGTTGTGGATCTCCAACGGCGGCCGCACCGCCGAGCCCTGGCTGGGCAGGCACCACGGCCGCATCGGCATCGAGGAAGTTTGCTCCTACTTCAGCCATGGCGTGGACCTGTCCCGCACGGGGCCGTTGGAATGGTTAGACATCCCTACCGTCCGCCGTTTCCGTCCGGATGAAACCGTCCCGCTGCGGGTCGTCCATGCGGTCGCCGCCGTGCCGCAGGGCTTTGGCGCGGTCGCTGCAATCAAACCCGACGGCCCGGACGCCGTGATCCTAACCGGCGATTCCGGTCTAACCATCACCGTCCCGCTCGATTGGGGCCACGTCACCTAACCCAACAACCCGATATCCCGCATCCCCCGCATGAACGCCCCGCGCACCACCGCCGACCTCTCCACCGCCACCAAAAACCTAACCGACCTGATCGACGGCCACCTCGAAGAAACCGGCGGCCTGCTCCGGCTCACGCCCACCTGGGTGCCCCGCTCGTTTCTCCAACCGGGCCTGCGGATCAAGCTCCACCCCGACGACACCTACGCCTACGGCCTCAACCGCGGCGGGATCGACGAACGCTGGTTCGGTTCCACCACCGAGACCGCCAACGAAGGCCGCGCGGCCGACGAGGGCCTATCCTATGTGGTCGTGGGCCGCGAGCGTTTCACGCTGCGCGACGCGATCGCCGAGCGCGGGGCCGCGATCATCGGCGCCACCCTGTGGGAGAAATACGGCCGGTGGCCGGTGTACTCGAAGTTCTTCGACAACATGGGGCCCATCCCGCACCACATGCACCAGAGCGCCGAGCAGGCCGCGCTCGTCGGCCAGGAGGGCAAGCCGGAGTCCTACTACTTCCCGCCCCAACATAACAATGTGGGCAACAATTTCCCCTACACGTTCATGGGTCTCGAACCCGGCACCACCCGCGCCGAGGTCCGCCGGTGCATCGCCGATTGGAACAAGGGCGACAACGGGATCCTCGATCTATCCAAAGCGTATCGGCTCAAGGTCGGCAGCGGCTGGCTGATCGATCCCTGCATCCTTCACGCGCCCGGCTCGCTCTGCACCTACGAACCGCAGTGGGGATCGGACGTTTTCGGCATGTATCAGAACCTCGTCGAAGGCCGCCCGGTTCCGTGGTCGCTGCTGGTGAAAGACATGCCCGCTGAGAAACACCAGGACCTGGATTTCATCGTGGATCAGATCGACTGGGCGAAAAACACCGACCCGAATTTCAAGGACAACCACTATCTGGAACCCGTGACCGCTCTGCAAGGCGAGGGGTTTCACGACAAGTGGATCGTTTACGGCAAGGTGGACGGATTCCAATACTTCACCGCCAAGGAACTCACTGTGGAACCCGGCGCAACCGTCACGATCAAGGACCGCGGCGCCTATTCGCTGATCGTCGTCCAGGGCGAGGGCCGGGCCAACAAAATGCGCCTCAACTGCCCGAAGCTCCTCCGCTTCAACGAACTCTCGCACGACGAGTTCTTCTGCACCGAGGAAGCCGCGCTCGCCGGAGTCACCTTCACCAACACCTCGCTCACCGAACCGCTCGTCGCCCTGCGCTACTTCGGCCCGGAGGTGAATCCCGACGCCCCCGCGATGGGCGCGCATCGGTCCTGTTAGCATATCTTATCAAACCACCCTCTCCCAACCCAACAACCCAACCATGAAACTGCACAACGCCATGTGGCCGGGCCTCGTCGGCAAGGAACCCGGCACCGACCACCCGCCCATCGCCCTCGATCGCATGCTCGATCTCACCGCGAACACCACCGTCAACGGACGCAAGTTCGATGGTGTGGACCTGTTCCTGTTCCTCCCCCACACCGATCCGGACGCCTCGGAGGATTCGATCAAGGCCATGGCCGACCAGATCGCGGCCCGCGGGCTCAAGGTGGGCTCGCTGGTGGCCCCCGTGTGGCCCGGCACCGTGGGCGGTTGCGCGTTCGGTTGCGCCGACGAACGCCGCAAGTTCGTGCTCGCCGTGCAGAAGGCCTGCCGCATCGCAAAAATCCTCAAGGCCCATGGCGTGCGCGATTGCGGAGTCATCCGCGTCGACTCCGCCGGCGGCCCCGCCGAGTGGTCGAACGATTCGGCTAACAACACCCGCAAGATCGCCGAAACCTTCCGCGCCGCCGGCACCGTGGCCGCGGAAAACGGCGAACGCCTCGCCGCCGAGGGTGAGATCTGTTGGGGCGGCATGCATTCGTGGAAGACCATGCTCGACACGCTGGAGGCCACCGCCATGCCGGAAACCGTCGGATTCCAGGCCGACCTCGCCCACACCTATCTCTATCTGTTGGGATACAACGCGCCGTCCGCCGCGCTGATCCGGGAGGGCCACACGGATGCGGAGTTCTGGGCCGCCTATGAAACCATGACCGACGCGCTGCGCCCGTGGACCTTCGATTTCCACGTCGCCCAGAATGACGGCACGGTCCACGGCACCGGTTCCCACGACCGCACCGGCCGCCATTGCCCGGCCGACGATCCCAACGGGAAACTCGACATCGCGAAATGCGCTTCCTACTGGCTGAAGGACGCCGAATCCCGCGGCATCCGCCACATTTGTTGGGACGGCTGCATGTTCCCCAACGCCACGCTCGAAGACCCGGCCACGTGGGAGAAGGTCCTAACCGCGATGATCGCCGTGGATGAGGCCATCTAACATTCAATCCGCTTCCAACCATGAAAACACCCCTCCGCATCGGGCTCATCGGCTATGGCTTCATGGGCCGAACCCACTCGAACGCCTACTCCCAGGTTTCCCATTTCTTCGACTCCAGCCACGTCCCGCTCCGCCAGGCGGTCTGCGGCCGCGACGAGGAGAAGGTCAGAGCCTTCGCCAAAAAATGGGGCTACGCGTCCTATGAGACCGACTGGCGCAAGCTGGTCGAACGCAATGACATCGATGCCATCGACATCTGCACCCCTAACGACTCGCACGCCGAGATCGCGTTGGCCTGCATCGCCAACGGCAAGATGATCCTCTGCGAGAAACCGCTCGCCCTCAACGGCGCGCAGGGCGAGGAGATGGTCGCCGCCGTCGAAAAGGCCGGCCTGCCGAACTTGGTGTGGTACAACTACCGGTTCCTTCCCGCCGTCACGCTCGCCAAGAACATCGTCGCCGCCGGCGAACTCGGCCGCGTGTTCCACTATCGTGCGAATTTCCTCCAGGACTGGACGATTTCCGCCGACCTCCCGCAGGGCGGCGCCGGCCTGTGGCGCCTCGACGCGGCGGCCGCCGGCTCCGGCGTGACCGGGGATTTGTTAGCCCACTGCATCGACACCGCGCGCTGGCTCAACGGCGACATCGTTTCGGTGAGCGCGATGACCGAAACCTTCATCAAGGAACGGGTCCACAACCTAACCGGACAAAAACAGGCGGTCACCATCGACGACGCCTGCGCTTTTCTCGCCCGCTTCGCCAATGGTTCGCTCGCGATCTTCGAATCCACCCGCTACGCCCGCGGCCACAAGGCGCTCTACACCTTCGAGATCAACGGCGAGAAAAAGTCGCTGGCCTGGGATCTCCACGACATGAACCGGCTCTCGTATTTCGACCACGGTGTCCCCGGCGACCGCCGCGGATGGAGCAGCATCCATTGTTCGGATGGAGATCATCCCTACGCCGGCAACTGGTGGGTACCCGGCCTCTGCCTGGGCTACGAGCATTCGTTCGTCCACGGCCTGGCGGAGTTCCTCAAATCCCTCGACGATCCGGCCGCGGAAAAACGCTACCCGGATTTCCGCCACGCGCTAGGCACCCAATACGTCTGCGACGCCGTCCTCGAAGCCGCCCGCACCAAACAATGGGTGGACGTGAAACAGGCGTGAGTCGGATTTGCCAACCGGGCCAATCCGGTTCCGGGCTTGCGTGAACAGGACCGTTTTGCTAACCACCTCCATGCGCAAACGCCGTTGGCTGGTGCTCGGAGTGTTGTTGGCGGTCGCCGCGGGTGTTGGGGCGGCCTGGTTCTGGCGTGCGCCCGCGCTCGCCTGGCTGTCCAGCCGCTTTCCGAAAATCATCCCGGCCGGCATCGTCGAACCGAAACCCGACCCCACAACCTACCGCGCGCTCAAGCGCGACCTCGAGGCCAAGCGCGCCTACCTTTCGCGCCAATACCAATCCGCCGCCACCCCCGCGGCACGTGAGGCGATTCTCCAACAGGCCCGCCAATCGCTGGAAACCACCCTGCCCGCCATGATGCGCTGCTGGCTCGGCACACCGTGGGATTTCAACGGCACCGCCGCCGAACCCGGCGCGGGCAAAATCGCCTGCGGCTACTTCGTGGCCACCGTGCTCAAGGACGCGGGCTTCAAGGTGGACCGCTACACCCTGGCCCGCCAGGCATCCGGCAATATCCTCCAGTCGTTTCTGCCCCGCGACGCATGCGTCCTCATGGTAGGCAAGCCCTACGCCGAGTTCACCTCCGCCATCGCCAAACGCGAACCCGGCGTTTACGTGATCGGCCTCGATTCGCACGTGGCGTTTCTCGTCGTCACCCGCGAGGGTTTCCGCTTCATCCATTCGTCCGGCACCCGGCCCTGGCGGGTGGTCGATGAAGGCCCCGCCGATGCCGGCGTCCTCCAACGCTCGAACTGGCGGATGTTCGGCAATCTAACCGCGCACCCGAAACTCCTCCAAACATGGCTCGAAGGCCGCACCATCACCGTCAAGGGTAACGAATAGGGACGGGTAACATCGGGCTTCGGCCAGCCTTCGCATGATTGTCCGCCCTGCGCCTCGGAGAGCGAGGGACCGCTGACAAGGTTCCCCCAATCCCCGGAAAATCGAGGCCGGGCTTGCATTGATCCCCGCCCGCGGCTAGCGTCGCGCATGGCCATCGAGACCTTTGAAAATTTTGTCCCTTCGATCCACGAGTCCGCCTTCATCGCCGCCAGCGCGGACGTGATCGGGCGCGTGACGATCCACGAGGAATGCAGCATCTGGTACCAAGCCACCCTGCGCGGCGACATCAACGAAATCGTCATCGGCCCGAAATCCAACATCCAGGACAACGCGGTGGTCCATCTGGCCGACAACTACGGCTGCTACGTCGGTGAAATGGTCACCGTGGGCCACTCCGCGATCCTCCACGCCTGCACCGTGAAAGACGAGGTGCTCGTCGGCATGGGCGCGATCATCCTCGACGGCGCGGTGATCGGCGAACGCTCGATCATCGGCGCGGGCGCGCTTGTCACCGGCGGCACCGTGATTCCGCCCGGTTCGCTGGTGCTTGGCTCCCCCGCCAAGGTCGTGCGCACCCTGCCGCTCGACGAACAGGCGAAAATCAAGAATTGGGCGATCAAATATGTCGGCGGCTCCCGCAAATACCTCGCCCGCGGCGTCTGATCCGCCCTTCCGTTTCCCAACCCGATATTCTCCCCGCCATGCCCGATCTAGTTAGAGTGGAACCCGTCGCGCTCATGCCCACCCAGGCCGGGTGTGCGGTTTTTTTGGGCGATGGATCGAAGGTGATCGTGTTCTACATCGATCCGGCGGTCGGCGTGTCGATCAACACGGTGCTGAGCGGCCAGGCGCCGCCGCGTCCGCTGACCCACGATTTGTTCCAAAGCGCGCTCGAGGCGTTCGGCGGCAAGGTCGCCCGCGCGGTGATCGTCCGGATGGAAAAGGAAATCTACTTCGCCCGGCTGATCATCGAGGCGCAGAACGAAATCATGGAGCGCAAGATCGTGGAACTCGACGCCCGTCCGTCCGATTGCATCGCTCTGTCAGTTAGAAACGGCGCGCCCCTCTACGTCGTCCGCGAACTCTGGGACCGGCTGGAAGACATGTCCCAAACGCTCGAAATGATGCGCAAACAAGGCGAGGAAAGCGAGTGAGGCGGGAAGGCTGGGATCTCAAATCTCGGATCTGAAATCCCCCCTGGGCACCCGAACCCCCGGCGTTCTAACCCTGATCGATCGTCTTCTCCGTCTTGGCGTCGATGATCGCGAAGCGTTCGCGGTTGAGGGTTGACTCATCACCTTGCTTCCTTCTTTCGGGTTGCGAGAGCGGCCTTGGCGGGGGTCAGGGCTTGGGAGAGATTCGGGTCGTCCTGTGGCAGGGAGTCCAGCAACGCCATGTCCTCGGCCGTGCCTAACTGGCCGATGGCGTGGATGGCGGCCTTGCGCAGGGTGGAAACCAGCAAGGGGTCCGCGGCGACCTTGCGCAGGTCCGGCAGCGCGCCCGCGTCCTTGCGGTCCACGCAGGCATGGACCGCGCTGATCCGCACATCCACCCCGGCACCCGCCTCCCCCACCAGCCTGCGGCTCGTGGTTTCAAGAACCCCATCCACCCGCACCCAGTCGATGCCGTCGTCGGCTGAAACGAAACGCAAAGACGCGGAGGTCGCGGAGGGGGTCGCGGAGGGATTCTCCGTAGCCGCGGCGGTAACGCCGTGGCCAGCGCCAGACAATGACCCCGCCAATGAACCAGCCCCTTCTTCTCTTGCGTCTTGTGTCTTGCCGTCTTGTGTCTGCCGACGAACGTCGGCCAACATCAACACCGCGCACCCCGCCGTCTCATCCCCCGGCGTCGTCGCCAGCTTTTCCAGCAACCCCACCATCGCCCGCCGCTTCGCCGGATCCCGCTCCTTCCCGAACCACAGCGACAAATGCTGCATCGCATACAACCGCAGCACCTTGCTCCCGTTCCTCTCCGCCATCTCCAACAGCACCTCCGTGAGGCCGGGAACGCCTTGTAGCGGCGGTCTATGACCGTCGTCAGCCAATGAAGAAGCCAATGAACCAGCCCTATCTTCTCTTGCGTCTTGGGTCTTGAAGTCTTGCGTCTTCGTCCCAGCGCCTTCCCGTCTTCTGTCTTCTGTCTCAACGTCTTCTGTCTGCCTGCGAAGCAGGTTAAGTACCACGTTCACCCTCTCCTCCCATTCGCCATCCGTTAGCTCCCCCGGCTTCGGGGCGGAGATGAAGGCGAGGAGGGATTGGATGTCGGCGGGGGTGAGTTGTTCGTTCGTGTCGGCTCGGGCCACGAGGGCGCTCATGGCAAAACTATGGGAGTCTCTAGATTGTCTGGAAGTGTCAGATGCAACCGCATTGATCAATTCCCTGCGAGGTGAGTTGCGCCCGTCATCCTGTGCCGAACGGCCAAATTGGAGGCCGCCCAGTTCGTCAAACGGGACAACTTTCACATTCCACAATCCAAACAACAGTATCCCTGCCAATGTGGTACTGACGAGGACCAGGAAAGTCCACGCTTTTACTCGCGCCCGATGATTGATTGACATAATTGCGCCACTTGGCATTCCCAAAATCAAGGGGCAGGCGCTTCCCCCACGATCTTGTGATAGCCGATGTCCCCCGTCATTTCTTCATCCAAATCACGGCCATACTCGGACTTCTCGTACTTTACGGCATGAACAAGGCCTTGAGAAGAATCATGCGGCCTTAGGCTAAGCCATTCATCGACCAAATTATCCAAAATTGCAGGAACCTGCAATTTGTATACCTTGTTTGTTTTCGCGTTGTATACGGCAACGCCTTTTTCCACCTCAAAGCGGGTCGATATAGGGGTCAAGAACAAATCCTCCGCAAACTCGGCCCAATTGCCGCATTGGAAGATCTTTTCTCCGTCTTTCACATAACCTGGCATGTATGTGAAGCTTTGCGCGACACGAGAGTAATAGAATTCATTGCTCTCGTAATAGCAAAAAACCAGATTTCCAGAACGGGTCACAGTGACTCCTTGAAACGCTTCCGGAACGCTTTCTCTGACGAGATTCTGATTCAACGTGGCTAGATCCGGAATTGGAATCTCGTAAACATCAGCACCTGCCTTGTCCTTGACTTTTATGAGTTTTGAGGCGCGATCCGCTTCGCATGAGTAATCATCCCCAACCGCAACAGGTGGTTCTCCAACGAGCTTCTCAAGTCGAAACGCCTTGTCGGTAGAAAACACCACAACCGGATACTTGGTCGGGGGGAACGGATCAGGATCACCGGCACTTTCGTCGCCCTTGACAGGAGAATTTGCGGCAAACATCATCACGGCAGCGGTCAGCATCTCCATGACTCGAAGCCGACTTTGGACTCGTATTGCATTCATTGTCTCTATTTCTATCGTTATTAGTTTTGGTAGATCATTGCCATCAATTTATCACAACAAATTCCCGAAGCTCGGCGAGAATAGCCTGAGCGGCGGCCCTCATCGAAGCACTCTTGACGCAGTCCCTATTTGGCCCGTTGATTAAGGTATCTCCGCCTTGGTTGTGAATGAACTCCACCTCAAGGAGGGTAGATCGAATCGGGTGATAGTTGGCATCGTGGTAAAATCCACGAACGTCGCTTGTAACGGCATTATCTGCAAGATGAGGCGACTGGTTAAGCCTTGGAGTGGGATCGATCGCTAGAATTGCGGCGTTGACTGGAGGAACCAACCTAGCCTCGAATGCCTCGTCTTCGTCAAGATTTAGATTATTACCTTTCCGCGACGTCACCAGTGACCCTCGCGGACCAAGGGTAGAGTGTGAATTGAAATGCAGCGAGAGGAGAATGTCCGCACTCCTGTCTCTCGCAACACGCGCTCGCTCATACCCTCCCATATTATTGTCGCCTATTCTGGTTTGATAACTCCTCAGCGGCAGATTCTCGTCCGCATGCAATGCCTGTAGCTGAGCCGTCAGTTCACTTGCATATAGTGGTGTAAGATTCTTCTCGAGTATGCCTGTGGCCTCCGGATAGGCCGGCTTCTTCGGCTTCTTGTCGGATTCGCTATACCATCCGCTTTTTGCATTGTTTGCAGTAGAGTTGCCACGCTCCCATCCATTCATATACACCCCCGCATTGATATCATTGTCCCCGCCATGTCCAGCGTCAACCACGACGACCGCCGGAACCACGAAGCGAACCATGAAGGATTGGGGGACGACGCCTTCAATCCCAATCTTGATGTCAGCGTGATTCCATCCGAAGGGCGGGACATTGGCCCTTGCGGCGGAATGTGCGTTTGCGCCCTCGGCGACAATTGCGGTATCCGCACCAGTTTGGCCACGCAGTCTGAAGTCGTGGGTACCAAAGATCGTCGACTGCTCAAACCGATTTCTATGTTCGGGAACCAAACTTCTTTCCCAGTCGCCCCTGTGCGCGGACCCTTCCAGAACCCCCCAAGGTTTCATCCCCCATGTCAGCCGCTTGCCGGCCATACCTTTGCCGCCAACCAGCCGTACCATGATCTGGCTGTGAGCAATACGGTGCTTCTCTCTCCCGTCGCTATTTCCCATGATCTGGGTTTCTTCAATCATTTCATTAGATTTCGGAAGCCCGAGCGGACTCCTCGCGCTCTCCGGGATCTGAATCTCGTCCCCGAAGTCGTCGTGGCCCCATTTTGATGTCACATACTGAACCTCCATTGCCACAAGGCTAACGTGAACGGGATCCTTTGCGACTTCTTTGGACTCCGCCTTCTCTGTAATGGAAATCGCCTCTCGAGTACCGGCTAGCGTAGCATTACCCGCCAGGGTGTCGTAATCCTCGACGTACTCCAAGAATATCACCAGTTCCCGGGGAAGATTGTTGCCCTCGGAGAGCTTCTCTCCTTTAACCGCCGCGCACAGGTCCCGCCATGCGACTTCCGATCCTGATGGAATGAACTTCCGCGCAGGTTCGTCAGCAGCCACATTCTTTCCTGTTTCATCGTTCCCCGACCGCTTGTGCGCATCGACCGCCCACAGGCGCATGCCGGCACCAGCCAATCTGTAGATCACCGGGTCTTGCGGTGTTCCGGCGCCGGTTTTGGTGAACCCTTCACCGTTACGGGGGATGTTTGCCTTATAGGAAAATACAACGGTCGCCTTTTGAGGATCGATGGGGTCGTGCAACTCGATGCGCACGGGAACCAATTTTGCATCATCGCCGCAGGTTCCCGAGTTCCCGCTGCCAATCGCCCGCGGCTGTCCAAGCCCGTCGGCGAAATCCGGCGTGCCATCTCCGTCACTGTCTTGGTTCACTCCCGTCACGACATACTTGCCCGGTTGGGTATCTTCTTCGCAATGTTCGATCTTGTCGTCTTCCGTGTCAAGGCCCCACGCCGGGATTTCCACACCGCGGAGATTCTGAGAGTCGATGTCGAGATCCACCTGATATACGCGCATTTCCAGTTTTTCAGGACCGAGTCTCCCGTGCTCTTGGCAGCGGTTGTAGGAAGTCTTGGCTTCGATGAGGACATCTGGTTCGGTTCCCGTGCTGTGTTTGATTCCTTCGATCCAGAGGTGAACAGTCACTTTTTGTCCCGGGCTCACGTCGAAGGTGTACGGATGGCTCTTGCCACTGCGTTTCTCCCTCCCGTCGGTATCATTCCCGTCGTTGCTGATGACATTGCCGTCCTTGTCCACAACGGACTTTCTTCCGGGCCAAAACCCTTCAATTCTGCTGTCCAAGCCTTTCTTGATCTCAACCTCGACGGTGGCGGTTCCCTTGCAAGTTTCCGCCATCGTGCCGGTGACTGAAATCATCTTGGTTTCGTTCTCGCCTGGGACGGGTTCTATCTTGTAGTCAAGCTCCTCATCATGGCTGCCATCCTCAGGATCAATATCATCGTCGTCGTTGACCGCCACTCTTTCAGGTCCTTCAATCCTCACGGAGCATTTTGGCTCGAGGTTTGCAAGAACCTTCCCGCTGATTGATTCCGGGACCTGCTGCGCCAGTGATGAAAGTGTGGCCGCAAACAAGAGATTCACAAGGGCGATGATTGGCAATGTTGTTTTCATTCTAGGTTCGTGGGCTTTGGATTGTGTATTGTGTCGTTTCACTGTGGATCCGGTTCCGCAACAAGGAACACCTCAGCAGAGTGGCAGGTACGGGGGGACCCGGCTCCTGCGGCCCATTCCATGTAAATGTTGGCGATGCCGTTCTCATCGAAGTCGGAGGCGCGCAGGATGAGGTCGCGCGAGCCGTTGCCGAAGACGGCACCCTGATAGTAGGTGCGCAGGTGGATCTCGCCATTGGGCGGGAAGGCGTCCGCAACCATGGTGAAGCTGAAACGCACCCCTCCCCCTGCAAGATAGTCGACGCACTGGGCGTCGTCGGTTTCGGCGGCACCTGCCAGAATGAACGCATTGACATTCCCCTTTGCGATGATCTCTCCGGTTTCGGGGACGCGGGCGAGGATGGGGTGGAGGCCGGGTTGGTAGGCGTCCACGGTGAAGCTGCGGGTGAGCGCGCCGGGGGCGGTGGTT
>JAFLEH010000065.1 GCA_017301995.1 Verrucomicrobiota bacterium | reverse complement strand
CCATCGCCTCCTCCGGCACGCTCTGGGCCTTCGCGTTGTCGAACGCCCGCTGGCAGCGGCCGTTGCGGTGGACCACATATATCATTCCGTCCTGTTGGGTCACCTGCTCGCGGGCGGTCGGCGGATCACCGGGCTTGACCCGCCACGAGCCATACTCCGCCACCACCGGCAGGTCACGGCTGAATTTCATCTCGACCACGAGGGTTTCCTCGGCGAACCAAAGCCTTGCGGCCAGCGTGGTGCCGTCCTGCGCCTCGGCGTCGATCCGGATGGCGCCGCCGGGCAGATCCAACTCCTGCCGGAAGCGCTTCGGGTTGTTGAAATCCGCGCCCTCGGGGGTGATCCGCAGGGCCCCCAGTTTGAGCAGGCATCCCCGCTCGTCCTGGGCGCCGCTGTGACCCGGATAGAACCACAGCGCGCCATCCTGCACCCAGACGTTCGCGCCCGCGCCGCGCGCACCGGAGAGCGGCATCGAATCATAGGAATCCCGCGACGGCGAATCCCACACCACATTGCAGTCGGCGAGGGAAGCGCTAACATCCGCGGCGCGCATGGCAGGAGCGAGGATGCCAATGGCGAGGACGGATGAGGCGATGAACGATTTCATGGGCATGAGGATACTTGTTTGATAGAGAGATTGCAACTCACGGGTCGGGCTGGGGAAACTCCGTTCACCTGCCCCAGATCTCGACTTGCTTGAGCAGCAGCGGCCCGGGTGCGGCGGGATGGACCTGGAGGCGGAGAAAGCGCACCGGGCGGCCGGGGATTTGCGCGCCCGAAACAAGTGTGGTAACGGGAAATTCCCAACATTTTTCACTCTTCGCGGCGCGCCAGATTTCCGTCCATGTCTTGCCATCGTCGGACACGCTGGCGCGCAGGGTGGCCATGTGGTCGGCGGCATGCTCCGGGTTGGCGTTGCGGATGAAAACGCCGCTGACGGTCTTGGTTGCGCCCAGATCGATGTCCACGAACGGCGCGGCCTCATTACCCGTGTGCAGGGCGAAGGATGCCGGTTGCTTTTCCGCGACGAGCGAGGCCCCGCAATCGGCGGGCATCCATTCGGAGGTGGAACTCGCGGTCACTTTCGCTTGGCGGGAAATCACGCTGCCATAAGTGGCGGAATCGACGGCAAAGGAACAGCCGGCTTCTTCGGCGCTCACCGAAGGCAGCCCGTCGAGCGAGTCATTCATGGTGAGGGCGATCACAAGATCTCCGTTGAAGGCGGTTTGCGGCGGAAGGGTGAGGACAAGCTGTTGGGGCGTCTGTTTGAATGCGACGGGAGTGCCGTCCGCTAACAGCTTCGCCGCAACCACGCGACGGTTAGGTGGGGCCGGCAATGCGAGTTCGGCTCCGGGGCGTCGGAACAGGTGAATGAACGCGGACCTGCCCTTGCGGGTCGAGCCACCCCATGCGGCGGGCTTCCACGGGCCGCCGCGGGTGCCGTAGATGGCCTCACCGTTGAGCCTGAGCCAGTCGCCGATTTCATTGAGGCGCCCGGTCTGGCCGGAATCAAAGGAACCATCCCATTGCGGGCCCCACGACAATAACAGATTGCCATTGCCACAGGCGGCACCGGCCACCAGATGCAACACCTGGTCGAACGAATGGGCGGGAGCGCCGGTGTAGCACCAGGCGTCGGAGAGCGGGATGCACGATTCCCATGGCCGCCAGTCCTGGAACGCGCCGAGGTGGCCTTCCGGCGTATCGAAATCCCCCGGCAGCGAGGCGCGGTTGTTGATGACAATGCCGGGCTGCAATTCGCGGATCATGCGGGTCACATTTTCCGAATCCCACATTTCCTTGGTGAACATGCCGTCCCATGACACGGCGTCCCACCACCAGATGTCGATCTTGCCATACTTGGTGCAGAGTTCGCGCACGGCGCATTTCATATATTCCAGATATTTGGCGTGCCGGGGGCCGAGCGGACTGGCTTCGCCGGGCTTGAGGGTCCAGTTGTTGCCATGCTGAATGACTTTGCCGAGGTCAAGCGGTTGGTAATCCGGGTGATACCACTCGCGCTGCGCGAAATAGAAGCCCACCGGCATCTTCGCCTCATGGCAGGCGTCCACCAGTTCCTTGATATAGTCCCGGCCGAATGGCGTGTTGGTGATCTTGAAGTCCGAGAACGCCGTGTCCCACATATGGAAACCCTCGTGGTGCTTGGTGCAGACCACGATGTATTTGAAACCCGCGCGCCGGGCGATCTCCACCCATTCCTTGGCGTCGAATTTCTCCAACCGCATATCCTTGGGCCAGGTCGTCCATTCCTCGGTGCGCTTGCGGCCGTCGGCCATGATCGACGGCGTATCCGGCGCATAACGCCGGGCGATGCTGCCCCAGGATAGATCGCGCTTGCTTCTGGAGGTGATGCCGAAATGGATGAACATGCCGTAGCGGAGGTCCTGCCAATGTTGCATCGTCTCCGCTGAGGCATAGTTGGAGGATTCCCATTGCTCCTTGGTGAAGTGTTCGAAGCGCACGCCCCGGGCCGTGCCGGTCGGGAAATCATCACGCACGGCGGATTGCGCGAAACTGAGGGAGCGCAGGGCCAACAGGCAAGCTCCAGCCAGCAAGGGGACGATGCTGATGTGGACGAGGTTTTCCACGGGCTGTTTCCTATGGTTATGACTTCCACTCTCCAATGATTGCGGTTTGGTATTGATTCACCGAGACCGCCACGCCCCAGGTGTGTTCGCCGTAAAGGAGGATCTTCTGGTAGGCGAGCGTGACTTGTCTCGCCACTGGCTGCTGCGCGGCACCCCAGAGATTGAGCTGCGTATGCAGCGCTTCGGCGGCTGCGTGCTGCGGATGAACTTCGCGGGAGAGCTTGACTTCTCCAGGATCGCACATAAGGCCGTGACTCCACGAGTCCGGCATCTCGCCCTTCACGACCTGAATTTGGGGATTCACCTTGAAAATGGCATCGAGAAAATCGTCCAGTGTTCCCCTTCGGACCTTGACATTGGGAAGGTTCTTCGCGGCATCGTCGAAGACCGTCTTGATCTGATCGGTCTTGGGCGGACCCGAGTTGTCCGGGGTCACGAGAATGGCCGGCCAAAATGGATAGAGCCAATCCCCCGTCGGCGCCAGGCTGGCGCTGATGAATGGATAATTGACACAATACCAACGTGGCATCCACGGTGGGACGCAGGTGCCGTAGGTGTTCGAGTAAAGTGTTAGGAAACGCAAACAGTCTGGGCCTTTCCAATCGCCAGCCTTCGCGACGGTCTCGGGCGTGTGAACGTCCAGTTCCGCAAACCAAGCATTGGACCACTCAGGATTGCTGGTCCCGCGCCGGGGCAGATGCCCGGCCGGAGGCGGATCAAGCGTCGGCCTGACTTGCCGCACGAGCCAGCGGAACTTTCCGAGCAGTGCGCCCGAGTCTTCGCGGATGTTGACCCCCCAACGACCGCCCCACCTGGCGCCAGCCTGCTTGGGCCGGGTGTCCACCTCCGCAATCTTCGTCCATTCCGCACCATCGAGCCGCGCGGGATCGGGCCGCGCGGCGGCGCTGCCGAAAAGCACATAGTTCTGCGGACCGCGCACACCATCGAATTCCTCCGCCCAGGTCGTGCCACCCACCGGCCCGTGCGCCGAGTAGGAATTGATTTCCGAAACGGGTGTCACTTTGCCGAGATCCATCACGATCAAGCCCCCATCCGTGCCGTTGGTGAAAGTGAAAAAGTCGCGGCGCAGGCGCGTCTGCTGCGGCATCACACCATTGGCGAGCGCGCCGGGCGTAAGACAGGACGGCGCGGCCTTGCCGACGATGGTGATTCGCGCGCCACGCGACACGGCGGATTGCGACGGTCTGTGGATGGTTTTGAAATCCCACGCCGGCTTGTTCCAGTCGGCGCGCTGCGTGCCAATTTGCTCGACCGCGAAGCGGACCTCCGCCGGAGCAAGCGAGGCGCAGGCGGAAGCCAAAATGGCAATACGAAATATCATTCGGAGAGATGGTTGAAATCGTTTGGGATCGCCGACCAAACCGCGTCGTCGATCAGGCCATGACCTGTGCCGGATGCACTTGCGCGTGTGGCAAGCGCGCCAGAACAAATCGGCGTTCGGGGTGTGTCGAGATAGATTGAAATGGATGACAAAACGCTGGCGGCCGCTTCCGGCAAAGCGCTCATACGGAACGCGAGGCCACGGGCTTTCACTTCTCGAACAATTGAAACTCATTGATGTTCACGCCGGAGAGGGGGCCAACGAGCTTGAAATCGAGAACATGGAGTCGGAACTTGCGGGCCTTGACAGGCGAAAACCCCACCTCGCGAAGGGGACCGATCACTCCTCCCTCATGGATGGATTGCCATGAGCCATCTGCCTGCGGCGCCTCGATGGCGAATTTCAAGGTCTTCGGGTAGCTGGATTCGTCGATTACCGCGCGGAAGATCCTGATCTCCGTGCCGAGATCGACGTCGAGTCAGGCCGAGGTATTGCCGACGGCGGATGCCCAGCGGGTGGAGGTGTCGCCATCGACGGCTCTGTCCGGCGTATGGCCCGCGCTGTGGGAAGATGTGGCGGTGGCGGATTTGCCGGCGGATGCCGGAGGCTTGGGCAGTCGCTTGAGCGGGAAAATCTCGATGTTCTTGCGGCGGAACTAGGGCGTGACCTTGGCCTCAGCGACCAAAGCTGGCTTGTCTGCCCTTGAGAGCGCACCGGACGCGCTGATTCAGTTTGGTGCCATTGTTCCAATGGTGCCGCTCATAGGTAAAAAAAGCGCTCTCCCAACTCCCTCTCCTCCCGCCAGTCCGGTGATGGACTGGCGGGAGGGTGTTTGCCGGACGCGCGGGCCTGATGGAAGATCAGGCTGCGGCCGGTTGGGTGGCTGGGGAAGCTGTGGCGTGGCGGATGGCGGACGAGGCGTGGCAGCGGGTGGGCATCAGGACGCAGAGGGTTCCGTCCGGGGCGGTCAGGAGCGTGGGGCTCATGCCGTCGGTGAAGCGCAGCGCGGAGCCGATCGCCAGGACGTCGGCGAAGTGGGCGGGATCGTAGGCGATCACCGGAACTTCGCCGGATACCGCGGCCGGCACCCGGATGGAGACGGTTTCGGAGTCGGAATCGTAGTCTT
>JAFLEH010000064.1 GCA_017301995.1 Verrucomicrobiota bacterium | reverse complement strand
CGCCCGCCGACGGCCGCGCGGGGAACTGGTCGGCGGGTTCGGGCCGGTGGACGGAAACGGCGTTCATGCCGGAGCATGGAACGGTTAGCGTGAGCTTCGGGCCGTCCGGGGTGTCTTCGAAGACGAAATGCGCGTGGGAGCGTTTGTCGCCCGCCGCGGCGGCCTTGAGGGCTTCCGCGGGGATGAGGAAACGTCCCGGCGCGAAGGGTTCGATGACGGCGGGGAGCCGGGTCTCAAGCCGGTGGTCGAGGTCGGTGACGGCCAGGGTGAGCCCGGCGGCATCGACGGTGGCGAGCACATGGCTGAGCACGGGAAGGCTGAGCCGCGCGAAGCGGATCCGGGTGAGCAGCTTGCGGGCCGCCGCCAGATCGGAAACGGAGATGGTTAGGTTCATGGGAGTGGTGGGGTTATTGGTTATTTGTTATTTGTTATTGGGGAGAGAGACAGAAGACGTTGAGACAGAAGACGGAAGACCGGATAGAGCAAGAGGGGAGCTTTCGCGTGAGCCCTTGCTCTCTTGTCTTGCGTCTTGGGTCTTGCAGCGAAGCGGTCTTGGGTCTCCCGGACGCGTTAGCGTGCGGGCTTGATGTAGGCGTTGACGCCGACGATGACGGGCAGGCCGTTGACGGTGGCGGCGGTGGGTTGGTTGCCGTTGCTGCTGGCGACCGTGAGCGTCTTGCCGGTGGCGGACGGACGCGGGGCATGCAGCGGGATTTCGATGATGAGGGTGTTGTCCTTGATGGTGGCTTTCATGGGTGTGGTGGAGTTATTTGTTATTTGTTATTGGTTATTTGGGAGAGGGCAAGGGGTGGGCTTTCGCGCGTGCCCTTGCTCTCCTGTCTTGATTCTTGTCTCTTGCGGCGAAGCGGTCTTGGGTCTTCGACATCAGTCCTCCTGATCCTGCCAATGGAGGATGCGGATGTCTCCCTCGGCCACGCCGAGGCAGTGGATGTCGTCCAGCGAGAACGGCGCGTCGTCGCGAGTTGCCCCGCCGTTCCAGTCGGCGAGGCATTGCGCGCGACCGGCGAGGATGGCCGATTCGAGATCGGCGGCCTCGACGGTGTCGATGTGGATGGTGCCCAACTGGTCGCTCTGCTGGCAGAAGACGGTGAAGAGGCGGTTGGCACCGGTATTCAGCCGGACGACCAGTTCGCGCGCCATGGCGGCTTCGGCGCACAAGGTAGCGAACCTTTCGCCGTCGCCCGGCTTGTAGGCCTGGAGCGCGGCAACGAGGTTGTCCAGTTGGCGGAGCAGCGCGGGCGCCGAAGCGTAAGGCTCCGGCAGGCCGGCACGCTCCTCGATGGAGGTGACGGTGTCTCCGGTGCTCCCGGCGAAATAGGCGTCGATGAGATCGCGGACATCGCCGGGCATCGCTTCCGGGGAAGCGGTGTGCCAGTTGGCTTTGCAATATTCGCCGAGCCTGGCGATGAGATCGGAGTGATCGGGTGATGCGAACAGGGTGACACCGCCGTCGGCATGGGCGACGGCGGCGGCGTGGATGGTCAGGGTCATGGTGGGATCAGGGTGTTGATTGTTAGGGTCCGGACGGGGCGGATCAATACTCCGCCCGTGTGAGGTTGGGGCCGAGTTTCCCGGCGGTGCGGTAGATCGAGCCGAGATCGATGGACACGGTCCGGCCGCTGGCGTTCACGGCCACGGCCGAACCGGTGACATAGCGGAGGGCCTCGTGGCCGACCTCCATGAGCACCGCCACCTCGCCGTCGCCCAGGTGTGGCGCGAGTTGGGCGGTCAGGTCGATTTCCGTATAATCGGTTGTTTCATCGTCCCACACATGGGCGGGCCAGGCTCCGCTGTCACCGTTGTTGCCAGGGGCGATTCCGAATCGGCGGATGCCATCGGTGGACTTGGCGCGGTGGTCGGGCTCCAGAACGGTCAGCCCCAGGTTGCCGGCCCATGCGCGGAACGCCGCTTCATCTTTCACCGCGAAGTAGTTGCTCCGGGCGGTTGCGTAGTAGTTGGCCATATCTTTGGTGTCGGGTTGGGTGGTTGGGGGGTGATGGATTCTCAATGCCTGCCGGGCATCGGCAGGCCATTGCCGCCGACTTCGTTGAGGCGCTGAACGAGGTCCATGCGCCGGAATTCGAGGTGGAGATTGCCGTTGAGGAACGACTTGAACCGGAAGTATCCGGTCTCGCCCTTCCCGTCCGCGGATTCCAAAATGGCGTTGATGAGGTCGCCGTTCCGGTAGGCGGACAGCGGAGCGCCGTCCAACAGGTGGAACACGTTGTCGAGCGCCCGCAGTTCGTTCTCGTAATGATAGCTCACCCGGAACCTGGCGCCGGTCCACGCCTTCTCCACGCGGTTGCAGAGGATGACCCGCTTGCCGACCTTGAAGCCGCTGTTGGTCTTGTAGCGGAGGGATGGCGGGCGCAGGAACTCGAAGACCTCGACGATGGCCTCCTCCAGGAAATTCTTGGCCTGGCCGCCGAGCGACTGGAGCCAGCCCATCAGGTTGTCCATGGTGATGTCCGGGAGGTCGGTGCCGGCGTTGATCTGCCGGTCGATCTCCCCGGCCCGTTTGACCGACGCGAGCTTCTTCAGCTCGATACGATCCACCAGATAGCGCCAGGCGGCGGCCTTCAGGCGCGTGATCTTGCGGTCGAAGTCCACCGAATGTTCGTGGTGGGTGAACAGGCACAGGTCATAGTGCGATCCCGGGCCGTCGAAGGCCCGGAAATGCGTTTCGGCCAGCTTCAGGGTTTCCAATCCGGTCCTGAGCAGGTGCGATCCCATGTTCCATTCCCTGACGAGTTCCTCGACGGTCTTGCGGGTTGCCAGTTCGGTGGTGGTGGTCATGGCTCGGGAGTTAGGGGACCAGTCCGGCTTCGCGGAACGAGAAATAAGGTGCGCGGCCGGGTGCCGGCTCGCCGATGATGATGTGGTCCATGCACCGGATCTGCATCAGGGTGGCGGCCTCCGCGATCCGGCGGGTGATGCTTTCGTCGCACCCGCTGGGCGACGGATCGCCCGAAGGATGGTTGTGCATCATCACGAAGCCGTAGGCCCCGGCGGCGACGACCGGCCGGAGGATTTCGCGCGGGTGGGCCGGGCTTTCGTTGACCGTGCCGAGGATCACCCGGTGCCAGGCGAAGGGTCGCAGGCGGGTGTTGAGCATGACGACCGCGACGGTCTCCATGTCCGGTTCGTGATCCGGCTGGGCGGCGATGATCTCGTGCCAGTAACGGCACAGGTTTTCCGGGGTGTCGCCGGAGAAGGCGCACGGGTCCTCGCGGACGCTGGTGACGGTGATCCGGTTGGTGGAGCCGGGGCGGTATTTCGGGAATTTCATGAGTGATGGTGGCGGGGTTGGTATTTGTCGGGGTTGTGGGTTGGTTGGTTAGGTGGGGAAAGGGTTGGGCCGTCACGGAGGATGAGTGGGGACTCCGTGACGGCCCGGTGTTGCCCCGGCGGCGCTTGGGCGTGTCGTGCCGCCGGGCTTGCCTCTTCGGTCCTGTGCGGGAGCGGGGATAGGGTTATCGGTTGTTTGTTATCGGTGATCAGGGGGCTTGCGCGCTGATGACCGATGGCTATTGACCTTCGGGCTTGTATTTCAGTTGGTCGGTGACGCATTCGCCCGCCGGTATGTCGGCGCGCGGGCCGAGATAGACCGGCTGATAAATGCTTCCGCTCTGTTTGTGGGCGTAGAGATATCTCACCTCCACCACAGTCCCCAATTGGGGAATGGCGTGGTTCGGCGGGACGGTGACATTGCCGGCGGGGAGCAGCTTTTGGCCATCGTATAACCCGAGCGCGACGCTGCGTTTGGCGTTGATGCCGGTGACGACGAACGAGGCGGTCTCGACGAACTTGTGCTTCAACTGCGGACCTCCGCTGTTGGGCCGGCCCGGCGCGAACGGCGCGTCCATGCGCTTGAGGACCACGCCCTCGCATCCGGTGTCGCGGCAGTTGCCGAACATCCGGCGTTTGTCGGCCGGATCGACGGTGGTGGCCACGACATTGATGCCGGGCAGGCTGTCGCCGCAGAGGGCGAGCAGGCCGTGGTAGCGGTCCAGATAGCCGGTGGGCCGCAGGTCGGTGCAGCCGAGTTCCAGCAGGTCGAAGGCGTGGAGCGTGTCGCCCACGGCCTCGCCGTCGATGAGCAGGTCGTGGCCGACCATGGCTACGGCCTCGCGGATCGGTCCGGGGATGGAGGTTTCCAGTCCCCGGCGGTTGATGCCGGTGATCCGAAGGCCCTGTTTGCGGACCAGTAGGCGGCGGCCGTCGTGCTTCTGTTGGAGGCAGTGGCGGTCGTCGTCGAGCAGGCGCTCCAGTTCGGTTCCGTCAACGGGATTGAGGAGCTGGCAGCGGATGCCGGTGTCGGCGCCCTCGTTGCCTGTCTGCTGATAGACTGGCGCGTTGGTATTGGCGATGGGCCGGTAGCCCTTGGCGACCTTGGAGGCGACAAGTTTGTCGAAGACCTTGGTTGCCTCGGCCATGGACACGGGGGCGGTGGTCTTGATTCCGGTGGTTAGCGTGGAACCGCGCCGGCCGTATGCGAAGGTGACGATGAAACCGTCGCCGCGCGGTTCGATGGCGGCATGGTATTCCTTGTCGGAGTTGCCCTCGCGGAAATAGAGCGAGGCGGATTGGGTGGTGGTTGTTGGGATGGGGGTTGGCATGATTGAGTTGGGGTTGGTTGTTGGTGTCCGTTCCGCCCCGGACTTGCGGGGCATAGCGCGGAGAGGATTGGAAAGCGGAGCGGCCGCCACGGATGAATTCCATGGCGGCCGGGTGTCGGGGTGTCAGTTTTCGCCTTCGGAGCCGTTGATGGTTCCGACCCGCCGTCCGTGGCGTCGGGCGGGCGTGCCTTTTGATCCGGCCTCGCGGGCGCGGCCCTTGGCCCAGTGGCGCAGGGCGGCGATGCGGCCGTCCATCAGTTGGGCGATGGGCACGGTGTTGGACATGGCTTCGAGGATGTCCTTGGGCTTCGGCTCCCGGCCTTCGGCGTAACCCTCGTGCAGGGCGTCGATGAACACCGCCTCGATTTCCGCGCCGGTGTATTGCTCGCAGGCGCGGGCCAGCAGCACGGTGTCGTAGTCGGTGGGCCGGCGGCCGTGGCGGGCGATCACGATGTCCCA
>JAFLEH010000063.1 GCA_017301995.1 Verrucomicrobiota bacterium | reverse complement strand
GTTCCGGCCGCACTCCTCGCTTGACAAAGTGCCGCCTGCGGCGGTTTATTTCCGTACCCCATACAACCCCGGCCCGGAGGGGCGTCGCGACCCTGTCCCGATCCTCCTTCGGCCGGAAAGTGGGGGGGCTAACATTAACTTGAAAACAGCCTAACACTGTCCAATGTACCGTAAGGGGCTCATGGAAACGGTGGAGGTTTTCTGGGTTCCCGCCTCGGTCATCTGCTACGGCTGGTATCAGGGCTCAATCAGCATCCCCGGCATCGCCGGAGTCCGGCTGCTGGAGTTCATCCGAGGCCGCCACACCAGCCTGCGCGACGTGCTGCGCCACGAATGGGCGCACGCGGTCGCCGACCACCGCCCCGCCGCCATCGGGACCAGGCGCTTTGTTTCGGCGTTCGGCGGTTCCTACGACGGGGAGGAGCAAGTGTCTCTCCACGATCCCGATCTCCATCTGACCCGCTACGCCGCCAGCAGCCCGTGCGAGGATTTCGCGGAGGTGTTCCACTTCTATCTGAAGCACAAGGGCCGCCTGCCGCTCCGCCTGCGGAACAAACCGGCCATCGTCCGCAAATGGGAATTCGTCGCCGGCTTGGCACGCCGGAGAAAGTGAAACGGCGTGCCCCATCCGCGGAATCGCATGGAGGCCGGCCGATGTATGTGCTTGGCCCAAAGTGAAAACGGGGTTAGGGTGACGCCCACACCCCCATGAGTGCTGACCTGCGCAACTGCCTCCGTGATCCCATCCCCGAGATATTCGCGGCCGCCCGCATGCTGGATGAAGCGGTTGACGCCCATTTGGCGGGGCGCGGAAACGTCGCCGCCGAACTGATCCGCCGGAGTAACATACCTGCGATCCGGGAATGGACGGAATCGTTGTGGGGATCAAACAGCCCATACGTCTCGGTCCGTCCGGTTGAACCTCCGGTTCCCGTGCTGGAAAAGAACGATCGGATTCCGGTTCGCATGCCCGGCAGGGAGGAAAAGGCCAGGCTGCACGAGCGCGACGGATACCACTGCCGCTTTTGCGGAATACCCGTGATCAGGATGGAAATCCGCCGTGCGATCCGGGGGATCTATCCCGACGAACTGCCATGGGGCTCCACCAACAATACCCAGCACGCGGCGTTCCAGGCCATGTGGGTCCAATACGACCACCTGCTCCCCCACTCGCGGGGTGGCAACAACGATTTCGACAACCTCATCATCACCTGCGCCCCGTGCAACTACGCCCGGATGCACTATACCCTCGGCGAGGTGGGCCTGGCCAATCCGCTGGACCGGGAACCGGTGAAATCCCCATGGGACGGACTGGAGAGATTCCGGTAACAAGCTAGTCAGGCAGCTAGGGTGATAGGGACACTTGAACCCTGCCAAAACGGTTAGGTTGCCCTATGCCGAGGACATCTTCAGCCAACACCCGTTCCCATGTCTCGTCAACCGGAAAAACCGACACTATAGCCCCGGAAATCCATGGTCCGGACGGGCTGACCGCAAAAACAGGGGCATATGTTATCCCTGGCGTGGATGCCGAGCGCCTGCGCAGAAACTCGATCCGGAGTCGTTTTCCACCCGGTCCATTGAACACCGCCGAGGTTGGTAGTCCTGCCGTAGAGGTCGCAGTAAGGTGCGTGACGGTAGAAGTTTTTGGATCCAGGTTACACGCATACTCCATCAAATTTGATATACCGTCATGATCGGGATCAGCTCCATCGGCGGAACTGCCGTCATTTGAAATCGTTCCGAAATTCAAATAGCGCCAGATTCCCAACGGCGTATTGTCGTATGCCACCGTTGTTTCGAACAGACTGGAGTGCCCAAGCGAAGCCGAACGACCACGGGCACGAATTTCGCCAACTGGAGGCAGAGAGAGTCCCGTGAGCGCCCAACCGGTTGGACTTGGCTGAGCGTCTCCCAACTGCGTCCACGTGTTGACATCGCGAATCTCAAAACTCACTTGGGAGAGTTCGGGAGCGGATCCACTTCTATTCCAATTGATCTGGCCCGTGCCCATAACTTTAACGTCGGATTCAGCCGAGGTTGGGTTGGATAATTGAGCAATATGGTTTCTCAGCTCGCCGTTGATGGTTGTAAATCTGCCTGCCACAAGGATGTTTCCGTTTTCTCTAACCAATAATGACCCTACCCAGTCGTCCAGACTTGGAACAAATGTAGAATCAAGACTTCCGTCGAAATTAAGGCGTGCGGCCCGAATTCTCGCTTGACCGGCCACCTTGGTAAATCCGCCTCCTAACAAAATTCTTCCGTCAGACTGGACTCCAAACGAGTATATAACGGTAAATGGATTGGTGTCCGTTGCGTTCGGATTGAAGTCCGTGTCAATCCCCCCGTCTGCGAGCAAGCGTGCTACGTTGTTCCTAGGTTGTCCGCCGATCCCCCCAATTGCAGAAAACTGCCCGCCAACCAGTATTTTGTCATCTCGTTGAATTGCAACCGTCTCAACCCAACCGCCAAACACGTCTGGATTGAATCCAATATCGAGACTGCCGTTAGAACTCAATCGGGCAATGCGATTCCGCACCTGGCCTCCAACAGAGTCAAAATACCCTCCCAACACGATTTTCCCATCGGCCTGGACACCAATCGAATATACGTCTCCATCAGTTCCAGGATTGAACCCTGTGTCAAGAGTTCCGTTGGTATTCAACCGAGCCACATTGTTGCGCGTTACTCCCCGCACTGACGCAAATTGACCTCCAACCAAGATCTTGCCATCCCTTTGAATGGCCAACGAATAGATGCTCGGAAAGGCTGCCCCCTGAACATTCGGATTGAATCCTGTGTCAAGGCTTCCGTCTTGATTAAGGCGCGCAATGTTATTTCGAGGAGTCCCATTTACTGAACCAAAAGCGCCCCCGACGATAATCTTTCCGTCGGTTTGGATTGCCAGCGATAATACCCCTCCAAAAAATGGAGAACTGCTTATTATGGATGGGTTGAACTGAGTATCAAGGTCACCGGTTTTGCTAAAGCGGGCAATATAGCTGCGATTTTCCCCGGCAAGTGTGGTAAATTGACCGCCGACAAGGAAGGCGCCGTCCGCTTGTGCTGCAATCGCGGAGACAACCTCATCGGGAGACGGATCAAATGGATCGAGTGTCTGGCCAGACACGAATTGCGTGGATATTGTCAGACACAAATACAGAAATCCGGACAGCAACTTTTTCATGGCTTCACGCACGGCTAGTTCAGTGCACCAAAGGCTTTTGGGATTCTCCCGATGTGTCAACCAAAAAATGCTTCATCCGTTTCGATGTTTCGATTTCCTCTTCCCGGGCGTCTCCGCGCCCGGTCTTCCCGCACAGTCATCAATCCATCACCCGCAACGCTGTCATTCTCCCGTCTAGCCTGATTTTCCCCAACCATTCCTCCCGCTGAAATCCCCATCACCCATTCCGCTCCATCCACTCCCGAAAGCACTTCACCCGCTCCAACACAATCCCCCCGGCCGGACACGTTCCGGCAACCCGCGCGAAGGGCGGCCCTCCAACAAAGGGGCCGCCCTTCGCGCATCCGCCAACTTCCATCTACCAACTTCCATCCACCAATAACCAATAACAAATAACAAATAACTTACCACCCACCCATGTCCCACTTCACCACCATCCACACCCAGGTCCGCGATCTGGACGCCCTGGCCGACGCCTGCGCCGAACTCGGCGTCAGCCTCGTGCCGGACACCGTCTGCCGCGGATACGCCGGACTCACCCGCAAGGCCCCGCATGTCATCAAACTCAAAGGCCCCTACGACATCGCCGTCGAACCCTCGAAGGAAAACGACGGCACCTACGGCCTGACCACCGACTGGTGGAACGGCCATGTCGCGAAAGAGGTCGGCCCGCACTACGGCCGCCTGCTCCAGATCTACGGCGTCCACAAGACGACGCGCGAGGCCGCCAAGCGCGGACTGCGCGTGACCCGCCGCGTGGAAGCCGACGACTCCATCCTTCTGACCCTGGAAGGAGGTGTCCTGTGAGCCGGCGCATTCTTGTCAGAGTATCCCCGGCCGGCGCGATCACCGTCGAGGCCGAAGGGTTCCAGGGAAACGGTTGCGAAGCCGCGACCAAGGCCATCGAGGACGCCCTCGGCAAAGCCACCACCCGCGTCCGCAAACCCGAATACCGCCGGCAGTCCCTGCTGGAGGAAAACCAGCAACGGTTGGAAATCGGAGGCGAGTGAAAAGCACGAAGCACGAAGCACCAAATTCCAAACCGGAATGCTCCGTGCCTGATCTCCACCAATGACCAATGACCCATGACCAGTGACCAATGACCTCATCCACCCTCCGCATCCAGCCGGGCGGGCGCATCGACTGTCTCTACACCGACGCCATTGATCTGCGCTCGCTCGGCCGGCTGCATGTCCGCCGGGCCAGCGTGATCATCTTCTGCGACCGTTCGCAGGAATGGAAAGTCCGCTGCGCCACCACCGGCAAGCTCCTCTTTTCCCATCCCTCCCGCGACGAATGCCTGGAATGGGAAAAGCTCAACCTCGTTCCCGGCCGTTAGGCCGGGAGACACAAGACTTCAAGACGCAAGACCGCTGCGCTGCAAGAGACAAGAGTCAAGAGTCAAGACAGGAGAGCAAGAAAAGAGCGTCGCGCTCCTGTTGCTCCAAATCCTGGGCCTTGGGTCTTGAAGCGAGCCGGAAGGCGGGCGGTCCTGCGTCTGCCTCCCCCCAATAACCAATAACAAATAACATATAACTCCACCCCCCCCATGACCCTAACCACCTATCTGCGCGCCGGCCATCCCGGACTGGCGCTTGTCACTCCCGAGGAAGCCCGCGCCGAGGCGGAAATCGCCGCCGTGTGCTCCGCTCTCGAACGCCGTCTCCACGCCTGGTCTTCCACCGAGGGCCTCGTGGACGTGACCGACAACCGCGCCACCCAGTGCTACGATCCGCTCGACGCCCTCCAGCTCCTCGACGGACTCTTCGCCGCCGAATCCCCGCGCCACGTCGTGCTCATGCGCGATCTCCAGCTCTACCTCGACCGGAGCGACCCGCCGCTGGTCCGCCGCCTGCGCGACACCCTGCGCGTCGCCAAGGCCAACGGCCACGCGCTCGTCCTGCTGGGCTGCCGCCTCAAGCTGCCGCCCGAACTGGAGCACGACATCACCCATGTCGATTTCAGCCTGCCCGACGCCGCCCGCCTCGGCACCGTGCTCGAAGGCATCATGAAATCGGCCAAGCTGAAGACCCTCAACGCCGCCATCCGCGAGGCCGCCATCCAGGCCGCGCTGGGTCTAACCACCACCGAGGCCGAGAACGCCTTCGCGCTTTCCGTCGTCGAAACCGGCGGCATCGACCACCGGATCGTCTCCCGCGAGAAAGCCCGCACGCTCAAGCGCAACGGCCTGGTGGAAGTCGTTCCGGCCACCACCTCCCTCGACGACATCGGCGGGCTCGGGCTGCTCAAGGA
>JAFLEH010000062.1 GCA_017301995.1 Verrucomicrobiota bacterium | reverse complement strand
CGTGAATCCAAGGATATATCAACCACTGGCAAAAAAGTCGCAATCGCCATTTTCCAAAAACGAACCCAAGGCCTTGTCAAATCAAGGCTCAGGACGCACCGCGCCCAGTCTGTGGGACGGCAGTGAACCAATAACAAATAGCACAATCCACCTAACCGGTGGATCGCAGCGCGCCGGTCTTCCCCGGCACGCGGAGTTTGACCAGCAGATCCTCGCGGGTGGTGTCGAAATCCGCCAGCGTGAGCCCGCCCGCCGCGCGCACCCGGCATCCGGCGGCGGCCACCAGTGGCGCGGATACCGTCACCACGAGCCTGCATCCGGTGCGTTCCGCCGCCTGGCGCAGCCGCCACCAGGCGCTGGCCGGCACGCCCGACATCTCGCGCCGGTCCAGTCCGCGGGCATCCATCAGCACCAGCGGCACATTGCCGTCCTGGACCACCCAATCCGCCGCCTTCACCATTTCCATGGCGGATTTCCGGCAGCGGATCCACACCATCCGCGCGCAGGTCCGCGCCGTGAATGATGCCGGATCAAACCCGTCCGCGCCATCCACCAACACCAGTTCCGGCACGGAAGGTTCATCCGTGGCCCCATCCAGCCACGCCGCCAGCAGCCATCCCGCGCCCAAACCCACCACCTCCGATAGCATCCCGGCCGGCAGTCCGGCCAAATCCCGCACCTCGCCCACCGGCTTTCCCGGTGCCGCGGGCTCCTCTATCATTCCCCCGCTCCCGGCCAACACCCCACACGCCCGCGGGAACTTTTCCCGCAGTTGCCTCCTCAGCATTTCCACCGTGGCAGCGCTCACACCCGGAATCCTGCCCGAATCCGAGAAATGTTCAAGCGAACATTTCAACATGCCGGTATTTTCCCGCCTCCCCCTTTCAGGATCCTGAAAGAGCCACCTCCCGCGAAAGGTATGCCGCACCATGCGCACGCACCGGATTTCCGTCCCCGCCATCGGACTGGCGGCTCTAACCGTGTCACTCTCCGCCCTCGCGGCCGCCGATTTCGTCCTATTCTCACCCGCCGACCGTGAGGCGATGGCGCGCGTCACCACCACCGATGCCACGGTCTCGCCAGGAGACTCCGGGAAACGGCCCACCCTCAAGGTCGCCACCGGACATGCCCAACCGTGGCCGGGAATCGCTCTCAAACCGGCCGACCGCCCATGGGATCTATCGGCATTCGGAAAGATCGTGGTCCACATGCGGAACCCGTCGGCCATTCCCGTCACGGTGAATTGCCGGGTGGACAACGACGGCGCCGACGGCATCAGCCACTGCCTGAACGGAACCACCCTCCTCGCCCCAGGCGCGGAGAGTGCTCTAACCGTCACCCTGGCCCGCGCCGGAGACGATCCCATGGACGGCAAACTCTTCGGCATGCGGGGCTATCCGAAACGCCCCGGCGGCCCGGGAACCATCGACCCCTCGAAAATCACCCAACTGCTGCTTTTCCTCAACCGTCCGGCCGCCTCACACGAATTCGAGGTGTCGGAGATCCGCGCGGAAGGAACCTATCATCCGCCAACCGCCTCGACCGGCGACGCCGATCCGTTTCTGCCGATGATCGATACCTTCGGCCAATACCGCCACCGCGATTGGCCCGGAAAAGTGAAATCGGAGCGCGATCTATCCGAGCGCCGCGACCGCGAGGTCGCCGCGCTCGCCGCCGACCCCGGCCCTAACGGATGGAACCGCTACGGCGGCTGGGCGGCGGGACCGAAACAACCGGCCGCCGGATTTTTCCACACCGCCAAGGTCAACGGCAAATGGTGGCTGGTCGATCCGGACGGCTGCCTGTTTTTCTCCCAGGGCATCGACTGCGTCCGCATGACGGATGCCACGCCCGTGGAGGAACGCCGGGACTGGTTCGAGGCGTTTCCGGGCGATGATCCGAAATTCGCCGGATTCCTCGGCCGGAATTTCGCGCTCAAAGGGCATTACGCCGGCCGCAATCCGGAGTGCTTTTCCTTCGCCGCCGCCAACCTGCTCCGCAAATACGGCCCGGATTGGCAAACCGTCTATCCGGAAACCATCCACCGCCGGCTCCGCGCGTGGGGCATCAACACCATCGCCAATTGGTCCGACGAACGCACCCGCCTGCTCCGCAAGACGCCCTACACCGACACCATCGGCTGCCACGGCGCGCGAATGATCGAGGGCAGCGAGGGCTATTGGGGGAAATTCCCCGATGTGTTCGATCCCTCGTTCGCGCGGTCGATCGCGGACGCGATGCGAGGCAAGGCCGGGATAAGCGCCAACGATCCGTGGTGCATCGGCTATTTTTCCGACAACGAAATGTCATGGGGCGACGAAACGTCGCTCGCCCTGGCGGCTCTCAAATCCCCCGCCGGACAACCGGCTAAAACCGAATTCATCCGCCAACTGCGGGAGAAATACGGCTCGGTTTCCAAGCTCAACGCCGCCTGGGGCGCCGGCCACGCGTCGTGGGAAGCGCTCGCCGGCTACCGCGAGGCACCGGATGGAAAGAAGGCCCACGCCGATCTAACCGCATTCTACCGCGCCGCGGCGGACGCCTATTTCAGACAGGTCCGCGATGCCGTCAAACGCGTCGCGCCCAGCCAGCTCTATCTGGGCTGCCGCTTCGCTTGGGCAAACCCGCTCGCCACCGCCGCCGCGGCCGACCATTGCGACGTGGTGAGTTTCAACATCTATCAGCACAGCGTCGCCGGATTCCGTTTCAACGGTGGCAAGGACGTGCCGCTGATCATCGGCGAATTCCACTTCGGCGCGCTCGACCGCGGACTGTTCCACACCGGACTGGTCCCCGTGGCCGACCAACAGGCCCGCGCCGCCGCCTACACCGGATATGTTCTCGGAGCGCTGCGCCATCCGCAATTCGTCGGCTGCCATTGGTTCCAATATCAGGACGAGCCCACCACCGGCCGCGTCTATGACGAGGAGAACTATCAGATCGGCTTCGTGGATATCGCCGACACTCCCTATCCGGAAATCACCGCCGCCAGCCGCCGCATCGCGGAAGCGCTCTACGCGCCGCCGGCGGATGGAAAGCCGTGAACATCTCCATGCGCACCATTTTCCCAAAACGCAAAATCACCCGGATCTGCCTTGGGGTGTATCTCGGCCTATGGCTGCTGACCGCAACCATCGGAAACCATCAGGTCAACCGGAAGTTCGATGAGGATTTCGGTTTCGGCACGGTAAGGCCCGGTTCCGCCGATAGAGTTAGAATCGTGAGAATCCGGAATCTGGATGTCCGCGATCCAGACAACCCGCGCAACGACCCCCTGATCCCCGAAAACGGCCTTTTTCGACAACGATCCTGGGGCATCGCCATCGCGCCGTTTGTGATCGTCGATGAAGTAGCCACCGTTTTCGCACCGCTTGGCGGATTCGGCGGGCTGCGGGTGAATGTCTGGTTCTTCGGATACGTCCGGAGCGTCCCGGTTTATCCCTATTGGCACGTCTGATCGGAAATCTCGAAGGATCACCCGGAAATCTCCGGTTGAATCCGAATTCCGAAGTTGGAAGTTATCATGTGGTCCCATTCAACCGCTGAACCGAGCGTCAAAACCACCTTGAACTTCGGGTTTCCGGTTGAAACGATTCCGCTTTCCGCGACGTATCGCCGTTTGCCGATGCGAAATTTCCGTCAGTTTCTAGCAATCACATCCGCCCTTTTGTTCGGCGGGCTGGCGGAAGCCGCTGGCGAACCACCGGCGGAATGCACCAGCCTGCGGCTCGCGATCACGGACCTGCAAACGACATTCGGTACCCGGTATCCGCGCGGCGGCGAGTTCGCGGCACGGTTGGTCGAATTGGAAAAACGGCTCGCCACCGGCGGACGTTCCGCGGAGTGGGACGGCGCGCTGGCGACTCTCCGCAGTGAGGCGTTGCTGGCCAATCCGCTGTTGGATTTCGACCGGTTGCTGCTGATCGGGCGCGATGCCAACCGGCTCGGGCTGCCGCAGAATTGGGAGGGAAATTCCAGTCTGGCGCACACCGGCTATCAGAACCGCCTCGCGGTGCTTTCGCCGGTCCGGCCGGATGGGGCCATCCAAACCCTGTTCGCCCCGCCGGGCGACCGTTTCGTGGGCGATGTGGATCTCGATTTCGATGCCACGCGGCTGGTGTTTTCCATGCCCGGCGACAACGGACGGTGGCAGGTTCACGAACTCCCGATCCAGGGAGGCGAACCGGCGCAACTGCCACTGGTCCATGAGCCGGACGTGGACAACTACGACGCCTGCTACCTGCCGGACGGCAATCTCATGTTCTCGTCCACCGCACCCTTCACCGGAGTGCCCTGCGTGACCGGCGCCTCGCATGTGGCCAACCTCTATCGGATGGAGCGCGCGACCGGTTCCATCCGACGGCTCACCTTCGATCAGGAACACAACTGGTGCCCCACCGTGCTGCCCGACGGACGGATTCTCTATCAACGATGGGAATACTCCGACATCCCGCACTTCGCGGCGCGCATTCTGTTTCACATGAACCCGGACGGAACCGACCAGCGGGAATACTACGGCAGCGGCTCGTATTGGCCAAACGCGATGTTCTACGCCCGTCCGGTGCCGGGATCCGCCACCGCATTCGCCGCGGTGGTCGGCGGCCACCACGGACTGCCGCGAATGGGGGAAATGGCGCTGTTCGATACCACCCGCGGCCGCTTTGAGGCGGATGGCGCGATCCAGCGCATCCCCGGCTATGGCAAAAAGATCGAGCCGATCATCCTCGACCAACTCACCGACGCGAGCTGGCCGAAGTTCCTCCACCCCTGGCCGCTCGGCGACAAGCATTTCCTCGTTTCCGCCAAGCCGACCCCGCAATCGAAATGGGGGATCTATCTGGCGGACGTGTTCGACAATCTGGTGCTGGTGAAAGAAGCCGACGAAAACATGGCCTTGCTGGAACCGGTGCCGCTGAAGGCCACGCCACGCCCTCCGGTGGTGCCGTCCCGGATCAAGCCGGGGCAGTCCGACGCCACGGTTTCCATCCTCGATATCTATCAGGGGCCGGGGCTCGCGGGCGTTCCGCGCGGCACGGTCAAACAACTGCGCGTGTTCACCTATCACTTCGCCTATCATGGGATGGGCGGCCAGACCAACCGCGTGGGATTGGACGGCCCATGGGACATCAAGCGGATCATGGGCACCGTGCCGGTGGAAGCGGACGGCTCGGCCCATTTCCGCGTCCCCGCCAACACCCCGATCACCGTCCAGCCGTTGGACGACCAGGGCCAGGCGCTGCAGCTCATGCGGAGCTGGATGACCGCGATGCCCGGCGAAGCTCTATCATGCGTCGGCTGCCATGATTCGCAAAACTCCACACCGCCCGCGGGAATCCACCTCGCCCTAACCAAACCACCGGCGGAAATCCGTCCTTGGTATGGCCCGGAGCGCGGGTTTTCATTCGTCCGCGAGGTCCAGCCGGTGCTCGACCGCCACTGCGCGGCCTGTCACGACGGCGGAAACGCCCCCGGCCACGCTCCGCCCGACCTGCGCGCCGCACCGCCCGTCCATCCCGCGGCCACCGACCCGGGATACAACAACGGAACCCATTTCTCCCCGTCCTACATGGCGTTGCGTTCCTATGTGCGCGGCCACACGATCGAGAGCGATCTTCATATTCTAACACCCGGTGAGTTCTCCGCCGACACCACCGAGCTGATCCAACTCCTGCGGGCCGGACACCAGGGCGTGAACCTAACCGCCGAAGATTGGGACCGGCTCATCACCTGGATCGATCTCAACACACCCGCCCATGGCACATGGACCGAAATCGTCGGCCCGGAAAAGGTCAACACCCAGCGCGACCGCCGCCGCGAAATGCTCGCCCGCTACGCCAACCGAAGCGATGACCCCGAAGCGATC
>JAFLEH010000061.1 GCA_017301995.1 Verrucomicrobiota bacterium | reverse complement strand
GAAACCGCGGTGCAGCTCGCCCGAGGCGACGCGCGCGACATCGTCTCGCGTTTCGGCCAACTCGGCGGACGCAGGCTCGCGGCCGTCGGGTGAAACCCGCAATCCAGCCCGTCGGCATCCCGCCCGGAGGGCGTTTCCTTTCCCGGCCGTCTCCGCGTCCGGTTATCCCGCACAGTCATCAAACCATCACCCGCCACGCTGTCATTCTCCCGTCTAGCCTGATTTTCCCCAACCATTCCTCACCCTGAAATCCCCATCACCCATCCCGCTCCATCCACTCCCGAAACCACTTCACCCGCTCCAACACAATCCCCCCGGCCGGACACGTTCCGGCAACCCGCGCGAAGGGCGGCCCTCCAACAAAGGGGCCGCCCTTCGCGCATCCGCCAACTTCCATCCCCCGATAACCAATAACGAATAACAAATAACTTACCACCCACCCATGTCCCACTTCACCACCATCCACACCCAGGTCCGCGATCTGGACGCCCTGGCCGACGCCTGCGCCGAACTCGGCGTCAGCCTCGTGCCGGACACCGTCTGTCGCGGATACGCCGGGCTCACCCGCAAGGCCCCGCATGTCATCAAACTCAAAGGCCCCTATGACATCGCCGTCGAGCCCTCGAAGGAAAACGACGGCACCTACGGCCTGACCACCGACTGGTGGGACGGCCACGTCGCGAAAGAGGTCGGCCCGCACTACGGCCGCCTGCTCCAGATCTACGGCGTCCACAAGACGACGCGCGAGGCCGCCAGACGCGGACTGCGCGTGACCCGCCGCGTGGAAGCCGACGACTCCATCCTTCTGACCCTGGAAGGAGGTGTCCTGTGAGCCGGCGCATTCTTGTCAGAGTATCCCCGGTCGGCGCGATCACCGTCGAGGCCGAAGGGTTCCAGGGCAACGGTTGCGAAGCCGCGACCAAGGCCATCGAGGACGCCCTCGGCAAAGCCACCACCCGCGTCCGCAAGCCCGAATACCGCCGGCAGTCCCTGCGGGAGGAAAACCAGCAACGGTTGGAAATCGGAGGCGAGTGAAAAGCACGAAGCACCAAATTCCAAACCGGAACGCTCCGTGCCTGATCTCCACCAATGACCACTGACCATTGACCCATGACTCCATCCACCCTCCGCATCCAGCCGGGCGGGCGCATCGACTGTCTCTACACCGACGCCATTGATCTGCGCTCGCTCGGCCGGCTGCATGTCCGCCGGGCCAGCGTGATCCTTTTCTGCGACCGTTCGCAGGAATGGAAAGTCCGCTGCGCCACCACCGGCAAACTCCTCTTTTCCCATCCCTCCCGCGACGAATGCCTGGAATGGGAAAAGCGCAACCTCGATCCCGGTCGTTAGGCCGGGAGACACAAGACTTCAAGACGCAAGACCGCTGCGCTGCAAGAGACAAGAGTCAAGACAGGAGAGCAAGAAAAGAGCGTCGCGCTCCTGCGCCTGTCTCCCCCCCCCCAATAACCAATAACAAATAACATATAACTCCACCACCCCATGACCCTAACCACCTATCTGCGCGCCGGCCATCCCGGACTGGCGCTTGTCACTCCCGAGGAAGCCCGCGCCGAAGCGGAAATCGCCGCCGTGTGTTCCGCTCTCGAACGCCGTCTCCACGCCTGGTCCTCCACCGAGGGCCTCGTCGATGTGGCCGACAACCGCGCCACCCAGTGCTACGATCCGCTCGACGCCCTCCAGCTCCTCGACGGACTCTTCGCCGCCGAATCCCCGCGCCACGTCGTGCTCATGCGCGACCTCCAGCTCTACCTCGACCGGAGCGACCCGCCGCTGGTCCGCCGCCTGCGCGACACCCTGCGCGTCGCCAAGGCCAACGGCCACGCGCTCGTTCTGCTGGGCTGCCGCCTCAAGCTGCCGCCCGAACTGGAGCACGATATCACCCATGTCGATTTCAGCCTGCCCGACGCCGCCCGCCTCGGCACCGTGCTCGAAGGCATCATGAAATCGGCCAAGCTGAAGACCCTCAACGCCGCCATCCGCGAAGCCGCCATCCAGGCCGCGCTCGGTCTAACCACCACCGAGGCCGAAAACGCCTTCGCGCTTTCCGTCGTGGAATCCGGCGGCATCGACCACCGCATCGTCTCCCGAGAAAAAGCCCGCACCCTCAAGCGCAACGGCCTGGTGGAAGTCGTCCCGGCCACCACCTCCCTCGACGATATCGGCGGACTCGGGTTGCTCAAGGAATGGCTCGTGCGGCGCTCCGGCGCGTTCGGGGCATCGGCCAAGGCCTACGGGCTGCCCGCGCCCAAGGGCCTGCTCATCGTCGGCATCCCCGGCACCGGCAAGTCCCTGACCGCCAAGGCCACCGCCGGAGCCTTCGGCCTGCCGCTGCTGCGCCTCGACATGGGCCGCGTGTTCGGCGGCGTCATCGGCCAGAGCGAGGCGAACCTGCGTGCGGTCATCCAGACCGCGTCCGCCATCGCGCCCTGCGTGCTGTGGATCGACGAAATCGAAAAGGGCTTCTCCGGCAGCCAGTCGAGCGGCAGCACCGACGGCGGCACCTCCGCCCGCGTGTTCGGCTCGTTCCTCTCCTGGATGCAGGAAAAGGACCAGCCGGTGTTCGTCGTGGCCACCGCCAACGACGTTTCGAAACTCCCGCCCGAGTTCCTGCGCAAGGGCCGTTTCGACGAGATGTTCTTCGTCGATCTGCCCGACGCCCTGGAGCGCGCGCAGATCTGGGACATCGTGATCGCCCGCCACGGCCGCCGGCCCACCGACTACGACACCGTGCTGCTGGCCCGCGCCTGCGAGCAATACACCGGCGCGGAAATCGAGGCGGTGTTCATCGACGCCCTGCACGAGGCCTACGCCGAAGGCCGCGAGCCGAAGCCCAAGGACATCCTCGAAGCCATGTCCAACACCGTGCCCATCGCCCAACTGATGGACGGCCGCATCGCCGCCCTGCGCCACTGGGCCAAGGGCCGCGCCCGCGAGGCCGGATCGAAAGGCACACCCGCCCGACGCCACGGACGGCGGGTCACCGGCGAATGCCAATGACTCCGACGGATCGCCGGTTCCCACACCAAGGAGCCGGCGATCCTGATACTCTAACGCCAGCACGCGGCGAGTTTACGCATTGGATCCGGCAGCACCTCGTGGGATCCGCTCCCAACCGCCGTCTTTCCCGTAAACAAACCCTTCCCATGCAAATCCGGTTTCGTATCCAAGGATCAGCAGAAAGCTGCGGTCTTTTGCTACCTCCGCCTGATGGCGGGACCCTTGGATGACGGAGCGGACATTCTCGATCTCCGGGTCATCAACCCCGCCAATCGGGTAGGTGACAAGCACTTTCAAACCAGCATTCATAAGCAGCAGGTGGGAGACTTCCTTGTAGAGCCCGGAACGCACGAAATTCTCGTGCTCAAAGCAAACTTCCGCTCCTGACAGCCATGTTGAATTAACTGGCGCTCCTTCGACTCGGTCCCGATCCCGAAACAATATCGCATCCGTCGAGTAATAGTCGTGCGGGTAACATTGGAGTCCGAGAGAGTTCGCCACCCGCCGGAGAACGCAATCATCATTTGATTTGACGAGGGATGTGAATGCGGCGGCGTTCCTCCAATTGTCTACCAACTCCGGCTTCATCCCGCTTGTTGCGGCAATCCATGCTCCGAAGAAACGCTCCGCTAGTTCCGGTGGGGTCTGTTCCATACCCCGCCTTCTATCACTGTCTGGCGCGCGCGGCAAGCTCAAAGTTAGACAAACTACCATTTCCATGGCGCAAACCGCCTGACTCCGGACCGGAGAACAAGGCCCGCGCCAACGCGCGCCCGCCTTGTCCTCTTGTGTCTTGGGTCTTGCCGTCTTTCGTCTCCCCCCAACCAAACCAACCCCAACACCCCAAACCATGCCAACCCCCATCCCAACCACCACCCTCAATTCCGCCTCGCTCTATTTCCGCGAGGGCAACTCCGACAAGGAATACCATGCCGCCATCGAACCGCGCGGCGACGGCTTCATCGTCACCTTCGCCTACGGCCGGCGCGGCTCCACGCTAACCACCGGAATCAAGACCACCGCTCCCGTCTCCATGGCCGAGGCCACCAAGGTCTTCGACAAACTCGTAGCCTCCAAGGTCGCCAAGGGCTACCGGCCCATCGCCAATACCAACGCGCCCGTCTATCAGCAGACAGGCAACGAGGGCAACGACACCGGCATCCGCTGCCAGCTCCTCAATCCCGTTGACGGAACCGAACTGGAGCGCCTGCTCGACGACGACCGCCATTGCCTCCAACAGAAGCACGACGGCCGCCGCCTGCTGGTCCGCAAACAGGGCCTCCGGATCACCGGCATCAACCGCCGGGGACTGGAAACCTCCATCCCCGGACCGATCCGCGACGCGGTGGCCGCCATCGGCCACGACCTGCTCATCGACGGCGAGGCCGTGGGCGACACGCTCCACGCCTTCGACCTGCTGGAACTCGGCGGCACCGACCTGCGGCCCACCGGCTATCTGGATCGCTACCACGGCCTGCTCGCCCTCTGCGGCGACAGCCTGCCCGGCATCAATGTCGTGGCCACCACCGTCGATCCGGCCGACAAACGCCGGATGTTCGGCAACTGCCGCGACACCGGATGCGAGGGCGTGGTCCTCAAGCGCATGGACGCGCCGTTCGCGCCGGGCCGGCCCAACAGCGGAGGTCCGCAGTTGAAGCACAAGTTCGTCGAGACCGCCTCGTTCGTCGTCACCGGCATCAACGCCAAACGCAGCGTCGCGCTCGGGTTATACGATGGCCAAAAGCTGCTCCCCGCCGGCAATGTCACCGTCCCGCCGAACCACGCCATTCCCCAATTGGGGACTGTGGTGGAGGTGAGATATCTCTACGCCCACAAACAGAGCGGAAGCATTTATCAGCCGGTCTATCTCGGCCCGCGCGCCGACATACCGGCGGGCGAATGCGTCACCGACCAACTGAAATACAAGCCCGAAGGTCAATAGCCATCGGTCATCAGCGCGCAAGCCCCCTGATCACCGATAACAAACAACCGATAACCCTATCCCCGCTCCCGCACAGGACCGACGAGGCAAGCCCGGCGGCACGACACGCCCAAGCGCCGCCGGGGAAACACAGGGCCGCCACGGAGTTTCCATACTCATCCCGTGGCGGCCCATTTTTTTTCAAAGATACCAGACCGCTTCGCTGCAAGAGACAAGACACCGGACAAGAGAGCAAAGGCACGCGCGAAAGCCCGCCTCTTGCCCTCTCCCAAATAACAAACAACCAATAACTCCACCACCCCATGCCACCTCTCCCCACCTTCACCGTCTTCTGCCAGCAGGGCGATCAGATCGGAACGACCCACATCGCCCCGGTCGAGGCCGCGGATCTCGAATCGGCCATCCTCGCCGGTCGCGAACAGTGTCTATCCGACTGGAATGGCGGCTTCTCTCCCGGAAACGCCCCGTTCACCCTCGACGACATCCACTGCCTCGGCGTCGCCGAAGGCGACATCAACATCCTCCATTGGGAGGACCAAACGGACTGATGCCCAAGATACCAGACCGCTTCGCTGCAAGAGACAAGAATCAAGACAGGAGAGCAAGGGCACGCGCGAAAGCCCACCTCTTGCCCCTCCCAAATAACAAATAACCAATAACAATTAACCAATAACTCCATCCCATGAAAGCCACCATCAAGGACAACACCCTCATCATCGAAATCCCGCTGCATGCCCCGCGTCCCTCCGCCACCGGCAAGACGCTCACGGTCGCCAGCAGCAACGGCAACCAACCCACCGCCGCCACCGTCAACGGCCTGCCCGTCATCGTCGGCGTCAACGCCTACATCAAGCCCGCACGCTAACGCGTCCGGGAGAATCCAGACCGCTTCGCTGCAAGAGACAAGAATCAAGACAAGAGAGCAAGACCATGGGCGAAAGCTCCCCTCTTGCTCCCCACCGGTCACACCCCGCTCCATGCCCACCGGCAACTGGCCCGGCAGGTGCGACGCGACTTCTTCATCTTGCGTCTTGGGTCTTGCCGTCTTGGGTCTCTCCCCAATAACAATTAACAAATAACCAATAACCTCACTCCCCCATGAACCTAACCATCTCCGTTTCCGATCTGGCCGCGGCCCGCAAGCTGCTCACCCGGATCCGCTTCGCGCGGCTCACCCTTCCCGTCCTCAGCCATGTGCTCGCCACCGTCGATGCCGCCGGGCTCACCCTGGCCGTCACCGACCTCGACCACTGGCTTGAGACCCGGCTCCCCGCCGTCATCGAACCCTTCGCGCCGGGACGTTTTCTCATCCCCGCGGTAGCCCTCAAGGCCGCCGCGGCCGGGGACAAACGCTCCCACGCGCACTTCGTCTTCGAAGACACCCCGGACGGCCCGAAGCTCACGCTAACCGTTCCATGCTCCGGCATGAACG
>JAFLEH010000060.1 GCA_017301995.1 Verrucomicrobiota bacterium | reverse complement strand
ATCGGGTGGGGCGGGGGGATGTTGCGGCGGCAGGAAGCCGGAAGGCGGATCGTGCTGTGGCGGGGGGCAACGGGCCGATTGGCTGCTGCGGATTTCCGCCGGGCTGTTCGGGTTCGGGTTGTTGCTCCACTATCTAACCCCCGAGACGGTTCCGCTGCGGGTGTTCGGGGAAAGTTGTCACCATCTGCTGGTACAGACCTGGTGGGGGATCGCGTTCGGGATCGCCAGTGTGGCGGTGATGGGCCGGGTGCCGCGTGAGGCGGTGGCCGCGTTGTTAGGGCGTGGCGGATCGTGGTCCGGGTTGGTGCGGGCGGTCGGCGCCGGGGTGGCGCTGGACTTGTGCAACCACGGAATCCTGATGGTGGGCATGGGGCTATATCGGCGCGGGGCTTCGCTGGGGCAGACGCTGGCGTTTCTGATCGCCAGCCCGTGGAACTCGCTTTCGCTGACCTTGATTCTCGGGAGCTTGATCGGTTGGGGCTGGACGTTGGGATTCATCGCGCTGTCGGTGTTGATCGCGCTGGTGACGGGGTGGTGTGCCGAACGGTTGGTGAAGGCCGGACGGTTGCCTGTGAATCCGAATGCGGTGGAGCTTCCGGTGGGCTACCGGGTGGGACCGGCGTTGTTGGAAACGCTGCGGTCGCTGAAACCGGGCGGCGGAAACTGGCGTGCTTTGTTAGGTGAGGGTGTTTCGGGTTCGCGGATGATCCTGCGGTGGATTCTGTTCGGGTTCGTCCTAACCGGCCTGATCCGCGCGCTGGTGCCGGAGGAGTTTTTCCGGCACGCGTTCGGTCCCACGCTGGCGGGCATGGCGCTCACGCTGGTTTTCACCACGTTGCTGGAAGTTTGTTCCGAGGGATCGTCGCCGGTGGCGGCGGACCTGCTGACCCGCGCGCACGCGCCGGGAAACGCGTTTGTTTTCCTGATGGCCGGGGCGGCCACCGACTACACCGAGGTGCTGAGCCTGCGCGAGACCACCCGTTCGTGGCGGGCGGCGATGGCGCTGCCGCTTCTAACCACTCCGCAGGTGCTGGTGATCGCCTGGCTGATCCAGCGGTTCGGGTGAGGGTTCACTCGTAATGATAGAACCAGAGCAGCACGCAGAGGCCGACGCCGACGAGCCAGTTGAGGAGCGCGTTGGGCATGAAATACGAGTAGCCCATCATGGCGATGCCGATGGCCACCGGCTGCCAGAGTTCGAGCTTGCGGCCGTAGGCGAGAGCGCCGAAGCCGATGGTGCTGAAAATGAGCGTGGCGAGGATCGATGACGGGTCGAACGAGGCGAAAGGGTTCATTTGATGGGGCTGTGGTTCTTTTGACCACGGATTTCACGGATATGCACGGATGGCGCTCCGCGCTGCTCATATACTCGTCCGTGCGCATCCATCCGCGGTTCCATTTCTGTTTTTAGATTCGTGAGATCGTGAATTTAATTATGTTAGGTCAGGTTTTGACTGGCGTCCATGCGGAATGCGGCTTCGCCGATACGGCAGAGTTCGCTATGGCTCACGGGGTGTTCTTAGTCTTGCGTCTTGGGTCTTGCAGTCTTGGGTCTGAGGCGCAGCCTCGATAGGGTTAGGCGCTGCGTTCGGTGGCGGCGGGTTTGCGGACCCGGGGCGGCGGGGGCGGGGTGGCCGGGGCGATGGGTTCGATGGACTCGGCGGGGACCCAGCCGCGGGTTTGGGTGGCGAAGGCGACGTACATCCACGATCCGGACGAGCGAAGGATCTGGCAGAGCGAGCCGGCGGGCGCCTCGATCACATCGGGCGAGGTGCGCGAGGCGTCGGTGTGGACCGTCAGTTTGTCGGCGATGACGACGGCCTGCTGGGAAACGGGCGCGAAGGTGGCGTCGTTCGGGTAATAGTGCCAGCCCAGCAGTCCGGCCGAGGCGATGATGGGGCTGACGACGATGGCGGCGATGGCCGGGATGCGGATCCGGGAGCCGGAGCGGGTGGCGGGAAACACCAGCAAGCCGAGGGCGGCGAGCCAGCCGCCGGTCCAGACCGCCCATTGCCACGCGGAGAGCGGCAGGCGGGCGAGGGTGTATTGGTAGTCCGGGCGCTGGATGGTGATGGCGCCGCATTTGCGCTCGATGAAACGGAGGTTTTGGCGGGCTTCCGCGTGGCCGGGGTCGCGGACGAGGGCGCGGCGGTAGTAGAGCGCCGCGTAGCCCGGCGAGCCGAGCCGGTAGCAGGCGTTGCCGATGTTGTAGAGGGTGTCCGGCGCGAGATCCTGATAGGGACCGGCCGAGAGCCAAAGCCGGACCGCTTCCTCGAATTCCGCCTTGTCGTAGGCAGCCTGGGCGCGCTCGGCCAACGGCTCGGGCGGGGCATCGTCTCCGGCGCGGGCGTTTCCGGGAGCGAGGGCGAGGATGCCGCCCAGCAGCATCACTTTGAGCGCGGCCTTGAGGGTTTTGAGGATTTCCGACCGGCGTTTTCCGAGCGAGATCGGCGGCGAGTCGGACCGGAAACAATGGAGGTCGCGTTCGGTCAGGATGTCCCGGAGTTCCGGGCGCTCGGCGAGGCGGGTCGCGAGGCGGCGCTCGATCAGCGCGCCGGCCCGTTTGAGGAAGAGCACGTCGTCGGAAGCCGGGGTTCCGGCGATTTGGGCGAGGTCGCGGGCTTCGATCACCTTGCGCGGGTCGCGGGCGAGGCGCGGCCTCAGGCGCAGCCACGCAGCGCGGAGAAGGAGCAACGCCGCGACGAGTCCGGCCGCCGCGTGGCCCGCCCACGGCGGAACGGCGGGAACCGGATTGATGAGCAGCCGCGAGGTTTGCAGGGTGGCCAGGATGTCGGTCATTTTCTCCACGGGGACGCGCGCCGCCTGCGGTGGGGGCGGGGGAAGCGCCGCGCCCGCCGTCGCGGCCGGCAGCACTTTCAGCGGGATCGCCGGAGTGGTCAGGGTGCGATAGGCCTTGGTCGCGGGGTCGAAAAACGAGAGCCGGAATGGCGGAATGACCGATTGGCGTCCCAGCGGTTTGATCAACTGTTGGAAAACGACCGAACCGGACAGTTGGCGGCGTTCGTCACCGCGCTGGGTGGAGGTGGCCTCGTAGGTTTTCCAGTCCTTCGGCTCCTGAAGCCGCGGCGGGCGGAGGGTGTCGAGGTTGCCGCTGCCCGTGACCACCAGATCCACCGCGATCGGATCGCCTTCCTTGACCTCGGTTTGGCCTGAGCTGGCACGGAGCGTGAACGAACCGATCGCGTTTTCAAAACCGTCCGGCGCGCCGGGTGGCAGCGGGGTGGTTTCGAGGTCGAGTTTCGGCACGTCGAGGAATTTCTGGTCGGCCAACGTGTTGAATCCCGCCACGGGGTCGAGCACGGTTGTGGCGGACGTGAGCCGGACCTTGGCGGGGCCGATGCCGACGCGGCCATCGCGGGTGGCGGTGAGGGTGCTCGGATAGGCGACGGAGGTATAGATCCGGGTACCCAGATTGAACTGGCCTTTCATCGCGCTGGGTTCCATGCGCCAGCAGGCCACGCCGTCGCGTTCGAATTCCGGAATTCCCCAATCGTCGATGCGGATGGCGGTTTCCTGGGAGAGGTAGAGTTTGATTTCCACGGGCACGGCTTCGCCCATGTAGGGATGCTTGTTCATCGTGTGGAAACCGATGGCATAGCGGGCGCGCTGCTGGGCGAGGGTGATTTCCTGCCATTGGAGGTCGGCGGGGTCGAAAACCTCGAATTCGAGCGGCTCGGTGCGGATCGGGGGACCGGCGGCGCTCGGAATCTCGATCGGCGGAATGGTATGGCGGCCGACCGTGTAGGATTGGATCACGTATTGGATCACATGTTCCCGCCTGCGGCCCATTGCGACGCGGGAGACGAGGCCATCGGAAAACGGCTGGATATCCACGTTGGCGACCGCCGGAATCCGGGGGCGGATGTCGCGCGCGTTCGGCAGCGTGGTGAAGACGAGTTCGAGAAACGATTGCTCCCCGCGGGCGAGGTGGCGGCTGGTGAGCTGGGCGGAAACCTGTTGGCCGCGGGTGGGGAGAATCAGAGAAACCAGGATGGCCAGGGCGAGGATAGCCGGGCGTGCCAGGGTCGGGATGAGGCGATGGATGGGGGTGCTCATTGCGGGCGTTACCAGTCTTTCTGGGGATTGCGTTGGATATGTTTTCCGGCGCGGGGCGGGCCTTTCTGAAGGTCGGCGTTTTCGCCAAGGATGCGGCGCGCGGTTTCCTCGGGAGTTTCTCCGGCGTCGGATTCCTTGGGCTTTTCGCTCTTGTCGGGTTCTTTCTTGTCGCCCTGTTTGCCTTTGTTTTCCTGCTCGTCGCCTTGCTTGCCGGGATCCTTGGGGGGCTCTTTGTCGGATTTTTTGCCTTGGTCGCCTTGTTTGTCGTTCTCCTTCGGGTCGCCGCCTTGGTCCTTCGGTTGTTTGGAATCGTCCGGTTGTTGGCCGGGGTTGTCGCCTTGTTCATCGCCGGGATTGCCGGGCGAGGGGGGAGGCGGGGGCTCGGGAATCGAATCCGCCGTGTCCTGTTGTTCCTGCTTGAGGAGTTCAAGCAGTCGCTTGAAATAGGTGATTGTCATGTCACGGTTATTCACAAGATCCGGGTTGTCCGGATCGGTCACAAGCGCGGAATTGTAATGGCTGACGGCATCCGACCAATTCAAAACAACTGTTTCAAGCGATTTTATTCCCGGTGTGGGTTCGTCCTCCTTCGGCTGGGATTTGAGGATATCGGCGAGGCGTTTTTTGACGATGGCGTCGAAGTCGGCAATGTCGGGAAGCGATTTTGAGTCGGCCGGGTAGGGTGAATTGGCGAGGGTTTTCCAGCCGGTTTGGAACAGGGTGTTGCCGAGACCGAAGTGGGCTTGGGAGGCAACCTCGCTGCTGTTGGAGAGCATGGCGCGGCTGAAAGCGGCGCGGGCGGCGGTGAAATCTTTGGCGCGGTAGGCGGCGGTGGCTTCTCCCAGGCTGAAACGTGCCACGTTTTCCGGAAGGCGGGCGTTTTCCGCGAGCTTGGCAAATGCGGCGGCGGCTTGCGGATGCTGGCCCTTGGACAGCAGGTCGGCGGCGTCGGTTTCCTCGTTGGCATTGCTCCGATCCGCCGGGGCGAGAAACGCCAGGGCCAAGGCGGTGGCGGCGTTGATTCCGCGCCAGCGGGTGCCGATGGTGATCGAGATCATCAGGAAAAGAACGGCCGGGAGCACTAGCCATTGGTAAAATTCGATCACATGGTGCCGTTCGCGGCCTTTCAGCTCGAACTCGTCGAGGTCCTTTGCCGCGAGTTTCACCATGGCGGGAATATCGGTGTTTCCGGAGGCGGTGGCAAATCGCCCGCCCGTATCGGCGGCCAGCCTGCGGAGCGGACCGGGTTGGAAGCGGCTCAGGACCGTCTTGCCGTCGGGTCCGATCAAACGACCGTTTGGGAAATCCTTGCTGGGGACGAAGCCGCCGTCGTCGGTGCCCACGCCGATGCTGAAGATGTAAACGCCGGAGGATTTCGCCTCGTCGATGATGGTGGCGAGGCTGTCGTCATGCTTGTCGCCGTCGCTGAGGATGACGAGCGCGTTGTTCTTCTGGCCGGTTTCCTTGAGGGTGGTGATGGCGAGTTTGAGCGCACCGGTGAAGTTCGATCCGCCCATTTCCACCCAGTTTTCGTCCACTTGCTCGACGGTTTCGCGGATGGCGGAGTGGTCAATGGTGAGCGGGGCAAGGAGGTGGGAGCTGCCGGCGAATCCGATGAGGCCGAAACGCTCGTTGGGCAGGGCTTCGAGCAGCTCGTAGATGACGATTTTCGCTTGGGCGAGGCGGTCCGGGCTGACATCGGCGACGCGCATCGAGCGGGAAAGGTCGAGTGCGATGAGGACATTGCGGCCCTTGGTTTTTTCCACCTCAATGCCGGCATTGCCCTGCGGCCTGGCCATGGCGCCGATGAGTCCGAAGGTGGCGGCGATGAGAAACGCGAACGAAAACCAACGGGCGAGCGGGCTGGTGACGCGCATCAGGACCGGGCGCAGGCGGTCGGCGGCGAAGGCGTGCCACTGGCGGCGGCGCAACCGCGCGACGAGCACCGCTCCCGCCACCAGGATTGGCAGCAGGACCAGCAGCAGGAGCCAGGCGGGTTCGGCGAAATACATCGGGTCAGGGCGCGGGCGGGGGATTGAGGGCGAGAATGACCGTCGCGGTCAGGGACGCTAGCACGGCTATGGCCAAAAACCATGGAAAGAGTTCGATGTCTTCGGTCACCGGTACGGTTTTCACCTCGGTTTTTTCCAGAGAGTTGATCGTTCGGAAGGTATCCTCTAGATCGGAAAGCCCCTGCGCCCAGAAATGCTCGCCGCCGGTGTCCTTGGCGATCTTGATCAGCGTGGGGAGGTCGAACTCCTGCCGCGGAAACGCCTGGATGCTGCCGGGCACGCGGCCCTCCTTGGTGCCGATCGCCACGGTGTAGATCTTGATGCCGAGTTCTTTCGCTTGGGCGGCCGCCTCGAGCGGGGAGATTTTTCCCGAATTGCTCGCACCGTCGGTGATGAGCACGATCACCTTGCTTTTCGATTGGCGGACGTCGAGCCGCATTGCGGAGGCGGCGAGCGCCGAGCCGATGGCCGTGCCGGATTCCTCCACGGTTCCCCGGTCGCTTTCATCGTTGAGGCGCAGGCCGTCGAGGGACTTGCGAAGCCATTCGTGGTCGAGGGTGAGCGGGCAGACCGAAACCGGGCGTCCGGCGAAGGCGATCAACCCGATGCGGTCATCCGGGCGGCGGGAGATGAAATCGTCCACCACCCGTTTGGCGGCGGCGATCCGGGAAATCGCGCGCTCGTTGAGGACGAAGTCGTCGATGATCATCGAGAGCGAGGTATCGAAGGCGAGGACGATGTCGATGCCGCTGGCGCTGCGGTTTTTGTATTCGTTGCGCCAGACCGGCCGGGCGAGGGTGACGATGGCGGTGAATAGGGCGACGAAGGCCAACGGCAGGCCGAGGTTCCAGGCGCTTTGGCGGACGCGCGAGCCGAGGCTGACCAGCACGCCGAGGTTCGGGAATGTGACCGATGCGGCCGCACCCCGGCCGCGGCGCAGCAGCAGGAGCAGCAGGATCGGCACGATCAGCAACAGCCAGCCGGGCTGCGCGAAGCGGAAATGTTCGAAAAACGCGCCCATATCAGCCTTGGAATCCGAGGTTGAGGGTTTCCAGCAGGGAGCGCGCGCCGGCCACGACTTCCGCTGGGTTTCCGGCGGTCTCCGCGGGCGCGTATTTCAGGGCTGCCAGGGCGGCGAACCCGCGCTGGCAAGCCTCGCGAGCCGGTTCGCTGAGGGATTTGAGCGAATCGTGGCGTGAGATGAACTCCTCGTGGGTTTCGTAGAGCGCCGGGTCGCCGAGCGCGGCGGCCAGATAGCGGCGGAGGATCAGGGAAACCTGCACCGCGGCGGCGCGCGGGTTCGAGGCCGTGGTGCCATCGAGTGCGGAAACGGCGTCCTGATAGGCCAGGCGGCGCACCGAGGCTGGGTCGGGCTTCGGCGGGTGGAATTTCCGCCAAAGCAGCCATGTCACAGCGATCATTGAAACAACGAACCCCGCGGCGAGAGTGAGCCACAGGACGACCTCCGAACCGTCCGGCAGCAGATGGTCCGGCGGTGCCGGTTCCCTGAGTTCGAACGTGGTGGTTTCCTGGGCCATTGCGGGATCGGGCGGTGCTATTTCTTGCGGCCGTGGCGTTTCAGCAACGAATGGAGGGCGGGCAGCGGGTCGGCGGTGGTCAGGAGCTTGGCGGAGTCGATGGCGTGGCGCTTGAGCGTGGCGCAGATGCCCTCGCGCTGCCTGCCGGTTAGTTTCTGATAGGCCATGCGCAGGTTGGGGTTGGAAGTGTTCACCAGCGTTTCGAAGCCGGTCTCCGGGTCCACCATGATCACGCGGCCGGCCTTGGGCAGCGAGGCTTCCAGCGGATCGGAAACGCGCAGCGCGATGGTTTCATGCTTGCGGGCCAGTTTGCCCAGCGGACGGTCGAGCGGATCGGAGTGGAAATCGGAGATCATCACCACCAGCGCGCGCCGCCGCAGGGTTCTAACCAGGAAATCGCAGGCTTCCTTGACCGAAGTGCCGCCGCGCGGCGGTTTGACGGTTAGGATCTCGCGCACCAGGCGGAGCAGATGCCGGGTGCCCTTGGCCGGAGGCACAAACAGCAGCGGCGTCTCCGCGAACGCCAGCAGGCCCACTTTGTCGCCGTTCTGCAGCGCGCTGAACCCCAGGATGGCCGCCGCTTCCGCCGCCAGTTCGCGCTTGCTGAGATGCTGCGATCCGTAGTCGGCCGACCCGGAAACATCCACCGCGAGGACCACCGCGAGTTCGCGCTCCTCATGGAATTTCCGCACGTAGGGCTGGCTCATCCGGGCGGTGACGTTCCAGTCGATGAACCGCACTTCATCGCCGTGCTGGTATTCCCGGAAGTCGTCGAAATCCAAGCCCTGGCCGCGGAACGACGCGCGGTATTCTCCGGAAAACGACTCGCGCACCAACCGCCGGGCCTTCAGCTCCAGCTTGCGCACGCGGGCCATCATTTCCTCAATCTGGGCGTCGGTTAGCATGGGTTAAAGCACTAAATTCGAAGCATGAAATTCGAAACGGAAAGAAGGTGTTGGAGCGACGGGCGGGGTTTTGGATTCGAAATTTCAGATTTCAAATTTCAGATTTCGGATTTCAAACCTAGGGCACCGGGATTTTGGCCATGATGCGGGTGAGGATGGTGTCGGTGGTCATTTCCTCGGCCTCGGCTTCGTAGGTGAGGAGGATGCGGTGGCGGAGCACGTCGTGGGCCATGTCCTTGACGTCCTGCGGGGTGACGAACGCGCGGCCCTGCATGAACGCCCTGGCGCGGGCGGTTAGGGCGAGGTTGATCGTGCCGCGCGGCGAGGCCCCGGCGCGAACCAGATTCTTGAGCGGGGCGTCCACCTTGCCGGGGAAGCGGGTGCTGTGGATGATCTGAACGATGTACTGCCGGATCGCCGGATCGATGTAGATCTGGTTGACCAGATCCCGCGAGGCGGCCACTTGCTCGGGCGTCGCCACGTTTTGCGTCTGATAGATCGGCGCCGACGTGGCCATCCGGTCGAGAATCGTCAGCTCCTCGTCCTTTGTCGGATAGCCCACGGTCACCTTGAGCAGGAAACGGTCGAGCTGGGCCTCGGGAAGCTGATAGGTGCCTTCCTGGTCGATCGGATTCTGGGTGGCCAGGACCAGGAACGGCTGGGGCAGAGGATAGGAGCGGTCGCCGAGGGTGACCTGGCGTTCCTGCATGGCCTCCAACAGGGCGGACTGGACCTTGGCCGGAGCGCGGTTGATTTCGTCGGCGAGGATCAGATTGTTGAAGATCGGGCCCAGTTTCGGTTCGAAACGCGCGCCCTGCGGATGGTAGATCATGGTTCCCACCAGGTCGGCCGGCAGGAGGTCCGGGGTGAATTGGAACCGGGCGAAAGTGGCGTGGAGTGATCCGGAAAGCGCCTTGACCGCGAGGGTTTTGGCCAGGCCGGGTACGCCTTCCAGCAGGATGTGGCCGTTGCAGAGCAGCCCGATGAGCAGGCGGTCAACGAGGTCGGCCTGGCCGACCAGGACGCGCGCCATTTCGTCTTTGACGGCTTGGATCCAGCCGCTGGTGGCGGTGATGTGTTGTTGGAGTTGTTCGACGGTCATCGGAGTGCGGGGTGATAGTGGCATGGAATAAGCGCGGTGCAAACGTCAAACCGCCTGAAAACCTTGGGGCGGCGCGAAACAATAATCCCGTCCGGCAAGAGGGCACGGGAAAGCGCGCCAGGCATGGCGTGGGGGCGGGTGTGGCA
>JAFLEH010000006.1 GCA_017301995.1 Verrucomicrobiota bacterium | reverse complement strand
GGATGGGTAGGGATTGGGTTATTGGTTATTTGTTATTGGTTATTAGGGGGAGCGGGGCGCTTTTTCATCTTCTATCCACAATCCACGATCTTCGATCTCCTTGGGGAACTTGGCGTCTTGGCGGTGATTTTTTCGGCTGGGGGGAGGTTGATCTGGCTGGCTGGCGGACTGAAGTCCGCGCTCCGTTAGACGCCGACTGAAGTCAGCGCTCCGTGGGTTGGCGTCCGCGATCTTCTATCCACCATCCACAATCCACCATCTTCGATCTCCTTCGCGATACTCTGGCATCGACGCTCATACGGGAAGATAGACCAGAATCAAGAATCAAGAGACAAGAGAAGAAACCTCCTTCGCGTCCTTTGCGGCTTGGTGGTGAATATCTTCGGCAAGCGGGAGCCTGGGGAGCCACGCTCTCACGAGCGCGGCTACGGGAACTGCGCCTTCCATCTTCGATCCACGATCCACGATCTTCGATCCCCTTGGCGATCTTGGCGTCTTGGCGGTGAAGTTTTTCGGTTGGGGGGAGCCTGGGAGGCCACGCTCTCACGAGCGCGGCTACGGGGAGCGGCGGGCAAGCTGCCGCCCTTGGTCGATTCCGGTCGGACGGACGGAAAACCATCGGTGGGTTGCTCATGGATGACGGTTTCCTAGCAAACCCGGAGCGGGTGTCAAGGGGGAATTGGGTTATTGGTTATTTGTTATTGGTTATTAGGGGAGCGGGGCGCTTTTTCGTCTTCGGTCTCGTTGGCGTCTTGGCGGTGGAATTTTCCGGCTGGGGGGAGCTTGGAATGCCGGCGCGAGACGCGCCGGCAACGGACTGGGGCGAGACGCGCCCAGCCACGGAGGAGCCACGCTCCGACGAGCGCGGCTACGGGGCTTTCCCATCCACCATCTTCTATTCTCCATCCCCTTCGCGATCTTCGCGTCTTGGCGGTGAAATTTTCCGGTTGGGGTGAGCCTGGGGAGGCCACGCTCTCACGAGCGCGGCTACGGGGAGTGCGCCTTCCATCTTCGATCCACGATCTTCGATCCCCTTGGCGATCTCCGCGGCTTGGCGGTGAACCTTTTCCGGCGTAGGCGTCGGCGCATCCGGCGGGAAGTTGATCGGGGCGGAGATCCGTTCCCGGCATACCGGAGTGATTTGGAATTGTCCGGCGCAGGGTTCCATGGCGGAAAAGAAGATCCGTGCATGATCTGGCCGGATGGAAGAGCTTTCCGGCCAGGTTTTCGTCTTTTCCGAGCCGATCTACACGTTTCCAAACGGGAAATAATTCGAGCCGCTCGCGATGGGATCGAATTATCATGCCTCGGAAGAGTCGTCCGACCGGAAAGTATTCGATCCGGACGCGGCGGGACCGAATTATTTCGGCCCGGAAGCGTCTTCCGACGGGAAATAATTCGGTCCGAGCCGACCGGGACTGAATTATGAGCGGTCGGGAGTCATGTCAATGCCCTCGGAATTCGGTCCCGGCGCGTCCGGATCGAATTTCCACCGGCCGGAACACATGTCACCGGTGCCGGTAATTCGGTCCCGACGCGTCGGGACTTGATTTTTTCCTGCGGGGAGTGATGCTCGGCGGCCGCACCACAGCGCCTTCCATCTCCGACCCTTCCGTCCCCTTCGCGATCTTGGCGGCTTGTCGGTGAATCTCTTCGACAAGCGGGAGCCTGGGAGGCCACGCTCTCACGAGCGCGGCTGGAGGAGAGACCAGAATCAAGAGACAAGAGACAAGAGAAGAAACCTCCTTCGCGATCTTGGCGGCTTGGCGGTGAATCTCTTCGGCGAGCGGGAGCCTGGGGAGGCCACGCTCTCACGAGCGCGGCTACGATCCACCATCCACGATCTTCGATCCCCTTGGCGATCTTGGCGGCTTGGCGGTGAATCTTTTCGGTTGGGGGGAGAGGTTGATCCGCGGTGATGTGGGCGGGGACGCCCACGCTCCTTGAGATGGGGCGAGGCTCGCCCAGCCACGGGGAGGCCACGCTCTCACGAGCGCGGCTCGGCTACGGGAGCGGCAGCGCGGCTACGGGGTGCGGCGGGCCAGCCAGAGGGCGATCACCGCAGCAGGTTCCACGCGGTGACCAACGCCTTGAGGCCGGCCATTTCGATGGAGGGATCCACCCCGGCGCCCCAGAGCAGGCGGCCGTCGGCATGCTGGACCTGCACGTAGGCCGCGGCGCTGGCGTCCGAACCGCCGCGCACCGCGTGCGAGCGGTAGTCGGTCACCTTGAAATCCTTGATGCCGATGTTCTCCAGCGCCTGGACGAACGAATTGATAGGTCCATTGCCGAGTCCCTCGCAGGAAAGCTGATCGCCGCGCAGGAGAATGAGCGCCTTGCACAACACGCGACCGCGCTCGGTGGTGTGGTGGCTCAGCTCGTAATCCACCACATCGAGCGGGCTGGTCAGATTGACGAATTCGCGGAAGAACGCGTCGCGGATTTCGTCGGTGGTGAGTTCCCGGCCGAGGCTATCCGCCAGGTCGTAGATCCGTTTTCCGACCTGCGGGTGCATGGTTTTCGGCAGATCGAATCCGTGCTCGCGGTCGAGCACATAGGCCACGCCGCCCTTGCCGGACTGCGAGTTGATCCGGATAATCGCCTCGTAGGACCGGCCGATGTCCTGCGGATCTATGGTTAGATAAGGCACGCCCCACGGCACGGAAGGATCGGCGGCCATTTCCTTTTCGCGGCGGTCCAAACCTTTTTTGATCGCATCCTGATGGGATCCGGAAAACGCGGTGAACACCAGTTCGCCCGCATAGGGCTGGCGTTCGGGCACATTGAGGCGGGTCACGCGCTCATAGACCGACCGGATCGCCGGCAGGTCGGAGAAATCCAACCCTGTTGGAATGCCGTGGCTGTTCATGTTGAGCGCCACGGTGACGATGTCGAGATTGCCGGTGCGCTCGCCGTTGCCGAAGAGCGTGCCCTCCACGCGGTCCGCTCCCGCCATGAGGCCGAGTTCGGTGGCCGCCACCCCGGTGCCGCGGTCGTTGTGGGTGTGCAGCGAGATCAGCAGCGAGTCGCGGCGTTTCAAATGCCGGCCCATCCACTCGATCATGTCGGCGTGGATGTTGGGAGTGGTCCATTGCACCGTATCCGGCAGGTTGACGATCATTTTCCGTTCGGGAGTGGGTTCCCACACGTCGATCACCGCGTTGCAGCATTCGAGCGCGAAATCCAACTCGGTATCGGAAAACGATTCCGGCGAATACTGCAGGATCACCTCGGTCTGCGGGACGGACGGCACCAGTTCCCTAACCAATTGCGCGCCGGCGATGGCGATGTCGCGGATCTCCTCGCGCGAGGCGTTGCCAAAGGTCACCCGGCGCTGCAACGGCGAGGTCGAGTTGTAGATATGGACGATCGCCCGCTTGGCCCCCGCGATGGCCTCGAACGACCGGCGGATCAGGTGCTCGCGGGTTTGTACCAGAATCTGCACGGTGACATCATCGGGGATGCGGTTTTCATCGATCAAACGGCGCAGGAAATTGAACTCGGTGTCCGCCGCGGAGGGAAACCCGACCTCGATCTGCTTGAAGCCGACCTGGCACAGCACATCGAAGAACTCCAGCTTTTCCTCCACCGACATCGGCTGCGGGAGCGCCTGATTGCCATCACGGAGATCCACCGAACACCAAACGGGAGCTTGGGTGATCGTGCGGTCCGGCCAGGTACGGTCCGGCAGATCGACCGCGGGAAACGGCCGGTATTTGATGAGTGAGGCGGGGTTCATGGGGTAAATGCTGAAATTCTGAAATTCTGAAATGCTGAAATGCTGAGATGCGCAGACTCTGAGATGCTGAAAATGAGGGGCGGCGGGGACAAGGTCAGCGATACGGGGCTTGGTTTCAAGGCGCAAGTTCGGTGGTGTCCTCCATCCGGAAGGTCCGGTACCCGGAATCGCCGCTTTGGCCTCGGTTTTTCGTTGACCCGAAGGAGCGAAAGGTGTTTCTCAACGGCACCAGAAATGGCCATTTTATCCGACAGAACCCGGACCGACTACCCGTGTGCCACGCAGACGGCGGCGTTTCCATCAAACCCAAGGGTGTCCACATCCCCCATTTCCGCATAGCATGGCAACCGTCCTCGGAATTGGTGAGTTGCTGTGGGACGTGCTGCCCTCCGGCCCGCGGATCGGCGGGGCTCCGGCCAATTTCGCCGGCCACGCGAAGTCGCTCGGCGCCGATGCCGCAATCATCAGCCGCGTGGGCAACGCCGCATCCGGCAGGGCGATGCTTGCGCAGTTGCAAAACGGCGGCCCCGATCTCCGCGGCGTCTCGTTGGATCCGGATCACCCCACCGGCACCGCCGAAGTCGCGCTCGGGGCCGATGGGCAGCCGCATTTCACGATCACGGAGGATGCGGCTTGGGATTTTCTGGAAGCCACGCCTGAACTGCTGGCGATGGCCGCCAACGCCGACGCGGTGTGCTTTGGCACGCTTGGCCAGCGGTCCGCGGCATCGCGCGAGGCGATCCGCAAACTGGTGGCCGCCACTCCGCCCGCGGCGTTGCGGGTCTTCGATGTGAACCTGCGCCAGCATTACTTTGACCATGGAATCATCGAATCGTCGCTGGCGCTCGCCAACGTGTGCAAGCTGAGCGATTCCGAATTGCCCGTGGTGGCGGGCCTGCTCGGCCTAACCGGAGACGTCCGCGACCAACTCGCCGCGCTGGTTTCCCGCTACGGCCTGCGCGCGGCGGTCTATACCCGCGGCGCGGACGGCAGTCTCCTAACCGACGGATCGGCCTGGTGCGATCATCCCGGCGTGCCCACGGAGGTTAGGGACACTGTGGGAGCCGGAGACTCATTCACCTGCGCGGTGACACTCGGGCTCCTGTTGGGATGGCCGCTCGATGAAATTTCCGCCACCGCGAGCGAAATCGCGGCGTTCGTGTGTTCGCGCGACGGTGCCGTTCCTCTCCTTCCGCCGGTTTTCCGCGAACGATTCATCCGCATTCCCAACTCACCAACCCATCCATGAACAAACTCGTATTCTGGTCCATCACCTCGGCTCTGGCCGGGTTTCTCTTCGGATTCGACACCGTGGTGATCTCCGGCGCGGAGGAACGCATCGAGTCGCTGTGGGGTCTCAGTCCGTTTCTTCACGGCCTCGCCATTTCGGGCGCGCTCTGGGGCACCGTCCTGGGATCATTGGTCGGAGGATTTCCCACCGACCGGCTGGGCCGCCGCAAAACCCTGATCTGGATCGGCGCGCTCTATCTGATTTCATCGGTTTGGTCGGCCCTCGCGGGCAGCGTGGTGCCGTTCATCATCGCCCGGTTTCTCGGCGGGTTGGGAATCGGCATCTCGACCGTCGCATCGCCGCTGTTCATCTCGGAGATTGCCCCTCCGGCGCAGCGCGGCCGCCTGGCGGGGATGTTCCAATTCAACATCGTTTTCGGTATTCTGGTGGCGTTTCTATCAAACTATCTGATTGGAAAGCACATGGGTGAAAACGCCTGGCGCTGGATGCTCGGAGTGATGGCGGTGCCGTCGCTGATCTACACGGCGTGCTGCCTCTTCCTCCCGGAAAGCCCGCGCTGGCTGATCGGCAGACTCCGCGACCGCGAGGCCGGAATCGATGTGCTCCGCAAGGTCAACCCCAACCTGACATCGGATGAAATCGGGGCTCTGGCCGATTCGATCGAAGCCTCCGCCAATCGCGAGGAGAAAGTCCACGGCTTCTGGAGTTCCAACCTGCGTGTGCCGATCCTGCTCGCGTTTCTCATCGCGTTCTTCAACCAACTCTCCGGGATCAACGCGATCCTGTACTTCGCTCCGCGCATTTTCAAAATGACCGGACTCGGGGAACAGGCAGCGCTGTTGCAGTCGGTGGGCATCGGTGTGACCAATCTGGTTTTCACGTTTGTCGGCTTGTGGCTGATCGACCGTCTCGGGCGGCGGACCCTGCTGTTCGTCGGATCGTTCGGATACATTCTTTCGTTAGGTTTGTGTTCGTGGGCGTTTTTCACCGAACATTTCGCGATTGTGCCCGCGTGCATTTTCGCGTTCATCGCCGCCCACGCGGTCGGCCAGGGCGCGGTGATCTGGGTGTTCATCGCGGAGATCTTTCCGAACCGCTTCCGGGCCATGGGACAATCGCTGGGCAGCGCCACCCACTGGGTTTTCGCAGCGGGTCTGACACTGGCATTCCGGCCGATGGTGGAAGCCATGCCCGCGGGCTACATTTTCCTGATCTTCACCGGCATGATGGTCCTCCAACTGCTGTGGGTGGCGTTCATGATGCCGGAAACGAAAGGACTCGCCCTCGAATCCCTGGAGACGAAACTCACCCATTGAATCGGCCAAATCCTCCCAATAGCATCGAGGCGGCGCCACCTTTGGGAGAGCGAATGAAAGGTAGCGCGGCACCGCCGGGGCCGCAAAGGTAGCGCGGCACCGCCGGGGCCGCATGCGAATGAGGTGAGAATGGGTGGCGCTTCGCGGTCGGTCATTCGCGGGTTCATTCTCATGCGCTCTCGGCGAGAGCGCGCCACCTCTGCCGGAACGCGCTACCCGCGCCCATCCGTGCGGACGAGTCTCCCGAGCCCACTCCCCTTTCGGCGCAATCCTTCCGCAAGAGATCCGGTCTGCTGCGCGTATGATTCACGAATGATCTTTCGTCTTACGTCCATTGCTTTGTTTTCCGCCCTTCCCTCGCTTGCGGAGGAGCCGGTTAGCTACAACCGCGACGTCCGCCCGATTCTCACGAAAAACTGCACCGCCTGCCACGGCGGAGTGAAGGCAGCGGGCGGCATCTCGTTCATCTATCGGGAAAAGGCGCTCGGCACCGGAAAATCCGGCCAGCGCGCGATCACGCCGGGCAAACCGTCGGAATCGGAAATGATCCGTCGCATCAAGGCCACCGATCCCGGCGACGTGATGCCCCCGGCGAAGCATGGTCCCCCGCTCGATGCCTCGCAGATCGCGTTGTTGGAAAAATGGATCGGCCAGGGAGCGGAATGGCAGGAGCACTGGGCGTTCATCGTCCCCAAGGAAACGCCGCCGCCTCAGGTTTCGAACGCCGCATGGCCGTCATCGCCGTTGGATCATTACATCTTGGCCAGGCTCGACCGCGAGGGACTCAAGCCCGCCCCCGAGGCACCGCCGTCGGTCTGGCTTCGCCGGGTTTCCTTCGATCTGACCGGTCTGCCGCCGTCGCCGGAGGAACTCGCCGAGTTCGCCGCCGATTTCGCCGCCGACCCGAAGGCCGCCCGCGCCCGGACGGTCGAACGGCTGCTGGCCTCACCGCATTTCGGCGAGCGCTGGGCGGCGATGTGGCTGGACCTCGCCCGCTATTCGGACACCTACGGATTCGAGAAAGACCCCGGCCGCACCATCTGGCCGTATCGCGACTGGGTGATCCGCGCGTTCAACAGCGACCTGCCCTTCGACCGTTTCACCATCGAACAACTCGCCGGCGATCTGCTCCCCTCGCCCACGGCCGACCAGCGGCTTGCCACGGCGTTCCACCGCAACACCCAGAACAATACCGAAGGCGGCACGGATGACGAGGAATTCCGCGTCGCCGCCGTGGTGGATAGGGTGAACACCACCTGGACCGCATGGCAGGCCACCACTTTCGGCTGCGTCCAGTGCCACGCCCATCCCTACGACCCCATCGCGCACGACGAATACTATCGGTTCTACGCCTATTTCAACAACACCGAGGACTGCGATCTCGACGACGATTCTCCGACATTTCCGGTGGCCAACGACCCGGCGAAACGCGACGAGGCCGCCAATCTGACAAAAGACGCCGCCGCGTTGCGGGAGGAAATCAACTCGCCCGGCCGCAAGCTCGCGCTGGAGACCGGCGATTGGAAACCGCTCGTTCCGGACGAGTTCAAGCCGAGCCACGGCAAGCTCACCCTATCCAACGGCGAGATCCGCGCCGAGGGCACGCTGCCGGTGGGTGCCACCCATGTCTTTTCCGCCCCGGCGGCCGCATTCACCGCCCTGCGGCTGCGCATCCTGCCCGACAGCGAAGACCCGAAAAAATGGCCCGAGCGCGGATCCTTCGCGTCTTCGGTTCAGATCGAAATGTTGGACCCGGCCGGTGCCGCCACGCCGGTTGCGCTGCAGGAGGTCTTCGCGGACCACCTGGCGGGCCCCTACGATCCGATCACCGCGATCCGCGGCGGCGGAGGGATGGGGGATTTCCCGAAACTGCACGGTCCGCGGTGGTTCGTATTGGTGCCCGCGCAGGCCGTGGCTCCGGTGCCAGGCGCGAAACTGCGGTTCACGATCAAACAGGGAGCCGCCACCACCGGCAACCAGGCGACCCCGCTGCGGCGGTTCGCGCTCGATCTATCCGCAAACCCGGCGTGGACCAGCCTGATTCAACAACCGGAGCGGACCGCCGCGTGGCAGCGGCACGCCGACCTAAGCGGAAAACTCCGCGCCATTCCCGCCGCGAGGGTACCGGTGATCGAAGAACGCCCGACCGGCGGACGCCGCGAGACCCGCGTGTTCGCCCGCGGCAACCGCACCGCCAAGGAAACCGCGGTGGAACCCGGCCTGCCCGCGTTGTTTTCGCCGTCCAACAAGTCCGCCGTTCCCGACCGTCTGGCGATGGCCAAGTGGATGGTGGGCCCGGAAAACCCACTGACGGCACGGGTGCTCGCCAACCGCCTGTGGGGCGAGCTGTTCGGCACCGGGATTGTGGAAACAATGGAGGACTTCGGCACCTCCGGCACCCCGCCGAGCCATCCGGAGCTTTTGGATTGGCTGGCGCTCAGCCTCCAGAATCAGCACCGCTGGTCCGTGAAGTCGTTTCTCCGCGAAACCGTGCTCTCGTCCACCTATCGGCAGGCCTCCAACACCGCGCCGGACCTCGCCGCGCGCGATCCCCGAAACCGGCTGTTAGCCCGTGGACCGCGCAACCGCCTCGGCGCGGAAATGGTGCGCGATCAGGCGCTCGCCGCCGCCGGATTGCTCTCGCAAAAGGCATTCGGCCCGCCGGTGTTCCCACCGCAACCCGCCGGGGTCTGGAACTCGGTCTATAGCGGCGCCGCGTGGAACGAATCGAAAGGCGAGGACCGTTTCCGCCGCGGGATCTACACCTATCACAAGCGCACCAGCGGATTCCCGGGATTCCTCACCTTCGACGCCCCGACGCGCGATCTCTGCACCGCCCGCCGGATCGCCACCAATACGCCGCTCCAGGCGCTGGTCACCCTCAACGATCCCGCCCACATCGAGGCCGCCCAGGCGCTCGCCAAACGCATGGCCGCGCACTCTCCCGACCTCGCCGCCCGGCTGGCGTTCGGCTATCTCCTCACCACCCAGCAGACCGCCACCCCCGCGGTGATCGAGGAACTGGCCGCGCTGCATTCCGCCGCCCTAACCGACTATCGCGCCCAACCGGACCTCGCCGCCAAGCTCGGCCCCACCCCGGATGAGGCCGCGCTCACCCTCACCGCCAACACGCTGCTCAACCTGGATGCCGCGCTGACCCGGTAGCGTTTCTTTTCCTTTCCGGTGGCCATTCGCGCGCCCGTCCGCTATGGTGCGTCGCCCCATGTCCAACCGCTTCCGTTTCAACAACGCCCTCGTCACCCACCTCGTGCTCGCGAAGGTGGGCCATCCGCAGCGCGACGAACCGCTCCAGACCTCGAAACAGGCGTTTCCGGTGGCCGAAGCGGACCAACCGATGCTGGCCGCGCTGTTGCTCAAGCCGTTCAGCAACCTCACGCCCCACCGCTTCAGCCACCACGCGGCGCTGGCCCAACACGAACTCAATGCCTGTACCGCCGCGATCTTCGAGGACCCAGGCCAACTCCACCCGAAGGGCTGCGAAATCGCCAAGCGGCTCTACGCGAAATCCAACCACCCTAACATCAAGTCCGGCGACCTGTGCATCGCGCTCGTCCAGGGCATCGAGTCCGAACAGGAGTCCGTCAACGCGGTCTGCATCCTCAAATCCGAGAGCATCGTCCCGTTTCTGAGCATTTCCGACCACGACGGCGACCTCCGCCTCCACACCGAGCACGGCATCAACCCGGAGAAAATCGACAAAGGCGCGCTCATTCTCAACCGGTTTCCCAACAAGGGCTACCACGTTCTCACCTTCGACCGCGGCGGCACCGAGTCGCGGTTCTGGGTGCGGGATTTCCTGGGCGTGACTCCGATCAACGACAGCCCGTTCCTAACCAACCAATACGCCGACATGGCGGTGGCCTTCGTGAAACAGGAGGAAGAGGAGCGCCAGCGGTCCGGCGATGCCGACGACAGCCCGCCATGGGACACCGCCGCGGCCGCCCGCGAGGCGTTGTCGTATTTCGAGAGCCAGGAGAAGTTCAACCTCCAGGAGTTCGAGGAAAAGGTCCTGCGATCGCCGGAAAAAGCCGCCAAATTCGCCGTACACCGCGCCAAGGTGGAGGAGGAGCTGGGCCAGCGCTTCGACCCGTCGTTCGAGATCTCGAAAAAGGACCTCAACAAGGCGCGCAAGCATCTGGGATCGGTGATGAAACTGGACACCGGCGTGGAAATCCACGTCAAACCGGCCTTCGCCAAGGCCGCCGAGGCACATATCGAGCAGGGCTTCGACGAGGAAAAAGGCATGAAGTTCGTCAAGGTATTCTTCAACCGGAATTTGGCATAGCCAAGCCGCGTCCCGCAGCGTATTTTTTCGCCGTGAACCGTCCCGTGGATGCCGTGCTCGACTACCTCCGCGCCCAACAGGGCCGCGGGAGTACCCACGTCCATCTCGATCCGGAAGCCCGCGCCGGCCTGCGCGCCTTGCAGGAACTCACCCGCAACGGTGGCCGCCCGCAAGCGCCCGCTCCGGAACCGGCCGCGCCGCCCGAGCGGACGTTCGAAGCGCCTTCCGCTCCCGTCCGCACGGCTCCGGCTCCCCCGCCCCGCCCCGCCGGCATCACCACGCTAACCATCACCGGCTCCACACTGGAGGAGAAGCTCGCATCCGTGCGCCACGCCGCGGAAAACTGGGCGCCCGCACGGTCGTTAGGCACCCTCCGCGAAACGATGGTCTTCGCCACCGGAGATCCCACATCCCGCCTCATGCTCGTCGGCGAGGCTCCCGGCCACGACGAGGAGAGAAAACGCGAACCCTTCGTCGGTCCGGCGGGCCAGAAGCTCGACCTCATCCTCAAGGCGATGGGATTCACCCGCCAGCAGGTCTATATTTCCAACATCGTCAAATTCCGGCCCGCCACCGCGCGGCAGGCCACCAACAACCGCCCGCCCACCCCGGACGAGATCACCGCCTGCCTCCCGCTCATCGAAGCGGAAATCGACCTGATCAAGCCCGCATGCATCGTCGCCCTCGGCGGCACCGCCGCCACCGGACTGCTCGCTTCCGCCCAATCCGTCACCGCCCTGCGCGGCTCGTGGCACGATTTCCGCGGCATCCCGGTGCGGGTCACCTATCACCCCAGCTATCTCCTCCGCTCCGAACACGACGTCGCCACCAAACGCAAGGTTTGGGAGGACATGCTCGCCGTCATGGAACGTCTCGAGCTTCCCATCTCGGAAAAACAACGCCGCTTTTTCCAGTAAGACAGCCTCTCACCCAACAAACATCCCACAGCACGGATCGATCCGGACGGCAGCATGTGAAGCGCGCCACGCCAACCGCGAAACTCCGAGAAAATCGCCCTCTCCCGATGTCCATCCTCATCCTAACCACCGGCGGCACCATCGACAAAGTCTATTTCGACGCCAACTCGGATTACGAGGTCGGCGAGCCCACCGTGCCCCATGTTTTCCGCGAGTCCGGAGTCACCTTGGACTGGCGGTTGCTGCCGTTGCTGCGCAAGGACAGCCTGGAACTCACCGACGCCGACCGCGCCGCGATCCGCCAGGCCTGCCTCGACGCTCCGGAATCGCGCGTTCTCATCACCCACGGCACCGACACCATGACCGACACCGCCGCCGCGCTCGGCGGACTGGAGGGAAAAACCATCGTCCTAACCGGCGCGCTGGCGCCCGCCCGATTCCGGGTCACCGACGCCATTTTCAACCTCGGACTCGCGCTCGGTGCCGTGCAGAGCAAGCCTCCCGGCGTCTATCTGGCAATGAACGGCACCATCTTCACCGCCGGCCAAGTCCGCAAAAACCGCGGTGCCGGGCGATTCGAGGGGATCGAGTGAACCCAAGATCCGAACTATCCTGAACTTCGGATTTCGGGGTCAACGGATCGCGACAAAAAAAAAACCGGGGAACCCTCGCGGATTCCCCGGCTGTTGGAAATTGCGGCTATGTCCGCCTTATTTGGACTTCTTGGGCGGCTTGATCGTCGGTTTGATGTCGTTGCCCCAATAGGTCTTGTCGCCCGTTTCAAGCAGCGACTTCTTCCCGAGGTTGGCCTTCTTGTCGTCGCGGATCGAAAGCTGCTTCACGCTGCCATCGACGCAGATCATGATCGCCTTGCCGTCGTAAACGGAAGTGTCGAATTCACCCTTGGTGCTGGCGTTGAACAGCGGGGTCACCGCCATCGGAAGGTTGGGATCTTCGGCGGGAATGGCATCCGCGCCATTCATGATGTAACCGTAGCCCACTTCGCCCGCGGCCAGACCTTCGGCGCCGTCGCGTTGGTTGTCGGTCTTGCGGGTGTAGGGAGCCTTCGCGAAGAACGGTTCTTCGGACTTGTATCCGTTGGCAAGCAGTTGCCGGAAATAGTCGTTGGCGTTGGCGCCCTTCAGTTGGTTGAGCTTGTACTTCGAATCGCCCTTCTCATTGATCACGGCTTCCGCAGTGGCATCGCTGGGGAAACTGCTGTATTCCATTTGGAATTCCATCATGGCGGTCCCGAGGTTCGAGGCCGATTTGGTGGTTGCGGCAAGGTCGCCCTTCTTCTTCATCCGGAGGATGTTCGGTCCGGCCACCGCTGCCAGAGCAACGATGATCGCAACGACCACCAGAAGCTCAACCAAGGTGAACCCCTTGGCCCGACGGTTTTTGCTGTTTGTTTTCACGGGTTATGTTCTTTCTATGTTTGTTTGTTTTTTTGGATAGTTCCAGCCGGTGGCAATCGCACACCCGCAGGAAACTGAGACGAAGATACCGCCGGGATGGCCCCCGGCAAGCGAAATCCTTGTGAAATCCGTGTGAAATCCATCGCCCCGAACAACCAAGCGGGATGCGCCCTTCCCTTCCCAAGACCGCAAGCCGGATCCCTTTCCCTCACATTCTCCCGCAGCCCAAATTCGTGGTTGCCAAATGACCGGACAAATGACTGAATCTCCCCCAGCCCGCCAAGCACCCCGTCCATGCCGATATCCGCCGCTCCCAATTACGACAAAACTCCCTACGTCCGGGTTCCCGGCCACGCATGCCAAACCGGATGGGACGCCATCGCTCGCGCCCTCACCGCAGAGGCGGGAATGGATGCCGTGATCGCCGTCGAATGTTACCCAGGCGTGGATGAAACCATGGTCTCCACCGCCCTGTCCGAGCGCCTTGGCCCGGGCTTGGTCATCCGAAGCGCCGATGCTCTCCTTCCCGAGTCTGAAATCGATTCTCTGATTGCTCCGTTTCTCGGCGGAAACGATCCGGTGTTCGGGTTTCTATCCGATCTGCCTCTCGATGCGTTTTTCGCGCCGGACCGTCTGGCCGTCCTCCGTCGGCAAATCACGGAAGCGTCGGGGGCGAAGCTGATTGTCGGCTGCGGTGCCGCGCTGGTCGCTCCCGACGCCGACCTGATCGTCTATGCGGATCTCGCCCGCTGGGAGGCCCAACTTCGTTTCCGGAGAAACGAGTCCGCCAACCTCGGCGCTTCCGACCCCACTCATCCGGCGAACCACCAATACAAGCGCGCGTTTTTCATCGACTGGCGGGTGGCCGACCGCTTCAAGCTGCCCTTGCTGAGGACCTGCGACTTCGTGCTCGACACCCATCATGCCGAGGCGCCGAAGCTCGTGACCGGCGACGCGGTCCGCGAAGGCCTGAGCCTAACAGCAAGCCGTCCGTTCCGGGTGGTGCCGTTCTTCGATCCCGCGCCATGGGGCGGACAGTGGATGAAAGAAGTCTGCGATCTCGACCGCTCGGCCGCGAACTACGGATGGTGCTTCGACTGCGTGCCGGAGGAAAACAGCCTGCTGCTGGAGATCGGCGGGAAAATGATCGAGATTCCGTCAATCAATCTGGTGCTCGACCGACCGGACGACTTGCTGGGCGCCACCGTCCACCGGCGTTTCGGCGCGGAGTTCCCCATCCGCTTCGATTTCCTCGACACCATGGGCGGCGGCAATCTATCGTTTCAGGTTCATCCGCTCACGTCTTACATCCGCGAGCACTTCGGCATGGCCTACACGCAGGATGAGAGTTATTATGTGTTGGATGCCGGTCCGTCGGCATCCGTCTATCTCGGACTGAAGGATGGTGTGGACCGGGATTCCATGTTGGGAGACCTCGCCGCCGCCCAGCGCGGTGACCGACCGTTCCCCGCGGACGCCTACGCGAACCGCTTTCCTGCCGCGAAACACGACCATTTCCTGATCCCGGCGGGCACCGTCCACTGCAGCGGCGCGGAATCGATGGTCCTCGAAATCAGCGCCACTCCCTATATTTTCACCTTCAAACTGTGGGACTGGGACCGCCTCGGCCTCGATGGCAAGCCCCGCCCGATCCACCTCGGCCACGGCACGGCCAACATCCAGTGGGACCGCACCACCGATTGGACCCGCGAGAACCTCGTGAACCGAACGGAACCGGTGACCGAAGGCGATGGCTGGCGCGAGGAACGCACCGGACTCCACGAACTCGAATTCATCGAAACCCGCCGCCATTGGTTCACCGGCACCGTTCCGCACGACACCTGCGGCAATCTCAACGTGCTCAACCTCGTCGAGGGCCGCGAGGCGGTGGTCGAAAGCCCTACCGGCGCCTTCGATCCGTTCGTCGTCCACTACGCGGAAACGTTCATCATTCCCGCCGCCGTCGGCCCCTACACGATCCGCCCGCATGGCGAAGCGGAGGGAACCACCTGCGCCACCCTCAAAGCATTCGTTCGTCCCGACTAACAAACCAAATGAGAATCTCTACCGCAATCGCCCTGACACTTGCCGGTTTGGCGATGCCGGCCATCGCCCAAGCCGAACCGCAACCTCCCAAGGTGAAGCGCGTTTTCGTGGTCATCAAAAGCCACTTCGACCTCGGATTCACCGACCAGGCGGAGAATGTTTTCCAGCGGTATCGGGTGGAAATGATGGACAAGGCGCTCGGCGTGATCGATCGCACGCGCGCGCTGCCGCCGGAGCAGCGGTTCGTATGGACCGTGCCGGGATGGCCGCTCGCCGCGCAAATGTTGGGCCCGAAACAGGATCCCGACCGAAAAGTCCGGATCGAACAGGCCATCCGCGACGGCTATCTAACCGTCCATGCGCTGGCAGGCACCACCCATACCGAAGCGCTGGAGCCCGAGAACCTCGTCCGCAGCCTCGGGTTCTCGAGTTCGGTCGCCCGCACCTACGGTCGGCCGCTGCCGATCGCCGCGAAGATGACCGACGTGCCGTCGCATTCGTGGATCATGCCCACGCTGCTCCATCACGCGGGCATCCGGTTCCTCCACCTCGGCTGCAACCCCGCCAGCCAATACCCGCGCGTCCCGCCGCTTTTCTGGTGGGAAGGTGGCGACGGCTCGCGCGTGCTCTGCGCCTACACCATCGACTACGGCAGCGGCCTAACACCTCCACCCGGATGGCCCAGCTCGAACTACCTCGCCATGATCATGGCGGGCGACAACGCGGGACCACCCGGGCCGGAGGAGGTGGCGAAATGGCGGGAGAATCTCGCCAAATCAATGCCCGGCGTGGAAGTCCGCTTCGGAACCCTCGACGATTTCGCCAAGGCGGTGCTTGCCGAACAACCGAAGCTCCCGGTGGTCCGCGGCGACATGCCGGACACCTGGATCCACGGCCTGATGTCGAATCCGAACGCCACCAACGCCGCCCGCTTCGCGCAGGCCATCGAACCCGCTCTGGACTCGCTGGACACTCATCTCAAAGCCTGGGGATTTCATCCGGACTCCCTAACCGAACCGCTGGCGAAAGCCTACGAAATGAGCTTCCTCTACGGCGAGCACACCTGGGGGATGAATGCCGAATACGGCCCGCGCACGCTCTATGGCGACCAGTGGCGGAATTGGCTGGAGGAAATGGAACGCGAACCGATCCCAGCAGACGGTGACTACACCAAACTTCCCCGTGGCAACAAACGCAAGTGGCTCCAATCGTATGAGGACCACCGGCGCTACGCGCTAACCGCCAACGCCACCACCGCCAGGGAACTCGAACGGCGGTTCCAGTTGCTCTCCGAAAATGTGAACGCATCTCTATATTCCCTCGTGGTCCACAATCCCCTGCCATGGCCGCGTGGCGGAATCGTCCATTCGCGCATGAACCCGATCCCCCACCATGTTGGGACCGTTCCCGCCAATGGATATGTCACGATCCCGAACCCCACACCGGCCCCGGCCCGCCTATCAGAAGGGAATGTTCTCGTGACTCCCCATTACAAAGCCACGTTCGACCTGAAACGGGGCGGAATTTCATCGCTCATTGAGGTTTCCACGGGGCGCGAGTTGGTGGATCCGGCATCGCCCTACGCGTTCGGGCAGTTCCTGTGCGAGAAATTCAGCACCAAGGAGGTCTTCGACCGGTTCTTCAAACTCTACTCGCGCATCCAGGGTGGCTGGGGACTCAATGACATCGGCAAACCCGGCATGCCGGACGCGAACAAAAATCCCTATCGGGAGATCACACCCGGTGCCTGGACCTGCTCGATCGCTGCCCACGACGCGGCCGATATCGTTACTCTAACCGCCAGCGAACTCCATGGAATCGCCACCGGAGTCAGCATCCGGTTCACCTTCCCCCGCGACGAGCGATGGATCGACGTCCGATGGGACATGAAGAAGAAATCCGCCGACAAGAATCCCGAGGGCGGCTGGCTTTGCTTTCCTCTCGCCGTGCCGGATCCGCGTTTCACCGTGGGCCGACTCGGCGCGCCTATCAACCCGGCCACCGATATCATCCCCGGTTGCAACCGCCACCTGATGGCGGTGTCCACCGGTGTCGCGCTCTCCGGTTCCAACGGCACCGGCGCGGCGGTCTGCCCGTTGGATTCGCCACTTGTTTCGCTCGACTGCCCGGGGTTGTGGCGGTGGAGCATGGACTTTGTCCCTAAAAAGCCCGCGGTTTTCGTGAATTTGTATAACAACATGTGGAACACCAATTTCCCGCTTTGGCAGGATGGAGATATGATATCGCAAGTCCGCTTCTGGCCGCTGGAGAATCCATCCAACCCGGTGCCCGAACTCGCCATCCGGTCATGGGAAGCGCGGATCCCCCTGATGGAAATCGGCAATCCCCTGAAAAAGTCCGGATCCCTCCCGCCAACCGCCAGCGGCCTAACCGTCTCACGGCCGGGTGTCCTGGTCACCGCCTTCGGCGCCAACCCGGACGGTCCCGGCTCGGTCCTGCGCCTGTGGGATCAAACCGGTATCGACGGAGACGTCACCGTCACGTTTCCTCCCGGATTTTCCAAGGCCACCCCCGCCGATCTGCGCGGAGGCCCCACGGGACCGCCGGTTGTCATCAGCAACCATACCCTAACCGTTCCGATCAAGCCCTTCGCTCCGGCAAGTTTCATCCTCGAATCCGCAAAGCCGTGACACCAACCGCCATCCTCAGTTCCATCCTTCTGGCCGGGTCCCTCATCCCGCTTGCGGCGGCGGATTACGGAACGGACTCCACCATTCCGAAATCGGACGCCAAGGCGGCCGTTCCCGCGAAACCCGCCGCCGCCGTCAGCGAGGTCGTCATCGTTTACAAGACCCACTTCGACATCGGCTACACGGCCAGAGCCAGCGAGGTGATCCATGAATACCGCACCGAGATGGCCGACCGTCTTCTGACCGCCATCGAACGCAACAAGGGCCAACCGAAGGACCGCCAGTTCGTGTGGACCCTATCCGGATTCCCGATGCGGGAGATTCTGTGGGAAGGTCAGGATCCGCAAAGGAGGAAGGCCATCGAGGACGCCATCCGCGCCGGAAACATCGCGATCCATGGCTATCCCTACACCACCCACACCGAGATCGCCGAACCGGAGGATCTGGTGCGCGGGCTAACAATCTCGTCAAAGCTCGCACGCGACCTCGGGCAGCCGCTTTCGATCTCCGCAAAGATGACCGATGTTCCCGGCCAGTCCTGGATCACCCCCACCCTGCTGACCCACGCCGGAATCCGTTTCTATCACATGGGCGGGCCGCTGGTGAACAAGTCGTTCGATCTGCCGCCCGTCTTCTGGTGGGAAGGTCCAGATGGTTCGCGGTTGCTAACACTTTATAACAACAACTACGGAACCGGCGCGCTCCCGCCCGCCGATTGGCCCTTCAAATGCTGGCTCAATCTCAGCATGACCGGCGACAACCAGGGGCCGCCCCCGCCCGAAACCGTCGCCCGCGACCTCGCGTTCTATCAGGAGCGGGGAATCCGCGCAAAAGTCGGCACCCTGGATGATTTCGCGCGGCTGATGCTCGCCGAAAAGCTGGACGGCCTCCCGGTTGTCCGCAGCGACATCCCCGATCCGTGGATCCATGGGACAATGTCGATGCCCGAGGGTGCCAAACTCGCCCGCACCGGCCGCCTGCGGATAGGTGCACTCGATTCCCTGAACACCCTCGAACGCGCTTGGGGAATCCACCGTCCGGACCTGCGGGCCACCGTGGACATGGCTTACGATCAGGCGGGGCTTTACTGCGAACACACGTGGGGGCTTGCCAACCAGCACTACGTGAAACTCCCATGGGGCAAGGATTGGGACAAACTCTGGAACGAAGGACTGCCACCGAATTTCCGCGCCATGGAGGATTCCTGGAACGACCACATCGGTTACGCGAGGAAAGCCTCCGAGCTAACCGACGAGCCCTACCGTGAGGCCATGGCCACGCTCGCCGACCATGTCGCGGTCAAAGGTCATCGCATTGTGGTGTACAACCCGCTGCCATGGACCCGCGATGGCGAGGTTGTCGTCAACGCGTTCCATTTCCCCTCCGGAAGTGCCCTCAAACCGGCTGACGGCGGTCCTCCCGTGGCCTGCGTGGCGGAAGGCCCCGGGATCGAGACACCGGACCGGATCCGCCGCTTTGTCGCCCGCGATGTGCCCCCTCTCGGATATCGGGCCTATGTGGTCACTAACGAATCCCCCCAGCCCCCGCAACTCGTTGCGGACCTGGCAACCAACACCATCGAAAGTCCATTCTTCAAAGCGGTCCTCGATCCGCAACGGGGCTGTGTCGCCAGCCTGATCGACAAACGCAGCGGCCGGGAATTGGTGGATGCTTCGGCACCCCACGGATTCGGAGCGTATCTCCACGAACGCTTCTCCTGGCAGAATCTCGAAGACTGGCTGAATGCCTCGCTCTATCCGCAATACCGCGCCCACCGTTTCGCATTCACCGCCTACGACATGCCCCGCGACGTCCCCTACTCCGCGGCAATGGCACGGAACCTTTCCCTAACCGTGAAACGCACCGCGATCGACGTCTCCGCGGTGATGACCGGCACGCTCGAAGGATCCGGCCAACCCCAACATATCACCATCCGGCTGACCCTGCCGGCCGCCGAGCCCGCCGCTGATCTAACCGTCGATTGGCGGAAGCAGCCGGATTCGTGGCCGGAAGCCGCCTGGATCTGTCTCCCGTTCAAGGTGGAACACCCGAAATTCCGCCTCGGCAAGCTGGGCGGCGATCTCGATCCGGTCTCCGACATCCGGGTGGAGAACGCGAACCATCACAACTCGTGGGTTCAGACCGGAGCCGCGGTCTATGACGGCGAAACCGGTGCGGGCGCGGGCGTCTGCCCGCTCGATTCCCCCGTGGTCAGCCTCGGCATGCCGGGAGAATACAAATTCGCGCCACGCTACGAGCCGACCGTTCCATCGATCTATCTGAATCTCTATAACAACCACTGGAGAACGAACTTCGCCGCATGGGTGGGCGATGGCCGGAAAATGTCATCGCGGGTGCGGATCTGGGCGTTTGATCGGTTTGCCTCGGAGGCATCGCTTTTCACACCCGCCATGGAAGCGCGGGTGCCGCTGGCGGCAGGCCGTTCCGCCGCCCAACCGGGCCTTCTCCCACCGACGCAATCCGGAGTTTCGCTATCACGCAAGGGCGTCGCTCTAACGGCATTTGGTCCCAATCCCGACGGCACGGGAACGGTGCTCCGCGTGTGGGAACAATCGGGCACCTCGGGAAACCTAACAATAGGTCTTCCGCCCGGATTCTCCAACGCCACTCCGGTCAATTTGCGCGGCGAACCCGCCGGCACACCGTTAGAGGTGAAGGACGGCCATTTCACCACACCGCTCGGCTGCTACGCGCCAGCCAGTTTCCTTCTGAACTGATCCATCATCGATTGCAATGAAAGCCGCCGCCATCTGTCTTGCCTGCTCCATTTCGCTCCAAGCCGCTCCCAAAACGGCTCCCGCCAATCCGGAATGGCCCAACCTGAAGGAAGTGATCGTGGTTTGCAAAACCCACTTCGACCTCGGCTACACCCACCGGATCAAGGATCTCATCCCCCACTACCGAACGCGGATGATCGATCAGGCGATGGACATCATGGACCAATGCAAGGATCTTCCTCCCGACCAGCAGTTCGCATGGACCGCGCCGGGATGGGTGATGGCCAAGGTGCTCGAAGACTGGCCGGGCCAAAACCCCGAACGCAAGCGGCGGTTGGATACCTATCTGGCAGAGGGGAAATTCCGCATCCACGCTTTGCCATTCACGCTGGAATCCGATGCCTGTGAACCGGAGGAAATGGCGCGCGGGTTTTGCTTTTCGTCGAAACTCGCGCGCGATCATGGAATGCCGCTGCCGATATCCGGCAAGATGACCGATGTTCCATCGCACGGTTCCGCGCTGGCGACCGTCCTTTCCCGCGGCGGTGTGAAGTTCATGCACATCGGCTGCAACTGGCCGAGCGGCTATGTGCGCACGCCGGGGTTGTTCTGGTGGGAAGGCCCCGATGGCTCGCGCGTTCTAACACTCTATTCGTCCTACTACAGCAGTTGCACCGCGCTGATGCCCAACGAATGGCGGTCGCCGGTCAATTTCAGCAAGGAGCCGATGATCGGTGACAAGCTATTGCCCCCAAAAGGATGGCCCCACCGCGTGTGGCCGGCCATCATTGTCACGCCTGACAATTCCGGACCGCCGCGCGCCGATCAGGTGAAGGCGCTCTTCGCCGATGCCGCCGCGCGCCTGCCGGGTGTCCGTTTCCGCATGGGAACCATGGACGATTTCGCCAACGCGGTTCTATCCGAAAATCCCGACCTGCCGGTGGTCAAAGCGGAGATGCCGGATACCTGGATTCATGGAATCATGTCCGATCCCGGCGGCACCCGCATATCGAGGGAGATCCATCCGCTCGTGGCGTCCGCCGAGGCGCTCAACACCCACCTGCGGGCATGGGGTTGCAAGGTTCCCGCCGTCGTCGGAGAAGTCGCGGGCGCCTACGAGAACATCCTCCTCTATGGCGAGCACACCTGGGGCATGGCGCCCGCCGTCAACGGCTATGGAGAGGCTTTCAAACAAACCAACCCGAATTTGATCGCCAATCTCGAAGGCTCGTGGGAGGACAAAACCGACTACATCCGCCAAGCGGAAGCCACCGTCCGCAAGATCGCCGCCGACAACCTCGGCACTCTGGCCCAACAGGTATCGGCTCCGGCAGGATCGTGGATTGTCTGCAATCCGCTGCCATGGCCACGCTCCGGAATCGTCGAACTGAACGGAGTCCGCCGCTTTGCCAAGGATGTTCCCGCGTCCGGCTATCTGACATTACCGCCGTTGGCCAAACCGGAAAGCACGTCCGCCGCCACCGGATCGGTCATCGAAAACCGGTTCTATCAAATCAAAATCGACCCGGCCAAGGCCACCATCGTTTCACTCGTGGACAAGAAAACCGGCCGGGAGTGGATCGACGGATCCGCCGCCCGTGGCCTCGGCCAATACCTCAACGAGCGTTTCACTTACGAGCAAACGCTCGACTACACCGTCACCTATCAGGCCGGCCGCGCGTTCGGGAGTTTCGGTGCCAAAGGCGAATGGCCGCATCCCGGCATGCACAAGCCCGGCATGGTTTCATCCGACAAAGTCCCCTATCGCGCCGCCACATCGCGGAATGCCAAGCTGGCCCAACTCCGCGACGCCACCGGACAGACCGCGACACTCGACTGCCCGGCGGATCCGGCGAACCATCTGCCCGCCTCCTCGTTGCGGATCACGCTGCCCGACGAGCTACCCTACATCGACCTCGAAATCACCCTCCACGACAAGGCCAAGGACAACTGGCCCGAGGCCGATTGGTTGTGCCTGCCGTTCCGGATCAACCATCCGGTTTTCAAAGTCCACCGGCAGCTCGGCGTGATGGATCCGGCCACCGACATTCTGCCCGGCGCGAACCGCGATTTGTATTCGGTGGGCAATGGCGTGACCCTGGCCGACGCCAACGGTTCCGGCGTGGCCGTTTGCCCCATCGACCATCCGCTGGTCAGTCTCGGACGCCCCGGAGTTTGGAAATTTTCCACCGACTATCAGCCCAAGGATCCGATTATCTATCTGAATTTGTATAACAATCAGTGGAATACCAATTTCCGATATTGGTATCCCGGCACATGGGGTTCGCGCGTGCGCCTGACCTTCTTCGATTCCGGCATCCCTGCGGAACAGGCTCTCGCATCCATGGCGCTTGCCGCGCGCAATCCTCTAACCGCAGTCGCCGCCGTCGGCGGCGGCGCGCTTCCCGCCAGCCGCGAAGGCATTCGGGTTTCGCGGGAAGGCGTGGCGGTCACCGCCTTCGGCGGCAATCCGGACGGGAACGGAACCCTGCTGCGACTTTGGGAAATGGCCGGCGGGTCCGGCGAACTAACAGTAACCCTGCCGCCCGGATTCTCCACCGCCTCTCCGGTCAATCTGCGCGGCGAACCCGCCGGAACGCCGATAGAGGTGAAGGACAACCATTTCACGCTGCCGCTCGGACGCTTCGCGCCGGCCAGCTTTGTTCTCAACTGATTCAAACCAACCCCCAACCACCCGGATGACAACCCACCCCAACAAGCACAACCCGGCCTATCTGATTCTGCTCGCGCTTTCCGCCGCGCTCGGCGGCCTGCTGTTCGGCTACGACACCGCCGTGGTGTCCGGAGCGGAAGGTCTGCTGCAGCGGCATTTCCGGCTCGACGAACTGCAGACCGGTTGGGCGGCGTCGTGCGTTTTGCTAGGGTGCCTCGCGGGCGCGCTGATCGCCGGCCCGCTGGCGGATTGGGCGGGCCGCAAAAAGATCCTCTTCAGTTGCGCCGCGCTGTTCACGCTATCGGCGGTCGGCTGCGCGTTTCCCGAAAAGCTGAACGGCCTCGGCCTGCGCGTTCTGGCGGACGCCTTCGGGGCGGTGATCGCGGCGGTCGGCAATCTGCTGGGCACGCATTTCGGCAGCGCCGATCCGGTGTTCAACCAATACGCGCTGATGCGGTTGATAGGTGGGCTCGGAATCGGGATTTCCTCGATGGTCGCGCCGACCTATCTGGCGGAGATAGCTCCGGAACGGATTCGCGGACGCCTTGTCGCGGGCTATCAAATGGCGATTGTCACCGGGATCTTCGCGGTGTTCTTCGTCAACCGGATGATCCTTTCGTGGGGCGATGCCGCATGGGCGGTGGAAACCGGGTGGCGTTGGATGTTCGGGCTCGGCCTGGCACCGGCGGTGCTGCTGGGTGCGATCGCCCTAATCACGGCGGAAAGCCCGCGCTGGCTGGTGATGCGCGGCAAGGACGATGCGGCGCGGACCGTGATCTCACGAATCAGCGGCGCCGATCGGGCCGACTCCGAAATCGCGGAAATCCGCGCGAGCCTGGGTGGCGAGCAAGGCGGATTTGGCGAGTTGCTGAAGTTTCGCTTCCCGCTGCTGATCGCCGTCACGCTGGCCCTATGCTCGCAATTCTGTGGGATCAACGCGATCATGTATTACGGACCGCGGATTTTCGAGGATTCGGGATGCACACCGGAGCAGGCCCATCTGTTCCAAGTCATCATCGGCGCGGTGAACGTGATCTTCACCGTCCTCGCGATGGGACTGGTGGACAAACTGGGGCGGAAGGCGCTCATCGGTTTCGGTTCGCTCGTCCAGTGCCTGGCCCAACTGTTTATCGTCGCGTTGTTCCTGTTGGTCGTCACCACCACCGGCGATGGCAAGATCCAGCTCTCTCCGGTTGCGCTGTGGGGAATGTTAGGTGGTGTGCTGGTGTTCATCGCCGCGTTTGCCGTCGGCAATGGCGCGGTCTGCTGGATCATCATCGCCGAGATCTTCCCCAACCGGATCCGCGGCATCGCGGCGGCCATCGGCACGGCCGCAATCTGGTCGGGCTGCTTCATCCTCTCGCAACTCTTCCCGTGGATGCTCGCCCACCTCGGTCCGGCGGCGATCTTCGGCATCTTCGCCGCCGTTTCGCTGTTTGGCTCCCTGTTTGTCTATCGCTTCGTTCCGGAAACCAAAGGCCGCACGCTCGAGGAGATCGAGCGGCAGTGGCAGCGGAAAGGTTAGAGCACGATCTTCCTGAACTTAGGAACCAGCAGGTGCATCAGCACCCATGCGATGACATAGGCCGAACCGCACACAACAAACAGGATCCCATAGCCGATCTCGACCTTGCCCTGCTCGGTGAAATGGGCCAGCAGCACACCCGCCGCGCGCGCGATGAGAATCCCGCCGATCGCGCCGGCCATGCCGCCGATGCCGGTGACCGAGGCCACCGCCTTCTTCGGGAACATATCGGAAACCGTGGTGAAAATGTTAGCCGACCACGCGGCATGGGCCGCGCAGGCGATGGCGATGGTTCCCACCGCCAGCCAGGTGTTGATCTGGCCCAGCCACGACGCCGCGAGCACGGTTAGAGGAAACAGCGCGAAGATGAACATCGAGAGCTTGCGGGCCTTGTTCGCGTCCATGCCGCCGTTGATCAGGTTCTTGGGCAGCCACCCGCCAAAGACCGAGCCCACCGCGGAAATCGTGTAAACCACCGCCACCGCGAACGGCCAACTGATCAGTCCGGGAATATCCGCCTTTTCGACCACATGGCCGGGCGTGGCCTGCAAGAACGCGGCCATCTTCCGGGCATTCTCACCTTCAAGGTATTTGGGCAGCCAGAATAGGTAAAACCACCATACCGGATCGGTCATGAACTTGCCCACGAAAAACGCCCAAGTCTGCCGGAATGTCAACAGGCGGAACCACGAAACACGTTCCTGGGCGACGTCGGCGCGCTCGGCCTCCTGCTCGTCGAGATCACTGTGAATCAGGTCGTATTCCGCTTGGCTCACCTGGCCATTCGCCAGCTTCGCGGCGGGAGAACCATACATCGCATACCAGAACACCAGCCACAACAGGCCCACCGCTCCAGTTAGAATGAACGCCCACTCCCAACCCCATGCGGATGCGATGGCAGGCACCACCAGCGGCGCGACAATCGCCCCGACGTTTGCCCCGGAGTTATACAATCCGGTCGCGAAGGCGCGCTCTTTCTTCGGGAACCACTCGGCCACGGTCTTGTTGGCCGCCGGGAAGTTTCCAGCCTCGGCCAATCCGAGCGCCGCCCGCCAGAATCCGAAGCTCCACGTGTGGTGCCCGAACGCATGGCCGATCGCGGCGATGCTCCAGCCGATCAGCGACCACGCGTAACCCCGCTTGGTTCCGATTCGATCGATGATGCCACCGGCCACCAGCAAGCCCGCCGCATAGGCGAACTGGAAACAGATCACGACCGTGGAGTAGTTCAGTTCCTGCTCCTTCTTCGTCACACCGAACACCCCGTCCTCCGAAAGCGTTGTGGCAAGCAGCCCCAGCACATTCCGGTCCAGATAGTTGATGGTGGTGGCGGCAAAAACCAGCGCGCAAATGCGCCAGCGGTAGCGGGTGACTTGATCGTTGATGGAGGAAAAGGTCATGGATCGGGTTTGTTTGGGGTAGGCACTCTACGGAGAAAATCAGCCAACTCTTTCGGCGAGAAACGCATCGAGCGCCTTCGCCATCGCGCGGATGTTGGCGGCGGGCATGCCGGGGCTCACCCCGCCGCCCACGGATAGAATAAGCGGGTGGCCATCGGCCCGACGGAGCACGTCGAGGGTGGCGGCTTCGACTTCATCCGGGGTGCCGCGGACGCCGATGTCCAGCGGGGCGACGTTGCCCATGAGGGTCATCCGTCCGCCGAGCCGGGCCGCGGCGCGGGCGATGTCGGTTTGTTTGCCCCAGTTGAGCGCGTCGAAACCGGTGTCCGGCAGACGTTCCAGGCAGGCTTCGACACCGGCGTCATTGTGATAGACCTTCACCCAGTCCGCGGGAAACGCGTCGCAGATGCGTTTCAGGTAGGGATGGGCGAATTCCTCGTAATCGTCCGGGCCGATCATCCCGACGATGTCGTCGAGCACGAGAATGCCCTCCACGCAGGGGCCGATCGCCGCGGCCTGGGCCTTGAGCCAGTTGATCGTTAGGTCGGTGCAGATGTCCAACAGGCGCTTGGAGGCGTCCGGTTCATCCATCAGGTCCATCAGGAACGGGGTGACGCCGCGGAAAAACGACGCGGTGCAGAGCGGTCCGCGCGCCGCCACCACGGGCATGGTGTATCCGGCGTCGAAGATCCGCTGTTTCATCGTGGCATAGCGGCGCAGGATCAGCGGGCAGAAGCCGTCGCTGGTGGGGTCGGGCGCGGTGAGTTCCGCCAGGTCTTCGAGGCGGAATGGCACCCGTTCCTCGCTGGGCGTCTGGTGCGGCCAAAACCGGATGCGCACGCCCATCGCGGATGGTTCGGCGGCCATGCCGATTTCCGCCCACCAGGAAGGAAACAGGATCGCCTCGGGAAACTCCTCGATCACCCGGCGGTGGGCGTCGAACCATACGGTGTCGTCGAAATAGTAATCGTTGTGGGTGATGCCGAGGTGTCCCGGCATCCATGGGCTATCAACAATCAGCGCCAAGGGGATTTCCGCACCCGGCTCGCGTTTCGCGGCCGCTTTGAACTGTCTCCATTGTTCGGGCCTCACAGGAATTCGGGATTTGAGATTTGAAATTTCGGATTTGAGATTCCCCTCCGTATCAGTGGCTCAGCTTGTAGGCTTCCATGATCGTGTGGCACTTGGTCAGAATGTTGGGCACTTCCCACTCCGGCAGTTTCCCGGCCTTGAGGAAGTCCAGGTATTTCGCGGCCACCTGGGCGAAATGCGCCTCGTGGCCGATCTTGAACTGATCCGGAATCACCACTTCCCAACGGGTTGCCTCAAGCGGCTTGGCCGATAGCCCCGGATAGGTTTCCTTCAGTCCGGCGAGTGCCGCGGTTAGAGCCTGTTCGAACTCGCCGTCGGTGACGGTGGATTTCTTCTCCACATAGAGGGTCGGCTTGTAGTTCTGCTCGCGTCCCTGACGGATCACCAGGTCGGCCTTGGTGCCGCGCATGATCGAATAATGGGTATCGCCGGCTCCCTCCGGCGCCTGGAAGTTCCAGATCACGGAAACCTTGGCATGCACGCCGCGCAGCGTGTAGGTGAACTCGCCGTTGCCATAGACATCCAGTTCGCCGGCGGCGCTCACATTGGCCTTCAGCGAGGCCGGAAACTCTTTCAGCCCGGTGGCTTTCTCAAACTGCGCCGGCGTCAGCTTCGTCACCCAGCGCCGCGCCGACAACATCCGCACGTCCGACGGACCCAGCGTGACTTCCGGAAACGCCTCCCACTGCACGAGATCGACCAGATGGGTGGTCACATCGACGATCCCCTCGCCCTGCTGGGTGGTGTCGAAAAACCACGGCGGACGCTGCAAGGGCTTGCCGGAAACAGTCTTGAAATAGTGGTGAACGCTCTCCTTGGTGATCGCCGGTTTGTCAGGGGTGCCTTTTTCCAACTCGCCGAAGACCGCGGCCACCCGCGACAACTCGCGCTGGAGGATGGTGGTGATCTCATAACGCTCGGTCATGATATCATATAACAACACGCCGCGTTTCTCCGCCTCGGCGAATGCCTGTTTCACTTTCTCGAAGTCGCCGGGATTGATCGCCAGCGGTTTGTCGGAAAGCACGTTGTATCCGGCCTGGACCGACTTGAGGATGTAGTCGCCCTTCCGCGAGTTGTTCCCGGAAATGATCACCAGATTGCCCTTCTTTTCCGCCAACATGCGGTCGAGGTAGTCGGGGCCGGTATAGACTTTCTCCTGCCATGCGGTGGGCTTTTCCGGGCGGGTGTTGTAGCCCTCGATCCGCTTGAGGTGCTGATCCAGATCGGCGCCGGCGGGCGCATAGACGTGGACGACGGGATCCACGTCCGGATAAGCCGCCGCCTGTACCAGCGCGGCATGGAAATGGCCGGGATCGAGGGTGAGCAACTTCACTTTCGCCTCCTCCGCAAGGGCGCAAGTGCCCAGCGCGGCGGCGATTCCCAGAAATCGAACGGAGTCAGTCATAATGGATCGGATTTGAGGCTTTTGGATCAACGGCAAGCAGCCCGGCGGCAACCGCGCCGGACCCGTGCGGGTAGTTTCCAGAAATCGCGCGGACCTGTCAACCCCATCGGACATACGCCCGATGGGTTAATCCCGAAATCCGAAGCTCAGAGATCCTCATCCGGGGCCTTGTTTTCCGCTCCGCTGCGTTTGCGGGTCGGAAAGTGGTTTGGCACAATCGGGCCAAGAAGCCAGAGACCAGAAGCCAGAGACCAGAAAGAAAGCACCATTCATCGACGTGGCTGTCGCCGCGAATCGGACCAAATCATTTTCCGACCGGATCAGGATGTCTGAAGTTCAACCCGAAATAGGAAGGTGAAATGGCCCAGGCATCCATTTTTTACCACTGAGGGACTGAAAATCACTGATTCCACTGAAATTACTTTTGATAGGGGGGAAATCGCTTCCATTCATCAATCGGCACTTCCCCATTCCAATAAATCAGTTTCCTCAGTGGTTCTCAGTCTCTCAGTGGCAAATCGAGCGTGCAACCTTTCTCGAACTTCGGATTCCGGGTTCACGGCTCCACCCGATGGATGGGAACCACCTATCCCGATTGAGCGCCCTTGCGGGCCGGCGCCTACTTCTTCTCCAGCAGGGTCTTGCCGGTCATTTCGGCCGGTTGGGCCACGCCGAGCATGTCGAGCAAGGTCGGCGCGACGTCGGCGAGGATGCCGTCCTTGACCTGATAGCCCGCCGCATCGGCGGCCACGTAGATGGCGTGGACCAGATTGGTGGTGTGGGCGGTGTTAGGCGATCCGTCCGGGTTGCGCATGTACTCGCAGTTCCCGTGGTCGGCGGTGACCAACAATTTGCCGCCCAGCCGCAGGGTTTCCTCGACCACCGCCTTGACGCCGGCGTCGATGGTTTCCACGGCCTTGATCGCCGCCTCGACGACGCCGGTGTGGCCGACCATGTCGGGATTGGCGAAGTTGAGGATGACGAGATCGTAGTCCTTGAGCTTGTCCACCACGGTGGAGGTGACCTCCGGCGCGCTCATTTCCGGCTTGAAATCGTAGGTCGGCACGTCCTTGGGCGACGGGATGATGATCCGGTCCTCGCCGGGATTCGGCTGTTCGATACCGCCGTTGAAGAAGAACGTCACGTGGGGATATTTTTCCGTTTCCGCGATCCGGAGCTGTTTGAGTCCGGCGGCGGCGGCCGCTTCGCCCAGGCCCATCGCCAGGGTTTGCGGTTCGAAGATCACCGGGCAGGTGTAGGTGCGGTCATAGACGGTCAGGGTCACGTAGTGGACCTGCGGCCAGACCTCGCGGTCGAACCCGGCAAAATTCTCCAACAAAAACGCGTCGGAAAGCTCGCGGGCGCGGTCGGAGCGGAAATTGAAGAACAGCACCACGTCACCATCGCGGACGCGCTGCTGGTTGGCCTCGGTGAACACCATCGCGGGCATGAACTCGTCGGTCTTGTCCATGCGGTAGCAATCGGCCACCGCCTCGCTGGCGAGCACCTCGCGGACCTCGCCCTTTCCTAACACGATCGCGTCCCAACCGAGCTTCACCCGGTCCCAGCGCTTGTCGCGGTCCATCGCGTAGTAGCGGCCCACCACCGTGGCGATGTGCGCGCCGCATTTGGAAACCTCGTCCTCCACGTGGGCCAGATAGCCCGCCCCTCCGGTGGGCGAGGTGTCGCGGCCGTCGGTCAGCGCGTGGATGAAAATGTCGTCCACCCCGGCGGCCTTGGCGATTTTCACCATGGCGATCAATTGGTCCTGATGGCTGTGGACGCCGCCGTCGGAAACCAGGCCGATCAGATGGAGACGGCTGGATTTCGCCTGTTCGAGGGCCTTGGTGAAAACCGGATTCGTCGCGAGCGAACCGTCGGCGATCGCCTTGTTGATGCGGGTCAGATCCTGATAGACGATGCGGCCCGCGCCGAGATTGAGGTGGCCGACTTCCGAGTTGCCCATCTGGCCGTCCGGCAGGCCCACATCCATGCCGGAGGCGCTGAGGAATCCCCGAGGGTATTGCTCCAACACCACGTCGTGGAAGGGTGTGTTTGCGAGCAGCACGGCATTGCCGTCCGCTACCGCCGTTGCCTGTCCTCCGGGGTTCACACCCCAGCCGTCGCGAATGATGAGCACCACTGGTTTCTTTTCCATAAGCGGGGGGCGTTTACCCCCCTCCGGCCCACCCGGCAAGCGCGGAAGCGTGAAAATCCGCGTTTTTTTTCCTCAGAACGGATCGTCATCCCCCCACTCGCTGCCGCCCACGTCCCACTCCTCCACCCGGCCGGGGTCGAAATCCCCCAGAAACCGCGAGGGCATGCACATGTAGTCGCCCGTGTAGGATTTCGGGTTGGTCAGCGGATAGGACATATACAGCTCGTCCTTGGCCCGCGTGATTCCCACGTAAAACAACCGGCGCTCCTCCTCCAGCGCCGCCCGCCCGCTTTCCATCACCCGGCCGTTCGGAAACTGTCCGTCCACCAGGCCGATCAGAAACACCACCCGCCATTCCAAGCCCTTGGCCTGATGGATCGACGACAGCGTGATCTTCTCCTCGTCCTCCTTTTCCGCGCCGGGCTCGCCGTCCACCGATCCCAACAACGACAACTGCTCCAGAAACGTCCCGATCTCCTCGAACCCTCCCGCGAAGCGCGACAACTGGTCCAGATCGGCTCGGCGGGCTTCCGCGTTGTCGAAACTGGCCTCCAGGTAGTCCTGATAGACGCCTTCCATCACGCTGTAGATCATGTCGCCGGGTTTCGCGAAAAAACCGTCGGGCGTGAGTTCGTCGAGCGTGTAGCAAAGCTGCTCCCACTGTTTCGCGGCCTTTTTGGGCACCTTGCGGAAACCGAGCAGGATATCCGACCACCGGACCGGCGGTGATTCGTTTCCGGCGAGGCCGGTATCGATCCATTCCCGCCAGAGTTTGTCCGCCGCCGCCGGGCCGCAACCGGGCAGCAGCATCACCATCCGGACGAAACTCTCCTCGTCGCGCCGGTTCAGCACGAAGCGCAGAAACGCCGCCACATCCTTGATGTGCGCCTGCTCGAAAAACCGCAGGCCGCTGGTGATTCCGAACGACACCCCGCGCATCGTGAGTTCCATCTGCATTTCCAGGCTCTGGAAATGCGCCCGGTAGAGCACCGCCATTTCGGTTAGCGGAATCCCGGTGTCCCTCAGCTCCTCGATCCGCTGCGCCACAAACGCCGCTTGCGTCCGCGGCTCGGTCAGCGCCACCAGCGCGGGTTTCACCCCGGCCGATTCCCTAACCGCCCGCAGGTCCTTCTCGATCCGCCCCTCGTTGGCACGGATCGCCTCGTTGGACAGATCGAGGATCTCCGGCACGCTGCGGTAGTTGGTCTCGATCGTGAAAACCCGCGCGTCCGGATACCGCTCGCGGAATCCCAGGATATGGCCCATGTCCGCGCCGCGCCACGAGTAGATCGACTGCGCGTCATCCCCCACCGCCATCAGGCTCGCGCCCGCGCCGGCCAGCAGGTCGATCAGCCGGCTCTGCACGGTGTTGGTGTCCTGGTATTCGTCCACCAGGATGTGGCGGAACCGCTGCTGATAGAGCGCCAGCAGGTCCGCCCGCGCCTCGAACAACCGGACGGTTAGGACGAGCAGATCGTCGAAGTCCATCGAGTTTCCGTCCAGCTTGCGCTTCGCATACCCTTCGCGCACCCGGCGGATGTCCGGCAGCCAGTCGAAAAACGCGGGATGCATGTCCATCACCACGTCCTCCAGCTCGCGCCCGGTGTTTTCCGCCATGCTGAACATCGATGCCAGCACATCCGCCTTGGGAAACCGCCGCTCCTTCGTGTCGATCTCGCACGCGGCCACCACTTTTCCCAACATCGAACGCTGGTCGTCACGGTCCATGATCGAGAACGACCGCGTGAAACCGAGATCCTCGGCGTGCCGGCGCAGGATCCGCGCGCCGATCGAGTGGAAGGTCCCCGCCCACAGGTCCGAGGTGTCGCGGGTGACGAGTTCCTTCACCCGCCCCACCATTTCCCGCGCCGCCTTGTTGGTGAACGTCAGCAGCAGGATCTGGCGCGACTCCACCCCTTGGTCGAGCAACCACGCCACCCGGTAGGTCAGCGTGCGCGTCTTGCCAGACCCCGCCCCGGCGATGACCAACGCCTTACCGGGCGGCGAGCACACCGCGGCGTACTGCTCCGCGTTGAGCGCCGCCTGGTAGTCGATCCCGGATGCCGTCCCGCCGGGACGCTTGAGTTGGTAATGTCGTGCCATGCGCGGCCGAACGCTGCCACACCCGCCATTTTCCCGCAACATCCGTTTCCGCCCCGGAAAATCCGCGATTCACGGCGGATTTCCGGAGAGCCGGAACCCGCCGGTTCGCAACAGGAAGCGCCCGTCTCGAAAACCGGAGCCAACCGGGTCGCGGAGAAGCCAACCGCTGAGGTCGCCGGCAATCTCGGAAAACCACAAGCCCCCGCCTGATAGTGGCCCCGCCGGACGGGAAAATCCTTGCATTATCAACGGATTCCGCCCACCCTCGACCCCGAGCACCCGTCCGGACATCGCTTCCGGATAGGCTGCGGATAAACTCTGTTAGCCCCAAAATGTCATGAAACCAATCCTGCTTTCAATTTTCGGACTACTGTTCTCACAATTTCTCTCGGTAGCGGAGCCGAAAGAAGGCGATAACGAGAAGATTGCGATTGGCAAGCGATACGAACTGCGGATCAAGAATGTCCCGGCCGATGATATGAAGCGTTGGAATCGTCAATATGAAGTTGATCGGAATGGATGCGTCCGCCTCCCTTTGATCGGAGAAACTGCGATTTCGGGACTCTCGCTTGATGAAGCAGCCGCCAAGATTCGGGACACTTTGCTAAACAGAAAGATATTCACTCGTCCGGAAATCGAACTCTTTCAGCCGAAGATTCTAGAGAATCTGATGAATCTGAGAAAGCGTGGCCCTGTCGAACCCAAGAAAGGCGAACACGTCGTGCCTCCTAACGGGCCATAATCCATTCAATTCCATTCCAACATCCCTTCAACCGCGCCGCCTGGCGCACATCAAACGTTTGCTGCATAAACATGGACAGAGACGATCAGGAGCCCTTCCGTATCCACCGCCCATCGGCACCGTTGCCGACCATATCTGAATTTGATCCGTTCGATGGCGACCTTGACGCACAATACGCTTGGAGGAATTTTGGAGGTCTTACTCTGAAGCAGGCATACGACCTGTTCTTGACGAATCCACTCCATTACCAGGAGGACTTCATGTTTATGGGAGGGGCCGCATTTGACTACTATTTTCCAGTAGTTGACCGCTACATCCGGGAAGTCACAGGCTCCGAAGAGGGAGACGACTGTGAGGTTGGGATTTTGGGTAGCGGAGTGGCCGCCCAGTTCGCTTGGAATGGAGCGCATCCTAGTCCGTCATTGGTCAGCGAGATCGAGAGTCTGTCGAAATACGTATCCACTCACCTTGACCAATATTCACCTTCAACGCAGGACCAGAGGCGGATCAAACGAGAATGGGACCGTGTGAATGAGAAGATCGCCGAATACAAATCCAAGAGCGCATCGGGTCCCCGGACTAACCGCAAGAACTGAACCAAAGCACACCATGGAAATGAAACCAAAAACGTCAGTCGTCAGAATGCTGATCGCCACCTCGCTAGCCATCTTCGCGGGTTGCGCCAGTCCTACTGCCACCACCACGATCCCTGCCAGACCCGAAGCAACCAAACACAACGATGTTCTCCGTGAGTTGACCACTCTTCTGGACGCCACTCATCTGTCCAATTCCTGGTCCGTGGACATCACGCCTAGTCCTGCTTGTTTGCTTGGCGATTACGATGGCAATGGAACACCCGACTGCGCCGTCTGCCTGAAATCGAAGCGCGGAAGTTCGTCAACCATCGGGGTCATTCTCAACGGCAGGACGGCATATCTCGTTTCCTCCGAGAAGGAAATTGGCAGTAACTACCCGGGGCCCGACTGGGAAATACATCCGCAGAAGAAGGCCGTGCGTCCGAGGAGAGATCTGAACGACGGAGTCGGCGCACCGCGCCTTCGTGGGGACGCAATTGTCCTCTCAAGGCCCGAGTCATCATCGGCCCTGCTTTATTGGGACGCCGGCCACCTGCGCCTCTACTGGTTGGCTGATTGAAGTGCGCATGCTCGACGACTCAATGAACCCAACGCCGATTCGAGTCCCCGGGAGTGATTAAACCGCTTAAAAGAACAATGGTCCACCTCGCCCTATGAAAATCGAATCGGCAACAAGATGGTATCCGGTGTTCGCGGGTTGGGTACGGATTTTGCTGGGAGTGGTGATTCTCGTGGCGGCGGGCTATGAGTTGGTATTCGGGGATCGGTGGGAGCGGTGGTTGCTAGCCTACGTTGGTTTTATGCTCACCCTGACTGGCGTGGCTCAGATCAGGGCCGACTTCGTTATCCAAGTCGTGATCGACGACCGGGACATCCGATTTCGAACCCGGAAGGGAAACGACACGGTGATCGGCCGTGACGCTGTGGTGGATACCGAGGTGTTCCGGCGATCCATTTTGCTCTATTGCGAGGGTCCGGAAGGCATCCGGTCGGTCAGCCTGCCACTCCGCCGCTTCTCGCGGCCTGACACCGTCAGACTGCGGGAGATTTTCGCGGAGCGGTATCTGCAGGGTGGCGGGCCGTGAATCGAAGTCCGTCGGGCAATTTCACCCACCCCCCGGCCAACCCGCCCAAATTCCCCACCGGCTTCGGCCTCACCCAGCCCGACACCCGCGCCAGCTTCAAGGTCCCCGTGAGTGATTGGCTTCCGGGTCCCACACCACCCTCCGTACGGCATTGACTCCGCCGCGCTGCTTCGGCACCGCACTGCTGAGATTCCCTTCCGGACGCTCGAAAACCACGCCGCACCACGTGCGAAGGGCCAAAACCCCCGATTTCCGCCCTGAAACGTGACGGACTGAATCTAACGCAAGGCGAAGGGGAGCACACGCGCCCCCGCGTGTTCCGGAGAGCGCCCTCGCGGTCCGGTGCCTGCGCAGGCCGGGCGACGATCCTCTCCGCAAACAAACTCTCCCGGCCATGGTGACCCGGTTTCCGGCGAGGGCGCCGGAAACGGCACGCGAGGGCGCGTGCGCTCCCCGGAAGAGTTTCACCGCCAAGACGCCAAGATCCGCTCAAGGATCGTGGATCGTTGATGAAAAATCACACTCCGTAGCCGCGCTCGTGAGAGCGTGGCCTCCCAGGCTCCCGCCCGCCCCCATCCGGAAGCATTCACCGCCAAGTCCGCCATCGAGATCTAAAATAGCGGCTGAAGAAGCGCGGTGCCCCCCAATAACCAACAACAAATAACCCATAACCGCGGCGCAGCCGCCCCGCCCACCCGCCGCCCCATGCGATCCGCCCCGCCAATTCCTCCGGAAACACCCGCGCGAGTGCGCATATCCGCCAGAGCCACCCGCCCGGAAACCGTCCGGCTTCCCCGCCTGATATACGCACCATTTCTCGGAAAAACCTTGCAATATCAACGGATTCCGCCCACCTTCCAACCCGAGCACCCGTCCGGATATCACTTCCGGATAGGCTGCGAATAAACACTGTTAGGCCAACTCATCATCCTGGAAACGAATGCACACGATGATCCCAATAAATTCCACCCGGAAACGCTGGGCGATCACCGTCGTCACCACACTTTTCCATGCAACCCATGCGGTGATTGCCGCTTCGGTCTCCACAGAGGTTGCATCGCCATCCGCACAAGGATCGATTACACATATCTTTTCGACCGGATATAGTGTGATATCGACGGTGATGACCACGGGATACGGCACTGGGAGATCGCACACGGGAGTCATCGAATTTAGGCTGCCAACACTCCCTGACGGATTCGAGGTCACTTCGGCTCAATTGTCACTCTATGTTAACGGAATCTCATATTCCGTGTTGAAATCGCATATAATGACGTGGGAGATGCGCGGATACGCTGGCAACGGCCTAGTCGATCTGTCTGATGCCGGTGCGAGCTACCGAATCAGTGGGCCATTCACCGCAACCAAGCCATCTGGAGGAGTTTTTTCGCTCACGGAGAGCGGTGACCTCTTTCCCGTCGACGTTTCCGCATTTGTATCCGACCTATACTCTCAAGGCGCGACCCATGTCGGGTTCGCCGTGCTCCCCACCGCGTTTCCATCGGATTCAGGCACATTCAGCTTCGACATCGAGCGAACAGGTGATCTGTCAACTCCATGGGGTGATCCGACACTGACAATAACCTCTGCTCCCATCCCGGAACCGTCTCAGCTACTATTGTTCCTGAGTGGGACTTTCTTGTCCATTGCGAGACGGCGACGCCCTGGAGATTACCCTAACAATTGCCGTCATCTAACGAACCTTGCGCTGGACAATCTCGCTCCAATTGCCTTTCAATCACTCCCGTAGGAGCACTCTATCGATAAGACAAACCAACGTCGAATCGGCTCCCCGTGAGTGATTGGCTCCTGGGTCCCACACCACCATGCGTACGGCTTTTACTCTGCGAAGCCAACGCGTTCGGGGGCGTCATGGGCTGAACCCACCGTGACGTCCGGATTTCCAGTCCGGGTTCCGCCTGCTACCGGCCTTCCGCGGCGTCGGCCTCCTCGATGCTCGCGCCGGCGTCCACGCGCTTGGTGAATGCCACGAAGCGGTTCAGTTCGTTGCGCACCACGGGCAGCAGGAAATACACGCCGATCAGGTTTGGCACGCTCATCGCGAACAGCGAGGCGTCGGAGAAGTCGGTCGCCTTGCCCATGGAGGCGGCGGAACCGGCGATGATGATCAGGCAGAAAATCAATTTGTAGGTCCAGCCCGCCGCGAAGCTGCGGCCGAAGATGTACTGCCACGATTGCAGCCCGTAGTAGCTCCACGTCACCAGCGTGGAGAAGGCGAACAGGAACACGCAGGCGAACAAGACATACTTGAACGCTCCATGGACCGTCTCGAACGCCAGCGAGGTCATCTCGATGCCGAATTTGGTCGAGTCGCCCTGGACTTTTCCGAGGTCGAACGGATGCCCGTGGATGGTGAAATGCCCGGTGGCACCGTCGAAGTGCATGGTCACCACCAGCACCAGCGCGGTCATGGTGCAGATCACCACCGTGTCGAGAAACGGCTCCAGCAGGGCGACGACGCCCTCGGATGCGGGGCGGCGGGTTTTGGCCGCGGCATGGGCGATGGGGGCCGACCCGATCCCCGCCTCATTGGAAAACGTGGCCCGGCGCATGCCCCAGATGAACGCGGCGAGCAATCCGCCGGTGACGGCGGCGCGCGGATGGAACGCCTCGCTGATGATCAGTTGGAGCGCCGGCAGGATATCGTTCGCGTTGACCGCCAGCACCAGGATGCTGCTCACCACGTAGGTCAGGCACATTATCGGCACGAGCTTGTCGGTGACCTTTGCGATGCCCTTGATCCCGCCGATAATCACCAGTGCGGTCAGGAAGGCCATGATCAGTCCGAACACCCATTGGTTGGAGTAGAAAAACGACTCCTTGCCGCCGGTGATGTTGACCAACTGCGCGGTCACCTGGTTCACCTGGAACACGTTGCCGCCGCCGAACGAGGCGAACACGCACATCACCGCGAAAAACCCGGCCAGCGCCATGCCCACCGGCTTGAGTCCGCGTTCCGCAAAGCCCTTGCGCAGGTAGTACATCGCGCCGCCGTGGACCTTGCCCGCGGCGTCGATCTCCCGGTATTTCACCCCCAGCGTGCATTCGGCGAACTTGGTGGACATCCCGAGAAACCCGCTGAGAAACAGCCAGAACGCCACGCCGGGACCGCCGCTCTGGATACCGATCGCCACGCCGGCGATGTTTCCCAGCCCCACCGTGCCGGAAACCGCCGCGCTCAGGGCCTGGAAATGCGTGACCTCGCCGGGATCGCTTGGCTGGCTGTATTTTCCGCGCACCGTCCGCAGCGCCAGGCCGAAGGCGCGGATATTGATGAACTTGAACGCCACCGTGAGGATGATCCCGGCGGCCGCCAGCCAGAAAACCACCAGCAACACGTCGTAGCCGTTGATTTTCACCGTGTAGAACACCGAGTTCACAAACGGCGCGGTCACGTTGCCGAACCACTCGTCGATCCGCTGGTCCACCGATGGTTCCGCGGCCGCCGTCTCGGCTGCGGAAACCAAGGGAGCGCTCAGCATCATGGCCGCCAGCAGCGCCCACACTCTCGTCAGCAATCGGTCAACAGTTCGCATCATGGGCCGTGTAACTAGACGGCCCGCCTCCACCCGGCAAGAACCAAAGCGAATTCGGCATTCGGTACTTGCGTTTTCCCCTTCCGGCGGGGTTTTCTCGCCGCCCCATGAGCGCCCCTGCCTGCCCCCTTTGCGAAATGACCGAGGTCCAGACCCATTCCGGACACCACGAATGCCTGACCTGCGGCCACGAGTGGCCCTGCGAGGACGCGGCGGAAGCCCCCGCCGGCGAACGGATCGTCAAGGACGCCTATGGAAACGTGCTCGCCGACGGGGATATCGTGGCGATGATCAAGGACCTGAAACTCAAGGGTTCGCCCGAGGTGCTGAAAGTGGGCACCAAGTCCAAGCCGATCCGCCTGGTGGACGGCGACCACGAGATTTCCTGCAAAATGGACGGCATGGCCATCGGCCTGAAAGCGTGTTTCGTCAAAAAGGTCCAAGCCTGACGCCTCCGGGAATAATCCTCCCGGAATCCGCTCACACCCTCGCATGAACCGCCGCTTTTCCTTGCTCCTGCTGCTGCTGTGCTCCAGCTTCGCCTCCTGCGAACCGAAATCCGACATGACCACCGAGGCCAAACAACCCGCCCCTCCCCCGCCCGTCCCTGCCGACGCCCAGACCGCTGTCTTCGGCGGCGGCTGCTTCTGGTGCATCGAGGCCGCCTACCGCCAGCTCGACGGCGTCATCAGCGCCACCTCCGGCTACATGGGCGGCCACATCAAGAACCCGACCTACGAACAGGTCTGCGCCAAAGACACCGGCCACGCGGAAGTGGTCAAAATCGTCTTCGACCCCAAGAAAATCACCTACGAGCGGCTGCTCGCCTGGTTCTGGGACCTCCACGACCCCACCACCCTCAACCGCCAGGGCGCCGACGAGGGACCGCAATACCGCTCCGTGGTCTTCTACGCCGACGACGCGCAGAAGAAAACCGCCGAAGCCTCGAAAGCCGCCGCCGCCGCCAACTTTGACAAGCCCATCGTCACCGAAATCACCAAGGCCACCGACTTCTATCCGGCGGAAAACTACCACCAGAACTACTATTTCCAAAACAAGTCGAAAAACGGCTACTGCCGGGTCGTGATCGAGCCGAAGCTCAAAAAGCTGAAGCTGGAGCACTGAGAACCACTGAGTTCGCTGAGTTTTGTTTGATCGGAAAGCCAACACCGGAGGGATTGCGGCCTTTCACCTTCAGGGTTAGCGGGATCAACCGCGATATTGCCTGATGGCTCCAGCAATCGCCACGGCCGAATGAATACCCCCCCCGATGCTGACGTTTTGGGATTCTTGTCCACGGTCTGCGTGCCCGTTCATCTGCGGTTAAACCCGAAATCGTAAATTGGAATGAATCGCGCATCCATTTTTTCCACTGAAAAACTGCGAACCACTGATACCACTGAAATGATTTTTGATACGGGGTGAAATCGATCCCAGTCATCAATCGGAGCTTCCCCATTCTTCTCAGAAAAATCAGTTTCCTCAGTGGTTCTCAGTCTCTCAGTGGTAAGTCGAGCGTCCAAACTACGCCAAGCTTCGGATTTCGGGTTAAACCAAAGATCCGAAGTAGCGTCCAATCTACCCCGAACTTCGGATTCCGGGTCAAATGGGATCACACAGAACCTTTCGACCAAGGAATACGGGATCAACCCGGCGCACCGGTGCCCCGCCCGGATCCACAGGTGACGAAACGCTGGACCACAACCCACGCCTCTGGCGACCAGCCCAAAAACCTAACCCAAGGCGCGCTCCATCAGTTGGTTCATGCGGGTGATGGTGTCGCGGGCGTCTTCGAGCAGACCGGCGGAGATCAGGGCGTTGTCGAAGACCTGCCGGGCCACCAGTTTGGCCAGATCCGGATCGGACTCGCTGGCGGCGGCGAGTTTTTTCACCAGCGGATGGCGCGGATTGATCTCCAGCTCGACCTTGACCTCGTCCTTGAAGTTTTCGTCCATGGCCTTCATCATCTGGCGCATCTGCGGGCTCATGGCGTCGGTGGGGACCAGCGCGATGACCGGGCTGTCCACCAGGCGTTTGCCGCTCGCGACGGTGGTCACCTTGTCGCCCAGTTCGTCCTTGAGGAACGCGCACAGCGCCTCGGTGCGCGCGGCGTCCAGCGCCTCGCCCTCGGCCTCGTGGTCCGCCATTTCCACGCCGGCGTGGCGGATCGAGACGAGCTTCTTTCCCTCGAACTCGCGCAACGAATCGGCGACGTATTCGTCCACCACATCCATGAAATAGAGCACCTCCAGCCCGCGCGCCCGGAACGCTTCCAGATAGGGGCTGCTATCCAGCGCCTCGCGGTTGGGGCCGCCCAGCCAGTAGATCTCCTCCTGGCCCTCCTTGGCGCGGGAAACGTAGTCGGCCAGACCGCACAGCGCGCCCGGATCGGTTAGGGACGACTCATAGCGCAGCAGCTTGGCCAGCGCGTCGCGGTTGGCGTGGTCGGTGACCACCCCTTCCTTGAAGAACCGCTCGAACTTCCGATAGAATCCGCGGAATTTCTCCGGATCGTCGGCGGATTCCTTTTCGAACATCCGGATGATCCGCTTGCTGATCACGCTGTTGAGTTTCCTAACCAGCGCGCTGTCCTGCATGGTCTCGCGGGAGATGTTGAGCGGCAGGTCGGCGCTGTCCACCACGCCCTTCATGAACCGCAGCCACTCGGGCAGCAGGCCTTTGGGATCGGCGTCGATCAGCACCTTCTTGCAATACAGCGCCACGCCGCCGTCCACTTTGCCGAATCCCATGCGTTCCGGGTTTTCGCTGGGGGCGAACACCAGCGCGTTGATGGTGATCGGCGCGTCCGCGCTGAAGTGCAGCCGATAGGCCGGATCGTCGAACGCCTTGCCGGCGAATTGATAGAACGCCTTGTATTGCTCCTCGGTGATATCGGCCTTGTTCTTGAGCCACAGCGCCTCCACCTCGTTGATCCGCTTGCCGTTGAGGAAAATCGGGAAACCGACGAAATTGCTATAGGTTTCCACGAGTTGTTTCACCCGGTATTCCTTGGCGTATTCGAGTTGGTCCTCCTTGAGGTGCAGCACCACTTTCACCCCGCGGGTTTGGCCGGGGGCTTCGCCGACCTCGTAGCCGCCCTCGCCGTCGCTGGTCCACACCAGTTCCTCGCCATCGGGCCGCCAACTGCGGGTGAAAACCTCGACCCGCTCCGCCACCATGAACGCGGAGTAGAATCCCACGCCGAACTGGCCGATCAGCCCCGCGGGTGATCCGCCGGATTCTTTCGCCGCCTGTAGGAACGCCTTGGTGCCGGAGTGGGCGATGGTGCCCAGATGGGCCACGAGTTCCTCGCGGGTCATGCCCACGCCATGATCGGCGATGGTCAGGGTCTTGCCGTCCTCGTCGGTGGTCAGATGGATTTCCAGCGGCAATCCGGGATCGTGGACGGCCTTTTCGGTGGCTTCCAGATGGCGGAGCTTCTCCATGGCATCGGACGCGTTGGAAATCAGTTCGCGCAGGAAGATTTCCTTGTCCGTGTAGAGGGAATGCACCACCAGGTCGAGCAGTTGCCGGATTTCGGCCTGGAACACATGTTTTTCTTTTGGGATGTCGGTCATAATCGCGTTGGTTGAGTTCGGATCCGCCGCCAGACCGGCGGCGCGGGCGGGAAAAATAGCCATTTCCGCCGCCGTGTCAACCTCGCGGTGCCATGAGGCAAATCGCCACCGGATTCTATCCGAACGGATTCCGGTCGCGGATGGAATCGAGGTATTTCACCGCCGCCTCGGTGCGGCAGCGGACGTGGAGCTTGTCGTAGATCTTCTTGAGATGGCCGCGGACGGTTTCGATGCTCAGGTCCAGGCGGTCGGCGATCTCCTTGTTCGCGAGGCCCTCGGCGACGAGTTTGGCGACCTCGGTCTCCCTAACGGACAGATGCACTGCGGCCTCCTCGGGCGCGGCCTTGGCGGGGGCGGAGTGAAACGCCTCCACCACCCGGCGCGCGATCTCCGCGCTCATCGGCGCGCCACCGTTGTGGACATCGAGGATCGCCTGCCGCACGTCGGACGCGCGCGACCGTTTGATCAGATAGCCGCAGGCCCCGGCCTTGAGCGCCTCGAAGATTTTCTCGTTCTCGCGATGAACGGTGACGATAATGACCTGGATTTCCGGAAACTCGCGCTTCAGCCGCGCGGTGGCCTCGATTCCCGACATGCCGGGCAGATTGATGTCCATCAGAACGATCGCCGGGCGAAACGCGTCGATTTTCCGCAATCCCTCCTCCGCCGACGTCCACACGCCCACGCAGCGGGCCTGCTCCATCGAGTCCACCACCATGCGCAAGCTCTCGCCGAGAGGCACGTTGTCCTCGACTATGGCAACATCGATCATGGGGCGCGGCGCGGAATTCATGGTCGGACTCTAGTGTGCCGCGCCGGAGTTGGCAACCATCGGAACGGTGAACTTTACCGAAGTCCCTCCTTCCGGCCTCGCGCCGATCTCCACCCGCCCCCCGCAAGCGGCCATCCGTGACTCGAGATTGCCCAAACCGTCGCCCCGCGAGCGGATTTCCGGGGACAGCCCGCGACCATCGTCCTCGACCCGGATCTCCAGCACGCCGTTGGAAAACGCCACCGAAAGCCAAGCCGTTTCCGCGTGGGCGTGTTTCACCAGGTTGTTGAATGCCTCGCGCACCGCGAGGAAAACCGAATGCCGCACCGTGGTGTCCAGCGGCATCGCCGGCAGTCCGGTGGCGATGTCCAGCCGCAGCGTGATCCTCGCGCGATCGAGAAACTCGGTGGCGAAAGTGGCCAAATAGTTGATCAGCGAGGCCAGCGTGTCCTCGCGCGGGTTGACCGCCCACACGATCTCGTCGAGCGCCAGTCCCAGCGCGCGGGCCTTGTCCGACAACTGCGCGATCTGCGTTTGGAACGGACTGCCGGCCGCCTGTTCGGCACCCAGGTCGGTTAGAAGGGAGAATTCGGTGAGAGACGCCCCGAGATCGTCGTGGAGGTCGCGCGCGATCCGGGCGCGCTCGGCCTCGCGGATCTGTTGGATTTTCAGCAGGGCGATCCTCCGGTTGAGCCGCCGCCGCGCGATGATCCACCCGATGGCCCCGGCGGCCAGAACCACCGCGATCACCGATTGCGCGACAAACCAGCGGGTCTCCCAAAACCGCGGCCGCACCTCGATTTCCACCACCGCGGGCGCCAGACTCTGGATGCCGTCGCCATTGGTGGCAAGAACCTCGAACCGATAGGTCCCCGGCGGCACGGACTCATAAATCGCGGACCGCTGGCCCGCCAGATCGCGCCAGCCTTCCTCAAATCCTAACAACCTCGCCCGGTAGGTGACTTTTTCCGGGGCGCTGAAATTGAGGCCCTGGAAGCGGAATTCCAGCCGCGTTTTGCCGGGACCGGTGCTGATTGAACCGGCGTCCAGCGCCATTTCGACCCCGCCCGCTCTCACGCCCCGGAGAAACACCGGCGGCGGCGTGCGGTTCACCTGGGTCTTCGAGGGGTCGAGCCGCACCACTCCCAGATAGGTTGGAAACCAGATGGTGCCGTTCGCGAACCGCCAGCCGGCCGGTTGGTGGCCGGTCACGCATTCGCGGGTGGGAAGGCCGTCCGCGCGGTCCATCCGCAGCCAGTGGATGGGAGCCTCCGGGTTCCTCGATCTCGCTAACAAATCATCCCGGCTCGCCCGCAGGATGCCGCCGGTGGAACCAAACCACAAATGCCCCAATTGGTCGTCGATCACATGGGTCAGCCGCACATCGGGGAGCCCCTCGGCCTTTTCGAACCGGTGCCAACTCTTTCCATCAAACAAAAACAACCCGCCGCCGAGGGTGGTCACCCATATCTGGTCGGCCGCGCTTGCGAGGATGCCGGAAACCTTGCTGTAGCCCAAGTCGCCGGGCCTGCCCATGGTTTCCAAGCGTCCGCCGGAATTGCGCAGCACCACGCCCTGCGCCGTACCTAACCATAACTCCCGGGCCGAACCGCCGGCCATCGTCGTCACCTCGCCGCCGGGAAATCCCGCGGCCGCATCCACCCGGCTCACCCTCCGGCCCACCGAACGCACCAAGCCCTGCCGTCCGGCAAACCATAGCGTCCCGTCGCGGTCGTGATAGATCGCGTTCACTCCCGTCGGACCGGTTTCCTTCGGAAACGCGGGCACATAGCCCCCGTCCCGCCACACGAACACGGGCCCGTCCTGAGTGGCCACCCACATCCTGCCGTCGCGGTCCTCGTAGAGCGCCGATACCGTTAGATCGGTGCCCCCGTCCGTCAGCGGAAAATGTTCGATCCGGCCTTCCCGCAACCGGTCCACTCCGCCCCGGCGGTTGCCGATCCAAACCTGCCGCCGGCTGTCCTCGATCACGCCTAACACCGATGCGTCGCTGAACCCCTCCGCCGCGTTGAGCGCGTTGACCCGTTCCTCGCGCAGCAACCCCAAGCCGTTGAGCGCGGTGGCGATCCACACGTTTCCCTCCCGGTCCTCCAGCATCTCCGTCACCGGAAATCCGGGACTCATCCGCGGCAGCTTCAGCACGCGGGAAACACCTTCCGGGGACGTCGTCGCCAGTTCGCCGGCGGCCGTCACCGCCCACTCGGAGCCACCGCGGTCCACCAGTTTTCCCACACTCCCGTCCGGCCCGATCCGGCCCGACCTCGCACGCTCGGTTAGATCGGCCTCCAACAATGCGGCCAACCCGGCGGATACCGGATCGACTCTCCCGACCTTGCCATCCCGGTATTCCCATACCTCATCGCCGCGCCGGATGGCGATACCGTGGCCGGACCACTGCCGGACCTGGCTCACCGGCGGTATCCCCGGCGAGTCCGCATCTCCCAACACCTTCTCCGACCGCTCGCGGCCGAGCCGCAGCAGCCCGCCGCGAGCGCTGGAAAACCACACCATCCCGTCCGGCGTGGCGAACAGCCGGTTGGGTCCACTGTTAGGAAACTCGAATCCTTCGGGCATCGCCACGCGGTGGAACTCGCTGCCGTCAAACCACACGATCCCCTCGGCCGTGGCCACCCAAATGTGGCCGTCCGCCGCCTGAACCACCGACCGCACCAGATTCACCGGCAGCCCGTCCTCCGAAACCCAGTTGCGGAACGTGTATTGCCCTAACAAAGGTAGAACCAGCCAAAGCCAGACCGCGCAAGCGAGCCAACCGCCCCCTAACCACCGCGTTCTCCGCCCTGCCTCAGTTGCCATCGGTGTGATTGGTGGAAACCAGGGCGATCTCGTTACGCCCGCCGTATTGATAGTCGATCACGAACCCCTTCGGCACGGAAACCGAGGCGAACTTGCCGAGCAGCGTGCCATAGGTGGCGATCACCTGCGGATCGCGGCCGGTGCCCGAGGTGGACTCCACCACCACCGCCGAACCCGTTAGATCGAGCGATCCTTTCACCTCAAGGGTTCCCGCCGGATTGTCGCTTCCGCCCGGCCGCAGGGTGCCCCGCAGTTCCGCGTCGCCATCCACCCGCAGCGAACCGCCGTGGGGTCCGGGAGCGATCACCCCGCCCGCCGCGATCCGGACGCCGCCGCCCAAATGCCCGCCGCCCGAAAGCGTCGCGCCTTTTGACACCTCCACCGGGCCCTTGGCCGATCCGAAATCGCCGTTGATCCGCAACTCGCCGCCGGTCACCAGAGTCGGCCCCGGATACGAGCAGGCGCCGCTCAAGATCAGCAAGCCATCGCCGGTTTTCGTGAGGCCGCCGCCATGGTTGGCACCCAACTCGGGCGTCCCGACCACTACCCCGCCGCCCGCGCCGCCGCCCAGAATGCCAACCCCCGGAGGCGAAGTGTAGCCGGTCCCCGGATTGATGATCGTTAGACCGGTAACCTTCCCGTCGGCCAGATCGGCCACCGCCACCGCCCCGGTCCCGCCACCGCCGCTGATTTCCACGATCGGCGGCACCAGATATCCGCCGCCACCGTTCCCCACCGGGATTGACCGCACCCCATTCCCTAACGGAGCGACCAGCGGCTGCGCGATGGCGACTTCGTGGCCGTTCGTATCGAATACCGCGCCGCCGGGGCCAATCACCACGCTGTCGAGATCCTCCACAAATGCCGCGGACGGGGCACCCGATCTAACCAAACCACCGTCGAAATACAAAGCCCCGAAGGCGGCCGCGGGATTGAACTGGCCGATGCCGCTGGCGATCAGCGTCCCGCCCTTCGAGAGATTGACCGATCCCCTGCCCGCCGCGGTCAGGGACCCGCCGCCGATGATCATGCGGTTGGAGCAGAGTACCGTGCCGCGGTCGCGGATGTTCAGCACGCCGATCCCTTCCTCGCCGACCGTGAACAGCTTGTCGGGCCCGCTGGTGGATAGACGGCCCGATCTGACATCCACCACGCCGCGGCTTTTGTTGAGTTGTGCGTCCTGAAAGCGGCCCACTCCCAGAAACCCCTTCACCACCGCGGTACCGCCGTCGATTTCCAGATAACCGAGGCCATACGCGCCGATCTGAAGGTTGGAGTCGGTGCTGAAAGTTCCGCCTTTCATTTGCCAAGCGCCCCAAACCTTGGGATCGCCCTCGAAGGCGCCGCCGATCCTGGCGTCCCCGGCGTCGCCGCCCCGGCGCGTCAGGTCGCCGCCGGTCTGGAGCAACACACCACTGGTGCCGCTCGCTTTTCCAACATATAACTCTTTCCAGAAAACATTGCCACCCTCCAGCGCCAGCACGCTTTGCCCGGCACCGCCATCGCCGACATTCAGCGCGCCCTCGCCGCCCGCCAGAGTGACATTCGCCCCGTCGCGGATGGTGATCCGTCCGCCGTTGTGATAGCCCGCCGAAAGGTGCTCCCTAACACGGGTGTTGCTGTGCGCGTCCAGCACCAACTCCGAATCCGACCTCACCATGGCCGCGCCGTCGATCGTCCCCATGCTGACGAGCGGACCCGACCCGTCTTCGGCATCGACTGATCCGGTTAGAGCGAGGTGGGCGGAGTCGTCGAGTGTCAGCCGCCCGGTGCCCTGATGGGCGAAACGTCCCGGACCGTCGGCCACCACCCCGAGGACGCAGTCGTCCCGGCGGTTCACCCCGAGCGTGGCGTCCCTCGCCACCGAAATCCTCGACGCCGACAGACTGCCCGATCCGTTTCCGTGTCCGATCACCAGCGATCCGGTCAGGATCCGCGCCGCACCCTGGAATCCGACGCTCTCGCCGGTTAGAAACAGCGGTCCGGGGCCGGTTTTCACCAGGGTCCCGCTGCCGGAAACGGGTCCGGCGAGCACCAGCGGCGACTTCGCGAGGTTGGCGATCTCCGCCTCCGCCGGGATCTCCAGCGGCACCACGACCGAAGTGGGCAGGGAGTCCGGAAGCTGCGCCAGCGCCGCGGGTCCGCCCGAACCCGCGTCGAGCACCAGGCGACCGGCGTTCTTCGCCTCCAGCGTGTAGGCGCCATCCGGCGTTTCCGATCCGAGCGTTAGAGACCCCAGCGCGATCCGCGATCCCAACACGATCCGTTGCTCGCCCTTGGGGCGCCCCGTGATCGCCGCGACCGCGCCCGCGCCGTTAGGAACGATGTTGCCGGTCCAATTCTCCGCCGCGTCGAAATCGCGCGGGCCTTGGGCGGCACCGCGCCAGCGTCCGGCCAGAACCGGCGTCACGGTGCGCAGGGTGTCGGGTCCGTTCCGCCAGTTGCCGAAGATCTCGCCCTCGGCGAGCGCCCGGTTATAGACCCGGAACTCCCGATAGGTTCCCCGCAGGTTGTTGTCCGCCGAAAACTCGGACCTGCCTAACCAATTATTGACGTCATCCAGTGTCACCGGTCCCTCGGCATCGGGGATCACCTCCATCAGAATCCCGTTCCGGTACCACCGCCACTCGGACAACGCCTTTTCATAGAGGATCGCATGATGGAACTCCTCCCCGAGTTCCGAAGCCGGGTAGTCCGCCGGATCGCGATCGGGGCCGCCGTTGAGGAGTTGCCCTTCCGAACGCGCGAAGCGGTTCACCGGCGCGGCTCCCACATTGCCGAAAAGGGTCAGCGTTTCGCTCCCCTCGAACCGACCGCCGGGCGCGCGGATTTCGCCGGCGCGGTTGGTTCCGATTGATAGAATCCGGCCCCAGTCGAGCGCGGCTTCCTGCGTGACCCACATCTCGATCGTCACGTTTTCCCCGGCGGAAACGATCCGATTGGGGAAATCCAGATAGGCGGACTCCGCGGAGGACCCGCCCGGCAGACGCAGCCCCTTGCCGGTGAACTTCGCGCCCGATCCGCGGACGAAAGCGGTCGCACCGCCTAACGAATCCGTCAATGCGGTGCCATCCGGCGCGGCGGCGGCGGTTTGGCCGAACGAGTAGCGGTGCCGCGGCAATCCGGCGAGCGGAACCGCGGAAGTCCCGGAGAAGCTCGGCGCATCGCGCTCGAACCGCCGGAGGATTTCACCGGGATCCAGTGCGTCGGCGTGGATCCGCACCAGTCCGAGCGCGCCGGACAAATGGGTGAACTTGCCCTCGGGTTGTCCGTCGCCGCCCAATTCCGCGCCCAGCATGATCGGCAGGGTGTCGTGCGGATCAAGCGCTCCCACGGTTTTCACCCCGTCGGCTTGTCCATCCACATATACGGACATCCGTTTTCCATCATAAGTGAACACCAACTGATGCCAGCGGCCGGGCGGCGGCAGTTTGTGATAGCCGATCTCCGAGGGGCCCCACAGCGCCACAGCGCCAAACTCGGGATCCGCCCCATAGCGGAAGCCGGCGAAGGTCGCGTCCGGACCGCCGCGTCTGCCCCACGAAACCAACGACTCCTGTTCACGAATATTGCCCTGAAACGCCCAAATCTCCACACTGTACGGAGCGCCCGACGAGTGCAGCGCCGCCGTGGTGATAGGCCCCACAAACGCATCCCCGTCTCCATCGAAAACCACCGCCGGAGCCCCGGCCACCGTCTGGCGGGTCGGCGATCCGCGGGGGATGAAATGCCCCGGAATCCCGGTGTCGCCCGAGTGCTGCGGCCAATGTCCGGCACCATTCGCGAAGTCCGCCGCGTCCAAGTCCACCAGCAACCGGGTTCGGTTCCTAACCTCGCCCGCCCAGCCCGCTCCCGCGCCCACCCAAAGGGCGGCGGCAATGGCTAAACAGCACTGGCGGATGGCGGACATCGGGGGTGAAAGGAAGGGCACACGGTAACGACCAAAAGGTAGCGACGCCTGCCCGGTTGTGTCAAGGTGGGGACAAAATGGGATTCGCTCGGAAAATACCCCCACGCCCCCGGAATCCATCCCCCCCAATCGGGCTACCGTTCTTCTGCGAATTCGTGGCAGTCACCGCTCAACCCGAATGGGTAGTTGACGGATCACCCCGGAATCCGGATCGTTCGTCAGACGAATCTGCCGCAAACGCCGGGCAACCGCCCGCAAACCCCAACCCGAGACAATCCCGCCATGACACCCCGTTTCGCCACCCTAACCGCGCTGGCCGCACTGCTGCCGTTTCTATCGGCTGCCTCGTCCGCCGATACACCGTCCCTGCCCCGCCCCGAGCACCCGCGCCCAGACATGTTCCGCGAGAATTGGCTCTCCCTCAATGGCGAATGGCAGTTCGAAATCGACCAGGCCGGTGACGGCGAGGCGCGCGGCCTGGCATCCGGCAAGGACCTGATGACCCGCATCACGGTTCCGTTCTGCCCGGAAAGCAAACTGAGCGGGATCGGCCACTACGGACTGATGAAAAACGTCTGGTACCGCCGCTCGTTCGAAGTTCCCGCCGCCATGGCCGGCAAACGCGTGCGGTTGAACTTCGGCGGCGTGGATTACAAGTCATGGGTCTGGGTCAACGGCCGCCTCGCCGGCGTCCACACCGGCGGAAACGTGTCGTTTGCCCACGAAATCACCCGCCTTCTGAAGCCCGGCGCCAACGAACTCGTGGTCCGCGCGCTCGACGAAACCACCAGCGGCAAACAACCGACCGGAAAACAAACCCACACCATCAGCGAGGGCTGCTCCTACACCCGCACCACCGGCATCTGGCAACCGGTGTGGCTGGAATCCGTGGGTTCCTCCTTTGTGACCGGCGTTTCGGTGGTGCCGGACCCCGACCACTCGCGGTTCCTGATCGAGGCGGAGGTCGATGGCTCCGACCCGGACCTCTCCCTAACCGCCGAGGCGTTCGCCGACGGAAAACCCGTGGCCAAGGAGTCGGTGCCCGCCGTTTGGCGGAACAACCGGCTGGTGCTTCCGCTCGCGGAAAAGCGCCTGTGGCAGCCGGGCTCGCCGTTTCTCTATGATCTCAGGTTCACTCTAACCAGCGGCGGCCGGACCCTCGACACGCTGGCGAGCTACGCCGGCCTGCGCAAGGTCTCCATCAAGGGCCGCGCCATCCTCATCAATGACAAGCCGGTGTTCCAGCGGCTGATCCTCGACCAGGGGTTCTATCCGGACGGCGTGTGGACCGCGCCCTCCGACGACGAGCTGCGCAAGGACATCGAGCGCTCGATGGCCATGGGCTACAACGGCGCGCGGCTCCATCAGAAAGTCTTCGAACCGCGGTTCCTCTACTGGGCGGACAAGCTCGGCTATCTGGTCTGGGGCGAGTTCCCCAACTGGGGCTTCAACTATCAGCCGGAAAACTACTCGAACTATATCAACGAGTGGAACGAAACGCTGGTGCGCGACCGCAACCATTCGTCGATCGTCGGCTGGTGCCCGTTCAACGAAAGCCCGGCCCCCTCGGCGGAAATCCAGAACATCGTGTTCCAGCTCACCAAGGTGCTCGATCCCACCCGCCCGGTCCTCGAAACCAGCGGCTGGACCCACCGCGTGACCCATCCGGAAGTGCGCGACGACCACGACTACAACCAGGATCCGGCCAGCTTCCGCAAGCGCTGGATGGACTTTTTCAACGGCTCCCGCGCCCTTCCCCTGCCGTCCCGCTACGGAGCGGGCGCCTCGGGCCGCGATTGCGGCGTGCCGTTCATGATCAGCGAGTTCGGCGGCATCGGATGGAGCACCGAGGGCGGCTGGGGCTACGGGGCCGGCCCCAAGACCGAGGAGGAGTTCTATCAACGCTACAAGGGCCTGGTGGACGCGCAGTTGGACAACCCGGATCTGTTCGGGTTTTGTTATACCCAGCTAACCGACGTGGAACAGGAGAAGAACGGCCTCTACTACTACGATCGTAGGCCGAAGTTCGATGTCAAACGGATGCACGCCATCACCTCCCGCGCCGCGGCTTACGAGAAAACCGGACCGGTCACACCGCCTCCCGGCGCGGCCGCGGATCGAGAATGGTCGGTGATCGTCGGGGCCAGACAGGACGGCCCGCTTTGCCAACCCTACCGCTACACCACCACCGAACCCAAGGGCGATTGGCTCGCCGCGGGCTTCGATGACAGCGCGTGGAAGGAAGCACGCGCGCCGTTCGGCACCATCAACAACCCCACCACCCGCTGGGAAACCCCGGACATTTGGCTCCGCCGATCCTTCGAGTGGAACGGCAAGGATTTTTCCGCCGCAGCGCTCGTCATTTTCCACGACGAAACCACGGAAGTATATATTAACGGCGCGAAAATCTGGGAACGCTCCGGTTTCAACAACGCCTACGAGTCGTTCGAAGTCACCGACGCCCTCAAAAAGGCGCTCAAACCCGGCCGCAACCAACTCTCCATCCACACCCGCCAAACCGCCGGCGGCCAGTACATCGACATGGCGCTGCTTGCGGCACCGTGACGGGGGCGTGTTGCCCCCGGAAGTGTTAAGATTCGGTAAAATCGCGCGACCACGGGGACGGATTGTGGTTTGCTCCACCGCAACCCACCACCGCCATGAGACTTCCCACCTGCCTGATCGCTCTAACCAGCCTGCCCGCGTTCGCCGCGGACACCCTGCCCTATCCGGTTCCGGATACCGCGCAGAACCTCTGTTTCGACAACCACGGGCCGATGAATCCGCCGAAACCGGGCGAGCCGTTTTTCGGGCAGGACGCCCAATATCAGTCCCGCCCGCCCGCTTTCACCCTGAGCCGGGATAAACTAATCGCGCGCGACGACGTGACCGGCCTCGTCTGGCAGCGTTCGCCCGATACCAATGCCGACGGCAAAATCAATTCGACCGACAAGCTCACCTGGGAGGAGGCCCTGGCCTATCCGGCGAAGCTCAACGCGGCGAAATTCGGCGGGTTTTCCGATTGGCGGCTGCCATCCATCAAGGAACTCTACTCGCTGTTCGACGGGCGCGGCACCGATCCGAGCGGACTCCAGGGCAACGACACCTCCTCGCTCCGGCCGTTCATCGACACCAAGGTTTTCCAGTTCGCCTACGGCGACCCCGCCTCTAACGAACGGATCATCGACTCGCAATACGCCTCGTCCACCAAATACACCGGGAAGTCCCCACGCAACGGAGGCGACAAGGTCTTCGGGGTCAACTTCGCCGACGGCCGCATCAAGGGCTACGACCAGGGCATGCCCGGCACCAACCGCAAGTTCCGATTCCATGTGATGTGCGTCCGCGGCAATCCCCAATACGGCAAGAACGACTTCAAGGACAATGGCGATGGTACCGTCACCGACCGCGCCACGGGGCTTGTTTGGGCGAAAGCCGACAGCGGCAAGGCCCTCAATTGGGAGCAGGCGCTCGCTTGGGTCGCCCAAATGAACTCGGAAAAACACCTCGGCCACGACGACTGGCGGCTGCCGGACGTGAAGGAACTCCAAAGCATCGTGGATTACTCGCGGGCGCCCGACACCACCCAATCGCCTGCCATCGACCCCGTCCTGACATGCTCGGGGATCACCAACGAGGCCGGCCAGCCGGACTATCCGAACTACTGGAGCGGCACCACCCACATCGGCCACCTCGGCGGCGCGGCGGCGATGTATGTCGCATTCGGACGGGCCGGAGGATTCATGGGGGAAATGCAGCGCGGCGGCGGCCGTCCCACGGCCACCGTCGGCCCGCACGCGACGAACAACCAAGGACCGGTCCGCTTCGTGGACGTCCATGGCGCGGGTGCCCAGCGCAGCGATCCGAAGGCTGGCGATCCCAAACAATTTCCCCGTGGCCGCGGCCCGCAAGGCGATGTGATCCGGATCTTCAATTATGTCCGTCTCGTCCGGGGCGGCGAGGTCACGGCAGTCAAGGCGGACACTCCGCCGAAGTCGTCGGCAAACCGCTCCCCCATGCGGGACGGCCCTCCAGACAGTCCAACCGAAGGCCCTGCCCCGGCACAACCTAACATCGGCGGCTCCCGTCCGTTTCCCGCATCCCCCATCGTCACCGCGCTCGATAAGAACCAAAACGGCATCATCGAGGCCGACGAACTCGCCCGCGCGGCCGAGGCGCTCAAGACGCTCGATAAAAACCACGACGGGACCCTCACCGAGGACGAGTTCCGCCCCCAACGGCCCGGCGGCCAGCCGCAGGGCATTCCGCAGGGACCGCCGCCCTAACACAAACCGGCCGCGGCGCTCCGGTATGACGAAGCCCATACAAGGTGTTTCCATTCCATATCCACACCGGGTTTCACGCTAACGAAATCATCGGTTTTCCGCGATTTTCCGGTTGCATCGGCCGCGACGGATGGCACTTTTGAGTGGTCTCCAACGACACCACCATGAGAACAACCCTATTCCTCCTGCTGGCCGCGGCAGCCACTGCCGTTGCGGATCCCCAAAGCCCCAACCCGGCGGAACTCGCCAACGCCTACTACGCCAAAGGCATGGCTGCGGAAAACGCCGGCGACGTGCAAGCGGCCATGGCGGCCTATAACAAGGCGCTCCAGGCCAACCCCCAACTCGCCAACTGCCGATACCGCCTCAAACAGCTGGAACTCAACAAGGACACGGTGGCCGCCAAGGGCCGCGAAAATCGGTTCAACAAGGTGATGATTCCCGCCGTCCAATTCGACGGTGCCACCCTACAGGAGGCGTTCGACGGCCTCAACACGATGATTCTCAAGGAAACCAAAGACCAGTTGTCTCCGAATTTCATCATCCAGGATCCCCAGAACAAATTGGCCAACGCCAAGATCACCCTGAACCTGAAAAACATCCCCGCCTCGGCCGTCATCAAATACCTCCTCACCCAGGCCAACGCCAAAGCCCGCTACGACGAACACGCCGTGGTCATCGAGGCGAAGTGAACTAACAGGCCATCGCCGCCGACATTCCCGCGCTTGCCACCCCGCCCGGTCGCATGTAGGGTCTGCGCGTGACCACGACCACCACCACGCGATTCCTCACTCTCGGCGACGCTGCCTCACCCATCCGGCTGCGCGAGGGAGGGATGCTGCCGGAGATCACCGTGGCCTATGAATCGTGGGGCGAACTCAATACGGACAAGTCCAACGCGATCCTCGTCCTCCACGCGCTTTCCGGCTCCCAACACGTCGCGGGGTTCAATCCATCGCTCCCGGAAGTCGGGGATTTCTGGCAACCGGAACTCCACGACGGCTGGTGGGATACCATGGTCGGCCCCGGCAAGGCGATCGACACCGACAGGTATTTCGTCCTCTGCGCCAACTACCTCGGCGGTTGCTACGGAACCACCGGCCCCACCTCGGTCAACCCGGCCACCGGCAAGCCCTGGGGCGCGGCATTCCCATCCGTCAGCTCCTCAGACCAGGCGGACATGCTCGCACGCCTGCTAGACGCGCTGGAAATCGGCTGCCTGCACGCGGTCGTCGGACCGTCGGTCGGCGGCTTGGTTGGCCTGACCTTCGCCACCCGCCACCCGGAACGGGTCCGCAACGTGGTCTCGATCGCCGCGGGATTCAAAACCACGGTACTCAACCGGCTGATCCTGTTCGAACAGATCCTCGCCATCGAAAACGACCCGCATTTCAACGGCGGCGACTACTACGACGGCCAGGCGCCGCTCTACGGACTCGCCCTGGCGCGGATGATCTCGCACAAGACCTTCGTCCACCTCGATGCCATCGAAAACCGCGCCCGCCAGGATGTGATCCAGGCCGACGACGTGCTCGCGTGGTATCGTGTGCGCGACCAGTTCCAGAGCTACATGCTCCACCAGGGGAAAAAGTTCGTCCGGCGCTTCGATGCGAACACCTATCTGCGGATCATTGACATGTGGTCCCGCTATGACGCCACCGCCGAGGGCGACGCCGATTCTCCCGAGGATCTGCTTTCCCGCTGCCACCGCGCCGGGCAGCGATGGCTGGTGTTTTCCATCGACTCCGACTTCTGTCTCTATCCGGAGGAACAGGCCGAATTGGTCAAACACCTCCAGACCGCCGGAGTCGAGGCGATGCACATCACCGTGCATTCGGACAAGGGCCACGATTCGTTTCTGTTGGAGCCGAACCTCTACACCCCGCACATCGCCTGGTTGTTAGCCCGGTGATCCGCCGCCAACCGTGACCGCAGAACCGCCACCGCCCGCCCTCACCGGACTGCCGCCCGCCGCCATCGCGGCATGGCTCGCGGAAACCGGCCAACCGGCGTTCCGCGCCAAACAGATCCTCGATTGGGTCTGGAAAAAGAAGGCGGGGTCGTTCGATGAAATGACCAACCTCCCGGCCGCCCTGCGCGCCGCGCTGGCGGAGAAGTTCCGCCTGACTCCCCTCGCCCACGCCCAAACCCAGGGATCGGCGGACACCACCCGCAAGTTTCTCTTCCGGCTCCACGACGGACGCTATGTGGAAAGCGTGCTCATTCCCGCCAACCCCGCGCTTTATGGCGAACCGGCGGACCGCCACACGCTCTGCGTTTCCTCGCAGGTCGGCTGCGCCTACGGGTGCAAATTCTGCGCGTCCGGCCTCGCCGGCTTCACCCGCAACCTAACCGCCGCGGAGATCACCGGCCAGATCCTCGCCGCGGAAAAGCTCTCCGGCGAGCGCGTGGACAATCTGGTCTTCATGGGCATGGGCGAACCGCTGGCCAACCTGCCGGAGTTGTTGGACGCCATCGAACTCATCACCTCGCCGGAAACCCTCCATCTGGGAGCCCGGCACCTAACCGTCTCCACCTCGGGCCTGGTCCCGCAGATCCGCCAACTGGCCGAACACCCGCGCCAGATCCGCCTCGCGATTTCGCTTCACGGAGCCACCGACGACGTCCGCGAGAAAATCATGCCGGTCAACCGCAAGTGGCCGCTCGCGGAGTTGTTCGCGGCGCTCGATTACTGGAACTCCCGCAAGAACCAGAAGCTCACGCTCGAATACATTCTGATAGACGGGATCAACGACTCGCGCGAGCAGGCCGCCATCCTCGCCCGCCACGCCCGCCACCTGCGCGCCAAGGTCAACCTCATTCCCTACAACACGGTGGCCGGTCTCGATTGGCAACGCCCGCCGGAAGAACGCTGCCACGCGTTCCGCGACACGCTCCAACAAGCCGGCGTCACCGCCACCCTGCGCTTCGAGAAAGGCCACGACATCGACGCCGCATGCGGCCAACTCCGGCTGAAACAGGAAACCGCCGAGGGCATCGTGCCACCGATCCAACCCACAAACCCAGCATGACCGACCCCACCGCCAAGCCCAAACTCGGCCGCACCTTCTGGACGCTCAACATCATCGAGATGTGGGAACGCCTCGCCTTCTACAACCTGCGGGTGATGGCCCCCATCTACATCATGCAGGCCGACAACCCCGGCGGCCTGCACCTGTCCGCCACCGACAAGGGCACGATCTACGCCTGGTGGGCCATCGTGCAATCGTTCCTGCCGATCGTCACCGGCGGCCTTGCCGACCGCTTCGGCTACAAGCGGACGATGGCGTTCTCCGTGTTCACGATTATCGCCGGATATCTGTGCATCGCGTTCATGCGGGATGTGCCCGGCGTAAGCAACTACTGGTCGTTTCTAACCGCCATTCTGGTTCTGGCCACCGGTACCGCGTTTTTCAAACCGGGCATCCAGGGATCGCTCGCGCACCAGTTGACCAAGGAGAACTCGTCGGTCGGATGGGGCGTCTTCTACTGGGTGGTGAATGTCGGAGCATTTGTCGGCCATTTCCTGCCCTCGCTGTTCCTGCTGAAGGGCTGGTTCGGCGCGCCCGCCAATTCCCCGGAAGCCTGGCGCAATCTGTTCATCGCCTCGGCCGCGTTCAGCTCGCTCAATCTGCTGCTGCTGCTCACCTTCAAGGACGTGCCATCCGGCGCGTCGAAGACCGAGGGGATCGGCGCGGTCCTGTGGCGCACCCTAACCAACATCGCCGAACCCCGCCTGCTCGCGTTCATCGCCATCATGTCGTGCTTCTGGCTGATGATGTTCCAACTGTGGGACCTGCAGCCGAATTTCATCGCCGACTGGGTGGATAGCGGCCCGATGGCGCGCTCGCTCGGGTGGCTTCCGGCGGGTATCCGACAATCGGTCATCGAACAAACCCCGCGCGGGCCGATGGTCCCGCAGAACGTGTTGCTCAGCTTCAACGCGTTTTTCATCATCATCGGCGTGGTGGGCATGTCGTGGCTCACCCGCCGCATGCGCACGCTGTCGGCCATGCTGATCGGCATGTGCATGGCCATCGTGGGCCTGCTGGTCGCCGGTTGGACGCAGAGCGCGTGGATTCTCGTGCTGGGCGTGCTCGGGTTCTCCCTCGGCGAAATGATGACCGGTCCCAAGAAAAGCGAATACCTGGCGCTGATTGCGCCACCCGGAAAGAAGGGACTCTATCTGGGTTATGTGAACATCCCGGTAGGCATCGGCGTGTTTCTAGGATCCTGGCTGGCCGGCACCGTCTATCAGCGGTTCGGCGAGAAGGCCAACCTCGCCCTGCGCTACATCGCCGAGTACACCCCGATGGGCCAGACCAAATCCTGGGATGGCAACATGGCCAGCCTCGAATCCACCCTCGGCATCCCGCGCACCGAAGCGATGGCCCGCCTGCAGGAGTTCTCCGGCCTCGACCCGGTGGCCGCCACCCAGTTGCTCTGGCACACCTATCACCCGCACGTCATCTGGCTGCCCTTCGCCGCCATCGGCATCGTCGCCGCCATCGCCCTCTTCATCTTCGGCCGCATGGCCCGCAAATGGAGCGACATGAACGCCTGACGTGACTGGATCGCCCCACGCCGGACCTCTTTGGGCCTGCCTTCGGAAGGAAAGGATGACCCTACTGACCACTGAACCGAGCGGACGCGAGATAGACTGGCGCGAAGCGGCAGCGCCGAAGGGGGCCCGCCGGAAAGCGGGATCAACCGCTGAGTATCGCTGAAGCCGCTGAAATGGAGACTAAAAAAATCAGACGGAATAGGATTCATCTTCCGATGTTGGCTTTCCGATCAAAGAACACTCAGCGTACTCAGCGGTTCTCAGCGCTTCAGCGGTAAACCAAGTTTCCAAACCACCTTGAACTTCGAATTTCGGATTGAGTGTTCCCCAACATCCGTTAGCTCGCTGACCGTACTCCCCCGACCTCAAAGTCGCTGCCTTCTGGCAAGCCACCCGAGAATGAGCGGGTGCAGGATATTCGCCGCCAGAATGGCGGAAGCCCCGGCATAAAACCCCGGGTGCAGCACGTGGTGTTCCCCAAACAGCAGCGCCGCCGCCATGATTCCATAGACCGGCTCGAAGTTCATCGCCAGGTTTCCCGTGTAGGCGCTCAGATGCCGCAGCAGGTGGATGTGGAACGCGTGGGCGAACACCGTACAAACCCAGGCTAACAATAGCAGCCACAGCCAGTCCAATCCCTGCCACGCGAGCATTCCGGCGTAGGCGCCCGGACCGTCGAACACCGGCAGCAGGGCCATTGTCACGAGCCAGGCGCCGACCATTTCCCATCCCACCATCACCAGCGGATCCATTCCCTCGCGGCGGACCAGATGCTGGTTGAAAACCGGAAACACCGCCGCCAGAAACGCACCTAACAACGCAACCGCCAGTCCGGCCAGGCGACCCCGCTCGAATCCGGCGATCAGCAGGATTCCCAACAAAACCAACATCCCCAGCAGCACCTCCAGCGGCCTCACCCGGCGGCGCTCCATCAGCGGCTCGGTGAACGCGGTGAAAAACGATACCGTCGCCATCCCGGCGAGGCAGATGGAAATGTTGGATAGCTTGATCGCTCCGAAAAAGCACATCCAATGGACGCCCACGATGCATCCCACACCCAACACTTTCAGCAGTTGCGCCGGAGGCGGCAACACCCGTCGGCGGAACAGCCATCCCGCCAACAGCAGCCCGCACGGAGCCGCCAGCGCTGTCCGCCAAGCCACCAGCGCGGGCGCCGACAAGGAAATCAGCTTGCCGAGAATCGCGGTCGTGGCCAGCAGCGCCACCAGCAGGTGGAGCTGCAAATACCGCCCGGCAGGGGGGCGCGCGCTCACAACTCGCCCGCGATGATGTCTTCCAGCGTCTGGCGTTTTCTAACCACCGTGGCGGTGTCGCCCTCCACCAGCACCTCCGCCGGCAGCGGCCGCGAGTTGTAGTTGGACGCCATCGTGAAGCCATAGGCCCCGGCCGACATCAGCGCGACCGCTTCGCCCGGTTGGAAATCCGCCATTTCGCGGTTCTGACAGAAAAAATCGCCGCTCTCGCAGATCGGTCCCACCACATCGGCCGTCACCGGCGTTCCCGCGGCGGGTTCGTTGAGCGGCACGATTTCGTGATGCCCCTCGTAGAGCGCGGGCCGGATCAGATCGTTCATTCCCGCATCCACGATCTTGAACGTCTTGGCAGCTCCCTTTTTCTCGTAGAGGCAGCGGGTGAGCAGCACCCCGGCGTTGCCCACGATGTAGCGGCCGGGCTCCAGCACGATCTTCAGCCCCAGTCCTGATAGACGGGGCACGAGTTCCTTGCCGTAGCGCTCGATGGTCAGCGGCAGATCCTCCGGCAAGCGGTCATTCCACCATGCCGGATCACCGGATTCGAGCGAATTCTGATAGACGATCCCGATCCCGCCGCCGATCGACCAGAACTCGATCCCGTGCCGTTCCTTGAGCCGCTCCACCAGCGGGCGCACCTTTTCCACCGCCTCGATGAACGGCGCAACCGACGTGAGCTGCGACCCGATGTGCATCTGCAACCCGCGCAGGCGGATGTTGGGAAGCTCCGCCGCCGCACGGGCGTAAAGGTCCTCGATCTTCTCGAAATCCACGCCGAATTTATTCTCGGATTTTCCCGTGGAAATATATTTGTGCGTTTTGGCATCCACGTTCGGATTCACCCGCACCGCCACCGGCGCGATCACCTCGAGTTCACCGGCAACCTGATTGATATATCGGAGTTCCGCCTCGCTCTCCACGTTGAACGAGTAGATCCCCTGTTCCAGCGCATAGACGATTTCATCCCGCGTTTTTCCCACGCCCGCGAAGGTACAATGCCCCGGATCGCCGCCCGCGCGGATCACCCGGAACAACTCGCCGCCGGACACGATGTCAAACCCGGCGCCCTGGGTTGCCAGCAACCGCAGCACCGAGAGATTGGAGTTGGCCTTCACCGCGTAGGCAACCTCGTGGTCGATCCCCGCCAGCGCCTGATCCAACCGCGTGAAATGGTCCAGAATCGTGCCGCCGGAATACACATACAGCGGAGTCCCATACTGGGCCGCAAGTTCGTTCAGATCGACGTTTTCACAGTGAAGACTGCCGTTTTTATAGGAAAATCCATGCATCGCGCGGGGGTTTTACCAAGTCCCCACCCCCAGCGTAAAGCGTGGAATCAAGGAATATCGCGGCCGCGGACCGCGATCAGCCGGCCCGCCTTTTGAAAACCGCGAGCCATTCGCGGCCTTCGCGGCCGGGGTAGGCGGTGGTGGGAACCCAGCCGTCCACCCGGTCGAACCACGGGCGGAACAGCTCGTCCAATTCGTCGGCCGTCACGCCGAATGGCGGACCTTCCTGACTCTCGCCGGGCTTGTGCGGGTCCAGATAGAACACTCCGGCGAAAATCCCTCCCTCGCCTAACAATCCCGCCGCGGCCTCGGCGTAGCGCTGCCGCAGGGCGGGATCGATCGCGCAGAAACAGGTGTGCTCCCAGATCGCGGAAAACGTCCTGCCCTGCCGCCACTGCGGATCGAGAAAATCTCCGGCTTCGTAGCGTTCCGATCCTGCGGCCGGCATTCCCGCGGCCACAGCCACGGCGGTGGGTGCGAGATCCACCCCCACGACGTCCAGCCCCATCGCCGCAATCTCGCGGACGTCGTGACCCATGCCGCATCCCGGCACCAGCACCGGGCCGCCGCCCCACAATGCGATCCCGTGGCGTTCGCAAAGTTCCGCCAGCGGCGGAGCCGAACCGCCCTTGTCCCACGGCGTGTTGCCATCCCGATAGCATTGTTCCCAATCGCGCATATATGTTTTTCAGTCCGTGTTTTTGCCCGCGAACACCGCCGCGGTTTCCTCGTTTGTCAGAATCCTCCATTCCCCCTCCGGCAGGTCGTCAGGCAACGCCAACCCGCCGATTGCCACGCGCCGCAGGTCGAGCACATGATTGCCCGCGGCGGCGAACATCCGGCGCACCTGATGATAGCGTCCCTCGTGCAGAATCACCCGCGCCTCTTTTTCCCCGACCACTTCCAACCGCGCGGGCAGGAGCGGCTTGGTTTCATTGCGCAGCACCAGTTCGCCCGACGCGAACAACGGTCCCTCGTGCCCCTCCAGCGGACGATCGAGCGTCGCGTGATAGACTTTCAAACAGCCGGACTTCGGATGGATGATCCGGTGCAGCAACTGCCCGTCATCGGTCATCAGCAGCAGGCCGCTGGTGTCTTTGTCGAGCCGTCCCACCGGGCTGAGCGCCGGATTCCGCTGGCCGAAACGTTCCGGCAGAAGATCGTAGATCACCGCGCCCGGATCGTCGGTGCCGCAAGTGTAGCCGCAGGGTTTGTTGAGCATCAGAACCAGCGGCGATGGAGGATCGAGTTCCTCGCCGCGGAACCGGATCCGATCATGCGCGGGCACCTCGCTTTCCGAAAGCGGCCGCCCGGTGTCGTCGGTCACCGCGCCGGACCGGATCAGCCGCTGGACCTCCTTGCGGGAGCCATACCCGAGATTGGCTAGCAATTTCACCAGTTTCATATCAATCGCCCCCCTTCACCGAAGCTTCCGTTTTCACATGTTAAGTCAAAGTATCCCATCTTGTCTCTTGTCTCTTGTCTCTTGATTCTCCCATCTCCTATCTCTTCCTCGCGTGGATGAGCTTGTAGGTGGCATCCCCCCCGGCGTGGCGCCAGGAAAACGAATGGGCGTCCAGCGCCGCCTCGTAGGGCAACTGGCGGTTGGCCACCAGATAGAGGGCGCCGCCCCGGCGCAGTCCGCCGGCCGCCGCAGCGATGAACGCGCGTCCCAGATCCACCCGGGTATCCTGCCCGCGATGGAACGGCGGATTCATCACCACCGCGTCGTAGGTTCCCGGCAAGCCGTCCGCCACATCGTGCCAGTGATGGCCCACCGGCCTATCGGAATTCGCCAGATTGATCCGCGCGCATTCGAGCGCTCTCGCATCGGCCTCGTAGAGATCCACGGCGGCCACACCGGGACAGCGGCGCAGCGTCGCGTCGGATAGAAAGCCCCAACCGGCCCCGAGATCCGCCACGCGGCCGCGGATGCCGCCGGGCAGATGTTCCGCGAGCAACGCCGATCCCGGATCGACATGGTCGCAACTGAACAATCCGGCCTGGGCCACAAACCCGGTGCCGGGAACCTGCCGCACTTTGCCAAGATTTTTCCAATCTCCGAGCAGTTCCACATCCCACGAAGCGTCCGGGTTCGAGCAAAACGCCCGGCATTTGTGTTTCTGCACCGAGGTCACGCCGCCGCAGGCGCGGGCGAATTCCTGCTCGAAGCGCCCGGCTCCGGCGGTGTTCGGCATCGCGGCGAGGATCCGTCCTCCCGGTTCCAACAAATCCCTGGCCAGGGCGAACCACGCCAGCGTTTCATCGCGGGATTTTCCCGGCATCACCAATACCAGCGGATAGAATCCATGCGGAGAATCCTCCCTGGCAAGGCCCGCCCGCTCCCATGCGTCGGCCAGCGGTTTGAACGGCTGCCAGCCGACGATTTCCGGCCAATCCCCGAATTCCGGATGCGGTTCCGCGCCGATCATCAGCGCCCGCCGGGGCACACCCGGCCCGCCCTCCCCGCGGAGGGCCAGCATCATCGTCTCGAGCGCGGCGTTCACGGGCGAAGACTAGGCACGCCCCAGCCCGCCACGCCATACGGAAATGCAGGGTGCGACGAGGAAGGGGATTCCGAGAAACCAACCAAGCCCCTTCCCCATCACGGATATCGGTTCTTGAAATGGCGTGGACTCCGGGGTAGTTCCCGTGCCGTGCGCCGCTTTTTCCGCCAGTCCATTCCATCCGTTCCGGTCCGCGCCGTGGGTTTCACGGCGCGGGAAACCCCTACCCCGGCGGTCCGTCCATGACTCCGGAGGAACGCGACCGCGATTGGTTCGAGCGGGTCTATCAAGGCGACAACCAGCGCCAGCTCACACTGCGCGCGGTGCTCACCGGCGGACTGCTGGGGATGTTCCTGTCCATCTCCAATCTCTACACCACGCTCAAGCTCGGTTGGGCGTTCGGCGTGGCGATCACGGCATGTGTGGTTTCGTTCGTGGTCTGGAACGCCCTGCGCGCGCTGAGCGGCGGACGGTTTTCGCAGCTTTCGATGTTGGAAAACAACTGCATGCAGAGCACCGCCACATCGGCCGGGGTATCGACCGGAGGCACGGTGGGGTCGGCGTTCGCGGCGCTGATGATGGTCCAGGGGCATCACCAGCCGTGGTGGGTTCTAACCGGCATGGTGTTCTTTACCGCCGCGCTCGGGGTGTTTCTGGCGATCCCGATGAAACGGCAGATGATCAACCACGAGCAACTGCCGTTTCCCAGCGGAACGGCCGCCGCCGAAACCCTGCGGTCGCTCTACAGCCACGGCGCGGAGGCCATGCGCAAGGCGCGCGCGCTGATGGCTGGCATGGCCGTGGGCGGCTGCATCGGCCTGCTGAAAACCGCCGAACTCGTGGCCAACACGTTCTCCGGATCGGTGATCGGCACCTGCGCGCGCGCGGTCCGGCGCGCGCTGCCGCTGCCCGACCTGATCCCGTTGCGCGGACCTAACATGCCGACCGGACACACGCTGGCCGGCCTCGGATTCGAACCGGGCGTGCTGATGATCGGCGCGGGCATGATCATCGGCCTGCGCAACGCGGTCTCGATGATGCTGGGATCGGTGGCGCTCTATTTCATCCTCGCGCCCATGCTGCTGCATGCGGATCTAACTCACCTGGCCGATCCGGGATGGCACCATTCGTTGTTGGAACCCGGCGAAACCGAGGTGGTTCCGCGCCGCTGGGGTGTGTGGGGCGGCACCGCGCTAATGGTTTTCTCCAGTCTAACCGTCTTCGCGATGCAGTGGCGCACCCTGGTCCGCGCGCTGAAGATCGAGCGAGGAAGCGGCCGTCCCCTGACCGCCGCCGACCGGATCGAGGTTCCCAACAGTTGGCTCTGGATCGGGCTGATTCCCATCACCATCGCGCTGGTGATCCTGATGCGGATCGCCTTCGGCGTGAGTCCGTTGCTCGGGCTGATCGCCATCGCGATGAGTTTCGTGCTTTCCCTGGTCGCCTGCCGGGCCACCGGTGAGACCGACACCACCCCGGTGGGGGCGATGGGAAAAGTGACGCAGCTCGTTTACGCCGTTCTGGCGCGCAACAACACGGTGATCAACCTGATGTCCGCGGGGACCACGGCGGCGGCGGCTGGCAGCGCGGCCGATCTCCTAACCGACCTTAAGAGCGGCTATCTGTTGGGCGCCAATCCGCGCAAGCAGTTTCTGGCGCAGTTTTACGGGATCTTTTTCGGCACGCTGGCGATCATTCCGGCATGGTATGCCCTGGCGCCGGATGTGGAAACGCTCACCCGCAAATATCCGAATCCCAGCGCCGCCGCATGGAAAGCGATGGCCGACCTGCTGGCCGGCGGCGTGGCGAACCTGCCGCGAAGCTCGGTCATCGCCGTGCTGGTGGGAGCGGGTCTTGGCATCCTGCTGCCGGTGCTCGAGAAACTGGCACCCGCGGCGCGGCGGTTCCTGCCCAGCGCCATGGGCCTCGGCCTCGGGATGGTGGTGGACTTTTCCAACAGTCTCGGATTTGTCATTGGCGCGGTGATCGGCGCGCTTTGGCTCCGCCACAACCACCGACAAGCCGCCACCTACAACGTCCCCGCCGCGTCCGGACTCGTCGCGGGCGAGTCTCTGGTCGCCGCAGTCCTAACCATCGTGTGCGCGCTGGCCGGGTTGCTCGCGCGGGGATAGAAGAAAACCTATTCGGGCAATGCAGGGAAGGACCCCGCCGGGCATGCGCGTCAAGTTAAGGCGTTTTTCCCTTTAGCTACTGGCTTTTTCGGCTTCACCCGACGGAGCAAGAAGGTGTCTCGGTCGTCCACCAACCATGCCATCTCCTCTCCTTTCTCGATCCGCGCCGCCTGGGCCAAGGCGGCGGGAAAGTTCGCATAGTAGGATTTCGTCGATCCTCGCTCGGCCCGCTGTATTTTTATTCGATGTCCCATGGCTTTCCAGTGGCTTCGTGTCGCATTATAATAGTATTGATGGTTCTTCTTCTGCGGACGCTTGGTCATGCAACCGAAGACCGCCCACTAAAACCCGTGAAGAACCCATTTTTCTTTCCGGCACCGGAACCCGCGCTGAGCTGGAGTGTGGAATGCGGAGTGACTTGCCTTTGCGATACTCTGGCATCGACTCTCATAGAGCGCCGCTACAAGCTCCTCATCGGCTCCAAGAAGCCGCAAGTTGCTCGGCAGGGTGATTCAGCTTCCGCGCAGGCGGTGGCGCAGCATGACGCCGAATTTCTCGATGCCCTGCACCGCGCCGACCGACCAGTGCCGCTGCCGGAGCAGATGGCGGCTGAGAATCGTCATTCCCGCCGGAACGGATAGGCCGGGACGATGCAGCCGTTTCACGATGCGGCTCACGGTGGCGGCGGGCGCGTATTCCTCCACCACCCGCCGGCGGCTTTCCAGAATGGCGGTTAGATTCCGCTCGTAAAGCCGGTCACGGATCGCGCGGCGGATGGTTTCCGCCGCCAGGTCCACATCGGCTAGATCGATCCGCAGGATGCTTTCCGCGGGGAAATAGTCTTCGGCGTTGGGGCATCCGTGATAGACCGGCATGCAGGCTCCGAGAAACGGATCGGCGAGCTTTTCGGTCCAATGGTGGGGGCCGTGGAAATTCTCGATCGCCACATGGTATTTGAAGGGATCGAGCGCGTCCGCCTTATCCTCGACAAAGCGGATTCCGCGGCCGAACAACTCGATTTCGGGGACCCGCTCCTTCAGACCCATCACGAACTCGTAACGCCGCTGATGGAGCGTGTGGCTCTGCTGTTTGGTCGAACAAACCGCGGAGATCTCGCCGGTTTTGGCCAGCGGGACATGATCCCTCACATAATCATAATGCAGCCGCGGCGGATGGTTGGCATAGAACCACACATAGCCGCATTGTTGATAGATCGCCCCCCGATGCCGCCCCACCGCCCACGGTTCCTGGCTGGTCAGGACATGGGCGAACTGCCGCAGAAACCGGGAACCATAGACTTTGATCGTGGACGGCTCGGTGGTCACCAGCAGCGTGTGCTCGCGCGGACAGGCCAATTCCTCCTCCCACAGCGTGTGCCGCTCCCCCGCCACCGACGGCAGGTCATCCCACACCACCAACCAGTCGTAATTCCGCTCGTTGCGGTCGAAAATGAATTCGCAGTCGCCCCAACGGCGCGGGGTGTCCGGCGGACCGGGAAACCGCGTCAGCCAGCCGTCGCCGTCCATGCCGGGCTTGAATTTTCCCAACATTTTGATACGGATGCTGCCGGAGTCGCTCATGGTGTGGATCATCGATGGTTAGGGTTCTCCCTCCGCGTCGTTGGAGGAGATCACCGGCTTGCCGGCGGCACCCGCCACCAGCGCGCGCCACCAGTTCACATCATCCGCGTGGCCGGCGCAATACCGGGCATGGGCGCCAATCCAAGCGGCGCGATAGGCCGCCCAATCGCAATCCAGCAAACCGGTGCCGATCCGGTCCGGCTCAACTCCCGCCCGACCGCCGAAGATCGTGTTGAGGACCCTATCACCCACGGATTTTTGCCCGTGCCCGAGATCGAGCCATCCCGGCATCCGCTTTTCCGCAGCGCCGGGGATCGGCAGCGGTACCGAGGTGGCGTCATTGAACTCCAGAAAATTCCACAACCGAACCGCAGGTCCCGGCGCATCCTCGGCATTCGCCTCGCGGCAGATTGCCGCCAAGGCGAGAAAATCCGCTTCCCATCCGATTTTCTCCGGTCGATCGTCCGCGGGATGAACCAGCTTCAGCGCATGCTGCGGAGGCAGAAACAGGTGAACCTCAATCCCCGCGCGGCGCGCCCGCCGCAACAATCCTAACACCAGATCCGCCTTCTCCCGCCGAAGCACCGGCGGACGAAACTCCCATTGGTCCGGAACCGACGCCGCCATCAGACCGATGAACGCCGCGGTGTAGGCACGTGTATCCGCCGGGTGGCCGGGAGTGAGCCATTGCCCGAGCGGACTCCTGCCGGGAGCCCCGCCACGGATGTGCCGCTGGATCACGCCGACCGATTCGATCAGCGACCGTCCGCCTATCAGTTGGTTGATCGAACGCTCGATCGAGCGGTTGTTGTCGGAAAACGGCGATAGGTCGAAGCGGACGATGGCGCGGTTGTCGAAATCGGTATTGATATCACCCGGCTCAATGCCAATCAGCATCGTCCGGATGCCGGGATTTCTATCAATCGCGTATTGTCCGGCGGCGACGGTTTCATAAACCATGGCGGCCGCCATCGCGAGGTTGACCGCGCGCCGGCCCTTGAACGCCGGGTGCCCCGGATCCATGCCGATCTCGACGCGTGACGACCCGAGAATCACCGCATCCCAATTTCCGCGGTTGGCGAGCGCCGCTTTTCCCACCCGCACATTGGTGCTGATCTCGCGGGATCCGTCCAACGAGGTAAGCGCCCATGGGGCCGCATTGATCCGCCACGGATCGACCACGGTGGAAAGCACGAGCGTGATCGCCAAATACAGGCCGAGCAGCACGCCTAACCAGCGCAGAAACCGGGAAAACTGTTTGCGGGCTCCGGCAGTCATCGTGGTTCAGAATTGGAAATAGATGAACTCTCCGCCGCGATCCATTTCGAGAGTCACGACGACCAACAACAGAAACACACCCACCGCGGCCAGCGGCACGGGCCGCCATGACCACCACCGGTGGCGCCGCCGGCGGGGTTCCCTCCCGGTGCGGAAATGCGGTGACAAGCGGCCAAGCACTTCCTGTGTGTTAGGAAACAGAAACGCGACGAGAATGGCATAGACCAGCGGGCGGACCGCCCGTTTGGCCTTCATGATATGCCCGTCCGCGATGTGGGTCCACACCGGTCCGCCGCCGGGAACCACCATCGCCTGATAGAACCGGCTGGTGGTGTTCCATGCGAGCCGCGCGTTGCCGGAGGATGCCAGTTCGAAATTTCCCGCCCGGAACGGAACCCACGCGAATACCACGGCGAGAAACGTGACCGCCACCGCCGCAGGCCGCGGAATCGGTCTCCAACCGAAACGTTTCCTCACGCCGATCCACGCGTTGTTCACACACAGATAGATCCCGTGCAGGGCGCCCCACACCACGAACGTGATTCCCGCGCCGTGCCACAGGCCGCCCAACAGCATCGTCACCATCAGGTTGGAGTAGCGGCGGATCGGACCGCGCCGGTTGCCACCGAGCGGGATATACAGGTAATCCCGCAGAAATCTTGATAGAGTCATGTGCCAGCGCCGCCAGAAGTCGATGATCGACACCGACTTGTAGGGCGAATTGAAATTCAGCGGCAACCTGAGACCGAACATGTAGGAAGCGCCGATCGCCATATCCGAGTAGCCGGAGAAATCGAAATAGATCTGGAAGGTATAGGCCAGCGCGCCAGCCCACGCCTCTCCCGGCGCCAGCGGCCTAATACCCTGGGAGGCGAATTGGAAAATGGGCGTGGCAACCTCCGCCAGATTGTCCGCGAGAACGACTTTCTTGAACAACCCGATCCCCAGCACGGTGAGGCCGACCGCCAGGAATCGCGGATTGAAACGGGTCACCCGCGGCCGGAACTGGCCTATCAGCTCGCGATGATGGACCAGCGGCCCTGCGATCAGGTGGGGGAAGAACGTGACAAACAACAGATAGTCCGCGAAGTTGTAGCCGGTGCGGTCACCGCGGAAAACATCCACCAGAAACGCGATCTGGAGGAAGGTGAAAAACGACACGGCCAGGGGCATGACCGGATGGGGAATTGATGCGGGCCAACCGGTGGCCGCATGCGTCCAAACCGCGAAGATGCCGAGGTATTTGTAGTAGGCCAGCAGCGTGAGATTGGCTGTTACTCCGGCGGTCACCAATCCGCGCCTGATGGCCGGCCTCGTGGAACCGGCGATGGCGTTTCCGCAAAGGTAGTTGGCCGCACACGAACCGATCACCAACAGCAGAAACAACGGCGACCACGGCTGGTTGGGGTCCGGTTTCCACCACGCGTAGAATCCGAGGCTGCTGAGCGTCAGCCAGCCGGTTGCCAGCCGCCAGTGGAAACGACCAAGTCCGTAATAGCCCAGCAGCACGAGGGGCAGAAAGAAGACCAGGAACGTATAGGTGCTGAAGAGCATGTGCCGAAAGCCAGTGTTACGCCGGATCCGCTGGCCCTTCAAGGCCAAAAGCATCCGCGGCGCCGGTCACTCGCCAGCCGGAACGGATGCGAGGATTTTCCGGAACCAGGCGACGTCGTCGGCATGTTGACCGCAATACACGGCGTGCTCCGCCTTCAGGCGGGCCAGATGGGCGTCGATGCCTGTGGCCAACACGTCAACTCCCCAATCCGGATCGTCGGCGGTTTTCCGGGTGATGATCCGGTCCAACAATTCCATGCCCGTCGCGGTGCTGAAATGCTCCAGATCCGGCCAGGTGGGAAAACGCTGGTCCTGTGCGCCAACCGCGGGCAGAGGCAGATCGGTAATGTGATTGAACGTGCAAAAATCCAACAATTCGACCGGCGGGCCGGAGGATTCCAGCCGGTTGACATCCTGACAGATCCCGGCCAACAAGCGGCGCTCCACCAGCCATGGCGCGATATCCGGCGCGTCCTCCGTGGGGTGGATCTGCATCAGCGAATGCCTCGGCGGCAGCAATACGACCACCCGCACCCCGGCGCGCCTCGCCTCGGATAGAAAATCGCGGAGTTTCCGCTCCTTGCGCGCGTTCACATGGCGGTCCGCGTCGGCCCGGAAAGCCTGCGCTCTCGCGCAAAACGTCGTGGCGCGCTCGGCAACGTGGTCGCGCACGTTCGGCAGCGAACCGAGCCCGCCGACCCGTTGCCCACCGGGCGTGTATTTCGATTCCTTGCCCTTGGCCCGGTTCACCAGCACTTTCACGCTTTCGCCAAGCGCCCGCACGCCGGTTAGATAGCGCAACGTCCGCTCGGTGGCCGACTGCCCCTCCGCCAAAGGCGATCGGCCGAAATCCGTCTGGCCGGTCAAGTCGATGGTCGATGTCAGGTCGCCGGTATCCACGCCGAGGATGATCGTGCGCAACCCAGGATTGCGGCGCATCGCGAACCGCGCCATCGCGGTGTTTTCCGGGATCAGTCCGCCGGCGAGCGCCAGGTTCACCACCCGCTGTTTTCCGAACGCGGGGTGTTCGGTGGGCAGGCCCATCTCCAGCCGCGACGATCCGATGTAGGCCACGTCGCAGCCGGCCGGATCCATCGCCAGTCCCGCCTTGCCGGTGCGGTGGGCGTCGGAGAAATCGCGATACGGCTCCAGCGACGGGAGCGCCAGCGGCGTGCGGAGTACCCGCCAGGGATCCACCAGCGCATTGACCGCGGATGCGATCACGAAAAAGACCGCCAACGCCAGCAGGAAGCGTTTCGCGTATTTCCGGTAGGGATCTTTGCGGGAGGTCATCTTAGAATTGATAGTATATGAATTCGCTCAGCTTGTCGAGTTCGCTGCCCACCGCGTAGAGCAACGCCAGCGTGCCGGCCAGCCACAGCGGGGTGGGGCGCCAGGCGAGCCAGCGGAATCCGCGGCCGAGCGGCTCGGGCGGATTGCCAAGGTAGGCGCGGAAACGTCCCATCCAGCGCTGCGAGTTGGGCAGGAACCAGGCGATCAGGAGAGCCAGCACCAACGGCCGGATCGCCCGCGATTCCTTGATCACCGCGATTCCTTCCGGCGGCAGCCCACCCGCTCCGTGCACGCCGCACATCGACTCATAAACCGCCGCCGTCACTTTCAGCGAGGTGCCGAAGTTTCCTCCCGTCAGTTCATACGACCCGGCGCGGAACGGCACCCACGCGAACACCACCACCAGGAAGGTCAGGCCGATCGCCAGAGGTCTCGGCATTTTCGGCAGGCCGAGTTTTTCCCGCACCGCGAACCATCCGTGGTTCACGCACAGGAACAGCCCGTGCAGAAACCCCCAGAGCAGATAGGAAATGCCGGCGCCGTGCCACAATCCGCCAAGGACCATGGTGACCATCAGATTGGTGTAGCGCCGCACCGGACGGCAACGCCCGCCACCCATCGGAATATACAGATAGTCCCTCAGAAACCGGGAAAGCGTCATGTGCCAGCGCCGCCAGAAATCCACCACCGAAACCGCCTGATAGGGCGAATTGAAATTCAGCGGCAGACGGATTCCAAAACAGAACGACAGGCCGATCGCCATGTCGGAATACCCGGAGAAATCGAAGTAAAGCTGGGTGCTGTATCCCAGCGCCGCGATCCAGCCCTCCAGCATCGTCAGCGGCCGGGTGCCCGATGCCGCCAGATCGAACAGCGGCGTGGCGATCCGGGCGAGCGCGTCGGCGATCACCACCTTTTTGAACAACCCGATCGCCAGCAGCGTCAGCCCGATTGATAGATTCCGCCAAACCCGGCGCGCCGATCGTTTCCGGAACTGGGGAACCAGCTCGCAATGATGGACGATCGGCCCCGCGATCAGATGGGGGAAAAACACCACGAACAGCAGGTATTTTCCGAACGAATACCGGGGCACTTTGTCGCGCCAGGCATCCACCAGATAGGCGATCTGGATGAAGGTGTAGAACGAAATCGCCAGTGGCAGCGCAACCGCCTCGACCGCGCCACTGCCGGTGGCCCAGCGAGCGATCTCCATGAACAGTCCGCGGTATTTGAAATACGCGATCAGCCCGAGGTTGCCGGAGACCCCGGCCACCAGCCAGAACCGCCCGATCCCCCTGCCCCGTCCCGCCGAAATCAGCCGCGCGCACACGAAATTCCCTGCCGCGGAGCCGAACAGCATCGCCAGATAGAACGGCGACCAGGATTGGTTCGCGTCCGGGTTCCACCACGCGTAGAACCCGAGACTCGCCACACCCAGCCACACCAGAGCGAGCCGGAAATGGTCGCGCGCCAGCCAGTAGTAGCCCAAGACCACCACAGGCAGGAACAACAGAAGAAACAGGTAGGAATTGAAAAGCATTTGCGGTCACCACGCGGCAATCCCCGCCGCGAAGCGCCGATGCTACCCATCCATCCCGCTCCGTCCACCGCAAAACGCGGAATTTCGGCGGTCCGCATCCGATTTTCCGGCGCCACGGACGGCTCGTTCCGCGCGGGCCAATTCGAGTCAGCTGCCCCCCGGTGCCCGGTTTCCTCCACGGGAGGCCGGGAGCCCGGCAACGCTCACTCGCGTTTCACGTCGTCTAGCAGAGGCGAGGCGGCAAGGTCGGAGGGCGCGACCATTTTCGTGTCCTTGGGAAGGCGGTCGATGGATCCATAGCGGGATTCGATCAGCCTGCGCACAGTGGGATGGCTCAGGTTGTAATCGCCAGCCTTGCGGAGCGGACAAAGTTCGACACCCGCCTGATCGAACAGTTTCCACACCAGTTCCGAGCAATACAGCCGTTCGTCGCCCCATTCGAACCGGCTGTCGTAATTGCGCCCTATCTGGCTGGTGGCCCATGCGCGCGCCTTGTCCAGACGGGCGGTTTCGGGCATCCGTTTGAGGCGGCGGACGGTGAAACGATCCGGAGATCCGCCGCGCATGAAGACCTCCAGCGGCACCACGCGGACGGGTTGGACCGCTTCGAGCACCATCAGCGCCCCGTCCCTCCGGAAGACCACGCCGCAATGGGTGAGCGGCGAACCGGTGGCGGCCGTGATCGCCGCCCCCTGCCCCGCCGGAGAACCGGTGAACACGATGTCGCCTTCCCGGAGCACGGCATCCCAAGCGGTTGCGGCCCTGGCGCCAAACGGCACCATCACCAGCGCGACGAGCGCCGCAACGCACGATTTCCTAAATGAATCTCCCGCGATCATGGGCACACCCTATCCGCATCCCCCTCACCACCGCAAGCCGAAACGTGCCGAAAAAGGCCATGGATGGCTCAGAGGGCACACCGCCCGATTTTCAGATTCCTCGGCCGGATCAAATACTGAGGTTTCACCTCACCCTTTCCGGTCGGCGTCCGATCCATCCGCGCCCGGCGCCAGCGGTTGATCCAGCGGCCATTTCCACTCCCATTTTCCGGCCCATTCGTGAATCATCCGGCCATCGGCTTGTTTGGTGGATCGGACTCCGCTCTTGAGCCGATAGGCGGCGCGCAGGCGGTTCGGCCCCAGATGGATGACGAAAAACCCGAGATTGGCGTGACCGTCGTTGATGAGCGTCAGCTTGCGTTTGGCTCCGGCAGGCGCCCAGGCGCTCACCCCGGTGCCGGTATGGCCGTAGAGATACAGAACCACCCGGTAGTTGCCAACCGCCTGATAGAAAACGGACCAATCCTCGGCGCACCACCAGTCGGTATCGAAACCGCAGTGCGCCATCAGCACCACGGGCCGACCGCTGTCGCCGACCTTTTTCGCCAGATCGTCGCGCAGGAATGCCAGCGCGTTCTGCGGGTCGTGCCACTCGGGAGAGTAGCGGACACCGGCGTGCTGGCGGTTGGCCGGATAGATCCCGAGGCTCACAAAATGCACGTCGTCCCAATCCCACGAATAATGCAGCCCGTTTTCCGAAAGGTTGGAGATCAGCCCGGCCGCCAAGCGTCGGGCATTGCGCTTCTTCAATTCGCCCTGAAAACTGAATCCGTGCTTCTCCTTGCCGGCTGGCGGGCCGTCGTGGTTGCCCCAGGTTTCGAACACCGGGAAACGGAGACGACCATCCTTGCCGTCGAGACCGAAGTCCGCCTCGAACAAGCGGAACTGCTCGGCGCTGAGGTTGCGTCCCTTCTCGGCGCGGTCGCCATCGTCGATCACATCGCCCAACAGAACCACGCCGCGAGGTTTCCCGATCAATCCGCCACCGGGTTTCTCCGGCCACGGTGTTTCCGCGATCCGGTTGATTTCGTCGATGGTCGCGCGGGTCAGCCCGTTGTGGCAGCCGAGCCGGTGGTCCGGCTCGCGGTAGTGCGAGTCGGACGCGGAAATGAAGGTGACATCGCGCGGAGCCGCGCCGGTGATCGGAATCGCCAGTAGGGACGGGAGAAGGCGGAGAATGGCGGCTCGCATGGTGGTGGAATTCGCGGTGAAATGCTCCGGAACGGAACAGCAGGGATACGCGATTCCGGGTGGTTCGCTTCCATTGGGTTACGGGCCGCCCCGCCACACGGCAGCGGATCAGCGGATCGGATCCGCGGCAATCGGGTGGCGCGCCGGTGCTCCCGCCCCAATTTTGGCATTGCCCCAACCGGAGATTCCGCTAAAACCTGCGCCCCCGCATGGAGCAATGCCCAGGCAAACGCGATTGGATCGGCCACTTCCTGGCATGGCTGGGGGGCGGGCTGATCGTGCTTACGCCGTTTTTCGGCTCGTGGGTGATCCGGATAGGCACGTTCCAAGTGCCCGCGCGGCTTTGGCCGGGAAATTTCATCATCTGCCTGATGGCAGGCGGCACGCTGCTGACCATCGGAACCTTGCTAGGCGGTGGCTGGTGGACGGCGGCGGGCGGCAGAAATCACCGCCACGGAATCTGGATCGCCACCGGACTAACCGCGTTCGGGGCCGCGGGATGGGCCGGATGGCTGCCGCAGGCGGTGCATTGGATCGGTCTTGCGGCGCTGCTCGCGCTGTTGGCCGTTGCGGGGATCCGCACCTTGGTCCGGCGGCGCAAATCCGGTGTCCGCATGGCCGATATCCCGCCGATGCCTTTCAATGGCGTGCTTTTCGTCCTGATTCTCCTGCTCTGCGTGGCCAGCGACAGCATGGTTCTGGCAAAACTGGAAGCCTCGCGGACAGCGGTGGCGACCTTCGTGGTGGTGCGGGTGCTGACCCAGCTTTCGCTGGTTTCGCTCGCCTGGTGGGCGGTCCATCTGTTTGTCCGCTGGTCGCCGCGCGGCACCCGCTGGCTTGCCGGGGTGATGCTCGGCACCGCCCTGTTGGGCCTGCTGGCGGAAATCGGCATGAACCAACTGTGGGGCAAGGGCCTCACACTTTTCTTCGGGGAATTCGCCGCGGGTGACAAGTTCGACCTCGTCCGGATCATGGAGGGCGGAAACGTCAAACTCGGGGTAGCAGGCGGCTTCGGCATCGTCGGCGCGCTGCTCGCCGTCGTCGGATTCTATCATGCCACCAAGTGGCTGTCCGCCAAGGTCCACCTGCGGCTCCAGCCACGCGCGCTTTTCATGCTCTCCCTCGGAGCCTGGATGGCGCTAATGCTCGAACAGTCCACCGAGCGCTTCTGGAACGACCGCGCGGGCCACTGGCTGCAACGCCGGGCCCTGATGCTCCACCTTTGCCCCTATCTATCCGAACCGGGCTGGGCCACTTTCCAGGTGACCTTCCGCGAACAGGTCCGCCCGACCGGGGCCGGAGCCACCCGCAAGCCGGATGTCCACCTGCTGATCATCGAAACCCTCCGCGCCGACGCCATCCGGCCGGAAATCGCGCCGTTTCTCTGCCGCTGGCGGGAAACCGAGTGCCAACCGATCGGACGCACCCACTCGTGCGCCAACGCCACCCACCTCTCGTGGTTTTCGATCCTGAGCGGCTATCCGTCCGTGTTCTGGGACCGCTGCCGGCAGGCCCAGCGACCCGCTCCGTTGCTAGAGTCGCTCCATGCCAACGGCTACCGCAACGAGGTCCGCTCCGCGGCGATCTTCGACTATGTGGAAATGGACACCACCAACTTCGGCCACGGCGAGGCCACCGAGGAAATGGTCACCGTGAGGGTCCACCCGGAAGCCTGGCCCCCGCATTGCAGCGATCGCGACCTCCGCGTCCGCGATCTGTGGCAGCAATCGGTTGTTAGCCGGCCGTCGGGCGGCACCTGCCGGGTGATGGCCATCGAGTCTCCGCACTATCCGTTTTACTGGCCCGCCTCGTTCAAGCCGCCCCATCCGGACTTTTTCACCTCGATGGTTTTCCCGTTCAAGCCGAGCCAGGAAAACATCCGGCTGATCCGCAACCGCTATGAAAACTCGGTGGCGTTCGTGGACCACCTCGTCGAAGGCTATATCGCGTTTCTCAAGGCCAACGACCGCTATGACAACGCGATGATCGTGGTCACCGGCGATCACGGCGAAGAACTCCAGGAACGCGGGTTCTGGTTCCATGCATCGGCCCTGACACGCGAGCAAACCGAGGTGCCGATCTTCGTCAAATGGCCCAAGGAAATGGGGCGCGGCGAACCCGTTGACCAAGCCAGCCACCTCGACATCGTGCCGTCCATCCTCGACGCCATCGGATGCCCGCCATCGCAGTGGGAAGGTCTCGCCGGACGCTCGCTCCGCCAAACGGGCGAACGCTCGGTCCTTCTAACCACCCACTACGCCTCCCAAAACGGCGAAGGCATGCACTGGCGCCGCGGCGGCTACGAGGCGGCCTTCTCATGGCACAAGATCTGGGTTCCCGGCATCCCGGAACGCATGTGGCTGGACCGGATGACAGGGCCCGGCGGCCCGCTGCGCTTCGAAACGCCCCAACAGGCCGAAGCCGCCCTCCGCGAGCATTTCCCGGATGCTTTCGGACGCTGGTTCACCCGCTTCGAACTGGAACCGGAGGAGAAATGACTCCCATCGTCCCCGGGCAACCGCCGACAGCGAAGCACGCGATGCCCGCGGGTTCCGGATGGATGGCCTCCGGATGTTAGAGGCGCGGCAACCGGACAACCCGCTCCCCATTCGCGCGATCGCTGGCGTCCGGGTAGGTACACACGGCGCGCGGCGGCTTTCTGGCGGCGATGACATCTCCATCAGCCCACCGCTCCGCCGGTTCACCCTTCCGCAAGCCACTGTGCGGCCTGTTTGGCGAAGTAGGTGAGGATCATGTCGGCTCCGGCGCGCTTGATGCCGGTTAGGGATTCCAGCGCGACCGCCTTTTCGTCGAGCCAGCCTGCGGCGGCGGCGCTTTTGAGCATGAGGTATTCGCCGCTCACCTGATAGGCGGCCACCGGCAGGGTGGTCGTTTCCCGGACGCGGGCGATGATATCCAGATAGGGGCCGGCGGGTTTCACCATCAGCATGTCCGCGCCCTCGGCCTCGTCGAGCAGGGTCTCGCGGACCGCCTCGCGGGAGTTGCCGGGGTCCATTTGATAGGTTTTCTTGTCGCCGTCCTTGGGTGCGGAATCGAGCGCGCCACGAAAGGGTCCGTAAAAGGCGGAAGCGTATTTCGCGGTGTAGGAAAGGATGGAAACGTGTTGGAATCCGGCGTCGTCCAGCGCCTCGCGGATGGCGGCCACGCGGCCGTCCATCATGTCGGACGGCGCGACGATGTCCGCGCCGGCCTTGGCATGGCAGAGCGCCTGTTCGCAGAGGATCGCCACCGTTTCGTCGTTGAGGATCGTGAGTTCGCCATGGTCGTCGCGGCGGACCACACCGTCGTGCCCATCGGAGTTGTAGGGATCCAGCGCGATGTCGGTGATGACGCACAGGGTCGGATGGGCGGCCTTGAGCGCGCGGATCGCGCGGGGGATGAGTCCGCCGTCGTTGTGGCACTCTTCGGGAAGCGGGGATTTGAGAGAATCGTCGATTTTCGGAAAAAGCACCACCGCGGGGATCCCCAGCGCGTGCGCTTCACCGGCCTCGCGGACCAAGCTTTCCAGCGACCACCGGGTCACGCCGGGCATCGACGAGATAGGCGTGTCCTCCGCGTCCTCGTGAAGAAACAAGGGCAGGATGAAATCGCGCGGATGGAGCGCGGTTTCGCGAACCATGGAGCGGATGGCGGGCGTGCGGCGGTTGCGGCGTGGACGGATCATGCTGAAATGGCGTGTGCCAGGGCCGATGGTAGCGGCAACACGCCCGTTGGAAAGTGAAAACGGGAGCGGTTCCGCGGCCCATCATTTCCCTGCGGACTTTTCGATGATCGCCACGATTCTCCGGTCACCCCTGGCGCGGGCGACATCCAGCGCGGTGGTTTCCCTAACGGGATGCTTTGCGTCCGCGCGGGCACCGGCGGCCAGCAACAGGCGCAGCGCTCGTGCCTGGCCCGCCGCCGCGGCCAGCCAGACCGGCGGCACCCCGCCCTCGGCGGCGGCATCGGGAGCAACGCCGTTCTCCAACATCACTTTCAGGTTCCCCACCCTTCCGGCGGCGGCCGCGTGTCCCAGCGGAGTGACGCCCGAGCGATCGGCGGCGTCGGTTGGCGCCTTGTTTTCCAACAAAGCGAGCACCGTTTCCGGGTCCGCCATGGCGCAGGCCCATGCGAGCGGACTCTCGCCACCCACACTCCGGTCCACCGAGCACCCGGCCTTGACCAGCGGTTCTATCAACATCGAACGTCCCGCCACCGCCGCGCCAAACAATGGCTCCGGAGCCTCCTCCCGCCCCTCGCCATGACGCGCCTTCGCGCCCCGCTCCAGGAGTAGCTTCACCACCTCCAGCGAGTCCTCCTGCGGGCACCGCTTGCTGTTGGACGCCACCGCCAGCGGCGACGATCCGAACATCGAAACCGCCTCCAGACCGGCACCGGCATCCATCAGAACCCGGCACGCGGCGGCGTTGCCCGTTGCCGCATGGATCGCCAGCGCGGTCATCTCGGTTTCGGGGTCCATCGCATCGGGATCGACCCGTTTGTCCAACAACGCGCTCACCACTTCCGCCGGTTGGTTGGCGATCGCCGCGCGCAGCAGCGTCGTGCGCTGTTTGGCATCGGTGGCACCGGTCTTGCCTCCGGCATCGCGCAATCTGCCGATGATCGCGGCATTCCCATGGCGGGCGGCCATCAGCAGCGGCGTCACGCCTTTGCAGACCACGTTGGGATCGGCCCCGGCATCCAACAGAATTCCCGCAAGACGCTCCCGGACCGCATCGGTCTTGCCGATCCGCGTGGGCAGGATCGCGGCGATCAACGGCGGAAACCGCGAGGATTCCGTGACAATCTCCTTGCCGCCCGTTTCCAGAATCCACTCCGCCATTTCCACCTCTCCCAACAAACACGCCCGACCTAGCAAATCCGGCCACGGCACGTCCTTTTTCGCATCCGCGGGAAACTTCCCGAACACCTCCTTCGCGAATTTGACATTCCCGCCCGACACCGCCTCACCTAACAATCTCGCCAAACCGGGAGCGTCCTCCGGCAGTTTCGTCTTGGCGAGGATGGTCGCTATCCCATCCGCGTTCCCATTCCGCGCGGCGGCCAGCAGTGGCGTCAGCCGGGAAAGATTGCCCCGCATGGGATCCGCGCCCTTGTCCAACAGACGGGAGACCAGTTTGGCGTCGCCGATCTCGCAGGCGGATAGTAGCGGCAACCCCGGCCGGTCGAGATCCGGTTCGGCGGGCGCGCCGGCCTTGAGCAACGCCTCGGCCGCGGCGCGAGATCCCATCGAACAAGCGCGGGCGAGCGGTTCCTGGCGCGGCAGACCCTTGATGTCCGCACCCGCCTTGGCCACGGCTTTCACCGCCACCGGATCATTGAAATCCACCGCTGACTGCATCGCCACGGTCAGCAGATAGGCGGGCGGGTTCTCCGATTCCGCAACCGTCACTTCCGGAACCGTGTCGGAGGGTGCCAACCACAGCGCCTTGCCGGGTCCGTCCATCAGAACCACCCGTTTCCGAAACAATCCGTAGCCCACCTGAACCTCTCCCGCTTCCGGATCGGCCCGCGGGCTGATCGCCGCCGGTTGCGCCTCCCTAACACCACCAATCCCGACCTCCATCCAGCGCGAAGTTCTCATCATTTGCACGGCATCGCCCAATGGCAGCCCGTCATCATCGCCCGGCAGCCCGAAATACGCCGATCCCAGCGAGATCAACGGGCCGTTCCAGATCCCGTCGCTCTCGTGCCGGACCAGAAACGGCCGCTGTACCGCCATCGAAACCGCGGCGGTGTTGACCATCGCCTCGGTCTCGCAGGATTCTCCCAACTTCACCGGCGCATACGGACATCCGCCCCTGATGGATAGATCGAGCCGCTCCGCCTTTTCCGGCGCCTCGGCGCGCTTCTGCCAGATCATCGAAAGCCGGGGCTCATCCAACAAAAACGGCAGCGTCCCCATCAAATCCCAGCCCAGCACCCCGGCGATCCCCTCGCCGTAAATCTTCTCCACCTCACCGGACAGGCCCGATAGATCGGCGCACTCCAGCGCCACATCCTCCGCCACCGCGCCGCCACACGCCAGACGGTCGATCCGAACCAACCGGACGCCGCCGCTTTCCGAATCGGTCCGCGTCAGCAAGCCGGATTCCGGCAAAGCGGGCAGCTTCAACCGGATCGCGACCTCCCGATCGATCAACGATCCGCGCCAGCCGGTCGCGAGCTTGAACCATCCGACGTCGGTCCCGTTGATTTCCACTTTGGCCAGCACCCATCCGCCCGCCCAGCGCAGGGCCACCGGCCGCGGGACCGCATTGGCGGGCAGTTCGAATGCGGCATGCTCCGGAAAATCCTTCCATTTGATAGCGTCGGCGGCCATTCGCGCCGATGCCACGATCATCGCCACGATGGACCATGCCATCATCCGCGCGACAGCCCCAAGGGAATCCAACCTAACCATGGCGTTTCGACGTAACCGCTTCACGCCATCCATTCACCACGATCCGTCCGCCGACCGCAAGTACGGAAAACCACCTTCTTCGATCCGCCATCCCTTTGCGGGCACTCAGTCGGGTTCGGCCGGCAAGGGTTTTCCCCGCCAGCGGGCTAACATATCGGGAACGGCCCGCGGCCGGGTCCATGAAACAAACAGCCCCGCCATACCCGCCGCCGCTCCGCAAAACCAGAACACCTGGCCGTAGTTGAGCCCCGCTCCGGCGGACAGCGCGCTCTGCGTCACCGCCGCCGCGGCGATGCCCACCCAGGAAAGCCAGCTCGCCGCACCCTGCACGGCGCCTTTGTTGTCCGAGGACGGCCGATGCTGCAAAACCGAGACGATCGGCACGATGAACAGCCCTCCGCCGAATCCTAGCAATCCGAGCGCGGCGGAGAATCCGTTTTCCCCCACGCCCGGCCAGCCCAGCCAACCGCCCGCCGCCGCCATCATCACCGCTCCTATCGGAATCAGCCCGTATTCGATGCGTCCCCGGGACAAACGCCCGGCGGTCATGCTTCCCAGCCCGATCCCCAGGCTCAGCGCGGCCTGCAGCCACGCCTGACGGGTCGGCAGCATGTGGAATACCTGTTGGGCGTACAATGCGAGATTGAGCTGGGCCAGCGTGGCCACATAAAAGAACCCGGTGTTGCCCCAGTTGGCCCGCCACAGGTCGCGGTCGGTTTTCATCTGTTTCATCTGGCGCCATATCTCGCCGGGGACATTGAAACTCGGGCGTTTGGTGGAATCCGCCGCCGGGACTCTGGCAATTCCCAGACTGACCCACCAACCGGCCGCCGCCAGGCCGGTCAGCATCACCCCCGCCCATGCCTCGCGGCCCATCATGGTTTCCGCAAGCCACCCGCCCGCGAAGGTCCCGAGAATGATCCCGATAAATGTCAGCAACTCCAACAACCCGTTTCCCGCCGATAGTTTCTCCGCAGGCAAAATCTCCGGCATCACCCCGTATTTCGCGGGGGCGAACAGTGTGCTGTGCACGCCCATCAGGCAGATCGCCGCCAGTTGCAGCGGTTGCGACCCCAGCGCCAGCGCCACCGTCGCGAAAACCATGATCAGGATCTCCCCGAGCTTCACCCCCACCATCACCGACCGCTTGCTGAACCGGTCAGCCATCCAGCCGCCAAAAGTGGAGAGCACCAGGAACGGCACCGCGAAAAGCAGGGACGCGTGCGAAACGAAACGGTCCTTCGCCACGTCATCCAGCGCGGCCGACGCCAACACCGGAAACACCACCAGCCAGCGCAGCGCGTTGTCGGAAAACGCGCCCTGAAACTGCGTGAGCATCAGGTTCCAGAAGCCGCTCGGCCATCTGCGGGGGGGCGGGGATATCATGTTAGGTCGGGACCCGCCCACCCTACACGGCTTTCACCCGGCCCGCAACAACGCATTTCCGCCATTCCGCTTGGCAGGATCCGCGCTCCGGGATAGCGTTTGTCCCACGCGGATCCCCACCCTCCGCCCCGTGATTTCATGCCGCCCGTTCTCCGCGTCCTCCTCGCCCTTCCGGTCCTGCTAGGCACCGCCACCGCCGCTGTCTATCATATCGACGCCGCCAAGGGGGACGACGCGAACTCCGGACTCACTCCCGGCCTCGCCTGGAAATCGCTAACGAAAGCAAACGCCGCCGTTCTCAAACCCGGAGACTCCGTGCTGTTCAAGGCCGGTGAGCGGTGGTCCGGCCAGTTAAAACCGCAGGGATCCGGCAGCGATTCCGCCCTCGTGAGGATCGGACGCTACGGCGACGGCGCGCCGCCGCGCATCGACGGAGAAGGATCCGTCACCGACGCCGTTCTGTTGGAAAACATCGCTTGCGTGGAACTCGCGGACCTGGAAGTCACCAACCGCGGCCCCCAGCCCGCGCCCTGGCGCAGCGGCGTAAAGGTTTCCGCCAACGGCTGCGGCAAGCTCAGCCGGATCTATCTGCGCCGCCTCCATGTCCACGATGTCAACGGCGACCTCCGCAAGTCCCACGAGGGCTGCGGCATCTATTTCGAGGCCAAAGGCCGCAAGGGCACCCATTTTGACGGACTTCTGATCGAAAACTGCCGCGTCGAGCGCACCGACCGCAACGGCATCTGCCAGCGCGGCAACGGCCAGCCCCACAGCCGCAACGTGATCATCCGCGGCAACACGCTGGACGACATCGGCGGCGACGGCATCAAACTGTGGAGCACCGATGGCGGACTGATCGAGAAAAACACCGTCCGCAAGGCCCGCGCGCGCTGCACCTCAAAAGAAGCCGCCGCCGGCATCTGGCCCTTCGATTGCGACGACACGGTAATCCAGTTCAACGAGGTCTCGGACACCGTCGGCACCACCGACGGACAGGCCTATGATTCCGACTACTCCAGCCACCGCACCGTTTTCCAATACAACTACAGCTTCCGCAACGAGGGCGGCTTCATGCTGGTCTGCACGCCGGGAAACTCGGTGAACGAGGATACCGTCATCCGTTACAACATCAGCGTTCACGACGGCCTCGGCTCCGCGCGGGTGTTCCACTTCGGCGGCGGTGCCAAGGGCACCCATGTCTATAACAACACCATCATCATCGGCCCCCACCAGCGGCTGCCCATGCTCCTTTTCACCGAATGGGACCGCGGCAGGGCCAGGAATTCCCGCTTCACGAACAACCTTTTCGTCGTGGAGGAAGGCGGAAGCGCGACCTATCAGTTCGGCCCGTCATCGGGAAACGTCTTCGAGCGGAATCTGTTCGCGGGCCGCCACGAAGGACTGCCCGAGGGAACATCCGCCACTCCCGGCCCGGTCTTCGCGGAATCGGTGAAACCGGAACCCGGCACCGCATGGCTCAAGTCCCTGAAACCGGCCCCCGGCTTCCGCATGCCGCGTGGCACGCCCGTTCCTAACAATGGCGGACGCGATTTCTTCGGCACCCCCCTGCCTCGCAACCGCCCGCCCGCGATCGGCGCTGTCGAAATGTGATCCTGGAAACCGCGAATGAACGCGAATGGACACGAATATGGAATTGAAAATGAATGCGTGATGACGGCTAGGCCGTTCACCTGATGGATTGACCATCCGATCTAACCCACTCATTGGAAATTCGCGTCACTTGGCGGCCATTTGACCGCATCAGTTGAATATGGAGGCGGTCTATCTCCGGGCTCCGGTTGCGGCTCCATCCTGCCACTTGAGCTAACGGCCCGTTTTTGCGGATCGATTGCGCAACCGACCGCAAACCGCCCGTCACAGTCTGCCGCCGGCCTTGATGTCGAGGTAGCGGTTCGCCAGCGCCACGGCGAGCGATTGGGCGGTGGTGTCGAGCGTGGAGATTCCCAGCGCTTCGAGTTCGGCCATGATTTCGCGGCGTTCGCTGAAATAGCGGTCCGCCGCCAGGTAGCGGAGCGCGTGGGGAAAGGCATCCACCGGCATCCGAACCGTTTCGTCCACCGACCGCTCGCGCAAGCTGGCAAGAAGAACCAAATGGCGGGATTGGAGCACTTGCAGCGCGGGAATGAGTTCCTTGCCATCCTCTCCGCGCAGGTTGGTTAGAAGAACCACCAGCGAGCGCCGCCGCTGGCGGGCCATCAGACGCTCCACCGCTCCGCCGAAATCGCTGGGGCTGGCGGTGGTCTGGTAGTCGTAAAGGTGGTTCAGCAGCACCGGCATCGCGTGCCCGCCCTTCACCGGCGGCAGCCAGCGGTCGTCGGCGCCGAACGATTTGACCGCCACTTGGTCGCCCTGTTTCAGCGCGACATGGGCGACTAACAAAATTGCGTTGAGCGCGTGATCGAACTGCGGGAGATCCCCATCCAGCGCGCGCATCCGGCGGCCGGTGTCCAACAGGAACACCACGGTCTGGTTGCGCTGCTCCTGATAGTCGCGGCTGATCAGCTTTTGCCTCCGCGACGTGGCCTTCCAGTCGATCTGCGCGAATCCGTCGCCGTCGCGGTAATCGCGGAGCTGATGGAAATCCCGGCTGGTGCCCGCCCTCGCGCGGCGCACGATTCCCAACGGGCTATCGCGGTGCTGCATCGCCAGCAGCGCCATTTTCACCACCGGCTCGTAGTTCGGATAGACGCGGACCTCATCGTCTCCCCCGTGGCTGCTCCTGACCCGCCACAGCCCCAGCGGAGAACCGCGCCGCAGGTGGATCGGCCCGAAAACCTTCACCCCGCGCTCCCTCAGCGAGACCGGATGGAAAACCCGCGCCTCCCTCCCGGGTTCGAGGTTTCCCGACCACGGCATCGCCGGAGCGTCGGCTCCCTGCGGAATGCCATCGAACATCTCCAACGGAATCGCCCGCCATCCGTCGTGGCGGACGCTGACTCTAACTTCGCCGGGTTCGCCCTGTGCGAAGCGTCCCGGCAGCCGACGGCTCACTGAAATCGGCCGGTCGAGCCAAACCGCGGCCGCATCCAACAACGCAACCGCGCCCAGCACCGCGCCTGCCAGCCACCATTTGCCGCCGGCGTCCGGATAGGCCACCACCACCACGCCGCCCAGCGTCCACAGCAGGGCGAGGAGCAGCAACCGATTGGTGGGACTGGTCATGGCAACGGTGTCGGATGTTGGAAAACCCCTCAGTTCCTCGGCGCGGGAACGGTTTCGATGATCGCGGCGAGCACCTCGTCCACGCCTTGCCCGCTGATCGCGACCTCGGGCGTGAGCTGCACGCGGTGGCGGAGCACCGGCAGCGCGGCGCGCTTCACGTCGTCCGGAATCACAAAGCCGCGGCCGTCGAGCGCCGCCAGCGCCTTGCCGATTCTAACCAGGCTGATCGCCGCGCGGGTTCCCGCGCCCAGCGCGATCGAACGTGACTCGCGGGTGGCCTCGGCCAGGGCCACCGCGTAGGCCACCACTTCCGATACCACCTGCACGGAGGCGGTCGCTTCCTGCGCGGCCACGATATCGGCGGGACCGCAGATCACGCTTACCCCGCCGCCCTGGGTTCCCGGTTGTTCGGCGGCCGCGCGGGTGACGATCTCGCACTCGGCGGCGCGATCCGGATAGTCGATGAGCACCTTCATGATGAACCGGTCCAACTGCGCTTCCGGCAGCGGATAGGTCCCCTCGTGCTCCACCGGATTCTGGGTGGCCAGGGTCATGAATGGCGGCGAGAGTTTCAGCGTTTCGCCGTCGATGGTCACCTGGCGCTCCTGCATGACTTCCAACAGCGCCGACTGGGTTTTCGCGGGAGCGCGGTTGATTTCGTCGGCCAGCAGCAGGTTGGTGAAGACCGGGCCCGTTCGCAGTTGGAATGTCTGGCTCTTCATGTCGAACATGCGGAAGCCGGTGACATCGGATGGCATCAGGTCCGGCGTGAACTGGATCCGCGCCGAATGACCGCCGAAGGTGCGCGCGAGGGTGGAAACCAGATAGGTTTTGCCCAGTCCCGGCTTGCCCTCCAACAGTACGTGACCGCCTGCGAGAAAGGCCGCGAGGACCTGCTCGATCACGTCGTCCTGGCCGAGGATCACCTTGCGCACCTCATCGCGCATCGCGCCGATCAGGGCGGCCAGGTGCTGGTGCGGGGAAATTTCGGTTGGTGTGGCGGGGATGTCGGTTTCCATGGTGGACGGGGGTTGGTTGGGAGATGGATCAGTGGATCGAGCGGGAAAGTTGTTGGAGATCGGCGACGATGCGGGCGAGGGCCATGCCATCGGCCGGGCGGACGGTTTCGAGCGCCGCGGCCACGCGTTCCGGGGACAGCCCGCTGCGGTCGGCAAGCCAGGCGTGAACCTCATCGGCGCCGCGGCCACCCTTGTGGCCTAACCGCTGAGCCTGGTCGAAGATCCGCTCGCGCAGCGGCGCCAGCAAATCCATGGCGCGGTTGGTCCGCCAGTGGAACCCTCCGAGCGCCTCAAGATGATGATTGTAACTGCGTGCCGTGCCGGGCGCCTGCGCGGCCTCCAGCGGCCCGAAGCGCACGCCGCTGCGCCACAGCCAGAAGACCAGCAGCGCCGCAACGCCTATCAGGATCGCCCACAGGTGCCGCCCGACCATCGCCCAGAATGAAAGCGACGACCCGCGGCTGAACCTCACCGATCCTTCGAAGTCCGCGGCATCGATCAATGCGAGCAGAAACGCCGCGTGATCGCGGTCACCTAGCCATCGGTTGCGGAAAACCCGCGCGTCGGCCAGTGCGGAAACGCGTCCTTCCCCTGTTGCCACGCTGGCGAACACGCCAGGAGGATCGCCCTCCACCGACACCTGCTTGCCGGCGCCGGCATCCAACTGATAGTTCTCGCCATCGAATTCGATCCGTATGTTTTCCGTGGACCAGCTTTTGTGATCGCTTTCGCGTTGTTTGAGATCGATGCCAATCCGCTCGAACATCGCACCGAGCGCGCCCTCCACCTCCACCTCGGTGCTGAAGGTCCTCCAATCGTTGATCTCGGCGCCGGCATGGTCCAGCAGAACCACCAAATGCCCGCCGTTTGCCGCCCACTCTTCCGCCCGGCGGACAAAGCTCTCATTGTTGAGCACCGACGCCGGCACGAACCATGCGGAGACATCCCCGTCCGGGGCTTTCCACGTGGTTAGAGACTCGACATCAAAACCATAGGACTCCGCGAAACGTTCCGCCGCAAGCCATGGATTGAGCCTGGCCTTGCCCTTGTAGCCGACCTCCACCTCCACCTCCTCATACCCGCACCCGGCGAGCATCAGAACCGCCAACGCGCAGCCCAACCATCCGACCCGCCTCACGCGGCCCTCCTTTCCGCAAACGGCCAGTCGCGGCATAGCGCGGAAACATCCTCGTCGGATGGCGCGATGTCCGCGTAGGCCATCCGGATCCATACCCGCGTGAGCCGCTTGAAATACGGCGGATGCGCAACCTGGCCGGCCGCCTCCACCCGGCGCAGGCAGTCGCCCTCGGTATCCGCCTCGTGGATCTCAACCTGCCCGCGCTCGATCACCCGCGCGATGGTGCCCCGGTATAATAACGCGAGCGCCTCATGTCCCCTGCCCTGCTGCCACAGCGCCCACACCGCCGCCGTCAGATCCGGAGGCAGCGACTCCGGTGTCACCGCCATGCCCATCACCACCCGCGCGGTCGGGCGTTTCTCCCCGCCGGAGTCGGCTTCGGCTGCCCGCGCGAAAACGTGCCGGTATTTCCACAACATCCACGCCACCAGACCGACCACCGCCGAGATCGCCAGGACGGTTAGAAGAGTCGCGAACCCGTGGGCGATCCCGGCGCCACCAAATGATATATCACGGTCGCTGGATTTGGCGACCTTCCGTTTCACCTTCTGGACCTCGAAGTCCGGGCTGGATTTCACCTCCCGGATCACCTCTTCGGGCGCGCGCCGTGCCGGGATGTTAGCTTCCCCGCCACGCTCGGCCCGCGCGGTGGCATCGGTGGAAAACGCGCACACCGCCATCAGCGAGATCAGGCCCAGGACTTTCCCTAACCGCTGCGCCATCCGGCGGAACCCGAGTTCCACGTCCCACCCCTCGATCCAGGTCCGGGTGTTCACGTAAATCCCAAAACCCGCCGCGGTGAAGAACACATCCGCCAGACTCATGGCCAACAGCATGCAGCCGCCGATCGTCCGTAAAATCAGCGGGGGGATGGTTGTGAGATCCGAGGGATCCCATTCCTCCATCGCATTCGTCCATACCGCGTCCTGTCCTTGCGGCATCAGCAGAACCACCAACCCGAACAACGCCAGCCCGAACCACCCGGCCAGCAGGTCCGATAACAGAAAGTTGGTCGTCAGCACCCCGCTGCCGCGCCGCAGGAGTTGCTCGGAGCGCCGCCGATACGCGTCCCCGCGCAAGCCTTCCAGGTCCTCGACGGCCATCGTAACCGGCAGGAATGGCGATAGCCGCGCCCATACCAGCCGATACCAGAACCGCCGGGACCATGCCCGCGGCACTTCGTGCCACAGCGCCCGCCAGGTGGGTTGCTCGCCAAACAGCCTGCGGCTCAGTTGGAACAGCACCATCCGAGCGCCCACCGGCTTGAACCACCAACAGAAAAACAACAGCCAGCCGGGGTAGTCCCACAGCAACCAGGCGAACAGCACCGTCGCCGGACCCATCGCCATCAGCCACAGGATCCAACAACGCCAGAAATCCCGGCGCGCCAGCGCCAGCCCGAGATCCACGGACTCCAGATCGCCACGAGGACGGAGTTCGGCGGTCACCGCGTCAAGCCGCATGGCCCGCCCTCCTTCCCGCTAACAGAAAATACGCGGCATGCAGCACCCATCCGGCGATTCCCACTCCGTATTTGAGTTCGCTCGGCAGCAACCGCGCCGACCAGAACCCCTCAACCACCGCCGCCAGCGTGGTCAGCATCATCGCCCCGAAAATCAGCGGCAGTGCCTTCCGCGCGGCCTCCACCAGCGCGCGGGTTCTCGGCAACCTCCCAGGACACAGCAGCGACAGGCCCAAGCGCATCCCCGCCATTCCGGCGACCACCATTCCCAACAACTCATACGACGAATGGCCGCTCACAAAGGTCCAGAACGATTCCGGATCGCACGCCTCGTTCACGTAACCCGCCGCCGCTCCCATGTAGATCCCGTTGAACACCAGGAAAAACAAAGTCCCCACCCCGGCGACGATCCCCCCAGCGAAGGTCTGGAAGTCGATCCCGACGTTGTTCCGGATGTAATGCCCGAACATCATGAAATTCGCACCGTACTGTTCGCGCAGGTGTTCGACCTGTTGCTCGCGCCCGCCGTACATCGCGTCCATCGACGCCATCCCGTCCGCTCCGAGGATCGCCTGCACCCACTGGATGTCGTGCCGCGCGGATAGCATGACCACGAAAAACGGCAGCCAGAAAACCAGATTGCACAACCAGAACAACCGCCATTCGCGCCTAACCGCCGTAGGAAACTCCACCACCAGAAACCGTGCGATCTTTTCCCATCCGGTGCGCCGATGCCGATAGAGCAGTTCGTATCCGCGGATCACCAGTTCGTTCAGCCGACCTTCCAACCGCTCGCCATACATCCGGAATTCCGCCAGCGACAGATCGATGCACAACTCGCGGAACCGCCTCGGCAAACCGCTCGCGTCGGCATTTTTCCGGCCCTTTTCCAAATCCTCCACGAGCCGCTCGTATTCCGCCCAGCGCTCGCGGTTGCGGTCTTCGAAATCGCCGACCGTCATCGCTTGCCCCCCCCCTGTCTCTTTTCCTGTACCCAATGAGCCATCGCCATCAGGCGGGCCACACCCGCGGCGCCGCGCGCCCCGCTCAGCACCTCCGCCTGATCCGCGATTTCCTCGCGCCGCCCCGCCGACCACAGCCCGGCGCGCTCGCGGAACAGCACCAGGGTCCGCGTTTCATCGGCGGTTAGACCAACCGGCAGCGGCACCGCTCCGATCGGCGGCGGCGCGGCCACCACCGGCAGCGCCGGTTGCCGGTCATAGATCACCACGGTGCCCGCCGCCAGATCACCCAACCGTTGGAAACGTCGCGTCGCCAGACAACTCGCCATGCCGAACCCATAGGTGAAAAACGGCATTGCGTCGATCCACCGCAGGATATTGCGCAAAAACGCCTGTCCCACCGTGATGGGCGATCCCGTCACCTGCACCACCTTCAGCCCCACCGCCCGTTTCCCCGGTGTGGCGCTCCACCGCCCTGCCTCGAACAGCGTCGGATAGAGCCACTCCATGAAAAACCCGATCAGCGCGAGCAATCCGGCGGTCACCTTGTCGCCCAAAGCCACTCCCGCGACCATCATCACGAGAAACACCACAATCCAGATTCCGGTCTTGATGCACAGGTCGATCAGATAGGCCGCCAGACGCAGCAACGGCCCGGCCATCCGCAAGCGGATTTCCACGCCTTCCGCAAGCTCCACCGCCTGCAAGGTGTCAACTTTCGCCTCATACGCGCTCAAGCCGCCGATGGACTAGCCGTTCTCCGCCCCGGAGTAAAGCCCGGAGTGCCCCCGGAATAACCGAAACCCGTAAATCCGGTGCCCGGAACCACCCCAATCCGAAGCCTCGCCCATGAGAGCGTGGCCGCCCGGACTCGGTTAGAGGTTCCGCGCCGCGGCGATTCCGACGACGCGGCAGACTCCGTCCTGAATCCGAAAGCGGACGTCTTTTCCGCAAAGCGGCGCGCCAAAAACGCGGTCGCCATCGCCCGTCCGCGTGGCGGGCCGCGGGTCGAGGGAGAGCGCCTCCCGAATCACCGCCCGCGCACGCGGCGGAAGCTGGGAAAAGGCCGACTCCGCCGCCGGTTCGATCACCACCGGCAGGCGCGCGGGTTCTTCATTCGCGAAACCTCCCGATGCGTCGGGCGGAGCCTCGGCATAGGGCAGATAGGGCTTCACATCGAACACCGGCGTGCCGTCTATCAGATCCAATCCGCCCAGACGCAGTCGCGCGCGTCCGTCCGTTAGATCAACTCCCTCCAATTTCACCAACGACAACCCGATCGGATTGGGTCGATAGGTCGAGCGGCTGGCGAACACGCCGATCCGGCGGTTTCCACCCAACCTCGGCGGGCGCACGGTGGGGTGCCAGCCCTCGTCCGCCGTTTCATGAAACGCGAAGACAAGCCACAGATGCGAAAAGCCTTCCAGTCCCCTAACCGACTCCGGGCTGTCAAATCTCGGCAGAAACTCCAGCGTTCCCCACGCGCTCGGGCAAAGACCCGGTTGACGGGGCACTCCGAATTTCCCCCCGAAACACGAACGCACGACCGCGATGGGCTTCATCGGAAAGGCGGCGCACACGTCGCCACCGGTTCCGGAGCCGGATCCGCCGTCACTTGTTCTCGGCATCAAACTTGGAATTGGTCAGTTCCTCGGCGGAGGAACCGCTGAGCAGCCTGCCTTTGTACACGATGGCGAACTTGCCGCCGGTGGCGCGCGCGATGTCCATCATGTAGCGCGCCGGGGTGCCGGGAAGCTCGAACGCGATCGTATCAACCGGAATCTTGTTGGTGTTCATCTCGTCGATTTCGTTGATGACCTGATCGTAGTCGCGCGGCTCGCCGTCGGACAGCAGATAGACAGTGTCGGGCGCGGGTTTCATGGAGAACGCCATCTTGAGCGGCGGATACCACTGGGTATTGCCGTCCGGGTTCATGGCTTTCACTTTCGCCAGGAACTCGTCCTTGATGTTCGGTGTGGCCGGATACCAATTGACGATCGGCGGATTGCCGATGCCGTCCCATCCGCTGGCCGCGGGCGAATCGCCCGGCGCATCCACGCTCCAAGCGCGGTGGGAGAAGAAAATCACGGTAAAATTCATCTTCGGGTTGAGCGCGTTGATCGACCGGATGAGTTCCTTCTTGAGCGCGGAAATCCGCGATCCGCCCTTGACCACGTCCGAGGTCATGGAAAGCGAGAAATCGACGATGTAAACCGCGCGTTTCCCCGGCCGGGCGGTGCCGAAGAACGAGGAACCGCCGCCACCGTCTCCGTCGCCGTCGCCGGCACCGAAGCCCGCGTTGAAATCGTCGTCAATACCGAAGGGGCCGGTCGGGTCCGGATTGTCCGGCATGGGAACGGCCACGGGTGCCGCGATCGAGGCCGCGATCACACGGGCGCGAGCGGAGCTGGAGTTTGCCGGTTTCGGGCGCAGCCCGCGCGCGAGATCGGGCCTATCCCTCGGTTCGTCTTCCTTCTGCTGCGGTGGCTGATAGGTGATGATCTGCGGCGTCTCCTTGAAGGACGGCAGGATCGCGATCAGCCACAGGACCAGGCAGAGCATGGCGAGAATGATGCACGCGACGACCGCGGATTGGGCGGCCTGCTGGCGTCGCTGATGCGCCACAAACTCGGCCACCTGGGGATTATCGGAGGTCACCGGTGCGTCAATGGTTTGGAATTGGACGGGTTCGGACATTTTGATGGGAACGGGACACGGCCGCCGCTTCTTAGGGCGGCGACCGTTGAATTTCAGGGTTTCCCGGCGGATCGCGCCGGAGCGTGAAGCGGGTCAGTTGGTTTTGAAGTGGACGCTGCCACGGAGCACGCCGTCCTCGCGGCGGCTGTGAACGGTGAGCGAGTCCAATTCGGTCATGGCGTCGAGCAGTTTGTCGCGCATTTCCTTGGTGGCCGTCACTTGCTCCAGCATCGACTCATTGTCGCCGAAGATCTCCTTGGCGTTTTCGTCGAGCAGCTTGAGCGTATCGGCGGCACAGGCTTGGAATGCCTTGAAATCGACTTTGAGATACAGTCCGGTGCGGCCGTCGGCGGCTTTCTCCGCCTGGCCGAGCAACTCGAGCGCGCGGTCTTTGGAGGTGGAAGCGGCAAACCACTTGTCGCCAACCGTGACGGACGGGATGAAGTCGTTGGTTTGGAACGGCAGCGACATGAACCAAGTCGTGTAGCCGTTTTTCTCCGAGCTGATGGGTTTCTGCATCGGGATGTCCTCGCCGGCCATCTCGCTGATCTTGCCGAGCAGTTTGGTGCAGGAATCGTTGATCTTGGTCCAGGAGGCGGAGAGTTTCGCCCGGTCGGCCACCGGCACAACCACCGTCGCGCGGGGGAATTTGGCCTTGTCGATCACCGTTTGCGGCACGCCTGGGAAGGTGGGCATGGAGCCTTTGAGGTCCACCACGAGGGCGGATTCCTGGCCGAGTCCGGCGCCGAGGTCGCCGCGGATCGCATCCCAAAGCGCGAGCGCCTCGGTGCGGAAATTGGTATTGAACATGTCCAGCGTTTCCTTGAACTGCTTCACGTCGCCGTCTTCCACCGGGAGTTCGGAGAACTTGGTGGCGGCCGAGTAGGCGGTCTCGACGAGCGCTTCGTAGTAGGCCAGGGCTTTTTCGTCGTAGGCGGCATCGGCGGTGGCGTTGAGGAAAACGGCCACGTCCGGGGAATCGCCGAGGTGGCTCAAGCGGCACGGGGTTTTCCAGTCCAGCGCGCCGGGGTCGTAGCCGCCGAAGGACTCCACCCGGAGGCCTTGGTCGAAGAACGCCACCACGCCGAGCGCGTCGGCGCCACCCAGCTTGCGGAGGGCGGTTTCGCGTTCGGCCACCATTTGGAGCATGGCTTCGAGGTCGCGGGTTTCGCCGAGGCCTTCCGAACCGGAGAGTCCGTCGCGGATGCCGTTGGCATAGTTGGCCAGCCCGGCCGCGCTGCCAAATAGCGCCTTGGCGGCGCTTTGGTTGCCGTAGATGAGGGCGGCCAGGTCTTTGTCGGCGTAGGCATCGGCAAACGCCAGTTCCTTACCGGCGGCCAGCGACTTCGCCGGATCCTCGGTGAGACCGAAATCCTCCTCCGAGGTTCCCACGAAGATCACCACGTATTCGCCGAGCTTGCCGGAGGCCACCACGAGGGTCTTCTTGGCGATGGCGGCGAGCAGTTTGTCGGCGTTTTCGGTGCCGAGCATGTTGTCCATTTCCTCGCGCTCGTTCTTGAGTTCCTCGACGATCTTCGAACCGAGCAGTTTGAAACCGGTGAGCTTGGCGCCCGATTTCTCGATGGTGATCGGTTCGCTGACCTCACCCTCGTTGCCGAACATGTCGATCGACTGGCCGATCTGGTCGGCCACGGCGTCCTGCTTTTCCTTGGGCGTGCGGAACGCGACGTAAACGGCGGGCATTTGGGCGCGGTCGATGAGGCCGATGCCCGACTCGGGGTCGTTGATGAGGTCCTTGCCCAGTTCCTCGGTCATCGCGTTTTGCATGGCCTGCTCCATGCCTCCGGCGTCACCCGCCTTGACGGATGCCGCAAACGACTTGGTCGCCGCGCGCAGCATGAAGTAGTAAAAGCGCTCGTAACCGGTGAGGAGATTCGTGAGTTGCTCACCCGCGTTCTTGCCAACCGCCACGGTGATTTCCTGACCCACCATATCGGCTGGCGACACCGGCTCGGCCATATCGGCCGGCATGTCCTCTTCCATATCCTCGTCCGCAGCGGGCTTTTTCTCATCGAGATCCGCCACCAGCATGGCACCGGTGTTGCCGGAGAGCACGCCACTGAGTTTTTCCTCTTCTTTGGCATCGGCACCGGGTTCTTCGGGCGCGGGCTTGGCGTCGTCGGCCTTTTCCTCTTCCGGCATGGGAAAATCCTCACCGGGAGCGGCATCCGGGGGCATCGGCGGTTCCATATTCATGTTGATGCCGATCTGTTCCTGAATGACCTTCCAAAGCTTCAGACTCTGGGCGCGCTCACCGATCTTCGTGCCATTGTGAACGGTGATGACCGATGAGGTGTCGGCCGGCAGATAGCGCACGAAGCCGAGCTTTTCGGCGCGTTCGGCCGGAGTGAGCGACTTGGCGGCGGCTACGGGGGTGGCGGCGGGAGTGGCCGCGGGTGCCGGGGTTTCAGGAGCAGTCGGTTTCTCCGGTGCGGCGGGAGCCTTGGGCGGAGCGCTCTCTGTCGCGACCTGTACTGGGTCGGCCGCCGGTTTCGGCGCGGCGGTTTCCTTCTTCTCACAGGATCCGAGAGCGACCAAGGCCACCGGAATCATCAGCCAAAACGAACGGTTCTTCATAGCGGGGCAAACCATAGGATAATCCGCCCCGCTAGCAAGCGGAATCGCACGGATCCCCAGGAAATCCTGCGCCGGGCTCGACTCCACAGCCCCAATCCGCCGTGCGGGCCGCGCAATCCGGCGCCTTCCGGGGCATCCGGCCGCCGTTCGTCGGGACATTCCGCCCGCGATCCATGGCGGCGTGTGGCGCGGCCCACCGCCACGCGGAACGACCGTTGCAATTCACTCGAAAGAGCTGAACCAGGTCATTCCGGGGCGTCTGATGGTATCGGCGAAGTCCTCCTCGGTTTCCACGGCGGCGGAGTCGCCCTTGGCGTGGCCGTCCAGGAAGATCACCAGATCCAACTGCCGGTCCGGGCGCAACCGCTCGGCGGCGAATTTGCGGGCGATCTCGGTGGGCGGCAGGGTGTCGCGGCCCATCACCCGAACCACCTGGAACCCGAGCCGCGGATTGTCGGCATAGGCCCGGTGAACCAACTCGGTGCAAACCAGTTTGTCGGCGCTGAAAAAATCAAACTCGAAATCATATTCTTTCCCAAGATGATGGAACGCGCGCGCCACGGCCTCCTTCACATCCTCCGGATTGACCCGGCCAGGCCGCAACACCGCCGCCGAGTCCGCCACGCCGAGACAGTCCTCAAGCGTGGTGAATCTAACCCCTTCAGGTACCGCCTCGATGATCGCGTGGACCCGTCCGCCCTTCGCGCGCTGGCGGAAGGCCTCCCAATGGGGCGCCACCCACTCGTGGTTGGTTAGGCCGAGCGCCTCGATTTCCTCCGGCGTTCCCACATAGAGCGCCGCGTGCGCCCAATAGCCCGGCATGAACGCCCGCGAGAGAAACCAGTCCTGCCGCTCCAGCAGAATGTCGCCCGGCCTGACACGCCGCCGGATTTCCTCCAACTGCCCAGCCGTCACGCGCGGGCCATTGTCGCGCTGCCGCAGCCGGGTGCTGCCCACGGCCCGCGATACCGCGGATTGCCCGCGGTAGAGCCACCCGGCGCGCAATTCGTCGGCCTCGCGCCACCATGATGCCAAGATCCCCTTCTCCGCCGGCTCGCGGATCCGGGTGGACTCGATCAGGCGGAGGAAAGCCGCTTGCGGCTCCGCTTTGTCGAATCCCGCGGCGGCCAGTTCGGCCCGCATCGCATGATATCCGGCCATTTCCGCGCGCAGCGGCACGAGATTCCGCTCGTTGCGCACGTTGGTGGAAACCATGTCGTAGATCCCGTTGGGAATCCCCCACGCGGGTTCGCCCTCGTTCAACCGCCGGATCGCGAGCGGGCAACCGGCAAAGACACCAACCAGACTGGCCGCATGCCGATAGAGCGTGCATCCCGCCGCCAATTGCAGGAGAAACGCCCGCTGGCGCTGCCGGGTGTCCGGGATGGTCGGATAGGAACGGTAGCGGAAGATCGTTTCCAACAACTCCTGGCGGCAGTTCAGATAGGTCAGCAGTTCCCGGCTGATCAGGTCGTTGGCCTTGTCGCTGAAAAACGTGTGTTTGCCGGCCTCGAACTCCGCCTTGATCCGGCGGGCGCGCGTTTCCAGGTCATCCATCGCCGCCATGGTCCGCGACAAGCGCCGTTCGTCGGCGACAAGCTGTGATTCCAGCTCGTCCGCCGGCATCGTCCGGTAAACGGGCGCGGGCCGCACCAACACGTCCAGCGCGCGGTCGGTGAAGCCCACCCGCGCGGCACAATACACGAAAAACGCCAGAGCCACACCCGCCATTCCGGTTAGAACACCGAACCTGACCTGCGGTCGCTCGATCCACCGCACCGGCTTCTCGGGCAGCGGCGGCCGCAGCGCGGCATAGGCGTTGCTGAGACTCCGGATCCGCCGCCTGAGGCGTTCCTGCGGCACACGGAGTTCGTCCAGCGCCTTCCGTTTGAAAAGCATCCGCAGCTCGATCCACCAGTCGGTTAGAATCAAGCGGGCGGACCGCAGATAGCGCAGCGCGAACAACCCGGCGAACGGCGTGGCCAGCACCCAGAACCACGCCACCCACGGTAGGAAATATCCCGCCAACAGCCAACCGGTGAACGCATACCACAATCCGAACACCGGGAATCCCACGCCCAGCCGCGACAGCGCGACCGTGGTGTAGCCCGCCTGCGGCAACATCCTGACGATCAGACGTTCGATCACCAGCGGCGGAAGGTTTTGCAGGACGCCGCAAAGCACCGGCACCAGGCCGAACCCGAGCCGGGCGGTCCGCCACAGCAGCAGCGGCCACCTAACGGAGGCCGGTTCGTTGAGGATCGCGGATCCCACGGATAGACCATGCGCCCGGAGATGGGCCCTGTGCGAAAGCAACGCCCGCCCCACCCTGGCCACGGTTTCCGGACGTGCCCGACAATAGTGGTTGAGGGCGTCCGCCACGATCTTCCGTTGTTGGAGAGAAAACACCCGCTCCTTCCCGGGCTTGCGCAACGCAGGGTCCAACACCTCCAGATCCTCGAGAAACGGCTCCAACTCCGCGCGGTCGAGGTGGATCATCGCCGCCCTCAGGCGCCCGGCGATTTCCTTCGTCAGATTGTGGCGTGCCGCGGCCACCGAACCCGCGGCGGATAGAACATCGGTCACATCCAGCGGCTCGCCCACTTCCACCCACACCGCGCTGCGGAAAAGCCGCTTGTCATCGAAGTTGATCCCCACCGGCACCACAGTTAGACCGGTGGCTCCCGCCTCTACCGCTTGTTGGATCAGCCGGGCGGCACCGCCCAACACCTCGGCCAGCGCCCGCTGGTCGTGGGTTTTCCCCTCGGGAAAGATCCCCACCGCCAATCCGCCCGCCAGTTCCTCCGCCGCGCGGGTCAGGCTCACCAGACTGTGTCGGGTTTGCCGCGGATCGTCCTTGGGACGGAACACCGGAATCATCCCCAGCCAGCGGATCAGCCGGCCGAACACCGGCACGTCGAACAACGGCGCCTTTGCCAGAAAACTCACCCTCCGGCGCGCCACCAGACCCACCAGCACCGGATCGATCAGCGAGTTGGCATGGTTCGCCACCAGCAGCACCGGTCCCCGCCGCGGAATCCGCTCGCGCCCGACAATCCGCACCGGCGAATAGTAGAACCATACCACCAGCCGTCCGAACCGGACCAGCACCGTCGCCAGGTGTTTCAGCAGAAAGTCCATGGGTTAGGAAATGGCTAACAAACGATCCATCCGTTGGAAATGGGAATCGTCGAATCCCACCGCGCGTTTGAGGAGCACATCGCGCTCCAGCACATTCGGCTCGTGCCGCGACTTGCTCCACGTTTCGCCGTCGATCAACCCGAGCCGCCACGGACCGAACCCGCCGACTGCGATCGGAAAATCGCTGCCGTGGACCACGCGGTCGCGCGCCGGTTCCGGCAAAATCCACCGCAGCGTCCCCGCGCGGACCGGCGAGCTCAGCGCGGAGTTGTCGCCGTAGAGATTCGGCCATTCGCGGAACATCTCCAACAAGTCGGCGGTGTAATCCGGATCCCACAACCCGGATCTGCCGGCACAATGCGCCGCGATCACCGTCACGCCGTGTTTCAGCGGATGTTCCAGCAGTTTCGGATCGGCCAGCCGGTGGTTGAGCACCGGCAGCGACAGCTCGCCGCCGGTATGGCTCAGCAGGATCATCCGTTGTTCCGCCATCCGTTTCCAAAACGGCGCCAAACGCGCTTCGGAGTAATCGACGTTCAAACAGTTGGGCAGCAGCTTGAGCACCCGCGCCCCCGCCGCCAGGCAGCGGTCCAGCTCATCCAGCGCGTCGCGCCGTCCGGGGTGGATGGAAACCGCGGGAAGGAAGATTTCCGGGTGCCGGGCACACACCGCCAGAAGGTGGGTGTTAGGCACGAAGAACGCGCCCTTTTCCGGCATCGGCGTTCCATCCGCATGGTGCGGCACATCCTGCCCCAACAACACCACGGCATCCAGCGACGAATCCCGGACCATGCCCGCCAAACGGCGCTCCAACATCCCATCGAGCCCGTCCTTGAGTGCCGCCTGAGGCAGTCCGCACTCGTGCACGATGATCCTTGCCATCAGCCGGTGGACCAGCGTCCGCATGCGGAGCCAGCAGCCGCTGCCGGAGCTTCCATCGCCCAGCAGGTGGACATGGCAATCGATCTTGCGCCAGGGTCGGTCGTTCATCGGAGCCAATCCACCAAACCGCCCGCCGCTTGTCGATCCGAATCGGTGGCGAGTCCCTCACTCGTGATCCCCGCGGTCCCGTTCCTCTCGGATCACGGCGAGCATGTCGTAGAGCGCCATCAGCAGCAGAAATCCGGTCAGCGCCCCGCAGGCGGCCCACCACAGGAGAAACCGCCACACGTCCGCGCCCAGCCATCCGTGGATCACCCACACCCCTAACACAAGCTGCGCGAGCACCAGCACCAGCAAGCGGGTCATGAACCGCCGGCGCTCGGAACGGTCCCGCAGGATTTCCCCGGCAAGCCCCTTGCAAACCGCCCACGAGCTGATTTTCTTTTTTCCGGCCATTGCTTTTCCGCGTTTCTAACCTTGCAGCAGCGGCGACAGGAAATCCAGATACCACGCGAGCAGCCGCCATCCGCCGAACATCCAACCGACGGCGCCGAGCACCAGAAACGGACCGAACGGCAACGGCCGCCCGAACCCGATCCGCGCCACTCCCGCGGCGAGTATCGCCAGCACGCTCGCCGCGAACAGCGAAAACACCACGCCGCCCCAGCCGAACAAGGCCCCGGTCATCCCTAGCAAATGCACGTCGCCCATGCCCATCGCCTCGCGCGGAGCCACCGCCTTGGCCGCGGTTCCATCCAGGGATTTCATTTTCTCCAACCGATGGACCTTTCCATCCGGAAGCTCGATTTCCATCTCGCGGATCACCAACAAGCCTCCGCCCACCGACTGACCGTCCACCCGGATGTCGGTGGCCTCCACTAACAGCCGATCGCTCTTGCGGTTGAAAAGATCCCACCACGCGAGCGACTCACCACCCATGACAAAGCACATGGGATCGTCATCGCCTTCCGGTTCCTTGAGCGACCACTCCACGGGCTCGGGAAATTCCAGCTTCTTTTTGCCGAAAGCGAGTTTCCCCAGTTCCACCACGATTCCAAGTCCGATGAATCCCGCCACCCAACCGAGGCCGCCGTGTTTCAGGCCCGACCACCAACCACCCGCTTCCCCGGCAAGCGCGGGAAGCCGGGGCCATATCACGCAGGCCGCCAATCCCGCGACGGTTCCCGTCCATGTCAGACCGGACGGGATGATCATGTGCTCGGCGTCGATGAACGAGATCGAGATCCACAGCGCCACCACCAGCCACAGCAGAACCACCACCGCCACCGGTGCCACCGGAATGAACACCCGCCACACCGCCATGAAACAAAGCGCCGTCAGCAACTCCACCGCGAAATAGCGGAACGCGATCCGCGATCCGCACTCCCGGCACTTGCCGCGCAGCCACAGCCAACTCACCAGCGGCAGATTCAGCGACATCGGAATCGGCTTGCGGCAGCGCGGACAGAACGATCGCTTCGGCTCGTTCACCGACAAACCTAACGGAACTCGGTAGATCACCACGTTCAGAAACGAACCGATGCAGGCGCCGATCAGGAACGCCGGCACCAGCCACAGCCAATGGTCGAGAGGTGGATAAATCAAAGCACCGACATCCCATAACCCCGCCCGCGGTTTGCCAAGCACAATCGGCCGCATTCGTCCACTTGCAACTTGCGCGCGGGGAGATCATCTTCCATCCTCGCCGCGCATGGGTGGCTTGCGGAAATTCGCGACGGACCGGCGGACCCTGGGGTTCGCCGTCGCGGCGTTGGCGCTCGCGGGCGCGGCCGTGGCGGTTGCCGTGGCCTGCGGTGTCAGACCATCCGACCTAACCAACGCGTGGAACCGGCTTGCCGGTTGGCTCGCCGGGCATCCCGCGCTCTTGATTGTGGCGCTCGCGGTTTTGCCCGGGCTGCCTGTGCCATCGAGCGCCCTGCTGGTGGCCGCGGGGGCGGTTTGGAAAGACCAACCCGTCCTCGCCTGCGGCATCGCGGTGTCGGCCATGGCGTTCAACATCCTCTGGACCTATCTGTTCGCCGCCGGGCCGGGCCGCCGCTGGTGCGCGAGGCTGCTCGCGCGATCCGGCACCGCCATTCCCGATCTGCCCCGCAACGATCACGTCCGGCTCATTCTCATCCTGCGCCTGACGCCGGGGATGCCGTTCTTCGTCCAGAACTATCTGCTAGGGCTGTTGCGTCCGCCGTTCCGGATCTATCTCGCGGTCTCGGTGGCATGCAACGCGCCCGTCGTTTGCGGGCTCGTCCTGAGCGGAGCCGGTCTGGCCGGCGGCAGTCTGATGCCGCTCCTCGCGGGCGTTTCGCTCGTGGCGCTGGCGATCGTCGCCACCCACACGCTCCGCCGGAAACTCGCGAAACGGACGCCACCGTAGAAGAATCTGGTCCGTCTCCGGAATTTCAAAAATTTCGATTAAGAAATCCCGAGCATTGCCGCAATGTTAGGCGATGCCGCCCCACACACGGAAACGAACTCCGACATCCGTCCCTCGGAATTCCAAAAAATCTCCGTTCCACCCGCCGCAAAGCCGACTCCAACAATCTATCAGAATCAGGTCGGGCATGCCGGATCATCGAAAAAATCCGTGTTTTTCAGGTGTTTTTCGCAAATTTCCGCTTGCGTTGCCTGCGATGATCGGTGAGCTTCCGCGCATGGCAACGAAGCTTAAACCAGTCAAAGACAAACTCAACAAGACCCAGATCCTCGACCAAATCGCCGAATGCACCGGCCTGACCCGCAAGCAAGTGGGCGGCGTCGTCGATTGCCTCAGCGAGGTGATCGAAGCCCACGTGAAGAAGGGTGCCGTCGGTGAATTCGTTCTCCCGGGCCTGATGAAGATCGTCACCGTCCGCAAGCCCGCCGTCAAGGCGCGCAAGGGCATCGATCCCTTCACCAAGACCGAGAAGATGTTCAAGGCCAAGCCCGCCACCACGGTGGTCAAGGTCCGCGCGCTGAAGAAGCTCAAGGACATGGTTCTCTGATATCCATTCGCATCATCTATCAAACCAGGAAACCCGCCGGCGACCCCGGCGGGTTTCTTGTTTCCGTCCCGCGGAGGGTTGGTGGCGGAGGCCGAAAAACCAAAACGTCCTCCGCCACCGCCGGGCCACCCGTGGGCCGCGTCGCAGCGGCCCCTGGGCGGGACTACGGCACAACCACCCTCAGGCGGCCGAAGAGCTTGCCGGCGGACTCGTTGCCGGTGCGCGGTACGAAGACCTCCACCTTGTCGGCGGGAGTCGGGGATGTGTAGGCCCCCGGTGATCCGGCAGGGGTCACGACCTCGACCACACCCGCGGCACCTGGCACCGCGTTGGTCCAGGTGCCGGACAGGTCCGCGTCGTGTTGCATGGCGGGATTCAGATAGGCCGATGCCGGGGTGCGGCGGTAGGTGAATTTCAGATAGGTTCCGTCGGGCACCGTGCCGCCGGGATTGGCCAGCACCTGGACCGTCGGCAGCAATGCGGCATCCATCACCGTGGCGGGATTGCCGCCTAGGACGAACTCGACCGCGTTGTCCACCCCGTCCTTATCCGGATCGGCGGTGGGAAGGGCGTCGTTTCCGGTGAGGCCGAAACCGCCGATCCACGACGAATACCCGGCTGACGCGGGAACGGTTAGCGTCACCTTTTTCGGATCGGCGTAGCTGAGCGAATATCCCGGTGGCAGAGTGCCGCCGAAAGTACCGGTGATGTTGTTGGCGCATTCGGCGATCACATAGCTGCCGGCCACGGTGGGTGCCAATTCGCTGACAGCCAAGGCTGATCCGGATAGATCGAGGCTGGTGTTCGCCATGATTTTGTCAACCGACGAGCCCGACACCTGGCATTGATAGGTGCCGGCCAGCGTGAGGGTGCCCACGGTGAGGGTGCCAATGGTATCGGCGGCGGCACCCGGTGCCAAAGTGGCTCCGGATTTTATGTCCACCGCGCCGCCAACCGTCCCGGATCCACCCAATTTGGCTCCGGAGTTGACAGTGACGGTGCCTGTGCCGGTGCCCGATCCGGTGGTGTTATTGACCAGCAGGGTTCCTCCGTTGACCGTGGTGCCGCCCGTGTAGGTGCTGGTGCCCGAGAAAATCTGGGTCCCGGATCCGGTCTTCACCACGGGAAAATCATTCTGGATCACGCCTTGGAAATTTCCGTTCCGGCCGTTTCCTCCGATGGTCAGCGTGGGGTTGGACGACGCCAACCGATAGATGGTGCCGTTGCCGCTCAGAGATCCGATGATGAGGCTCTCCCCGGTGGTCGAATTGGTTCCCATCGAACCGTTGATGGTGACACCGCAAGCGGCGGGGATCGCGGAAGCGGCGTTCGGTTGGAACACCCCGCCGGCCGCGACCGTGAGGTCTCCGGCGAAGTCGTTGGCGGCGGAGTTCCAGTTGACGCGGTTGCCCTCGATGGTGACGTTGCCCGTGCCGGTGATCTTTCCCTCGATGGATAGGCGGTCGCCCCCGTTGTTGCGGAAAACGACGTTGTTGTTGAGGGTGATGGTGCCGGTGTAGTTGGCCGCGTAGTTTCCGGAGCTTTGCCGGCCGATGATCAACCTCCCGGTGGGACCGGCGGCAACGGTGATGTCGTTGGTGGTGCCGAAATCCGACGCCGGAGGCCAAGGGTCGGACCCGCGCTGGAGGATGGCCGCCTCGGCATCGCCCGTCAGGGCATCGCCGAGCGTGATGGGGCCACTGCCGAGGGAGTTCTGGCGGTCCACAAGCACGGCACCCTGCCGAACAAGGACCGCGCCGGATAGGGCCGGCTTGGCGAGTTGGGACACCAGCGAACCCGCGCCGGATTTCAGGAGACCATTGGTTCCGGCCAGTGGCGCGGTGATCGTCGCGGTGCGGCCTGCCGTCACCTGGATTTCCGGTTTGGCGGTCTTGTTGTCGAGGGTCAGCGTGCTACCGGTTAGAGTCCAGCTACCCGAAGCCATTTCGTTTCCGAAGAGCAAGCGCCCGATGGTCTGCGGTTGGTCCAGGGTAACGGTGGCGCCGGCACCGAGTTCCACCGTGGCAAAGTCCGCCGCGATCCCCGCCCCCTTGGCAACCAGGCTGTCCAGCCACATCGCTGGATCCGACCATTGGCCGGATCCGTTCTCGGCCCAGACGCCGGTGTCCACGATGGTATAGGCCGCGTTCACCACCACGCCGTCGGGCGCGCCGGGCAGGGTTTGATAGGCGCGGATGGTGAACGCTCCGGCCGCCGTGGGCAGCGCGATCCCAGTGGCAGGGCTGGGCGAACTGACGCGGGTGGGCGAAACCAGCGGATCGCTGCCATCGGTGGTGTAGTGGATGGTTGATCCGGCGACACCGGTGATGGAAACGGTGCCACCTCCGAACGTGCGGCCCGCCGCCGGATAGAAGGCCGGCCGGGGCAGCGTGTCGATCACTTCGATACTGCCGTCGGTGCCCAAGCCGTGGGTTTCCCAAAACAGACCGCCCGGCAGCGTGGGTAGGTCAATGGTGGCGAATCCGCCGGAATAGTGCAGGGCGTCGAACAGGACGAAACGGTCCCCCGTTGCGAAGAAAGTACCGGATTCGGCGGTGACCTCCAGCGCACCGCCGTAGGTCACCCGGTCGAGCTGGGTCAGGCTATCGACTTCCGGCAACGTCTTGCGGATGCCCAACTCGGTCGTGCCTTGCAAGGCCAGCACAGCGCCGGCCATCTCCATCGAAGCGTAGGGGCTGGCATCCGTGCCGGGAGAAAGCGTGGCGCCGGCTCCCACGGTCAGCTTGCCAATCACCGCACCGGTGCCGCGCAGCGTCTGCCCGGAGGCCAGCGTGAATCCGGTGGCGGCATCTAGCACGGCGTCGGCCCGGAGCTCGATCACGGGCGACGCGGAAACCGAGCCACCCGCGCCAATGACAAGCGTGCCAGCCTCGACCACCGTTGGTCCGGTGTGGGTGCAGATTCCTGTGAGGGTCACCTTTCCGCCGCCCAGCGTATCGCGGACGGTCAGACCTCCATCCGGTCCGGCGCCCAGCGCGGGGTCGTGGAGCAAGGGCTGTGGGACAGTGACCCACCAACCATCGACATCGATCACCGCGCCTCCGGCGGCGACCCAGGCATGATCCAAGCCCGAAACAAGGACATTTGTATCGGCCGCTGGAATGAGAGTGCCGCCATTCAGAACCAAATCCGCGGCGCCGGAGGATCGGGCCACGGCTCTGCAAACCAGCGAGCCGCCGTTCAGTTCCGCCGTCGTTCCCCCGCCGACTTCGAGGTTCCCCGTGCCGCCGGTCCCGCACTCCACCGTGCCGCCGGAAACGATCAGGGTGCCTCCTGTGGCTGCGAGTTTGCCTGACAGTTCCACCGCGGAGCCCGTCCGGAATTCGAGCGTGCCCGCGCCGGCTTTGGTGAGGCTGCCCTCGCTGGCGGTTACCGTGCCGGCAATGGCGAGCGACGACGCGGCGACCGTTAGAGTGCGGTCTCCGGTGATGCTGATCGAAGTGGCGCCCAAATCGAGGTCGTGGGTGCCCGTGAAGGTCAGCGGATTGGCTAGAACGAAGCTGGCGCTCCCTCCGAGCGTGAGCGGTGCGCCACTGGCGTTGTCGAGGTTGGCTCCCGTGGGGGAATTGAAGGTCACGGTCGCGCCACCCAGCGCGTTGGTATTTCCAAGGTGAACCGGTCCGGCGCCGGTGATGTTGAAGGCCCCTGAGAAACCCGCGTTGTTTCCGGCGAGTACCACCGTGCCATTCCCGGTGCGCGCAAGGGATCCGGTGCCGGAAATGGAGCCGGAAAACGCCTGGATGCCGCTGGAGTTGACAAATCGGGTGGTGCCGCCGCTGAGGATCAGATTCGCGGCGAAGTCGGAATTGGCGGCGGTGTTATTGAAGTTGAGCGTGCCGTCGCCCGTGCGGGTGATCGTCACACCGGATCCACCGGTCTGCCCGGCCACCGTCAGACTGCGATTGCTTGATGTGACATTCCACCCCTGGCTCATGGTTGGCGTGAGCGCCGCATTGATGGTTAGATTGCGGTCCGCCGACGAAACGTCGATGCCGCCCGCCCCGAGGCTGAGCGTGGCGCCGCTTGTCGCGCCGATTGTCACATTGCCACCGGGATTGGTCACCTTGATCCCACTCCACGTCATGCTGCCGCCGAGCACACTGGTATTTGCGGCGGCGACCGTGGAATTCCAAACCGCGACGTCGCCTGTGCCGGGCAGGCCGCCGCTCACCCAACTGCCGGAGCTGTTGAGCGCGGTGGTGTTGTTCGCTTTGTTGATTTCGGTCGCCGAGGCGGGAAGCGAGCCCGCAAGCGTCACGAGCGTTAGAAAAATGCGGGATGGTTTCATGGGATGGAGGATTGGTGATCACGGTTAGATAACTGCCGGTTTCTTTGGAGGAGGGCCGGATCCCACCCTGCAGGTTTTCGTTTCAGCATCACGGCGCCTGCTCATTCAGTTCGAGACGGCCGAAAATCTTTGCGCCGGTGGCGAGCGCTCGCGGAATGGCGACCGTGACCGAGTCCGGAGCGGTGGCGTTTTCCGTGACGGTCACGACGATGCCGCCGGGCGCCGAGGAACTCCCGCTGCCGATGGCCACGGGAGTCCAACCGGAGAGCGAGGAGCCGTATTGGAAGTTCTGCACGGGAAACGCCGCCTCGGCCTCATCGAGACGTGAAAATCCGAAGGTCACCGTGGTGGCGTTCATGGCCACCACCTTGGGCAGGATCGTGCTGCTGGCGGTGAGCGGCTCGCCTCCGAGGTAATACTCCAGCAGATTGGAAACGCCGTCGCCGTCCGGATCCTGGGCCTTGCCGTTGTTCGCGGCGGTTAGCCCCTTGGAGGACGCCCATGTTCCATAGGGATCGCTGCCGCCGGGCACGGTGAGCCGGACCTCCTTGGCGGTGTCGTCATAGCTCACACTATAACCGGGAGGCAGGGTTCCCCCGAAGGTACCGCTGCGGACGCCGCTGTAGCTGGCGATCACGCGCACGCCGGCATTGGTGGCACCCAGGGTGGAGACGGCCAAAGTCGATCCCGCGAGGGTGAGATTGCCATTGACGGTCAGACGGTCCGCCGTGGCACCGGAGAGCTGGCATTGATAGGTGCCGGCCAGGGCAAGCGACCCGGTGGTTAGAACGCCCGTGGCGGCGGCATCCGCGCCTGGGGCGAGGGAGGATCCGGAGTTGGCGGTGACCTCGCCCGCGGCGGTGCCGCCACCGGCGAGGGTGGCTCCGGAGTTCACCGTGACGACGGAACCCGCTCCGAGCGAACCGTTCACGACAAGCGTTCCGGCATTTACCGTGGTGGTGCCTGTGTTGGAGGAATTTCCGGTGAGAGTTAGAATGCCGGCGCCAATTTTCCGCAGCGAAAGCGAACCTTTCAGTTCCCCTCCATAGGAACTGGATAGGTCCGCGTCGCCGACACTGAGAAGCGCCCCCGCCAGGGTGGAAGTCACCGGTCCGGTGCCGGACAATCCGTTGATGGTTTCGTTGAATCCGTAAAGATTAACCGAGGCCGTGAGCACGCTGCTGACGGTGAGAATGCCTTTGCCGGGTCCGTTTGGAATCACATCCGGGGCACCCAGCCTGAGAACTCCCACCTCCACCGTGGTATTGCCGGAGTAGGTGTTTGCACCGGACAGGACAAACGTATAGTTGGGGTTCCACTCCGGGTTGACGATACTCAGGTCGGCATCCGGTCCTCCGGAGATTGTCGCCGTGATGGTACCAACCGCGCTGCCGCTCCATGAACCGCAAATCGCCGCGTCGCCGGTAAGCGCGATGGCACCCGCCAACGTGGCGGAAGCGTCGGGCAGGCGCAGAGCCCCCGGATAATCAACCTCGCCGAAGCCGGTGCCCGCGATTTCCAGATTGGCGGTCACGGTGGAACCGCCGGGCGCGTTGTAGAGCGCGAGTTGGCCGCCGGGACGCACGGAAACGAGTGAAGCGTTGCCGAATGTCGTGCCCGTGCTGTTATTCTGCACCCTCCCTCCTTCGATGACGACTTTTCCGGTGAAAGTGGTCGGCAGCGTCATTGATCCCCACCCGGAGTCATTGCTTTTCCCGGTGGTTAGAGCGAGGGTGCCGGCACCGGTGAACTTCGACCAAGTCTGCGCCTGCGATCCGGCGGCGGCGTTGTAGCGGATTCGGAGCGTGGTGTTTCCGGCGATGGTGTAGTTGCTGTTGACCGACGGTTGGTTGGTGCCGTCTCCAAGCTGGAGGGTGCCCGCGTTGATCGCGGTGGCTCCGGTGTAGGTGTTGGCACCACTCAGGACGAGAAGGCCCGCGCCGGTTTTGATCAGTCCTTGGCTGCCTCCGAGAGGAGTGGCCAAGGTCGCGGACTGGTTCACCACTTCCACTGTTGGTACTCCGTCGTTGGTGTCCAGCGTTAGCGCGTCGGTTCCGGCAATCGTCCAACCAAACGCATTTCCGACATCGCCGAACTTGAGGATGCCAACGGCGGCGGGAGCAATGAGGGAAACGGTCCGGTTACCGGTGAGCGCGAGCGTGCCGAAATTCGCCGGTGCACCGCTGCCGTTTGCCACCACTCCATCCTGCCAGTTCGCGGTGTCCTGCCAATTGCCGTCGGTGTTGGCGGTCCAGACCGCCGCACCCTGCATTTGATAGACAGCGGTGACCTCCGCGCTGGGCGAAACGGGCGGCATTGTGGCGTAGGCGCGGATGGTGAATGGCACCGGACTGTCCGGAACCTGGATGCCTGTCACCGGGCTAGGCGCGGAGATGGCTGTGGCGGAAATGCCCGGATTGCTGCCATCGAGCGTGTAGCGGATGGTGGAGCCCGCCATGCCGGTGATCGTCACCGTGGGCGGGAAGAAATAATTGCCACCAAGCGGAGAAACAACCGGATCGGGAAGCGTGTCGATGACGGAGATCGTGCCGTTGACCGCCAGTTGCGAGGTGTCCCATAACAGCCCCACGGCCAGCGGCGGCAGGTCGATGGTGGTGAATTCGCCGGAGTACTCGAGCGCGTCGAAAAGGGTGAATGAGTCACCGCCCCCCAGCGAATTTCCGCTTTGAGTGACGCTGAGCGTTCCTCCGTAGTTCACCTTCGCAAGGTTCCGGACGGCGTCGTGACTGAGCAACGATCCGGTTTTCTGAATGCGGATCTCGACGGTACCATTGAGCGTCACGGTGTCATTCGCCTTGAGGGCACTGGGAAGCACCCCACCTGGAGCCAGGGTGGCACCCGCTCCAACCGTCAGCTTGCCATCGACCTCGCCGTCCCCCGTTAGAGTCTGCCCGTCCGCAAGGGTGAATCCCGTGCCCGCGTCGAAGGATCCCTCGGTTTGCACCTCGATCCGCGGCGAGGCAGTGATCGAGGCACCCGCCCCCATTGCCAGAGTCCCGGACTCGATCACCGTGGGGCCGGTGTAGGTGTTCGCGCCCGCGAGCGTGATCCGGCCGGTGTCCAAGCCATCCCTAACCAAGAGCCCGCCGTCCTCCCCTTCGCCCAACAGGCTGTCGTGGCGCAATGGCTTGGCAAGCGTGGCCACATAACCGTCCGTGTCGATCACGGCGCCATCGGCACCCACCCATACATCAGCGATGCCCGCGATGAAGGAACCGGCGTCCGCCCGCGGCCGGAGAGTGCCGCCGTTCCAGACGAGCGAACCGGCCGTGGTGCCGGTGATCGCGGCCAAGGTCAACCGTCCGCCGTTGAGTTCCACCATGCCGTCGTTGATCGCCAGATTGCCCGCGAGCGTTGCTTCCGCGCCCGTCCGGATATCGAGGAACCCGGCTCCCGCTTTGGTTAGGCCACCTGATCCGGCGCCGATGGCGCCCGCGCTTGAGAGTTTCCCGCCCGTGACCGTGATTGTGGGGGTGTTGTTGAGCGTCACCGCGGCGGCCCCGAGATCGAGGTCATCGGTGCCAACGAATGTCAGCGGGTTGGAAATAACCAGGCTGGGTGTTCCGCCGAGCGTGAGCGGAGCGCCGCTGACATTGTCGAGAAACGCGCCGGCGGTGGCGTTGAAAGTCACCGTGCCCGAACCCAGCGCGTTGGGATTGCCGAGATGAACGGGCCCGGCGCTGGTGATGTTGAAGGCTCCGGTATAGCCCGCGTTGTTTCCGCTGAGCACCAACGTGCCGTTGCCGGTGCGGGCGAGCGTTCCGATGCCGGAAATGGAGCCGGAAAACGTCTGTGCCCCACTGGCGTTGACAAATCGGGTGGTGCCGCCGTTGAGCGCCAGATTCGCCGCAAAGCTTGAACTGACCGCGGTATTGTTGAAATTGAGCGTGCCGTCGCCCGTGCGGGTGATCGTCACTCCGGCGCCGCCGGTCTGCGCGGCCACCGTCAGACTGCGATTGCTTGATGTGACATTCCACCCCTGGTTCGCGATCGGCGTGAGCGCCGTGTTGATGGTTAGATTGCGGTCGGACGACGAAACATCGATGCCGCCCGCCCCGAGGCTGAGCGTGGCGCCGCTTGTCGCGCCGATTGTCACGTTGCCACCGGGATTGGTCACCTTGATCCCACTCCACGTCATGCTGCCGCCGAGCACACTGGAGTTGGCGGCGGTGACGGTCGCGCTCCAAACCGCGACATCGCCCGTGCCGGGCGGACCGCCGCTCACCCAACTGCCGGCGCTGTTGAGCGCGGTGGTGTTGTTCGCTTTGTTGATTTCGGCGGCGGACGCGGGAACGGCCGCCACGAGGACGAGCAATGGCAATAGCGTGCGTGTTTTCATTGGATGAGGATCGGGGATGAGAATATCGGAAAAGTCGGCGACTCCGCGCTGCGGATCGGGCTCAAAACGAGGGCGGCGGCATGGCTTCCCATGCCGCCGCTTGGCGGATTGCCCGGACCGGCTAACGAAAGCGCCCCGGACAATCCTGGTTGGCGGCAGGTTCCGCCGTTATTCCGGAATCACGATATGCAGGCGACCGAAGATCTTGCCGGCCACTTCGAGTCCGCGCGGAATTCTAACGGTGATGGCGTCGGTTTCGCCATTGTCAACCACCTCGATGACCGTGCCGTCCGGATAGGTGGCCGGGGCGATGCTCCGGCCGGTCCAGCCGACGAGCGTGGATCCGTATTGGAACTCCTGGGTGGCAGCTTCCGCCGCAGCCGCATCCGAGCGGTTGAACGTGAAGACCAGGTGGGTCGCGGTCACCTGCGGTTGCGGAAGAATCGTGCCGTCGTTGTCAAGCGGATCGCCACCGAGGTAGTACTCGAGGAGGTTCGCCACTCCGTCACCATCCGGATCCATACCGCGGCCGTTGTTGGTTCCGTCCAGACCACTGGCTGTGGCCCAACTGTCGTAACCGGCAACCTGCACCAGCTTGACCTGGCCGGAGGTGGCAGTGTCGATCTGGTATCCGGCGGGCAGTCCGGTCACACTGGCGGGCGCGCCGCTGAGAGTGCCGGTGTAGGTGGCGATGATGTATTCCGGCTGGGTTGGGGCGTTGAGTACCGAGAAGGTGATCGTGGAACCAGCCAGGTTGAGATTGCCGGTGACGTTTACGCGGTCAGCCGAGGCACCGTCGATCTCGCACAGATAGGTACCTGCCAAAGTGGCGGCTCCGGTGGCGAGGGTACCGACGCTGGCACCGGGGGAAACGGTGCCTCCGGTGGCGACGGAAACCGCTCCCGCCACGGTGCCGGTGCCACCCAAAGTGGCACCGGAAGCGACGGATACGGCCGAACCCGCGGCGAGCGAACCATTCACCAGCAGCGTGCCAGCGTTGACCGTGGTGGCACCGGTGTAGGTGTTCGCACCACCCAGCGTCAGCGTGCCGGTGCCGGTCTTGGTTAGGGCAAGCGTGCCGGCGCCGTTGCTCATGACTCCCGTGTAGGCCGAGGTGCGGTCGCCCGCACCCACGGTGAGCACCGGGGTGCCGGTGCCAGCCTGGACCGGTCCCACTCCAGCGAGGCCGTTGATGGTTTCACTGAAACCGTTGAGGTTCAGCACGCCGGTCGCGTTGACCGTCACATCACCCTTGTCGGCACCGTCGGGTATCCGATCCGCGGCCGCGAGGCGGACAACCCCGCGATCAACAATGGTGTTGCCGGAGTAGGTGTTGGCACCCGCCAGGGCGTAGGTGAAGGTTGCCGAGTTGGCGTTGAAGGTCAGATGGGCGGTGGACGGGCCGGAAATCGGCGCGGTGATGGTGGAGACCGCGGTTCCCGACCAGGAACCACTGATGGTGGTGGCACCGGCGAGAGCGATCGTCCCGGCGATCGTGGCGTTACTGTCCGGCAGACGCACCGATCCCTCGTAGCCGGCTTCACCGTAGCCAGTGCCCTCGAGGTCGAGGTTGGCCGTGAAGGTTCCACCGCTCGGGGTGTTGTAGAGCGCGAGGTGTCCGCCGGGACGCACGCGGATCAATTGGGCGGATCCGAACGCGGTTCCCGCGGAGTTGTTCTGAACCCGGCCGCCCTCGATCTGGAGAGTGCCGGTGAATGTCGCCGGAAGGGCGGCCTGCCCCCAGGCGGTGTCGAAGGTCTTGCCGGTTGCGAGAACCAAGGTGCCGCCGCCCGTGTATCGGCTCCAGGTCTGGGCCTGGGCACCGCTCGCGGTGTTGTAGCGGACCTTCAGCGTCCCACCGGTGCCGATCGTGTAGTTGCCGGTCAGGGTCGGCTGAATGGTGCCGTCTCCCAATTCAATGGTTCCGCCATTGATGACCGTTCCACCGCTGTAGGTGTTGGCATTGGTGACAAGGAGCGTGCCGGTGCCGCTCTTGGTCAGCCTGGCTCCTCCGGTGATGGCGGCGCCACTCAGCGTGTAGGGAACGCTCGCGTCAAAGGTCACCGAACCGGGGCTGACCGGAGCCGCGATGGACACATTGGTCTCGAAAGCCGTGTCGTCGAAACGAACAACATCCCCTTGGATGAAGGTGCTGTCATTTCCGTCGAAACTCCAGTTTTCGGTCGTGCCGATGTCCCACACTCCGTCTATGTTGCCGGTCCACAACACGGGGTTGACGGCGGTCACATTGAGCATGACACGGGTGTTGGTTTCATCGTGGCTGAGCGTCGCGACGACCCCGCGTGGCAGGGTGCCGAGTTGGAAGGCGGCGTAGCCCGCGCCACCGATCACGCCGGTGTAGTCGATGATCGGATAGCTTCCGGTTTCCATGGCTCCACTCACATTGACGGTCACGGTGCCACCGGTGGTCAGCGTGCCGACATTGACGGAAGGACTCCCCCCTGCGGCGAAGTTGCCGATATTGAGCGTGGTGGCTCCGGTGCTGCCAATGGCCAAGCTCGCGGCGTTCCACGACGACCCGGCCGCACCGCCGATGCCGAGTCCCGCGCCGTCGGCCACGGTGGTGGCTCCGGCCTGGGAGGCGCGCGGCGAGAGCACCAGCATGCCGCCGTTCACGGTGTTGGTGCCGGTGTAGGTGTTGTCGCCGATCAACGCCTGGGTGCCGGTGCCGTTCTTGATGATCGAGAGCACGGCGTTGCTGTTATAGACCGTGCCGGTATAGGTACCCGATCCGTTCGAATTGCCGAGCGAGAGGGTGGTCACACCGCCGGCGACGATGTAGGTGGAACCACTGCCGGACAAGGCGTTGATCACATGGGTGCCGCCGTTGTTGAGGCGGTATTGGGCGTTGCCCTCGCTGCTGATCGAAGTGGTGGCGGGCAGGGCGGTCGCCGAATCGCTCTGATAGATCACACCGGTGCTGAGCGCCAGATCGCCGACGAAGTCGTTGGCGGCGTTGGCGATGGTGACGCGGTGGTTGGCGGAACCGCCGATGCGGATTGTGCCAGGTGATCCGGAGATCTTGCCCAACAACGTCGTGCGGTCGCTCGATCCGTTGATGGTCACCGCCTTGCCGAGAGAGAAGGTGCCGTTATACACCACCAACCCAGCCTGGCCCGCATTCGAACCGAGGGTCACTGTGCCGGTGCCATTGTTGGTCACCACCACGTTGCCATTGATCCCATTGAGTGCGGCGGCGGCAACGAACGAGGTATTGGCCGATCCGGTGTTCTCGTCGTTGAGAGTCACTGCCGAGCTGCCCACCGAGTTCACATTGCCGATGCGCAGGTCACCCTGGCTGATCGTGGTGCTTCCGGTGTGGGTGTTGGCGGCGGACAGGGTTAGAATGCCGGTGCTCTTCTTGAGGATCGTCGCCCCGCCACCGATGGAACCGGTTTGCAGCGTGTAGTTCGAGGTCGAATCGAAGGTCAGGCTGGACGGCATCACGGTGCCGGAAACGGTGATGGTGCCGCCGGCCACGAGATTTCCGAGGACCACATGGTCGCCAATGAAGAAGTTGGTGTTGGCACTGTCGTCGGATAGGCGGAAATTCGCGGTGGTGTTCAGATTCCAGGTCGCGTTTCCACCGGCGTTGTTCCAAGTGATCTGATCGACCACCACACTGACGCTGACATCGTTCGCATTGAGCGTGAAGGTGCCACTGCCCGGGCGGTAGTTGGCCGGCGTGGTGAGCGCGAATGGCAGATCGAATTCGTCAAGGTTGTGGGTGTCGAACTGGGCGACCACCACATCCCCGCCGCCGAGAGGCATCGGGCCGTTGAGCGACACATTGACCGGAGCGGTCGGCGCGATCAACTCGCCCTGGGTGGTGATGGCACCCGAGGTGGACGGATTGATAAGGAGGGTCGAATTCGCTTCCAGCGTGATGTCACCGGCGAAAGTGCCTTCTCCCCAGAAATTGCCCGTGCCACGGACGGTGAGACCGCCCGCGGAGTCAGAGGCCATGTTGCAACGTCCCTGGCTGACAACGAGGGTTCCTCCGTAGCTGGCCGCCGAACCGTTCAGGTTGATGGTGCCGTTGAACGGGTTGGCCGAAACCGCGTTGATTTCGAGGTTCCCGGTGCCTAGCAGACTACCGGTCACGGTGCCCGTCGCACCATTGTAGGCAACGATACGGGCACCGGCCGGCTGGACGGTCACCGAGCCGCTGACGCGGTTGTTGCTCTCGAAACGGATGGCTCCGAGATTGCCTGCGGCTTCCAGGCAACCGACACCCGCAATCGAGAAGTTGTTCGCGAACGGGGCTGTCGCGGAGTTGAGATACGCTTGGCCGCCATCATTCACCGTAACGCCCCCGGTGGAGAAGCATGTGTAAATGTTGGCATTGATACGGCCGCCGTTGATCTCGGTGCCGCCGGTGTGGAGGTTGGGCTGGTCGAGAATCAGGTGGTTGAGGTTGTTTTTTACGAGTTTCAGCGGAGTGCTGCCGTCGAAGTCCTCAACGCGGACGCGAATCTGATGGTCGGTGGAGGTGAGGCTTCCGGATGCCGCTCCGTTGGTAATGCTCAGCGTGCCGGACGACGACGTGATCGCGCCGGTGAAAGCCGCGTTTCCGGCCGTGGTGCCTTGGACCCAGAATCCGTTGACGTCGGTACCGGCGACAGCCAGGTAGGTTCCGCTGGCGATATTGAGACGGGATCCAGCCGCGATCACCACATCACGGTCGGAGGTGAGCGATTTGATCGTGGTGGTGCCCGCCGTTTCGATCCGCATCACGTTGGTGCCGTCGGTCTGGACGATGTCGGCGTCGGCCCAGTCCTGGGTATCGACATAGAATGTCCCACGTGCGTTGAAGAAGGTGCCGGTAAAGCCCGAACCATTGGCGGCGAGATGGATGGTCCCGCCATCGGTGCGCCGCAGAATGCCCGATCCGGTGATGGCCCCGTAGAGACCAGCGGAGCCGCCGACACTCCCGTAGGTGCGGTAGGTACCGCCGCTAGGGCCGACCTCGATGTCGCGGGTAAAGGCGATATTGAGGTTCTGGTCGATAATGCCGCCTCCGTTGAGGATGATCTTGTTGGACGCATTGCCGAATCCGCTTTGGGCACGGACCAAACCAGCAGTAATCGTGACATCTCCTGTGAAATCATTGCCGGTATTGGCAAGCCCGCTGGCTCCTCCGACACCACCGCCGGTGTCCGACATGTCGCCGTTGGCGGCGATGGTCAGCCCGCCGGTGCCGGAGATCAGGCCGGAAATGACGCCCGTCTGGGAGGTGTTGCTCGGTGTGGTGTCGATGGTGGCGCCCCCGCTGATGGCAATCGCGCGGTCGGCGCTGGTGGTGACATTCGGGCCGACGGCTAGAGTGGCTCCATTGATGGCGATGGTGCCGGCACCACCCGAGGCGGCGGTGGAGTTGAGTTGCACGATTCCGGCGTTGATGGTGAGCGGGCCGGTGAAAAGGTTGGAACCGCTTAGCGTGAGTCGGGCGCTGCCCAGCTTGGTCAGGCCATTGGCGGTGGCGGGAACCGATCCGGAAAGCACCGCATCACTGGCGGTGGTGACCGAGGCGCCGGCGCCAAGCGTCACCGGCCCGGTGATGGTTAGAACACCGTTTTCGGTGGCGTCGCCGAGATTTACATTGCCGGTCAGGGCGAGAGGATTTGCGAGCGAACGGGCGGTGACTCCGTCACTGGATAGAGATCCCGCGCCGGGGATGATGGGACCGGCTCCGAGGGCGTTGTTGATACCGACCGCAATCCGCCCGCCGCTCAGGGTGGTGGCGCCGGTGTAGGTGTTCGCGGTGTCCACATAGAGCAAACCGGTGCCGTTCTTGGTCAGACCGGTGGGACCGGCGATGGTTCCGGTGCCGCCGAACGTGTATTCATACTGGGAATTGACCAGCACCGAGGCGGGCTGGAGAGTACCTGCCAACGTGATCGCCGACGGGCCTGCGGGGATGTCGCCGAACGTCACCGCGTCGCCAAGAATGAATTTCTGATTGCTGGCACCATCGGTGAAGTTGGCCGTGGTATCCAAGTCCCACAGTCCGTCCGCCGCCGCGTTGTTCCATTCGAGCGCCAACCCGCTGATCGTGAGGGTCACGGCGCTGCCGGTATCGTTGAAGGTGTGGCCGCGGTACCCGGAGGCGTTTGCCAGTTGGAAGTTGGTCTGGTCCCAAGTGCCAACTTTGTTTGCGTAGCCGACCACCGTGAACGGCGTGCCGGGCGTAAAGCCACCGACAGGGGTCACGGTCACCGTACCGCCAACCGCGAGGTCGCCGGAGGAAGTGAGAGCATCGGAGGGATCGACAAGCAGACTGATGCCGGTACCGAGGGTGATGGCAGGGGCGGAGACGGTGCCGCCGAAGGTGGCGCTATCCGCCACGGTGATCGCCCCGGTTTCGGTGCCGCTCAGGAAAAGCGATCCGGCATTGTGGGTCACGGTGCCGTCGATATCGACCCCGCTGGCCACGACCGCGCCCGTGTTGCTCTTGACCAAACCGCCGGTGCCGGTGAGACCTCCCCCAAGAATCTGGTTGGCGGTGCTGTTGACGTGGAGAGTGCCGCTATTGACAATGGACCCGACGTAGTTGCCGCTGCCCAAAACGCCAGCGCCGGAGATCTGGAGCGTGCCGGCGGCGATGGAAACCGGGCCGTTGTAGCTGCTGGCACCGCTGAGGGTTAGTGAATTGGAGCCGAGCTTGACGAGAGAGCCGATGCCGGAAATCGCCGGGCTGAACGAAACCGCGTTGCTGTTGGCATTGACCTCGACCGTGCCGGAATTGAGGACAAGTCCGCCGTTGCCCATGTCGGCGATGTATTCGTTGAAAATGATTTTGCCGCCATTGACGGTGATGCGGCCGATGTCGCTGGCATTGTTGGTTGTGGTGCCGCTGTAGGTCGAGCCGTTGAAACGCATCGTGCCGGAACCGGATTTGGTCATGTAGCCCCAGGTCGAACCATTGTTGTGGCCGATTTTCCCGGTGATTTCGAGGTCGATTCCCGAAGGATCGCCGGTTGGGTTGATAACAAAGGTGCGATCATTGCCACCCGCGACCCGCATGTCAGCGGAGATCACAGAGGTTTGGCTGCCGCCGACCGTGAGCGTGCCGCCGAGCACGACATGGCCCCATGCCGCGCTCCCGAGGCCGCTACCAGCGAGTGTGCCACCATTCATATTGAGGCCACCGTAAACGTTCTGGGCGGCCACCGCGCGCAAGGTACCGCCGGCATTGACCGTCCATCCGCCATTGGCGTTGTCCATGCAGTTTCCGGTGACAAAGTCGAGAATGCCGCCACTGACGACAACCCCCCCCTCAAGGTGGAACTGTGGGCCGGCGAATGCCTGGGTGCCGGTCCCCTCCTTGACGAGACGCAGAAGGTTGGTGGGGCTGTCCGTGGGGCTGTCACCGTCGCGCAGGTATCCGTTGAACAGATAGCCTCCAACAGGGTAGTTGGCATCAGAGGTATTGCCGTTGAGCGTGAGGACGGATAGACCGCGGTTGGCGGTTGTGTTGCTGATCTCGCGATTCTGGACGATGCCGCCGTTAGGTGTGGTTGAAGACGAACCGGTGTGAATCCCGGCGAGCGTCTGGCTGGTGCCCATCAGATCGAGCCGCGCCCATTGGCCGTTGGCATTGCCGTAATTCAAGCGCACACCCGCTCCAAACTGGTTGCTGGCGGACATGCGGAGATTCGCCTGACCGGTGCCACCGGTCCCGAACTGAACCGTCTTTCCGGCCGGCACGGCCACGGCGCCTCCGGTCTTGTTGAACGTGATGGTGGCGGATGCGGCGGCTCCAGCGGTGGTATTGATCGTCCAGTCGCCGTTGAAGGAGGTCGAGGCGTCCCCAAGGAAATTGAACTTGCCCTTGGTGTGCAGGGTGAGGTTGCCGGTTCCGGTGATCGGTTGGTTGAAGGTGATGACGGAGTTGGCGTCCTGGGTGAGGATCTCCGTGTTGCCCACGAGGGTCACGCCACCGGTCAGATTCATGTTGGCGCTTGCCGCCGCACGCACGGCACCGGGCTGCCCGCCTTCGCCGGCTCCCGCACCGCTGAGTTCCCAAGTCTGCGGATAGGTCCCTGTCCAGCCGAGAAACTGGGCGCCACTGCCGATCTTAACCGCGGTCACGCCGCCAAAACCGGCCGGAGAAACGTCGGCACGACCGCGCGCGACGTGGAGTGTCCCGGTGAAGCCCGCGTTGTACACGGCTGCCGCCGAGCTATCAGGTCCCCAGTTGTTGCCGTTCCACACGGCGGAGGCATCGATTCGCAAGGTGCCCGAACCACGCAGTTGGGTCGTCCAGCCGCCGGTGGTGATATTTTGCGGAGATACCGTGGCCCGCTCGATCGAAAGCGTATTGCCCGCGCCGATGGTGATGGTGTCACTCGCACCCGATATCGTAAGGGCGGAGGCGGTGATGTTTTCGGTAACCGTGATGTTTCCCGATCCGGAGGGGATCGTGGCGGCGGCGCCGTTGGCCCAGACCGTGGGACTCGTCCAGTTGGCGGAGGTGGTGTTCCAGTTGGAGTTCTCGGCGCCGGTCCAGGCGTTCTGGGCGTGGCTGGTACCGAATACGCTGATAACGATCGCGGACGCGGTGAAGAAACGGCGGAGAACGCCGAGGAAACGGTTGCTACGGTTGGATTTCATTTAGGTTTGCTAGGTTCTGATTTTCAGGGGGAGGCGCGACCGTGCCACGGCAACCGCCGTCGATAACGCCCGTCTTACTATACCTTGATATATGCCGATGCCCCTCCGCGTCATTCTACTTTTTAAGAAATTGATTTCACGTTTTCGGACATCAACCTTCCGTATTCTCTGAAAATCGCAGGATCAAAAATGAAAAAAACGCGTATTTCCGGGAGTTTACCCCCCATGAATCGCCGCAAATACATTGTAGCACTGATTTTCCCTCCCCAGTCCGCCTACAGCCGCCTGCTAACGGAGGGCATCATGCAGCGCCATCTGGCCCACCGTGACTGGACGATGGTGGAACTCCCCCGCCTGCTCATCGGCAAATCCCCGCTCCCAACGGGAAAATGGCGGCTCGACGGCGCGCTCGTCTGGGCGGAACCCAGGGACCAATGGATGCACCGCTTGCTAGACCGGCACGTGAAAGTGGTGTCGTTCGGCGCGGAATGGGCGGACCACGAGGGGGTGGCAAGCGTGATGCTGAAGACCTCCGATCTCCACCGCGAGGTCTTGGGGCATTTCAAGAGCCTCGGCCTGCGCCACACACTGGCGCTGGCCCACCGGCTGGACCGCCGACCAGCCACCAAACGGGTGCTGGAGTCGTTCGCTTCGATGGCCATCTCGATGGGCATGACCTCGGCGGTTAGAGACATCGGCGGCAAGCTGAGCCCCGGAACCGCCCCCCAGCGCCTCCTCCGCCCGGAATCCGAAACCGACCTGCGGGACCTCCTCCTGGCACTTCCCAAGCCGGCGGGAATCTACTGCGGCGGCGATTTCATCGGCTACATCGCGTGCGAGGTTGCCGCCCGCCTGGGAATGCGCGTTCCGGAAGACATCGCGGTTGTCGGCGAAGGCGGCAACCTGATCGGCGAACTGGCCCATCCCCCGCTTTCCACCATCACCGGGAATGTTAGAGAAGCGGGAGTCGCGATGGCGGACTGCCTCGGCCAATGGTTAGCCACCGGCGAAAGACCGTTCCCGGCCACCACCATTCCGGGCGCCAGACTCATCAAGCGGGAAAGCTCCGTTGGCAAATCCGGAAGCGACGTGCTGGAAGCCGTCAGACGCTGCATCGCACAGCGGGCGATCGAAGGTGTCTCCCTCAACGAACTGACCGAACTTTCCGGACTCGGCGCCAAAACCCTTTCGCGACGCTATCAGGCCGCCTTCGGAACCGATCCGCTCGAAGACATCCATCAGCGGCGTTTGGCGGAAATCCATCGCCTCCTCTCCCAAACCAAGACCCCGATCGCCGAGATTGCAAAAGCATGCGGGTTCTCCTCGCAGGCGGCGCTCTACAACTACTTCAAGCGCCACGCGGGAACCGGTCCCGGCGAATACCGGTCCAGCCATGCCGGGTCTGAGGATGGCTGACCACATTGTCCAGCCTCCAAACCCACCTTGTACATCGGATCCCGGATTGAAATGCGCGCGACGGTTTTCCCGTATCCTTCGCCAGCATCGACTTCACGCGCATGACCACCTATCCGACCAAAGCCTACGCCGCCCAATCCGCCACTTCCGCTCTAGCCCCTTTCGGCATTTCCCGCCGCGAGCCCGGTGCCACCGACGTGGAAATGGAGATCCTGTTCTGCGGTGTCTGCCATTCCGATCTGCACACCGCCCGCAACGAGTGGCACAACACGATCTATCCGTGCGTGCCCGGCCATGAGATCGTCGGCCGCGTCACCCGCGTCGGACGGGATGTCACGAAGTTCAGGGTCGGCGACATCGGAGCCACCGGCTGCATGGTGGACTCCTGCCGCACTTGTGAGAACTGCCGCAACGGCCACGAGCAGTTCTGCGAGGCGTACGCCACCTTCACCTACAACAGCGAGGACAAGCACCTCGGCGGCCCCACATTCGGCGGTTACGCCACCTCCATCGTGGTGGACGAGGCGTTCACCCTGCGCGTGCCGGAGGGCATGGATCTCGCGGCCACCGCTCCCCTGCTGTGCGCGGGCATCACCACCTACTCGCCGCTGCGCCATTGGAAAGTGGGCCCCGGGCAAAAGGTCGGCATCGTCGGGCTGGGCGGGCTCGGCCACATGGGCGTGAAGTTCGCCCGCGCTTTCGGGGCGCATGTGGTGCTGTTCACGACCTCGCCGGGAAAGGTTGACGACGCCCTGCGGCTCGGCGCCCACGAGGTGGTCATCTCCACCGACCCCGCGGCGATGGCGAAGCACGCGAACAGTTTCCACTTCATCCTCGATGCCGTTTCCGCCCAACACGACATCAACCTGTATCTCAGCCTGTTGAAACTCGATGGCACGCTGGCGCTCGTCGGGGTTCCCGAGCACCCGCTGCCGGTGGCCCCGTTTAACCTGATCCTGCCGCGCCGGAATTTCGCCGGCTCCTGCATCGGCGGCATCTCGGAAACCCAGGAAATGCTCGATTTCTGCGCGGCAAACGGGATCGCATCGGACATCGAGATCATCGCCATGCAACAGATCAACGAGGCATGGGACCGCCTGCTCCGCCAGGACGTGCGCTACCGCTTCGTCATCGACATGGCGTCCATGAAGGGCTGAATCCGCCGTCTCCGTCCCGCTTGACTCCCGTGCGCCGGGGTTCCACACTCCGCGCATGCCTTCCCGCGAGGATCTCCAACACCTGTCACTGCTCGGCAAACCCGATACCCGCCTCCCGGCCAGCCCGGACGAGGCGCGGCTCGAGACGTTTCCGAACCAGCGCCCCGGCCGCCGCTACTGGATCACCCTCAATTGCCCGGAGTTTTCCTCGCTCTGCCCGGTCACCGGCCAGCCGGACGCCGCACGCCTGGTGATCCGCTACGTCCCTGGCGAGCTGTGCGTGGAAACCAAAAGCCTCAAGTTCTATCTGGCCTCGTTCCGCAACCAGCCCGCCTTCAACGAGGAAATCGTCAACCGGATCCTCGACGACCTGGTCGCCGCACTGGCACCCGTGGAAATGGTCGTCCGCGGCGAATTCGCCCCGCGCGGCGGCATCCAGCTCACCACCGAAGCGTCCTTCCCGGACGACAAATGAAAGCCTGCGTGCTGCTCAGCGGCGGCATGGATTCCGTGACCGCCCTCTATCACACCGCCCGCACCCACCCGGTGGCGGCCGCGCTGTCGTTCGACTACGGCTCCAAACACAACGCCCGCGAGCTGCCGTTCGCCGCCCGCCACGCGGAAATGTTGGGCATCCCCCACCACATCGTCCCGCTGGATTTCATGCGCGCGCATTTCGCGTCTAACCTTTTGATCGACGGCGGCGAGATCCCCGACGGCCACTACGCCGAGCAGTCCATGAAACAAACCGTGGTCCCCTTTCGCAACGGCATCATGCTGTCCATCGCCGCCGGCTTCGCCGAAAGCAAGGGGGCGGATGCGCTGGTCATCGCCGCCCACAGCGGCGACCACGCGATCTATCCGGATTGCAGGGAGGAGTTCATGCTCGCCATGGAATCCGCCATCCTCCACGGCACCTACGCCGGCATCCGCGTGCTCCGCCCGTTCATCGCCATGGACAAGGCCGCCATCGCCCGCCGCGGCGCGGAACTCGGGGTCGATTTCGCCCTCACATGGTCGTGCTACAAGGGCGGCGAGATCCATTGCGGCACCTGCGGCACCTGCGTGGAGCGCCGCGAGGCGTTTCTGTTGGCCGGGCTGACCGACCCCACCATCTATCAAAACCACCCGCCGCTGCCCCCCGCCCCATGAAAATCGCGGAGATCTTCCATTCGATCCAGGGCGAGGGCGAACTCACCGGCGTGCCTTCCGTTTTCGTCCGCACCAGCGGCTGCAACCTCCGCTGCCTCTGGTGCGACACGCCCTATGCCTCATGGCATCCGGAGGGAGTGGAAATGGATATTCCCGAAATCGTTTCCCACATCCGGGATTTCGGTTGCCCGCACGTCGTCCTAACCGGCGGCGAACCGCTGCTCGCCCCCGGCGTCCGCGACCTGGCGGCGGCCATCACCGGACTCGGCCACCATCTAACCATCGAGACCGCGGGCACCCTGCCGCCGGACGGCATCGCCTGCGACCTCGCCTCGCTCAGCCCCAAGCTCGCCAGTTCCACCCCGCCACCGGATAGGTTCGGTGAAATCTGGACCCACAGGCACGAAGCGCTCCGCCTCCAACCGGAAGTCCTCCGCGCGTGGCTGGACGGCTACCGCTGCCAGATGAAGTTCGTCGTTTCCGGGCCGGCGGATCTCGACGAAATCGCAACCATCCGGGAGATCGTCGGCAAATCACTGACTCCGTCTTCCATCCTGCTGATGCCCGAGGGCGTCACCCCGGAGGAACTCGCCGCGCGCCGGGATTTTGTGATCGCCGCGTGCAAACGGTTCGGCTACCGCTATTGCCACCGCCTCCAGATCGATCTCTTCGGCAACACCAAAGGCACCTGACTCCCATGCCCTACCGCATCTGCAAATCCCTCGAAATCGAAAATGGCCACATGCTGAGCCGCCACCCGGACAAATGCCGCTTCCCCCACGGCCACACCCGCAAGGTGGAGTTCGTCCTCGAAGCCAACGACCTCGACGCCAACCAGATGGTCTGCGATTTCAAGATCATCAAGGAAACCGTGGGCGATTGGCTGGACCGCTTCGACCACGCCCTGTGCATGAACACCGCCGACCCGGCCTATCCGGAATTCAAGGCCCGCTACGGCGACCGCGTGATCGGATTCACCGACGAGGACCCCACCACCGAGCTGCTGGCCCGCGAGATCTTCCGCCACACCACCGCCGCGCTCGCCGCCTATCAGGAACAACCCGGCGCCCCCTATCCGCTCCGCCCCTCGGTGAAACTCGTCCGCGTCCGCGTCTGGGAAACCTCGTCATCGTGGGCGGAATACGAGGCTTGATTTAAAGACTTAGGATCAGTCCCCGCATTACACCATGGGGCAGACTGGCTCGGTGAGCCGGCAGGCCAGCCTCGTGAAGCGTCAGCGAAATCTAAAAAATCAAGTCGATGAAATGGATGAATTATTTTAACGCGGGGACTGGTACCCAGCGACTGACCCAAGAGAAGATTATGGCAGATCTCCCGGCAAACTTCAGTCCCCTCCATACCCGCCCCGGGTTCGGGGCTTGCATCTCCTATCTTACGAAGTTCCCTCCAATTTTCCTTGGCACGGGAGAAGAAATCCCTAACGTCGCGCTTAAGGATCTTACGCCATGCCGCCCATTTCCACACCAGTGAACGCGAAAAGTCAGCCTTCGACCTGCCGGGATGGCTTGATCCTCTATCTCCGCACTTCAGCATTCCAGCTTTTGCCTGATCTGCCCCTCAAGTGCGCCAAACGTAACTGAAACCGCAACGTTCATGCAGTTGTGAAACCACTCGCCCTTCTCGCATCCGCTCTGCTCGCATTTGCCAGGATGGCCCCTGCCGCCGAGGTTGTGGCCACTTTCACATCGGCCACTTCCGTGCCGGTCACCGCCACCAGCTACACGGCGGCAGGCAACACGGTGAACCTAGCGCTCAACTTAGCCCCGCCGACCGGAACGAACTTCACGGTGGTGAACAACACGGGCCTGGACTTTATCAACGGCGCTTTCGACAACCTCGCGCAGGGTCAGAAGGTGGAGTTGCCATACGGCGGAATCACTTATGAATTCATCGCCAACTACTTTGGCGGTAGCGGCAACGATCTGGTGCTCGTCTGGGCCAACCAACGAGCCCTAGCCTGGGGCTACAACTCCTACGGCCAGCTTGGCCAGAATACCATGGGGTATCGGCCCGCCCCGGTGGCGGTCGATCGGGCCGCAGGGGTGTCGGCGCTGTCCGGTAAGACGGTGATGGCGGTGGCGACTGGCGGCTCCCACAGTTTGGCGCTCTGTTCTGACGGCACCGTGGCCGCATGGGGGTCTAACTCCTACGGCCAGCTTGGCGACAACACCACCGCGAATCGTTCCGTGCCGGTGGCGGTCAACACAGCCGCGGGGGTCTCGGCGCTCTCCGGCAAAACGGTGGTGGCGGTGGCGACTGGCGGCTATCACAGTCTGGCACTCTGCTCAGACGGCACCGTGGCCGCATGGGGCCGCAACTACTACGGCCGGCTTGGCGACAACACCTCGACGGATCGTTCCGTACCGGTGGCGGTTAGCACGGCAGCGGGTGTCTCGGCACTCTCCGGCAAGACGGTGTCGGCAGTGGCAGCGGGCTTATCCCACAGCCTGGCACTCTGCACGGACGGCACCGTGGCCGCCTGGGGCTACAATGGCTCGGGCCAGCTTGGCGACAAAACCAATACCAACCGTTCCGTGCCGGTGGCAGTCACTGTGGTTGGCTATGCGCTTGCCGGTAAAACCGTGAAGGCGGTGGCCGCGGGAGGCGATCACAGTCTGGCACTCTGCTCGGACGGAACTGTAGCCGCATGGGGCGACAACTATGTTGGCCAGCTTGGCAGGAACTCTGCGGGGGGGCAAGCTTGGGTGCCGGTGGCGGTCAACACGACCGCGGGCGTCTCGGCACTCTCCGGCAAGACGGTGTTGGCCGTGGCGGCGGGTGGCTACCACAGCCTGGCGCTCTGCTCGGACGGCACCGTGGCCGCCTGGGGCTCCAACACCTCCGGCCAGCTTGGCGACAACACCGCCACGGATCGTTCCGTGCCAGTGGCGGTCAACACAGCCGCGGGGGTCTCGGCGCTCTCCGGCAAAACGGTGGTGGCGGTGGCGGCGGACGTTTACCATAGTCTGGCACGATGCTCGGATGGCACTGTGGCAGCATGGGGTCACAATAGCATGGGTCAGCTTGGCAATAACAGCCTAACGAACAGTGCCGTACCGGTTGCAGTCAACATGGCTGCGGGTGTCTCGGCGATCGCCGGTAAGGCGGTGGCGACGGCGGCGGCAGGTGGCTCCCATAGTCTGGCGCTCTGCACGGACGGCACCGTGGCCGCCTGGGGCTCCAATTTGACCAACCAGCTTGGTGATAACACCACACCTTATCGGTCCGTGCCGGATGCTGTCAGCATTGAGGCAGGCATCTCGGCGCTCTCAGGCAAGACGGCGGTGGCAGTGGTGACGGGCGGCTCTCACAGTCTGGCACCCTGCTCGGACGGCACGGTGGTCGCCTGGGGGGGCAACTCATATGGGCAACTTGGCGACGGTACCACGACGAATCGTTCCGTGCCGGTGGCGGTCACCAAGGCGGCAGGAATCTCGGCACTTTCTGGCAAGACCGTGGTGGCCGTGGCGGCGGGAACCTCGCACACTCTGGCCCTCTGCTCGGACGGTTCCGTGGCCGCCTGGGGCCGCAACAACTACGGCCAGCTTGGCGACAACGCGACGACGAATCGTTCCGCACCAGTGGCGGTCAACACGACAGCGGGCATCTCGGCACTCTCCGGCAAGACAGTGGTCGCCGTGGCGGCGGGTAGTTCCCACAGCCTGGCGCTCTGCTCGGACGGCTCCGTGGCCACCTGGGGCTACAACAGCTCCGGCCAGCTTGGCGACAACACCATCACGAACCGTTTGGTGCCAGTGGCGGTCAACACGGTTGCGGGCATCTCGGCACTCTCCGACAAGACGGTGGTGGCGGTGGCGGCGGGTGACTCCCACAATTTGGCGCTCTGCTCGGACGGCACCGTGGCAGCCTGGGGGGTGAACTGGTCCGGCCAGCTTGGCGACAACTACACGACGAATCGTTCCGTGCCGGTTGCGGTCACCACGGCGGCAGGAATCTCGGCACTTTCTGGCAAGACCGTGGTGGCCTTGGCCGCAGGCACCTCCCACAGTCTGGCACTCTGCTCGGACGGCTCCGTGGCCACCTGGGGCTACAACAGTTCCGGCCAGCTTGGCGACAACACGACGACGAATCGTTCCGCGCCAGTGGCGGTCAACACGACCGCGGGTGTCTCGGCACTCTCCGGCAAAACAGTGATCGCGGTAGCGGCGGGGGCCTCCCACAGTCTGGCGCTCTGCTCGGACGGCGCTTCGGCCGCCTGGGGCTCCAACGCCTTCGGCCAGCTTGGCGACGGCATCACGACGAACCGTTTTGTGCCAGTGCCGGTCAATACCCCATCGCTTGCCTTCGGTGAGCGATTCACCCGGCTTATGGGCGGATCGAGCGCCAACCACACCCTTGCACTCGTGGCCGTGCCTGCGCCCGCCTTGCTGATCTGGCGACTGGCTCAGTTCGGCAACAGCGAAAACACCGGCGACGGAGCGGACCTCAACGATTTCGACCAGGACGGCATCCCCAACCTTCTGGAGTTCGCCTTTGACCTGGATCCAAAACAGAACAGTGCTGGACTTGTCCCCATGCCTCAAAAGGTGGGCGGCAACTTCGTGATCGCGTTCACCCAACCCGCAAGCGTCAGCGGCATCGCATACGGCGCGGAATGGAGCGAGACGCTAGCACCCGGAAGCTGGACCCCGGTTCCCGACACCGGCAATGCCGCTGCATCCCCACCCCAACACATCTTCAGCGTGCCCAGCGGCACCCAAACGAAAACTTTCATGCGTTTGAAAGCAATCAATCCGAATCCATAGGCACACTTCCGCCAAAGGGTATCTATCTGGGGGCCCCGCATTGCAACATATATCTCTGGGGTCGGTCCCGAGTGGCGCTAACTTAAGGGGTGTTTGGGATGGAGAATTGCAGGATTTCTAAGCCATTCGGGACCATGAAACACCTTAAGTTTGCGCCATTCGTACCTGACCCCATTTATTGCGGTAAATCGCAAGTTAGTCGGGAGGCTTATGATCTTGAGGACACGGAGGGGATCTCGACCACGCGAAAACCAGCCCCGTCAGCGCGACACCAGGCATCTTCAACATGCCGTGGCTGGGGCTTTTCGTTCAAATGTTGGACACCGTTGCCCGGCCCGATCCCAAACCCGGCGAGGTTGATCTGGGCGACAGTCGCATCCTGATCCCCTGCTTCGACTGAATTCGGCCTCCGGAACGGTCTCTGGGGAAAAATCGCAACCCCTTGCGGATTATCCTTGCAAGGGTGGGGGAAACCTGTGCAATCGCGCATGTCAAAACTCCCGCTATGACCGCCGTTGGCACACCCGTGAAGGCGACATCCCGACCTCCGACTGGTCCGTTCGGGGAAATGGGTGCGTTTTCCACCCCTCCTTTCCCCGCAACCCCTTGGGCGGGCGTCGCCTTGGCGAAGCCCCCTCATGCGCGCCAACCCCGAAAGGCAATTTCCTAGCAATACTCATGAAGCAATTGATCCCTATTGTCCTAGGTTGTCTGCTGGCCGTTTGGCTTCCCGGCCTTTCGTCGGCGGTCACCGTCACGGTGGAACCCGTCGCCGACGCCGTGATCTACAGCCCGGCGGGCGGTGACCCGTATGCCTACGCGAACGGCAAGGGGCAGTTTCTCCACGCCGGGGTCAACGGAGATACGGGAGCCAACCGGACCCTTCGCTCCCTGCTCCGCTTCGACGTGGCCGCGGCCGTGCCGAGCGGAGCCACGATCACCAGCGCCACCCTGCGGCTGAGCGTCCTCAAACACACCGGAAGCCTGCAACTGACCCGCCTTATTGAGCCATGGAGCGAAGGCACGGTTGATCCCGGAGGTGGCGAAGGCATCGGCTCTACGGCCACCGCCGGGAGCGTCACTTGGCAACATGCCAACCATTCCACCGTCCTGTGGACCAACGCGGGAGCGAGCGTGACCCCTTCGGCCAGCGCTACCGGCACCGTGGCGGCCTTGGGGCCAGTCAGCTTGGCCTCCGCCGCGCTCACCGCCGAGGCGCAGGCCATGCTCGATGCGCCCGCCTCCAATCACGGTTGGCGGCTCGACAACCTGGATGAGGTCACCCCCGGGAACTCGATCCAGATGGCTTCCCGGGATCATTCCGACACCGCGCTGCGACCCAAGCTCGAGATCCAATACACGATGCAGCCGGTGCCGCTTCTCTACTACGACTTCGAGGAAGGATCGGGCACCACACTCCAAAACCGCGGCACCTTGGGTGGCACCTGCACCTTGATCGGCAGCGGCGGAAACGAGCGCTGGGTCGCCGGCCAAGTCGGTGGTGCCTTGGAGTTCGACGGCGGAAACGCCCCGGATGGCGACGGCATCACCACCCCGTTCACCGCCACCCAACTCGGTTTCACCAGTTCCACCTACACCGCCTGCGCCTGGGTGAATTCCGCCAAGGCCGCCGGCGACAACATGGTCTTCAACCAGACCAACACGAGCAGCAACATCCTCCACCTGGGCATCCGCAACAGCCGCGCCCACATCGGCCACTGGGGCAACGACCTCACCGGCAACCAAGTCATCCAAACCGGGCAATGGTACCATGTGGTTTGGGAATACCGCGACGGTTACCAACGCATCTTCGTCAACGGCAACCTCGACAACGGCCCGACCGCCAGAGGTGTCCTGTCCAACAACTCCGCGGTTTCCATCGGCCGCAGCGGGGCCGCCGGTTGGTCCTTCATGGGCCGGCTGGACGAACTGGCCGTCTTCAACCGCAGCCTCAACCTCGCCCAGATCCGCCACCTCGCCGCCGGCGGCAGTCCGCTCGCCCTGCCCGCCGACGAGATCACCAACAACCCGACCTACCACACCGCTCCCTTCGGGCCGGGCGGCACCTGGAATCTCTATCAGCTCGTCGGCGCCGCCGCCGACCGCCCGCGCACTTGGGCCAATGCCGAGGCCACCGCGCAAGCACGCCCCGATCCTTCCGGCCTGACCACCGTGCCCGGCCACTTGGCCGACGTCACCCAGCGGCAGGAGAATTTCTTCCTCGCCCGCATCGCCAACTTCCAGACGTTCTGGATCGGCCTGACCGACAACGAAGCCTACGGCGGCAGCGAAGCGGGGACTAACAGCAACAACGGCTGGGCGTGGACGTCAGGCGCTTCCTACACCTATCAATCCTGGAACACCGGCGAACCCAACAACTCCGGAACCGGAGGCGAGGACGCCATCGAACTGAGCGGCTCCACCGGCCTGTGGAACGACCACCTCAACGGTCTCGCCCCGCAGGATGTCGGCGCCCCGACACAGCCCTACGTGATCGAGTGGGCCGTCGCCTCGCCTGTCCCGGTGCCCGGCGCCCAAGTCATGCCGGCCGTGTTCCCGACCAACTTCAACGCGCGTGGACCCGGCAATTCGGCCTTCGGCGTGCGGGCGGTTTCGAACAACGGCGCGGTGTCCAACATCGTGCAGGCGGCCGCCTCCGTGCAGTCGGGGCTCGGCACCGTGGTGGAAGGCCTCCGCCAAACCATCAATGCCACGGACCCCGAATCACCCGGCACCACCGGCATCATTCCCGGCGACCAAACCATGGTCGGCAACACCGCCGCAAACGACGACGCGATCGTTCACGTCTACCGCGGCCTGCTCGTGATCACGCAAGCGGGAACCTATACCTTCGGACTGCGCTCCGACGACGGCTCCGGCCTACGCATTTCCGGACAACCCTTCACCACCGTGTATGGCGACGGCGTCATCGACATCCGCTCGCCCGACACCGTCTATCGGGAACGCACCAGCGGCGAGTTCCGCGCGGTGACCAACCTGTCCGCCGGCCAGTACGAAATCGAGGTGCTCGCTTTCGAAAACGCCGGCGGCGCCTCCCACGAGTTGTACGCCGCTCCCGGAGCCCGTGCCAACGACACCGACACCCTGGTCTGGCGCGCGGTCGGCCACCGCGCCAGTGGCAGTTTCCTCGTGCCCGGTATCAAGACCATCAACGGCGTCAATTGGTCCACGCGGGTCACCGCTCCGGGCGGCACGGAAGTCAACTCGCTCGCCACCGCCTCTGCCGAGTTGCTCAACGACCCCGCCGCAGTCACGGCCAACCTCGAAGCGATCAACCTGTCCGACCCCCAGAATGCCGGCAATCCCGCCGGATTTTTCGGCGGCGACACGCCGTTTCCGAACGGCACCGGCGGCGACGACAACGACTTCGCCGTCGAAGCGGTCGGCGTGCTGGAAATCCCGGCGTACGGAGTCTATCAGTTTGGATTCCGCGGCGACGATGGCGGCAGCCTGCAGATCGTCGGACAAACGTGGCGCAACCTTGTCTACGGCGTGGACGCGAACTCGGTGATCAGCGGCGACACCCTGATCCACAACGCCAACACCGGCAACAGCCACACCCGCGCGATCATTGAGTTGCAACCCGGCAGCTACACCATCCGCGCGTTGTATTGGGAACGGGGCGGTGGCGCGAATTTCGAGGTTTACGGCGACTTATGGAACCACAACCACTTCCCAGACCTTCTGCGGGGCGGAGGCCCGCGCCTGGTGCCCGACGAAGCGGGCTTGTCCTTGGCCTGGCTCGAACCCATTCGAGTTGGTGTCCCGGTGGTCAACCGTGGTGCGGGGACGGTGCACTTGTCGTGGAACTCGATGCCGGATGCCGTCTACAGCATCCATTGGTCCAAGGATCTGGAAACCTGGACCCCGATTGCTGTCGGCATTGCCAGCCAAGGCGCGACCACCATGGTCACACTTCCGTTCATTCCTGACGAGCCCAAAGTGTTCTTCCGCGTGCGGGAAGACTGAGCCGGCGGTGGCGCAGGCGTCCGGACGGCCGTGCGACATGACCGGTGTGGAAAACCCTCCTGTGGTTAGGCACCGGAGTTGCGGACGGATCTGAGGGTTCTGGTTGTCCGGTTTCCAGGCGTTCCTCCGCACCCCGTGAAGGTCAGGTGGACCCAAGCCAATGGAAAAAGCTACCATCCGCTATGCCGGGTTGCATCCCATGGCTTGTTTGGTCCTTGGTTGCGCAGCGGATCGCCACCGGTGCCGGACAGGCCAATGCTATCGGAATCAGCCGACCACGCAAGCGGAGACTTCCGGAAATCCGGGAAAGGTTCGTTCCGTCCTGGCGAAGTCGAAGACTCCCAACCACGGATCACACGGATCTACACGGATGGTGCTTCGCGCCAACCTTCTTCCTATCCGTGCCAATCCGTGAAATCCGTGGTCGAAATCCCCAGCGCGGCGGATCCATCCCGCGGATCACGGCCACAAATCAACAGGATCAAATCACCCGCTCCCGCGAATGGCGTTCAGTTCCAGAGTGGTCCCGTTCTCTCAACCACCATCCTCAGAGTATGAATCCACCAAGGAAATTGGCCAGCCCGCAGGGTTGCCAACCGCGGCTTGGTCGTCTTGAATCTTAGAATTCATGGATCAGGGTCGAAATCGATGTCGGATTGAGTCCTCGTGCCCGGGCCGCGGCGATTCCGTTGTCCTCGGCCGATATCTCGACAAACCTCAGCAGCAAATCCTCATCCTCGCGGGCGATCCTTGTGCCAAGGCGCAAGGCGGCTTGATAAATTGGATCATCGTCGTAGCGGCTCAACTCTCCCCTACCATGAGCATCTTCGCCTGCATAGTAATCCGAAGGGAACTGAATTCCTTTAGGTTCGTGGTGCAGTCGCGCGAATGCGCTCGGAAGGAAGGTAAGAGCCCGAGACGCCAGAGCCGCCGGAAAGCCCTCAGCGCAGAGAATCTTCACGGCCTCATCGACGTCGTTGCCTTCGAGCATAACTGCCACGGCCCTCGCGCAGACTTCGTCAGATCTGTCTTCTTTATTCATTTGTGATAGCCCAACGTTTGATGTGCGCCCACCGGCGCGGTTGAAGGGATGTTGAAGCGAAATTGAAAAGCTTATGGCCGATTGGCGCTCCACGACGTGTTAGCCGTTCTTCTTTTTGAGTTTCGTTAGATCATACAGCGGCAAGCATCTTGAATCCTTTACTGTCGTCATCGTTATGGTGAATTGGAGCCCGGATTTGATCGGTGTGACGGTGGCGATTCCCAAGTTCCCGAACGAGTCTGTAAAATCAAACCGATACGGTGGCTTTGTGATCTCTTTGCATTCGCCATCGAAGTCCGGCGCGACCGAGCGACCTGTCGAATATCCTGCGGTGCCCGAAAGTTTATAATGCCTGTCGACCTGCATGACAGTGACGTCGATAGACCGCGTCTCATTGTCGCGCCCGGTTGCCACTCGTCCGGCGTAGCGTCCAGCAATGGAATCCGCTCCTTGTGCATTCGAAGCAAAAAGGAGCGCTGGAAGAATGAGGGTCTGGATATTCATTGGCTAACGTTTTAGTCCTCCGAATTGCGAACGGAAGACGTTGAATTCAATGAAGGCGGCAACGAGCGGTTCGGAGCGACGGCTTGTTCGCCCTGGCTCCAGTATTGATAGGAAAACAATGCGACGAGGATCGTGCCGATCGCAAGATGCCCGATTGTGGATAGCGCGAACTTCGTGGGAGAAACATCCCTATGCTCTCCGCGATTCCCAGTAGAAAGGTTCCTCCAAAGGTGTCCACTCCGCAGTTGCGCGATTGCTGTCGCAAAAAACGGCAGAGACATCCCTGAGGCCATTAGCGGGTCGTATCTGCCGCGCGTCTCCTCTTGGAAGTATTGAACGTAGAAGAACCCGGCGACAAACCATAAAACAGTTGGAACCACCACGATCCATGTGTTGCTTTTTGGGTTGGTCGTCTTCACAGCATATTTTCTGGCGAACGTCGAGGCCTGGCAACCCGCTACCGGGAGCGCCCCTCCGATTCAGGTTGAGGTTTGTCGCCACCCTCCGACTTCGACTCTGGGCGGGTAGCGGGGTGCCCATTGCCGGCTTGTTCGGCTTGTCCTGGGGGAGCTTCTGCTTTGGCTTGAACTCTACTCACCACCACCTTGCCACCCTTCCAGCCGCCTGCGGCTATGCTATACCACCATGTGCCTCTCGGTTGGGCATTGTCCAAGTTCAACATCACAAGGACATTCGCGTCCTCCCAGCCTGGTGCGAAGTCGATCGAGGCATGCGCTCCGCTACCATCTGGGCCTCCAAAAAACTCATCGTCTTTTTTGGTTTCGATGCCAACTTCGCAATTCTTGCCTTCGGGCATCAATCGCTTGAACCACTTTACTTCTTCTCCGTCGCCCTTGTTCGGCAATAGCTCAACAGAGCACTTGGCAGTGAACTCCTTTCGGTCGGCTTTCACAAGTGCCGGAGAAAACACCATAGCTACCCCGAGCCTTTCACCCTTCGAGTCGAGGAACACAATTTTGTATGCGTTAGTCGGGCTCTCTCCACCTTGTGCTGCGGCTACTAATGCAAAACACAAGGCGATGATGAAACGTATTGAATTCATTGTGGTATGTTTCTGCCGAACGCCTAATGTGATCTCACCGCACGGTCGAGGTGAGATTGATGGGTGGTTGAGGGGCGAATGAGCGGTTGAGATCCATGACTTGTTCGGCTTAGGGGTTAGGTTCTTGGCTGCCATTCAGCAGAACTTCTCTTGCACTGCCTTTTGCGTTTCCGCCGGTCCGGGAAGTTGATTCCCGTAGAATGTAAATGAATTTACCGCCGATAGAATTCCATCGTTCTTGGTGGCGGAACCAACCCAGGCTCCATTGGGTAGCGTGCCCACCCTGCGCTTCACGAAATCCGCATGGGACAACCCAAAGTCGGGGGTATAATGGGTTACGACGCCTCTCTGCACGATGATCAGGAAGTAATATCCCTCACGAATCGCAATCTTCTCTGGCTTTGCTTGTGGGGAGGACTGGTTCATGAGTCTGGATTTGTATGAGCCGAACGTTAAAGGTGAGGCGGCGGCGCGCAAGACTCCGATTCAAATTGGCGGCTTATCGCCGTCGCCTCGACCGACTTGTTCTGCAAGTTTTTTCCGTGCAGGCCAAGCAGCATCCCTTGTGAAGACAACCGAAAGTGCGGCTAGAAAAAGTCCGACCCCGCATCCTGCCATCATGCCTGTCAGCGCAAAGTGCACTTCTCCAAGATCGCCGATCAATTGGAAAGGGCTAAAAGCATCCCCGTTTTTATACCAATTCGATACCTGATACAATCGTCTAGCAAACTCTGCTAATCCAAGGATCCCGGTCGCTAGAATCATCACCACTGCAGCACCGGAGTGAACCATTCGCCTGCTGACCAGTGATGCAATTCCAATGGCGATCGCTGCTGCACAGATTGCCGTCGAGACGTATCCGAATCTCTCCAGCAAGGGAGGATAGTCAATAATGGTGTGGCGCATGATATATCAGCAGAACAGTGTTTATTCGTAGCATGTCGGGAAGTGATATCCGGACGGGTGCTTGGGAGGGAAGGTGGGCGGATTCCGCTGATATTGCAAGGTTTTTCTCCCCCGGCGTGCGTATATCAGGCGGGGGCGGCGGGTGGTTTTCCGGGTGAGTCGGCCTAGCGGATATACGGGTCGCCGGTCATCGGGCGGAACAATGAGGCCCCGCCCGCCAACCCCGGCGGACGGGGCCTCTCCCGTCTTGATTCCGGCCTCTGGCCTCTGGCCTCTGGTCTCTGGCCTCTGGTCTCTGGTCTCTTGCCTCTGGTCTCTGGTCTCTTGCCTCTCCCATCTCACGGCGCCATGCACACCGCTTCGTCGCTCCACGGACTTACGAGGTCGTTGGGGCCCAGGGCTCGGATGCGGAAGGCGTATTTCTTTCCGGACACCAGCCCGGTGAGGGTGGCGGAACTGCGGGCGGCCACCTTGGCCTGGTGCCAATCGGCGGGCGGGCCGGTCTCGGTGTAGTCGCGCACGTCCCTTCCTCCACGTCGGGTGACCCCTTCCCCTACCTCGGGGGACCCCTTCCCCTACCCCGGAATTCACCAAAACCGGCCGGTTTTCGGCGAATTTCACCATTTCCGGGGCGTTTTGGCGTCAGGGGCGGTTTTTCTTCCGCAATCCACAATCTCCGATCCTCTTCGCGGCCTCGGCGGCTTGTCGGCGAACTTTTCCGGCCGTGGAGGAAGAGGTGGGTGGGACGCCCCACGCTCCTTGAGGGGCGGCTGGAACGGGTGGCGGGTCAGGCGTCAGGAGGAACGGCTTGTTCCGTCGCGGTTCTGCGTCGAAGGAGGCCGCTTGCAGCGAAGGCGATTGAAGCTCCAACCATTATTAGATTGCCAGCCCACAGGGACGCGGAGGGAGGAGGGTTACTCGTTCCATCTAAGAATAGCAATCGTGAATAGGCTGGCCCCAAAGTACCCATGACGCATCCAAACAAAAGGATTGCAGCGACAACTGCCCAGACGGCATCGCTTGTTGATTTCTCGCTCCCTGTTCTCGAGTAAACCCCGACTGCCACCAATAACGGAGTGATCCAAAGCATGTGTCCAATTGGAGCCAAGGTCAGCACTAAACTTGATAGCAAGGGGAGTCTCGCCCCTTCCAGTCCATCGCTGAGGGATTCCTTTAGAAAGTCGAGAGCGAGGAGGGGCACAAACGCCCCAGTGAATCCAAGGAATGTTAGTGCGAGTTGTCTCATGGACAGAACGTTTGAGTGCTCCTACGGGAGCGATTGAGGGGATGGCAAAATGAAATTGATGTGCTTATGGCCCGTTAGGAGTCACGGCTTGTTGGCTACCTGATTGAAATCCGAGGGGTCGCATACGTCCTCAATTACCTGGGACCGAGAAATTGAGCTTTCGCAGGCCGAGGGAATATTAAAGTGGTTACCCGAGGTTGCCACATATCCCCCGCCGCCTCTCGAACTTTCTCGTAAATATTCATCTCCTCCTGCTTCTGGATTGGCATCTTTGCGGTTTCTCCGGGCTTCAACCTGATTAGCTTCTTGCCGACCTTAACGCGCACCTCACCAGCAGTGTGGTTGTTGAACTCTACTTCCATTCCCCCTTTCGCTGCGTGAATATCCATGCCAAGCACTGGTGGTTCCTGTTTCTGATTCTCAACCTTCTGCTTCGGAGCTTCCTTCCCTCCTCTTGCGGGAGCAGGCTCCAGCAGAAGGAACAATAATGCCATCGCACCTATACTTGCTTGGAATTGGGTTTTCATCTTAGCCAACGTCAGAGTGGTGGCAGCCGGGCGGCTGAGTGTGTGGATGGAAAAGCGAATGAATCGTGTTACCGGCTTGCCACCCACGGCTTGTTCGGTCCTGGGATGACGCGGCGGATCGCCACCGGTGCCGAACGACCGGACTCTACCAATACGGCCCGGAGGCACAAGCGGAATCTTCCAAAACACCGGAAAATATCGCATGGTCTCGCGAACCGGCCGCACTGCGACCCCGACGAAGTCCAAAGAATCTTAACCACGGATCACACGGATATACACGGATGGCGCTTCGCACCAACCCTCTTCTTATCCGTGTCAATCCGTGTAATCCGTGGTTCAAAATTCCCAGCGCCGCACATCCATCTCGCGGATAACGGCCACAAGCCAACAGGATCAAATCACCCGCTCTCGCCAATGGTAGCCACGCAGGCCGGGAACAAGTCATCCGCTCTCGCGGCAAGAGCTCGGCGCGACGGGAGCCAGTTCATCGCTCTCCCAGCCGCCAATCCAACCACACCACACCCACCAATACCGATCTCAATATCCGGACCGAACGTTCGATGTGCGCCCACCGGCGCGGTTGAAGGGATGTAGAAATGCAATTGAAGAGCTTATGGCCGGTTGGTGCGTCATGACTTGTTCGGCTATTCTGTTACGATAGAGATCAGACACTCCGCTGGGGATGTCTGAACTCAATGGACTTCCCGTAAACACTGCGCGTCATCGGGGCAGTCAGTTGCGCCTGGTTCGCTGTCTTTCATTTCGCTGCTTCCCACACTTTTCTTCGGACCGCGAACAAAAGCAGGCAGGCATATCCGGCTACTGCAACGAGGCGGGAGACCAAGTCGGCTGTTGCTCGGTATGATCCATCGCCAAACAAACCATCCAACACGGGCGCAGCCAGCATCCAGACTCCGTTTAAGATCAGGGAGAAAAGGAATGCGATAAGTAGCAGGTCTCCGGGAGCCTTCGGTCGACAGACTAATACCACGATGGCGCCCGTCAGGAGCAGAAGAATTGCGAGTGAAGTGGCGATATAGAACGTAGGCATGAAAGGAGTTGGTGCTTGGGTTGGATCGGGTCTGTCTTTTCCGATTGAGGTAGGGACGCCGATTGCTCGGCGCCCCCCTCGCAAATCCCGGCGTGCGGAACTACCGCACCGGGCTTCTCGGAGGACGCGCAGGCAGAGTGCGGCGGACCGGATTGACTCTTTTCGGAGGCAATCATGCAGGTTTTGACGGCTGGTGCAATAACGGATTCGGCCAAATCTCGACCACGCGGGCCGTGGGCATGTCCCACGTTTTCCAGCGGTCGCAATAGGTTCTCCATTTCATCGATCGGCGTTGGCTTCGGCGGTTCAGCCACTTGTAGGGCAGCCGATGCACCTCATACTGGTATTTCCCGAGCCTCATCGAGTTTCCCCTGACCCCGTAGTAGTTCCAGTAGCCCCTCAGCTTGCGCTTGAGGGTGGCGATAAGCTCGGGGAGCGGGGTGCTCCTTGCCTTTTTCAAGCAGTCCTTGAGCGCGGCCAGGCCCGCACGGAATTTCCTGGCTGGTGCCGCGGGAAGGAAGCCCGGCGATCACCACGGTCCGTAAAATGGTTTCCGTTTGATCGGATTTGTCCCAGCCTTCTCCGGGGAAAACCGAAACGGGAATCACGGGGCGGCGAGGCGGACGAAGGCTCTCGGTGCCGAGGACAGCGGCAGGGTGATGGTGACAAGATCAAACGTGGCGTCATGCGTGGCCACCGTGCCGGCCGTTTCGTTCCAGTGGGCGAGATCAGTCGATGTTTCGGCGGCCAGGGCTCCGGCAGGCAGTCCCTTGCGCCGCAAAAAGGTGAACTCGCAGGCTCTGCCGTCGGCGGTCATTCTGGCGACGGGGCGTCCGGCATGGGGTGACGGATCATCCGGATCACCGCCGGTGGCGAATTCGATAAAGGTGGCGATGCCGTCGCGGTCCGGGTCGGCGAGGCGGTCGGCGGCCAGCGGGGCGCGGCCGTAGCGGGTCTCGAACCAGCCTTCCCAAACGCCGGGATCGAGGGTGCCGACGGTTAGGTTGACGGTGACTGGCGTGGGTGCGGCGGCCAGCGGCGAACTGAGGTTGAGTTGGGCGGTGAAGGTCTGGCCCAGGGTCATGCCGGCGGTGTTGACCACCAGCGGGATGCTGCGGGTGGCGGCGGTGGCGACATCGGAGGATGCGAGCGTGGTGGTGAGCCAGCCGGCTCCGGCGGCGGAGTCCACCGCGACGAGGGAGATGCCGGAAGTGGCGGTGAAGCCGCTGATGGTGGCGCCGGTGGCGGGATTGCGCTTGGTGAGGCTGGGAGCGCCGCCGGAGAACGGGGCGGCGGCGACAAACAGGGTGGATTGGTGCTCGTCATAGGCGAGGCCTTGGATGTTGCCGTCGCTCAGGCTCCATTCGCGGATGGAAGTAAGGGCGGGATAGTTGAGTTCCTTGACCACCTCGCCGGGACCCGTTTCGGAAAAGCCGACCACGAAGATGGAGGCGCGGGACGGGCTGTAGGCGATCGCGCCCTTGGCGGTTTGTGGCAAGGCGCCCACCGTGCCGAAGACGCCGGTGCCGGGCGTGTATTGATAGAGGTTGAACCCGAAGTTGGCGTTGTCGCGGCCGGACATCAGCAGCTTGTTTTCCGTGGCGGACAGGCCGTAGAACTGCACATCTCCGGATGGGGTGAGGGTCACGGCGGACCCGAGCGTCCAGGTGGCGGGATCAAGGGAGCGGAGTTTCATGGCATTGCCCGAGGGCCCCCACTCGACGCTGAGGAACCAGATCTTGTCCTGGCAGCAGGCCGCGCCCATGATGAATTCCTCTTGCCCGAAGCCGGTATATTCATGGGTGCTGGTCTTTGCACCGGTGTTCGGATTGATTTCGCAAACCTTGACCGCTCCGCCCTGGAAGGCGGCTTCCAGATCGACGCCGTAGAGCTTGTCCACCGCCAGGCCGGTGCCGGTGATGGCGGTTTGGAAGGAAATGGCGCGGGGGGTGTCGCCGGTGTGGGCGGTGGTGGCGGTCAGATTCCGGGTCTGGTTGGGCGGCACGGTGACATTGATGGTCGTCGGAGCCAGCGCCAGCGAGGCGGTGCCCAGTGCGAAGTTCACATCGCCGCTGGAGGCGCCGAGGTTGACGGAGGCGGTCTCCGAGTCCACCAGGCCGGTGGCGCGGGCGGTGATCTGATAGGCGCCGGCCACGGCGGGAGCGGTGTAGCGGCCGTCGGCTCCGGTGGTCAGATCGAGGGTGGCCGCGCCGCGGACGGCGACGGTGGCTCCGGCCAGCGGAGCGCCGGTGCCGGCGCGGGTGACCAGGCCGCCGAGGGTGGCGGATTCGTAGATCGTGACCTGGGCGGTTTCGGTCCAGGTGGTGCCCGGTTTGGACGGGGTGGCCAGCGTGAAGGTGACGGTGAAGGTGGCCGGCAGGGTGGCGGGTGTGCCCAGCGTCAGGACGAACGCGTTGTCCTGGACGGACGAGGCGTGGGCGGCGAGATCACCGACGGACAGCGAGCTTTGGTTGAGCGTGGCGGGTGCGCCGGCGGACAGGCTGGCGGCGATGGTGCAGCCGTTGGCGGCCTCGCTGCCGGAGTTTAGCAAGGTGAGGTCGAGACGGACCGATTCGCCGGGGTTCGGATAGGCATCACCGTTGCCGCCGGTTGTGACGGCGTTCTTGCGGCTGAGGGTGAGCAGCGGGCCGGCCAGATCCTCGATGGCCTTGAAAACATTGAGGCGGCCGCCGCTGGAGACCTTGCCGGAGTAGGCGGGCTTTTGATCCGCCTTGCTCAGCAGGCGGGTGCGGACCTGGGAGTAGGTGAGGGTGGGATCGGCGGCCCACACCAGCGCGACTGCGCCGACCACATGGGGAGTGGCCATCGAGGTGCCGTCGTGCGAGGTGTATTGGTTGTTGGGAATGGTGCTGCGGATTTCCTTGCCGGGGGCGGCCAGATGGACGGTGGTGGCACCGTAGTTCGAGAAACTGGTGAGGTTGTCGTTGCGATCGCTGGCGGCGACGCTGATGATGTTGTCCTTGGGGTAATTGGCCGGATACTCGGGAGTGGCGTCGTTGTTGTCGCCGGTTCCGTCAAAGCCGCCATTGCCGGCCGCGCAGCAGACGATGACGCCGTGATCGCGGGCGTAGCCGATTTCCACATCCATGCTGTCGCCCGGGCTGCCGCCGCCGCCGCCCCAGGAGCAGTTCATCGCTTTGGCACCGTTGTCGGAGGCGTAGCGCATGGCGCTGACGGCTGCGGCGGAGTCCATCGATCCGGCGGCGTCGCCCACCTTCATCGCCATGATCTTGGCATTCCAGCAAACGCCGGTCACGCCGGTGGCGTTGTTGCCCACGCCGGCGATGGTGCCCGAGATGTGGGTGCCGTGGCCGTGCGCCTGGGCGGACGCGGCGCTGTTGTCCATCGGGTCGTCGTCATTGTCACTGTAATCGTAGCCGTGTTTGCCGGTGGTCGGGTGGCTCCAGATGTTGGGGGCGAGGTCGGGGTGGTTGTAGTCCACGCCCACATCGAGGACGGCGACGACGACGGAGTTGCTGCCGGTGGTGATATTCCAGGCTTCGGGCGCGTCGATGTCGGCATCGGCCGTGCCGCTGTTCTGGCCGGTGTTGTTGAGGCCCCAGAGTTGGGTGAAGTCGGTGTCGTTGGGAAGGGTGGAGAGGTGATAGAGATAATCCGGTTCGGCGGCGCGGATGCCGGCGGCCTGGAGTTCGCGCTGCCAGCGGTCGAAGGATGTCGGGGAGGTGCCGTCCGGGATTTGGAGCAGGACATGCTCGTTGGTGGCGAGGGTTTCCTTGACCGATGTTTCCGGGTGCTGGTGCAAGAAGGCGCCAAGGCGGCGGGAGTCGCCGTCCTGCAGGCGGACGAGGACCAGGTCCGCCACCATGGCATAGCCGCGCGCCGGGGTGTCCGCGCCGTTTTCAAACTCCTCCACCACGCGGATGAGCGGGTGTTTGAACGAGGTGCGGTGGACGGTGAGGCGGCGGAAGCCTTTGGCGGTGGGCTGGTCGATGCTGGCGAGCTGCACCGCGCCATCGAGGACCGCGCCGTAGGGCGAGCGGGCGGCGGCGGTTTGCCGTGCCGGGCGCTGGCGCTGGCGGTCCGCGGCGGAGGGTGCCGGCGACGGGTGGCTGGCATCCGGGGCGGTGGCGGCCGGGGCGGTGGTGGCGTGGCTGGCGGAGTTGGTGGTTTCGCGTTGCAGGGAAACGACCAACGCCGTGGCAAGCACTGCGGCGGCGAAGAAGCCGACGGGTTTGGCGAGGCGGCGGAGGTGGGTGATGTGTGCCGGGTAGCTCATGAGGATCGATGTGTGTTGGGAGGCGCCACCATGGCCCGGGGGGCGGTCAATGGAAACCGGTTGGGGATGAAACGGCGCTTGTTGACACGAACGCGGGGATTTCCGGGATTGAGGCCGGATATCGCGGGCGACTGGGGGAAGGCCGGGCCGGGCGTGCGGCGGAGAATTTCCGGGGAAACACGCCCGCCCCGGAAATCCGCCGCTTCATCCCTGAAAGCGCGGGCTTGTTCCCAAGGGGCTTGTGGGGAAATGCGACGGGTGCTAGCGTCGCGGAGGCGGCACGCGATCCGCCGGCAGCCCGCACTCCGCAATTGATGACCACCCGCACCCGATCCGCACGATTGAAAGCCGCGGCCAGGAAACTGGCGGTGATGCTCGGCGTGTGGGCGTTGTTAGTGAGCGTGTTCGCGGCGCAGTTTTACTTGCTCGGGGTGGACTGGCCCATGCGGATGACTTGGAAAGACGCGTTTGCGCGCGCGCTCACCGAATGGAGCCCGTGGCTGGCGCTGGCCCCGCCGGTGGTGTGGTTGGCGGGCCGTTTCCGCATCGGCCGGGGCCGCTGGGCTTTCGCGCTGCTGCCGCATCTGGTGGCCTGCGGGGTGGTGGCGCTGGTCTATCAGGGGTTGTCCGACATTCTGGGTATCGTAATCTGGACGGTGCGGATGGAATCGTCCGCCACCGCCGACGGGCGGGTGGAGGGTCCGGCGGTGGTGATCCCCGGCATTGCCGGACGCATGCCTTTCCTGCCGGTGTTTCAAGAACCTGTGACGTCTTCCGTTGCGGTTCCTGCGGAGGGCTTTGTGGAGGGCTCTACAGCCAGCGCTTCCGGAATCATCCTGCCGGCACAGGTGGCGGGACCGTTCCCGGATCCGGCAGCGGTGATGGTGCCGGGCCCGCCGCCCGCGCCGCCCAGCATCATCGAGCTGTTTTTGCGGGTGGCGGCGATCCGCGCGCAATACACGATCCCGATCTATTGGGTCATCGTCGGGCTGACATGGGTGGCCGGCTACTACCGCCAACTGCGCGAAGGCGAGCGCCAGACTTTGGAACTCGAAACCCGCCTCACCCAGGCCAACCTGCAGACCCTCCGGAGCCAGCTCCAACCCCATTTCCTTTTCAACACGCTCAACGCCATCGCCGCGCTGGTCCACAAGCGGCCGGACGCAGCCGAAAACATGGTGGTGACGCTCAGCGATTTTCTCCGCCGCACCCTCGACGCCTCCAACGCCCACGAGGTCCCGCTGCGCCGCGAGATCGAATTGTTGGAACTCTATTTGGAAATCCAGCAAACCCGCTTCGGCGACCGGCTGCGCGTGGTGAACCTCATCGAACCGGAAACCGTCGAGGCCATCGTGCCCACCCTGCTGCTCCAGCCGCTCGTGGAAAACTCCGTCCGCCACGGCCTGGAACCGCGCGCCGGCGGCGGCACCATCACCCTGCGCGCCGCACGCCACGGCGATACCCTGCGGCTCGAAGTGGGGGACGACGGCATCGGCTTCCAATCGCAGTCGCTCACCGCGCCGGGCGGAGGCATCGGCCTGGCCAACACCAAGGCGCGGCTCGAAACCCTCTACGGCCCCAACCACCGCTTCGACATCACCGCCAACCCGGACGGCGGCCTGACCGTCATCGTCGATATCCCGTGGCACACCACCCCCGCGGTTTCATCCTGATATTCCGCCCATGCCTCTCAAGGTCATCATCGTTGACGACGAAGCGCCGGCCCGCGACCGCATCCGCGACCTGCTTGAGGCGGAACCGGATGTGATCGTGGCCGCCGAGTGCGCCGACGGCCGCGAGGCGGTCGCCGCCATCGGCCGGCACCAACCCGACCTGGTTTTTCTGGACATCCAGATGCCGGAGGTGGACGGCTTCGAGGTCTTGCGCAGGATTGACAGGGAGCGGATGCCGGTGGTTGTTTTCACCACCGCGTTCGACCAACACGCCGTGCGCGCCTTTGAGTTTCATGCCTTGGACTATCTGCTCAAGCCGTTCAAGCCGGCCCGCTTCCGCGGTTCCCTGGAGCGGGCCCGCGAACGGTTGCGGCAGACGCCCGCGCCCGGCGCCGGGGATGCGGCCCGCATTCTGACACTTCTGGAACAGCTCAAGCCGGAACGCGTCTTCGCAACCCGTTTCGTCGTCAAGTCCGCCACCCGCGTGGTCATCGTGGAGGCCGCGGAAATCGACTGGATCGAGTCCTCGGCAAACTACGCCACCCTGCATGTCGGCGACCAAAGCCATCTCCACCGGGAAACGATGCGGGCGCTGGAGGAGCAGCTCGATCCGGCGCGCTTCACGCGGATCAGCCGCTCGGCGATCGTCAACATCGCCCGCATCCGCGAACTCAGGCCGCTGATGAAAGGCGAGTATGTGGTGGTCCTGCGCGACGGCACCCGGCTCACCATGACCCGCGGCATCCGCGAGGTGCAACAGGCGCTCGAAGGCAGCCGCTGAGGGCTTCCGGCCTTTCTGGAATCCCATCGCCGGGAAGTATCCGGAGTTCAAGGGCAATGTGGCCACGATCCACACTCACCCGATGGCCCAGGGCGGCAGTGGCAACGGTCACTGCGGCAAGAATGCCGAAGTTTACATGGACGTGGGCGAGGCGATGGGCAAGGCGATGTCCGGCTTGCTCAACGCCGGAAAGTGACAACGCCCGCCGACCGCGGGAATGTCAGTGGGACGTTTCCGCAAGGGGAGAGTTGTCCTGCGGGGTGCGGGAGAAATTGACTTGTGACGGGTGTGGTATTGGGCGACGCTGGCGTGCAGCCATGCTTCGCCGCAGCAAACTCGCCGACCAATGCGCTTTTCATCTGATCGGGCAGATGGACCGGGGGCACTTGCTGGGTGAATTGCCCGGAGTGGATCGCCTTGCGGAGAGCCTCGGGGTTTCGCGCGAGACGGTACGGGCGGCGTTGCGGTTGTTGGAGGAGCAGGGACGGATCACATCGCGCGGCAACGGCCGTGCCCGCCAAGTGGTGACGGGTGCGAGCAAGGAGCGGGGGAAGGCGCTGAAAGTGGCGATCCTGCTGAACGAGCCCTTTGGCGAGGAGTCCGGCTCCACCCAGGTGCTGCTTCTGCGGGTCCGCACGGCGCTGGAGAATTTGGGGCACGGGTGTTTTTTTGCAGCGAAGTCACAGATGGAATTGGGTTATGACTTGCGCAGGATCGGCCGCCTGGTCAATGCCGTGACGGCGGACGCGTGGCTGGTGATGGCGGGCTCCGGCGAGCTGCTGCATTGGCTTGGAAAGCGCCCTGTGCCGGTGTTCGCGATCGGCGGGCGCAATGACATCGTCAAGATCGCCGGGGTGGCGCGGGATTGCGCCGAGGTTTATCGCCAAGCGTTCCGCTCGCTGATCGCCATGGGCCACCGGCGCATTTCCATGATCTGCTCCGCAGACCGGCGGACGGGGGTGGCGGATACCGGGCTAGCCGCGCTCAGGGAGGAGTTGGTCGCTGCCGGATTGCCGTTCGGGGCATTCAACGCTCCCGGCTGGGAGGAATCCCAACAGGGGCTGCAGGCGTTGCTCTCCTCGCTTTTCCGGGTGACACCGCCTACGGTGCTGGTGCTGGCGTTTCCGTATTTGATGACCGGCACGCTTGCGTTTCTGGCCAAGCGCGGCTTGCGGGTGCCGAATGATGTGTCGCTGGTGTGCGAGGGCATGGACCGAACGCTGGCGTGGCATGCCCCGAAGATCGCCCATTTCCACTATGACGCCGGATTGGCCGTCACGGGCATCGTCGGGTGGGTCGAAACGGTCGCAGACGGCAAGCCGAACCTCGACCGGGTGCTGCTGCCGACGCAATTCGACCCCGGTGAAACCATCGCTCCGCCCAGCGGAAAATCCCGGCTACACTGAGGGGCCGGACCTCGGAATCGGCTCTCGCCAACCGGAACCCCAACATGCCCGCAAGGGAGAGACAAACTCTCCGGCCGGGTGCGGAGAAATCAGTTGAGGGTTGGCGGTTGGCGCACCACAAGCACGCGCCTTCCGGAAATTACCCATCGCCCGTTTCTTCATCCACGATCCACGATCCACCATCTTCGATCTACCATCCCCTTGGCGGCTTTGCGGTGAAGTTTCCGGACGGACGGCGGAAGATGCGGGCAGGATGCCCACGCTCCTTGAGGGGCGGCGGCGCGGCGTGATTTCCGCTTGCCGGACGGCCATCCGTTTGTGCTAATCGGGGCATGGCATTGCTCGCCCGAGGGGAGGACTATTTCGGCAAAGGCGGATTTCCGGTCACGGTGCGGATCGCCCGCACGGAGCCGGGCGGAAAGCCGTCGCATCCGAACGATGTGACGGAAACCGACCACTATCACGATTTCTGCGAGCTGGCGGTGGTGAGTTCCGGGCGCGGCCGCCATGTTCTGGAGGGGGAGTCGTTTCCGGTTTCCGCGGGGAGCGTATTCGTCGTGCAGGGCAGCCAGGTGCATTCTTTCCGCGACCGCGAGGGGCTGGCGCTCATCAACGTGATGTATGACCCGGCGCGGCTGCCGCTGCCGGAAAGCCTGCTGCGGCGGCTGCCGGGCTACAGCGCGCTGTTCATGCTGGAACCGACCTTCCGCAGCGCGCACGGGTTTTCCAGCCGGCTGTTCCTCGGCCGCGAGGATCTGGGCACGGCGGAGGCGCTGACGGAGAAAATCGCGCGCGAATCCGCCGCGCGAGAACCCGGACACGAGGCGGTTCTGTTGGGTTTGCTGGTGGAACTGATGGTTTTCCTGTCCCGCCGCTACGGCGAGAGCGGCGCGACCGAGAGCCGCTGGCTGCTCCGCATGGGACGGCTGGTCAGCACCCTGGAACAACGTTACACCGAGCCGTGGACGCTCGAATCCCTCGCCGCCTTCGCCCACCTTTCCCGCACCAACCTGCTTCGCATCTTCCGCCAGGCCACCGGCCAGTCCCCGATCCGGTTCCTGATCGGACTGCGCATCGAGGCGGCGAAAAAACTCCTCCGGCAAACCGACCGGACCATGACCGAGATCGCGCTCGAAACGGGATTCGGCGACAGCAACTACTTCGCCCGCAAGTTCAAGGAATCCACCGGCCGCAGCCCCACCGACTACCGCCGCGCCGGGTGATCCCGGTTTCCGTCCGATCGTCCTAATCCGGCGCGATGTTTGTCCGATTGTGATGGCATCCGGGCCAACGATCTGCCACTATCCCGGCGGATCGCCGCGTCCGGCGGCGTCCGTATTTTCCAACCGACCAACCTAACCCACCAAAACCATGTCCGTCACCACCACCATCGGCAGCAAAGCCTATTTCCCCCAGATCGACCGCATCGCCTACGAGGGGCCCGGCAGCACCAATCCCCTCGCCTTCCGCCACTACGACGCCAACCGCGTCGTCATGGGCCGGCCGCTTTCCGCATGGATGCGGTTCGCCGTGGCCTACTGGCACAGCTTCTGCGGCAACGGCTCCGACCCCTTCGGCTCCCCCACCCGCCCGATGCCCTGGCTCGACGCCACCGACCCGATCCAGCGCGCCAAGGACAAGGCGGACGCCGCGTTCGAGTTCATCACCAAACTGGGCGCGCCGTATTATTGTTTCCACGACACCGACATCGTCGATGAGGCCGGCACCAGTCTGGCCGAATTCGAGGCGCGCATGGCGGAGATCGTCCCCTATCTGAAAGCCAAGCAGGACGCGTCCGGCGTGAAGCTGCTGTGGGGCACCGCCAATCTGTTCAGCAACCCGCGTTTCATGAATGGCGCGTCCACCAATCCGGAGTTTCCCATCGTGGCCCGCGCGGGCGGCCAGCTCAAGGGCGCCATCGACGCCACCATCGCCCTCGGCGGCGAAGGCTATGTCTTCTGGGGCGGCCGCGAGGGCTATCTCTCGCTGCTCAACACCGACATGAAACGCGAGCGCCGGCACTTCGCGCGCTTTCTAACCATCGCCCGCGACTACGCGCGCGCCGCCGGATTCAAGGGGAAATTCTTCATCGAACCGAAACCCTGCGAGCCCACCAAACACCAATACGACTACGACGCCGCCACCGTGATCGGCTTCCTCCGCGAGTTCGGGTTGTTGGATGACTTCGCGCTCAACATCGAGGTCAACCACGCCACCCTGGCCGGCCACACCTTCGCCCACGAACTCCAGACGGCCGCGGACGCCGGCATCCTCGGCAGCGTGGACGCCAACCGCGGCGACGCCCAGAACGGCTGGGACACCGACCAGTTCCCGATCGACCCGATCGAACTGGCCGAGGCGATGACCATCATCATGCAGGCCGGCGGATTCTCCAACGGCGGCGTGAATTTCGACGCCAAGATCCGCCGCAACTCGACCGACGCCGACGATCTCTTCATCGCCCACATCGCCGGCATGGACGCCTTCGCGCGCGCCGCCGTCGCCGCCGAGGCGATCCTAACCAAGTCGGAGATCCCGGCCATGAGGCGCGCCCGCTACGCCTCCTTCGACAGCGGCAGCGGCAAGGACTACGAGGAAGGCAAACTCTCCCTAACCGACCTGCACCGGATCGCGCTGGAACAACGCGAACCCGCCGCCGCCAGCGGCAAGCAGGAACTCTACGAGAGCATCCTGCTGCGGCACATCTGAGCCGACGCCTCCGATGAACCTGCGGTGGCGGCGCGCCGATGGCCGCCGCACCGCTTCAGGGAGCGGGATCCGCCGCTTTCGCGAGGTGCTCGTTGGCCACGGCGAGGGCTTCGTCCACGTTCGCGCAATAGCGGTCGAGGCCCAGTTTGTCCGCCAGACCGCTGTGGAACATCACCCGCATCGGCTGCGGCTGCACGCCGGTTAGAAGAACCAGCACGCCATCGCGCTCCATCTTCTCGATGGCCACCTCCAGCGAATGCAGCGCCGTGGCGTCGATCGACGGCACATGCCGCATCCGGAAAACCACCACCTTGGGCGTGCCGACGTGACTTCTCAGCGCGGATTCCAGTTTCTCCACTGCGGCGAAAAACATCGGCCCCTCAAAGCGGAACAGCACCACTTCCTCCGGCACCACCCGCCCGCGCAGCGAATCCGATCCGTCGTATTCGCTGTCGTTCGTCGGCGTGAGCAGTTTCACATGGGCGATGTCTTCCATCCGTTTCACGAAGAACACCACCGCCACGCACAGGCCGACACCCACCCCGATGGTCAGATCGAACACCACGGTCAGCAGAAACGTCGTCACGCAGGCCGCGAGATCGGTGCGCGAGCTGTGCCACAGTTCGCGGAACGTGTCCCACTCCGCCATGCGAACCGCCACGCTGATGAGCACCGCCGCCAGCGAGGCCAGCGGGATGAAGTCGGCCAACGGGGCGGCCACCAGCACGAATCCTAACAACACCACCGAATGGATCACTCCGGAAACCGGTGACTTGCCGCCGCTGCGGATGTTGGCGGCGGTGCGGGCGATGGCCCCGGTGGCCGCGAACCCGCCGAAAAACGGCGCAACCACATTGGCGATCCCCTGCCCGATCAGCTCGCTGTTGGAATCGTGCTTGGTATCGGTCATGCCATCGGCCACCGTGGCGGATAGAAGGCTCTCGATCCCGCCAAGCGCGGCGATCACGAACGCGCTGCCCATCAGACTGCGCATGACATCGAGCGAGAAATCCGGGATATGCCATCCGGGAAATCCGGTGGGGATACCGTTGAACTTCGACTTGATCGTGGCCACCTCGTGCCACCCCAGGAAATACACGAGCAAGGATCCGAAAACCACGGTCACCACCGCGGCGGGCACCTTGCGGGTGATCTTCGGCCAGACAAACGCGACGATCAGCGAAAGGGCGCCCACCAGTGGGGTTTGCCATCCGATCTGGCCAACGTGTTTCAGGATTTCATGAACCAACTCGGGCGCGTGGCCGGATTTTTTGAAATCCTGGCCCAGCAGATCCGGCACGCTACCTAGCAGAATGATCACCGCGATCCCGCTGGTGAACCCGGCCACCACCGGAAACGGGATGTACCGCAGGAACGCCCCCATCCGGAACAAGCCCATCGCGATCAGGATCAGCCCGGCCAGCACCGTGGCCGTGGCCAGACCGCCATAGCCATGCTGCGCGACGATGGCGAACAGGATCGGCACAAAGGCTCCGGTGGGTCCTCCAACCTGGAACCGGCTCCCTCCTAACAAAGAAATCAGGATCCCGGCGATGATCGCCGTCCACAATCCCTGGATCGGAGCCACGCCACTGGCGATCCCGAAACCGATCGCCAACGGCAGCGCAATCATCCCCACCGACAGACCGGCGCCGACATCGGCGGCCAGCGCGGACTTTCCATACCCCTTCGGCATCCGGGTCAACACCGGCCGATAACTCACCCAATCCATGTTCATCGCGGGCACGGCTTACCCCCGCCACCCCCACCCGGCAAGCAAAACTTGCGCAACCGGTGGTGATCGGCGCATTCCGCCCCCACGATCCGACTTGCCAAGCCCCTTCCGGCGCGGCAAGACTCCGCCCCCCGCATGACCACCGCCCGTGACTCCGCCACCCACCTCGCCCAGCGCCTCAAGGCCGCCGGGCATGTGGCGTTGTTTGCCGGCGGATGCGTCCGGGATAGGCTGTTAGGACATGATCCCAAGGATTTCGACATCGCCACCTCCGCCCGCCCGGAGCAGGTCACGGCGCTGTTTCCCGGCGCCAATGAGGTCGGCGCGCATTTCGGCGTGGTGATCGCGAAACACGGCGGCCACCATGTGGAGATCGCCACCTTCCGCACCGACGGATCCTACCGCGACGCGCGCCGCCCGGAATCGGTCACCTTTTCCACGCCCGAGGAGGACGCGCGCCGTCGGGATTTCACCATCAACGGCTTGTTCGAAGATCCGGAAACCGGCGAGGTCATCGATCACGTGGGCGGTCTCGCCGATCTCAAGGTAGGCGTGTTGCGCGCGATCGGCGATCCGGACGCCCGCTTCCGCGAGGACGCGCTGCGGTTGTTGCGCGCCATCCGTTTCAGCACCCGCCTCGGGTTTCCCATCGAGCCGGCCACCCTCGCGGCGGTGGAGAACAATGCGGGTTTGTTAGCAAAAATCTCGCCGGAGCGGATCCGCGACGAGTTTTCGAAAATCCTAACCGCCCCCAGTAGGGCCCACGGACTTGATATGTTGGTGGATACCGGATTGATCCGCCACATCGTGCCAGAGGTGCTCGCGATGATCGGCTGCGAGCAACCGCCGCAATGGCATCCGGAAGGCGATGTCTATGTCCACACCCGGATCATGCTCGACCTGCTGGCCCCCGACGCCCCGCTGGACCTCTGCCTAGCGGTGCTGCTGCACGACATTGCCAAGCCGCCATGCCAAACCTTCGACGAAGCCGCCGGACGCATCCGCTTCAACGGCCACGATGCCGTTGGTGCGGATATGGCGGAACGCATCCTCCGCCGTCTGCGCTATCCGAACCACACCGTGGAAACCGTGGTGCCGATGGTGGCACGCCACATGCAGTTCATGGCGGTCCAACAAATGCGCACCGCACGGCTCAAACGCTTCATGGCCACGCCCAGCTTCGATCTGGAAATGGAGCTGCACCGCGTCGATTGCGCGTCGTCGAACGGCTTCACCGACAATTATGATTTCTTGTTAGCGAAGGCCGCCGAGTTCGCCGCGGAACCGTTGATTCCGCCACCGCTGGTCACCGGCCGCGATCTCATCAAACTGGGCCACTCCCCCAGCCCGGACTTCTCCACATGGCTAGAAGCCGTCCAAACCGAACAACTCGAAGGCCGGATCACCGACCGCGACCAAGCCCTCGCCTTCCTCAAAGCCATCTCAACGGCGGACCAAATCGATAAGCACTGATTTCCAAGCACCCATTTCCAAGTTCGAAGATCCCGAGCGGCTTTTCCATACCCGCACCGCCACATCCCCCTTGATTCTCATCTCTCAAATCCTGCCCCTTGATTCCTGACTCTTGATTCTTGATTCTATCATCTTCTTCCCATGATCCCCACCGAACACACCGACCCTATCAACGCCGCCATCCTCGCGGTTTCCGAAGACCTCATTTCCGGCTACCATCGTTTGCCGTTTCACGTCATCGCGGAGAAATCCGGAGTGCCGCTGGAAACGGTGCTGGTCCGCATCCGCGCGATGCTGGAGGCCGGCATCATCCGCCGCGTCCGGCAGACGCTGCTATCCACCAAACTCGCCCATGGCGCGCTGGTGGCGTGGAAAGTGCCCGAGGAACTCCTTAACGACGCGTTCGATTTCATGGCGAAGCAGGACCCGTTTTCCGGCCATGTGGTGATCCGCTCCACCGATAGCGAGGTTTCCGGCTCCGGCTACCGCCTGTGGACCACGCTCAAGGTGCCCGTCGGTGAATCGCTGGACCATCACGCCACCGCGCTGCTCCGCCTAACCGGCGCGACCGAATACCTGCTGATGCCCGCCGCGGGCGTGTTCGCGCTCGGCGTGGGCCACGTGCGCCGCCGCTCGCTGGAACCCGGCGCCAAGGCGGACGAACCGGCGACCATGATGACCACCGCGACGGTTGATCTAACCAAGGAAGAATGGGAAGTGCTGCTAGCCCTCAAGGAGGAACTCGCGCCGGATGAAATCGCCGAGAATCCCTGGCACCGCCGCGCAGAAACGGCGGGGGTTTCGTTAGACCGATTCCATGAAGTCGCGGAGACGCTCAACGCGCGCAAAGTGATCGGCCGGTTCTCCACCTTCCTCGAACATGTGAAGCCCTCGTCCACCGGCGAGCGCGTCACCCGTTTCAACGGTCTCTTCCACTGGGCGGTGCCCAAGGGCCGGGAAATCGAAGGTGGTGCCGAGGTGGGCCGCCACTATTGCATGACCCACTGCTATTGGCGCGAGGGCGGTCCGCAGTTCGGCAACGTCAACATCATGGGCGTGGTCCACGGCACCGAAAAGGAACGCGTGCTCGAACACAAGGCCGCCATCGACCGGCATCTCGCCGCCGTGGGAATTCCCGTCTCCTACACCAACGTGTTCTGGGGCGGTCGCTCGGAAATCAAACCGTCCGAGATCTCGCCGAAGGTCTATGCCGACTTCCACGCGAAGCACGGCCAGGCCTAGCAATCACATCCGCCGAAAGCGCGGCCCCGCCCGGCGCGTATCGCTCCGGGATGTCACCGATCCCGCTTTCCCTGCTGTGCCTGTCGCTCGCCGCGGCACCCGTCGTGTTGGCCCAAGGAACCGCCATTCCCCTGCCGGAAAAACCGGGCGGGATCGGCCGACCGGCGGCGGACCGGGCCACGTGGGATCGCATCGCGTCCACCCCGGAAGGCGCCAAGGCGGTTGCGAACGCCACGCCTTTTCTATCAAAGCCGCCGGTGCCATTCGATGCCGCGCTCTATCAGGAGTACTATCGCAATGGGAATCGCACCCGATTCCAGGACCACAATGGCAAGCGCTGGCAAAGGCTCCGCGCGCTCACGCTGGCGGAATGCGTCGAGGGAAAGTCACGGTTCGTCCCGGCGATTGTGGCCACCGTGGACTCGCTCTGCGCGGATCCTTCGTGGTGTCTGCCCGCCCACGACTCCAACGGGTGGATTTTCAAGGGCAACAAACCCTACGCCGACCTGGTGGTGGCCGCCAGCGGGTTTGATATGGCCACCATGCTGTGCCTGCTGGATGACCGTCTGCCGGTCGCCACCAAAACGCTCGCGCGGCGCGAGATCGCCCGCCGCCTAACCGGACCGGCGCTCGAACAAATCCGCGGCGGCGATCCGGATTTCTATCGCAGCCGGCATTGGTGGAGCCGCGCCAACCACAATTGGAACGCGGTGTGTACCGCCGGCGCGGTGGGCGCCATCCTTCTAACCGAACCGGACCGCGCCACCCGCGAGGCGGCGGTGCGTTGGGCGGAAGGAAACATGAAAACCTTCCTCAGCGGGTTCGCCGCGGACGGCTATTGCTCCGAGGGCATCGGCTACTGGGGCTACGGCTTCGGACATTTCGCCGTTCTATCCGAACTGGTTTGCCGGCACACCAACGGCGCGGTGGACTGGCTGGCCAGCGACCGCGTCCGGCAGATCGTCGCGGCCACCTGCGGCCAGGAAATCACCGCGGGCATCCATCCGTGTTTCGCGGATGCGGGACTCAACTCCCGCCCGTCGGGATTGGTCGTCCACTATCTGGCCAGCCGCGGCATCTGGCCCGGCCGCGCCGATAGATCGACCGCCGCCGTCCTCGCTTCGGCGGGCACGCTTTATGACGGAATGCTCTTCGCGTTTCCCTTCCGGACCAGCGACAAACCCGCCTCCCCCACTCTGCTTCCATCCCACACCTGGCTCAAGGACGCGGGGGTCTATATCGGCCGCCCCGCGCCCGGCGGCGATTTCGCGGTCGCGTTCAAAGGCGGAAACAACGCCGAACACCACAATCACAACGACGTGGGCACCACCATGGTCTATCATCGCGGACAGGCGCTCCTCTGCGATCCCGGCGCGATGGTCTATACCGCGGAAACGTTCTCGAAAGACCGCTACCGGTTCCCGGTGATGGCCTCCTATGGCCATTCCGCGCCCGTGGTGGACGGGCTTTTCCAAGTCGCCGGAAACAAGGCGCGCGGCAACGTGCTGAAAACCTCGTTTTCCGATGCCGCCGACCGCATATCCATCGACCTCCGGTCGTGCTATCCGGTGAAGGACCTGACCCGACTCGAACGGGATTGGACCTATCGGCGCGGAAACGCCGCTTCCCTAACCATCGACGACCGTTTTGCCTCCGGGCGGGCGATTCCCTTTGAATCGGCGCTCATCGCGCTCGGCGCATGGTGCCAGCTACCGTCCGGCGAACTCGCCGTCACCGGACCTAACCAAGCCGCCGTGACCGTGAAAATCGAGGCGTCGGGTCCGGTTGCCACGGAACTCACCAAAATCATCAATCCGGGAAGACCCACGGTTTTCCGGTTAGGCATCCGCCTGTCTAACCCCGCCAAGGACGGTTGGATTCGGACGGTCATCGCCCCTGCGGACCCGGCCGCCGCCAAACAGGCCAAGCCGGTCACGATCACCCGCGAAGCTCCGGCCAAACTGGACGTGGCCGGAGCCAAGTGAGTATGTGATCTATCGGCAGGGTGTCTGACGGAAGATCAACCGCATTACCTGCCTCGGGGTATAAGTGCGACGGTCACAGACCGCCGCTACAAATCCGCGAATGTTCCGCTTGTAGCGGCGCTCTATGAGCGTCGATGCCTATGCGCCGAGAGAATCTCTCTTATAGCTGGCATCAGTTGTCATCAAGCCATCCTGACCGCCCGCCGGGTCCCCGACTTGGCTCATGCGCGTGTTTTCCCCTGATCGACATCGCGAATTTCCCGGTGTGGTTCAGGGACCATCAACCGGCACGAAATCCAGGCCAATATCCAGCGCCGGGGCGGAATGGGTGAGCGCGCCCACCGAGATGAAATCCACACCCGTTTCGGCGATTCCGCGAAGCGTTTCGAGCGTCACGCCGCCGCTGGCTTCCAACAACGGAGTGGTGCGATCCCCGCGGAGGGCCACCGCCTGCCGGAGTTCGTCCGGCGTCATGTTGTCCAATAGAATGTGATCGACCCCATCAAATGTTAGAAACTCCCGCACCTGATCCAACCGATCCGCCTCCAGCTCAACCTCCACGCCGGGATGGTCGGCCTTGAGAGCGCGGATCGCCTCCCGGAGCGCGGCCACTCCGCCCTCGGCCACGAGATGGTTGTCCTTGACCATCGCGCGGTCGTAGAGCCCCATCCGGTGATTGGTGCCGCCGCCGTGAACCACCGCCTGTTTTTCCAACAAACGGAAACCCGGCGTGGTCTTGCGGGTGTCGAGAATCCTCGCGCCGGTGCCCTTGGCCACCGACACATATCTCGCGGTTAGAGTGGCGACCCCGCTGAGCCGCTGCATGAAATTGAGCGCCGTCCGCTCGGCCGTCAGCACCGACCGCGCGGCGCCTTCCACCCGCAGCAGCATCGCCCCGGCAGCCACATGGCTGCCATCCGGAATGAGCACCTCCACTTCCAAATCGGGATCCACCGCCAGAAACACCCGCCGCGCCACCTCGACTCCGGAAATCGCACCGTCGCGACGCGCCACCGCGAACGCGCGGGCGCGCCTTCCCTCAGGCACGAAATACCGCACCGTCACGTCGCCGGTTCCGACGTCCTCGGCCAAGGCCATCGCAATCAGGCGGTCCGTTGTGGATTCGATTTCCGTTTGCATCGGGCGATCTGGTTAGACACCGGTCTTCGACCGGACCGCCGCCGCCGTACGGTGGAAAGCGGCCGCCACCTTGTTCGCCTCCGCGGAAAGCAGCGCCACCGGTTTTCCGGCATCCCCACCCTCGCGCGTCGGCACATCGATCGGGATCTGGCCGAACAATGGCACGCCCAACAGCTCCGCCTCCCGAGCGCCTCCGCCGTTCCCAAACAAATGGTACCGTTTCCCGGCATCGCACTCGAACCACGACATGTTCTCGATCAACCCGAGGATCGGCACATTGACCTTGCCGAACATCGAAACCGCCTTGCGCGCGTCGATCAGCGCCACCTCCTGCGGCGTGGTTACGATCACCGCACCGTCCACCGCCACCGTCTGGACGATCGTCAGTTGGATATCGCCCGTGCCCGGCGGCAGGTCGAGAATCAGATAGTCCAATTCGCCCCACGCCACCTGGCGAAGGAATTGTTGGGTGTAGCGCGTCGCCATCGGCCCGCGCACGATCACCGGCGACGATCCGTCCAACAGAAAACCCATCGACATCAGCTTCACTCCGTGCGCCTCGATCGGGATGATTTCATCCTGCTCGTTGGCCAGCGGGCGCTCGACCGTTCCGAACATCTGCGCCACCGAGGGACCGTAGAGGTCACAATCGCAAAGCCCCACTTTCGCGCCGCTTGCCGCGAGAGCCACCGCCAGATTCGCGGCCACCGTGGATTTCCCGACCCCGCCTTTTCCGGATGCCACGGCGATGATCCGTTTCACACCGGGGATCGTGGCGCGAACCTGGCCGCCGGCGGCCGCGGGAGCGCCTTTCACCTCGATCTCCACCCGCGCGTGGCCGATGTCCGGCAGTGGGTCCAAAACCGCATGGCAATCCTGGAAAATCCGCTCCGGCACCGCCGGATCCGCCGTTTGCACCTCGATCTGAACCACGGTCAGACCGGGCTCACAGGTGATGTTCTTGACCAAACCAAAGGAAACGATGTCCCGGGAAAAACCGGGGTAACGGACTTGTCGGAGCGCTTCGCGTACGAAATCGGGATTCATGGGCGCGCCACTCTCGCCCAGATCGCCCCCATTGGCAACGGGTTTGTGATCCCCTGTGATCCCCACGGGTTTGTGAACCCCGCCGTCGGCGCACCCCGGATGCGAAAGCACGACGCACGATGCCACAGCCTCCGCCCGAATCCCGTAAAATCCCTGCCCCATCCGCAGCCCGCCGCCCGAGGATTCCGGAAACCGAAAAAAATCACTTTTTTGCTTGTCACCCCTCTGAGCTACCGCCACTCTCCCGCCCGCGCCGCGAGGCGCACCGCATCAAAATGGGTAGATGCCCGAGTGGCTAAAGGGGGCAGACTGTAAATCTGCTGGCTAACGCCTACGCTGGTTCGAATCCAGCTCTGCCCACCATTTTGAAAATGAATGAGTTATGACGGCGTTAGCGCAGTTGGTTGACAGGCCACCATGGCCATGGACACCACACTTCCGCCAAATTTCCGCCAGTCGTTTTCCACCACTCCCGCCACAGGGTGCGAACCCGGTCCGGTAGCGACCGTCCGCAAGGGCTCCGCCAGCGTGCCAATCTACGCGTGGTTCAGCCACGGCAAGACCCGCTATTCCATTTCCTACTACCACCACGGGCGCCGGGTGCGCCGGATGTTCCGCACGCTTGAGGCGGCAAAGGACGAGGCCAAGATCGCGGTGGATAAGATCGCCCGTGGCATGCAGGCGGATAACGACCTCCGGCCACAGGAGCGCGAAGCCTACCTCGCCGCCATCCGCCTGCTCGCACCGTTCAAGGTGCCGCTCGTCTCGGTAGTCGAAGAATGGGTGAGGACGCGTGAGAAACTCGGCGATACCCCGCTGATGCCCGCCGTGGAGGAGTACCTCCGCAGATCGCGAGGGGTGACTCTGGGCGTCAAGGTGCCGGAAATCGTGGTCGAGTTCCTGGCCGCCAAGCGTGGCGACGGCGTGAGCCATCGCTATGTCCTCCAACTCAAGCAGACACTCACCCGCTTTGAAACGGCGTTTCCCGGTCCGATTCTGGAAATCACCGCCGAGCAGATCGACAAGTGGCTCCGTGACGCGGAGGTTCTGCCCCGGACCCGCAACGGCTACCTCACCCAACTCCGGGTGTTTTTCGGGTTCGCCAAGCAGCGCGGCTACTTGTCACGCAAGGACGCCACAGAACCGGAATTGCTGAAGAAGGCGAAAGTCGGCGACACCGACTCGGAGGTGTTCACCCCGGACGAACTGCAAAGGCTGCTGCTTGCGGCTCCTGTTCACCTGATCCCGCTGCTGGCCATCGGCGGATTCGCCGGCCTCCGGGCGGCCGAAATCTGCCGCCTGGATTGGGGTGCGGTGGATCTGGAGCGCAAGTTGATCGAACTCCGGGCGGGGCAGGCGAAAACCGCCAGCCGCCGCATCATCCCGGTGAGCGATAACCTCAAGGCATGGCTTGAACTGGTTCCCGAGCGAAAGGGGAATGTCATCCCTGACCATGACTATTTCCGGCAGGCAACCGCGCTGGCCCGCAAGATCGGGATGCGCTGGCCGCAGAACGCCCTGCGCCATTCGTTCATCAGCTACCGACTGGCCGAGGTAGAGGATGCCGCCAAGGTCGCACTGGAAGCGGGAAATTCACCGGCCATCATCTTCAAGCACTATCGGGAATTGGTGACTGGCGACGCCTCGGCGAGATGGTTCGCCATCATGCCACCAACTGGCTGGGTGCCCCCGACGACCAACTGGAATCGCCAGAAGCGCAAGTTCGCGCAATGACATCAGGCATGGTTTGCCGTCATTCCGCCCGAGGTCTGGGCACGGCGGTAATGGCGGATCAGGTGGCCGAGATCGGTTGGCAGGGAACTTTTTTTGGAAATTCAAAAATAGTTCTTGTGTTTAGATTGCGCCGACGCAATCTAAGCGCATGGCACGCCCCATCAATACTTCCACCCGCATTGGTCTGCTCCGGTCAACACTCGGCCTGAACGCCCAGGATTTCGCGGCTTTGGCCGGAATTTCGGTTGGCGCGTTGAGAAAGATCGAAGCAGGGTTTGATACGCTTTCCACCCGGACTACCGAACGGCTCGCCTACGCGAGCGGCGTTGATCCCGATTGGCTGTTGGGGGCGGGCGAAGACAACCTGCCGCTGCGGTTGGACCTGGCTACCGGCAACATGGTTCCCCTGACCCGCGAGGATTTTGAAGCGGGCACGGCGAAGAACCCGACCGGACCTCTCAATCCGGTGTTTGACCGGATGGACGACGTTCGCTTGTTGAAAATCCGGGCGGCGCTCCGTGCCACGGAAAGGCACGGCAAACGCGGCGCGGCCTATCATGTCGTCAGTCGCGTGATCGGCGATATGATCGAGGGCGTGGCGTCCACGGATTACGAAGCCAAACAAATCCGCGCCACCTTCGAGCGGGAATACCAACTGCTGCTTGAGGCTGAAACCGCCCAGATCAAGACCCGCGCCGGATCGGCACACTAACCAACCTTAATCCCACCTAACGAAAGGCATCTACCTTGAAGACCTATTTTGACGAAGATGGACGCCCCATCGCCGTGGACGAAACCCATCCGGTGGACATTCTTGAACCGGAAGAGGAGGCACCGATTCGCAGCACACCCGACGCGATCCTCATGATTGACCGGATTGGCGGAAGCTTCCTGCGCGGCAACCCGTTCATCATCCAGGTCGCGTGGTCCTTCCTGCTCAACCAACAATCGCGCTCGATGGAGTTTTGGGCCAAGAAATTGGGCTGCTCGCGACAGGCCATCAGCAAACAGGTCGCCCGGCTTGCCAACCGCTTTGGCTACCCGATCAGCAACAGGCTGAGTGTTGAAATGCGGCGGCGGGCGGCAAAGAAGTCACGGGCCGCGCGAAAGCGGCGTTAGCACCACAATCCCTCAGCCGCCAGCATCACCGATTCTTCTAGTTTCGACCGTCCACCTCGTGATTGAGACCGACCGATGGCACGATACAAATCATCAACCGTCACCGCTCCGCTGCCGCAGCGCACGCTCGACTACCTGGAGCACGGCGCACCGGAGGGACGGCGCAACGCGGAACTCTTCGATGCGGCGTGCCAGTTGCGTGATGCCGGCCAATCGCTCGACGATGCCGAATCCCGGTTGCTGGCACGCGCCGTAACCGATGGCCTGGGCGACGCGGAGTCGCTGACAACCATCCGGTCGGCATTCAACGGAGCTGCCCGTGAGCCGATGGGCCCGCCCTCCGGAGATCACGCCTCCCGCCCGCAGCCACGGCGCGTCACCGGCCCGCCTGAGCCTATCGAAGGCGGATTCCCGAAGCTTCTTGCGGCCTGCTTCCGCCCGGATGAGCATGTCGCCATCGCCGACACTGCCGCGGATGTGAACGGTGAAATAGCGCCCCGAAAGGGCGTCACCCTGACGACTGCCGAGTGGCTTGAGCGGGTCGATAGGAAAGGTGGTATCGACCGCGTGTTCAGCACCAAGCTCGGGCTGTTCTTCCGGATCAACCCGATGACAAAGGGCGGATCCAAAGACGCGGATGTCACCAGTTTCCGCCATACCTTGGTCGAGTTCGACCGCGACAAGGATGGCAACCCGATCCCGCAAGCCGAGCAGTATCGCCGCATCGTCGAGAGCGGCCTGCCGGTCGCCGTCATAATCGACTCCGGAAACAAGAGCCTCCACGCCATCGTACGACTGAACGCCCCCGATGCCAAGGAATACCGGCGCCGGGTCGATGTCGTGTGGAAGCTCTTTGAGGGGATGGATCTCGACAAGCAGAACCGCAACCCGTCGCGGTTGTCGCGCTGCCCCGACGGCTGGCGCACCGTGGAGGGCGAGGTCCGCCGCCAGTCATTGCTAGCCACGAATCTTGGCGCGGCATCATGGGATGCATGGGAAGCTGGTCAGAAGGAAGCCGATGCTCCATCCAGTGATGCCATCATGCCCATTTCGCTGCTGGCCACGTATGATACATCCCACGATCCCAACAACATTCTTGGAAAACGCTGGCTGTGCCGCGGCGGCTCACTGGTCGTCGTAGGCCAGTCTGGAATCGGCAAGTCCTCGCTTTGCATGCAGCTCATGATTCTCTGGGCGCTCGGTTTACCCGCTTTCAATATCACTCCGGTCCGGCCGCTGCGATCACTTCTCATCCAGGCCGAAAACGATGTGGGCGACCTGGCAGAAATGTATCAAGGCGTGCGCCGTGGCATGGGCATTACGCCGGAACAGGAGGCCATTCTCGAAGAAAATATCATCATCTATCGTGACACCACCCGCACCGGCTCGGATTTCGTCCATGCAGCCTCCGCCCTCGTGGACCGACACAAGCCCGACCTGGCGTGGGCGGATCCGCTCCTCAACTACATCGGCGACGAAATTTCCGACCAACGAGTCATCAGCGAGTTCTGCTGCAAGATGCTCAACGCCGTGAGCCTGAGCACCGGAGTGGTCTGGTGCCTGTTGCACCACACCGGCAAGCCGTCCAGGGACCCGAAGGCGTCCAGCCATTGGACGTCCAGCGACCTCGCATACAGCGGACTGGGTAGCTCTGCGCTCACCAACTGGGCGCGTGAGACCGCCGTCTTGGTCCGACTCAAGACCCAGGAGGGTGAGCCGCCCACCTTCCAGTTCAGCATGACCAAGCGCCGCACGCGGGCGGGCCTGCGCGACACCGCAGGCAAGACCACCGACACGATCTTTCTGCGCCACTCGACCCATGGTGGAATTTGCTGGGAACAGTGCGAACCTCCACCCAAAATTGACAAAGAAGCCAAGACTTCCAACTACAAGCTTGGGGGGCGCAAATCCAGCTTTGATACGGATGCGTTCATGGCGGCGATCAACGCATTCGGCGGCACCTTGAATCGCGCCAACGTGAAAACCGTGGCTGCTGCAATCAATTGCAGCGAACGCACCGCATGGACTTGGTGGAAGAAACTCAAAACGAAAGACTTGGAGGTGCTGCAACAACCCTCCGCTGCAAGTGCTGAAGAAACCCAGCCTGCAGCTGCTGCAAGCGCTGCAACTATCCCCCCCCTGTAAGGGGGGGATATTGCAGTTGCAGCATTGCAGCAAAGCGAAAGCAGAAGACCAAACCGCCAAAATCAATGAGACGAAAGAATTCACACAAGCACCATTGGAGCCGTATCGCAGACATGCCGGAGCTGTCGCACTGGCCGAGGAGGGACCAGCGCTTCGATTACAACAACAGCGAAGTCGTCGCCTTCATCCGGAATCGATGCGGTCTGGCACTCGCGGACGCCATCCACGTCTTTCATTCGGCGGCAAATGGCGGGGCAATCCATTTCGATCATGACACCAAGATGTGGAGCGGTTGTCAGCACGATCCGATCAAGACATGGGAACTGCCAAACTCGCCCTACTCCCACCTGTGGCCGGAACTGGCCTACATGCCCCCGCTTTGCCACAACCCGGATCGATCAGAACCCCACGCGCCGGAACGCAGCGAAGTCCTCGCCTGGCTGGCGGAGGGTTACCGCTGCGATCTCGATGAAGCCGACAGGATATTCAGCTCCGCCCGCAAGCAGGGTGTCATTATCTTCGAACCGGAAAGTGGATTATGGAGGGGCCGGAGTGATGACGAGACGTGATGGACACGTGGCGGTAGGGTTTCATCCAGCATGAGAGAGGAAGCGGAAGGAGTGAAATCCAGCCACATTCATGGCACCACAGCGATTGTGCCTCAATCCTGCGACTTCCTGCATCAAGTTGCATGAAGGAATCTGTTAGAACAGCCGCCTCATGGCCCGGTTGTCCCCACCCGTGTCCATTTCCCGTGGAATGCGCCAATGGCACTTCCCACATAACGGAGGTCCGGACGGCACCCGCTGCCACACCGAAAGCCAAGTTGCTCCAATGGCTTGCGGAGAATTGAGCCCCTGAAACATGCCTTGGTAAAGTGGGAAGTAGGGGTTTGAACTTCCCATCGCTGCACCGACCTTTGCAGGCCTCGGAAGGGAGAGTTCTTACCGCCATCGGCACCCTTCATTGCTCGGTAAACTTTGCGGCTTTCAATGAAAATACTTACATTCTTACCCGTAAATGCCATTTTCACCGCGCAGTGAAGAATTTGATTTTCAGTAAGAAATCAGCCATTCGCCAAGAGAGCGAGTTGGTTCACCATTTTCGTGAGTTGCTCTCGGAAGACCCGGACTTGCGTTGGCATTTCCCGAAAGACAAGGAATTCCAGCGCCCCTCCCGAGTGGAACTTGAATTCGACGGCAGGCTGCTGGCCTTCACTCCGCTGTATGAACTCAAGGCCAGCGTTTCGTGGGTGGAAACCCTGTCTGCCGACCAATCGCCCCAGCCGTTGCTGGTCACGGTCGAGCTGTCCGCACGGGTGCTGGAATCCTGCAAGGCCCGTGGGATCTCCGCCATCGATCTGAATGGCCGGACCTGGCTGCGCGCGCCGGGAATTCTCGTGGACCGCCGCGCTCTGCCCGGGCGCTCGTTCTCATACGCACTGGAGCCGCGTAACATCTTCGTCGGCAAGAGCGCCCGCATCGTTCGCCGACTGCTCACGGACCGCGACCGGCTTTGGACCCAAGCCGGAATCGTTTCCCACACCGGGGCCAGCTCCGGCCTGGTTTCCCGGATCGTCCAGCATCTCATCAGCCAGGGATATGCGGAAAAATCGAGCGCCCGCGAATTCCGACTCCTCGATACCCTTGCCCTGTTGGACGCTTGGGCGGCTGCCGACCAATTCCACAAACGCAACCTCACCACCCTATACGCCGGTTCTCTTGGTTCGCCCTTCGACTTGGCCAACCGCCTGCAGGAATGGGCGCGTGACGAGGCGGTCTCCATCGCCTTCACCCAGTGGCTCGCCGCCTGGATCCGCCACCCCTTCAGCGAGCCCGTCGTCGCCTCCGCCTATGTCTCGCGCCTGCCGGATGCCACCGCGCTCGGGAAACTCGGACTTCGTCCTGTCAGTGAGGGTGGCAAACTCTGGCTGCACGTGCCTGATGAAGATGGCCCCCTCACCGAAACTCAGCTCCGCAGCGGGCTGACCCTAGCCACCGACGCTCAAATCTACCTCGACCTCCAGCGCACCGGCCTGCGCGGTCCGGACGCGGCCGCAGCCCTGCGGGAATGGAAGGGATTCTGCCGGCCATGAAATACGACACCTACCTGCGCACTTCCATTCGGAAGGACATGGTCGATGTTGCAACGAGGCTACGGAAAGCGACAATTCACTGACAGTCGAATAGGCTCAATACTCCTCAGGCAGGAGCACACAGGTACTCGACCTATCAGCCTCGGTGATGATGTAGATCCGTCGGCCGCCGCCGAGCTTGTAGTGGCTGAGAATCCGCAAGCCGTGGACCAGCGCCTCTTCGTTTGCCTGCTTGTCCTCGTCGCAGAGGTCGCCCCAGTCGCCGCTGTGGTGGCGGCGCATGTAGGATGCCAGGTCGATTGCGAGCGCGATGGCACCGGGGGTGGCGACCGTGCGGCCGAGCGGGAAGCGCGGCCTCATCATGTGGTATGGCATGGCGGTCAGGGGTTGGGTTGCGGGGTGACGAGTCCGGAGGCGATCAGGTCTTCGACCAGCGCGGCGGGCGGCCACGGGCGGTGCGGTTTCCCGTTCTGCATCTTGCTGGCGCGGGCGGTGGCCCGGCAGTAGGACTTGAGATCCTTCTCCGGGTTGAAGCTGTCCGCCCGGAGTTGGTTCATCAGGTCGGTCGGGTCGGTGGCGATGAAGGTCGCCCCGTCGATGGTGTGGTATGTGGTGCTCATGGTGGTGGTATAGGTTGGGGGTGGGTCAGGCGGCGAGCTTCTTTGCCCGAGCCTTGTAGAATTTCACGAGTCCGGTGGCGTTGACCGCCTGGCAAAACCATTTCATGCGGGAGATCCCGAGGCCGGTGTCCTGCGGGCGGTTCCTGACCGTGGCGGCGGCCTCGGCGGCGTCGAAGAGGCGGGCCATCAGCCTGACCCAGTTGGTGATCTTCTCGGGATCGGTGGTGCCCGAGTGGTGCCGGACTTCAAGTGTGCGGTGGCGGAAGAAGCTGTGGATGTTGAGCTTCCGGTAGCGGCATGGATAGAGTTCCTTCATCTGGTCGATGTCCTTGCAGGCGTCGATTGCTTCGAACATCGCCAGGCAGGCGTCGCGGTGGCCGGCGGCGTCGCGGCATTGGTCCTTGAGGTTGGACTGGCAGTAGGTGTTGGAGTTGCCCCGGCGGGACTGCGGCTGGAAGGTGTCGAGGACATCCTCGAATTTGAGCCAAAGTTTGAAGAGGTTCTTGACGGCTTTTAGCTTCATCGTGCTGGCGTCGAAGTGGACATGAAATCCGCACCGCCGGTCCACCTGTGCCCCGGCGGCTTCCAGTGCGGCGGCGGCGATGCGGACTTCCTCAAGACCGGCCTCGCCTTCGAGGACCGGGCTGACCAGTTCGTAACCGCAGGAGCCGTCGGTGACGATCTTCCACTGCGGCGTGGTCTGGTGGGTGTAGCCCATGTATTCGACCTGGATCCCGGCGGCCCTTAGACTCATGAGTGCGGCATCGACGGTGATGGTGGAGAGGAATTCGATCTCGACTCCGAAGCGGCGGTCCATGGTTGGCGTTGTCATGTGTAATATCTGCCATTTCACCACCTGATGTCCATGTCTTTTTTCATCATTATATGTCTTTTTTTCGTCGGCCGGAATGATGGCGTATTGGCACGGATCCTGTGCCGCAGGATGCGTGCCAATCATCCCTAACACGCCAACTTTGACAGATAAAAAACACGCCGATTTTATCCGATAAACATGGACACAACTGATCGACATGGCAGATCAGTAACGATGAAAGCAACATCACTAACAGAACTGGAAACCGCCACCCTGGCGGCCATCACCCGCCTCCGTGACACCGCCGAAGTGAGCCTGTCCGAAGCCCGCACCGCCCTGGCCTGCGACGCCCCGTCCGCCGACGCGAAGTCCCTGGCCCGCCGCCTCAACACCCTGGCCGAACTCGAAGGCCGCCTGTCCGTATTCCGGATGGTGATCCACCTCAACGCCATCGACCGGGCCGACGAAATCCAGGCCTGGCTGATGGAGCAGGCGGTCCGCGGAGCCGACGACAACTGGAGCGGCCGGACCAACGACGTGTCACGCGCCCGCCATGACGGCGTGCTCCGCGCCATCCGCGAGGTCGGGCAGAGGATCAACGGAATCTAACCTGATACACCAATGAACATCGACTTCACCAAATGGACCGACGCCCAATTGAACGAGGCTCGCCGCTTCGCTGACTCAAGCCCGAGCGGGCGGGCGCTCCTCGCCGAAATCGAACGCCGCAAACAGGCCGGGACATGGCTCACGGACGGATCCACCGAACGGGTCGCCGCGATCATCGCAAGCAACGCCAGGAACCGCCGCCGCCGCGATTGACCCACCACCCGCCATTATGAATACCACAGCACAAGCAATCGCGATCCGGCCGGCCATGCTGGCGAAGAACTGGACACCTGGCACCCGGCCCGACGGTTGGTGGATGTCCGAAAAGCTCGACGGCGTTCGCGCCATCTGGGACGGCGAACACTTCCGCTCCCGTGGCGGCAACATCTTCCATGCCCCGGCATGGTTCAAGGCTGAACTGCCCGCCCTGCCGCTGGACGGTGAGCTGTTCGTCGGACGCGGGAAGTTCAACGAGACGGTGTCCATCGTGCGCTCTGCCACTGCCGACTGGGCAAGCGTCCACTATTTGGTCTTCGACATCCAGCATGACGATGCCTTCGAGGACCGCCACCGCTTCCTGCTAGGTCTCAAGCTCCCGGCTCACGTTGCCATCGTCGAGCAAGTTCATTGCCGGTCCCGTGAATCGCTGGATGAATTCGAGCGGTCCATCCTCAGCCTCAAGGGCGAGGGCGTGATGCTCCGCGCTCCGCGGTCGCCCTATGAACCCAGGCGGTCGCCCCACCTGCGGAAACTCAAGCGGTTCATCGACGACGAGGCCACGGTGATTGGTCACCAACCTGGCGAAGGCAAACACGAGGGGCGGCTCGGGGCGCTGGTCTGCCAACTCCGGGACGGCAAGACGTTCCGCGCCGGCTCCGGGTTTACCGACGAACAGCGCGAACACCCGCCGGCCATCGGTGCAGTGGTGACCGTTAGATACTTCGAGCTGACTCCGGACGGTATCCCGAGGTTCCCGACTTTCCTTGCGGTTAGGGATTATGAATAGGCGATCCAGCCCTACGAAAGAAAGACGAAAAAAGACATGGACATGATCGACCGATATGACAGATCAGTGACGATGAAGGCAACAACGCCAAACACTGATGACTCCCCATTTATCACCGGCATGTTGGTCCTGATCCGCCCCGAGTGGGACGGAGACGACAAGCTCCACGTCATTGCCGAATGGAACGGCGACCGGGGATTCATCCGGCCTGTCGAATGGCCGCACGGGGGGATCATTCCAACCGAACTGGTCACCGCCGAAATGATACAACACGCAACCACCAACCACTGAACCACCATGGACATCGAATACATCAAACAACACCGCCGCCTGACCCTCGAATTCGGACGCGGCGAAACCTACCGTTCCAACAAGCCGACGCTTTACGGCCACTCGACCTACGGGCGCGGCTCGGTCCTCGCCGGTCGTCCCCGCCGCCAATGGCTGGAAGAATGGGACGACATCGACACCGCCCGCGCTGAACTCAAAGCCGCAAGAATCCGCTACTGCGATCTCTGCGGCACCGGCGGCTCCACCCACATACCGGTGAATGTCATCACCACCGGACTGCCAGACGAAGAAATCTAACCTAGCACCCGTGGACTCCATGAAACCGCAATCAGACATCCTCGATAAAGTCCGCAAACTGCTCCGGCTGGCCGACAGGTCCCGGGGCGCAACCGAGAACGAGGCGAAGGTGGCGCTCGCCAAGGCGCAGGAACTCATGACCCGCCACAACATCGACTCGGTTTTGTTCCGCATGGAACACGGCGAATCGGCCACCGCGTCATTCACCGTGGACAAGGGCAAGGTCGATCTTCCCAAGACGCTCAACCCGGCCGACCTGATGATCCTCTCGCTGCTGCAAGCCCACTTCAACGTGCGGACCATCCTGATGCCGGGTGGCAAAGGCACCCCGGTGGACATCATCGGTGCCCCCGAGGATGTGGACTTCGCCATCTACGCCTTCAACTACCTGCGCGAGACATTCTTCCGCTGTTGGAATGAGTTCAAGCGGACGCGGACCAACCCCGACAAGGCGTCCTACTACCGGGGCCTGCGTGATGGGATCAACGCCGAACTCAAGACGGCAAAGCAACGGGCCGAACAGGCCTACGCCGCCGACCAACAGAAGTCTTACGCCCTGGCGGTGGTGGATCAGACGGCGGTCATCGCCCGCTACGTTGATGACCACTACGGCAAGCTCCGCACCCGTGCCGCCCGCGCCCGCCGGGTGGATTCTTCAAGCTACTTCGCCGGTGAGACCAAGGGCCGCACCATCCAGATCAACCGCCCGATTGGCGGGTGAAGCCACTTTCCCCTAACCAACGACACCAACACCATGAACACGCCAACCAACATCCCGTTGCCTGAACCGATGCGCTCGGGCGTCGCCAAACTCGAACGCAACGGCTTCCGGGTCGTGCGCGTCGCACCCAACGGACCGGACCCGGCGTCCGGGTTCACCGCCTACCTGAGCAAACGCACCCGCACCGGCCTGCTGCTGGCGCAGGTCGGAATGGATTCCGAAGGCAACATCACCACCAACCGCTAACCCCAACCTAACACCACCATGAACAAACTATACTGGATCGTCTGCGACGACAAGGACCACAATGTATTCGAAGGCCGCTACCAGGGGCGCACCCGCGGCGAGGCCCTCAAGTTCCTCAAGCAGTCCGTCGGGCGCAAGAGCCTCAACGGACTGGTCTTCACCATCACCGAAATCCCTGTGCCGCTGATCCGCGAGATCGTCGCGGAAATCCTCGCCAGCGGCAACACGGTCGCCGCGCTAGCGCCCGCACCCAACATCGTGCCGCTCAGGCAGCCCGATCCAGCGCCTCCTGCCGGACGCTTCGATGCGTTCGCCGACACACCGCAAGCCGAACCGGCGGATGATCCGGCACCCGCCCCCGCGCCAGCAAAGAAATCGACGGCTAAGCCGAAGTCAGGCACGGGGGCCAAGGTGGGCAACCCCGGCCACGGCGATGACTTCTGGGCAGAAGTCCGGGCCTACTGGCTGGAATGTCGCAACACCCGCCTGGTGGCCGAGAGGTTCGGGATTTCCCGGAACACGGTGAAGACCCGCAGTCTTCGCGAGGGCTGGAATAAATAAGGTTCTAACCATGAAGGTGCATGTCGCCCGCTACCGCAAAGCCGATGGCTATGAAACCCGCTTCTGGTCGGTGACCGTCGATGGCGAACTTCTCGCCGTCACGGTTTACCGCCGGGGAGCGCAGGCCGTAGCCGATGCTCTCACCACCCTAACCAGAGATCCCCATGTCACGACCCTTGAAGATGATCCCCAACCCGGCACCGTGCCCCACAACGCCACCGCTGGCGTGGCGGCCGACCGGACCCGATGACCTCTGCGGCCCCGCCGCCACCGTCGCCGCCCGCCTTGTCACCAAGGCCCGCAACCTCCACGCCAATCCCGCCGTTCCGGTGAAGCTCTTGCTCTGCGGCCCGCCCGGTGTTGGCAAGACCAGCATCGCCGACATGGTGGCCGCCGAGCTGTCGGGTTGCACCCTCGCTGTCGAGGAATTCAACGGCCGGCTGGTCACCGTGGATGTGGTCAAACACTGGATGGCCGGCCTTGGCACCTTGTCGCTATTCGGCGTTTACTCGGTGCGGATCATCAACGAGATGGACCGCTGCACCCGCGAGGCGCAGGACCTGCTCTTGAGCTACCTCGACCGGCTGCCGCCGGGGCGGGCGGTAATCGGCACCAGCAACCTGCAACTCGACCTGCTGACCGAGCGTTTCCAGACCCGCTTCCAGTCGATCAAGCTCATGTCGCCATCCACCGACGACATCACCGCATTGCTTCGCAGCCACTGGCCGGTGGACCGGGCGACGGCAGCGCGAATCGCTGTCGGTAGCGGCGGTTGCGTCCGGGCCGCGCTCGCCGATCTGGAAACCTGGCTGGACGCGGAGGGACTGGCATGAAGGCGCGGCTCCAACAACTCACCTTCGACCGCCGTGGTCGGCTCACCCGCGCCTTGTTCCGCTTCCGCGAACCGGGGATGCGCCGTGAGACCGCCGTCACCGTGCAATGGCGCGATGTGTGCGGTGAGCGGGAATGGTTCGCCCTCGGTTGGTGCCCGCCGGACGCGTGGCGGGTGATCCTGCCGCTGCTCGCCCAAGTCAGCCATGCCGTTGACACCATCAACGCGGGCGATGACCGATGACCCCAAAGCCCCCGTGCTTGATCTCGTGAAATGCGCCATGGACTCAGCCTCCCGGCAGCGTCAGACTCCCCCTATGATAATCTTGCTAGACCTCAACTACACGCTGGTGGCCAATTCGCCCGCGCACGGCACCACGCCCCAACGCATGGAGAAACGGCTTGCGGGAGAACAATACCGGCAATGGCTGGTTGAACTGGTGCGGCCGCATATCGTGGTGCTCATCACCGCGCGGCCCGAGACATGGATGCTGCGGACGCTTGACCGGATCGAAGAGGTGACCGGCTGGCGGCCCCAGGACGCCTGCTTCGCTCCGCTGGGTTGGTGGAATCCTCCGGCCATCAAGGAGCATCTGCTCAGGACCGCCGTGTTTCCGGTTCACGGCGAACACACCCGCTATCTCGCCATCGAAAGTAATCCGCGGACCCGCGAGATGTATGCGCGGCGCGCCATCCCGTGCTTTTGGGTCAATAACGAGGGCGACAGCCTGCGCAACGAAACGCGGATCGTGAAGCGGTTGCCGAGGTGACCAACATCGCGTAGGCGCGGCCCTCTTGCATGGGCTCCGGCGTCAATCCTGCCGGGATTCCGGTGAGATTCTGCGTTTGGACTGCGCCCATGCGGTCATTGATCGTCTGGATGGGGTGGTTCGGGACAGATAGAAACCACCAATCCGCGCCGTAGCGTGGTCCACCTACCTGATGATCGAATGGATCCACCATCGCCCGCCCCGGTCCTGCAATGAGACGGAAATCCGCGTAGCCGAGCGGCTCAAGGGGCTGGCGGATTCGCCATATTCCTGGACCGTCATTTGGGGCTATTATTACAAGGACGCGGTAGGCACACAACGAGAGGGCGATTTTCTTATCCTCGGACCTGCGGGGGGCGTGCTGGTGCTGGAGGTGAAACACTCGCTGCCCCGGCATTTCCCGGAAACCGGCCGATGGGAGGGCGCTGGCGGCGACGACCCGCTCCAACAACTCCATGCCGAGTGGCAGGGTGTCATCCGGGGTATCGAAGCCAAGGGGCATCCCCCGTTCGTAGAAAAGGCGTTGTGTGTGCCGGCTGCGGTCGCGCCCGGTGGCGTTGAAACCTTCCAAGGCATCCCGCGCCGCTGGCTCGTCACCGGCAACGACTTGGAAAACTGGATTGCCACCTGGTTGCGGATTTTTGGCAACCACGCCCGCGCCACGGTTGACCCACTGCAAAAGCGCGCGGTGCTGGCCGCTTTCGGCCAGGGTTCGCTGCCCGAGGAAAAACGTGCCTTCACCGATCACACCGAAGAACTTTTCAAACGGCAGTTTGAATCGCGTTTTGTCCTGCTGGATCAGCTTTCCGATAACCGCCAGATTCTCGTTCGCGGTGGCACCGGCACCGGCAAGACCTGGCACGCCCTTGAACAGGCCTTCCGCTATGCCGGCCAGGGCGGCAGCCACCGCGTGCTGTTCCTCACCTACAACAAGGCGCTCACCGCCCAATTGCGGCGCATCGTCGCACTCCGAAAACTCGACCAGGGTGAGGTGGTTGTCCGCGGGTGGGAGGGCCTGTTCTTCGAACTCTGCACACTGGCAGGCGATCCAATGGCCGCCCCGCCATCCGGCAGTCGGACCGAAACCGTCCGGCGTTTTTATGAAATCGACCTGCCTCGCCGGGTCCTTGAAATCTCCCGCGATCCCTCGCTGCGCACCGCTTGGCCGACGTTTGACGCGCTGGTCGTCGATGAAGGGCAGGACCACGACACCTCCTGGCCGGTGGAAATCGAGGCAGGGCCGTGCGAGTCCGGCGGCTGGTGGCACATCTACCAACACCTGCTGAGCGACGGCCGTAGTGCCCCCGCCAGTGTCTTCTATGATGTGGCACAGCGCCCGCCATTCCGCGCCGCCGAACGGTTTGACGCCGCCGCGCTGGCTGCCGTCTGGTCACAACCCTGCCACGTTCGCCTTCAGCCCGCTGTCCGCTACACCCGCCCGCTCTGGCAGTTTTTCCGTGACCATTCCAGCCCCGCCACCGCCGCCATGATCGAGGCGCTCGGCCATGGCGATCACCTCCCGGAAGGTCCGGAGCCGATCATCCACACGCTTCCCGCCGGGGCGGATGCCTGTGCCCTGGTGGAATCCATCCTCCAGCAATGGCAGAAATCCGGGCTGTGCCAGCCGGAGGATGTGCTGCTGCTGCACGCTCAGTCCACCATCGCCAAGAGTCCGCTCGGCGACCGACGGGTCATCCACGGGCGCAACCTCCGCGAATGCACCGAGGAAGAGGATGGCCCCGGCACCATCCGCCACACCTCCATCCACAAGGCCAAGGGCCTCGACGCCAAAGCGGTCATTCTCATCGGCCTGCCACCCCACCGGGAGCTTTCCGGCGACTATGACCACTACTCCTGGTTCATGGCCGTCAGCCGCGCACGGCAGTTGCTCGCGGTGGTGGAGACACCAATCCCGCAGTCCGGAGCATGAAATCTGAATCGGGGAACGCGCCCGTCAGACACCATGCCTGTTGACAGAGGGCGTCGGTGCCGCTAAGGTATTGCCGGTTCGCAACGAGGCAAGCCGCCACTCCCGATGAAACCGTCCAAGAGCATCAACCTGAAAAGCCGGGCCGCTGCCAAAGCCGCCTCCCGGAGGGAGGATCGCAAGCGCTTGGAAAACGGCGAATCCCCGGAAGTGATCCAACGGGAAAATTCAATCTTCCCGCCGGGGTACTTCCAGCGGCACAGAATCATCAATTTCGCTTCGGCTGTCGGCAAGTGAGAGACCGCGGAACTGGCTACGAAGGTTAGCCCAATTGTGTCCCATGGCACCCTCCGGAAAAATAATTTCCGACCACGACGTATTTGGTCGCGGGGATCGGCGATGATCGCGGCCGAGTCCCTGCCAACCCGGTCGGGAACCGATGTTTCCGAACCGCACCGAACCACCCAGCCACCCAACCCGACGATGCCGCGCAACGCACGAGAACCCACCCTCGCCCGCCAGTGGGAGCTGCTCAAGCTCATCCCCCGCCACCGGCCGGGCTTCACCCCGCGGAGTTTGCGCGAGAGCCTGGCCGCTGCCGGCCACGATGTCACCAAACGCACGGTCGAACGCGATCTGCGCGAGCTTTCCATCGTTTTTCCGCTGGAATGCAACGATTCTTCCATCCCCCACGGCTGGCATTGGCGAGCGGACGCAGCATTCGACATCCCCGGCATCGCCCTGGCCGAGGCCGTGTCGCTCGGGCTGTTGGAGGACCTGCTGCGCCAGTTGGTGCCCCCCATGTTTGTCACCGCGCTGGAAGGCCGGTTCAATGCGGCCGGCGACAAACTCCGCGGGCTTTCCCGCAACCGCTACGCCAAATGGACCGACCTCGTCCGCTACGTCCAACCCGGCCTGCCATTCCTGCCGCCGGAGATAAAGCTGGATGTACTTGAAACGGTCCAGGAAGCGTTGCTGGGCCGCCGCCAGATCCGGGCGGTCTATCACTCCGCCGGGGCTGACGCGCCACGGGAACGTGTCCTGCATCCGCTCGCACTGATCCAACAGGGCGCGCGCAGCTACCTGCTGGCCACCTCTGCCGATCACGATGGACCCATTCAATACGCACTGCACCGTTTCCACAATGCTGCCTCGGTGGACGCTCCCGCCAACATACCCAAGGGCTTTTCGCTCGATGCGTTCCTCGCCGCCGGTGGCGCGCAGTTCGGCCAAGGTGCCGTCATCACGCTGAAAGCCACGGTCAGCGACGAACTCGCCACCATCCTCCGCGAAACCCCGATTTCCCCGTCCCAATCCCTCGAAACCCGCGATGGCACGCACTCGCTCACCGCCACGGTCAGGGATTCCTGGCAGCTCGGTTTCTGGCTGCTCTCCCAGGGGGCGGGCATCGTTGTCCAAAAGCCGGCCGCGCTCAGAAAGCGCCTGATCGCCAACCTGACCCAGGCCCTTGCCGCCTACTCCGCCGGCTAGTCTATCCCGGCCCACCTCCTCCACCCGCATCCTGAAACTTGAATCTCGAAACTCCACAACAATGATTCGCCGCTCGTTTTTCCAAATGCTCTCCGGACTGTTGCTGCCGGTTCCTGGCGCAAAGGCCGTGTCATCCACCACGCCGGTGCCGTCCGGGGTGGCGGCCCTGTTGGCAGCTTTGGTCCGTTCCGCCTCTCCGCCTGCGTCAGCAGCATCGACTGCGCCACCGTCCGCCATCGATCCGGCATTCGTGCCCGGAGCTACGGAATTCCAGCATTCCAGGAAAGCAATCACTCCGCACGCACCCGCTTCGCCCCCTGACCATGCCGCGCCGTTCCCTGAAAACGCTGGCCACCGGAGCGCGGCAACGCGGCTTGCATCAAACCCCGATCCCGAATGGCTCCGGGAATGGCAGAACATTCCCCGTCTGGAAGTCCGGGAGGATGACCTGCCCCAACTCAGCGATCCTTGCCAACGTGCCCTCGCCGCGGAGATCCTCATGCACATCCGTTCTGGCCGCGCCTTCGCGTTCCGCTATTCGGGCGGCTCCGCTCCCGGGGACTCCCGCCGGGCGCTCCCAACCTCGCTGTTCGGTCTCGATCTCGCCAGCCACTACCAATTTCTCGTGGACGACCCCGGCGAGATCCCCGAGCCGGCGGACGGCCCGCTCTACCTCCTCGCCTGGTGCCAGACCCGCAACGCCCCGCGCACCTTCCGCCTGGACCGCATGTTGCCCGCCTGACCAATGACATCCCCATGAACCCACACCCACGAAACTGGTTCTTTCCCGTCACCGAGGCCCCGGTCCACGCGACGGTCACCCACAACGGCATTAACCGCCCCGATTTTCATTCTAGCATGCCCCCCTTTTGCCTTGTGGCCACAAGGGAAATCCGATAGTTCTCGCCCGTGCGGACTGTTGAGGCGAATCGCCTTTCCTCGGCAGCAGCTTTCCGCCCGTCTTATGGCGCGCTCAGCAGGCAATTTCCGCGCCATATTTCCCTCAAATTCCATGCAATCCAGCGGTCCCAAGTCGAATTCGTCATTGCGCGACAACCGTGCCCACCGCGGCACCGTAGGCGAATTCTTGAAATCCGAGATCCAGCCGGGCAGCCATCTTTCCTTTGTTTCCGCCTATTTCACCGTTCACGCCTACGAAGCGCTGGCATCTCAGCTCGAATCCGCTGCGAAACTCCAATTCCTGTTCGGGGAACCCTCGTTCGTTACAGGCATTGACCGGGGGGACAAGGAAAAGGCGAATTTCAAGCTCACCGAACACGGCATTTCCATTGCCAAAACCCTGACCCAGCGTCCAGCCGCCAAGGCCTGCGCGGAGTGGATCGAGCGCATGGTCGAAATCCGCTCGATCCGCCAATCCAATTTCCTCCACGGCAAGGCCTACCACATCGAAAACGGCAACGCCTCCAGCGCGATCCTCGGAAGCTCGAATTTTACCGTCCCCGGCCTGGGCCTCGGGAAGAACAGCAACATTGAGTTGAACCTCGTGGTCGATTCCGACCGCGATCGCAAGGACCTCAAGGCCTGGTTCTCCGAAGTCTGGGGCAACGACGACCTCACCAAATGCGTGCGCGACGAGGTGCTCACCTACCTCAATCGCCTTGCCTCGCCAAATGCCCCCCAGTTCATCTATTTCCTCACCCTGTTCCACCTCTTCCGCGATGAACTTGAAGGCACCAAGGATGTCGATGAAGCGCTGAAACGCACCACCTTGCTGGAATCACAGGTCTGGAAGATGCTCTATTCCTTCCAGCGCGACGGCGCGAAAGGTGCCATCAACAAGCTCCTCGACTTCAACGGTTGCATTCTCGCCGACAGTGTCGGTTTGGGAAAAACCTTCGAGGCGCTCGCCGTCATCAAATACTTCGAACTTCGCAACGAGCGGGTCCTCGTCCTCTGCCCGAAAAAGCTCCGCCCGAACTGGACGGTCTTCAAATCCAATAGTCGGCTCAACCCGCTGCTGGAGGACGGCTTCGGCTTCGATGTGGTCTCCCACACCGATCTTTCCCGCACCACCGGCTTAACCGGTGACATCGACCTCGCGAATTTCAACTGGCACAACTACAGCCTCATCGTCATCGACGAGTCGCACAACTTCCGCAACAACGCCGTCGGCAAACCCAAGGAAGACGGCACGCCCCGCCGCACCCGCTACGAGCGACTGTTGGAAGAGGTGATTCAGAAAGGCCAGAAAACCAAAGTCCTGCTGCTCTCCGCCACCCCGGTCAACAATCAGATCGCCGACCTGCGGAATCAAATCTCCTTCATTGCCGGTGGGGATGTCGCCCGCGATACCAGCGGCGAGCATGACGGCGCATTCAAGGAAAAGCTTGGCATTCCCAGCATCAAGGAAACAACCCGGAAAGCTCAGGCAAAGTTCACCAATTGGACCAAGAAGCCGGCAAGTGAGCGCAAGGCGCGCGATCTGATCCACGAACTTGGCAGCGATTTCTTCAAACTGCTGGACGGCCTCTCCATCGCTCGCTCGCGTTCTCAGATCAAGCGCTACTACGCCAAGGAAATGGAACGCCTCGGCGGCTTCCCCAAGCGTGAGAAGCCATCCGCTGAATACCCGAGCATTGATCTCCTCAACGACTTCATCTCCTTCGAGGAACTCGACCGGAAAATCAGCGAGCTGAAACTCAGCCTCTATCACCCCAGCACCAAGCTGAAGAAGAACCTCCCTCCCGAGGTTCTCGCGAAATACGCAGCCAAGATCGGCAATTTCAACCAGGAAGGCCGCGAGCGGATCCTCATCTGCATGATGAAGATCAATTTCCTCAAACGCCTCGAAAGCTCAATCGACTCCTTCCGCCTCACGCTCCAGCGCACCATCGAGAAGATCGACAAGTTGGAAGCCAAAATCCAGGCATTCGAAAGCAAGCGCGACAACAACCCCACTCTCGATTTCGCCAATCTATCCGAAGACGACTTTGATGACCTGGAACTTGATCCCGAGGACCTCGAAATTGGCGGCAAACACAAGATCAACCTCGCCCATCTCAATCTTCCCGAGTGGCTGCTCGCCGTTCGCCAGGATAAGGCGCAGCTCCAGAACCTGCTGGACCACTCCCGCCCGGTGATTCCCGCCCGCGATGCCAAGCTTTCCCGCGTCCGGGAACTCATCGCCGCCAAGGTCGCGAATCCGACGGAAAACATTGACGGAAAACCGGTGCGCAAAGTCATCCTCTTCACCGCCTTTGCCGATACCGCCCGCTACCTCTACGACAACCTCGCCAAATGGTCTCAGGACTCGCTAGGCATCCACACCGCGCTCGTCTGCGGCGGCGGTCTATACAAAACCTCACTCGGCAAGGCAGAACTCGAACACATCCTCACCAACTTCTCGCCACTCTCGAAAAAGCGCGACCGGCAGCCCGAACTCCCGCAGGACCAGGAAATCGACCTGCTTATTGCCACGGACTGCATTTCCGAAGGCCAGAACCTCCAGGACTGTGACCTGCTCATCAATTACGACATCCATTGGAATCCCGTCCGAATCATCCAGCGCTTCGGCCGGATCGACCGGATTGGTTCCCGGAACAAATCCGTTTCGCTCGTCAACTTCTGGCCCACCAAAGACCTCGACGCCTACCTCAACGTCAAGAACCGGGTCGAAGACCGCATGGCGCTCGTTGATCTAACGGCTTCCGGCGAGGACAACCTGCTCGCCTCCGACCAGATTGAAGACCTGATAAAGGCGGACCTGCATTACCGCAACAAACAACTCAAGGACCTGCAAAACGGCGTCGTCGATTTTGATGAGGAAGATCCCGAAGGAATCTCCCTAGCCGATTTCTCCCTCACCGACTTCCGCCTGGATCTCCTGCGCTTCCTGGAAAACAACCGCGAGTTGCTGGAAACCGCCGAGCTTGGCCTCTTCGCCGTCGTGCCGCCCGATCCTGAACTACCTGTCTCACAGCCGGGTATCCTGTTCTGCTTCCGCCAGCGTGACAACAAGCGCCCCACGGAGGTCAACCCGCTCGCTCCCTACTACCTCGTCTATGTGCTGGATGATGGGAACGTCCGTCTCACATTCATGCAGCCGAAGCAGTGCCTGGAACTCTTCCGCACCCTTGCCGCCGGTCACGCCAACGCCTTCACCGACCTCTGCGACGCCTTCGACACCCGCAATGCCAACGGCTCCGACATGAACCACGAATCCCGCCTGCTCGATTCCGCCATGGAATCCATCAAGCGCACCTTCGCCCGTCGCGCCACCACCTCGCTGCTCTCCGGCCGCGACGGCTTGCTGCCCATGGCCTCCGAAACGCCATCATCCGCCGACGACATGGAACTCGTCACCTGGCTCGTAGTCATGGAAAAAATACCATGAAGGAACACCAGCAACTCGAATGGAAAGAGACCTGGAAGGACGAGTTCCTGAGAGTTGTATGCGCCTTTGCGAATGCCGACGGTGGTATCCTTCAAATTGGCAAGAACGACAAAGGCAAAATCGTCGGACTCCCGAACCCAACCAAACTGCTAGAAGACATACCCAACATAGTCCGTGATGTCCTGGGCATCATCGTCGACGTGGATCTACGTCAGGAAAGTGGCGGCGAGTTTCTTGAAATCACCGTCGATCCCTACCCTAATCCCATCAGCTATCGCGGCCGGTATTTCATGCGCAGCGGCAGCACGACGCAGGAACTCAAGGGGGCCGCGCTCGATCGCTTTCTCCTCCGCAGGCATGGCCGCACTTGGGACGGAGTTCCCATCCCGGGCGTTCAAATCACTGATCTATCCGCCTCAGCCATCGCGCGCTTTCGCCACCTCGCCGCCGCAAGCGGCCGATTGGATGCGGTGGATCTCTCTGCCTCCGATGCAAGCCTGATCGACAAACTCAAGCTCACCGAAGGCAACTATCTCAAACGCGCCGCCGTCCTTCTCTTCCACGAAGACCCCGAGACGTTCGTGACCGGCGCATTTGTGAAAATCGGCTTCTTCCGCTCGGAATCCGATCTCGCCTATCACGATACCCTGCATGGCGACCTATTCACCCAGGTAGCCAGGACCATCGATCTTGTCCGCACCAAATACCTCAAGGCTGCCATCACCTACCAAGGAATTCAGCGCATCGAACGCTACCCCGTGCCTGTTGACGCACTGCGCGAGGCCGTCCTGAATGCGCTTGTTCACCGCGACTACGCCATGGCCGCCCCCATCCAAATCCGGGTCTATGCGGACAAACTCAAAATTTGGAATCCGGTGGTTTTGCCGGACGGATGGACCGTGCAGAACCTCTTGGGCGAACATTCCTCCGCACCCTACAACCCCACCATCGCCAACGCCTTCTTCCGCGCCGGCGAAATCGAGGCTTGGGGCCGCGGCATACAGCGCATCTTCGATGCCTGCCGGACCGCCGCCACTCCGGAGCCACAACTTCGCATCTCCGGCCACGACCTGTGGCTTGAGTTCCCTTTTTCTCAGGCATATTTGGATTCCATTGGAAGTGGCAGGGAAGTCACGGCACCAGTCACCGACCCAGTCACCGACCCAGTCACCGACCCAGTCACCGACCCAGTCCATCGCGTCGTTCGCGCACTTGCTGCTGGCGAAATGTCACCTTCTGCCCTGTGGATCCGTCTCGGTCTAAAGCATCGCCCCACCTTTAGGGAAAACTACCTCCGTCCGGCCCTCGCACAGGGACTTATCGCTCCCACCCTCCCCGACAAACCCAACAGCCGTCTCCAAAAATACCGACTCACCGAGAAAGGTCGCTCACTTCTCTGATTTTCCAGCATGCCCAGCATTCAGACCATCACCGACCAAGACCTGATTGATGCCATCGAGGCTTCAAGCCAGCGGATCGTGTTTGTCGCACCCGGGATCTGGCCCGAAGTTGCAGAAGCACTATCATGTGCGTGGCATCGCTTGGGTGCGGATCGGGTTTCTGTCATTCTGGACATCGACGCCGAAGTCTGTCGCTTCGGCTACGGTTCCATCGAGGGCTTGCAAATTCTCAAGCAGACCGCCGACCAGTTGAACCAGGCCATAGGTCACGAACCGGGCATCCGCATCTGCATCGTCATCGCCGACGACCGGACTTTCATCTTCAGCCCCACCCCGCGCTTGATCGAGAGCAGTCCGGGCAGCGCCCCTGTTCCTGGTTCCACCGCACCCCGTTCCAATGGCATCGTCCTTTCAACTCCGCCCGATACCGTGGCAAGCGAGCTGGGGGCCTCTCCCGAACAAGCCACGGAGAGAACCATTGGAATGGAGGCTGTCGATCCAGGTGCAATTGAAGCCGTCGCCAAGGATCTGAAACTCAACCCACCCAAAACCTTCGATGTGGCGCGGGCGGTGAATGTTTACAATGCAGCCATTCAGTTCGCGGAACTCGAAGTCACCGGCTGCCGTCTCTCCGGCCACAAGGCCAGCCTTCCCAGCGAACTCATCAAGGTCGCCAGAAAAAACCCAGATCTTGATAGGAAGATCGATAAAAGCCTCCGGCTCATCGAGGACGAAGACGATCTCATCACCAGCAAAGAGCTTTCCCAGGAAACCATCTTCGCGGAGCGCAAGTGCATCGAGGAAGAGTATCTTGTTCATGTCAAAGGCGGCACGGTGATCGCAAGGGAGAGGAAGGAAGAGTTCATCAAGCGTGTGGAGGGACTCCAGGAGTTGATCCGGAAATTCGCCACCCTGGTCAGTGGCAAACTCAACGACCGCTACCTGGCGACGGCGGAACAACTTGCAACGGAACTCCTGCCCGATGTCATCAATGACATTCCCAAAAGCTGGGCAAAAAAACTGGGCCGCTTCCCCGATGAAGCCGAGGTGAAATACCGCATCAAGGATGCACTCATCCACTCGTTCGGCGACCCGGACCGCCGCATCAATGCCATGAAGGCCAGTGTCGTCTTCAAGGATGTTACCTACGAAATGCTCAGGGAAGAAGGCTTCGGTGCAACCATCTCGAAACATTTCCCGGACTTGAAGCCGCTTGAGGAATTCACCGCCGCCAAGGAGGCCAAAGACGCCTCAGACGATCTCTTCAACGACTAGCCGATAGCATTCAGAATTTCAGCTTTTATACCAGCAATGCCCGATCTCCGAAAATCCATCGAGACCAATCTCCAGGCCTTCACCACCCAGCCCCTGCGGAAAACCTCGCTGACTCTGCTCGACATCCTCGGCTATCGCAGCGACCGCACGCTTATCCTCGAAGGCTCGAAGCCCCAGGCCTTTCTCGACCTAGCGCAATCCCAATCCGGCGGCACGAAGTTTGATCCTGAGAAAGCCCTCTTCTCCGACTGGAAATCCGCCGACATCCTCTTCCAATTAACTGACGACGACCTAGCCGCCACCTCGTCCCTCTTCAAGGAAACCGACGTCAAGGCCGGCCTGCTCCGCTCCTACCTCTTCTTCTCCATCGAGCTGAAGGGGGCCGACTACGCCCGCGGCAAGCTCTCCGCCATCGCCCGTCAGATCAACCGGGTTTTCCCCATGCCGGTCATGGTGCTTCTCAAGCATGGGGAAAAGCTCTCCATCGCCGTCATCAACCGACGCCAGAACAAGGTCCACGCGGACAAGGACGTGCTCGAAAAAGTCACCCTCATCCGCGACATCTCGCTCGCCTCTCCTCACCGCGGCCACCTCGACATCCTCCAATCCTTCGCCCTCTCCGAACTGGAACACCCGAAGAAACACCCCATCCGGGATTTCGACACCCTCCACGCCGCTTGGGAGCAGATCTTCAACATCGAGTTGCTCAACAACCGCTTCTACAAGGAACTCTCCAACTGGTATTTCTGGGCGCTCCCGCAGGTTGATTTCCCGGATGACCTCGAAAAGGACGACGAGAAACGCCGCGCCACCGGCCTCATCCGCCTGCTCACCCGGCTCATCTTCTGCTGGTTCCTCAAGGAAAAGGACGGCCTCATCCCGGAAAAACTCTTCCACCCCGCCGACCTGCCAAAACTCCTCAAAGGCTTCGATCCCGAGAGCGAGACCAGCTCCACCTACTACCTCGCCATCCTCCAGAACCTCTTCTTCGCCACGCTCAACCAGCGCATGGGCAAGGACGGCAAGGGCAATCCCTACCGCTTCTTCGCCACTGATGATGGATTCCAGAAAAACCGCGCCACCTATGACGTCAACAACCTCTACCGCTACGAAAACCTCTTCAAAGTTACGCAGGACGAAGCCATCGCCCTATTCGCCGACATTCCCTTCCTCAACGGCGGTCTATTCGAGTGCCTCGACCGCACTGAGGATGTCACTAACAAAAAGCTCTACCTCGACGGCTTCTCGCGCCGGAAGGAAAAGCGCCCCCATGTCCCCGACCGCCTATTCTTCGACTCCGGCGAGACCGCCGACCTCTCCGAAGTCTATGGCGACAAAAAGCGAAAGGCGGAAAAGGTCACTGGCCTCATCTCCATCCTGAACCGCTACAAGTTCACCATTGTCGAGAACACGCCCATCGACCAGGAAATCGCACTCGATCCCGAATTGCTCGGCAAGGTCTTCGAAAACCTCCTCGCTTCCTACAACGAGGAGACGAAAACCACCGCCCGCAAACAAACCGGCTCATTCTACACCCCGCGCCCCATCGTAGATTACATGGTGGACGAATCGCTCAAGGCCCATCTGAGCCGCATCCTCGTGGAAAAGGCCGCCATGAAAGAGGACGACGCCAAGGCCTGCCTCGACCTGCTCTTCACCTACACCGAAAAGGAACACCCGTTCTCAGACCGCGAAGTCGCCGCACTCATCACTGCCATTGACGAGGTGAAAATCCTCGACCCCGCTTGCGGCTCCGGCGCCTTCCCCATGGGCGTCCTCCACAAGCTCGTCTATATCCTCGGCAAGCTCGATCCCGACAACGAACGCTGGAAACAAACCCAACTTGCGAAGCTCGACTCCGCGCCCATGCGCGAGGCACTGGAAGCCGCTTTCGCCGACAACAACGACGACTATGGCCGCAAGCTCTACCTCATCGAAAACTGCCTCTACGGCGTGGACATCCAACCCATTGCCATCCAGATCACCAAGCTCCGCTTCTTCATCTCCCTCGTCTGTGATCAGAAAACCAACCGCAACAAGAAGGAAAACCACGGCATCCGCCCCCTGCCGAATTTGGAAACCAAGTTCGTCGCCGCCGACACCCTCATCGGCCTGCCCATCTCGGACAAAGACCTCTTCATCGAGTCCCTCATCGCCCCCATCGAAAAGGAAATCGAAGACGCCTACCACAGTCACTTCACCATCCAGCGCCGCGACCAGAAACTGGCCTTGCAAAAGAAGATCAAAGTCCTGCGCCACAAGCTGGCCGATACGCTGGCTGGCAGCCTTGGAGCCGTGAACTCGAAGAAGGCCAAACACCTCGCCGAGTGGGATCCCTTTGATCCGCAATCTTCAGCCGACTTTTTCGATCCTCACTGGATGTTCGGACGTTCCTTGAAGGACGGCTTCGACATCGTCACCGGTAATCCACCTTATCAATCAGCGATAGAGCATAAAAAAGTCCGAGGGGAAGAATACCGCGACCGAATCAAACTTCGCTACGTCACTACGTCCGGCACATGGGATCTTTACATTCCTTTCTTTGAGGCGGGACTGCGGTTCTTGAAGGACCACGGCATTCTTTCTTTCATTACACCAAACAAATACTTGTCCTCAAGCTACGGGATCGGACTTCGGGAATACCTTCCAAAGGCGTCACGAATTCAGTCACTGACGGACGTCAGTCACCTTCCTATATTTGAAGCGGCTAGTGTTTATCCAGTCATCTCGGTCATTCGGAAACAAAAACCCAGCGGCGCTTACGACATCCGCCTCTGTCTGCCAGTTACAAAGGCTTCCCAGTTTGAGTCGGAGGGTTATCTGGAGTTAATCCAAACCTCCGACAGCTTGACCCTACTCACGGAAAACCTGTGGGGATTCTTGCTGTCTCCAAACTTGAAAGTCCTCAAAGCACTTCTTGATCATTGCACTACACTCGACGCGATTGCACGGGTTTGTGCTACAACCACTGCTGCCGAAGCTGATGAGCTTGGGCGAACTCTTCGCCCGTTTCCATCGAAGGGTTGGAAGACCCTCAATACGGGCACCATAGACCCATTTTCGAACCAGTGGGACAGTCAAGCGATACGGCACCAGAAGAATTCAATTATTCGCCCTGTCTTGCCAGATGGACCACATTTGTCGAAGAACAGGCGCGAACTCTATTCGACACCGAAAATACTCATCGCGAAAATGGCTCTTCGGCTAGAGGGTTTCGTCGACCGCAGCGGTGAGTTTGCTGCTCTCAACTGCAATTGTGTATCTGCCCCCGAACACGGGTGGACTATCGACGCTTTGGCACTGGTTCTCCATTCAAGTGTCGTGGCATTTGCATACAAGCAATATTTTGACGGACTCAGAATGAGCGGCGGGTACCTTCCGTTTCAGGCTCCTCAGCTCAAAACGATTCCGATTCCCATTGTCGGAGGCGAGCTTATTAAGAACCTCGACGTTCTTGGCCGTTTGCGGTCGGCTGCCGCGTCGGCTGCCGAATCGCAATCCATTTCCAACTTCTTGGCCGATTTGAGCGACGCCTGCGTGATGGAGTGCTACTTCCGCGATCACATGGCGGATCGTGACCTGCTCTTCCACAACCTCGTGGCCCCGCATCTCGCCGACTACGATCCCGCCGGCACCGAAGCGAAGCAGCACGACTTCCTCACCCACCTGCACGCAACCCTCAACGCCCCCAGCCATCCCATCCGCAACCGCCTCCTCCGCCTCACCGCCGACAGCCCCGACCTCCTCGCCATCATCAAACAGGAGGGCCGCGTATGAAATCCCGTCTCCAAAAAATAGAGATCACCAACTTCAAAGCTTTCAGGGAGTTCACCCTCAACCTCGAAGGCAGACACCTTCTGCTTTACGGGGCGAATGGTGCGGGGAAGTCTTCCTTGTATTGGAGTCTCTACACTTTTCTCCAAAGTGCCGCCAAGACAACACCCGGTGTCGCCAAGTACTTCGATCCGTCAGATGACCAGCGGCTGCTCAACATTCACGAGGACGCAGTTTCCAAACCCGGCGAAATAGCAATCACTCTCCGCGACACCACTACCCGGAACGACACAATCTACAGAATCAGTTACACGGACCACGGCACCCGCAATCAGCCTGCGATCCTGAAGGGGGATCTCGCCAGCGACTTCATCACCTACCGCTTCTTTTTCGGGTTCTCCCATTTCAGCAACAAAGTCTCATTCGATCTTTGGGATCTCTTTGAAAAAGAGATTCTCCCATTTTGTGTTTCGACTGGAGGGGGTGGCCGCATGCCCAAACAAATGTGGGATGCAATCAAAGATGAGAATCCGAATCCTTATGCTAGCCGTGGATTGGGCGGGACCTACGCCTACGATGAATTCAAGGCAAATACCCAAGCCTTCGCCACGATTCTTCCTGGCATCGTGGACGGGATCAGCAAAGAGGCCCAAGCATTTTACGACCGCCATTTTTCGAGCGGCGACAAGGCGAAAATTATACTGAAGCTGGGAGTCACTCAGAACGTTGCCGCGAACGGGAGCAGTCTACACGATTTCAGTTTCACGCGACCAAAGATCGAGTTCGGCATCAAAGTGGACGGAACTGCAATTGAGCGCCCTCAGAGCTTTCTAAACGAGGCAAAACTGACCCAACTCGCTCTTTCTGTCAGGTTCGCCGCCTCGATGGTGAACCTCCACGAGTCGGATCTCAAACTCCTCGTTCTCGACGATCTTCTTGTCAGTCTCGACATGGACAACCGGATGAAGGTGGTCGAGATCCTGCTGGGACCGGACTTCGAAAGTTATCAGAAGATCATTCTCACCCACGACCGCGGTTTCTTCGAAGAGTTTCGCCGTGTCATCGGAGATCGCCACACCGAATGGTGCTTCCGCTCGCTGCTTGGCAATTCCAAGGACGGCATCCGTGACAAGATCGAGAAAGGCGCGATTCAACGGGCCGCCGACTACATCCAAAGCCACGACCTTGAGGCCGCCGCTGTGCTGCTTCGGAAGGCTGCCGAAGAAACCGCCAAACGGTATCGCCGTGTCGCCATGGGTGAGATTTCTGCTCCCGGCGATTTCCACTCGTTGAGCCAGGATTTGAAGGCAGCCAAGAACCACCTCATGCAAAAGCTGCCAATGACGCTTTACAATCAAGCGATCAAAGGAGTTCCCAAGGCTCATCGCGATAAGCTCGTATGCGCATCGGATGAAGACATCGACACCGACGCAACGCTCGATCTCCCGACCAAAAACATCATCAAGGCCCAGAGGAAAAGATTAAAGCAGTTCCTGTCTCAGGAAGCATGGAGAAACCTTGAGGCAGTGGAAGCGGTGGACGCCATCATTCAGATGAAAGACCGAGTATTGAACCCGGCCGCCCACTGGAACGAATCCCCGCTTTACGATGCGGAACTGAAGAAAGCCCTGCGGCTTGTAAGCGCATTTGAGCGCTCATTGTCGAATCCTACAATCTAACATCTCCGGCATGAAGTCCACCGCCCGTTTCTCCGTTGATCCTCGGCTCTCCGCTCTACTCGGGGAAAGCTACACCTCCAGCGAACGCGCCCTCCGGGAATTGGTGGACAACGCTTGGGATGCAGAGGCGCGAGTGGTCAAGATTACCCTGCCGACGGTGCTCAGCGAGGAACCCGTGGTGATTGAGGATGACGGCCATGGCATGAAGCATCATGAGGTCCGGCAGGAGTATCTCAGGATTGCCAGCCCCCGCTTCAGCCGGAAAGGGGAGCGGACACCAAATTTGGATCGGAAGGTAAAGGGACGGAGAGGAATCGGCAAATTCTCCGGCCTGACCATCGGCGACGAAATTGAGGTCGTGACCCGAGCCCAGGGTGTGAAAACGACCTTGGTGATTTCCAAGGAACTCCTTCTTGACGCAGGGAAGGACATCGAAGAGGTCGATCTTCCCATCAGCGAGGAACCCTGCGATCCTGAGGTGCATGGAACGGCCATCACGATTCGCAAACTGAACCCGCGGCTGAATTTTCCACAACCCGAGAGGCTTCGCGAACAGGTCGCTTATGACTACGGCCGGGAAATGGGGTTTCAGGTCCGGATCAATGGCGAGCCGGTCTTGAGGCACGACGTGCAAGGGACAACATTCACCAAGGAATACGAGATGCCGGATGGCACAAAGGCAGAGGCGACATGGACCGTCACCGAAAAACCACTACCAGGGCGCAAGTCCGGCCTCATATTGCGCTCGGGCGAGAAGTCGGTCGGCAAACCCCACCACTGGGGATTAGAGCATGACGAACAACTCAGCAACCGCCTTATCAACCGTGTGGTGGGCGAGGTCAAGGTAGGCAGCGAGACCATCGAACTCACGGCATCCGGTGGCGATGTCATCGAAAGCGACAAGGGCCTCCAGATGCTCACCAAAGCCATCCAGGAAGACGTGAAGTCCAGCCTCACCGAAATCCACGGAAAAGAAGTCGCCCTGGCCAAAGGCCGCTGGACCCAGACCATGAAGCGGCGGTTGGAAGCCGTGCCCGAACACCGTCGGGCTATAGCCGAGGAAAAATTGGAGCGCCTGATTTCCCGCAGCTATCAGGAAGGGGAGAAGGAGGAGCGCATAACCATCCTGATTAATTTGGTCCTCGACGCCCTCGAAATGGACGAATACTGGACTGTTTGCCGGGAGATTGAAGAAGCGGAGAAGTCCGACGTCCTTATCTTCGCGGACGCACTTGATAAGTTCGGCCTCAGCGATCTCGCTTTCATCGCCCACCAAGCCGACCGCCGCCGCGCATTCCTCGATGGCCTCGACGACCTGGCAAAGGACCCAAAAACAACCGAGGCCCAAATGCACACGGCCTTGCAACACAACCTATGGATCTTTGGCAACGAATACAGCCTTATGTCCAGCAACCGGCAGTTGCAAACCATCATTCGTGACTTTACTGACAAGATCTATCGTGACAAGGACGCTGCGGACCGGCCGGATCTCCTCCTAGCTGCCAACGTCGAGAACCGGCACCTGCTGATTGAGTTCAAGCGCCCTGCAATACCAGTTGGACGGGATGCCGAACATCAGGCCGTCACCTATGCGGACACGCTTACGGGCCACATCGGAGTGGACCTGGACATCCTTGTCGTGGGCGGCAGCGTTGACCCGAAGCTCCAACCCACCTACTCCGGCAAGAAAACCCGTTTTCTTTCCTACCGCGCTGTCATCGCCAACGCCCGCACGCAACTGGAATGGCTCATCAAACAGTTGAACGAAAAGCCATGACACGCAACCTCCTAATCCTGAAATAGAAGTTTCACGAAAAGACTTCGCCCACAACCGATAGATTATGAAGATTGAAAACATACGCATTCAGAATGTTCGGGGCATTGCCGATTGGACGCTCCCGGAACCAATTAGCAAAAACCGACCACACATTTTGGTTGCACCCAACGGCTTTGGTAAGACTTCCATTGCCAAAGCCTTTAAAAGCACCGCTGACCAAACTTCACTCAAATTGAAGGATGTGGATCGCTACTGCCACGACGAATCGAAAAAGGCTTCTCTGTCCTTTGATTTCGACGACGGCGAAATTACAAGATCTTTAGGAGCAACAGAAGTAGTGCGATCCAACGAGATTCGAAAAGTCTTCGACATCCTCGTCATTTCGGATTTGCGTGAGGTGAAAGCCCATGCGAAGAACATGGGAAGTTTTTCATCAGCTAAAGGGAAGCAAGTTATTCCACCGATGGAAATATGTTCTGTCATCCGCAAGTCAATCAATCCTTACAAGATAACTGAGGCGAAATCACGGTTCGGAGCGAGGAGCGGGCTGCTGCAAAATTTGGAAAAGACACTCTTCGCTTGCGATGTTTTCGCGCTCAGAGCTGGAGAGCTTCCAGAGCTTTTGAAGCGACTGACCATGGCGCGTCTTTGGAAGAAAATTGAATTGATTCGAAATGTTATTAACACCTATCAAGGAGGCGATCAGGACTTGGACCAAATTGTGTTACCTGAAATAGCTTCCTTGAGGACGAATGATGCCGATTTTGATGCCGCCATCAGCTTCGTTGAGGAAGTGAGCGAACTAAGCAACTCCCATGCCTTTCTAGCACTATGGCAGCTAGCGGATCTGGAGCGGCAGAAGGCCGCCGAATTTGAGGATTTTCTGGAGTGGATTCGATATGACTCCCTCAAATCGTCGATCAAAGACGGAGCCGCAGCACTTTCAAAATCCTGGAAAAGTTTGTGCCTGAATGAGCGGGGTGGGAAGCTCGTGCTTACCATGCCGGAACCTGATCACATTTCTAATGGCCAGAGAGATGTTCTGGTTCTTTACGCGCTTCTCAATATCGCGCGATATTGCCTTCAAAAGAATAGAACAATCATTGTGATTGATGAGGTTTTCGATTACCTCGACGATGCCAACCTTACTGTTGTGCAATATTATCTGCTCCAGCTAATCAATGATTACAAAAGGAATGGCAAGGAACTTTATCTTTTGATTCTCACACATCTTAACCCAGCCTTTTTCCAGAATTATGCCTTTTCAAATCAAAAAGTAATTCATCTTTCCGCTAAAACTGCCCAGAATCCAGTCAAAGCCATGCTCAAGCTAATCGGGGCACGCGGTAATGATACTGTAAGCGACGACGTCAAAGAAAAGATTTCAAAATACCTCGTCCATTACCATGATCAGGAAGTGGATTTTTCTGCTGATCTAGGATTGGTTAAGGATTGCCGGTCAAGCTGGGGCAAACCGGGCAAGTTTCAAGAGTTCCTGAGGCAAGAATATGAAAAGTTCAAGAGGGGCGAAGATGGTGACCCACTGGCGATTTGTGCGATTACCCGTCGATCAATAGAGCAGCAGGCCTACAATCAAATTTGCGACAAAAGTGGAAGTGACGAATTTTTCGATGTCCATAAGACAGCGCCGAAACTGGTCTGGGCTGCCCAGCGAGGCGCAACTATTCCTGAGTTCCACTACTTGCTGAGAATCATTTTCGATGATGGTCTCCACTGGAGCGAGGGGCGCAGCAATCTAATTCCAATAATTGCTAAGCTCAACAACCCGATCATTCGCACCCTGATCATTGACGCAGTTGACGCGTCGAATGGATCAGCACATGCAATTCCATAAGCAATGCTTCAATTATTAAAATGCTTTCCAACAGATCGCCATCCGCCAAATGACAACCACCAGTCAACCATCCGACAAAGACGACATTTCCACTGCCCTCGTCCTCCTCCGGGATTCTCTTGCCGAGGAGGAGCAGCGCATCCGCAGCGAGGGAGCGAAGGCCATGCAGGAGGGTGACTACGACACCGCCACCTCCGTCATCGAGTTCGCCAAGCGATTATTGGCTTTCGAGAAGAAGGTGGAAGGGCTCGTGGCAGAGTGGGAGGAACTGGAAGATCTTCGGGATTCCGCCAGCCCTACCGTGCAGGAGATTGTCAGCAAGAAGTTCTTCGGCAAGAGCAAGAAGGGCGAAGTCACCCCACACACCGCATTCTACCGCGCCATCCTCGAATCGCTTGTGGAGATGGGCGGTAGTGGAAAGACGCGCGAGGTGCTCGACAGGGTCGGCGAGAAGATGAAGGGCATTCTCAAGTCTCTCGACTATGCGGTCCTCCCGTCCGACGGCAAATCGATCCGTTGGCGGAACTCCGCTCAGTGGGCGCGCAACACCATGGTCAACGAAGACGGCCGTATGAAGAAATCCCAGAGTGGGATTTGGGAAATCTCCGAAAGTGGGCGCGAATGGCTTCAGGAACAGAAGAATGCCAAGTTCTGAACCGTAAGATATGATACCGTCTTCGAGCTATAAATTATTCCCAATCGCATCATGAACGACCTCGATTCCATCACCAAACAGATTTCAGCTCTTGCCGCCGCACTTACTGCTTCAGCCAAGACCAAGAACCCCGTCCAACAGGCGGATGAACTCAAGAAGGCCCTCAAAACCGCAAGGAGTGTCGATTGGGACAAGTTTGCCGCCGCCATCCAAGAGGCACTTGGAACTTCCACAGCAGAGACCGTCCGCTTGCTGGCAGAGCGCCGCCAGAAGATGCTGGAAGCGGTCAAAGCCAAGGGCTTGCATTTCCGTTCCGAGGCGGAGGTGGACACTGTCGATGTCTTCAAGGTCCGGTACAAGGGACCGACCGCGATCATAGAATTTGCCGGTGTGGAGGTAGACGCGTCCGACGAACTTGACGGACCAAAGCTCGCCGACACCATCCTCGCCACTCGCTCCCGTTTGGAAAAGGGGGGCTTGGATCGCGCCAAGTTCTTCAGTCTCGTAAAGGCTGCCATCACCCACGCGGATGCCAAGAATCCGTCCAGAGATCACTACATAGACATTCCCTCCATCTACCGCGAAATGCTCTTCGAGCAGGCTTGGTCGAAGAGCAACTTTGCAAAAAGCGGCTCGGCAAAGCACTTTCCGGAATATCCATTTTATCAGTTTCTTTGGGATCTCGCGGCATTCGTCGGCGGCGGAAATCGGGAAGGCGACATGCGACTTGCAGGTCGGACTCCGGCCATGTCCGAGCGGGCGACATCCTACCTGCTTCCCAATCTCAATCAACCGCAAGCGCAGGGGGAAGTGCTCCACATGCTCCGGATCCAAAAGGTTCAAGAGTAACCACACCATGTCCTCCAGGAAGAAAGCCGTCTTGATGCAGTTGGCTGCCAATGGCACCATCTCGGACCCCGAGGTGGCGCTGGAGATCAGCGTGGGCCTGGAGCGGTTCTGCGGAATGTGGGCGAACGAGATTCTTCCCTTCATCGCCGCTGGTGGGAGCGAATTGAGATTCCTCGAAGGGGCGAACGGTCGTGGAAAGACCCATATGCTCCGCGTGCTCTCCAAACTCGCCGAAGACCGGGGGTTTCTCACTTGCTACACAAGTGGAGATGCGGAGACGCAGGCTTTCGAATCCCTGGAAGCAACCTATCAAGCGATCGCGAAAAGCCTTTGCTGGCGGTGTGATGGAGAATCGGTGATCGGCTTGCCCCGGATTATCGAGCGCCTCGACCGCGACCAACTCGGGGAGCTGCGCGCATCCAGCCATGTCGTGGCCCCGGTGAGGAATCTCTGCCGAGCCTACCACTGGCTTCTCAACGATGAGTCGGTCTCCATGCAGACCAAGGTGGACCTCAAAGAACTGCTTGTCGGCAACAAGGCCCATCGGGTCCTGTTCCGGGATTTGTTTCGACGCACCCCAAATCTGCCTCGGCCGATCACCAAGCTGGGCAAGCGCAACGCAGGACAATGGCTACGGAGTTTGCTCTCGATTCCCCTTCAGCTCGGATTCAAAGGGGTGGTCGTGTTCTTCGATGAAACCGGCGCGGACCTGCTTGATCGTCGGAAATCGCGAAAAAAGCGCCAGGAGCACATGGCCAATCTTCGGAACCTGATCGACTACCTTGCGGTGGGTAGTTTGCCGGGTTGCGCGATTGTCTATGGGGTGACCCACAATCTCCTTGAACTCGCCGCCGAGGACTATCCCGCCCTGGCGCAGCGCATCGAGCGAACCGACCAGTCGGAGATGTGGAACGTCAGGGAGCCAAATCCACGGGCGGTGTGGACACCCTTGGACGAACTGACGCACCCGACCCCCCCGGCGAAGGTCTTCTTTGAATCCCTCGGGCAGAAAATTGGCACACTCGCCCAGGAAGCCGGGGTGCTCTCCAAGTCCGATGCCGACATTCACCGGATCGTCCGAACGGCGGTAGGCAGGATGGCAGGATCGGCCCAGGACGATTCGATCCGTCAATTTGTCAAAGATGTTTCCAGCAAGCTCCTCAACTGAACCCGATATGCCCACTCACAATGAAATCATGACCGCTTGGCGGTCTTTGTCCTCGAATGGGACTCCTCCTTCGCCTGAAGTCTCTGCCAAAGTTTTGCCCGAATGGTCGGTTGGTATCGATGATTGGCAGGACCGGCTCGTGAACACCTACCTGCGCGACTTCTGCGTTGGCGGCGAGGAAGGCTCCCGCGGCAATTCCCACTTCAAACTCGTGATCGCCGGATATGGGGGAGGTAAGACTCATTTTCTTCATGCATTCCGGCACCGTGCGCTCGAAGAGGGGTTCGCGGTCTGCTACATCCAGTGCAAGAAAGACGAAGTTTCATTTGATGATTGGATGGGACTCTATTCGATGATTGCCCAGTCGATTCGCCTACCCGGAGTCGATGGCCAAGGAATAGCCAAAATCGTCGAGACGGCTCGGGACAATATCGCATCCAGGACATCCAGCGCCCCCAATGCCGACGCCGCATTCAACGCCATCCTTGAAGACCTGCAGTGGCTGGACTATCCCAGCACCGTTTTTCTGGATGTAATGACCAAAGCCATCCGTCTGCGAAATGATCGGCAAGATCCCCAACTCTACCGCGTTGCCGTTACATGGCTGCAGGATGGACAAAGAAAAACCGGGCCTGAAGACATGAAGAAACTGGGAGTGGCAAAGCTGGCGCAAAAGCAGCTGTCTGCATTCGGTCGGGAGATGTTCTACTCGCTGGTGAGGTTTGTCACGGAATTCGGAGGAGCAAAAGGCCTTGTTCTCCTGATGGACGAGATGGACACTATGTTTTCGGCAAAAGGAAAAGCGCTGGAGCGCTTGCTAGCGGCCCTTCGGACCACGATTGACCAGAGCGATGACCGGATCGACAGCATTCCTGTGTTCGGTCTCTTTGCGGCAGTGCCGGAAATCAATGGCCAGATGCAAACGAACTACGCGGCTCTCTACCAGAGATTCAGTGTCATCGTGCCGTTTCATGAAGGCAACGACAACGCTGCCCAGATCAACCTCGAACAACTCTCGGAGCCCCGCAAATTGTTGGCGGCCATTGGCCTCAAGTTGGTCAATCTCGCCAGTTTGGCACTTCGACACGAGTTCAACCGGGACCTGCAGAGAAGGAATGTCGAGACGCTGGTGGAGGTGGCGGAAGAACGGGTATTCGCGAATGTCGATTCCCGCCGGCTTTTCGTGAAAACCTGGTGTGCCTTTCTTGACGAACAGCACCGGAAGGGTGAGCAGCTTTACGATGCCGTCGACATCAATAAGGCGTTCCAAGGAACTTATCAGGGAATCAAGGACGAAGAAGAAAACGACACGGAGGACGATGGATGATCGGAATGGAACTACAACATCCCGCACTGGGGCCATGCGTGGTGACCAAACTCATCGGCAACGGTGAGGTTGAAGTCTCGTTCCCAACGCTTGGAATCAGAGGCAAGCGATGCCGGTTGGCGGCCCTTCTTGACCCCGAGACCGGGGCAGCACCCACAATTGGTAACGGGCAACGAGGACGCGCACGGACCGGCCAGAGTGCGGCGACCGTTGGCACCATAGGGGAAGCGATGCTGAAAGCACGCTTGGCGATCCTTGCTCTGCGGCTGGGCCAATGCCCGGAGGGCTATATCGATCAACTCACCGTGGGAGCGCAGGATGTCAAGGATGCCTGTGAATGGGCTCTCGCCCGTTCTGGCGAAGGCAAGCCCGCTGTGGTGGTTTTTGAAAGCCCATTCGGAAAGGGGAAGACCCATGCGTTGAATCTGTTCTCGTCACTTGCACGGAGGCAGTTCCGCGCAGTTGGGTCTGTCGTCTTGGATGGCTTGGGGATCAGCCTGATGGAGCCCATGAGTCTGCTTTCAAACCTCGCTGAGTCAATCCGGTTCCCTGATGGTCAAGGATTTGAAACCCTGCCGGAGCGGCTTTGCGACCTTGTACAACATCGACGGGTAGACGGCTTGCGCGGGCGAGGTGCTGGTTTTCTTGCAGACTGTCTTGATCGGGTTCCACACGAGATTGCCGAACAGCCAGATGCATGGGAAATCGTGGTAGACTATCTTTCCTGCGTTCTTCCGGCCAGTCAGGCGAAGCAGATGCTGGCAAGCTACCGAGAGCGCGAAGGAGCACCTTCCCTGCCTGCAATCGTCGCGAACCGGGTGGATGAGCGGGCACCTCGGTGCACAAAGATGCTGAGAGAGTGGGCGCAAGCCTGTACCTTGGTCGGTGCGCATCGGGGACTCGTCGTATTATTCGACGAGGCTGACGTTGATTACGGCAATACTGGCTTCGGCCAGACGGCGGTGGCCCGGCGAGCCTTGTTGTACAAAGCCATTCGTGGACTGGCCAAGAGTAACGAGAGGTCTTATCTCTCAATTGGGATCGCCATTACTCCCAGTAGTGACAACTATTGGGGTGAGAACCCGATTGATGAAATATTGGGGCATCTCGGTGACGAATGCACTCGGCATGTCCCGCTGCGGGATCTCTCGAAGCGGGATTTTGTTCAGCTCGGAAAGAATGTCGCGGCCCTTTACGCAGAAGCTTTCGGGGAAATCGTGCTTTCACCCGATGAGGCAAGCGCAAAGGCGGAGGAATTGCGGTCTCGAATGGCAACGCGGATCAATGATTCATGTTTACCCAGGCGGTTCATTCGCGAGTTTATCGAACATCTGGACCTGGCTGCCCTCAAATGAACAACGGACGTCCAGACACTGATCCTACCGAGGCTCAGATTCGCGCCACGCTGGGAAGTGTTGGGAACGCATTCTTTGGCCGTTTTCCGTCTCTGCGTGAAGTCCAACTGCTGGCGATACCCCCAATTGCCGAGGGAGCAAACATCTTGGTCTGTTCTGCAACTGCATCCGGGAAGACCGAGGCAGTGATCGCTCCGTTGGTTTGGCGTTTGAGAAAGAGGGTGCGTGAAGGCGAGCGACCTGAGAGGAACATACGCCTGCTTGCGGTCGCCCCAACCAGGGCGCTGGTCTCAGACCTCCTCAAACGTCTCGATCAGACCCTGCCGTCATTTGGTTGGAGTGTCGGAGCGCAGACCAGCGACCATTCGGATGCATCCCGAAGACCCGACGCTCTGGTCACTACACCGGAGTCGTTCGATTCAATGCTGGTGAGCCGTTTCACTCGTGACCACGGCCAGGCAACGGATCATTTGCTGGCGCACGTTGAGGGAGTCTTTGTGGACGAGGCCCATCTGTTTGACTGTTCCGCTCGTGGCGATCAGGTTTTGTTCCTTTTGGAGCGTCTCAGGCGACTGAAGGCTACAGCCGTGGAACGCGGTTGGATCAAAGATCCTGCCATCCAGATCTGTGGGGCAAGTGCTACCGTTTTTAATGCAGATGAGCTGGCGGTGCGAATGCTCGGAGAGGGCTCAAAGGCGCTGATTGTTTCCGGGTCACGGGAACTGCTGTTCCTTGATAGGGGCGACCAGTGGCGCTCTGTCGATGCGGCGAGTTCTGCGTCGGCCGTAGCTCAGCAGATTTCAGTTGGAGCTGGGGGGAGTAAACTCGTGCGGAAGCTCGTCACGGTGTTCCGGGAAGGGCACGGCAGAAAGGTTCTGATTTTCAGCCCCTCCCGCGCGAAGTGTGACGAGCTTGGCGAACATCTGGCATGTGACCTCGTTAAGGAGGTGGATGTTTGGGTCGGCGCACACCACGGAAGTTTGAACGGGGAACGCCGTAAAGCAGCGGAGAGCGCGTTCAGCGAGGCTCGCGGGCTTGCCGTGCTTGTAGCGACATCCACTCTGGAAGTAGGAATCGACATCGGCGATGTGGATGTCGTCGGACTAATCGGACCGCCACCGGATGTGCCTGCATTGCTGCAGCGTGTAGGGCGCGGAGGTCGTCGAGGTGACAGGACTCGCGTGATTCCCTTTGCCGAAAGCCACGAGCATGCGGCGGCGCTTGGGGGAATGTTGGTTTCTGCGGCGGCGGGAGATTTCAACGGAGGCCAGCGATTCAGAAATTGGGGAGTTTTTGCCCAGCAGGTTGCGAGCTACATCAAGCAGAATGGAATGAAGGGGCGCACCCGCAAGTCACTCATCAAACTTGCCGAGGCTGTGTGGCCTGACTCTGATACTGGGGAGATCGCCGGATGGATCGTGGATGACCTGATCGATGGCGGCTGCTTGACGGAAACTCGTTCGAATCTCCACCTCGATGGAGCAATTGTTGAGAAGATCGATGAGTTCCCGACGAGCCTACACGCGAACATTCGATCCGGCGGTACCCTGCTTGCCGTTCGTGATAGTCATTCGGGGGAAATCATCGGGCATGTTGCATCTGCCCCTGCAAACGGCATTACCAACGTCGGTGGCAAACGGCTGCGGATCATCGGGACTGGTGACGGAGAGATCATCGTCTCCCCCGATTCCCGACCCAACCCGCAGGATGCAAGGCCACTTTCGGTAAAATATCCTACCGTTCCCTTTTTGATCACTCGGTGTTATGGCGAAGCTTTGGCAAAGGGGCTTGGATTTGCGAAAAATGACGCGCCATTACATGATGGAGTCTGGTGGCATTTCGGAGGACACGCTGTCGAGAAGCTACTCAGAAACGAGATGCCTCGTGTTTTCATCGGAACGGAGTGCAGCGGGCTTGCCCTCAGAGTTGCCGACGATCCTTCTATCGTGAAGAGTCGTTTTAGCGGCGCGCATGAAGTCGCAGCGGCTTTGCAGAGTGTGGTTATTTCAGCGCGTTCACGTTATAGCCGAAGTTCATTCGACGATTTCCTGTCCGAAGAAGTCTTCTCTCAGATCGCAGTGGAGGCATTGCAACCCCGGGACATTTTAGAATTTCTTCAAACGCGTCGCGTTTTTCGTTGCTCATTGAGCCACCCTTTCGAGGCCGCTTTTGAATGAGTTTCTCAGCAACAACGTCCGCTATGCCGCCGGATGTGAGTGGGCTTTAGCTAACAGCCGTGATCAATGTCAGCCACTACGTTCGCGATGACCACTAAGGCTTCATTCACTACAGGAGGTTCGCTTCGTAGCTAATGGGACACAGGTCGATCATCAAATTACGGCGGATATCTTCCAATGTAAGCGGGGTCTATAGCGCCGTATGAAGATTCTGGCGGCTCTCTATCATAGGCGTCATAGTTTGCCGATCTATGACAGCTATGAATGAATCCATTATGAAAACCGACCGGCGGGGCCGCCTGCGCTACGCGCCGGACCAGAAGAAGACCATGGTCGATGCCTATCTGGCCAGCGGTTTGAGCGCTCCTCGATTCGCCGCGCTGCATGGCGTGAACTACCAGACCTTGGTTTCCTGGATCAAGAAGGGCAGAACGGATGGATCGGGCGGCACGCCTGGCTCTCCGCATCCCGCGTTGTTGTCCCTGGTGCCGGCTGAAATTGACGGTTCCACCGCCGCAGGTGCGGACCGCGCCATGGAAGTGTGGATTCCCGGCGGCGCGAAACTGCTCGTTTCCTCGCCCGGCCAGGTTGATCTTGCCGCCGCCCTGATCCGGAAACTGCACAGTTCACGTCCATGCTGAGCTTTTCCGGCAGCCTGAAGGTCTTCGTGGCCGTGGAGCCCTGCGACATGCGCCGCAGCTTCAACGGGCTCCATGATGCGGTGGGCAGCCGTCTTCAGGAGGATCCCAAGAGCGGTTCCATCTATGCCTTCACTAACAAACGCCGCACCCTGCTCAAGATCCTCTACTGGGATGGAACTGGGATTTGGATTCTGGCAAAAAGATTGGAACGGGGGACCTTCTCGTGGCCCAAGCCGTCCGATGTGAAAGACGGCAAGCTGCGCCTCAACTCCACCGCACTGGCTCTTTTGTTGGATGGCATCGACATGCGCGACGGCTGCCAGCGCCCGTGGTATGAAATCCGGTAGAAAATATTTCCGCTTTTCGCGAGAAAAGACTTGCCGGTGCGCCTTTTTCTACTACGTTTCTCGTAGATGAGCGTCGGCGACGAAAAACAACACCTGCTTGACCAAATCGCACAACGCGACGAGGTCATCGCGCGCCAGGCCGCCGAGATCCTCGTGTTGCGTCAGACCATCGACGCGCTGACCCGACGGGTCTTTGGCGTATCGAGCGAAAAGCTCGATCCCGCCCAGCTCGAATTCATGCTCGGAGGCGACCTCGCAAAAAAAGCCGCCGCCGCCGATCCCGCAGACCCAGGACCGGCGGCTGATATCCCGACTCACAGGAAGCCCTCCAACAGAACCCGCGCGCCGCGCATCCCGGACCATCTGCCCGTGGTTCGCGAGGAACTCGACCCGCCCGAAGTCCTGCTCAATCCCGACGCGTTCCGGCGCATTGGCGAGGAAGTGCGCGAGCAACTCGGGTTCAAGCCCGCCGAGTTCTACCGCGTCCAGCTGGTGCGCGGCAAGTACGTCCGCAAGAGCGATCCCGCCGCCAAGCCCTTCATCAACCCGCTGCCGCCTTGCCTGCAAGAACGCTGCATCGCCACTCCGGGACTCATCGCCGAAGTGGTAGACAACCGCTTTGTCTGCCACCTGCCTTACTACCGGCAGGAGGAAATGTTCGCCCGCATGGGAGTCAGCCTCCATCGCAAGACCCTCTGCGACTGGGCACTGCTCGCCTCCGACTGGCTCGCCATCATTTACCGCGAAATCCAATACGAACATTGGCGCGCACTTTACCGACAGATTGACGAAACCCCGATCGATTACCTCCAACCCGGCAGCGGCAAAGCGCAAACCGGATACCTCTGGACGTCCAATATCCCGGGCGGCAGCGTGTTCTACCACTGGCATGACGGACGTGACGCCGAAGGCATGACCGGACTGTTTGAGGAAGTCCAGGCAGACGAACTGGAATCCGCCGATCCCAAAATCGTCCCGCTGCTGCGCATCATCCAGTGCGATGGTTACAGCGTCTATCCATCCTGGGCAAAGGATAAGGCGTGGATCAAACTCATGGGCTGCCACTCGCATGTGCGGCGGAAGTTTTTCGAGGCCACTGAGCAATCGCCCCGGATCGTCGCCTGGATCCTGCGCCAGATCGCCCACCTCTACCACATCGAAAAGCGCTTGCGCGAAACCAAGGCCGGGCCGGCCCTGCGCGAGGCCGTGCGCGCCGCCGAAAGTCGCATGATCCACCGGCGGCTCAAGAATGCCATCGACAAACTCGCCCTCCGCGGTTCCATCCTGCCCAAAAGCAAGCTCGGAAAAGCCATCCGCTACGCCATCAACCAATGGGCCAACCTGGAGGTCTATCTTGGCGACGGGCGGGTGGAAATCTGCAATAACAGCGTGGAAAACGCGATTCGCCCAACAAAACTTGGTGCCAAAAACTGGCTGTTCCTGGGCAATGAGGAGTCCGGGCAGAAGTGCGCCATCCTTTACACCATCGTGGAAAACTGCCGCCGCCTGGGCATCAATCCCAAAAAATACCTCACGGACGTGCTCACACGCCTGCCCGCCATGCTGGCCAAGGATGCCATCACCCTGACCCCTGCCAACTGGCTCAAGGCCCGCAGCGGGAAGCCGGTGCGCAAGGTCGCCTGACTTCATAAGTGTCATAGGTGCGGAAACTATGACACCTATGAATCCGCCGTAGCAAATCCCTATGCAAGGCGCTTGGGACCACGCTTACCTTCCAATTCCTCGGAAGTGAAATCACGGTTGATCAGATGGTCCACCAATTCCGCCTGCCTGGGTTGCCCGAATGCGAGTCGATAGATGGTAAGAGTTCTAAGAATCATGTCGAGGCGCTGTCGGTCGCGGCTGAAAGGGAATTGCGGAATCACCCTCTCGATTTTCACACGGTCGGTATTGACATGCCAGAAAGGCACCAAGTCACAATCACCTGATGCATCCTTCTCCTGTTCTGCCAGCGCGAAGAGACGTTCCCATATGTCTACTGCGCCGGCCGGGATGTTGGCCGCGAGTTGTTCCCGATAGCGTTGAGCGAGATTCTGTCGGATGACCAGCCCCTTGTAGCGGTTGATCCGGCCTTCGCGCTGTTCGAGATCCACCGGATTTCCCGGAAGGTTCCAATGAACGATGCGGCGGCAGTAGGAGTGAAAATCGAGGCCTTCCTGACCAATTGATGTAGTGCTTAGAACGAATGGCCGAAATGGAGAGTTGAAGACCTCGCGAACGCTGACGGCACGATTCTGCCCGGATTCGCGGTCGAAGTGCTGGTTGCCGAAAACCGTGGCGTAATGACACCGCATCTTTTTGGGTTCATTCGGAGATTCATCGCCGAGAAAGGTGTCGAGGCTGTCCACATTGAGCGGTGCGGAGTTGAGGTTGATGGATTGAACCAGCTGTTCGACCATCGCTGGCAGGTCGAGGTTCTGCCCCTTGAGGAGATGGCAGTACTCGTCCAAAACCGACTGAAGGCATCCTGAGGCACAGTAGCGGATCACAGCGCGCCAGTAGGCAGCAGGCTCTTCACTGAGTCGCACGGCAGCAATCGATTCCGGTTTGTTGAACAATTCAATGAACCGTTTCCCAATTTCAAAGGCATGCACCATGAGTGCCGCCGGAGCTTCGTCAGGAAAGAGGCGGGCGAGAGTTCGATACGTTACGATGGCAGGCGATCCCAGACTGATTTCCGCCAAGACCCTCGGCAGCATCATGGGGAACGGCCCAAGTCCTGCGGATTGCGGATCTTTGAAGCAACGGACCATCTCTTCCGCATGTCGTTCCTTGCCGCTTGCCGCCTCATCTGTCTTGGAGAAGAAAGTTTCGCGTGACCACACGGACGAATTTTCATCCATCCAAAGCTGCGCCTGTGGATCATCGCGGTCCAGAAGGATAGGAGCCGCCCAATACCACCGCTCGGATCCGTCGCCGGTTCCGGCGAACTCGCGAATGCCTGATTCGGTGAGTTTTTGGCGGATGCGCCCGGTGACTTCCTTGACCACTTCGCTCAGGGTTTTGTCCTTTCCGAGCCAATCAACAGGGTCAACCAGTCGTGCGAGAGCAAGGCTCGGATAGATCAAAGTGAAGTTGCTCATGTTCGCAACTTCACCCCGACGCGAGCGTGTCCGGAACGTGATCAGAGGCCGGGGATTCCGATGCTCTTGGAAATAGCGGCGACTGCCTTTCTCCTTTCCCCTGATCGACGCCTTGTCTCCGATTGTGCGCTTCTCAACTTCATAGGAGAGTAATGTCGATATCATCCGGGGAACCATCACCCATGACGAGAATACAAGGGTCTTGGTGAATCCCTCTGCTTTCTTGAAAGCCCCTTTTAGAGTATAGTAAGGGAGGCTGGGCGGAACCCAGAGCATCCTGCAACCTTGTTCCCCGATTGCCTTCTCCGCCAGAAAACGCAATGGTGAATGCGCCGGATCGCCAGGGTATCTCTTGCCGAAGATCGACCATCGGTAGAAGTCGATTGCCTTCGTGTCGACCCACGCGGACTTTGAACGAGCCAATGCCTCCGCCACCGCTTCGGTCTTTCTGTGTTTGAGGAGCTTTGCCTTGAACTGGTAGTGCTCCATGAATGACAGGGGGAAAAGCGCCGACTTGCAGAACTCCACTGCGCCATGGTGTCCGGGTTCAACTTTTTCCAGTTCGGCGGCAATGGCGTCCGTCAGAGTGAAATTCACGATGTCGCCAGCATCGAAAGACATGGTGTCGGTCTTCCAACTATCACTGATCAATGAGTTGACGGCCGCTCCGGCGATGGTGCGCTCTGTTCGGCAGATGCGGCTCCTGAGGATTTCCTGGATTCGATCACGCGGCTCGGGATCAAGTGTGGTGGCACCGTTTTTGAGTTGAACCAACTGGCCGAAAAGCTTGTTTCGATGAACCTCGTATTCGTCCAGAGCACCGGGCTTGTCCTTCAGGAGGAAGCCCAGGACCTTCTTGAACTCTTTGTAGTGGTCATCTCCCCGGTCGTTGTCTGCCCGCGTTGTAAACGCCTTGAACGGCGTGGCCGAGAGTAGCAGTATCCGGGATTTGGGATGCCTGAATATCCGTGCGGCGATCATGGCCTGCTCATTTTCTGGATCGTCACTGATCAAGTCTTCGAAACGCTGAAACTCGTCGAGAATGAACAGGTCGGCTTCCACGTAGTCGAGGCAGCAATCGATCAGCTGCTTTCTCAAGCGGAGGGTCAGCTCATGGCGAACATTCTGATGAGTTTTGCCCTGCAGTTTTCCAGCCATCACCATGACGGCGCGGTATAGTTTGCTTCCTCGACGAATACCCACAGACTTGCAAAGGTCGGGATCCAGAGTTGTCCGCTTGATGCCTTTGAGGAATTTTTTGGCCAGCCCTTTCCGGACCTGCTCCGGAGGGACCCAATCGATGATTTGTTTGAATCGGTCAATACTGCCGACTCCAGCGATCAGGAGCCACCTCAAGCCTCTGCATTCCGCATTCAGTTTCCGGTCCTCTGTCAGGAGGCGGAAGATGAGAGCGCGCTCTTGTGCGATTCCGGTGGAATTGCTGACTTGAAAGGAGGTCGCGGGAGTTAGAGTGCTTAGTCGTAGGTATTTTTTTGCCCCCTTGCGAGACCCATTGCTGATATTCAAACCCAAACTACTTATCCGAGAAATGGATTCCGCATCGGAATCCGCGTCCGGAAAGAGTTGAAGTTTTCTGATATTTTCCCGACCGATGACCTGGTTTGAACAAATGTAGGTAACTTTCAGAGGACCAGAAACACCTCCCTGTATGCGCTCCCTGATCGTTCGAGCGATCACACCCTTGGCGACGACCGTCTTCCCCAAGCCGACTTCGTCGGCAATCAGCATCGAGCGCAGCCCATCGCGGTAGAGTCCGTTGCAGACTACGTCGACCGTAGAGCGCTGGAAGTCCTTGAGTGAGGCTTCCGCGCTGTCCAGATGCTTGAGTGCTTCGGCTGGTTTCATGGTGCTTTCTTTGAGTGCGCGAAGGGACGGAATGCCTCCCAAAATGCCAGGAATCCACCGGGGATCACTTCGGGAGCGTCTCGGCTAAGAACCTGCACGACCCGGTCTACTTCCAAAAGTTTCGACGGATACCGCGATGCCGCGACCAGGAGTTGCTCATAGAGAGGGGCATCAAAAAGCGTGACGATGTCTAGCGAATCTTTCCGTTCTTGAGTCTTACTCACACGGATCAAGTCAGACTTCGTCAGTTCCACTGACAGCAACAGCCGCAAGTATTGGAAAAACTTGTCCTCGCTATCGATGATGCGGCGAAAGATTCGGTCCAAGCGTTCCCTAGGTAATCCTTGAATCGGGATCTTGACCAGGAAACGACGGGGCGGGAGATCCTTCGCTTGAATTCCGAACTCCACAAACCGGCTCAGATGAACTTCACCTATGCCGGCAAACCGCAATGTTTGCCAGGAGGCCGGTGCCAACTCCTCCAACGGGACTTCGATTCCGAACGGTCTGATCCCTACGCTCAGGCCAAGACTCTTGGGGAAGTCCGGCACTTCAAACTCAATCTCAAGATCGTATGCCTCGGGTTCCGCCCTCGCGGTAATGATCCCGCTCATCGGGCATCCGAGCAACGCATGCTCGAAGCGGCGGAGTTCGACTTCAAGTTGCTCGGTGCGTTTATCGGTTTCAATGTTAACGGGCACGAAGGCTTCGAATGGCTCCGGTCCGTCCGGACCCGCCAGTTGACTGACGATTTTAGCAGGCTTTGCTCTGTGGTGCTCGGTCTGCAACTCCACCATGAATTCAACGTTCCTGCGGAATGCCGCTTCCGTTGCGTTCGCCGATCCAAGGAACCAATGACATTGTCCGTTGGCCTTTTGGAAGATGAACACCTTGGCGTGCAGATGCTGTTTCTGAATTGCGGGGTTTCCGTCCTCGGCAGCTTCGTGGGATTCGCCGTCAATCACCTCGTTTTTCAAGGCGTAAGGTTGTAGGTTTTTCGAGTCTCCGGGATCGATCTTCTGGAGTGCGTGAGCTTCGCTGAACAGATCGAAGCGTTGGGAAGTTTGCTTTGACAGCGTCTGGACGGCCTTTGCGTGTAGGAAAGGAGAGATCACCAAGGTTCGGTATGCCTCTTCGTTTTCCATCGGATTGTCTTTGTATCCATCAATTCCGATTGGATGAAACCGGAGTGCGTGAAACGGTTCCGGGCAATCAAATGAAACCGAAACCAGTTCCCTAGACCAATCAGCAGCCCATTCGAAGGGGCGCTGCCTGTTCAACCATCCTAGGAAGTCGATTAGGGGTTGGTTGCGGTCTGGAGGCGGAGCGCCGGGACGTCCGTCCAAGCTCACCGCTACGTCCCAGCTTCTATCGAAGGTCAGGTTCCGACTGAGCACGAGCATCCGGTAATGCGCCGGCTCTTTCTTATCCTTGTATCGGTAACGCACCAGCCAGATTTTCGGATGGAAAGAGCTGAACGCACTGTCCGGATGGATCGACGCCAGAGATTCCTCAAGATAGGCGAACAGCCAGTTTGTTTTCTCAGGCACGTGCAATCGCCCTTTTTGGTGATAGACCACGACTTTGTCGGAAAAACGACGAATCGCATCGAGGAGCTCCACCCTCGCTTCTGAAATATTTCCTTCAAAGGTTTGCGAGTAATACAGCGCAATCGGGATGGAAAGCAGGGTTTGCAAATCGATGCTATAAGTGACGGCGACCGCACGATCAAATTCGAAGCCCGTTGGCGGGGCCAACTGCTTTCCGTAGTCAAGGCGATCTCCCCGGCAATCAAGCACGGCTGCCACCCCTCTTTCCGTCACGAATGTCTGCTATAACCCTTCTTGCGATGGGTAGTCTGAAATCTAGGCCGTCGAGACCCAACCAGTCCCGAGGAAACCCGGCATGGTTCGAGGGCGACAGCCTGGCCCTTGATCCTTTGTTTTGAATCTCGCGGCGTCTGACCAACCCGTCGCAGCGGTCAAGATCAGGACACCCCTTCCGGACTTCAGCGATCCAATCGTCGATGAATGTCCTCGCCGCGCTATAACTGCGGCCGCCCTGACTCGGCACCAAAGCCCACATGAAGTCAGAGTCCCAGTGCTCGGGAAATGACTGAATGCTTTCCAGCCACTCCGTCCATCGCTTTTCAAACGATATTCTCTTTTCCGAATTAGGGGCACCTTGTTGCAACATCACATTGTAACGGATGTGGGCGCCTTCCATGATGTTCCAGAAGTCTTTGGCGTGCTCGACGATGCCTACTACGCTGGCAAATGAGGGGGAGTGAAGGAACGGAAGCTCCGTGAATTCCGTAAAAGACAGGGCTTCCAGCTCAGTCTCGTTGCCGACCACTTGGTCAATCGCACTTTCGTCCGAAAGGATCCGTGCGAGGAGACTGTCGGACTGGCAGAGCCGGATCTGTCCATCAAGAAGCTCCGCTTCTTCTTTCGTGAGCCGGATGCTCAGATTTTCCCAATAAGAGTCATCAGCCGGAGCGATGTGAACCCTCGCCGGGGTATCATGGCCATCCCCCCCATCATCGTCGTCGTCGGCGCTCCATGCTACCGCCCTACCGCTACCATTCCTGGTTTGATCGGCGAGTGCTGAATCAAATTCGCTGAGGCTGAGATCCTGAGAAATGAAACCGTAGGCCCTCATGCCGCTCCAGTAAATGGAGGATGGCCTTCGAATAACATCCTCTTTCGATGATGTGCCAAAGCTTCCGCCGATGATCCCGCGTTCCTTGCGTTCAGGATCGTTTTCCACCATCCTGATGCGATAGATCTTTTCATAGTTTGCGAGATAGCTCTCAAGTCGCTCCTTTCGTCCGCCGCGATCAATGAACTTTCGGATGAGATAGGCGGTGAGGGTAAAATACTTCGCCCTCGTTTGAATGGTGGACAGACCTGGGAAGAGTCGGTCGGCAAAGGCATCACGGACGATACCGATTCCCAATTCGTCCACCACTCCGCCCACCTTGAGGAAGTCGAGAACCGTTCGCACCTTGTCCCGGTGCTCGGAGGAGAAATCAATCCAGCCGATTGAAGACATGATTACGAGAAATTCGGGTTGGTGTTCAAGGTGCCGGAACGAGATTGGACGGATTCGAGTCGCTAGTCACGCGAACAGCCGCACCTGAACTCACAAGATGAATCCAGCACTCCGGGCTGGGTTGGTCGGGATTGGCCGCTGAGACGACTTGCTGGTAGAGGTGGAGTTGGCCGGAGTAAGAGAGGGCGTTTTTTTCCCACGTGGCTTTCGGCCCCGGGAAGATCTTGTGGTCAAGGATGACGGGGCCGGTGGGAGTGAGGATGAGATGGTCGATAAAGCCGGTAGCTTGTTGGCCGTCCGCAGTGGTGTGGGTGAAGGGGACTTCGATGAGTTGCCGGGTTGGACTGAATTTTTCTTCGATCCATTTGAGATAGGTGTCGATGGTGGCAAGGACTTGTGCGGGGATGAGGTGTTTTTCGAGTTCCCAATGGGCGAGGAGGCGGGCGGCGCGATCCCGGCGGGCAGGGTGGTTGGGGTTTTGGATCTCGACGGCGATGATGCGGTGCATGGCGTCGCCATAGTCGCGGGCGTTGATGTTTGCCGGTATGTTGAGGGCGTGGCCAAATTCGACGGTTTCGGCAATGGTGGCCCCGGGGATGGGCTCGCGAGAGGACGGGGTGATGATGAGCGGCGGGCGTTGCGTCCTGGTGAGTTTACGGACTGGAACTTGAATGGACCTGTTGACCGCCGGCGTCGTGAGCAGGGGTTCGTAGATATGGTTGGTGACAGCGCAGGGAATGGTGGTTTCTCTCAGAGTGAGGGTAGTTTCCGTGGTGAGGAGATCCTGGGCATTTGCGATGTTGAGCCAGCTAGGAACAGTGGCGGGGTCATGCACGAGCACGAGCGTGTCACGGGCACGGGTGAGGCCGACGTAGAGGAGTCGCAGGTCTTCCGAGATTGCGGTGGATTGAGCCCGGAGGCCGATGGGGGAAGCATGGAGATCGTCGAGGAGGGCGGCATTGCTTTTGCCAAAGGGATGAATCCAGAGGCGGAGACCGCGGCCGACGAGCGGGTTGGCGAGATCGAGCTTTTCGGCGTCGCTGTGAGGGCGCAGGGAGAAAAGGCGGGTGCGGGTGTCGGTATCGAGATCGGCGGCGAAAACGACGGGCCATTCAAGGCCTTTGGCTCCGTGGTAGGTGCCGATGTGGACGGCATCGATTTCGGGGTCGATGGGTCCCTTGTCGAGAGCTTCGTTGGTGCCGTAGTCGTCGGCGAGGTCTGTTAGCCAGCCGAAAAGGCCGTTGAGGGTGACGGGGGCTCCGGTGCTGTGCGCGGTGTCTTGGTATTCCTGGATGAACTCCCGGAGGCGGGAGAGATTGGCGATACGTTGTTCGGCACGTTGCTGGCTGGGACCCCATGCGGAGGTGAGGCGGGGGACGTCGGCCGCCGAGTGGGCGAGATCGTAGAGCGCGAGCGGACTCAGGGTGGTGAGATGGTGTTGCTCCCGGGCGGATAAGAGGGATTTGATGCTGGGTGAAGCAATGGCTCCATTGATGCCCCAATCGGGAAGGGTTTCGCCGATGGCGAGAGCGGCACGTTTCTGAAGATAGATTAGTCGGTCGCTGAGCCATGTTTCCGGCGGATGCAGAGCTTCAAGGGCGATGACTTCAGCGGAGGCGAGTGAGTCGCGGGGATCGACGAGGACGCGGAGACAGGCAAGGGCGAGCTGGCACTCGGGAGTGGCGAGAAGACCAGGGGTGGAAAGCGAAACGTCAATGCCTCTGGCGCGGAGTTCGCTTGCAATAGCCTTGGCGTGGTCGCCGGTGCGGACGAGGACGGCGATGTCGCGCGGGGTGACGGGGCGGAGCGTGCCAGTCGGGTTGGCCAAGGTGACGGAGGGTTTGTCGATGACCTGCTCGCCGGAGGTGAGGAATGCCTGAATGGCATCGGCGGTGGCGGAGTGGCGGTGTTCGTTTTTGAGGCGTTTGGGTTCCCCGTCTCTTTTGATTTCGCCGGAGGTGACCTTGGCGATGCGGATGGAAGGAAAAGCACCGGGGTGCGTCTGCCGATGGGGCGTTAGAGTCACGTCCTCACGCGGTAGGTTGAGGTGCTCCTCGAAGGGCTTTGCGAAGAGTTCGTTGACGAGGTGGACGAGATCCGGGGTGGAACGCCACGATTTTCCGAGAGTGCCGGCCTTTTCCGCACCTGCGACGGCGGAGATGATAAGTTCGGGATCGGCCCCGCGGAATCCATAGATGGCCTGCTTCACATCGCCGACCCAGACGACGCGCTTGGCACACTCCGCGAGACGGGAAAAAAGCGCCAGTTGGATGGGGCTTGTGTCCTGGAACTCATCTACGACGAGCAGGTCGATTTCCTCGGTTAGAATGGACCTTACTTCTTCGGAATGAGTGAGGAGATCGAGCGCCTCCTTTTCAAGATCGGCGAAGTCGGCGGCTCCGCTTTCGTGCTTGAGCTGGCCAAATCGATTGGCGAGGTGGCTGGCTGTCTTGAAGAGCAGAGCGAGGTAGGCTTCGTGATCCTCATGGAAACGCGGATGCTCGCCGAGGCGTGAGGCGATTTCTTGCACGGGAGTTGCGATGTGGGCATTGGCTTTGCTTGAGCCGGGACTCGCGGTGGAGAGCTTGTTCCAGTCGGCCCAGCCGAGCTTCCCATCCTTGAGCGACCGAGCGCTATCCAGCAGGATTTGACGGTAGGTTTGTACGACTCCGACGGTGGAGCCGGGATCGATTTCCTGAAGTGCACCCTTGATGGCGGCGGCGAGGGCGGCGTTCAGGTCCTCACTGGTGGGAGCAGGCAGGGCTGCCTTCATCTCCTCCCAACTGGCGGCTCCCATCGCAGGAAGCGCCAAGGGATCGATGTCATTGCCGCGAGCGTCGGCGACGATTTTCGGGATGGCTGTGCGGAAGTGATGGGTATTGGTTCGCGGGTCGATCTGAGCCAGCCGAGTGGAGAGCTGATAGAGTTCGTTTTCCTCGTCCCCGGAAAGGATGGTGTCGAAGGCGCGGGAGAGGAGAATCTGTGACTGGGTGTCGTCGAGGATGGTGACCTCGGGAGAAAGCCCTGCCTCAAGCGAGAAGCGGCTGAGAAGTTCGAGACAGATACCGTGGACCGTGCCGATCATGCCGGAGCCGAGCAGGACGGCATCCTGATAGCGACCGGCTTCATAAAACTTCGCGGCGAGGCGCTCGCGGAGTTCGTTGGCGGCGGCGACGGTGAAGGTGGTGGCGACGATGCCTTGGGGGCGGGCGCTGCCGTCCTCAATCGCCTTTGCGGCGATCTCGACAAGGCGGAAGGTTTTTCCGGAACCGGCGCTGGCGGTGGTGAATTCGATGGCAGCGTTCATGCGTTGGAGGGGTAGCCAGTTAGATTTGTGAAGGCACTGTAGGCATTGCCGTCCTTGGGAGGTGCCCAACGGTCGATTGGCGGCGGTTCATCAGCCTCGGTGCCGGGCACGGGAACCTCGATGCGTCCCTGGTCGAGTTGCCGCCGCCGCCACTGATAGATTTCCTCGAACTCCTGCCAGCATGCCTGCCAGTCGGAAGCGGGGCTGTCGCCCTTCGGCGGGATGGGACTGGTGTTCGGGAAAAACGATTCGTTGCGGGTGAGGAGGATGCCGCCGTTGGAGAGGATAAAGAAGGCGGTGGCCGGTTCGATGCCCTCGCTCTGGCGCATAAGGTGGCCGTAGGTGGCGAGCTGGAGGTGGCGGTTGATCTGGAGTTCTCCACGCCGCTTGGTTATCCCGCCGAGTTTGAGATCGATGACCGCGGTTTTGCCATCAGCGCGGCGGGCGATCAGGTCGATGCGGCCACCAATCTGGCCGCCGATGAAGGGCACGGCGTCGATGGATTGTTCCAGGGCGACCTCGGTCACGTCGGCTTCGCGAAGGATCTCGATGAGATGCCAGAGGCTTTGCTGGGCTGAATGAAGGAGACGAGTGCGCGCCGCTTCAAATCCAGGAGTGAGATATAGGGCCGCCTGGGAGGCGAGGAGTCCGGGAAAGATGTCGGCGATGAACTGGTGGAGGTCGGACTCGCTGGTGGTATGCCACTTGATTTCGGGGTGGTTGAAAAGCTCTTCGGCTACGGCATGCAGAACGGAGCCGGAGCGAAGCGCGCTGTCGCTGGCACGGAAGCTGGAGATGGATCCGGCGGAGAGTTTGGCGTGTTTCTCCAGTACCCAATCCACCGGAGCATCAATGACTTTGGAAACGGACGAGAAGGATTCGTATTCCCGGGCTGGGAGGAGATCGGGAGTTTTGAGATTCCACCAGCGCCGCAGTGATGGGAGTGGTCGTAGAGGGATCGATTCGGTGGCGGTGAGGTCGCGCGCGGGCACGATAATGGAGTGGCCGCAGAGGGAGAGGAGACGGGTCACGATGCCGGCTTGCCCGGTGGGGCCTCCTTCGGACTGGGTGACTTGATAGATCGTCAGGGACTTGCCAGCGAATAGCACGGCTCGGGCTGCGGAGGTTTCGGCCGCCAGTGCGATCTTGGATTCATCGAGAAGGACGACGTGGTGTGAGGAGAGCCACTCGGATTCGGCGCGCGTCCATGGGGAGTGCCGGGTGTGGGTGGGTGTGGGACGCCACCAGATGATCTTGTCTTGGGGAGCCAGCAACTGGTCGGGGGAAGCGACGGCTGTCACGGAGCCGACTTGGCCTGGGAAGCGTGTTGTGGCGGATGCGGATTGATGCCACTCCGTCAGGAGTCGGTTGACGTCTATCCGGGTAATGGCGGTCTCTGAGCGCAATAGGGATTCCAGTTGCGCCACGGCGCGGGAGGCGATGATCCATTCGGAAGCGTCGTTGGCATCATCGGATTTCTTGGCCCCTGCACGACTGGCGAGCCATTTCCCGAGGGGCGTGAGTGAGTCGGCAAGGGCGGGGCCGGTCAGGGCATCCGGAACAATCAGAGGGACGTCAATCCAGTCGGCATAGACTTGTCGCAGCTTGGCGATGGTGTCGGTGTCAGCGGCATCAATGAGGGTGACACATTTTTCCAGAGTCTCTTCCCAGTGGGGGCCGCGACCGGGGAGATTGTGGATGGTTTCCGCGAGACGGTGACGAACTCGGGACGGGACCGGCGAGATCGGATGGAGGAGAAACTCAATCCATGCCTGGGGATCCAACGGGGCGATGCGGCAACGGAGGACGAGGGCGGGCAGTTCCAAAAGGGCGGCAGCGGTTTCCGTCTTGGCTGTGGGAAGCGGGAGATCGAGGGACTCAAGATGGCGGTTGAGGGTTTCCCGCTCGCCTGAGTCGGCGATGAGGGTTGTGGTGGCGGGATCCAGATTGGCCAGTTGCGATGCCAAGGCATAGGCAGCGGCTTCCGCAGTGGAGGCGGTGATGATCCGCAGGGAATCCGGGGTGCCTGGAGCGTTGGTATTTTGGCCGAGGAAGCTGGCTTGCACCGAGCCGAGGACAGTGTCGGGGTCTGCGAGTGCCATGGTGGGAATGAGTCCGTCGTATTCGGCATTGAGGGCATCGAAGAGCCTGCGCCAGCAGAGTGGGAGTGTCTCTGGGAGATCGGTGACAACCAAGGATTCGATGGCGGGCATTGATCCGGATCCGAGTGCGGCGAAAATGGCGGCGATGCGTCCAGCGTGGGTGGCGTCCGCCAGACCGGTATCGCGGAATGCGGATTCGAGATTCGCAAGAGCCTGAAGACGTGGTGGCGCGTCGCCATGATCAAGCCCTGTGTGCCAACCGGCTTCGGCTAGGGAATCGCGCCATGAGAGGAGGAGGCGTGCCGTAGCCAGAGGGTCGCAGCGGAAAGAGCGGGCGTAGAAGGGCTCTTTTGCCAGAGTGGCTGCAATCAGGTCCCGATAAGCGAGCGTGCGTTGAAGTGGGTGTTGATCCAACGGTGGCAGTCCAAGGGACGCTTCAAGCGCGGTAAGAAAAATTTCGGGACCGCAAATGGAGGATTGGAGTCCCTGATAGGCGCTGGGAGGAGAGGCTCCGTCCAGATGGAGTCCGAAGTGGTAGCGGGACATGGATTATAGGATGAGCGTTTGATTGAAAATGGCGTGTAAAGAAGGCCAATAATGCGAAAGAAATCGAGGTTATCGCTTTTCTCCGCGTTCAGCAAGGCGATCTTTGTAGCGTGTATGGCCGTGGGAGGGTTCGTGTCCGCGCGACAGAATCGTGGCGAAAATCTGTCACGGATGCCAGGATTTTTGACGAGATCAGGAAATCGAAGCAATACCCTTCACGGAAAACGGGCAGCCCCCGGCATCTATTTTGCCAACACTATCGTCAAAATGGATGCCGGAGTGCGGGTAGTGCTTAAGTCCGCACGATGAGGTTCAACGAGCATCAAGCTGTTGCGACGGGTCGGCCACATATTGCGGCCGGGAACAAAATTTCGACAACCTCAAGGCGGCGGTGATCAAGGCGGATTGGTATGACCCGGCCATGAACCCGAAACTGGCGGACTTCTGCCGCCACTACGGCATGACGCCGATGCCCTGCCGCCCCTACACGCCCTAGTCCGCCGCGGCAGACGCAGGGTAAACTTCATGTGGAAAATCCCGGAAACCTGCCACCAGAATGATCGTGGCATTTTCCAAGACGGTGCAGGGGAATCCGCGACAGAATTTGAACCCGAAATCTGTTCCCTTCCGCCAATTTCCGCCAGTCGTGGAGCGTAATCTTGCAACACTCTGCGTCATCGGAAAATTTCGTCAAAATTAGGTCTTGCATAATGCCGCATAAATACGCATATTGCCGCTGTAACCTACAGAGAATCAGACACTTAGACCCGCCTGTAAATCTGCTGGCTAACGCCTACGCTGGTTCGAATCCAGCTCTGCCCACCATCTTGATTTTCAACGAGTTAAGGAACCGGAAACGGTTCCTTTTTTTTGTTGGATTTTTTCCTCTTCCGGCAGTTTTCCGGCAGTTTTTGCAGCCATGATTGCCCCATTTGGAGGTAAATCGACGGAATCCGAGCATCTTCCTTGGGCGCTTAATCCCCCACCGCCGGGAAACCGCAAATCGGTCCCCCTTGCAGAAAAACCCGCCGGATGCCTACCGTCTCCCGCGAAACAGCCCCTGTCATATGCCGAAAGCCTCCTCGGAATCCGCCGTCGTCCGCCAATGGGAGATCCTCAAGCTCCTGCCATCCGAGCCGCCGGGACTCACCGTGTCCGCCATCCGCGAGCACCTGATGGCGGATACCGGCATCGAGGTGACCAAACGGACCGTGGAAAGGGATCTATCCGACCTGTCCGTGGTGCTCCCCCTGTGTTCCAACACGAAATCCAAGCCCTACGGATGGCACTGGCTGCCCAATGCCAAATGGGAGTTTCCCGGAATGACCTTCGCGGAGGCCTTCGCGCTGGGATTGGTGGAGGACATCCTGCGCGCGGTGGCGCCTCCCAGACTGCTCGGCACGCTCGCCAGGAGGTTCGAACTGGCGCAGTCCAAACTCCGCTCGCTGCCGGGAAACCGGCTCGCCCGGTGGCGGGATCTCGTCCGCTACATTCCACCCGGCCCCGCTTTCCTTCCGCCGGCGACCGACAAACGGGTCAGTGCGGCGATCTATCAGGCATTGCTGGAGCGCCGGAAAACCGTGATCCGATACACCCGCTTCGGTTCCGATGAGACGAAGTCCCACACGCTGGACCCCATCGCGTTCATCCAACAGGGCATCCGGCCCTATCTGCTGGCGGCGTCGGCCCACGGGCACCCGGCGCTTTATGCCATGCAGCGGATCGTCCGAGCGGAAGTCACGGACCAACCGGCCGAACCCCCGTCCGGATTCTCACTCGACCGGTTTCTGGCCGAAGGAGGCATGTCCTTCGGCGCGGAGAAATCGATCAAACTGAAGGCCCGGATCAATGACGAACTCGCCCAAATCCTTGATGAAACCCCGCTGAGCGGCGACCAGCGGATCACCTGGCGCGGCGGCGAATGCCTCCTTACGGCCACTGTCCCCGACTCCTGGCAACTGGTTTTCTGGATCCTCTCCCAAGGCCCGCGCGTCACCGTCACCTCACCGGTCCAACTGAGGAAACGCATCCGCGCCGATCTGGAGGCCGCGGCCGCCAGCTACCGTTAGACGGAGCCGGGTTTGCCCTGAGAAAACGGACCACCGTGTGATGGGATCTCCATGCGTCTTATCCTGTCGCACATCCGTGGCAGGATCGCGGCATGTCCAAGAACCAACCGACCACCCTCAACGCCGCCGAATTCGCGTGCGCCAAAACCCGCGCCGCAGAGATTCTTGCCGACATCAAACGCAAATACCCCACCCTGAAACCGCGCGCGGTGCTGACCATCCCGCCGGACCAATGCGATCTGGACGCCCCGCCCGAGACGATCCTCCGCGAATGTCCCGCCATCCTATCCAACAATCTGGCGAAATCCGAACTCAAGCATCTGCCCCCCCTTTCCAAGCAAGAGGCATCCGTGGAACGGGAACAGCGCGCCAACCGGATCCGCGAGATCTCGGCCGGCCTCCTCTACCGCGGCGACGCCCTCGTCGAACTCCGCTTCGGCCATCTGGACTATCCGAAAATCCGTGAACTGCAGACCGACGAACTCGTGGACCGGACCAGAACCCCGGTGTCAGGCGCTTCTATCAGGATTGTGCTGGGCTTGCTCTTGGACTTCCGCTGACCTGAACTCAAACACCTTTCTTTCGCTGTCCCACAGCGTCCAGGTCGGGTTGGGGTTTGAGCCTCTCGGTCTCCCCACCGATCCCGTGGTGACGGCGTAGGCCACCCCGTCCTCAAGTTGGAACCCGCTGGTTTCCTTTGGTTCGTTGGCAGGATCCCCTGGCAGAGAAAACCATTCCTGCCGGTGGGTGTGTCCGAAGAAGCCGATGGCATGCCCCTGGCGCTTCATCAGATCGAGCGTCAGACGGGCGTGTTTCGAATCCAACAGATAGGGCCAGCCCTCGCCGCCGTGCAGCGCCGCATGGGCGACGATGGCTCCGGGTATTTCCAACACGCGGGGCAACGACGCCAGCCACGAGACCTCCCCCTCGTCCAGTTCCTCCAGCGCCCGGTGGATGCCGTTCCACACCGGGTTGTTCCGCGACGCCTCCCGCGAGGGGACTTGTGACGGCTGGCGCATGGCCAGCAGCATCATGGCCTCGTGGTTTCCGAGCACGGATGTGGCGCCGCGTTCGCGAAGCATCCGCACGCAGGCGGCGGGTTCCATGCCGTAACCCACGATGTCGCCACAGCAAACGATCCGTTCCGCGCCCAAACGCTCCACCTCGCCCACCACTGCGGTCAGAGCGGCGAGGTGCGCATGGATATCCGGAAGCAGGGCGATGAGGGGCATGGCAATTTGTATAATAACGCTTGGTTGGATAACCCGCTCTCCCCGAAGTCCGCGATCAAATAGCGATATTGAGAATGTCCCTACGAAATTCCAATTCGTGGATCATGCCCGCAAAGAGTTTGGCCGCCGAATCCGAAGGAGATGGGGCACCGTCAGTGATGAGAGCGGCAAAGTCGGTTAGATGCCGGTGAAACGCGGTAAAGGTCAGATGCTTGATGTCCACGATGCCGTCTTCAACCCGCACGCCGGAAACAGCGAGGTCGAACGCGTGGTTCTTGCCGACGTTGGCGAAGACATCGAGGTGGTCGGCCACTTTCCGGCCCTGCACCTTCACGCCGAACACGCGCTTGCCGGGTTGATCGTAGTGGGGCTCGTTAAACTTGAGAGTGACGGTATATGTGCCGTTGGGGACTTCGACAGGATAGCTGTCCAGGCCGTAGCGCAAAGTTAGATAAACCGCGTCCTGTTCGGTGCCCGCCACGGGAGCTGTGAAAGTCGCCGAAGTGCCGGGATTCCGCCGCACGATTTTCAGCAACCGCTCCGGGCGTGCCCACGATTGATCCCAGCCCGCCTGCGCGAGCGCGGAAATGTTAGGTGCGAGAATCCTGGTGCGCCAGTGGATACCCATCAGCCCGGTGCAACCGCGCCGCAGGGCATCCACCGCGTCGTAACGCATCCGCTTGACCCACGGTTGCCAGGCGATCATGTCGGGATCGTTCTCAAACCACGGGATGGCCCATTTTGGGCGGCCCTTGATCAAGGAGAATCCCGCATCAATCGGCGCGTGTCCGGCCAGCGGATTGATGTTGGCAATGGGGGCGTTCTTCGGCAGCAACTCGTTCCAGGCGGCCCGGTTTTGCTGCGGGCCGAGAACCCAGCCGCAGGTGCCCAGCGGAAACGGATTTCCCAACTCGGCGAGTGCGGCTTGCGCTGCTTTCAGGTCCTTTTCCACGGCTTGGTATTGGGCCATGGAATTGCCGCTCCAGATCCAGCCTTCGGGCGTCCAGGCCCAGCAGTAGTCAACCGGCGCGTTTCTCATCAGCCAGGTGAAAGTGCCTTTGTATATCTCGCGGGCGGCATCTGCTTTGTTCAATTCCTTCAATCGCGTCTGGACGGGCCCGGGGATTTGGAGCGGGGTTTCGGTTCCGACAGCCACCTTGATGCCGCGGGCATGGGCATCTTTCACGATGGTGCCGAGCATCCGGCCCACGCGGTCGAAGTGCCGGTCGTCGCCGCCCACAACTTCCGAGTGGATGTCGTCCGCAGGAAACAACTCCGCCGCTCCCGCCGTAAAGTCGCCGGTCTTGAGCGCGGCATAACCCCAACCGCTGCGGGCATTGCTGAACCACATCGACGGATAGCTGGTCTTGACCGTGCCATCCAGGTTCACATCCTCCGCCACGCCATGCCAGAGCAGCAATTCACCCGGATAGTTGTGAAAGCCGATGAAGTTCATCTTCAACTTGGGCAATTGGGCGATACAGGCCCGGTAATCATCCGTGCTCCACCAGTCCGGGCCTTCGGGAAAATCATGAAACGGCTGGATGCCGCGTGTCTCGAACAAGGGCTTGCAGGTCTCGTCGAACTGAGGAATCCGCAAGGGGATTTTTTCATCGGGGATGACATCGCCGTGAAGATAGAAACGCACGCCGAGTTTTTCCGCAAAAGCATACGCGCCGTAAAGCACGGCCACATCACTGCCGCCGGAGATGGTGAGCGAGGCGCCCGCGGACTTGAGGCGGCATTGCTGCGGGGCGAGGGCAGCGTCCACCGCAAGGCGGATGGTTTGATCCGCCCGATCCGCCGCGATCTCCAGCAGCGTGCCCGTGCGCAGATAGACATAGCGCCGCACCTCCCGCGCCGCCAGCTTCATACTGGCCGGTGCGTCCGGCGGGCAGACGATGGTTTGCGCCGAGGTGACGCCCGCAGTGGTGCAGGCAAGAATGACGGTGAACGGCTTCATGGTCCGGGGTAGGTTTCGAGCAAGTCAGGCACCCGCAAGGTGCCTCTTTCGGATGGTTGATTTCTGATGGATTGTGGGGAGGTTGGCAGGGCAAATGAGCCGAATGAAGGAATGGCGGACGCGGGTCGCAGCTTCGGGCGGGAGCTAGGCCATACCCGCTGATGTTGGGTGTGTTCGGCCGCATCGCTGCCGCCGGCGAAGCCGAGGGTGTGCGCTATCACGATGTGAATCTGAGTTCGGCCGCGGCCCGGGCCAGGGAGCGCAAGTTTTCCGGAGCGGTGCCCGGCGTGATTTCGCAGCCGCCTGATAGAATGCAGCGGCCGCCGGCCTCGCGGAAATCGCCCAGTGCCACCGGCAGCACCGCCTCCGAAGTGCCGTTCTGAATCACGGACACCGGATCGGCCTTGCCGGAAAACACTTGCCCCGGCGAGAGCAGATGGACGAACGGCTCCAACGAGGGCACGAGGTGATCCACATCCACAATGTCCGCGAAGTGGCCTTGATCCAGCGGCAGATCGTCCTCGCGATATTCCACCTTGATGCCGAACGCCTCGGCTTCGGCGTAGGGATCGGACATCACCGTGACCCAGTCCGCGTCGAAGTCCTCGGCGCACCGGATCATGGCGCGGCATTTGTCGGCGGGATTCAGGCAGAAATCCCGATACTTCACCCCGGCGTGGCGCGCGGCGAAGCGCATGACGATCGGATGAAACGGCGGACGGTCAACGGGTCCGCCGGCGAGGAATTCAAATGTGCGCTGGCGGCTGGATGGAGTGGGCGTGTTCATGGGATGGTGGGTGTGGATTTGTGCAAAGCGGGCGCTCCGGACTATTCTATCTACGTACTGTCAACTGTTTCCCAGAAGGACGCGCTTCAGTTCCGGCAAAACAACTTCGCGGTAGCCCGGTTCCTGTGGGTGAATTCCATCCGGCACGCGCTGGAGAAACCCGTCGCGGCCCGCGTCCAGCAGTTTATGCCAATTTGGATAGTGGTCAATCAGGATAAGCCCGCGAGCGCGCGCCACATCGCGATAGCCCTGGTAATATTCGGCCAAGTCCGGACGGTTCGTGGCATGGCGGTTCACGGCGTCCGGCATATCAATCACCGGGTTGGTCGTTTGCACCACGATCTCCGCGTTGGGATTCGCCTGGAGGATGGTGTCCACCATCATGTTCAGATTCCGCTGTGAATCGGTCGGGGAAATCTTGTAGGGCAAATAGGAGTCGTTCACGGCAAACTCAATGAAGACCACATCCGGCTTCATCGCGGCGGCGCGCTTGGCCATGTCGAGTCCGCACTGTCCGGGTGGGTGGCTGGATGCCGATGCGCCGACGCCGAGGTTTTGGATCGTCGCCAGCCCCGGGTATTCCGAGTCGAGCCATTCTTTCATCACATTGACCCACCGCCAGGTGCCGCCGGTCAAACTGGTGCCAAGGGTGACGATCGTTGCCTTGCGCCCCGTCTGAAGGCTTCCAATAAATCGGGCGGAGTCGCCGGTGCTTCCGGTTTCAAAGCCGGCGGCCACCTGCAAGTCCTTGCGTCGCGCTTCCGGCTCTATTTTAAGCTTCACTATCTTGCCGCCCTTCAATTCGCACTCGACGGTCGTCTGTTGGGGAGCGTGCAGTTGAAATCCACATCCCAGTCTTTCGGCCAGGCGGGAAGGAGCAAAATTTTCTTCCCGTCGCAGGCCAGCAGCATTTCCTGCAGGCCGGTGGCGGCGCAACCACCCCACTCGATGTCCGGCATCCAGTCGTGGCCCGGGGCCAAAGTAGGCCGGGAACCGGCAGGCCGGGGCGGATGTCGGTGCCCAACACGCTGTGCGCGCGGAGCGCTATCCACGCGTGTTCCAAGCCCATCGAAAATATTGTCCCGCACCCGCGCGGACCGAAGTCCTTACCCCGCCTTCGATTCCCATCGCAAGGGTGGATTTCAAAACGAGAATTCCGTCCCTCACCGGGCGATGAGTTCCACCAGGTGATTGCCCTCGTTGAGGGTGTTGCCGAACATTTCGACGCGGATGTGGCGCATCGGGGTGTTTTGGAATTTCTCCTCGCAGCCGCGGGCGCCGAAGGGCTCCTGGTTGTCGCGCTTGTCGATGTGAACGGTCCAGTTTTCGCCGTCCATCGAGGTCTTGACGACGAACCGATACGCGCGGTTGTCCTTGTGGAGCGGGATGACAGTTAGAGTGGAGATCTCGGTGGCCTTGCCGAGGTCCACCTGCCACCAGGCGTCCTTGGTGTTGCATTCCCAGAATTCGGCGTTGCTGATCCGGCCGTCGTTGGCGAACTCGGGATGGGTGGATCCCGGAGTGCAGGTGACCTGCTTGCCGGCGGCCAGGTTTTCGATCGGGCGGACGATCACACCCTCTTGGGCACGCTCCTCCGGCGTCTGCATGGCGACGGGATGAAAGGTCTTGGTGGCACCGCCCAGCTTGATGTGTTCGGCAAAGCGGCGGGCATACTCGGCCTTCCAGGTGTCCAACACGAGCTTGAACGAAAGCGGCACGGTGGGGAGCGCTCGCTCGGCTTCCGTTAGAAATCCGGCCGGCGGTTGCGGCATCTCGCCGCGCTTCCCGGGCCAGAAGCCCGGTTCGCGGCGGTGGCGCAGCAGCAGCGACTGGGCGAGTTCCTTGTCGGCGTCGGGGTTGAGCGTCCATTCGAGCGCGAGCGTGGTCGCGTCCGGACTCAGCTGGATGAGGTCGCCCTTGCGCTCCGAGCGCTTCGCGTTGGTGGTGAAGGATTTGAGCGTGACGAAATACGGGATGCGCACGGATAGGCTGCGCGGCTGGATGTGGAACTTCGTCTTGAGGGAAACATCCGCGCCGCCGGCACGCGGCGTCATCATGGCGGTGACGAGGCCGAACGAGGTCGGCGCGTCTTCAATGCCGAGGGCTTCGCCCGGTTTGAGCCAGGCCGGCGAGACGGCGTTGAGAAGCAGGAGGTCGCGTTCTCCGGGCAGCAGGCCGCCGCGGCCGCCCAGCTCCATGACGAACAGGTTTCTAACGAGTCCGTTGTAGGTCGAGCAGCCCCAGGCATGGGGAGGCGGGCAGAACTCGACATCGCGGTCGGTCCACGGACGGATCATGTTTTCAAAGCTCTCCGAAGCGGCGCCCGAGTGGAGCAGCGCGTGATAGGTATCGATGAGCGCCTCCTTGGGCTGGCCGTTGAGGAGGAACTGGTTGGCCGCGCGGGAGGTCATGTATTGGTGGAGGTGCTGGCCGTTGCGGTAGGTCATGATGCCTTCGCGGTATTTGGTTTCGCGCAGGCGCTTGAGCGTGCCGGCGACGAGCGGATCGCCGGGCTGCACCAACTCGGTGGGCCACAACAACATTTCGTTTTCCCAATCCTGGTCGGTGCGGAACTCGGCGAATCCTCCGCGCGCCGCCTCGCCGGTGATGAAGCCGTAGAGCCCGGTGGGCACATAGCCGTCGGGCGCGGCGCTGTCGCGCACGGCCTTGAGCACGAGCGCTTCGTAGTCGTCGTGGAACTGGAGCCATGCGGCGGCGGCGGCGTCCTCGCCGAGAAACCGCGCCATGCGGATGGCGGAGCGCAGCGCGATGAGCGACCAGTAGTTGTGACATGTATATTGGCCCTTGATCATTTCATTATCATAGGGGATCGACGCGCGCATCAGGCCGTGCGGCTGGGTCCTGCTGTCGTTGATGATGCACTCGACGCCCTTCCTGATGGCGGGAAAATACTGTTTGCCGAGAGCGGCGTCGCGGCTCAGCACGATGTGGTTGGCGATGGCGTGCAGCGGCTGGCCGTGGCCGCAGAAGATCTTCTGGCCGTGGCTCAGCGCGGTGTCCACGAACAACCCGTCCGCTTGCTGGCGCGCGGTGAATTGCGGGAAATTGGCACGGAGGAAATCCGGCAGGCCGAAACTCTCATAAAGGGCGGCGTAATCGTAACCGGTTGTTAGAAAGAGGTCGGGATAGGGCAGGCCATCGGTCTGGGTTTTGCCGCTGCCGTAGGTGCGGGTGGCGAGCATGACATGGACGGCGGTGGCGCGGTGCGACTCCTCAATGAGCGGCTCGCCGGGCGTGTGGATGACGCTGAAGCGCGTGACGGCATTTCTCCAATAATCCACGACCTGCCGGCGGCAGGCGGCGTAGTCGGCGGCGGCCAGATCCGCGAGGTACTTGGCATCGGCGGTGGGCACGCGGGGGAATTTGAACACCAGCGACATCGTTTCACCGGGAGCGAGAGTCTTGTCGTAGCGGGCGATGCCCACCTCGGTGCGCGGGACAACACCAAATTCGCCGCCGGCAAAGGGCTTTTCATAAGGCGTGCCGTTGACGGCTTCCCAGCGGGCGGGCGGCGGATAGATGCCGACCAGTTCGAGCTTGTCCGGGTTGGCGCCGCGCCAGAGTTGGTGGTCCCTGACGGCATATCTCCAGTTGGGATCAAAACCGCCGTCGCGTTCGCGGCGGACCACGCCGCTCTGCCGGAAGGCGGCGGCGGTTTGGGCGGTGGCGGGTTGGGTTCCGGTGTTGCGGAGTGTTAGCTTGACGAAGATGGCGGTGTTCGTATTGTTAGGATCACCGGGCAGCGTGGCACCGAACACCTCGTAGTCGTAACGGATCGCGCCGTCGCTCCAGGTGTCCGAAACGACCGGAATGTAACCATCGAGAAACCGGCGCTGGCGGCTGGCGAGCGGCTTGCCCTGATCGCCCCAGAACAAACAGAACTCGGCGCGGCCGGTATAGATATTCCCCTCGGGCGTCACCTGGATTCCGATCGGGTCCGGCTGCCACGGCATGCCGATACAGGTGACCGGATGGGTGAAGTAGCACCACGGCTTGTTAGGATCGTCGAGCTTGGGATCCACCATCGGGAACCCCGCGTCGGTGATGCCGGCGGCGAAGGTCAAGGGCGCAACCCACAGGGCGCCGAGGAAAACAAGGAGGGCTGGCGTCTTCATTTGGGCATGTGGGTGAGAGTTTGCATAGCGTGGGAGAGCCGCATGTTGTGCTTGCGCAACAAGTCGAGCGCCTCGGGGTGCTGCAACCCATGCAGGCTTTGCAGGATGCCGCAGGCGCGCTCCACCAGCTTGTCGTTGAGGCAAGCCACGTCAACCATGTGCGTCCCCGTCACCTTACCGCAGAGAATCATGGAGGTGGTGGAAACCGCGTTGAGGATTTTCTTCGTGACCGTGCCCGCTTTCATGCGAGTGGAGCCGGTGACCAGTTCCGCGCCGGTATCCAGCCCGATGTGGAGATCGCACAATCCTTCCTGTGGCGGGCTGGCGCTGAGGAGGACGGTGAAGGCGCCAGAGCGGCGGGCAAACGCGAGGCCGGAGCGGACATACCAGGCGCTGCCGCTGGCGGAAATCCCGATCACGACATCCTTGGGGCCGGGTGTCAGCAACAGCAGTTCCGGAACGACGCTGGCATCCTCCTCGAAATCCTCCTCGATGCTGGCCGCCGCTTCCGCCGCGCCGCCGGCAATGAGCGCCAGGGCCTGGTGCTTGGGCAGGCCAAAAGTGCAATTCAACTCCAGCGCATCCAAGGCCGCGAGCCGGCCGCTCGTTCCACAGCCAAGGTAAATCAATCGTCCGCCCGCCTGAAACGCCTCGCTCAGGCGCGTGGCGCAGGTGGTCATCGCCGCGGCCTGCCGGTTCCAGTTTTCCGTTACAGCATTCTCGTTGCGCAGGCAGTGCTCTATCAATTCGGAGGCGCTGCATCGCTCCAGCCGAAGTTCCGAATCCGCCACCGCTTCGGTGGCTAGCACGGCGAAGTCCGGCCGGCGCCGGGCCGGGGCAATGGCGGCTTCGGCGGCGATCAGAGCGCGCACGCCTAACAGCGGAAGATCATTGCCTTCGCGGGCGACGCGGATGAGCGGCGGGCGATGATAGTCCGTTGCGGGCATCAAGCGCGGCGCGAGCGTGGCAGCGAGGTCAAAGCCGGCTTCCAATGCGGCAGCCACCAACCCGCCGGTTAGAAGCAGGGATTCGCAATGGTAGATGAGCGTGGCGTTGTCTATCAGGCGGGCGAGGTGTCCGAGGTAAACATCCAACACATCGCGATGGCGCGCGTCGGTGAAGACCCGTTCCAATCGCGCTCCGTCCGCGTGGGCGGCGAGGGCGGAAGCACTGCACAGCTCGTCGAACGAGCCACCCGCCGTGCGCAGGGCACCCAGCAGCGGCAGTTGCCGGTCCGGACGCCAGCGCTGGCCGTTTTTCCACAGCGCGAAGCCGCAGCCGGTGCCCAGCGCGAGCAACCCGTGGCAGCCGGAGCCGGTAAAATACCCCGCCTGCGCCGCGCCGATCAGGGCGGCGTCCGCATCGTTGATCAGCACCGCCGGACAACCGAAGGCCGCTTGCAGGCCGGGGAGTAAGTCCGGTGATTTCAAGGGATCAAGGTAGGCGTGCCCGGCGATCACCCGGTTGCCGGCGTAATTGACAACGCCAGCCGTGCTGATGCCGATTCCCGCGGGCGACGCCCCATCCAACAATTCCGACAAGCCGCGCTTCAGGTCCGCGGCGAAGTCTGCCGCCCGGCCATTCCGGCAAGGGTAGGCCAGACGCAAAGTGGCCGCAGGCCTCAATGCGTCGCCGGCAAAGCGGGCGAGCTTGATCCAGGTGCCGCCGATATCGGCGGTGACGGTTATGGGTTGGTTCGTGATGCTCACCATCTTGATTCTATTGCGCGCGCTCAAATGACGACCACTTGCCTTCCACGGCTGACAGGACGGTTGGCGTCGGTGAATTCATATTGATCCCTCCAAAATGTAACTGGCCGGCGCGTAGGCCCCGAGGTTGAAATTCAATTTGCCATCGACGACGGCAATCGGTTCGCCGGTTCTTTCGCCGCGCAGGTTGACAGGCGTGGCGGTTTTGAATTTGCCGGGCAGTGTTACGGCGAGTTTGCCGCTTTGACCGCTTTGATCCCAGACGCGGAGGAGGGTTCCTTGATCGTCCGGATTCCGCCCAAACGCAGTGACGAGCACGCCCGGACGCGAAACGCCCACGCCGGCTCGCGTGTTTGGAAGTTTGCCAGCCGGGCCGTCGGCGACGGCGGCGAGCAGCGGAACACGCGCTTCCCAAGATTGGATGGCCAGATTCGCGGCGGTATCGGTTCCCTTGGTGGTGGGCCAGAGACGGACCCGATTGCTCCACGAGCCTTCAATCCAATCGGGGAAGTTGCAGTTCCACATGTTGTTGTAGAGGTTGACGAAAACGGCCGGCTGCTTGGGCAGGTAATCGAAAGTGTATTTCCACAAGCCGGGTTCGCCGAAACTCAGGCAGGGTGAATCCAAGGCGCAGAGGCTGACACCGGAACCGTCCGGGGCGGTGAGGGCGGCACCGGTGTTGACGCCATAGAGATGACGGTTGCCGCCGACGATCTGGTCCTTGGCGAGATCCATGGGACCGCCCAGGCGACCCACAAGGAAGCGCGCCTCCGGCACGGCGAGCGGGAAACAGAGCCAGCCGCCTTCAGGGATGGTGTCGGGGGCTTTGTCGGTGATGCGCCATTCGGTGTCCACGCAAGGACGGTCGGCGGGGAAGGTGAAGACAATGGAAATCCCTTTGGCAAGTCCCGCGGCGTCGGTGGTTGTTAGAGTGACGGTGTCGCCGCTGGTGGAGCGCGAGGCGGAAAGCGTCCAACCGCGCGGCGTGATGGCGGCGTAGGGTGCATCCTTGGGCATGTTCGGTTTCACCGTGCCCCAAGCGGCATTGTTCATGACACAGAAGCGGTGATAGTAATCCCACGTCTGCGCCTCGCTGAACCGCTCGTGCAAAAACTGTCCAAGGGCGTAGGGACTGGCCTTGTCCACCAGTTCACGGCCGGTGGCTTTTTCCACCAGCGACGATATGCCGCCGCGGGTGAGGTCGAAGGTGATTTTGAAGTGGGCGGTTTCAAGTGGTTTGTCGGACAGGTCGGGCATGTCCGACCTGTCCGACGGATCTTTCAAGGTGAGGTAGCCCCCTGCGGGCACATTCTCCGCGAAGTATTTCTTTCCGGAAACCTGCACGCTTCCCGAGCGCGGCCAAGGCAGCGGATTGAAAACGACCATGCGGCGGCCCTTGACGTTGACAGACTCAGCCAGCAGACGGAGCCGCTCGTCCAGACCCGCATTCACAATATCCCCGGTCTTGCGGATGTAGGCGCGGTGGTCGTCGAAACTGGCTTCGAATTTCTTGTAGTATCCCTGCGTGCGTGCGAGGCGAAACTGATCGCCGTATAGATAACGTTCGGTGCCGCGACTGCTACCGTCGTGCGAGAAGAAACCCCAGCCGGGCGTGTTGGCGCCCCAGGTGTGCTCGCCGTAGAGCAAACTGTTTTCGTAAGCCTCGGCCAACGCGCCGGACACGGGAGATGGAGACAATCCCCACAGACGGAGTTCGGTGTCGAGCAGGTCCAGCGCCGGTTCGAGCGGACGGATGTTGCGGGCGAGCTTGGAATCCACCGGCATCGAAGCGACCCCGTGAATCCACGGGTCCACCATGTCGCCACGAACCACCGGCAGGTCGGGATTCTCCGCAAGCACGGCTTTGGCGAAATCGTCCATGGTGGCGAAATGCAGCCGGACGCCGGGCAACTTGGCGGCCTGCTCGCGAACCGCGGCGACCTCCTGGGGCGCCGGCGGCCCTTCGTTGTCGTGCGTCATGATGACGGCGAGATAATTCTTCGCCGGCCAGTCCTTGGGCGGGAGAACATTGGAGCCGTAATCGGGAGTGCCCTTGCTGGCGGTGTAGTTGCAGAGGATGCGGGAGCCGTCCGGGCCTTCCCACCAGAAGAGCATCGGCACCAGCGGGGAACGATTGGCGTAGTTGCCGGCGAGCTGGAGAAACCTGATGCCCGCGTGATGCAGCAAGGTGGGCAGGAACCAGCCGTGCGCCGGGACATCGGTCATCTTGCCGGAAATGGGGAGCGGCTGACCATAGGCGCGGGCGACGCGCGACGAAAAGCCAAGACCACGCACATAATCCTCGGCCTCGAACGCGTCGGTGTGCATGGTGGCGGGCAGCGCATGGACGTTGATCGAGCCTTCGCGCAGGGCATCTTCGATCTTCGCCTTGCGCTGTGGATCCTGTTGCGGTCCGAGAATGTTGGCGGCCATCGGCCAGCCGGCAATGGTCCATTTGAACCGCTCGGCTGCGGGCTTGGCGCGGTCGGCTTCGATGAGGCGGATGGCGCTGTCCATCATCGGCTCGCGATACTTCTTGAAGACCGCCTCCGCCGACATGGTGAAGCCGAGGTCGCAGTGGGTCTTGAAGACCACCCAAATGTCCGTGACCGCCGGCGCTGAATGGCCGGGCAGGAGGCTCGGCGGACTCGGCGGCACCGGCACCGGCGACTTCGGGATGGCTTGGGCAAACACCGTGGTGGAAGCAGCGCCCAGGCAGGCAAGAATGCGCATGGCAGCAAGATGGGAGGCTCGACCATTCATATCGTTGGTTATTGCGCCAGCACTTCCACCAGTTGCATCCACTGGTTCGCGGAATTCTTCAGCATTTCCACACGGATGTAGCGAACGGGGGTGGGCTGGCCGGTGTGACTCGCGCCCGCCACGCCAAGAAACCTGGTGTTCTGGCTCATGTCGAGAAATGTGTTCCAACTCTGCCCGTCCACGGAAGTTTTCACGATGAATTGATAGTGACGGTTCTCCCGGCCGTAATAGGGAATCGCGCGGATGGTGGAAATCTCCTTCACCTCGCCGAGGTCCACCTGCCACCACGAGCCGGGTGTCTCGCATTGCCAGAAACTGTCGGTGTCGCCGATCTCGCCGTCGTTGGCCAGTTCGGGATGCGTCGAGCCGGGCGAACAGGTGACGGGCTTGCCGGTGGTGAGGCTGCGCGCTTCCAGAAACTTCGCGGCGACCGCGGCGCGCTCGGCTTCGGGCTGCAGCGGCACGGGAGAATAGGCCTTCACCGGGCCGCCGGCTTTCACATGCTCGGCGAAGCGGCGGGCGTATTCGGCTTTCCACGCCGCGAGGACAAGGTTGAAGGAGAGCGGCTCGGTTGGACGCGCCTTCTCGGCATCGGTGAGAAACCCTGCGGGCGGCTTGGGCATCTCGGAGCGCTTGCCGGGCCAGAAGCCGGGCTCGCGGCGGTAGGCGAGCAACATGTCTTGGAACGTCGACTTATCCGCGTCCGCGTCAGGCGTCCATTCGAGTGACAGCTTCGTCGCATCGGGACTGAGGCGGATCACTCCGCCGTCGAGCCTCGACTGCTTCGCGTCGGTCTCGAACGACTTGAGCTTCACAAAATACGGAATCCGCACGACCAGATTGTGCGGCTGCGTGTGAAAATCGGTTTTGAACATCACGTCCGCGCCGCTGGTGCGCGGCGTCATCAGCGCGGTGACCATGCCGAACGTGGTGGCCGCTTTCTCAATGCCCATCGGCTCGCCGTTCTTGAACCACGCGGGCGACACGGCGTTGAAGAGCAGAATGTCGCGCTGCTCCGGTTCCAGTCCGCCGCGGCCGCCTTGTTCGAGGATGAACAGGTTGCGGATGGCGGTATGGGTATTGGCACAACCCCAAACATGCGGCGGCGGACAGAACTCGACATCGCGGTCGGTCCAGGGGCGGATCATGTTCTCGAAGCTCTCGTTGGCGCTGCCGGAGTGGAGCAGTTCGTGGTAAGTGTCAATGAGCGCCTGGCGGGCGTCGCCGTTGGCGGTTTGCTGGTTGCTGCCACGCGTGGTGACATACTGGTGCAAGTGCTGGCCGTTGCGGTAGGTCATGATGCCTTCGCGGTATTTCGTTTCATGCAGGCGCTTGAGCGTGCCGGCGATGAGCGGATCGCCGGGCGCCACCAGCTCGGTGGGCCACAACAGCGCGACATTTTCCCAGTCCTGATCGGTGCGGTATTCCGCGAAACCGCCGCGCGCGGCCTCACCCGTGAGAAAACCATACAGGCCGGTGGGCACATAGCCGTCGGGGGCGGCGCTTTCGCGAACGGCCTTGAGCAACGCCGCCCCGAAGCTGTTGTGCAGCTTGAGCCAGGCGTCCGCCCGTTCCGTTTCACCGAGAAAACGCGCGAGCCGGATGGCGGACCGCAGGCCTGTTAGAGCAAAGTAGTTATGGCTCGTGTATTGGCCCTTGATCATTTCGGCATCGAAGGCGGTCGAGGGACGCATGAGTCCGTGCGGCTGCGTTTCATGGTCGCGGCGGATGAGTTCGACGGCCTTGGTGATGCCCGGAAGAATCTGGCGACCCAACTCCGGCTTGCGCGCCATCAGGACATGGTTGCACATGAACGCCATCATCTGGCCGTGCGAAGTCAGGATTTTCTGCCCCGCGCTCACCGCCGGATCCCAGAACAGCCCGTCGTCGCACTGCCGCTTGAGGCAGTGCGGAAAGTTCGCCTCGCAAAACTCGTCCAACTGGAACGAATCGTAGAGCAACCCGTAATCGAACAGCGCCAGCGTGAACAGATCGGGATACGGCAGGCCATCCGTTTGCGTGCGCCCTTCGGCGGCGGTGTGCGTGCCTAACATGACATGGACCGCGGTGGCGCGATGCGCCCGCTCGATGAGCGGCTCGCCGGGAGTGTGGATGCGGTTGATCTTGCCGAGCGCGTTCCGCCAGAAGGCGATGGTTTTGTTACGATAAACATCGTAGTCGGCCGCATTGGCGGCGGCCAGATAGGCGGTGTCCTTCGGATCCACCGGATAATGAGGCATCTTGAAGACGAGCGTCATCGCCTCGCCGGGCGCGAGCGTGCGCGTGTAGTGCGCGAGACCGAGTTCCGTCCGGGCGGAAGCTCCGACGGATTTGCCGCTGAACGGTCTTTCATACTGCGCCCCCAACGCGGCTTCCAGCTTGCCGAACGCCGACGGGTAGCCGCACACCGCCTTGCCGTCGCGGAAGAACCATCCGTCGGTGAATGCGTAATTCGACTTGGGATTGAAGCCTCCCGCGCGCTCGCGGTATTTGCCGCCGTCATGCCGCACGCTGCCGATGACCTCTGCCGGAGCGGGTGCCGCGCCGGCGTTGCGCACCGTCAGCTCCACGAACTGAAGCGTGTTCTTTTCGTCGAAGCCGTCCAGGATCGCGCCGAACACTTCGTAGTCGTAGGCCAGGCTGCCATCCTGCCACGAATCCTGCACCACAGGAATCCAGCCGTCGAGGAACTGGCGCTGGCGGCAGGCCAGCGGCTTGTGTTCCGCGCCCCAGAACAACGCCAGTTCGGCGGAGTTGTTGAACAGATTGCCCTCCGGCGTGATCTGGATGTTCAACCCCGGCATCCACGGCACGCCGATGCACGAGGTCGGATGCGTGAAGTAGCACCACGGCTTGGCCGGATCGTCCAGTGCCGGGTCCACCATCGGAAACCCGGCTTCCGCGCGGCGTGGCGTGTGATCCGCCGGGTCGCCCGCGAGGACCGGTTGGAACAGTAGCAGGGATAGCAATGATAGACGGATGGTTGCAGACCAACGCTGCGAACCGCAGCGCCTGACAAGGGTCGTCCGGAGGGGACGCCAGTTGCCGACTTTCCGGATCCGGAGAGCGTTGGATGAATTCTGTTTCATGATGAGAGTGGCGGAAAGGTGGGATTGCGAATGGGCGGCCACCGCGGGCACGGAGGCCGCCGGTCGCGTGATCCGGTGCGGCGCAGTTACGGCCCTGTCACCACCAGTCTGACGAAGTTCCTCGTTCCGTCAAGTGGCAGGGTGTAGTCGATGCTGTCGGCGTCGATGCTGACATTGGTCTGTGGAACCTGGGTCCACGTTTCAAGATCCGCCGAAGTTTCCAAGCGGTAATCGGCACCGTAGGCGCCGGAGTAGTCCGCGCCTTTCGGCCAGGAAATCATGCGGTCGGAACTGATCGGCGGATTGGCGGTGAAGCCGGGCGTGGTGTTGCCCATGAAGTATTCGACGCCGTTGGCGACGCCATCGTTGTCGAAGTCGAGATTGGCCGCCTGCCCTTCGACCCACTGGTCCGCCCAGGAGCTGTAAGCGCCGATAACCTCCACCGTCAGGGTCACCTCGTATGCCGGGCGGTTGGGATCGTCCGAGTGAATGGTCATGGTGGCGGTGAAGATGCCTGGTCCGGATGCGTTGGCATCGAAATCGACCAGAATCGAACTCCGCTCACCGGGAGTCAGGGTGGCCGGGAAGTTTGCCACCGTGAAAAACGCCGCACCGGGACCCGAGAAAGTCGGCTCGGTCAGCGTGCGCCCGCTGCCGGCGGTGTTCTCGACCTCGATGGTTAGACTGACGGTGCTGTCGTCGGTGCTGCCGGCGACTTCATCCGTCGCGAAGATTCCCGCGGGAGGAGTCACGACCGTGAACTCGGCGGGCGTGAGGGTGCCGGCCGAGATCCTCGGTTCGTAGAGCAGGCCTTCGGCATCATCGACGCCGACGCCCAGCACGGGATGAATGCCGATGGCGGCGCCGCGTTCCAGGAACCAGGGGAAGGTCCGGCCGTCCGCGTCTTCCGCCACTCGGCGGCCATTCACATAGAGCGTGATCTTGCTGAATTGCTTCGCGCCAGTGCCCGGCTTGACGGCCATCACCGCAGCGACATGCGTCCATTCGGTGGTGTCGATCGGCGTTGCGGGTGCCAGGAATTCATTGTTGTCACCATAGTAGAACCCGATACCCACATTGGGGCGGACTCCGATGCCGTGCGTGGCCCCGAGGCCGATCAGATTGCCGCGAAGGGTGGAGCTGGCATTTTTGACCCAGATTTCATAAGTGAGACCGCCAGCCGCATCGACTGCGGCCGCCGACAACCCATTGAGGGACTCACCGCTGTATGCGCCGGTGCCGGTGCAAACACCGCCCGGCCCGGTGACATCGAGCGAACCGACCCCGGTGACATTTTTCGCCTGGCCCACCGCGGTTCCTGCCGTGGGAATGTCAGAGGTGTAGGTGCCGCCGGTCCCGCTCCCGGGGGCGAGGAGCTTGCCGGAGTTGCCGCTGCCCGTGTCGTCGGTCACCGTGGCTCCGTTGGACTGGACCGTGCCGGTGGTGAAGTCGAAACCCCACTGCATCTTCGGCGTGCCGCCACCATACACCATGCCGCTGAGGTTGATCGTCACCGTCGGGTTGAAGGTGTCGTTGGTGTCGAGCGAAAGCTGGGCCTGATAGACACCCGGCCCGGCCGGATTGAAGGTCACTTCGACCTGGTCGTTGCTGTCAGCGTCGATGGAGGCGGGCAGGCTGGTGACGCTGAACGCTGCCGCGCCGGTCCCGGTGATCTGTGGGTTGCTCAGCGTGAGCGCCGAGGTGAGACCAAGGTTGTTCACACTGATCGTTGAAGGGGTGGGCCCCGGCGGGACGATGAAGGATCCAAAGGCCAGGCTGGTGGCGACCGACACCTCCGGATCATGAACGGCAACCGATAGTGGCACATCGACGCTGGGAACGCTCGGATCGTCGGTCGTCAGCGTTAGAGTGGCGTTTGCCGTGCCGCCGGTGGTCGGGGTGAAGTCCACAAAAACATTACTGCTGCCGCCTGCCGGAATCTCGAGCGGCGTGGTGGTGGTGTCGCTGAATTGCGCCGCACTCACTCCCGAGTAGGAGGTGCCGGTCACATGATAGGCGATGCCAGCGGTGTTGTTGATCGTGACGGAGAGCGAGGTCGGCTCTCCATGGCACGAGCCGGTCACCGAATCCGGCACCCGGATGCCGGGAGCTGTCGGGTCGATGTTCTGGATTTCAAATCCGTTCAGAATGCCGATGCCGTCGGGTCCGTTGGCGACGGTGAAGGTGATTTGGCCGGGTGTGGTGCCGGTGGTCAGACCTTCGAAGAGCACATAGTTGTTTCCTTCGGCGAAGGTTGAGAGGTTGGCTGGGTCGGTGCTCTCGGCCGGCGGATTGGTGGCTCCCGCCGTGGTCACGGTGGCAGCGCCGCCACGGGGGCCGAACGCCTGAGACATCATGACCGCCAGGTTGTAGGTCTGCGAATCATCAAGGCCCGTTAGGGTCACGGTGATGGTTCCGCCTACGCTGTATAGGTAGTTGGCGAAGATCGGGATACCGGGACTGCCATAGGAGCCGTAGGTGCCGCCGGAAACCGAGGTGCCGACCGTCATGCTATCCAAGGCGAACGAGGTGCCGACCGCCTTCCATGTGCGCGATGACGGATCAAGCACTCCGGCGGAGGTGGCCGTCCCATTGACATCGACTCCCACGACGCCGCTGTGCGCGGGAACCGCCAGGAGGATGCCGAACAAGGCGGTGAGTAATGCGAATTTGTTTTTCATACGCGCGGAACCTATCATCGCCGCCCCCCGCGCCGCGTTCGATATTCTCCGCAATCGGAAATTGAACAAACGCGCCCGTGCCGTCATCCCATGACATAACACGCGAACTCATGTTGAATATGCAAAAAAGCGGGGCCGCCGACCCTCCAGTCGGCGGCCCCTTGGATTCCGAAGAAAAACCAATAACTCCGGAAATTGTGTTAGGGCCGGCGGCGGCGCAGCACGAACAGTCCACCTAGGCCGCAGAGCAGTATCGCGCCAGGTTCCGGGACTGAGCGGATCTCGAAGCCGTTGAAGATCCCGATGCCGTCGGGTCCGTTGCCGACGAGGAAGCGGATCCGCTGGTCGCCCGAGGAATTGGTCGGGGCGATGCCACTGAACAGCACATAGTTGACACCGGCGACGAATGACGATTGTTGGTCGCCGCTGGTGGTTTGCGGATCCGCGCCGGAGTAGGTTCCTTCGACCAGATCAAAACTGGCGCCGCGTCCACCCCCGAAGTTCTGCGCGCCATAAAGCACGATGTCGTAGGTCTTGGTCATATCCAGACCTGTCAGCACGAAGCCGACGGCCGAGCCGGCACTGTTGTGCTTGTAGTCGTCAAACAAATCAATGGTGGCATCGATGTTGCCCGAGCTGAAACCGCCGTAGATGATGCCAACGGTCTGGCTGTCGAGGGTGAAGGTGTTTCCGCTGGTTGGTTTCGACAACCATGTGTGCGTGGTGGTGTCTAGCACGCCCGTGCCGGTGTAGGTCCCGCCGGAGACATCGACGCTGACCGTGGCGGCGAGGGAGGTCCCCGCCATCATGAGGGCGCTCGTGGTGAGAAGAGGCAGGAAGGAAGTGACTTTCATAGATTGCTTGTGGTTTGTGATCATGCGGATGGATGGCATGTGGAGCCGCCGATGGACGGAACGGCCGGAAACTACCACCGTCCTGCCGCCGATGGCGTTTGATTTCGTCTTTCATAGAAAATCGAACACAATCCGGGATCCGTGTGCTATGCTTTGTCCGCCGGAAGGTCCGGTGCGGCGCATGAGCCAAAAGGAGCCCAAATGGATTGATACGGTCAACACTCCGGAACGACAGATTCTGGACTTGCGGTTGATCGGGATGAAACACGCCCTGGCGCTCGGGAAATTCCACTACCTGCACGCGTCGGCTCCTCTTGCGGAGCAATGCCATGAACGCTGGCTGGTGCTGCAGTTCGTGCTATCCGGCCAGCAGAAGTTGGTGGTGGACGGCCGCGAGACGGTGATTCGCGGCGGCGAGATGATCCGCATTCTTCCGGGCCAGCGCTATGGCACCGGTCCGTGGCCCGAGCAAAAGGGCACCATGGCCTGGATCATCCTCAACCTCCAACCGCTGCCGCGCGGTCCGGCGCTCGGCATGAGCCCGGAAAGCATCCGCGAGATCTACTCGCTCCTGACCGATCCCGGCGCATCCATGGTCGGCCCGATGCCGAAAAGCGCTCCGGCCATGATCGAGTCCGCCTTCCAGTGATGGCCCCGGCGCGACGAGAAGCTGGCGTGCGAGACGATCCGCAATCTGGTGGCCGGCCTGGTCCTCGGTTCCGCCGACGGCCTGGCCCGGCGCAACGAGGACCAGTCCGCCCGGGCCAACCGGATCCGCATCGGGCGGGTGCTGCGCTGGATGGAGGAAAACCCGGCGGAAAACGCCAGCGCGGAGGAACTGGCGCGAATCGCGGGTTTGTCCGCCGCCGCGTTTCATGTGCATTTCAAACGGGAGACCGGCACCAGCCCGAAGGACCATTGGCTGCGGCTCAAGGTGGAGCACGCGGCCCGGCGCCTGCGCGCCGATCCCGATCTGTCCGTCACGACCGTGGCATTCGATCTTGGATTTTCCAGCTCCCAGTATTTTTCGACCGTCTGCCGGCGCTATCTTGGTGTCCCTCCGGGCACGCTTCGCGATGGATAGACCGGGTTCGTGGGATCATGAGGTTCACGGGGACGTTTTCCGCAGGGTGATGATGCCGTTGGAATCATTCCCGCCGGCGGTTTTCACTTTCGCGCAGATTTCATACCTGCCGTTGAAAACCATCGGCCCGGTCTTGATCTGATAGGTGTTGTTTTTCGACGGCTCGCCCGCCCAGGCCTCGTGGGTGTCGCGCATGATCTCGTTGCCGTTGCAGGTTAGGGCGACCCATTCGATCTCGAGCCGCTGGCCGCCGGACTGATAGGTGAAGGTGACTTCATAGTCGCCGTCGTCCTTGATGGCTTTGGTGAGATCGAGGGTGATTTCCCTGCCGGCGGTGGTGATTTCATGCGACTTCCATTGGCCGATCCGGATGGCTCCGGCGGGCAGTGGGGATGCCGCATCGGCAAGAGCGGCCGCGAGGGTCTGTTGTGTTTCCGGAGCATAGGTGGCTTCGAGAACCGGGCGGTATCTTGCGATCAATTGTTTGGCCAATGTGATCGAGTCACCCACGGGTTTTGACCTTAGTGTTTTCGGCGGATTGCGGGTGAAGGCGATCTCCCAATCCGCCAACTCCGAATAGAACGGATTCGCCCGCAGCGTTTCGCGCCCGTAAACCTGCTCGGCCGGATCGCGGTAGTCGCCCTTGTCGATGGATTTGGCGAGCATGGCGTGAAACTTCCGCCAGCGGGGCAGATAGTATTCCCGGATGAGGCCGGACCACTCGCGCCAGGAATAGTCGAAGATATGGATATCCTCGCCCGCCTTGTCGGTGGCGGGCCCCCAAATGGTGACCTGCATGGCGGCGTTCCACGCGTATTGCTCGGCCTCGGCGGGTGTCGCACCGAGCGCGCGGGCATCGGCCAGCACCTTGCCAAACAGGAATTCCGTGCGGCTGGCAAGCAGTGTGTCGACATCGGCCAGCAGTTGGTGAAAGGCGGCGGTTTTGGCGGCGAACGCCGCCTTATCCTTGGTCAGATAGGCCAGGCGGATTTCCTGATGAAGCACCTGCGCGTAGTTGGAAAGAATCTGGCGGGTGAGATCCGCGACATCATATTGATAACCCTGGGAGGCGCCGAGCTTGCCGGCATCCGCGAGCAGGAGGTTTGCCGCTTCCAGCAGCTTGAGCGGCGGATAGGGAATCCGGAAGCCGTCGTTGGGTCCGGACTTCTTGGCGAACAACGCCGGCCGGGCGGCGATCATCGAGCTGGATTCCACGCCGCTGGTGCCGCGTTTGTAGGGTCCGTCGTTGAGCAGGATCTGCCAGGCTGCGTCGGCCTTGTCCGATGCCGCGCCGTAGCGGCGGGTGGCGTAGTCCCTGAGCCAGGCATCCATGTTGGCCGGCGCGTCCCGCCAGATCATGTCATAAACGCAGTCATAGAAGACCGGGTTTTGCATGATGGCTTCGGGGAACACGCCCATGCCGAGGCATTGCGGGTTGTTTTTCGCGGTGGCAGCGAACGGGTTTCCAGCGACATTGCGCAGGTCGCCGTGCAGGTTGATGCGACCACCGAAGTTATGGAGCTGGCCTTTGACGAAACTATGCCCCCAGAAGTCGTTGCGGCCGCCGCCGAGATCCAAAACTAACAATTCACCTTTCGGCACAGCGCAGGCGATCTCCTTGCGGATCGACCACGCCTGCATGGCCCAGACCGCCCGCGGGTCCACCGCTTTCATCAAGCCATGGATGGATTTGCCGACGGCATCGAGGTATTCAGCGCCGGGCTTGGGCGGCTCGCTTTCATGGAATGGATCCGCAGCCCACAAGTGGCCGTTGCCGAAGAGTTTGATGTTCTCCTCCATGAAGGTCCGGCCGAGGGTTTTGAACAACGGATCGGTGGGATCCAGTTGGGCGGAGCCGTGAAAACCGCACCACGACGGTTGGAGCGCGATGGCGGCCTCAGGATGCTTCTGTTTGAGGAGGCGCGGGACATTGCCCGAGAACCCCTGTTGGATGGGAGTCATGCCGAGTTCGCGAGCACGGGTCATCCACCGCTGGCCGAGCTTGACGCGCTCGTCGATCCAATGTTTTGGCAGCGGGCCGCCGTGGCCTTCGATATTGGTCATCCATTGCCACGCGAAGAAGCCCGGGCCGACGAGAAAGGAACGCGCCTCGTCATCGGTGAAGCCATGTTTGAGCAAGGTGTTATACCAAACGCCTTCGAGTCCGATCATGCCAAGCGGAGTATTGATGCCGTTCATGGCGAGGAAATCCAGTTCGCGCTGCCATCGCTCCCAATCCCACCAGGCAGCGGAGTAGCTGAGCGTGCAATAGTTGAACATGACGCGGTAGCGGTGCGGGCAGACGACGCGGACCTTGGCCGGAACCGGCGGCAGAACCGCGGGCGGATTGAGTTGGTCGCCGCACCAGGAGATCTGGCAGTGGCAGAACTCCTTGAGATAGTAGTTAAACGCGGACGCGATGCTGACGCCGGTGCTTCCCCGCAACACGATCTTTCCATTGAGCGATTCGACTTCAAATACATCCTTGCCGTCGGCGGCCGGGATGATCTCGCAGACGAACTGGTCCGCCTGTTGCGGAATGACGCGGCGGACCAATGCGCCCGCCGCTTGATCCTGGCCGGTGGCGGCGCGGGCGGTGGCCGCCCCCGCGAGCAGAAGTATAATTGCAATGATATGTTTCATGGAGCGCTAGGTTAACATTAGATCGTCTGGGGCGCGGCGACCAGCGCCTCGATATTGGAGCAAGGGGTTTCCACCGGCAGCGTGCAACCCGAACTGAGGACCAGGCGCTGATGGCCCAGGTTCCTGGCGGCTTCCATCACTTTGCGCGCCTCGCTTGCCACGCTTTCCGGCGTGCCTTGGGAGAGCACGCGGACGGGATCCAGATTGCCCCATAGCGCAATGCCCGGACCAACGGTGCGGCAGGCCTCGCCGATGTCCACCGCGTGATCCAGTTCAAGCACATCGGCCCCCGACGTGGCCATGAGCGGCAGGATGCGCGTGGAGTTGCCGCAGATGTGAAGCGACACCGGCTTGCCCGTGGCGGTCTTGAGCATGTCAATCAGCCGTTGTTCCGCAGGCAGGGCGAATTCCGCATAGGGATCGGGGCCGATGAGGCCGGCGGGTGAATCGCCACCGCTGAGCAAATCCGCGCCCGCCTGAATCAAAGCCTGGCCGTAGGCGAAGGCATATTCCTCGCACCGCGCCATCAGCGCCTGGACGAACGGCGGATCGTCGTAGAGTTTGAGCATCATCTCGTTGATGTCCATCAGCGCACACGCGAGCGAGAACGGATACTGGTCCATGCAGGCGACGATGAAGACATCCTTTCCAAGCGCCGCTGCGATGCGCGACAGCGCTTCGAGCATGAGCGGATAGCGACCCTGGCTGCCGACATCGGGCGCGGGAATGCGGTCAATATCAGCGGCGGATTGGATCAGCGATGGACCTATGCCACCGAAGGGTTGGTTGTCGGCGGTGGCCCCGACCATGGCACCCATGGCCTCGGCGCTGATCCAGGTATCGGCGGAAACCCACACGGCATCGGGCTTGAACCTCTCGTAGTAGCGGATGACCGAGTCGGCCAGCGCGCGCGGGTCGGTGGTGTATTGGCGCAGCGTGTAACCGGCCTGCCCCGCGCAGAAGTGCACGGCGAGCGGGCCGGTGGGAATGCGGGACACGGGAAGCCCCTTCAAGGTGGCGGAGACGAGTTGTTTGGAGTTCATGGTCTTAGTGCATGGTTTGAGATCAGCCGTTCAACCCGTAGGATGTGGTTGCCGCGCTCGATCCGAGCGGTTGGAAATGTTCCGGATTCGGCAGCGCGGGCATGTTCGCGCATTTCTCCTCGATGCGGGCGAGAAAACCGTCGTAGCCGTGCTGGCCGGTGCGGTGTTTGTCGGCGATCCACTCTTTCCACAGGGCTACTTCCTCCTGGGTGCGGCGGATGATTTCCGCCTTGGGCATGGCGGGGAACAGCAGCTTCAGCCAGTCCTGGCCGTAGCGGATGTGGCCGGCCTCATCGGCCCAGTCGTAGTCGCAATCCTGCGAGCTGTAGGGATCGCCCATCGCCCAGAGTTCGCTTTTCAACTGCGCTTTCCATTTCGGCCCGCCTTGTTCCAGACCATGAACCACAAAGAGCATCGCCTCCAACCCGCGGGTGGCGCAGATGCCCATCCAGTGGTCCGGCACCATCGGCACATCCACACCTACATCGAAACCATATGCTAACAAGCGACGCTCGCCCATCATCGCGTGGCGCATTTCATCGTAGGCCCAGCGCGCGGTGTCGCGGTAGAGCGACCACGGCATGTTCTCATAGTGCCAGATAAACGCGGCGGGAAGTTCGCAGGCCCAGAGTTCGTTGACGTGATCGATGGCGATCCAGACCTGCTGTTCCTGCGGCGTGCGGGGCGGACGCGGTGGCACTTGGGTGACCGCGGGCAACCAGCGCGGGTCGCGCAAGGGCATCGCCGGAATGATATACTTCTCACGATCGGACAACCCGGCCCGATCTAACAAAACGAGACCGCTGTCACAACCAAACACCGAGCCCGAATTCTCAAGGGCCTCGCGCAGCCAGCCCAGCCAAGCGGCAGCGGCATCCCGCTCGATGGCCGGCACCGCCGCCCACCAGGCATCGAACTCGGCGAGTTCCTCGCGCAACTCGGTCACCGCGGTGCGCAGCACGCGATGGCTCGGCGCGTCATCGAGAGGGTCGCTCTGCCCGAGATAGCGTTCCAGCGCGGCGAGCACCGCCGGTTTGATCACCTGATAGACCCCGCCCAGAAATTCGGCATCCGTCAGGGTGGACGGCAATTTGGCGAGCACGGAAATCAGGGCCTTGTCCACTTCCAGGTCCACATCCACGCGCGGGAAGCGCAGTTCGAGCACGCGCGTCCGGATGGCCTCGGCGTGTTCGGCATCCAGCCAGATATGGCGGGCCAGGAGCTTCTTGGCCTCCCAGTTGGATACGCCGGTGATGCGCCCGGCCATGGCGCGCATGGTTTCACGGATGGTGCGGTAAAGCCGGCGCTGGAGCGCGCTGGCCTGTTCAACTTCCTGGAGGTTGGGATGGACTTGTATCATGGTATTAGAGTGGCGGGTTACGGTGTGTCAGTGGCCACGGAGCGGGATGGCCGCGCCGGGGAGGCGGAGTTCGAGTTGGAGACTTGCTGCGAACTTGTCCTTGTCTGCCCAGAAAATATCCAGCGGCACATCACCCTGGTTCAGGCTGGCACCGCCCAGAGCGCTGGCGGACGAGCGCAGGATTTTCCATGTGGCATCGTGAATTTTCGCTTCAGCACCACCATTGAAACGGAAGCGCTCGCCGGGCTTGAGTTCATCGCAGAGCTGGACGGTTTTTCCATTGAGGCTGCAGGTGATGCCGCGGACCGGCTCCTTGCCAGTGTTGGCGAGATCGAGCCACAGGGCGGACTTCGCGTGCGGATTACGGACGCCCGGAGCCGGCTTGTCCTTGCCGATGGTGGCGGCGATGGTGTGAAGCGCGTAGAGATTCCACGCATCCCGCCCGGCGGCTTCGAGATGGAATTCACGATCCTTGTCCTGCAACTGGCGCTTGAGGTCGTCGGTAAAGACGCCGACCTTCGCCGCCTGCCGCCAGGTGCGGATGATGGTGGTGAGTTCGGTGAGATTCGCCGGGCGGAGGCGGGCGGTTTCGGAGGTCGGCTCGCCCGACATGTAACTGTTGCCGCCGCGGCCGAATGTCAGGGAAAATCCGGCGTCATAGCCGGTGCTGAGCGCCATCAGCCAGGCGATGTCCTCGGGTTTCTCACCTTCCGGGTGGATGAAGAACTGCCCTAACATTTTTGGCAGGTAGTTGCGGGCGTGCAGGTGGACCATGTCGATCCGGTAGTCGATCATGCGATTGCGGAAGGTGTCATACCACGGCTCGCCCCAGTTGGCGGCGCAGTAGGAGTGCCAGCCGTAGTTGTCGAGGTTGCTGCCGCCGAGCATCACCTTGTTTTTCCGCTCCGGCGCGAGCGCGGCGTGGAAGGCGTCGTAAAACAAATCACGGCCGTAGCCGCCCATGCCGGCGGTCCAGTTGCTTTCCACGCCGTCGAACTCGAACTGGTCGAGCTTCCCCTCGTTGACGATGCGGGCGCAGGTCCGGGCGATCTCCGCGGACAGCGTGCGGTCGCTGAAATAGACCTGTTTGCCGTAACTGATGACGACATGGCCGGTCTTGCTGCATGGGCCGCCGATGCGGGCCAGATTGGGATGGCCGTAGGGCACCGTGACGTAAGGATCATCCGCGGTGATGAAGGTGGAAAGCGTGTGGACGCCGAGATGCAGGCCCGCCTTGTGGATCCGGTCCACGCAGTCCTTGAAGCTTTCCATGCCGCGCGGAAACATGGCGGGTTTCAGCGGGAAATGGCCCCACGACGCCCACGGCGAATTGTGATAGATCCAGTCGATCTCGCAGGCCTTGGCGATGGCGATGAATTCATCGAGGTTCTTCTCGTCGAACTCGAAGCAGAGATGCGGGGCCGGGCCGCGGCGCGGGTCCTTTTTGATCCAGACACCGTCCACCGTCGGATGGGGCAGGTTTTCCGCGAGTTCGATGGCGCCCAAAGTGTCGAGCGCCTCGGGTTCCGGACAGGCGAAGAGCGCGATCCTGGTGCCGACGACGGTTTCGCCGGGATACTTCATGGCGATGTCCGGCGCATAGGGCAGGCGCTTGGTCTGGGTGAAAAACGCATCGCCACGCTCGTGTTCCCAGGCATGGAGTTGCAGCGTGCTGCCGAACGGCGCGGCCGTGGCCACCGCGCAGAAGTGCTGACGCGGACGGTCGGAAACATGGAGGATGCCGTCGTGCGGCACCGCGTCGGGGACCTGATAGCGGTGTTCCTGGAAATCATCGCCGCAGGGTTCGCCGCCCTGGGTTTTCGCATTCAGGGCCTGGATGCCGACCGCGAATTCGCCATCGCGCACGACACCGACCATTTCGCCAATCACACGATTGATGGTCGTCGGATAGGGACCCCAGCGGACCAGGTCCACCTTGGCGGTGTCGGTTTCTATCAGCTCCAACACGACATGGGTCGGCTTGGCGGCGATCCTGACCACGGCCTTGAGACCGCCGGAGTATGTTAGGGAAAGGTTTCCGGCAGCGCCGTCCCAGGTGGCGGTCTCGGGTGGGAGATCCTTGCCGGCGACGCGGACTTGCAGGACCGGCGCGGCTTGGTTCTCCGCGAGATAATTGCGGCCGGTGGCAGCGTCCTTGATGGCTAGCAGTTCTCCATGGTTGCCGATTTCGAACGTGCCGGATCGGGTTTTGAATGTGGCGATGGCCGGTGTTGCCTGGACAAGCGGCGACATCGCGGCGAGTAGGCCGAGTCCGATGGTTAGAGTGGCGGCTTGCATGTGCGGTATCAAGGTGTGCCAGCGGCCACGAGGCGGGTCGGCGCGCCGAGGGTTCCATTGGTTCGTGGGTAAAGATCCCATTGCCCAGCGCCGGCTGATGCAAGGTGGAATTCGCGCGTTTCATCCTGGAGTTGTTCCCGGATGGCGGCGGTGAAGGCTCCCGCCGCATGGGCTTCGCGCCAGACGCGGATGATCGCCATGAGGGCATCCAGATTCGGAGGACGGATCCGTGCGGTTTCCGAAGTGGCCTCACCCGTGACGTAGCTGCTGGAGCCGCGGCCGAAGGTCAGCGAAAATCCGGCGTTGTAGCCGGTGGCAAGCGCCATCAGCCACTCGATGTCCTCGGGCGTTTCACCGTCCGGATGAATGAAATATTGGCCGAGCATGGGCGGCAGATAGTTACGGGCGTGAAAGCGAACCATTTCCAGACGGTAGGCCAGCATGCTCTTGCGGAAGGTGTCATACCACGGTTCGCCCCAGTTGGCGGAAAACGTCGAGTGCCAACCGTAGTTGCTCATGCAACTCGCTTCGATCATCATCCGGTTGCGCTTTTCCGGCGAGAGCCCCGCGTTCCATGCGTCGAGGAAGATGCCCCCGCCCGCACCACCGACGCCCAGAGCGCTGTAGCTTTCGAATCCATCAAAGCACCAGTGATCGATCTTCGCCTCATTGCAGATCTTCGCGCAATTGGCCATGATCTCGGTGCCGAGTTCCAGATTTCCATGAAACACATCCTTGCCATAGCGCATGGATGCCAACTTGCCCACGCGCGCGCCAGCCGGATGCGCCGCACGCGCCGTGCCATGACTGCCACGCAGGCAGCCGGTCAGTTTCCATGGCGGGGTGTCGATCACGCCGGTGAAGGCGATGATTTCACGGTCAATGATCACGTTTTGATTGCCCCCGAACAGCGGCTTTTCCGCCAGTTCGATGACGGTGTCATCAGGCGCGATCGCCTTGGCCAGCGTGAGATCCTGGGCAGAGGCGAGACGCGGGTCGCCGCCGGTGGCGTAGGCGTCATCATCCGTGATGAATAGCGACAGCGTGTGCGCGCCGAACCGCAGGCCGGCGTCATGGATCTTCGTGACACACGCGCCGAGGCTCGCCATGCCTCCCGGAAACATCCCGGGCTTGGGCGGGAAATGCCCCCACGTGTCCCACGGGCTGTTGTGATAGATCCACTTGATTCCCGCCTTGTCCGCCACGCCGATGAATTCATCCAGATTGGTTTCATCGAACTCGAAGCAGAAATACTGGATCGGCCCGTTTTGCGGTGAACTCTTCGCCCACGCCCCGTCGATGAGCGGATGAGGAAGTCCCTCCGTTAGCTCGATGTCGCCGAGCGTCGCGAGGGCCTGGGGTTCCGGGCAGGCGAACAACGCGATCTTGGTGCCGACCACCGTCCAGCCGGGATATTTCACCGGCTGAATCGGGGCGTAACTGCGGGCTCCGGACGTCGCGTTGGCTTGTGCGAACGCGTCGCTCCGCTCGTGTTCCCACGCGTGCATTTGCAGTATGCTGCCAAAGGTGGTGGCCTTTGCGGCTCCGCCCCGATACTGGACCGGAGTGGAAATGATTTTCAGGATCCCGTCGTGCTGGACCGCATCCAAGGCACGGTAACTCTGATCGATAAAACCATCGCCGCACGGTTCGCCGTCCTGCGTCTTGGAGTTGAGTGATTGGATGCCGATGGCGAATTCAGTGTCGCGCACCACGCCCACCAATTCCCCGACGACGCGGTTGATCGTCGTCGGGTAGGGCCCCCAACGCACGGCGTCGATCCTGTCCAGCGGCGAGGCCGCCACCAACTCCATCACCACATGCGACGGCTTGGCCGTGATTTTCACCACCGCCTGCGCGGCTCCGCCTTGATAGCGCAGCGTCAGTCGGGTGGAGGCCGCGTCCCATGTCGCGCTCTCCGGGGCGAGGTCCTGTCCCTCGATGCGCACTTGCAGGACGGGCGCGGGCTGGCCCGGTGCGAGGTAGTTGTGGCCGTTGCCGGTGATGGCGCTTAGCGAGCCGGTCCCGTCGATCCCGAACGATGAGGTGGCGGTGGACAGCGAGACAATGTCGGCTGCCTCCGCCACGGCCACGGCCAGCAGGATCGGCGCGATGCGTTTGAAAGGGTGTTGCGGCATCTGGGGTGTTAGTTCGAGGGTGAAGTCACCTTGAGGCGGGCGAAATGCCGCGGCTGTCCGGCCGTAGGAATGACGACCGTGACTTCTTCGCTGGTGGCATCCACTGACACCACGCTGATGGTCACGCCGTTCTGTCCGTTGATCGCGGTGGTCCATCCGGTGAGTCCGTCGCCGTGTTCGACTGTTTCCGCGTAGCCCGCGCCGCTTGCCTCTTTGTTGCGGCGGTAAACCACGGTGAGTGTTTGGTCGCCGCGTAAAACCGCAGGGAGATTCGTCGGAACTCCACTCGCGGGATTGGAACCCAACAGAAACTCCACCGAGTTTGTCAGGCCGTCTCCATCCGGATCCTGTGCGGGCGCGCCATTTGCAAGCGGATCCAATCCGGCTGAGGCGACCCACGCTTCATACGGAGGCATGGGCGGCGCGGATTGATGGATCTCCGCGATGTTGGCGGAGACGAGTTCGCGGTTGTAGATCCGAAGATCGTCGATGCGGCCGCGGAAGTATTGGTTCAGGAAGGGCCTGCCCGTCGCGCCAATGGAAATCCCCACCTGGGTCAGGGGGCTGAAGCCCTGCACGGCTCCGCTGCGGGTGTCTGCCAAAACTCCGTCCACAAAGAAATCCACCCGGTTCAGAGGCGCGTTGCGGAACACATACGCGAAGTGGTGCCAGGACCCGCAAGATGGAACCCCGGGGCCGCCGGCGGATGGCTCCAGCAAGGGGTAGGCGGATCCTAACAATGGCTCGTTGCCCGACCGGCCCGCGCTCCAGCCCTGGATCATGTAATCGGAAAACATGCGCGGAGCAGACCTGCCCGAATCCGCCGGCTCAAAGGCCCAGCAAGCGACCGTGAAACCCTCGCCGCTGGTGGCGAGTTGCTGCACGAGCGCGTCGCTGCTTGCGACCTCCACCGAGTCGCCGTCATCGTCCAGCAGCAGGGCTCCCGCACCCACGCGAGCATGGCTGGTCCGGCAGGCGTCGCCGACGGGCGTTCCGTGGTTGTGCAATGTGCCGGTGTCTTCAGCCACGTTGGCCGGGTTGTCGAAGGTGAAATGAACCAGCAGGTTCGCATCCGGGTTTGCCAGTTTGACGGCGGCGGACAGGGGCACGGTGACGACCGGGCGCACCGGATCGTCGGTCCCGAGCACCAGCGACGCCGAGAAATATCCCTCCGCCGCGACGGGATTGCAGGTGATGGTCACGCTGGCGCTTTCGCCCAAGGCAAGGATTGGTGGATAGGAACCCACGGAAAAGAGAGCCGCGTCCGGACCGGTCACTTGCAGGCTGTTGACTGAAAGATCCACGCTCCCCTGGTTGGAAATCACGAATGCCGACTGGTGCGGGATCGCCCCGCCGGGGAGGTTGCCGAAATCAAGCGCCGCAGGGCTGAATGCCAGCGGCGGAGTCCCGAGATCGCGAAGCTGATAGGCGCTGAGTTCCACATTGTTGTCCCCGCCGACGTATTGGCGGAACGTCTGGGTGGCGGCGTCGGCGGTGAAGGTTCCGGTGATCAACTGCACAGCGTTGTTCGACCAATCATAGGGGCCGTAATAGGTCGTCGCCGGATCGTTGGAGACATAGGTGCTGTTGCCCGGGCGGTCATCCTTCACCAGCAACAGTTGGAACCGATAGACATGGCCGATGGTCAGGCGGCCGAGGGTGACGAGGGAATTGCCGATGCCCGGACCATAGACGATGCTGTCGAACATCAACTCCGCATCAGGTGCGGACAGGCCGGCGATGGCGGTGTATCCGGCGGCATGGGAACTGGCCTGATAGTGACTGGTGGAATAGTAATTTGCACCAGCCGTGCCGCCCACGGTAAGGCGAGGGCTGCTGGCTCCGCGTGAGACGAATACGATGCCATTGGCGGTCACGTCCGCCTCGGCATCCGCACCGAAGTGGGCGGCGTCCACCAGCGTGCCTGCCGTGCTCAGTTGGCCGGTGTTGTTGAAACCCGCGGCCGGAATGGTGGTGAAATCCACCGCCGCTCCCAGCGCGCCAGCGGCAAGCCCCAATGCCAGAGCGAAGGTGAGGAGGGCTCCGGACGCATGGAACCGACGTGCGGTGGTGATGTTGACGCGATGTTCAACGATCGGGAAAATCATGGATTCGGCGGGTGGTTTGGAGGATTTGCAATCTGCATGGGCTGGATAGTAAGTCGGTGGGCAAGCGGGGCCGCCGATCCTCCAATCGGCGACCCCTGGAAATCCGGAGAAAAACCAAAAACTCCGGAGAATCAGGCGCGGCGGCGGCGCAGCAGTGACAGGACGCCGAGGCCGCCCAGCAGCGCCGCCGAGGGCTCGGGAATGGTGAGGTCGCGCAATTGATAGGCATTCATCTGCGCATTGTTGTCGCCACCGACATAATGGCGGAACTTCTGCGTCGTGGCATCCGCGGTGAAGGTGCTGGTCACCAGTTGCACGGCATTGCGCGACCAGTCATACGGGCCGGAATAGGTGCCCACCGGGTCGTTGTTCAAATAGGTGTTGTTGCCGCCTTCCAGATCCCTAACCAGAAGCAATTCGAGGCGGTAGCTGTGACCGATGGTCAGCCCGCTGAGGGTGACAAGTGAGTTGCCGAATCCCGGACCGTAAACGACACTGTCGAACATGAGTTCCTCATCCGTGGCCGACATGCCGACGATGTCGGTGTAGCCGACGGTGTGGGTGCCCGCCTGATAGAGATTGGCGTCGTAGTAGCTTAAGCCCGCTGCTCCACCCACCGTCAGGGTCGGGCTGCTGCCGCCGCGGGAGACGAAGGTGATGCCGTTGACGGTGACATCCGCCTCGGCATCGGCTCCGAAGTGTGCGGCATCGACCAGGACACCAGTGGTGGTCAGTTGGGTGACATTGCCGAAGTTGGCCGTCGAAAAGGTCAGCGTGGCTGCCTGCGCACCTGCGGCAAGCGCAAGGGCGGAAGCGCCGGTCAGGATCTGGATGGTTGTTCTTTTTCTCATATTTTTCATCTGTTTTTCTAGGGGGTGCTTGCTTGTTCCAGAGTGGCGCGGACTGTTGTAAGAACGCAACACCTCGGAGACTGTAGCAATTTCACCCATTCTGGCGTTTCGATTTTTCTCCGAGAATTTTAGAAACATGGCTTAGTTTTCGCTGCCTTCGACGCGAAAGAAGTTCTTGCCGGAACCGATGGTTACCTGGGCCTTTTTCGGGAGATATTCGCCGGTCTGTGCGCCGTCCGGTTCGACGGTGGCGGCGCTTTCGGTCCATGGGTTGGCCAGGGTGGCGCTTTCCATGAGGCGGTAGGTGGCACCGCTGGCGAGTTGTTTCCAGCGGATAATCAGGGTGTTTCCTGACCGCTCGGTGGCCGTTAGAGTGCCGTCATTGGCTTCCGGATCCTTGCCGAAAAGGAATTCCTGGAGGTTGGTGAAGCCGTCGCCGTCGGCATCCGCGCCGGGCGCGCCGTTGCCTGCGGGATCGAGGCCGAACGATGAGGCCCAGGCGTCATAAGCCGATACCGGTGGCGCGGAGTTGAACAGATTCGCGATGTTGGCCGCGACCAACTCGCGATCATAAATCCGCAGATCATCGATGCGGCCGTTGAAATACTGGGTGGCGGCGGGTGCGCCGAGGGCACCGATGGCGAATCCGACGGTGGTGGCGGGGTTAAGTCCGGTCGGGGTGCCGCCGGTGCTTGCCACCAAGGCTCCGTCCACATAACTGTCCACCCGGCTGATCGGATCGTTGCGGAAGACATAGGCGAAGTGATGCCAGACGCCGCGGGCGGGTGCCGGAGAGGAAAGATAGTCCACTTTTCCGTATGTGGTCCCGATCAATTGGGCGGACGACGTCCCCACGCCCCAACCCTCGCTGACGAAAGCGCTTGGCGTATAGGTGGAAAAGAAGCGGGTGAAGCCGCTCGTCGCGGCGTTTGGAATGAACGCCCAGCAGGCGAAGGTGAAACCATCGCCATCGGCCACCAACTGGGTCGTGTAATCGTCGCCGTTGCCCACATCCACCAGATCGCCACTGCCATCCAGCAACAAGGCCCCCGCGCCGACACGGGACTGGGTTGTCCGTTGCGCGTCTCCCACCACGGTGCCGTCATTGTCGAAACTGCCACTGTCGTCCGCCACGTTGGCGGCGTTGTCGAAGGTGAAATGCGATCGCAGGCTGGCATCGGGGTTTGCCAATTCGACGGCGGCGGATAGAGGCACGGTGATCGTCGGGTGGGCGGGATCATTGGTGTTGATCGCAAGCGACGCCGCAAAATATCCGTCTTCCGTTCCGGGTTGGAAGGTGATCCCGACTTCGGCAGACGCTGCGGGAGCCACGGTCGCGGGATAGGTTCCCACCGAGAAGATCGCGGCATCCGGCCCGGTGATTTGGAGGGAATTCAACTCGAGATCGAAGGTGGAGCCCAGATTGTCGATGAACAGGCTCACGGTTTGCGGCCCGGGGGCGGGTGACAGGTTGCCGAAGTTGATCGATGCCGGAGAGGCCGAGGCGACGGGATCGAGCACGTTGACTTGCAGCGAGACATCCACCGAGGGATTTGCCGCATCGTTCGAAGCGATCGTTAGGTTCGCCTGATGGAGGCCGCCGCCAACCGGCGTGAATGTCACCTCGATGGTGCCGCTGCCGCCGGGCAGGATCGGGGAGGTGAAGGAATCAACCGTGAACTCCGCGGCGTCGGCGCCGCCGGGTGTCACCGAAGCGATCTCCAGATTGTTCGCCGCGCCAAGGTTCGACACGGGGATGGAAATCGCCAGCGGAGAGCCGTCATGAGTCGTGGAGAAAGTGGCGGCGACTTGCAGGCGGGGATCGTTGGTCGGCGTGACGTCGCGCAATTGATAGGCATTGATGTTAACATTGTTGTCACCGCCGACATACTGGCGGAACTTCTGCGTCGTGGCATCCGCCGTGAAGGTGCTGGTAACGAGTTGCACGGCATTGTTCGACCAATCATACGGCCCGGAAAAGGCTCCTACCGGGTCGTTGTTCAGATAGGTGCTATTGCCAGCAACGTGATCCCTGACCAGGAGCAATTCGAGGCGGTAGCTGTGGCCGACTATCAGCCCGCTGAGGGTGACGAGGGAGTTGCCGAATCCCGGACCGTAAACGACACTGTCGAACATGAGTTCCTCATCCGTGGCCGACATGCCGACGATGTCGGTGTAGCCGACGGTGTGGGTGCCCGCCTGATAGAGATTGGCGTCGTAATAGGATGCGCCGGCGGTTCCACCCACCGTCAGGGTCGGGCTGCTGCCGCCGCGGGAGACGAAGGTAATGCCGTTGACGGTCACATCCGCCTCGGCGTCGGCACCGAAGTGTGCGGCATCGACGAGGACACCGGAGGTGCTCAGTTGGCTGACATCTCCGAAGTTGGCCGCCGAAAAAGTCAGCGCTGCTGCCTGCACTCCTGCGGCAAGCGCGAGGGCGGAAACGCCGGTCAGGATCTGGATGATTGTTGTTTTTCTCATGGATTTTTTGCTTATTTTTAGGGAAGCGGGGACCGTTGCAAACGCGCAACACATCGGGGACTGTAGCATTTTCCTCCGTGTCGGCGTTCCTGCTTTTCTCCGAGAATTTCAGAAACACCGGCGCGGACGCAGACAAACATTCCATTCACTCATCAAACCGTGAAAATACGGTCGAGGCCATTTCGGGGACACCGTGCAAAAATCCGCCGTGAAGGCAACCATGCCTGGATGATTGACACCAGGCGGCAGGGGTGGTTTGCTCTAGCCAGCCCGCCGCCCATCCATGAGTTTTCTCCGCCAACCCGAATGGCTCGACACCGCGCCCACTGCGGAGCGCGAGATTCTGGATCTGCGCACGGTGGGCATGTCCCATGCGCTGACGCTGGGCCGGTTCAACTACCACAAGGCGCGGCCGATGTCCCCGCCCGGAAGCGAGCAACGGCACCCGCACTGGATGGTCCTGGTATTCGCGTCATCAGGAACCCAACATTACCTGGCGGACGGGCGGGAACCGTGATTCACGGCAGTGAGTTGCTGCGGGTGCTCCCGAGCCAGCACTACGGCACCGGATCGTGGCCGGAGGAAAAGGGCCGGATCGCCCGGCTGATCCTCAAACTGCGCCCCGCGCCGAGCCGACCCACGCTGGGCATGGGTGCACAAGCCATCCGCAAGGTGTTTGATCTGTTGTCCGATCCCGCGGCCTGCTGGCGCGGCTGATTTGTTAGAATCCGTGTTCGGATACCGGGCGCATCGCAACGACGAACTGGTGCGGGAACTCATCCACAACCGCGTCGCCGCGCTGGTGCTGGAAGCCGCCAAAACGATGGCCGCCACCACCGGGACCGACCCCGAACGCGCCAATACGGCGCGGGTCCAGCAGGTGCTGGATTGGATCGATGCGCACGAGGGCGAACCCGTCACCAGCGAGTCGCTGGCACAGCTTGCAGGGCTTTCCGAAGCGCGCTTTCATGTGCATTCAAGCGGGTAACCGGATGCAGTCCCAAGGACCACCTCCTGCGCCGGACGGTGGAGCGGGCGGCGGAGCAACTGCGCACCCGGCCCGCTCTAACCGTCACGGCGATGGCGCATGAACCCGGCTTTTCCAACTCCCAACATTTTGCCAGCGTCTTCCGGCGCCACATGGCGATGTCGCCGCGGGAGTTCCGCAGCTTGTCTTGGAAAGACAATCCGCCGCTGCCCGCTCAACTTCGGGATCTTGGCCTTCGCCGGATTCCTTCCGCAGGATGCGGAAGGATGCACGCTGGAAGCGTGCGCCCCCCGCTTATCAGACAGGCACTCAGGGAAAGCGGACGGCGCGCAGGCGGAAAAAGCGCGCGGTTCCGCCATCCGGAATCCCATACGACCGGGTGAGCCATCCGCCCGGGCCGTAGGTTTCATCGGCCAGAACCAGGGAATCGTCCGCGGCCCAGGCTTGGAGATCGCCGCTGCTTTCGATGCGGATCGCCGCGCCGGCGCGGTCGCGGGCAAGCCGCAGACGGAGCCGGCCGGATGGATCAAACGAAAGCATCTGGCGGGTATCAGACACGGCCGGATCCGTATCCAACAGAAATTCGAGCAGGTCCGGGACTCCATCGGCATCCGAGTCGCGTCCGGCCTGTTGCGGGTCAAGCCCGTGGGCCGTGGACCAGCTCTGCCAGGACACGGGATTGGCGGGGCCTTGCGCGGACGACGCCAGAGCGATCGTGCCGCTGGAGCCTGCGGCGGTGGAGCTTCCGGTGACGAGGAACAGGGTCACCGCTTGGCCGGGGACGAAGCCGCTGACATCCAGCGACCAGGTGGCGGAAGCACCGGCGGAATCGAGCGTTTCATCACCCACGGCGAGCGCGCGGATGACGCCGTTTTGCTCGAGCCATGCGCGGTCGATGGTCAGGGCGCTGGTGCCGCCGGTGAAGGTTGCGGTGAGTTGATGCAGTCCGTTGCCGGCAACCAGCGAGTCGGCGTTCATCCGCCAGACGCGGCGTGCGGTGGTGCAATCCGCGGGTGCCCATGTGCCGCCGATGTCGATGGCGTCGCAACGGGTCACGGTGATGGTGCCGTTGGAATTGGTGCCACCCGCCGAGTTGGCGATGATGGCAAGCGAGGGATTGGCCGGCACGGACGGGACGCGGAGATAATAGCGGTTGCCGTAGGTGGCGACGCCGGTCCAGCCGGGATGGACATCGCGCTCAATCAAGGCCGCGCCATCGTTGAGAGCGACCTCCGCGATTTGCAGCGCGTGGCTGCCGCTGGTGTATTGGAAGGTGACGCACCAGATGCCGGGCGCGTTGATCTCGGCGGCCGGGCGGGTCCACTGCGCCGGTGAAGCCGTGCAGACCGCAGGCGACCATGAAGTGCCAACTGTGTTAGATGTCAGATCGAAACCGCCTTCCGCCTCGGCGCGGTATTTCGTCCACAAGGCGGTGGCCACGGCGACGGTGTCGCCGGCGGGGACGGACGGATAGGTTTCATGACCATTGGTCCAGGCGAGTTCCCAAGTGCCGATCGAGGCGCGGACGGCGTTTTCATCGAAGCCCGTGCCCTGGTCCACGGCGGCGTAGAGCGCGGTGAGGAACTGCTGCCAGCGGGGGCGGTAGAAGCCCGCCAGCAGGCCGGCCCATTCGCGGTTGGCGTAGTCGTTGAGGTCGCTGACGGATGCGCCCCAGGTGGTGAGCAGCAGCCGGGCGTTGCGTTCGCAAAGGTCTTGCTCGGCGGTGGTGCCGCCCCAGGCTCGGGCGTCGGCCAGCCATCTTCCTAACAACCAATCCGGACGCGTGGCGCAGAGCGTGTCGAGGTCGGCGATGATTTCCAGGATCCGGTCGCCGTGGGTGTGGACGGCAGCGGCGTCGTTGGCGGCTTTGGCTTTGGCCAGCATGCGTTGGTGGCGGGTGGCCAGATCGCACAAGACCTGGCGCGCGTTGTCAGCGAGATCGAAGCGATAGGCGTCGGAATTTCCGGCTTGCGGGGCGGCCTCCAACATTTTCCCCCAGGCCGTGGCCAACTGCGGCGCGTAATACGGGATGTTGGTGCTGGCCCAGGTGCGGGCGCGCAGCGTGGTGCTGAGACCGGGGCGGGCGCAGATGATCGAGTTGTGCGGTTCCTGTTCGCCGGCACCCGGATTGTCGGTGGTTTTCAAGCGCAGATCCCACGCGGCTTCTAGCGCGGCATGGCGGACACCATAGCGGCGGCCGATGTAGTCGCGCGTCCAGGCGGTCAGATCCGGCGCGGTGGCGCTCCACGAGTGTGAGAACATGAGGTCATAGGCGGCCGGAATGGTGTGGCTGCCTTCCGGCATCATGCCGATGCCGGCCATCGGACCGCGGGCCGGATCGGCGAGCGCGGCGGCGGGCATGGCGGCGAGCTTGGACAACGCGGCGTCCATGCCGGTGTTGCCGCCGAAGTTCTGGATGGAGCACCACACCCACGGCGTTTGGTTGAAGGCGTTGCGGCTGCGCCAGGTTTCGGTGGTGGTGCAGTTGAGGTCGAGCACCAACAGCCGCTGTTTATCCACGGCGTCGAGCATGGACTGGATCGGGTTGTTGCCCCAGGCCTCGAGCACCCAGGTCGCCTGCGGATCGACCTTGCCGATGCCGGCGAGCACAGCGCGGGAAGCCGCCGCGAGATCGATGCCGGAGGTGTTGCCGCCTTCATGGAACGGATCGGCGGCGAGGAATTTCACCGGACCGAAGACCTCGGTGAGGGCCTGCGCGTAATGCGTGGTGAAGGTGTCGAAAATGGGATCGACGGGATTGAGCATGTTAGGCCGCTGGAAGCCGCCGGCCCAGCCGCCCTGCGAGCGCACATCCGCGGCGGGGAAGCGGGTTTTGAAATCCTGCGGCACCATGCCGTAGAAGCCCTGGACCATCGGTGCGATGCCGAGTGAGCGCATCCGGTCGCAGATCTGGCGGCCGAGCGCGGCGCGTGCGGTCACCAGCCCATCCGACACCGGACCGGCGAAGCTGTGCATGTTGGACAGCAGCATCCACGGCAGGTGGGACGGGTGGCACAGCCAGGCGCGCACTTCCGCATCGGTGTAGCCGAAGTGGTCGCGCAGGGTGCGCCGGAAAACCTCCTCGGTGCCGGGAATCACCTGGGCCACATTGACGCCGTGCAGCGCGAGCATGTCGATCTCGCGCTCCCATTGGCTCCAGTCCCACCATGCGCTGGTGTAGCCGAAGGTGCAGGGGTTGTAGAAGAAGCGCACGCGGTGCGGGCTGACGACGCGGAGTTTCGCCGCCACCAGCGGCAGCGGCACGGGCAGCGCGAGTTGGTCGCCGTTGCGGGAAACATGGCAGCGGCAGAAGTCGGTGAGATAGCGGTTGAGGGCGGAGGCCACGCTGACGGATGAATTGCCGCGCAACACGACCTTTTCCCCACGGCCCTCGATCTCGAACACGTCCATGCCGTTGTCGGGAGTGACAAACTCGACGATGAAACGGTCCGCGTGTTGCGGCAGCAGGCGGGCGATCAGGCCCGCGGAGGCGGTTAGATCGCGCGGATAGGAAGCGACGGTCAGCTCGGCGGAGTCGCTGTCCACGCTGCCCTGGGTGTTGCTCACGGTGACCGAGTAGGAACCGGCATCGGCGGACGCGAGGTTTGTTAGAACGAGCGAGGCGGCGGTTTTCCCGTCGAGCGTGACCCCGTTCTTCTTCCATTGGTAGGAAAGCGGCGGCGTGCCGGCCACCTGCACGGAGAAGGTGCAAGTGCCGAATTCGCTAACCGTGGCGGCGACCGGCTGGGTGGTGATCGACGGTGCCACGGGTGCGGCGACCGGCATCACATCGGCGAAGGTGGTGCCGACCCGGAGCGAATCATAAGTCATGCCGTTGTTGCCGGAAAGCCGGATGCGGTCGAAGACAGGACGGTTGCCGGAACTGTTGGCGATATTTCCCGATACGGTCGTCGCGGGCGATGACGCGGCGATGTCAGTCCCCGCCTGCGAGGAACTGGTGAAAACATACATCGTCGCCGCCGTCTGGCTCGCCTGGTAGTCGAGGCGCATCACATAGCGCACGGCGGTGGTCACCGGGACCGTGCCCAAGCCGCCGGCGCCGACGGTGGTGACATCGGTCCAACTCCAATCGCCCTGGTCATACTGGTTGCGCCCCAGCATCAGGGAGTAGTTCGCGTTGGCGTCGGCGTAATTCGTCAAACCGGCGTTCCACAAGGTCAGGCACCCGGAGCCGCTGGCGGCGGCGGTTTGGCGCGCGGTGAAGGAAATCCAGACCTCGCCATTGTTAGAACCTTCCCCGGCGATGGCGGCGGCGGCGGCCGTGGAGAGCGCGCGGAAGTAGATGTTGCCGTTGGTGGCCAGGGAGTTTCCGGCCGCCGACTGCCCGAGCGGATCGAGGTTGCCGCTGGCAAGGTTGAGCACGGCGGCGGCTGTCCCGTTGGAACCTTTCCACGCCTCTCCCCAACCGGAGCCGCCATTCATCGGGGAGGCGCCGCCGACCGGATAGTCGAAGTCCTCGGATGCGATGGGGGTTGCCTCAACCAGGGTGGGCAGGATCAGAAACAGGGCTAACAGGGAACGGTCGATCATCATCAGGGATTGGCAAAGCAAGCGGGTTGGCCCCTGCCATCGTTCGCGCCACGCGATGGCAGGGACGTCACAAGGTTAAGCGGCTGCGGCGTAAGAATCAAGGTCCGGTTACCACCAGGCGCACGAACCTCCGCGGATCGACCTTGGGCAGGGTGTAGTCGACGCGGTCCGCGGCGATGGTGACTTGGCCGACGGGCACGTCATCCCAGGTGCTCAGGTCCGCCGAGGTCTGGACGACATAGTCAGTGCCGTAGGTTCCCGTATAGTCGTTTCCTTTCTGCCAGGAGATGAGCCCGGTGGCGTCCAATCCCGGATTTCCGGTGAACCCGGAACCGCTCAGACCCATGAAATACTCGATGCCGTTGGCCACGCCGTCTTGGTCATGGTCGTCGCCCATCGTTTCGCCGGGCGCGTTTGTCTCCGCCCATGAGCTATAACCCGCGGGAATGCTCAGGGTGATCCGCGAGTTGTCCGCGTAATGGATGGTGAAGGTGTTGGAGCCCACGGCCACCGATGCGCCCTCGGCCAACCCGCTGAAGGTGCCGCTCAAGGTGTGGCCGGTATAATCGAGAACCACCAGCTTCGTGCCCGGGGCGAAGATGCCCGCACCGGCTTCCGCAAACGTGGCCGTCGCGCCTGTGAGGGTGACATCGCCGTGTGCGACCACCTTGTCGGCGGTGCCGCTGGTGCTGTCGATTTCCACCTGGAGCGTGGAGCCGCTTTCGAAGGTGAGGGCCTTGGTTTCCATCGTGCCGATGCTGCCGCCCGGTGCGAGCGTGGCACCAACCTTCACGGTGAAGTCGGATCCAGCGGCCCCGGAGCCGGCGAGCGTGCCGCCTTCGACGGTGGTGGCCCCGGTATAGGAATTGATTCCGCCCAGCGTCTGCGTGCCGGTGCCGGTCTTGGTGATGGCGAGCTTGGTTAGATTCTCTTTCACCGCACCGGTGAAGCTCGCGGTGCGGTCGCCGCCGCCCACAATCAAGGTGGCGGTGAACCCGGCCGCATCCTGGCCCCACACCTCGCCCGAGCCATCGAGGCCGCCGATGGTCTCGGCCACGCTCTTGTAGATGTGGAAGCTCGCGGTGGGGCCGATGTTCACGACGGCGGAGTCACCGATCGAATTGACCCCGGTGGCATCCACCCACAATCTGCCGTGGTTGATGATGTGAATGGTTCCGGTGTTATCCGAGGCCGTTCCACGGAAAGCCAGGCGGTTGTCGTAGAGGCCGCCGCCGCCGGGGCCATCGACGAAGAAGTCGCCGGAGCCCGAGAGCGAGGCAGTGACCGGAGTGAAGCCGGCGGCTCCCCGGTAGAAGGTGACCGTGCCGGCGTTCGCGATTTTGCCACTGGCCAGTTGGGCGGCCTGGCTCGGCGCGGCAGAGCTGACGAGCGTCAGCGCGCCGCCGTTCACCGTGGTGTCGCCGGTGTAGGCGCACACCCCGGTGAGCTTGAGCGTGCCCGGGCCGGATTTGGCCAGACCCTGATTGCCTAACATCTGGACCCCGATGGTGGCGGTCTGGTTGTTGACCGTGATGGACGGCGTGCCGATGGTTTTGGCGAGGGTGAGCGTCGAGTTGCCGGATGGGGAGAGCAGCCAGTCGAACGCCGGATCGGCCGAGGCGTCGCCAAACACCAGCGCTCCGATGGAGCGCGAGCCATCGAGGGTGACGGTGGTGTTCTGCTCCAGTGGCAGCGTGCTGAAATCCGCAATGCCGTCGGTGCCGCCCGCAATGACGGAGTTCTGCCAGTTCGCTTCGTCGCCCGACTGATTTGACCAATAGCCGTCGGCATTGGTGATCCAGGTGGGCGTGTCTATGGTGTTGTAAACCGCTGTGGCGACGGGGCTGTCCGCCTGGCCCGTTTTGCGGGCGAAGCAGTTGATGGTGAAGTTGGTGGTGTTGGCCGGCAGCGTGAGCGGGTCGGTGTAAACCGGAGATGCAGCGGTGGGCGGACTGCCGTCCAGCGTGTAGTGGATGGTGGCCCCGTCCTGGGTGGTGAGCGTCACCGAAGGAGTGCCCTGGTAGCCGCCCGGGGTCAGCGAAAACACCGGAGTGGTGACGAAATCCACCACGGTGATCGTGCCATCCACCGCAAGGTTCGACAAATCCCAACTGAGGCCTTCGGCAAGCGTGGGCAGATTGAGCGAGGTGAACGAACCGGTGAAATTGGTGGCGTCGAACAGATCGAAGGTGTCGCCAAGGGTGATCGGCTCGCCGCTTGCGGTGACTTCGAGCGTCCCCCCGAAAGCGATCGTTTGGGCCGCCAGCAGGTCGCCGGTCAGGGTGGGCGTGGTGTCCTTGTGAATTTGGCAAACGGTTTTTCCAAGCATCGTGACCGCTCCGCCGACGGTGAGCGTGCCGATGTCGGAACCGGCGGGGGTGAGGTTGGAGTCGGTCGCCAGGTTGACCGGCCGGTTGATCGTCCCGGTTCCGCTGAGCGTGGCATTGGCGGCGATGTCCACGGTGCCGGTGGCGGCGGCGAGGGTGCCGCTGACCACCAGCGTGCCGGCGTTGACGGTGGTGTTGCCGGTGTAGCTGTTGCTGGCTCCGGCGATGACCAGAGTGCCGTCACCGGATTTGGTCAGGGATTTAGCGCCGGCACCGGCACCGCTGTTCTGGCTGATGTTGCCGCTGATGACGAGATCCTGGCCGTTGGGCACCGTGCCCGCCGCAGTTGTAATTGTTAGATTGCCGAGCGTCAGGTCGATTCCCGTGGCGATGGTCGAGGAAACGGCGGCGGCGGCAGTGGAGATCGTGGTGCCGCCGTTAGGCGCGCGGAAATAGACGCTGCCGCTGTCAAAGGTCACCGCTCCGCCGGTGAGGTTGAGTGTTTTGATATATTCGCCGCCGGTGCCGGCTCCCTGGAGGTTGGCCGTGCCGCCGAGGAGATTGAGCGCACGGGTGGTGGTTTGGCCGCCGCCGATGACGAAGAACCCCGACGACTTGATGGTGGCTCCGGAGGTGACGGTGATCTCGCCCGTGCCGAAGGATCCGCCCTGCGTGCCGGTGTAAACCACGCCGGCCGTGCCGGTGAGCGTGCCGGTGCCGTTGACCGTGGTGCCGCCCGCGTAGGTGTTGTTGCCGCCGAGGACCTGCGTGCCTGAGCCGATTTTTGTTAGCCCGCCGGTGCCGGAAATGACACCCGCGTAGGCGGCCGGGCTGGTGTTGTCGCCGCCGACAGTTAGAGTCGCGGAGCCGAGGCTGAGGTTGCCGCCGGTGGTGCCGCCGCCGGTGATGGAACCCACTTGCGTGCTGAAGCCGTTGAGTTCGATGCCGGCATTGGCGGCATTGGCGATGCTCAGCGCCGAGTTGTTGCCGAAGGCGCCGCCGACGCCCGCCACCGAGGCGACACCCGCGCGGAGGATGCCGGTGGTGACGCTGGTCGGACCGGTGTAGGTATTGACTCCTGACAGGAAGACGGTGCCGGTGCTGTCATTGCCGAGCTTGAGCGTGGTGGTGTGCGCGCCGTAGCCGTTGCCGGCTTGGCTGGTTGCGAGCGTGCCGGCGGTGCCGCCGGTGTTGAAATTGTAGCCAAGGCTGGAACCGCTGACATACTTGACTCCGCCGGAGCTGAAAACCTTGGCCGTGATGTCGCTGCCCACTTGGTCGAGCTGGATTTTGACGCCCTTGGTGAAGCCCCCGTCCAAGGCTTCCAGCCAGTAGGTGGCGGTGGTGCCGTTATTGCTGAGCAGATAGCCGGTGCCGTTGACGGGTGTTCCGGAGTTGACCCAACCTCCACCCATCTTGCCGCTCGTGGCGGTCACGCTGGCCAGCGAGGTGTTGGTGAACAGCGGCTGGGCGGTCGTGGTTAGAAAGGTGGTGGAGGTGACGGATTGCGCCAGCGCGCCAAGGGTCAGGCCGGCGCTGCCCGAGATGACACCCGATGCGGTGATGGTCTTGCCGGGGGCGGCTTTCCAGGTCTGGCTGGCGTCGAGCGCGATGTTGTTGGAGATGGAGAGGTTGACAGTGGAAGAGGCCATGTCGATGCCGGCACTGCCCAGGGTGAGCGTGCCGGAGCCGGTGATATCCACATCCGAGGTGGCGCCGGTGATGGCGATGCCCTGCCACGACGCGTTGGAGCCGAGCGTCAGTCCCGCGCCGAGCGAGGAGGCATTCCAGGTGGCGGTATCCGTTGCGGTGGGGGCGGAGCCGCTCCAACTGGTGCCATCGGCGAGGTCCGTGCCTGCGGCGGATTTGGTGACGGAAGCGGCGTGGACGCCTGCCGTGAGGACGATAACGGAGCAAAGCGCCAGATGCGGAACAAAGGACTTGGGTTTCATGATGGTCTCTGTGGGTTGGATGGAGTGGCTGGAAGGATCAGGCGCGGCGGCGGCGGAGCAGCGGGAGCAGGCCCAGCGAACCTAACAATACAACGGAAACCTCCGGAACCACGACCACCGACAGACTCCCGTTCTGGAAGTAGGCGAAACGACCGGTGGTCCCGACCGCAGCCTTGTTTTCCAGGCCGAAATTCCCGATTTTTGTGGCATCGAAGGTGGTGGTGGTGCTGAGCAGCGTGTAGGGGGTCTCGAGCGTGAGGGAGTCCCAATCGAGGCCGACGATGTTGGCGATGCCGAAGCCGCTGCCGAAGGTGACCGTGCCGGTGATGGCCAGGGGATCGGCGAGATTCTCGATCCGGAGGATGGTGTTGCCGCCGAAGGCAACGCTGCCGCCGATGGTCCCGGTGCCGCCGAGGACGGCATCGTTTGCCACCGTCACGGCGGTATTGCCGAGCGCGCCGTTGACCAGCAGGGTGCCGGCATTGATGTTGGTGGCTCCGGTGTAGGTGTTGCTGGCTCCGGCGAGCACCAGGGTGCCCGCGCCGGATTTGGTCAGGGATTTCGCGCCGGCGCCGGCACCGGTGTTTTCGGTGATGTTGCCGGAAATGACGATATCCTGGCCGTTGGGCACCGTGCCCGCCGCGGCCGCGATTGCTAGATTGCCGAGCGTCAGGTCGATGCCCGTGGCGATGGTCGCGGAGACGGTTGCGGCGGAGGAGTTGATGGAAGTGCCGCCGTTGGGCGCACGGAAGAAAACCGTGCCGCTGTCGAAGGCGACCGCTCCGCCGGTGAGGTTGAGTGTTTTGATATATTCGCCGCCGGTGCTGGCACCCTGGAGGTTGGCCGTGCCGCCGAGCAAGTTGAGCGTGCGGGTGGTGTTCTGTCCGCCGCCGATGACGAACGGAGCCGTGGATTTGATCGTGGCTCCGGAGGTGACGGTGATCTCGCCCGTGCCGAAGGATCCGCCCTGCGTGCCGGTGTAAACCACGCCGGCCGTGCCGGTGAGCGTGCCGGTGCCGTTGACCGTGGTGCCGCCCGCGTAGGTGTTGTTGCCGCCGAGGACCTGCGTGCCTGAGCCGATTTTTGTTAGCCCGCCGGTGCCGGAAATGACACCCGCGTAGGCGGCCGGGCTGGTGTTGTCGCCGCCGACAGTTAGAGTCGCGGAGCCGAGGCTGAGGTTGCCGCCGGTGGTGCCGCCGCCGGTGATGGAACCCACTTGCGTGCTGAAGCCGTTGAGTTCGATGCCGGCATTGGCGGCATTGGCGATGCTCAGCGCCGAGTTGTTGCCGAAGGCGCCGCCGACGCCCGCCACCGAGGCGACACCCGCGCGGAGGATGCCGGTGGTGACGCTGGTCGGACCGGTGTAGGTATTGACTCCTGACAGGAAGACGGTGCCGGTGCTGTCATTGCCGAGCTTGAGCGTGGTGGTGTGCGCGCCGTAGCCGTTGCCGGCTTGGCTGGTTGCGAGCGTGCCGGCGGTGCCGCCGGTGTTGAAATTGTAGCCAAGGCTGGAACCGCTGACATACTTGACTCCGCCGGAGCTGAAAACCTTGGCCGTGATGTCGCTGCCCACTTGGTCGAGCTGGATTTTGACGCCCTTGGTGAAGCCCCCGTCCAAGGCTTCCAGCCAGTAGGTGGCGGTGGTGCCGTTATTGCTGAGCAGATAGCCGGTGCCGTTGACGGGTGTTCCGGAGTTGACCCAACCTCCACCCATCTTGCCGCTCGTGGCGGTCACGCTGGCCAGCGAGGTGTTGGTGAACAGCGGCTGGGCGGTCGTGGTTAGAAAGGTGGTGGAGGTGACGGATTGCGCCAGCGCGCCAAGGGTCAGGCCGGCGCTGCCCGAGATGACACCCGATGCGGTGATGGTCTTGCCGGGGGCGGCTTTCCAGGTCTGGCTGGCGTCGAGCGCGATGTTGTTGGAGATGGATAGGTTGACACTGGACGAGGCCATGTCGATGCCGCCACTGCCCAGGGTGAGCGTGCCGGAGCCGGTGATATCCACATCCGAGGTGGCGCCGGTGATGGCGATGCCCTGCCACGACGCGTCGGATCCGAGCGTCAGTCCTCCGCCGAGCGAGGAGGCATTCCAGGTGGCGGTATCCGCCGCGGTGGGGGCGGAGCCGCCCCAACTGGCGCCATCCGCGAGATCCGTGCCGGTGGCGGATTTGGTGACGGGAGCGGCGTGGACGCCCATCGTCAGGGAAATGGTCGCGCCAAGAATGAGGCCGGAGATGTGGGATTTTGCTTTCATAGACACAGCCATTTCCGCGAATGGCCGATTGCTGACCAAAAAATTTCATCCATTTCCCGCAACCGCCCCGGTGGCCTGGTTGAGTGGCCGGAAGAAATACCTTGTCAGGAATGCGCGATTCCCGGAAATCTCTGGTGGATGGCATTACCCGAAACATACAAGGATTTTCCGGAACCGGACGATGACGCGGCACTGGCGGCGGAGATCGCCGGCGTCCGGTTGCCCGTGCGGGCCTATGCGTTTTCGCTGCTGGGAGATCATGCCGCCAGCGATGAGGTGGCGCAGGATGTCTGCCTGTTCCTGTGGGAACGCCGGGCCGAGCGCCGCAGCCAGTCCGACCTCAAGGCGTGGGCCTTCGGCGTGGCACGGTTCAAGGCCTTGGCCTGGCGGCGCGATCAGGCCCGCCGCAGCACGGTGCATTTTTCCGACGACATCCTGCTGCAAATCGAGGCCGGCGCGGCGGAGGTTTGCTCCCATCTGGACGAACGCCTCAAGGCCCTGCGCGCCTGCCTGGGCCGTGTGGCCCCCGACGATCTGCGCCTGCTCCAGTCGAAATACGCCAACCGGGCCTCGCTCACCGCACAAGCCCGTGATTTGGGCGTGCCACCCAACCGCCTGCAAAAAACCATTTCGCGCCTGCGCCTGGCCTTGCGCCACTGCATCGAAACCACACTTTCCCGCCAACCATGAAACCACCCACCGCCGAACTGAGAGCGCTCATCGACAAACTACTCGACGAGGGTCCGCTGAGCCGGGTCGAAACCAGCCGCCTTGAGGAGCTGCTGCACGATCCCGAGGCCATGCGCTATTACAACGAAACCATGGCGGGCGAAGTCATGCTGGGCCAGGTCCTGGGCGAAATGCCGGAAATCATCGCGCCGCCCGCCCGCCGGAGATTCCCGTGGGTGGCGGTGTGGCTGCCCGCCGCCGCGTGCCTCGCGTTTTTCGCCGGCCGGTGGACTCACGAGCCGCTGCCACCGGAGACCACCGCGACTCCCCCACCCCGCGCACCGGTGCAGGTGACCGGTGTCGTCGGCGTGTCCTGGCAGCCGGATGCGGGGCCGGGTTTGCAGGCCGGGGCCGCCGTGGCCCAGCGCCTGGCTTTCCGCACCGGCCTGGTGGAACTCACCTATCCGGACGGCGTCTGCGTCACGCTGGAAGGCCCGGCGGATTTCTCGGTTGGCGACGGACGGACCAGCTCGCTGGCCTTTGGCAAGCTCGTGGCCCATGTGCCCCACGGCGCCGAGGGCTTCACCGTGAAGTTTCCCGACGGCAAGGTCGTCGATCTGGGCACCGAATTCGGCCTGGATGTCCAGGCCAATGGCCGGACCGAACTCGGCGTCTTCGATGGCGAGGTGAAACTGCACCTGGATGATGAAAGCCAGGGCCGGCCCTTGTTTGCCAACCAGGCGGTGATCCGAGGCGATCAGGATGGCAAGGCGTTGCGGGCGGTGCCGTTTGATCGTGGCAAATTCGTGCGGCGGCTGCCCGCGCGGGATTTCCCCTGGATGCTGGATTCCACGGCACCCAAGGAGATCGAGATCGATGTTTCCCATCTGGTGTGGAAACCGTCCCGGTATTGCGCCATCTTCAAATGGATCGGCGGCCAGGACGCGATCCACGTCAGCGACGTGCGATTGTTGTTAGACGGTAAGCCGGTGGTCGCGGATCCGCACACCGGGACCACCGGTTTCCTGCATTTGGTCAAGGACAACATGTATCATCTTGAGGTTCCGTCCGAGGCCTACGCCCGCGGGCGCTGGACGATCCGGGCCACGGTCCGCCCGATGCCCCGGCTCGACCCGGGCGACACCAAGCCCGTGAAAAGCGAGGGGATTCTGCAGTTCGAGGAAGGTCTGGTGGATCACGCCGCGGAGGCGGATTTCATCGGCCGCTGGAGTTACCATTATCTCGGCACGCGCTTTGTCAGGGAGTTCCATCCGGACGGCACCGCGTCGCTCGTTTCCAGCGATGGCGCCAACCATCCCGATTTTCCCAGCGCCCGCTGGCATGTGGAAAAAGGCGTGCTCTATCTCAACTATCCCACCATTTCGCGCACCGAAGCCCATGTGCTCAGGGACAAGGAAACCCTGATCTTCACCACCAATTCCTACGACAACGCCAAAAAGGAGGCACCCGCCAAGGCGGATGGCAGTCGCTGAAACATCGCCCTAAATGGGATCAGGGCGTGCCAGCAACGAGCCGGATCGGCGCGCCCGGGATTCCATTGGATCTTGGATCGAGATCCGTCGTGTCGATCACCCGTAGCGGATCGATGCTGCGGACCGCCAGGGGGACAAAGCGGTTGGCAGGTTGCCGACTGGCTGTCGGATGGATTGACAACCCGCCGCCGGGCGGGTTTGCTCGGGTTGCGCCCGCCCTGCCCTACCATGAGTCCTCCCCGCCAACCCGAATGGCTCGACACCTCCACGACCGCGGAGCGCGAGATTCTGGATCTGCGCACGGTGGGCATGTCCCATGCGCTGACGCTGGGCCGGTTCAACTACCACAAGGCGCGGCCGATGTCCTCGCCCGGAAGCGAGCAGCGGCACCCGCACTGGATGGTCCTGGTGTTTGCGCTGGCCGGCACGCAGCACTACCAGGTGGATGG
>JAFLEH010000059.1 GCA_017301995.1 Verrucomicrobiota bacterium | reverse complement strand
CGTGGGGAGCATGTTTCCCGGCGAGCAGCGTGGCATGGTCCCCGTCCCGCCCTAAGATGGCGGCTTCCGACAGCAGCCACGACGGAACCGGAAAGAGTCCGGAGTCGATCAGGCTGAAAGCCAGCCGAACGATCTCCTCCTGCGCCCGTTCCCTGGTGGCACCGGGAAGCGATGGCACCGGTTTGAGGCCCATGCGGCAGAGCGATTCGTTGAGCTTGTAGAAGCCCTTGAGGCCCTTCATCGGGATGATCGTGCCCCGGTTGACCAAATCGTGGAACGTGCTACGGGGCAGGGGTTTGTCGAAATACGGGTCAAAGCCCTCCCGCCGGACCGCGAATTCCGGACCGGTAAAAGGAGGTTGCTTTCTGGTGCCAATGCTCATGACCCCAATTTTACCCGACCCGGACTCCGGAACAAGGAGCGATCCCCAAAAACGGGGGGAATTCCGGATCCGCTGGGGATGATTGCTGGGGTAATTGCTTGCTCGATGTCGGCGGACGTAAAAAATCATTAGGATACCTTAACGGTTGCTAAACGGTTGCTAAAAATGCACCGTTTTTCCGGAATTGGTCGGATTTGGCCGGATTTGCACGGATCGGATGGGCCTGCGGCAGGATACGAAAAAACCCCTGAAAACAGGGGTTTTCTTGCAGTTCCAGATGGTCGGGGCGGCGGGATTCGAACCCACGGCCTCTTCGTCCCGAACGAAGCGCGCTACCAGACTGCGCTACGCCCCGACATCATCCGAAATGCGCCGCCGAACAGCAGCGCGGGCGGGCATTGTGGCCGGGTGGACCGGGATTGCAAGCCGATTTTTTGAAAATCCGGCGGATTTCACGTTACGGGCAGCCGCACGGCTCCGAGTGCGATGAACAGCGGGAATTCCTGTGCGGCGCGGTGCTCGGCCTTGCTGAACGGTCCTCCGGCCTGCGACCGGCGGTGGCTGCACGGTTCCTCGCACGCGGTGATCGCCAGACCGGCCGCGCCCATCGCGGCGATCACATCGGCCAGCGGACGATGGTGAAACTCGGTGTGCTCGCCCGTGGCCTTGCCGGGGTGGGTGGTGATCGCGATCGCCTGCGGAGTCGCATAGCAGTCCAACCGGCGGAACTGGATTTTCTGATCCGCATCCCATCCCCAATGGCTCTGCCGGGGGATCCGGAAACACGGGTGCATCATCACCACCACCGCGCGGCCACCCGGTTTCAGACAGCCGGCGATGTTGGAAAACAACCGACCGATGTCCGCCACGTCGTGGACGGCCATCAGGCAGGCGGCCGCGTCGTGGCTGGCATCGGCCCACGCGGCGGGGCCGCAGGCATCGGCCACCAGCAAGCGCACCCGCGGGTCCCGTCCGTGACGCCCGCCCGCCGCATCGATCAGGCGCGGGCTGGCATCCACGCCCAGCACACGGGCGGCGCCGGCGTCCAACAAACGGCCGACAAGCACGCCCTGGCCGCAACAGACGTCGGCCACGGATTCCCCGCTCCGGATGTCCAGCAGCCGCATCGCCGCCGGAATGATGAGCTGCCGATGGTAGTCCGAGCCGGTTTCGCCGACCAATTTGTCATACCAGGCCGCGACCGGATCCCAGCCGACCTCGCGCCGGGCTTCTGATTTGTTAGGGCGGACGGCTGCGGGCTGCGGCCTGCCCTGCGGTCGGGCGGCATGCGGCGGTCGGCCGGCATCTCCGCCGGCCGATCCCTTGGGTCCGGATTTCCGGTGGCGGGGCTGGCTCATGCCGCGGAGCATAAGCGGGAGAAAGGGGATGCGAAAGGGAAAACAGGCGGGGCTGGAGACGAGATCCGGCCAACCGGAAAGACCGATGGGGGATCGTGCGTACATCCGTGGCGGCACCCGTATTTGGCGGCGCCCGTATTTTGAAAACCCGATCCAACCATTCATTCGTGAATAAGCTCGTCTTTCTGGCGTTCATCATTCTGGCGGTGATCGCCGGGGTTTGGGGAATCAACCGCCGGGCGCTGGACAGTCCGTCAAATGGCGGATCCGGAAGCCCACGATCGGCAGGTAGAGCGGAATCCGGTTCCGTTGGCGCCGTGCCGGATGCACCTGCCGTGAGCAAACGGGGAACCGAGCGGGGACCGGATCATGAGGATAGGGCGCAGATGGCACGGGCGGTCGAGACCCAGGAGAAAATCGTTGCGGAAAAGCAAAAAGCGCTGGCCGAATGCGTTCGCAGGAATGGAGTTATCTATCAGGCGGACACCATCCGGGATAACCAGCCGCCGCGGACCTTAACCGATGAGGAGATCAAGAAAACCGCCAGTCTCCGGTCCGAGTATGAGGCGCGCAAGATTGAATTCGAAACCGCCCAGCGCGATCTCGCGGCGATGAGAAAACGGCTGGAGGACACCAAGTAGCGCGTCACCCAACAAAAGCCGATGCCTTCACCGGGCCGGAGATTTCCGGATCCCGGATCTCCGGGCTCCTAACCCGGACGGGTGAATGGAAGAACCCCGCGCCGATTGTTGTAATAACGGCATGCGGCCCCTATTGATATCGTTGTTGCTGGCGTCACCGGTCTTCGCGCTTCCCGAAAGTCTGTTGGAGAAGTCGGACGGGTGGTTCAAGTCGGAGGAAGGCAGGCGCGCCACGGCCTGCGTGCTTTCGTGGCAGGCGCCGGCGGGGGATTGGCCGAAAAACCAGGACAACTCCGCGAAGGCCTATACCGGAGAACGCAAGAAGCTCAAGGGCACCTTCGACAACAAGGCGACCACCGACGAACTCCGGTTCGTGGCGCGCGCGTTCGCGGCCACCGGTGACGAGGCCTGCCAAAAGGCGTTTCTAACCGGACTGGACCACATCCTCGGCTCGCAATATCCGAACGGCGGCTGGCCGCAGTCGTCCCCGCCGGGAAAAGGCTATCCGCGGCACATCACCTTCAACGACAACAGCATGGTTCGGTTGTTGGAGTTTCTGCGCGAGGTGGTCTCCGGCGGCGCCTACCGGTTCGTCTCCAAGGAACGGAAGTCGAAGGCCTCGGCCGCGTTCGACCGCGGGGTGTCATGCATTCTCAAATGCCAGATTGTTAGAAACGGCGGGCCGACCGTCTGGTGCGCCCAGCACGACGAGGAAACCCTCGCGCCGGCCGCCGCCCGGAGTTATGAACTGCCGTCCTTCAGCGGTTCGGAAAGCGCCGGCATCCTGCGGTTCCTCATGAGCCTCGAAAAACCGTCGCCGGAAGTCGTCCGGGCGGTGAAAGGCGGCGTGGCGTGGTTCGGGTCCGCAGCCATCAAGGGAATCCGGGTGGAAAAGGTGGATGGCGACCGCAAGGTGATCGAGGACCCGAAGGCCCCGCCGCTGTGGGCGCGGTTCTACGACCTGGAAACCGGCAAGCCGTTCTTCTGCGACCGCGACGGCGTGAAAAAGAACGCCCTATCCGAAATCGGCGGGGAGCGGCGCAACGGCTACGCCTGGTATGGCAACTGGGGCGAGAGCCTCGCCAACGCCTACGCCAAATGGCCGCACCGATAGCGCGGCTTCCCCGCGCGGCAGCTCCCGACCACCCTGATCCCACCGGCCCTCAACCCCGCCATCAAGGCCGACCGCTCCGCCGCCGACCTCGATGTCGCCCCCGGCAACGTCGCCGGAAGATTCCGGTTCCTCACTCAAAAACGGACCCATTTCATCGGGCTGAAGGCCAAATTCGGGTGGGCACGGAAATCGCCATGACAATGGAATTTTCCGGAAATCGGGCGGAATTCGCTCGCCTTCTAACGCCAATTCCCTAGCCTTGCGGGTGGACCCGCCCGCCTCCAAACTGAAAACTTGAAACTTCTTCCCGACCTCGCCGGAAAATCCGTCCTTCTCCTCAAGTGTCCGGATTGCCATCCGGATAGGACTGCGCCGGGGTTTCGGTGGGGAAGGTTGAGCGCGTGATTTCGTCCGGGGTTGCCGACAGCGCCTCAAATAAAAAGTGAACATTTTGTGTGAATTATTTTGACAACCTCTCCCTCTTATGCTCCTTTTCTTCCGCACCACAAAACTCCAGAAGGTTTGCAACTCCCACAAGGAAATGCAGAAGACCTACGGGGCGGCCCGCGCGAAAAAGCTCCAGCAGCGCCTTATGGAGCTTCGAGCGGCGGACCACCTGGGGCAGATTTCCCGCATTCCGCCACCCCGCTGCCATGAAATGATCGGTGACCGCCAGGGCCAACTGAGTGTGGATCTGGACCACCCCTATCGACTCTTCTTCATTCCGGCAAATGATCCCGTTCCATTGAAAGAAGACGGGGGACTCGACTGGGCCGCCGTCACGGAAATCGAAATCATCGGGATCGCCGACCCACATTGACCTTCCAACTCCTCTCCCAACCATGACCGCAAAACGCCAAAACCCTTTCGAACCGGACTACGCCGTTCCTCCCGGAGCGACGCTGGAGGAGACGATGGAATCTCTTGGCATGAGCCAGCGCGACCTTTCCGGCCGCACCGGACTCACCGTGCAGACGCTCAACCGCATCTTCAAAGGCGAACAGCCGATCACCTACGAAACCGCCAACCGGCTCGAACTCGTCACCGGAGTCGAGGCCGCGTTTTGGAACAATCTCGAAACCCAGTATCGGCAGCAGCTTGCCAAAATCGAGCAGGCGGCTCAATTGCAGGCCCATATTGCCTGGCTGAAAACCATTCCGGTCAGGGAACTCGTCAGGCGGCAGGCCATTCCCGCCGAAACCGACAAGGTGGATCTTCTGCGGGAAGTCTTCCGGTTTTACGGTGTCAGCAGCGTCGAGGCCTGGCACGCCGTCTGGGATCAGCCTGCCGCAGCCGCGCGGCGTTCGCCGTTTCTGAAATCCAGCCCCGGCGCCACCTCCGCATGGCTGCGCCTGGGCCAGTTGGAAGCCCGCGGCATCGAGTGCGCCCCCTACGACAAAAAGCGCTTCTCGGACAACCTCCGACGGATCCGCGCGCTGACCACACAGCCGCCCGCCGATTTCGTTCCCTCCATGCGCCGGTTGTGTGCCGAGGCCGGCGTGGCGTTGGCCCTCGTCCCCGAAATCCCGGGCGCGCCATGGAGCGGAGCCGCCGAATGGCTCACCCCGGCCAAGGCCATGATCCTGCTCAACCTGCGCGGGAAATCCGATGACAAGTTCTGGTTCTCCTTCTTCCACGAAGCCTCCCACATCCTTCACGACAGCAAAAAAGAGCGCTTCATCGACGACGGCAGGGACTACCGCAACCAGCGGGAGGAAAAACGCGCCGATGAGTTCGCCGCAAATATCCTGATCCCGCCGGCCCACAACCCCTCCATCAAGGCCGCCCGCTCCGCCGCCGACATCAAACGCATCGCCGCGGACCTCAATCTATCCCCCGGCATCGTAGTCGGCAGATTCCAGTTCCTGACTCAAAAGTGGACCCATTTCAACGGACTGAAGGGCAAACTCGAGTGGGCACGGAAATCGCCATGACAATGGATTCTTCCGGAAATCGGGCGGAATTCGCTCGCCTTCTAACGCCAATTCCCTAGCCTCGCGGGTGGACCCGCCCGCCTCCCGCTTGAAACTTGACTCTGCCAACTTGAAACTCATCCCCCGCATCATCGGGGTTGGCCGGGAACGATCTCACATGCCCCTCTTGTTGCTCGCCGTTCGTGATCCAAGCGCCTGTTTCAAGAATGGAAGGAATTTGTGCCATATCCAGCCTTTGAGACCCCACGAAGGCTGGGATTCTTCGCATCGGAACCTCCTTGATTTCATGGGATTCTCGCAATCTCGGCACAAATTTGGAATTTTTGCGGTTGACAGGCCGTTATCATGTGATAACAACGCCTTCAGCCATGAAAACGCATTACTTCAATGACAGGGGATCGAGACGAGGAATTCCTGAGAGATCTTCTCGAACGCGCTCTGGACGCGATCGAGAACGGCAGGCGTGAACACATCTACCGTCGGGATTTTGGGTCAGGAAGGCAGATCGCTTACCATCTGGCGCGTGATCTCGACAGGCTCGACGCCTGCTGTCCGAATTTCACCATCAACAATGAGCAAAGCTACTGGGGGATCATTCTCGACTGCCTTGAAGCCGCGTTGGAAAACCCGCTAGCCACCTACAAACCGCCGACAGAACCGATATGCAGCCACGAAGAGGCACTTGGATCCGAAATGCATGCTTTTGTCGTCGAGTTGGAAGACTTCACCCGCCCCATCTACACCAAATTCTGCCTCAAGGAACTCACCGACGGAACCTGGTATGTGTCCATCGACTGCCACACCTGAATCACCATGCAACGCCCCATCAAAAGCAAACGACAACTGAAGCCGAAACGGCTCCCTGGGGAATGCCTGTGCTGTGGCACAGGCAACCCCTGGGTGACCACCACGGTCCTGATCACCGCTCCTTTCCGCGAAGTGGAGCATTCCGTGTCGGCACAGGTTCACCAATGCCGCCATTGCGATGCCGTCGCCACCACGGAAGATCAGTCGGAAGCCCTGCTGGCGAAGGCCCGCGAGACCCACACGAAGTGGATTTCGGAAAAGCTGAAGGCGGCACAGAAGGAACTGGGGCTGTCGCTCAGGGAACTCGCGGAAAAGTCGGCTATTCCATTCGCCACGCTGGGACGGATCTCCTCCGGGGACCACCTCGTCGAGGCCACCGTGGAAAGACTGCTGTGGCTGGAAATCGGAAAACTGACCCATGCCCGCAATGCCGAGCGCTGGATCCGCATGGCGCAACAGCCGTTCCGTGTGACCAATGGCTCTATCAGGGTCAAGGGCGATCCCAAGCAGGCCGGCATCTACTCCGGAATATTGAACGCCGCTTCACTACCGGCACTGGGAAAAAGTGGTGATTCGGACCGGAAAGAGGACTTCCGGAACCTGCCTTGCACCAACCCTGTCGCAGCCTGACCCATGCTCAGTCCCATCCAACTGGAAGAACACAAGATCCTGCGCATCCATTTCGATACCCGCGTTATCGAGGGCGATTCCGCGCCTTTGGTATTCCGCCATGCCCTCACCGCCGCACGGCAGGACGAGCAAGGCACCCGCTGGCTCGTCAGGCTGGATGTGGAATTCATGCCGGAAACCGGGGATAAAACCGCGCCGTACCTCGGTGAAATCGCGGTGGTGGGAGTCTTCACCCTCGCGCCCGATTTTCCGAACGAAAAGGCATCCGACATGGTTCACATGAATGCCGGCGCGATCCTCTACGGGACCGCGCGCGAACTCCTCAGCAGCATCACCGCAAGGGGGATTCACGGCCCCGTCATGCTCCCCACCGTGGATGCCCGGTGCTTCCTGCCGGAACCCGCGACGGATCCTGGGACATGACAAACAGGCATTATGGCGGTCGCACTTGAAACGCTGGCGCGTGATTTCATAAAACCGGATGGCCTCGGGGTACGGCTTGTACGCCAGTTCCGCTTTGGCTCGGGGCAGGAAGTGGAACGAGGATTCCGTTTGCAGACTGATCTCGCCGCAATCGCGCAGGACCTACTGGGAGAATAAATATGTCTAACTCATACACCCAAGCCGGTGGTCGAGCACAGCGACACCACCGGAGGCCCACGCCCCACGCATCCCGCACCCCGGCCGGGGTGCCAACCCCGTTCCTCCCCAACACCTTCGCATATCATCGATTACCACCGGCGCACCGCGTTTATCCTTGGGAACGTTAAACAGTTCAAGTGAGTTCAGGAATCCCCAAATCCTTAAGGTATCTATATGTCGAATCGTAGAACGCTGGTGAACGGGTCGGATCGATCGCGTTGCCCGGGGGGACGAAAACAACCATTCCCTGTCGAGCCCGCGTGAGCAAAACGCGATAGGCATTGCGCAGATAACTGCGGTTGTCGGAGTTCTTGATGTTGTTCCAGCTTGAGCCGCGGAAATCGTGGTAGTTCCACCCGCTGCCGTTGAATCGAAAGTCTGCATCCCAAGTGACACACGTCCAGTCGAGTTCCAGACCCTGCACTTGAAACTCCGTTGCGGCGTCTTCGAGATAGTAGCTGGAGCGAACGTCGTCACTGTCATTCAGGAAGTAGTGCACCGGATCGACGTCCACGCGGATATCGACGGCATAGGGTTTGAGGCGCATAGCTTTGGACGATGCAAGCAGACCAAAACGCTCCGAACCTCGCGCGTGGGAACGAACCCATGCTTTGGCCTTGTCTAAATCGCGGGCGAGAACGATAGGGAAACGTGCACTGAGTTCAGCAAACGCTTCGCGAGCAGCGGTGGCTTCACAATCAAGCAGCGCCTTCACAAATGCCGAGACGTTCTCGGCCCGGAACGACCGCATTGAAACGGCAAGGTGCAGGGAATCATCATGATGTGTTTGGGTTGTGCCTTGCGCGAGTTCGAGGGATCTGGTGGCGGCATACTCACTGTCATGCAGGCGCGAGGAGATGAACATCTTCCAATGCGGGAAATGTTCGGTCACGGCATTTAACCAAGCCGAGATGCCGGCTTCGCCGGTGTTGATCTCCTGGCCGCCGCCCACCAGACAAATGATCACCGCCCAATCATGATGTCGGTCCATGTAGGAAATCAAAAACTCGGGTTCGGATTGTGTAAAGCCCGGACGACCCTTCTTTCGCTTCATGAAGTTGGCCGTCATCTGCGAATTCCAGGCCCGCTGCGCTTCATCGAAGATAACGACATGTTCCGGTGGCGCGTTCTCATCTATCAGGCCTGCATCACGAAAGTGGTGGACGTTTTGGATGAAAGCTTTTACGGGAGTTGCAATCTTTTTTTTGGATACCTTCTTATTCTGCGCTTTAAGCCTGAGGTATTCATCCCGGGTTAACGCTTCACGCAACACGGCAACGAGCGGTCCATTGCCCGACAGGAAGACCGCATGCGTTGGCGCATTCTCGTCACGTCGCTGTGTGGCGATATTCAATCCCACCAAAGTTTTTCCTGCGCCGGGAACGCCGGTCACAAAACAGATGAACTTTTGCCCGGAGTTGCGCGCTTCATCTACCAACTCTTCGATGCGTTTGGATGTCGTGTGGAGATTTTGTGCTCCGGCATCAAAGCGGGCGATGGCTTCGACGGAATGCTGAGCGTAGAGAGACCGCGCGGCTTCGATAATTGTTGGAGTCGGGCGATATGAAGCGCGCGCCCAAGCTTGGGCGTCGAGGGCGGAACCCTTGGCGAGGCTCAGACCCAATTCCAGCGTCTCCCGCAATCTGTTATCATTGGTCAGAACGGGACGATATACGTTGTCCGCGTCGGCCTCGAACTTTGCGGACATGGGCGTCGCGTCGGTCGCCACGAGAATCGGCACGATGACGACGTTGTGGCTGGCTTCATGAAAGTTCTTAAGGTCGAGGGCATAGTCCCAGACTTGTTCGATAGCCGCCCGGTCGTAAATTCTTTCGCCGATTTTGAACTCCAACGCAAAGATCACCGAGCCGAGAACAAGAATCACGTCCACGCGCCGCCCCATGCGGGGAATATTGAATTCAAAGAAGACCCACCCTTCCAGCCCTTTGAGTTGCGACTGAAGTATGTCGATTTGCGCGAGCCAAGCATCACGCTGATCGGCAAAGTGCCCGTCGCCGGCATGTAGCGAGAGAGAGCCAAGAATGCTGGTAGCGTCGCTGGTGTGAAAGTCGTCAATTGCCGCCCCATACCAAGACCGCGCCAAACCGAAGTTGCTGATGACGTAGGACATTGCGAGAGAAAATATGCCGGGAGGTGTTGGAAATAGCAAGCCCTGCATCAGGTTTCGCTTGCTCCAGCGGACAAATTTGGCCAGGTGATACAGGGCATGAGCGAGCGAGGCTAGTGCATTTTAATCAATCCGGTTTCCGAGGGGCCGGTGCCTGCGGTGCGGGAGAATTCGGCGGATGATGCGGCGGGCTTGCCGGGTTGGGTGTGCGCGTTTGCCACGGAGCGCGAGGCGCAGGGGGAGATTGTGGAGAACATGATGGTGCGGCTGCGGGAATTCCTCGACGGCGAGCGGGACTTCGGCGACGCGGTGACGCTGGAGGAATAGGTGGTGGAGGTGGGGATGGCGGCGGGTTGATTGACGAATGACGAATGTTGATTTGAGCTTGGGGGCGGAGCTTCGCGCCGGGCAAGCGCGGGTTCTTTTTCGGTTTTGAGGTCCCAGGGCGTTGCCCTGGGCTGTTATGTTTCACCCCGTTGGGGTGGAGAGAACCGTTCGGGTGCGGGTGCGGGTGTTGGGCGGCATGGCGGGGATGTTAGGCGGGTTTTGGGGACCACGCAAGGTTGGTTTGGGCGGCGAAGGAACTCAGGGGGGAGTGAATGGCGAATGACGATTGTTGATTTCGGATTTCAGATTTCGGATTTTTGAAGTGGGGCGCGGGGCGCGGTCAGAACATAGGTAACACTTCTGGGTCAGAACATGGGTAACACTCTTGCGGGTTAGGGTTACACATTCGGGGCGGGTTGGCGAGCTTTAGTAGGGGAGCTCCGCGCATTCGGGCGATGGAGCGTAGCGGAATCGCCCGAATGCGCGGATGCCGCCACCCCCGGGGTCGGGACCGAGGCACGGAATGAGCTGGTTTTCGGGTCGATATGGCCGAGCAGCAGACTGGCGAACCACACCTCGACGAGTCCATCGGTTTGCCCGGCCAAGCCCACATTCCAGCCACCCAGTGCCGACGAAAGCCTGATGAGTTCCGATTGAAACCCGATCGTCCCGCAAACGGGGTGGACCTTCCGGGTTTCCATGCCACCGTAATCCAACAGGTCCGGCGTGCCTTCATACGGCCGCAGGGAGGGAACATAAACCTCCGCCGGCCGCCTCATTCCCAGTGCCTCGTGGGGACGCTCGTTGTTGTATTCATGGCGCCAAAGATCAAAAGCATTCTGATCTCTTCCGATCCGGCCGCTTTGCAACTCCCGGCGCACGTCCAGATGCATCCGCTCGTGGGCTCCGTTGTCCTGCGGGCAGCCTGGCCGGCCCCGTTCCAGATCGATGCCCAGCGCCAGCCACCATGCCGAAAGCCGGCTCAAGCCCAGGATCGCGTTGCTACTGGCAAACGGCGGGCCGTTGTCGCTGCGAATCGCACCGGGAAGGCCGTGCTTTTCGAAGAGATTCTCAAAACACGGCCGGATCACCTCGGTGCGACTGCTGCCCACCGCGCGCAATTCGAGCAGCATCCGGCTGTGTTCGTCGCGCACCGTCAACGGCTCGACACGCTTCCCTCCTTCGCCCACCCACCAGCCTTTGAAATCCACCGTCCAGACCTCATTGCAACCGGCCGCCTTCCTGCCGCCCGATAGCCTGCCATTGTCGGCCGCCTTGCGGATTCTGCGCGGCTTGGTCAGCCCGGCGCGCTCCAACACGCGCTTGAAACTGCTCTCGCTCGGGGTCGCTCCGGGATGGCGGCGCTCATACAGGTCCCGGATCTTGCGCGGTCCCCAGTGGGGGTGCGCCTGTTTGAGCAGAACCATCTCGCAAACAACCGCTTCCGGGAGTTCGTCGGCATGGCCTTGCGGTCGGCGACTCTCATCCTCCAGGCCCGCAAGGCCGTTGTTGATGAACCGTTCCTTCCATTTGTAGCCGGTTTTCGCGCTGATTCCGTGCTCCTGGCAAAGCTGCCGGAAGTTGGTGGTGGTCAGGCATTTCATCGCAAATTCTATTTTTTCGTTCATTTTCAGGGTGGTTTTCCATGGCATTTCCGGAGACCTTCGGATCGCTCTCCGGGTTGGCAAGGTGTTACCCATGTATTGAACCTATTGTGTTACCCATGTTCTGAACCCGGACC
>JAFLEH010000058.1 GCA_017301995.1 Verrucomicrobiota bacterium | reverse complement strand
GCAGCAGTGATTCAAGATGAAGGGCTTGATCGGTTGTCAGCAATAGAGGTTGGGAAATCCGGGCCATGACTGGATCATAGCAGATACTGTGCCAAATGCACAGTTATTTCGCGAACGTTGCACTAGCGTCCTCCCAGACGCCCGTCCAAATGATCTCCGAGATCCAGATTGAGAACTTCAAGTCCATCGCCCGGCTTACGCTCGGGCTTGGCCATGTCACGGTGCTGATCGGCGAAAACGGGAGCGGGAAATCGAACATTCTCGAAGGCATCGCCTTCGCCGCCGCCGCCTCCGCCAACAAGCTCGACGACGAGTTTCTCTACAACCGCGGAATCAGGGTGACCGAGCAGGAGTGGATGCTGTCGAAATTCGTGCCGCCGGAATCACTGCCTTCTGACGAGGTCCCGCGGCGTTCGATCCGGCACTCATTTGCGGCCCGCATTGTCGGCAGCGGATTGGCAAAGCCGCTGCAAATCGAGATCTCGCCGCCGCTGGATATCGAGGAACCGAATGACTCCGACTGGAGCATTTCGGTTGGAGTGGATGATGAAGAATTTGAACTCGAATCAAAAACGGAGGAATTCTCGCGGCTGTTGTCGGAACTGGAAAGGTTGGTTCCTTCGGCGGAGTCCAGCGAGACGGACAAGGATGTATCGGGGTTGGCGGTCGCGCGCTTTCTCGCGTCCCGGAAAAAGCTCAAGGACCTCCCGGATGTGTCGGCCAGAATGAGCCTCCGTGATTTCATGATCTACGCGCCGGAGAACTCCGTGCTGCGGAAGTTCGAGACCGAGGGCGCGATCAAGCCGCTGGGGCCGAAGGGCGAGGGCTTGCTCAAGCTGCTGGCCATGAGTGCTGCCGCCGGCAACGGCAAGTTCGCTTCGGAACTGAAGGAGCAACTCAGTCTTCTCGGATGGTTCGGGGATTTGAGATTGCCCTCCCACGAGGACGAAATCATGGGCCGACTCCAAATCAGCGACCGCTGGCTGTCGAAGGACGGCCCGCTTTTCGACCAGCGCAGCGCGAACGAAGGGTTTCTCTATCTGCTGTTCTACTTCACGCTTCTTCTGAGTAAGCAGACCCCGGCGTTTTTCGCCATCGACAACCTCGACGCCTCGCTCAATCCCAAGCTCTGCGCCGAACTGATGCGCCAGATTGCCGTGCTGGCGAAGCGCGGCGGCAAGCAGGTGATCTGCACCACGCACAACCCGGCGATTCTCGACGGCCTCAACCTGAACGACGACGACCAGCGGCTGTATGTGGTGAGCCGCAATAGCGATGGCCACACGGTGGCGAACCGGGTCAAGGCACCCCGTCCGCGACCTGATGGCGAGACCGGGAGATTATCCACCGCTTTTCTGTCCGGCATGTTAGGTGGATTGCCGGAGCATTTCTAGCCTCCATGAGTGCCTTCGCGATAGTCTCGGAGGGAGTCACCGATTACGCAGTGCTCAAGAACATCCTGATCGGATGGTTCAAAGACCAGCACGCTGAGCCGGTCCTCAACCAAGTCCAGCCCGACCCGACATCCACCGGCGAATCCGGTTGGGGAAACTGGGAGAATGTGCTCCGGTTCCTTGAGGAAAAGAAGCACAGGGACGCCTTGGACTACAACGACTGGTTGGTGATCCAGATCGATACGGACGATTCCTATCATCCGAACTACGGAGTGCCGCAGCTTGAGGGAGGACGACCGCTGGAGCCGCATGAAATGGTGGAACGGGTGGCGGCCCGGCTGCGTGGCATCATCGGTGAGGCCGACATGGCGTTCTATCAGAACCGGATTGTTTTCGCCATTTGTGTCCGTGGAATCGAGTGCTGGCTGCTGCCGCTATGGGACGAATCGAAAGCCGGGAAATGCGAAGGATGCCTGGCGACTGTGGACCGCGCGTTGGGAAGAGCGGATGAGCCGGTTCTCAACACGACCCCGAAATGCCCGCGACGCTTCGACAATGCCTCCCGGGAATACCGGAAGCGCAAGATTCTGGTCGATAAAGGTCCTCGCAATCCAAGCCTTGGGATGTTCCTGGCTGAATTTGAGTCGCGCGACTTCGGACGGCCTCGGTAGGCAGATTGATAGCGCGCCTCCGCCCTATCTGGCGGATTGGCGGATCAGGGTGGCGAGGCGGTTGGTGAAACCGGTGGCGGCGGTTAGATCGTCGATTCCCAGATGCATGCGGTAGCGCCAGTAGTAGGGCATGATGGCGGGGACATTGATCCGCTCGGCATCGGGGTCCGGATGGCGGAGGGTTTCGTCCATCGCCAGCAGGTCCTGGATGGGAAACACCGCCCACATCGCGGGAGAATACAAATGTTGGTTGATGATCCGCTCGGCGATCTCTCCGGTCATGTCCAGTGGCGGGAAGTCCATCCCCAACATCGACCACGCGAATCCGGCGGTGGTGTTTCCGTCCTCGCGCCACCATCCGCGGAGAGTGGCCATATCGTGGGTGGATGGACTAACAACGCTCATGTAGGGTGCGTCGGCCGGATGGAAGAACGTCACATCCGGATCCTTCGGCATGCGCTGGATATCCAGGGAAAGAATCCCGAGTTCGCGCATCACGCCGGGCACGCAGGCCGGGACCATGCCGAGGTCCTCGCCACACAGCAGCATCGCGCTCGCCCGGCGCATGGCGGGGAGCTTCTCGAATCCGCGCGCCTGCCAGTAATCCTCCTGGCGCTGATAGAAATAGTCGTTGTAGAGGTTCTCCAACCGCCATTTCACATCGTCGTCCAACTCCTGATAGGACCGTGTCATGCGCATCAGGCAGCGCGGATGGAACAGCGTGCCGCCGGATCCCGGAACCTCGAAAAACAGCACGTCGCTGACACAATCGAACAGCGCGTCCCGCAACGCCAGGGTGCGCTCGCGATCCGGCGCACCGGGAGCGGTTTCCGATGCCAACCGGTCCGCGATTTCCCGCTGGGTGGCCACTCCGTCGCGGAGTTTCCAATATCCGAACCCGCAGGGCTCCAGAAACCCATCGCGGGCCCTATCAGAATTCACCCCGAATCGCTCTTCCAGCGAATGATCGCGGATGTAGGGCCGGCAGAAGCGGTTCGCGTCGAACGGAATTCCCCGTCCGCGGATCTCGTCGATGTGGATGGGCATCGCCGGGTCGAACCAGCCCATGATCCCCTCCATCTGATCGAACGGCACCTGCCAGATGCGGAAAAACCCGAGGATGTGATCGATCCGGAATGCATCGAAATACCGGCTCAGATGGGCAAAACGCGCGCGCCACCAGGCGTAGCCGTCGCGTTTCATCATGTCCCAGTCGTAGGTGGGAAAGCCCCAGTTCTGGCCCTTGATCGCGAACGCGTCCGGCGGCGCTCCGGCCTGGGCATCCATCTTGAACAAGTGCGGCAGCGCCCACGCGTCCACCGATTGCCGGTCGATGCCGATCGGCAAGTCGCCCTTGAGCACGATGCCGCGGGCGTGCAGGTGGTCCACCGCGTCGGTTAGCTGGCGGTCGAGTTCGTATTGCAGCCAAACATGATAGGCCGCCTCCATCCATCCGGAACCGCTGCCTTCGGCGAATTCCGCCAGGCTCGCGGCATCGCAGACCGAACGATCCTCCCACTTGGTGAAATCCGCCGTCCCGAAACGGTCGCGCAGCACGCAGAACGCGGCGTAGGGCAGCACCCACTCGCGTTGGTCGGTTAGAAACGCGCGGAAACCGGAATCCTTCACGATCGTATTCCCGTGTTTGCCGAAAATCTCGCGGGTGAGACCGGTCTTCACGCGCATCACCGCCTCATGAACCACGGCGGGCAGCGGATTCAGCTCCGCACGGGCTTTTTCCAACCGATCCGTGAAATCGGCAGGCATCGGATAGGGAAGCGCGCCGATCTTCAGATAGATCGGATGCAGCGCGAACACGCTGATCGCGGAATACGGATAGGAATCGGTCCAGTCGTGGGCCGAGGTGGTGTCGTTTACCGGCAGAATCTGGATCATCCGCAATCCGGCCGAAGCCGCCCAATCGGCGAACGGCTTGAGGTCGGCAAACTCCCCTACCCCGAGGCTTTCCCCGCCGCGCAGGGAAAACACGGGCACGGCCACTCCCGCGCCGTGGAAGCGCTCGGCGGGAGAACGCCGATATCCCTCGTCGCCGATCACGGTGAACTGCCGTTCGCTCGAAAAATGCGGTTCGAGAATCCGGTTCCCTCCCTGCTCAAGCGAGACCACGCTGCCGCGCGAGTCCTGCCAGATTCCGTATTTGTATTCGACGCGCGCGTCGGCCGGGAGTTTCACGCGGGCGCGCCAATCGTTGGGCGCGACCTCGGTGAGCGGAATGGCGAGCGCCCAGTCCCAGGCACCGAGTTCCCGCGAGTTTCCTAACAAACAAACCGAATGACCTTCGGGAACCGCGGCCACCCTCAGCCGGAACTCGTGATCGCACGTGGGCGAGCTTGCCAGCAGACGGCACCCGTCGCGCGGCGGGAGCACGGCCGCCAGCGCGCGGCTTTCGAAGGCGTAGTCCTCGGTGCCCGCGGAGCGCCAGGTATCGAGGCACGCCAGTACCGAAACCGTTTCCGGATCCACCTCCACGACCCGCGGTGCGAGCCATTCGTCGAGTTCCACGCCGTTGTTATCCTGACGCAGTTGATAGTGATAGCTGATCCGATCCGCCGTATCCAACGAAACCTCAAGCGATGTTTCCCAGTGCGCCCGATCCCGCCAGCGCATCGGGAATATCCGGTCCAACCCGGCCCCCTCCGCCTTCAACGCCAGCCACAGCGACTGTCCGGGCCGCGTTTCATAATCCACCGCAAATGTGATCTTCATATCGGTTTTTGAAAAATCCGTTCCCGCCTTCTTCTAACGAGCCGCTTCCCGCAACAGCGCCAACCGCTCCGCGGCCGACCCGTCGGCAATCACCCCGCGGGCGATCTCGATTCCGTCGCCCATGTTGTCGGCCAAGCCGGCGCAGGCCAGCGCGGCGCCGGCATTGAGCAGCACCATGTCGCGCTTCGGCCCGGTATCACGGCCGCCGAGGATCGCTTCCAGGATCGCGGCGTTGGTTGCGGCATCACCGCCGGTTAGATCGGAAACCTCGGCGTGCTGGAGCCCGAAGTCACGCGGCCGCACTTCCTCATCCTCCTGGTCCTGATAGGCACCCGCCTTGCAAATCCGGGTCGATCCCATCAGGCTGACCTCGTCCACCGAACGTCCGTCGCCGGTGGTGCCGTGGACCACCCACGCGCTTTCCCGGCCGAGCTGTTGGAGGATTTCGGCGAAAGCCGGGCACCACTCGCGCGCGAATACGCCGACGAGTTGGCATTCCGGCCGCGCCGGGTTGAGCAGCGGGCCTATCAGGTTGAAAATCGTCCTGACGCCGCGTGACGCGAGTTCCTTGCGGACGTTCGCCACCGCCTTGAACGCCGGATGATAGGCCGGGGCGAACATGAACCCGACACCGGCCTTTTCCAGGCATCTGCGGAAACCGTCCACCGGCAAGTCGATCCGGATCCCCAGCGCCTCCAGCACATCCGCGCCGCCGCTGGGTGAGGTGATCCCGCGGTTGCCGTGCTTCACCACGATGCCACCGGCGGCGGCCACCACGAACATCGCGGTGGTGGAAACATTGAACAGCCCGAGTTTGTCGCCCCCGGTACCGCATACGTCGATCGTCGGGCCATCGAGATCGAGCAGGCCCGTGTGGGGATTGACCGAATGCTCCAGAAACGCCTCCACGAATCCGGCGATTTCGGACGGTGTCTCGCCCTTCCGCGAGAGCGCCTCCAACAGCGCGCCTTTCTTGGCATCCGCCATTTTCGGATCCAACAACAACTCCGCGGCCACCGCCACTTCGCGTGGCGACAGCTCCTCTCCGTGCTCCAGATGGTGGATCAGCGCGTCCATGCCCCAAGCCTAGGCACCGCCCCGGAGAATGCACGCAAAAACGGCGCCGACGGTTTCCATTGCCCAACGGGCGGCGATGTGTCAGAACACCGGCATGCACCGCCGTGTTTTGTCCGCCATGCTCGCGCTTTCCGGTTCATTGTCCCCAATATCGGCCGCCGGAGATTCTCCGGTGGAAAACCGTGCGGCCTGGTTCAGCGAGGCCCGCCTTGGCGGCTTCATCCATTGGTCGGCGGGCGGGGTTTTCGGAGCCCGCTGGTTTGGCGAACCGCTGCGAAACCCCACGCCTTACGGCGAGTGGGCGCGCCACCGCAACCGGGTGCCCAAGGCCGACTACGACGCCGCGATTTCCAAAATGTCGGTTACTCCCGAACAGGTTGACGCGTGGGTCAAGACCTTCAAGGACGCCGGCTGCGGCTATGTGATCTTCGTGGCCAAGCACCACGACGGACTCGCCTACTGGCCGTCCAAGGTCTCGGATTACACCTTCCAGAACCTCAGCAAATCCCGGACCGACGTGTGCGCGGAAATGCGCAAGGCCTGCGACCGCCACGGGATGAAACTGGCGTTCTACTACTCGCACTGGCAGGATTGGGAACATCCGGACGGTTGGGGGAATTTCTGGGACAACCCGGCGAACCCCACGCCCGAAGAGTGGAAAGGCTGGTATGACGCCCAGTATTCCGGCGCTTCCGCCACGCCGGGTCTCACTCCCGAACGCTTCGCCCGCTATTGGGACCAAAAATGCGTGCCGCAGGTGGTGGAATTGTTGGAAAACTATCATCCGGATGTGCTGTGGTTCGATTGTTATGTGCCCCGCGAGAAAACCATCATGACCGAAGCCCAGGTGAACGGGCTGCTGCGGACAATCCGCGAAAAAGCCCCCGCCTGCCTGGTCAATTCGCGGATCGGAATGACCGAGATCAGCGGAAAAAACGGCGTGGATTTTGAAACCCTCGGCGACAACGAATTCGGCAGCAGTCCCCTGCCCCACCCGTGGGAAACCGCCGCCACCCTCAACCGCTCATGGGGCTACAACCGCGATGACGACCAATGGAAATCCGCCGGATTCTTCCTCCGCGCCGCCGCACACAACATTTCGTTAGGCGGCAACCTCGCGATCAACATCGGTCCGAAACCCGATGGCTCGCTGCCGCCCGACACCGTGGCGCGCATGGCGGAAATCGGCCGGGCCGTTTCTCCCCAGATAGCGGCTTTCCGCGGCTGCGGACCTTCGGGACTCGATCCCAAGGCGCAGGACTGGGGCATCGCCACCGCCAATGGCAACCGGCTCTATCTTCATGTCCTTGAGTGGCCCGTGGACGGGGTTGTTCGTGTCACCGGACTGACATCAAATGTCGCAGCAGCGAGATTGTTAGCAACCGGTGCTCCTATCCCTTTCCAACAAAAAGACGCCACTCTCCATCTGACCGGCCCCTCCGCATCGCCGATGCCGTGGGACACGGTGATGGAACTCGATCTCGAAAGCCCGCCGCAGGCAGTGCAAGGCCTAACCGGCGAGATCAACGGCGGCGGCTGGCACCTCGGGCCCGCCACGGCCACGCTCGACGGCCTCAAAGCCCATCCCGGTGACAAGTTCTGGCTGCCCGCGCATCTGGACGGCTTCAACCGTGTGGGCGCTTCCGCAGCCTGGTCGGTCCATTTCCCCTCCGCCGGCCTCTACCCCCTCAAGGTCTGCATGGCCTGCCCGAACCAGGAAGCGGACAGCATCTTGCAGCTCGGCGGATACGATATTACCGAGTCCCGGTTTGTGCCCGTCCGCGGCACCGCCCCGGACGCCACCGAGTTCCGCACCTTCACGCTGGCTCCGCTGAGAATCTCCGAACCTGGCACCCGTATTCTAACCCTACGGTCCACGGCTTTCGCCAAAGCCCCCTCGAAAAACCTCCGCCTCGCCTGGCTCCACATCGCCCCGCGACTCTAACGTTCCAGCAATTCCCAATCCCATGATCCAGCCCTCCGACCTAACTATCCCAACTCTCGGCCCGTGCGCGTATGACGCGCCGGGCATGGCCCGTGACCTTGCCACCGAAGCCGGCGGCTGGGTCTCCGACGACCAGAAAATCCTGTTCGAGGACACCGCGGCCGCGCTGGCCGGCGCGACGCTCGCCGATCTGCCTATGGTGGAACTCGCCGGTCCCCGCCGCCGGATTTTCTTCGATCCGGCGAACACCACCTGCGCCATCGTCACTTGCGGCGGACTCTGCCCCGGACTCAACGACGTGATCCGCTCGATTGTCATGCAGACGCGCGAGGTCTATCAGGTCAGCCGGGTCCTTGGCCTGCGCTATGGCTACGAGAGCCTCAATCCGGCCTACGGGCACGAACCGCTGGAACTCACCCCGGAAAGCGTGGCGAACATCCATCATTTCGGCGGCACCATCCTCGGCAGCTCGCGCGGCAACCAGGATATCTCCGTCATGGTCGATTCCCTGGTCCGCATGGAAATCGACATCCTGTTCGTGGTGGGCGGCGACGGTTCCCAACAGGGCGCGCTTGCCATCCACCGCGAGGTGGAAAAACGCGGCTTGCGGATCGCGGTGGTTGGCGTTCCGAAAACCATCGACAACGATCTTTTGCACATCGACCGCAGCTTTGGCTATCTAACCGCATTTTCCGCCGCCTGCCAGGCGGTGAACGGCGCGGCGGTGGAGGCGCAGGGCGCGCGCAACGGCGTGGGACTGGTGAAACTGATGGGCCGCGATTCCGGATTCATCGCCTGCGGGGCGGCGCTGGCCTCCAGCACGGCGGACATCGTGCTCATTCCGGAAGTGCCGTTCCAACTGGAGGGCGAAGACGGCGTTTACGAGGAACTGAAACGCCGCCTATCCGCCAAAGGCCACGCCACCATCATCGCCGCGGAAGGTGCCGGCCAGGACCTGTGCGCGGGCGACGGCGCCACCGACCGCTCCGGCAACCGTCACAAGGGCGATATCGGACTCTATCTGAAAGATGAACTCGGCCGCCGTTTCAAGGCCGAAGGTATCGAATTCAACCTCAAATACATCGACCCGAGTTATATTATCCGCAGCGTGCCCGCCACCGCGGAGGACAGCGTCTTCTGTCTTCATCTGGGTGCCGCCGCGGTGCACGCCGCGATGACCGGCCGCACCGGCATGGTGGTGGGCACCCGCCACACCCGCTACGTCCACCTGCCCACCCACCTCGTCACCCAAGGCCGCCGCAAGGTGGATCCCAAAGGCCCGCTTTGGCGCTCCGTCCTCGAAACCACCGGCCAACCGGCGATTTTCGGGGATTGAGATTATCGGAGTCCCACCGCCTTGCGGACGCGGTCGAGAACCTTGGTGGCCTCGGCGCGGGCGCGGTCGGCTCCCGCGCGGAGGACTTCCTCCACATAACCGGGATCGGCGGTGATTTCGTCGCGGCGGGCGCGCATCGGGGCGAAAAACTCCCAATACGCTTCGGCCAGGCGCTTTTTGAAATCGCCGTAACCGCAACCGCCGCGCTGGTGGTCGGAAACCATCGCGTCGTAGTCCGCCTCGCTGGCGAACAGCTTGTAAAGCGCGAGAATGGTCGAGTTCTCGGTCGGCTTCGGATCCTCGACCGCGGTGGAATCGGTGACGATGCGCATGATGCGCTTCTTGAGTTCCTTTTCCTGACCGAAGATCGGCAGCGTGTTGTTATAGCTTTTGCTCATTTTCTGGCCGTCGAGTCCCACAACCACGGCGGTGTCCTCGCGGATGATCGGATCGGGGAGGACGAGGGTTCCCTCGCCGAACGCCTCGTTGAGTTTCACCGCGATGTCGCGGGTGACTTCGAGGTGCTGTTTCTGGTCCTTGCCGACAGGAACCTTGTTGGAATCGTAGAGCAGGATATCGGCGGCCATCAGCACCGGATAGGCGAAAAGCCCGTGGCTGGCGGCGATGCCCTTGGAGACCTTGTCCTTGTAGGAATGGCATTTCTCCAACAGGCTCATCGGGCACACGGTGGATAGAATCCACGCCAGTTCGTTGACCTCCGGAACGGCGCTCTGCCGGAAAAACACCGAGCGCGAGGGATCCAGCCCGCAGGCGAGGAAATCCACGGCCAACTCCCGCACGTTTTCCCGCAGCGCCGCCGGATCCTGGGTGGAAGTCATCGCGTGGTAGTCGGCGATGAAATAGAACCCCTCCCCCTCGTCCTGAAGGCGGACGGCGGGTTCCATGGCTCCGAAATAGTTGCCCACGTGGAGTTTGCCGCTGGGCTGCAGGCCGGTCAGAATTCGCATGGGCGCGACCATGCGCGGACCGCCTCCCGTGGTCAAGCATGGAGACGGCCCCGGTCAGTCATTGACTTCCAAAACCAGGGCACCGGGCTCGATCCGCAGGCTTTTGATGCCGCGGAGAATGGGGGCCATGTCGCCGGTGGTCGGATTGCTTTCCAACAGGTTCTGACCCTTCACCGGCAGCCACGCCTGCGGCAGACTCAAGCCGAACACCGACAGATCCTCCAGCACCGCCACCGGTTTTCCGTCGCCGCCCACGGATGCCCGGATCCGGCCTTTCACGCGCAGGGTGCGCCCGGCAGCCACCGGAAAATCCTCCGGGACGGTTAGGGCGATGTAGGCGTTCACCGCGTCGCGGGCGAACTCGATTTTCACCCGCTGGCCGAGGTCGGTGTTGTCATTGAGCAAGCCGTTGACCTCACGCTCGGTTAGACAAATGACTTTGGATCCCGGCTGATAGGGTCGGTCGGGTTCAGCCGGTGGGGTTGGCGAAGGCATGCCGTCGCGCTCCGCCTGGGGCTGGCCGAGGTCGCGGAGTTTGGCATCCACCACCTGGCGTTCCGCGGCGCTGAGTTTCACCGCCTGATGCGGCCGCTGGCTCCACCAGACCATGCCCGCGCCCACCGCGACGATGAGCAGCACGACCACAATCAACCCGCCGCAACCCAGCAGAAACCAAGGTTTGCGTTTGGCGGGTCGGCTTGCCGGGGGAAGACTCGGAGGCGCTGCGGTCATGGCCGAAAGCTAACCGGCGAAAACTCCGGCGCAAGCCCGAACTTCGCCCCGCACCGCATGCCCACCGGCCGACGGGCGACACCCGTTGGTTTGATCCCGAAATCCGAAGTTTGGCGTAGTTTGGACGCTCGGCTTACCACTGAGAGACTGAGAACCACTGAGGAAACTGATTTATTGGAAATAAATGGGGAAGCACCGATTGATGACTGGGATCGATTTCACCCCGTATCAATAATCATTTCAGTGGTATCAGTGGTTCTCAGTTTCCCAGTGGAAAAAATGGATGCGCGATTCATTCCAATTTCGGATTTTGGGTTGATAGAACATTCGTCCCCATGACTCCCATTCCGAATCCGCGATCCGCCAAGTTTCATCCCGGACCAACGTCAATCCTGCGGATGGATCTTACCATCGCGGATGACCAGGGTTCGGTTGCCGGCTTTGGCGAGGTCCTGATCGTGGGTGACGACGACGAGTGTGACGCCGTGCTCGGTGGCGAGATCCAACAGAATGGCCATGATCTCGCGGCTGTTGCGGGAGTCGAGATTACCGGTCGGCTCGTCGGCGAAGAGGACCTTGGGCTCGTTGACGATGGCGCGGGCGATGGCGACCCGCTGCTGCTCGCCGCCGGATAGTTCGGATGGCAGGTGATCGGCGCGGGCCGCGAGGCCGACGCGTTCGAGCGCGCGCAGGGCCTCCGCGGACGCGTTGCGGCCGGCGATGGCGCCGGGGACGGCCACGTTTTCGAGGGCGGTGAGTTCCGGAAGAAGATGATAGTTTTGGAAAACGTAGCCGATGTTCAGATTGCGGAAGCGCGCCTGCTCCTTGCGGCCCATGGCGTAAAGGTCCACCCCGCCGATCCTAACAGACCCCTGTTCCGGACGCTCCAGTCCGGCGAGCGTGTAGAGCAGCGTGGTCTTGCCCGCGCCGCTCGGTCCACAGAGAAACACGCGCTCGCCGCGGCCGATGCGCAAGTCGATGCCGTGAAGCACCTCGATCGACTTGTCGCCGATGCGGTAGCCACGGTGGAGATTGACCGTTTCGATCATAGCGTCGCCCATGCGGCGGAGCGTGGGCGAAGGACCGGCCGCGGGCAAGCCCGGAAATCCGGCAGATCAATCGTCCCAAGCTGACTCCTCCGCGAATCGAGTGGCTCCCGTTTTCGGAATCGGTACTTACGATTAGGACATCTGTCCTCTCCCGGTTGAGTGCGGGCCGCAGGCCCTGCAACCGGGGGGTGGTGGTGGCGGTGTTGTTGCTGACCCGGCGGACGATCCGGTTCATGGTGTGTTTGCTACAAAG
>JAFLEH010000057.1 GCA_017301995.1 Verrucomicrobiota bacterium | reverse complement strand
CGTGGGGAGCATGTTTCCCGGCGAGCAGCGTGGCATGGTCCCCGTCCCGCCCTAAGATGGCGGCTTCCGACAGCAGCCACGACGGAACCGGAAAGAGTCCGGAGTCGATCAGGCTGAAAGCCAGCCGGACGATCTCCTCCTGCGTCCGTTCCTTGGTGGCAACGGGAAGCGATGGCACCGGTTTGAGGCCCATGCGGCAGAGCGACTCGTTGAGCTTGTAGAAGCCCTTGAGGCCCTTCATCGGGATGATCGTGCCCCGGTTTACCAAATCGTGGAACGTGCTGCGGGGCAGCGGTTTGTCGAAATACGGGTCGAAGCCCTCCCGCCGGACCGCGAATTCCGGACCAGTGAAAGGAGGTTGCTTTCTGGTGCCAATGCTCATGACCCCAATTTTACCCAACCCAAACTCCGGAACAAGGAGCGATCCCAAAAAACGGGGGGAATTCCGGACGTTTGCCCGAGCCGCCTTTCCCAAGGGGCAAAACCGGTGTCAGGGATTTTATTTAGGAAGGGTAAAATAGTTGCCAAAACAGTTGCCAAAAACGCACCGTTTTTCCGGATTCCGGCGGATTTTGGCGGACCTGGGCGGACAGGACGGCTCTAACGTGAACCGCCGGATTTCCTTGGTTTTACGGGATTTCCAAGGATTTGAAGTGGTCGGGCTGGCGGGATTCGAACCCACGACCCCTTGCCCCCCAGGCAAGTGCGCTACCAGACTGCGCTACAGCCCGTCTCCGCGAACGGACGGCGAGTCAATCAGGGAAAATCGGAATTGGCAAGCGGATAATTTCATGAGATTTGAGCGGCCCCATGAAACGAATCAAAGTCGCCATCGTCGGAGCCAGCGGTTACACCGGTATGGAATTGCTCCGGTGTTTGCTTGTCCATCCTCAGGTTGAACTGGTGGCGGTCACCTCGCGTCAGGAGGCCGGCAAGCCTTTGGCAACAGTGTTTCCGCGGTTTGCGGGGATTCCGGGGTCCGGGCTGGCGTTTTCCGAACCGGATCCCGATGGCATCGCGGCGACGGGCGCGGAGGCGGCTTTTCTGGCGCTGCCGCATGGCGTGGCCGCGGAAATCGCGCGGGCGTTGTTGGAACGGGGTCTGCGAGTGATCGACCTGAGCGCGGATTTCCGGCTGCGCGATCCCGCCGTCTATCAGGAATTCTACGGCCACGAGCACCCAGCCCCGGATTTGCTGGGCGAAGCGGTTTACGGCCTGCCGGAAGTTCGGGCGGACGCCATCCGTGGCGCGCGGCTGGTGGCCTCGCCGGGTTGCTACCCGACGAGCATCCTGCTGCCGCTGCTGCCGCTGCTGCGGGAGAAACTGGTGGATCCGGCGACCATCGTGGCCAACTCGATGAGCGGCGTGAGCGGGGCGGGAAGAAAGGCGGATCTCACCCTGCTCTTCTGCGAATGCAATGAAAGCCTCCGCGCCTATGGCGTGCCGAAACACCGGCATCTATCCGAAATTGAGCAGGAACTCGGCATCGCCGCCGGCGAAAAGGTGACCATTTCCTTCATCCCGCACCTGGTGCCGGTCAATTCCGGCATCGCCACCACCACCACGGCCACCCTGTCGCCAGGCATCCTGCCGGAGGCGGTTGGCGAGGCGCTCTCCGCCGCCTATCGGGATTGTCCGTTCGTCCGCCTGCTGGGGCGCGGCGGATGCGCCGACACGAAAAACGTGACCCGCACCAATTTCATCGACATCGGTTGGCAGCACGATCCGCGCACCAACCGGGTGCTGCTGATGAGCGCCGAGGACAATCTGGGCAAGGGCGCCGGCGGCCAGGCGGTCCAGAGCTTCAACCTGATGTTCGGAATTCCCCATACGGCGGGATTGCAAAATCCGTGAAACCTGCCACCCTCCGGCGGTTTCCCCTCCTTTATCTATCCATGGACATCACTTTAACCCGGATCGAGGGCGGCGTCGGCGCGCCGCTCGGCTACCTAACCAGCGCGGTGGGCTGCGGCATCAAGAACCCGGCCGCCGATCGCCTCGACCTCGCGCTGATCCAGTCCGAACTGCCCTGCAGCTCCGCGGGCGCCTTCACCACCAACCGGGTGAAAGCCGCGCCGGTTAGGGTCAGCCAGGCCCACCTGCGCAAGGGCGATCTGCGAGCCATCGTGGCCAATTCCGGCAACGCCAACGCCTGCACCGGCGTGCAGGGCATCCGCGACGCCAACGCGATGTGCGACGCCGTGGCAAAACCGCTGGGACTGAAACGCACCGAAATCGGCGTGTGCTCCACCGGCGTGATCGGACTGCCGATGCCGATGATGCGGCTGGAGCCGAAATTCCACGACCTCCTAACCGGCCTGGCCCCCGGCCGCGGCGGCGATGTCGCCAAGGCGATCATCACCAGTGATACCCGCCCGAAGGAAGTTGCGATCGCGGTCGATCTGGGCACCCACACGGTTAGGATCGGCGGCTGCGTGAAGGGCGCCGGCATGATTTCCCCCAGCATGGCCACCATGTTGTGCTTCATCACCACCGATGCCAACGTTTCATCGGAAAACCTGCGCAAGGCGGTGCTGGAATGCGTGGAGGAAAGTTTCAACCGGATCACCATCGACGGCGACATGTCCACCAACGACACCGTGCTGGTGCTCGCCAACGGCGCCTCGGGCATCCCCGCCATCCGCCGCAACGGCCAGCGTTGCCGCCAGTTCCGCGAGGCCCTCCGCTGGGTGATGCTGGAACTCGCCAAAGCCGTGGTCCGCGATGGCGAACGCGTCACCAAGTTCGTCACCGTCCACGTCCGGGGCGCCCGTGTCCACCTCGATGCCAAAAAAGTCGCCGAAGCGGTCTGCAAATCCGCGCTCGTCAAGTCCTCATGGAACGGCGGCGACCCCAACTGGGGCCGGATCATCCACGCGGTCGGCTACTCGCGCGCCCGCATCCGCGAGGAACTCGTCGATATCCACATCGGCGGAAAACCGGCCTGCCTCGGCGGGCTGCAAGCGCCCACTCCGATGGACGAACTCCGCTCAATCGTGGCCGAGCCGGAATTCGAAATCGTCATCAACCTCAACCAAGGAAGCGCGGATTACACCATGTATTCCAGCGATTTGTCTCCGGAATACATCGACTTCAACCGCTCGGAATACGCCTATTGGAAACAGGCGCGAAAAGACGGGCTGATTTGAAGTTTTGACCGAGATCATGCGGAAACGTTCAAAAAAAACCGAGTCATGGCCGATTTTGGGACCAATTGACCGATTTTGGGACCAATTAAAACTATTCTTTTCCTGATTTTTTGTCATTTTTAACTCGTTCCGCGACTGCTTGGGCTGATCGGAACTCCGATTTCAACCGGAAGACCACATAGGTTCGGACGAAGCTCTGGGGAGGGCCCGTGCGACACCGGTCAGGTCCGGTGGGACGAAGTCGAAGAAAGCGCGTATTGGGGAATCCTGGCTGGGTCCTCGATACGCGCTTTTGTTTTGTGGGTGGAGCCGAAGCGCTGTTCCGCCAAACCAGGAGTTACTCCGCCAAACCAGGAAACAATCCGGCCAGATCGAGGGTGTCGCCTGCCTGCTTTTGCAACTTCCGCAGGCCGGCGAACAGCGCGCGCCGGATTCCCAGCGTCGCCGGGTCGGCGGAAAGATCCCGCATTTCCAACGGATCTTTCGCCACGTCGAAAAGCAGCACGGTGCGGCTGGAAGGATAGAGAATCAGCTTGTGATCGCCCATGGTGATCGCGCGCTGGCTCTTCGCCTCAAACGCTCCGTAGATCGCGTCATACTGCTCCGCCCGTTCCTTCCGGACGAGCGGCATGACGCTCCTGAAGTCGATGCCCGCCCCATCCGCGCCGGCGAGATCGAGGACGGTTGCCATCGCATCCTGCATGTAAATCCGAGTGTCGCGCGATTCCCCGCGGGGAATCCCCGGCCCCCGGAGGATGAACGGAACCCTAACGGAATGTTCATACATGCTCTGTTTTCCCATCAATCCATGCCGGCCAAGCGCGAGGCCGTGGTCGGATGTTAGAATAACATAGGTGGTTTCCGTCAGATGCGCCTTCTCCAATGCGTCGAGGATCCGGCCGATCTGGACGTCCAGGTGTGTCACAAGCGCGTAATACTCCCGCCGGTGGGTTTTGATCGCGATCTCGGTGCGGGGAAACGGAGCGAGTGTTTCGTCGCGCATGCCCTTTGGTCCCATCGGGCCCAAGCCCATCGCCACATGGTGCGGATTGGACGGCAGAAAATTCCCGGGCACGCGGATTTTATCAAGCGGGTAGCGTTCCACAAACTCGCGGGGCGACTGGCGCGGATCATGCGGTGCGTTGAAGGCGAGGTACATGAAGAACGGCTTGTCGGAATCCGCCGCCTGTCGGATGAAAGACTCCGCATCGTCGGCGAGGACTTCCGACCAATGTTTGCCGCCCGCCCAATAGCCGCCGTTGCTTTCGTCCCACGGCAACCAGGTGTCCGGCTTGCCGTCAGCGGGACGGTTGTAGGCCGATGGCACGGTGGCCGGCATGCCTTGTCTGACATGGGAGGTGTGGTCGAACAGCTTGCCAACCGGTGTTTCGACATGCCACTTGCCGGACATATAGGTTTCATAGCCTGCGGACTTCATCCGCTGCGACCACATCCGGCCGCCGCCCACCAGCGTTTTGTAGTGGTCGTTTTCCGCGGCTTGCGAGTGCCACACGAAACGTCCGGTATTGAGCATCGAGCGGCTGGCGATGCAGACTGCGCCATTCCAGGCGCCCATGTTATATGCATGGCTGAAAAGCGTTCCGCTCCGCACGAGGCGGTCCATATTGGGTGTCTGGATGTCCGTCGGACCGGCTCCCCGGATTTGCGCGGCGGCGATGGTGTCCGCCGCCTGGTCGTCGGTTAGAACAAGGATAATGTTGGGTTTGCGGTCGGGACCGGCGTGCGCGGAAACCGCCAGGAGGGTGAACAGAAGAAGTCGGACAAGGGATTTCATGGGGGACAAATGTCGCTCTTTGGCGGTTCATCACAAGCCCGCTTCACACTCGGTGACCTTCCTGTCGTAAAACGCGTCCGTTAGCAAGTCCTCTTCATAGAGCCACTTGAGCTGACGCAGGCGGCCGGCGATCTGCTGGGGCGAGAATTTCGGCTTCGGCGGGGTGGCGCCGGGCGCGGGCGGCGCTGCCGGGGCGGGTTCGGCCGGCGGCGCCGGTGGCGCGGGCGGAGGCGGCCTAACCGGAGCGGGGCGTTTGGGTTTCGGCTCGGCCTTGGGATCGAAAACCAACACCGGAAACTCCCCGGCGGGAACGAGATGCCGCCACAAAAACGCCTGCATCCGGTCTTCGCACGGCACGGCTTCACGGATGACAGCGCCGCCACCGGTGGCAGCGCTGCCGGAAACCCTCAGACTAACCGGAACAGGAGTCGTTTCGGGACCGGCCTTGATCGTCAGCCTGCCCACCTGCTGGTTTGCGGGAATCGTTACCGGCGCCGCGGAGAATCCAGGCGGCGGATCGGATAGAAAGAGCTTCACCGGACCCACGAATCCGTCCTTCCTCATCAAATGAACGCTCACCCCAACCGAACCGTTCAACGGAACTCCGGCGCTGGACGGCACCATCCTCAGTGCGAAGTCGGGAATTGGCGGACTGATCCGCAACCGATAACCGAACTCCCCGCCGCCATGCCGGGCGGTGTCGCCGACGTGGACGAAATAGTCGCCATCCGCAGGCAAGCGGGTCATCAGATAGGAATCCGCGTGATGCGTGTTGGTTCCCGATGTCAGATCCTCGCAATCATCATTGAATGCCAATACCTTTCCTGTCGCATCGGTGAGTTTCACCACCGAATCCAGAGGCGAATCAAGCCGCCGGGCTCTCACCTCGACCACCAACGGATCATTCGCCTTGCCGGAAACGCGGAACACATCCGTATCGTCGGGCCGCTCGATCCGGCCGTTGACAACCACCGGCAATGCCACCTGTTGAGCCTCGGCGGGTGAATTGTTGGATTCCTTTTCCATCGATTCCGGCAGTGTTCCGGGATCGAATGGAGCAGGATTGGTCCGGAATCCGTTGCGTTCGACCGCCAGCATGACCGAACCAATCGGGTTTGCGGCGGAAATTTCCCGTATTTTGGCCCCATCCAGATTCCACCCCGACGTCACAGGCGCCTTCGCCGCTCCGGCGGGTCCGCCCAACGGAAAGATGTCGGTTAGAAACGGAACCTCTCCCGCGGTGATCCGGTAAACGAAATCCTCGCGCCCGCGATAGATGCCGTCGCGAATCGCCAGCACGTATTCCCCGTCAGCCGGAACCTGATAGAGAATCACCGGGTCGGGTTTGAACCGGAAATCATCGGCATAAGCCACCTCCCGCCCCGACGAATCGTACAACGCCAGAACCGGCTGGAACCATCCCGGAACCGCGTCCGCCACGTAGGGAATCAACTGCCTCGCCAATGTGGAAAAGACCAATCGCTGTCCTCTGCGGGCCTCAAACCGATAGCGGTTGATTTCTCCCGACGCGATCTGTCCGTTCAGCGTGCATGGCAGCGCGACACGCATTTCCGCATCCTCCGGCGGACGCTTGCGCAATGCGGCGGCCTCTTTTCCCAACACCTGGAGGGTTGCGGAAATCATCGGTTCGCGGGTGGACTCCGGCAACTGGCCCACATGAAACGCCAGCGGATTGCTCACCCCGCGCGGCGTGACCAAACGCAACTCGCGGCGACCCGGTGGCGCATCCGCGGCAACCGTCACTTCCACCCAAACCAGATTCGACAACGACACGCAGGCGGGCGTCTGGACCGCTTCTCTAACACGCCTCTCGATCCGGGTTATCAACTCGTTCTTCGGACCTTTCCTGTTCGCATCATCCGGTCCGGTGACGGCATTCATTTCCGCCATCATCGGCGGCGGATTGGGAACTTGCCCCGGCTTGGCGGGAGCCGGAGAGGGAGGTTTCAATTCCTTCAACTGTTCGTTGAGCAACTGTACCTCCTGGTTTCCCATCCGCCGGAAATACTCGACGACCCGCGCCGATACTCCCGGTCCGGTCACGAGCACCCCATTCACGTAATCCAGATCCTGCCCGCCGAGTTTCACCTGAAACACCTCGCCCTGTTTTCCGCCGGCCGGATAGGCATATCCGATATAGGGACGCTTCTGCGCCCATGCGGACGGCACAGCGAGGGCCAGCGCGAGGAAAAACCATGCCCGCCGCATGATACGGATCGTCTTCATGCCATGATCTCGGTTAGAAGACCTCCCGATTTGACACCCTCGGCCGCGGACGGAAGCACATAGGCGTCCAGTCCCATCGGATGAGGCAGCTTGGCCTTCGCGTCAATCCCGCTCAGCGCATAGATGCTGCCCAACAGATCCACCGGATAGACCGGACGATCCTTGACCTCCTCCGCCTTGGCATCGGACGAGCCAACCACATGGCCGCCCTTGAATCCGCCACCCGCGACAAACGCGGTGAACACGTTCCCGTAGTGATTGCGTCCGCCATTCCACGGCGGCTGCCAATCGACTTTCGGCGTCCGCCCGAACTCGCCACAGCACCATACCAGCGTCGAATCGAGCAGGCCCCGCTCGTGCAGGTCCAACAGCAGCGATGCGATACCCTGGTCCAACATCGGACATTGGCGGCGCATCGTCGCGAAGTGATTGCTATGGGTGTCCCATCCGCCGGGAAAATTGATAACAATATAGGGAACCCCGGCCTCCACCATCCGGCGCGCCGCAAGACAGTCCTGACCGAACGTGTTGCGCCCGTAGCGGTCGCGCAGTTCGGGCTTCTCCTTTGATAGATCGAACACCTCGCGCCCCTGGCCGAGAATCAGGTCGTAGGCCTGTTTCTTCGCCTGTTCGGAGGCCGCGAGTTCCGGGCTATCGGGCATGGCGGCACCCATGGTGTCGATTTTCCGCAACAGATCGCGGCGGGCAGTCTGGCGGGCATCCGGAATGCCGCGCGAGATGACGCCCTCCACTTCGAAGCGCGCCGCATTGGGATCACCCCCTGTGGCGAACGGTTTCATCCGGGGACCGAGGAAGCCCTCCTCGGAGAATCGCCCCTGCGGCTGGGTGAGCACCACATAGGGCGGGATCAGCCCCTTGTAAGTCGGGCTCTTGAAGTGAGAAAACACGGCGCCTACGCTCGGATAGGCCAGGCGCTCGCCGGGGGTATGCGCGGTCTGCATCAGATAGGCCGCGGTCTCGTGACCGTTGTTGCGGTGGGTCATGCTGCGGATCAGCGAGAACTTGTCCGCCTGTTTGGCCATGTACGGAAACAGCTCGCTGAGCTGGATGCCATCCACATTGGTGGGTATGGCTTTGCGGAACTCTCCGAGATAGTCGTAACCGGCATCCGGCTTGGGATCCCATGTATCAATGTGGGACATGCCGCCCCAAAGGAATATCTGGATGACCGAGCGTGCTTTGGCTTCGCCCCGCGGTGGCGGCGCGGACTCGCCCGGTGAAGCGGCACGGGCCGACAAACCGCTTCCATATAACAAACCGGCGGTGGAAAACAATCCCATACGCATCGCTTCGCGACGGTTGATGGCATGTCCCAGGCTCAGGTTCATACCAAGGTGTCCATCGGCGTCGGGTCGGTTGGTGTTGCTGGCATTCATGACCGTTGGTTTCGAAAATGTCGGTTAGTGGCGATAGAGAAACTCCGAGCTGTTTATCAGCGCCCAAGCGAGGTCCAGCCAGTCCTCACGCCGTTTGACGATGATGGTGGCGGGTTTCGGCGGCGCGGGTGGCGCCGGTTTTGCGGTGGGCGGGGCGGGAGCCGCCTTTGGAGCGTCCGGATTCGCCCGATCGGGCCCGGCAGACGGAGGCGGCCCGATTGGCTTCGGTGACTGCGGAGTGCCCGGCTTTGGCGGCCGGGAGGCTGGAGCCGCAGTCGGTTTCGGCGGTGCCGGGTTGGCCTGTTTCGAAGGGGGCGCGGGCTTGGCCAGTCCATAGGTTCCTATCACTTTGATCTCGTCCGGAGTCGGAAAGCGGGACAGAAATGTCAGATAGAGATCCTCGATGATCGCCGATTGTTTCCGGGACGGATCGGTCATCGCCTTGAGAGTGGCGCTTTGTTCCAGTTTGCGCTGGATGTGGCTGGAATTGAGCAGGTGGAGCCACTGGGCGGGGAGCGTGCGGTTGTCGCGCTCGTTGAGCATTCCGGTGGCTCGCGCGGACCGGCCGAACAATGCGAGAAACGGACTGGTGATGCTGCCGTCGGGCAGCGCGACGGCGGGAAGATCCGGCGGGATGTAGGTGAACGGCTCGGGAATGGCGCTGGTGTAAAGGTCGCTGGAGCCGGTGATCCGGTTGATCGCGTCGATCAGCACTTCGGCATCCATGCGGCGCAACGGATAGCCCGCGAAGTTGGCGATGGCTTCGGGCGAGCGGTGGCGCGGCACCGACGAGCTCTGATAGGTCCGTGAGTTGAGGATCAACCGGTAAATGTGCCTGAGATCATATCGGGAGGCGACCAGCTCGCGTTCGAGATATGCTAACAATTCCGGATTTGACGGCGGATTGTCGGGACGGATGTCGTCGGCCTCATGGACGATGCCACGGCCCGCCAGCCACGCCCAGACGCGGTTGCAGACGCTCTTGGCGAACCATGGGTTTTCCGGAGTGATAAGCCAATCCGCGAACACTTCGCGGGGATCGCGGTCCGTCGGCAGGTCAATGCGGCGACCGTCCGGAAACGCGGCGGATTTTGGATAGTTCGGAGGTGCGGGCAACGGTGCCGCCGGAACCACGACGATCGGTGGCGGTAGGGGTTTTGGCGCGGGTTTCGGTTCAGCCTTTTGGGGCGCGGACTTTGGTTCGGGCTTCGGCGGTTGCGGATCAGGTTGCGCGGCAGAGGCCGGTTTGATGTCCGGTTTGGGCGGGGTTCCTTGGGGTGGCGGCGAAGCGGATGGCTTTTGCGGCGGGGCAACGGCCGGTTTTCCGGATGGTGTCGGTTTCGGTGCCGATGCCGGTGTTTTCCCTGTCGGCGGGGTTGCGGGTTTGGCAGGTGGCGGAGGCTGTGGTGGAGCAATCGCGGCGCGGCCGGGTGCGGTACTCCCGGCAAGGGTGGTCGCGCCCAACGAGTCCCAGAACACGTGTTCTTCCTTCCATTCGTTGGTCGGCTTATAACCAATCTGCGAAAAGAACGCGGACATTCCCTTCAACTTGTCCGGAGCCCAGTTGTCGGTTCGCGTGCCCATGAACACCAGCGATACAGCAGTTGCGATCCCCTCCGGTGTGCGGTTCTGGACGGCGCGATAGAAATTGACCGGCCCCACGCGGAAATTGGAGCCGCTTGAGGTGAGGAGTTCCCGGGCGAACCGGTCGTAGGGCATGTTCGTCGCGATGGCCTCGCGCACCCACCGGTGATAGGTCTGCGCGGCGTTTGGCCAAAGGTTTACCGGAAACTCCGCCTTGATTCTGAGAACATCCCCCCAGCGCATCGCCCAAAAATCGGCGAATTCGTCGCGTTCCAACAATCTGTCGATGAGCTTGGAGCGTTTGTTTGCCAGATCTCCATCGGTTAGGAAGGCCCGCGCTTCCTCAGCCGTTGGCAAACGGCCGGTCACGTCGAGGTGAACCCTTCGTAGAAATACCGCGTCCGAACATAGAGGTTGTTGGACGCCGATTTTGTCCAGCCGCCCTCGTACCAGTTTGTCGATGGGCGTTGCTGGCACAGGAGAGTCCGGAGCCTCATAGATGCAGACCGGAGTTTCCGCGGTTGACCGAGTGATTGTGGCAAACCCGCAGATCAGCAGAACCGTGAAAGCGCGGCTGATCCGGCGGAGTCCGGAAACTGCCAGATTCCGGTCACACGGTGCCGGCTTGGCTCCGAAATCCCGCGGGTGTGGTTGTTCGTGTTTAGGGATCGGTTTCATGGATTATCCCCGATTGCATTCCGGAACATTACGCGAGCGGCATTCCGGTTATTTCGAAGATCGCCCGGCATCCAAATGTCCATGACGTGAACGTTTATACGAATTCCCCGGATTTGGGACAAATGATTGACCATCGGTCCCCGTTTTCGACAATCCGCCCGTGGTTGGTCAGTTCTTCACGCCTGAGATCGTCGCAAAGTGCATGTTCAGCCTCGCCGGTGCCCGTTCTGGGCAGTGGGTGATGGATCCCAGTTGCGGCGATGGCTCGTTTCTTAGATCCGCTCCCGACGGGTTGATCGTCCACGGCTGCGAGGTGGATCCCCAATACTCTCGGATCGCGGCGGATCTGGTGGACGCCGGCCGGTTCTTCGGAGGCGACGCTCTGGCTCGGGTGGATGAACTTTCGGAATGTTTCGATCTGGTCATCGGCAATCCGCCTTTCAGCGCCCAACTGAATCTCGAGACAAGGGGCCATTTCCTCGACCGGTTTGATCTCGGGGTCGGCAGAAAATCGCAGTGCCTTGAGGTCCTCTTTATTGAGTTTTTCTGGAGACTCGCAAAGCCCGGAGGAAAGATCGCGGTGATTCTCCCGGATGGCCCCCTCGCGAACGGTCCGTTTCGATATGTCAGAGACTGGTTGCTCAAACGGTGCCGGATTGAAGCGATCATCAGCCTGCCGCGTGACACATTTTTGAAGACCTCGGCCAAGACACATATCGTGCTGGCGACAAAGATGCCCGTGTCCGCGGAACCGTATCGGGATCCTACCTGGTTGCTGACGTGCGACACGTTGGATCAATTGCGGGTCAGCGATCTAGCATCGTGGACCGCAACCGATCCGGCGTGGCGGCTGGCAGTGCTTGCGGATCAGAACGATTGGCGTCCCGAGGCCGGGATTCCGATGGTCGGTAAGTCCGCTGGGGATCACGTCCGTCTGGGCGATTGGTTTGACATTCGGACCGGTTCCGCGAAATACGGAGAGACGAGGGAGTTGTTCGATGTGCCCGACGATGACTCGGTTCTCCTGATCCGCGCGAAGAATCTCTCTCCCAACGGCGGTCTGTCACTGGATCAGAATCTCGCCTATATCAAGCGGAGCGGTCCGATGTTTCGTGATAAGGCTATTGTTAGATCCGAACAGATCCTGTTTGTGCGGGTCGGAGCGGGGTGCTATGGCAGAACCGCCGTTGTTCCGCCTGATTTGGTGGCCCAAGCCGACGATTGGATTCATATACTGACGCCAGTCGCCGGGTTCGAGACGGCTCGTGTGGCGGATTGGTTCATCAGCGAGGCCGGACGCACTGCCGTGGGAAGCCTGGCGAAAGGCGTTGGAACGGTTAGCATTTCGAAGTCCGCGCTGGCAAATCTCATGGTGCCGGCGGAATTGTTCCGGTAGCGGCCTGGTGGGGAGTTGGGACGCTTTGCGGCGCTCCCCTGCGGGGCAGGATGGGACCTATGGGACCTATGGGACCTATGGGACCTATGGAGTCCCGCGGCGTCCGCCGTGGTCCGGGTTTGCGCGCCCGCGGGCGTTCCTCCCTGGAAACAAAGCGCCCGGCACCGCGTTTCCGCGGTGCCGGGCTTATACCTGGCGACGACCTACTCTCACAGGACCTATCGTCCCACTACCATCGGCGCTGCGGCGTTTCACTTCCGGGTTCGGAATGGGA
>JAFLEH010000056.1 GCA_017301995.1 Verrucomicrobiota bacterium | reverse complement strand
CCGCGCCGCAAACCGTGGAACTCTTCCTCAACCGCGCCACCCGCCTGCCAGGCGACCGCTCCGCCGGCGGCTTCTTCGCCACCGACGCCGGAGCCCTAACCACGGCGCTGGCATCCTCCGCCGTTAGGATATGGATCCCCGACCCCGCCGGAACCGTCACCCGCGGCGGCGTCACCTACCGCGAGGCCGTCCCCGCCGACAACCTCTCCTGGCAAATCGTGGACCGCGCCGTTGACTTCGGCTCCGGCCCGGTCTCCGGGGCGCTGTTGGAAATCGCCACCGGCGGCGAACCCACGCTCTACACCCAATGGCGCAACCTCCACTTCGCCGATCCCGCCGACGCGGCCAACGACGCCGTATCCGGCCCCAACGCCAACCCCTCCGGCGACGGCGTGCCCAACCTGATGCGCTACGCCATCGGCATCGGCCCGGACGACTCCGCCGCCGGCCTGCTGCCCAAGCTGGTCCCCGCGGGCAACGGCTTCGTCTATCGCTTCCGCTACGACCCCGCGCGGACCGACCTCGTTTACCGGGTGCGCGCCTCCCCGGACCTCACCGGCTGGCCCGCCACGCTCTTCGACACCTCCGCCGACCCCATCCCGCCCCTCGACAACGGCTGGCTCCCCGTCACCCTCCCGCCCAACCTAACCGGAGGTCAGGGCCAGGATCCCCGGATGTTCGTACGCCTGCATATCGATCTCGCGAATCCTTGAAGGGACCACATGCTAACTATGAACTTCGGATTTCGGGCTGAATTGATAATGCGCCCGGAGTCACTCCTCGCGCGGGAGTCCCGGCAGGTTCACGCGGATCGCGCGACCGTTGCGGATGACCTGAAGGGTGGTGGTCTGCACGGCGGCGGACGCGGCGAGGTGGATGTAAAATTCGTTGGAATTGCTGATTTGGGATTGGTTCACCGCCACGATCAGGTCGCCGGGTTTCACCAATCCGTCGGAAAGCGATGCCTTGGCCACCTGGGTGACCACCGCGCCGCGGAAACCTCCGATAATCTCGGGCATGGATAGATCGCGGACCGCGATGCCGAGCGCCTGGAGGACCTGTTCCGCGTCGCGGGTGCGGCCCTGCGGTTGCTCGCCGGCGGGTTTGGATGCTGAGGAATCGCTTTCGGCGATGGTTGCCTTGAGTTCGAGGGCTTGCCCCCGCCGCCAGATTTCGATCGGCACGGTTTCGCCGGCCCGGCTGCGCTGGACCAGCGAGATCAACTGGCTTGTCGATTTGATAGGTTCGCCGTTGTATTTGGTGACCACATCCCACGCCTGCAGGCCGGCGGCTTCCGCTGGCGATCCGGCGGAGGCTCCCATGACCACCGCGCCGAGGGCTCCGTCGTAGTTGATGGCGGTGCGCACGGCGGCGTCGAGGTCGCGCATTTGGACACCGAGGAATCCCCTAACCGGCCTGCCCCGCTCGAGGATCTGGGTGAGCGCCTCTTTCACGTCGTTGGAAGGGATCGAGAATCCGACGCCCTGGAAGCCGGGGTTTTCCTTGTCCTGGCTGTAGATCGCCACGTTGACCCCGATGATTTCGCCGTGCAGGTTGACCAGCGGTCCGCCGGAATTTCCCGGATTGATCGCCGCGTCGGTTTGGAACAGGTCTCGCTGATTGTCGGATAGAGAACGTTCTTTCGCCGAAATGATGCCCTTGGTGACCGTCTCGCCCAACCCGAACGGATTGCCGATGGCAAACACAAGCTGGCCGACCCGGACCTGCGATGAGTCGCCGAGTTTCAGCGGGACGAAATCCTCGTCGCCCTTGATCTTGAGAACGGCGATGTCCAGCAGGCTGTCCTCACCGATCAGGGTGGCCGGATAGGTTTTGCCGCTGTGGAGGGTGACTTGGATTTGCTGCTGGCCGGCGATGACGTGGTGGTTGGTGACGACGTGGCCTTCCTTGGTCACGATCACGCCGGATCCCTGGCCTTGGGTGGGGTAGCGCCGGATGCGGGAGCGTCCCCAACCGTCCATCAGCCGTTCGGTGCGGACGCCCATGGTATCGATGGAAACCACGGAGGGCACCACTGCGGCGGTTAGGCGGGCGTACTCCTCATTGAGGCGGTTGAGCAGTTCGGTGTCCTCCACCTTGAGCGGCGGCAGGTCGGGTAGGGTGTAGGTTTCCGGACGGAATTCGCCGGACTGGCGTTTGGCACCCGGCAGGAAATCCCACACACTGCGGCCTCCCTGGCAAACCCGCAACGCGAACACGGCGGCAAACGCGACTGCGAAGACAGTCGCCAAGGCGAAAAGACGGCGGATTCCGGGGCTCATGGGGGTGGGTGGGAGAGTGAACGCGCGTATTTTGCACCCGGATCGCGGTTTTTCCAAGTCGGAAAAGCGGGAGTTTTTCCAACCGGTCGGCGGTCCTGCGGCGCCTCACCGTTTCCGGCGGAGCCGTTTGCCGGTGAGTCTGGCGGCGATCAGGTTCGGGCAGCGGCCGTTGGTGCGGAGTTGTTCGCAGGTGGCCTCGATCTTGAGCGTCTGGCGCAGGGCCTTGAATCCGAGCTTGTGGGTCACTTCTTCGTTGATGGCCTCAACCCGTTCGTCCTCAAACTCCACGACCCGCCCGCAGTCGATGCATACGAGGTGGTTATGGGCCGGTTTGTTGAGGAAATTCGGGTCGTAGGTGGTTTGGTCTTCGCCGAGGTCGATTTCCCGAAGCAGTCCGCCCTCGACCATCAGCGCGAGCGTCCGGTAAACCGTGGCGCGTGAGGTGTCGGCGTTGGTCCGGCGGACGCGGTCGTAGAGTTCCTCCGCGGTGAAATGCTCGTCTCGGGCGAATGCTTCCTTGAACACGGCGTCGCGCGGTTTGGTCCGTCGCAGACCTTTCCGCCGGATCAATTCGTCAACTCGCGCTTGCACCGCTTCGTTCATGCGCGATGCCTTAGCCGGAATTCACGGTGGTGGAAAGTCCAAATCCTCGCGTTCTCCGCATTTTTCGCTTGTGCGGGGGATGGGCGATGCTAGGGTGAAACCGTCATGAAAACCATTGTCGCCGCCGTCGATTTCTCGAATTCCACCCCCGGCGTGATCCAAATGGCCGGCAACCTCGCCAAGGCCTTCGGCGCCCGGCTCCATCTGCTCCACGTGGTCGAGCAGGAGCCCACCTACAGCGCCTACGGTTTCACCCCGGACGAATATCCCGCCCTGCACGCGTTCCAACAGGAGGCCAAACGCCGCGCCACCGCCAAGCTCTCCGAACTGCTGGCCTCGGTCATTCCCGACCTGCCGGACGCGGTGGTCGAGCTGATCGAGGACAGCCCGCTCCACGGGATCATTTCCTACGTGAAAAAGACCGAAGCCGACCTGCTGGTCCTCGGTTCCCACGGGCACGGCGTGGTGGTTTCGCTGCTGTTGGGCAGCGTCGCCGAGGGCATGGTCCGCAAGTCCATCGTCCCCACGCTGATCGTTCCGGCGGAGGTCAGGGGCTGAGCGCCCGTTTGTGTTTCCGCCCCGGTTTCATCCCGCCAGATCCGCCTCGATGGCCTGGAGCACATCCAGCTCCGGGCGGAAGTTGGCGGCATGATAGGACGACCGGACCAGCGGGCCGGACGCCACGTGGCGGAAGCCCTTGGCCAGCGCGATCTCCTTGAAATCGTCAAACATCGCCGGCGGGATGAACTCGATCACCGGCAGGTGCTTCACCGACGGACGCAGGTATTGGCCGAGGGTCAGGACGGTCACGTCGTGTGCCAGTAGGTCGTCCATCGCCTGGAAGACCTCCTCCGGGCGTTCGCCGAGGCCGAGCATGAGGCCGCTTTTGGTGGCGACCTTTCCGTCCACCATGGCCTTGGCCTTTTTCAGGACGGTTAGACTGCGCTGGTATTGGGCGCGCGACCTGACGAGCGGGGTCAGCCGCGCCACGGTTTCCAGGTTGTGGTTGAAAATGTGGGGCCGGGCTTCCATCACCATGGCCAGAGCCCAATCGCGGTCGTTGAAATCCGGCACCAGCACCTCGATGATGGTTTCCGGATTGAGCGCGCGCACGGCGACGATGGTTTGGCGGAAATGGTCGGCGCCGCCGTCCTTGAGGTCGTCGCGGGCCACGGCGGTGATCACCACGTGGCGGAGCTTGAGCCGCCGGGTGGCCTCGGCCACGCGCATCGGTTCGTCGGCGTCGAGCGGGTCGGGTTTGGCGGTCTTCACCGCGCAAAACCCGCAGGCGCGGGTGCATTTTTCCCCGGCGATCATGAAGGTGGCCGTGCCGTGGCTCCAGCACTCCCAACGGTTCGGGCACTGGGCCTCCTCGCAAACCGTGGTGAGTTTCAGGTCGGTCACCAGCGACTTGGTGGACCAGAACGCCGGGTCCTTGGGCAGTTTCACCTTGATCCAATCCGGCTTCTGCTGCCGGTGGAGGGCGGGGTCGAGGGTCGGTTTGGTGCCACAAGTGCTCATCGCGGGCGGAACGTAGGCGCGGAAACCGGCCGGGGAAAGTGGAAAAACTCCCCCCACCGGGAAATCGGGCGATCGGGATCGGGTACCGGGACCTCGGAGGCGCGCGCGACCTCCCGGCGCCCCGTCACGCGGACCATCCCCTGTGGACGCGGCGCGGCGGAGTCAAAGCCATTCGCAGGGTGGTGCGGGACCCGGGAGCCAATCACTCACGGGGACCCGATTCGGTGTGGGTTTGCTGTGTTGTTGTAGAAATCGGATATTCTCCCCCGGTTGTCCTCACAAGGCGTGGATTCCGGGACTGTCGTTGCCGAATCGACGCAAAGAATGAATCCAAATCATCCCCGTGTTCGGCGACAATTTGGCGTTTGATGGCACGAACCTCGGAAATGACGGGGTCTGCCGTTTTCTCAGGTAGATCAAGTGTCTTCATCGTTAAGAAGCTCCTCCGGTGTGCACAATACAGGCAAAACGAATCCGGCGCAAGCAACCTCTTGCCTGAGTCGCTGACGAATCAGGGGATTGGCGATGTGCTTGAAATTCCAAGTGATGAGAAAATCCACGCCATGAACGCTTGCGGTCGCGATGTGAACGGCATCGGAAGCCACGCCCGCGGGGACTAGACCGGCACCGATCAACCTCCGCGCAAGATCCTCGACCTCCGCATTGAATTCGAGCACCGGAATCTGTGCCAGCATCTCCAGGCGTCTTGCCGCCTGTTCTGAATCGCCTCGGCCAGCTTCGTCGAGCACCTCCTGCGAGGTGAAGAGTTGGAATCCCGAGCACCCCTGATCCCACCACTGTCTTGTTGCGGTCTGGCGGGCGATCTGCACCACATCACGCGCGGGGCGGGAAGAGTAGTAGCTCGGAATCGTTGTCTCGATATACGCAGTCGGCATGAGAATTCTTTATGGAGAACGTCAAAGTGGTGGCACCGCCGCCATTGGAAAGCGAAGGCGTTGAAATTGAGGAGATGAAGGGCGGTTGTCCACCCACGACTTGTTCGACTTCTTCATTCCCGGTTGTCGTAGGATGTCTTGAGGAGGCGGTGAAGGAGATCGTGATGCTTCTGTGCATCGCCTGGAGTGAGCTTGATTCGATATGCGCCCCACCGCGTGTATTCCAGTGTATCAAGCCCGGCTGCCTCTAACTCTTGGTCAACGGCATCGTCCTTGGGCAAACGGAAAGAGAGATTCACAGCGGTCTTGCGTGGACCCATCGTGCAGAAATTAAACGCTACACCACCGCGAGACAGTCCAATATACATTTTGTTGTATTTGAGTTCTACCGTGGAATCAATCTCGCGGCAAATTGCATAGACTTCGTCCACAAGCTTCATTGTCTTCGGTGTGCCCCGCCCCTCCCAATAGTGGCGATCTACAACCTCTGGATTCTCGTCCTCGTCAACAAGTCCGATACGTAGGGCATCAAGAACCTTGGTAAAGTGAAGCCCGACACCTTCTTTGGTCTCAATCGCGGTCATCTGAAGGGCAATCAGCGGGATGAAACCATTGAAAAGGCTGATGACATTGAGAAATCGGGCAGTCACGTTCTCGGCAATAATCACGCCTACGTGGTCATACTGCGGATAGCGGCGACGCTCTATGTCCCAATACTCGATCGTGCGGATAATATGGGTCTCATCCGTTGCTCCAAGCTGGAGTTCAACCTCGTATCGTCTGGTGCCTTCGATCTCCTGAAAAAGAAGATCGAGGCGGCCTCCGGATGGAACGATGCGCTCCTTGTCCTTCAAGACAACATCCCCGAGTCCGAGTAAAGCTGGATTTTCGGCGATGACTTCCTGAACCCACTTCTCGTTGAGCTTGGGGTGATTCTTCAATGATAGAGTCTTGATGGTGACGTGGTTCATAAATTTGTGTCGTGAGATTATGTTCCGGTTGTGGTGGGTCTAAATGTAGAGCTTCTTGCCGCGACCCTTGCGTCTAAATGAGTTGCGAATCACTGAGGCCGTCTGTTCCGATCTGGCTTTGAAGTCGCGATCCCAACGCGAAACGTATTCATCGGCGGAATACTCACGCGGTGTATCGAATCGGTAAAGATGAAGGAAGAGAAAATCAAAGGCAATATGCTCGTCAGCATACATGGTCAAATACTCGCCACCCCACTTGAACAAGAAGCGCTGAAGACCGAAGAATGCGGCGAAATTGTCTTCTTGCCTCTCGTGTAAAGTCAACGAATCCACAACGGGTTGAATCAATGTCGGAAATCCCGTCGGTGGCTCACCCTCATTTTGCCCGTATTTGGCTTCCACGTATTCATACCCCTGAAATCGCAAGGCGCAGACAATCTGTGCTTCCGTAACATGCTCTGGGTGGGCTTTCATTTCCTTGTCGAACAGTTTTGTTATACTGAAAAACCGGTGAATACCCGCGCGTATAATGCGTGCGCGTGCGTGCGCGCAGGTATTATGCGGCTGCAGTGGAGGGTTCTGGCGTCGGCTTGACTCGTTTTCATGGGCACTTGCTATCAGGCCGATCTTCCGGCGGCAAGCCGGAAGTTTGCGGAGTTCCGGCTCCCGTCCTCTTGCCTCTCTCACCACGGTCGGGGTGGATTTGTTCGCGGAGGGGAGCCGTGCCCGGCCTGCGGAGCGACCGGACCGCGAGGGTGCGCTCCGGAACACGCGGGGGCGCGTGTGCTCCCCTGTGCTTCGCGCATTTTCATCTTTGATCCGATCTTCTATCTTCCATCCCCTTCGCGATCTTCGCGTCTTGGCGGTGAATTTTTCCGGATGGGGTGAGGTTGGAATGCCGGCGCGAGACGCACCGGCAACGGACTGGCGCGAGACGCCCCAGCCACGGGGAGGCCACGCTCTCACGAGCGCGGCTACGGGAGCGCTTTTTCATCCGCGATCTCCGATCTACAATCTCCTCGGCGTCCTGGCGGTGAGTTTTATCCCGCCGGGGTGATGGTGTGTTCAGCCGATGAAGCGCTGGACGATGGGCATGCGGCGGCCGATGCCGAAGGCCTTGGAGGTGACGCGGAGGCCGGGGGCGGCCTGGTGGCGTTTCCATTCGTTGAGGTCCACGCGGCGCTGGATCCAGCGGACGGTGGCCTCGTCGTGGCCGCGGGCGATGATGTCGTCCGGGGAGAGGTGGTGCTCGACGTAGAGTTCGAGGATGGCGTCCAGGATGTCGTAGGGAGGGAGGGTGTCCTGGTCTTTCTGGTCGGGTCGGAGTTCGGCGCTCGGGGGTTTTTCGATGGTGTTCCAGGGGATGATCTCGCGGTGGCGGTTGAGCCAGCGCGATACCTGATAGACGCGGATTTTCGGCAGGTCGGAGATGACGGCGAGGCCGCCGCACATGTCGCCGTAGATGGTGCAGTAGCCGACGGCGAGTTCGCTTTTGTTGCCGGTGGTGAGGAGCAGGTGGTTGTGTTTGTTGGAGAGCGCCATGAGGAGCAGTCCGCGGATGCGGGCCTGCATGTTTTCCTCGGTGACGTCCTCCGGCGCGCCGGCGAAAACCGGTGCCATGGCGGCCTTGACCGCATCGAACGGCTGGCTGATGGGGACGATGTCGCAGCGGATGCCGAGGTTGCGCGCGAGGGCGAGCGAGTCGTCCACGCTGCCGGAGGACGAATACCCGGAGGGCATGGTGAGGCCGTGGACGTTTTCCGGGCCGAGGGCGTCGGCGGCGATGGCGGCGGTGAGGGCGGAGTCGATGCCGCCGCTGAGGCCCAGGCAGACGCTGGAGAACCCGCACTTGGTCACGTAGTCGCGCAGGCCGAGCACCAGCGCCTGATAGAGATGGGACGGTTCGTCGTCGGTGGCGGGTTCGATGGCGGGCGCGGGCAGGAACGGGTCGATGACCCGGCAGGTTTCGGTGAAACCGGGGAGTTCCGCGGTGATGCGGCCGGCGGGGGAAGCCACGAGCGAGTGCCCGTCGAAGACGAGCTGGTCGTTTCCGCCGACCGAGTTGCAGTAAACGACGGGAACCTTGGCATTGGCGGCGACGGCACCGATCATCGAGCGGCGGAGGGCCGGTTTGCCCAGGTGGAACGGCGAGGCGCTCAGGTTGAGCAGCAGGTCGATGCCCTGGGCGGTGAGTTCGCGGACCGGGTCTCGGTCGTAGAATGGGCGCTGGAGGAAGTCCTCGGTCCAGATGTCCTCGCAGATGGTGATGCCGACGCGCAGGCCATTCCAAAGGATGGGGGCGGGTTGTTCGGAGGGTTCGAAGTAGCGGCGTTCGTCGAAGACATCGTAGGTGGGAAGGAGGGTTTTCCAGACGCGGTGGCGGATGGTTCCCTGTTCGAGCCAAGCGGCGGCGTTGCGGAACGGCTTGCCGGGGCGGTTCGGGTGGTTGTGGTCCACGTAGCCGGTGAGCAGCGGCACCTCGCGGATTTCTCCGGCCAGGTAGTCGAGCGCCTGGAGGCACTTCGGGACGAAGCCCGACTTGAAAACCAAGTCGCGCGGCGGGTATCCGACGAGCGCCATTTCCGGGGCGACGACCAGTTCCGCGCCGCCTTCGAGGCATTCGCGGTAGGCGGCGAGCAGGCGCTTGGCGTTGCCGGGGAAATCCCCGACGACCGAGTTGATTTGGGCGATTCCGATTTTCATGGGCCGCCCCAGCAAACACCCGACCCGGCCCGGAGGGAAATGGAAAATCGAAAAAACCGTGACACCCGGCTTGCGTTTCCGGGGGTGGCGGGTAGCATGCGCCTGAACCGACCGATCCCATGAAAACGACTCCGCTGCTTTTCCTCCTGTGCTCGCTGTTGCCCGTGGTGGCCCAGGACAAACCCGCTCCCGCTCCGGATGCCATGCCCGCTCCCGCCGGGAAGACCGAGGACGGCAAGCCGCAGATGCTGCCTAACCAGCAGGCGTTTCTCAATCTGCCCGAAGAGCGCCGCAAGGAGTTTTTCAAGAACCTGGGCGAGGCCAACCGGCTTTTCCAGCAGAAGCGGATTTTCGAGACGCTCAACATGCTCAACAAGTGCGACGCGATTTTCGCCGACAGCCCGGAGACGCTCAACATCCGCGGCGCGTGCTATGTGGAGTTCCGGGCCTTTGACAAGGCGATGGAGGCCTTCGAGAAGGCGCTCGCCCTTTCTCCGGAGAATCCGAGCGTGATGTTCAACATCGGCGAGGTTCAGTTCGTCCAACACGATTGGGCGAAAGCGGTGGAAACGCTGGAGAAGGTGTTCAAGGCGACGCCGAAGGAGCAGATGGCGCTCTCGCGGTTGGTGGAGTTCAAGATCCTGCTGTGCAAGAAGAAGCTCGGCAAGGATGCCGAGGCCAAGGCGATGGGGGAGAAATACGACATCGACGACGATTCGCCGTTCCATTGTTATGCGAAAGCCGCGCTCGCCTACGAGGCCAAGGACGAGGTCAAGGCCGAGGAGTGGCTGGCCCGCGCGGCGCGGATTTTCCAGAATCCGGAGGTGCTGGCTCCCTGGCAGGACACCATGGTGGAGTACGGCTACATCAAGAGCTTCTACGGCAACGACCTTGGGGAATCCGAGGAGTGATCCGATAGACGGTTAGGAAGCCGCCAGCGTCTGGCGCACCATTGTCAAGAGGTGCTCCGGCGTCGTGGCCATGAAATCCGGACTGTGCGCGGCCAGAACGTCGGGCGGGTGATATCCCCAGCCGACGGCCACGGCGCGGGCGCCCGAGTTTCGGGCCGTCGCCAGATCCATGGTGGAATCCCCGATCATCCAACAGTTTCGCGCGTCGGCGTCCAGCCGGACGGCGATTTCCAAAACACCATCCGGTGCCGGCTTGTGTGGCACCCCCGGCCGCTGGCCGATCACCACCGAAAAGTGGATGTTTGGAAACAGACCGCGCACCATGGCGGTGGTGAAAGGGTGGGGTTTGTTGGATAGGACCGCCATCGGGAGACCGGCGGCGGTCAGTTCGGCAAGCAACCCGGGAATGCCGGCGAACGGCGCGGTGCCTCCGTGCCATGTCGAGCCGTAGTCCTCTTTGAACGCCTGCTCGACCCAATCGATCATCGTGCTGTCGGATCCGCTTGGCAGCGCGCGGGTCGCCAGCATCCGTGCTCCGTTTCCGATGAATCTCCTCACGGTTTCCTCCGTGTGAATGGCGAATCCGGCGGCCTCCAGCACGCGGTTGAGCGATGCGGCGATGCCCGGCAGCGAGTGGGCCAGCGTGCCATCAAGGTCGAAAATGAGGGTGGGCCGGGGCATGGCTGGCGGATTTCAGTCGGGAACCGGGGTCTCGTTTGGCGGCTGTTGCTTGGTGCCATCTCCGAGCCACACGCATTCGAAGCCGTTTTCAGGGGATTCCGCCTGGCGGATCAGCGCGTCGGCGGTCAGGCCGGTCAGCGGATGGACCTCGCATCCGCACGCTTCCAGGGTTTGGGCGGTCCAGACGTTGCAAATCCGCGGCAGGTAGTAGGAACAGTTGGATTCCAGCAGCACGCCGTCGCCCCAGCTTGATGGGCCAACGACCACCGGGCGACCGCTTTCGTCGGTCTTGCTCACGTGGTTGAGAAACGCGGCGAGCCTCGGGCCGTTTTCCCGCGGCACGAGTTTGCGCCAGACGCGCTGTTGCTGGCAGATTTCGGCCACGTAGCCGTCGATGGGGATGATCTCCATCACGGACGGAGTGGGGGTGAACAACGCGCGGAACACCTGCCACGGACTCAGCCATTCGTGCTGGACGTAGGCCGTGCGGTCTCCCCAACTGAGGTTCACGTAGGGCGGGTTTCCGAATCCCTCCGGCGGCACGAATCCGGATTCCAGCAGCCAATCGTAGGGAAAAACCATCCCGGTGTGGAGATTGTCAGCGACCATCCAAACCGTGACCTGCGCTTGGTCGGTGGACCGGTAGGGTTTTTGGTCCGGATAGAGCGGGGCCGGCGGGCGTTTTCCGGTTGTGGAGCGGATGGTTTCCGCCGAAGGCTCGGGAAGCCGCACACAGGATGTTAGGCCGAGCGCCATCCCCAACACCGCAAGGCGGGCCGCGCTGGCCGGGAAATGACGGGGGGGCGAAAACATGGGATGATGCTGGGTCGCTGCGGGGCTAACCGGTCGGCAGTCCGGCGGCTTTCCACTCTTCGAATCCTCCCTCCACGACGCGCACCGGATATCCCAAGGCGGAGATCCGGCGTGCGACCGCTCCGGCGTCGGGGCAGGCGAGGTCGGTGCAATACAGCACGATGGGGCGGCTTTCCTTGGTGGCGGCGCGCAATTCCGGTTCGTGTTTTGCCAAGCCGGCTTCGAAACCGTTTTTCGGCCAGTTGATCGCGCCGGGAACGTGCCCCATGGCGTAGAAAATGCCCGGTCTCACGTCGTAGATCAGCGGATTTCCGGTCTGCTGGAGGGTGAAAAATCCGGTGAGGTCGATTTTCGTGACGGTTCCCGGCCGGATCGCGGGCTTTTGCGCGGCGGCGGGCGGTCGCGGTTTCGGCGGCGTTTCAGGCGCGACGGGTTGGGGCTGGCACGAAAGCGCGCCAGCCCCGGCAAAAACCAGCAACCCGCGAACCAATGGCCCGATCATTTCACGATTTGGATAAGCTCCACGTCGAAAACCAGCATGCCGGCGGGCGCTCCCGGAGGTGGGCTGTCACCGTAGCCGAGCTTGGCGGGAATCCAGAAACGGCGCTTTTCGCCTTCCACCATGAGCTGCACGCCCTCGGTCCAGCCGGGGATTACGCCATTGAGCGGAAAGGTGATCGGCTGGCCGCGGGCCACCGAGCTATCGAACATCTTGCCGTCGGTGGTCCAGCCGGAGTAGTGGACTTTCACTTGGCTTTCGGCCTTGGGATGGACGGTTCCGGTGCCTTTTTGCAGCACCTTCGAGGCAAGGCCGGAGGCGGTCTTTTCGGCGTCGGCCGGAGGAGCGGCCACATCGGCTGGCACGGGAGGCGGCTTGGGGGCCTCCTTGACGCCGAGCAGCTCGACATCGAAAACCAGCATGCCCGAGGGGGCTCCACCGCCGGTGTTTTCGCCGTAGGCGAGGTTCGCGGGAATCCAGAACCGGCGCTGTTCGCCGACGACCATGAGCTGAAGCCCTTCGGTCCAGCCCTTGATCACGCCGTTGAGCGGGAAACTGGCCGGGCGGCCCCGCTGGACCGAGCTGTCGAACAGTTTGCCGTCGGTGGTCCAGCCGGAGTAGTGAACGGTGACGGTGTCCGCGGGGCCCGGCTTTTGGGCACCGGTGCCCGCCTTGAGAACTTTGGAGGCGAGCCCGGAGGCGGTTTTCACGGCATCGGCCGGCGGGGCGGCAACATCGGCGGGGGCGGCTGGCATGA
>JAFLEH010000055.1 GCA_017301995.1 Verrucomicrobiota bacterium | reverse complement strand
CGAATACAATAAGACGTGCGGCCCGTTTGTCTGGACGAAAGGTCCAGAGAAACTGCGGCGCATCGTCCAGTTGACTCAATCATATCAAAAACAAATGCACACGAACTAATGGAACGTTGCACTAGAGGTCCCCCCAGCCATGCAGGCGAGCCCATCCAACCCCTGCCCGATGCCCTGGACGGTCCCGAAACCACCCGGTGGAGATGGAAATCCGCCCGTCCCGGACACGATCCGTCCGCCGGCGCAATGTGCGCCTCCCGCATACCGGAATTTCCCTAAAGCGTTGTTAATGAATGCCTTGGACGAAGCGCCACCCGCCGCCACAGGCATGCATGCGACCTATTACGGGTATCGCTGGTATGATACCCTAACCGGCAGATGGCCGTCAAGAGATCCGATTGAGGAAGAGGGCGGATTAAACCTGTATGGGTTTGTGGAGAATGACGGGGTAGGTTGTTTAGATTGGCTCGGCTTTGCACCTGGGGAGAAGTGGTCATCAAGAGAGGAAGCGTATGATGACGCTGTGAAGTACGTTAGAAAAACCGGCCAAGAGACCCTCGACAAGGGATGGAAACAGATGGAAATGTATTTTGGTGTCAACCGTCAGTCCAAAATCGCATCAGACACCCTCAGGCAGATGCTTCTTGCCACTTCTGATGGCTCAACAACGATCATTGGTCAGCTCAATCTACAAAACAATAAAGGCACGAGAGAAACGAGTTATGTTACCATAATCAAAAGAAGTCAAACGCAAATTGATGCCAAAAAATTTATTGTTGATTGGACATTTATTATCGGGAGAGAAACGTATGCACTTGTTTACTGTTTGAAAAAGAATGGTGAAAAGGACGAATACAGCTATTTGTTTGACGGCGGCGCATTGCCCACTGCTGATGCAGTTCGGCAAAGACCGGGCCTTGCGGGGAGAGTCGATATGGCCGCTTTATTAAGAATGAGAGCCAACCTCCCCGCGGGTGCCAAACCTACTGATTTCATCCATTCTCACTTGGTTGACCGTGTTGATGCAACTTCATTAGGTCAGTACGGAAAATATGATATTGACGCAACCCAAATTGGAGAATCCGCCGGTTTGTCAGGTGCTGATATCGACGCATTCTCCAGTCCAGCAATCGGAGGTATTCCCATTACCGCTGTCGAGGATAATGGGAAGAGTCATGTCATACGACCTGGCGGAAAGTTGCAATGGTACAATGAAGATTCCCAAAAGTTTGAATAGCCAAAGGTTATGAGTCATCACCAATCTCAAGGAATTTTAAAGTTTTTCTTTACCATGTTATTTCTTGCATTGGTAGCGCTTTCGTGTGACCACTCGAAAAATAGTACTGCGGATGAATCGAAGCAGAAAGCAAACGCTTGCCATCCAGAGCAAAGCGCGAAACTATCGAAGAAGGAAATGTTGGATAATCAAATTGAACACACAGGCTTCGCCTATTTCGAAGCGGTTGAATTGCCGCTGGCCTCGGTTTTGTCAAAAATTGAAGATGAGGTTAATAGCAAATGGGCGGTGCTGGATGTTGGTAAGATAACGTTTTCTGCCATCAACAGCCCTAGTGAACGAATAACAATTGTGCTGAAACGAGTTGATTTGAAAACATTGCTCGACCTGATTGATAGACAAACGCTCTGCCAACACGATATCGACTACGATCAACGAAGAATCGAATTTTTCAGCGTGACAGACACCTTCGGCGACGATAGCACTCCGTCCAAGGTTGACGGCAACCGAAGTGGCAATGAAGATCCAAGCGTCTTACCGAATGAAAATCAAAACATTTTCCCGGACAAATGATCCTCCCGAGTGGTCAGTTGTAGGACTATCCAAGGGGGGCTTTAACCCGAAATCCGAAGTTCGAGGTAGTTTGGAGGCTCGATTTACCGCTGAACCGAGCGGATGCGAGATAGACTGGCGCGAAGCGGCAGCCCCGAAGGGGGACCGCCGGAAGGCGGGATCAACCGCTGAGTACCGCTGAATTCGCTGAGTTCTGTTTGATCAAATTGCCCGCACCGAATGGTGAATCGGATTCGATCCGATTTTTGTAGCCTCAATTTCATTGGCATCCGCGGTCCTCTGCGTTTCAGCGGTTCAACGGGAGCGCATTGTAGCTCCAAACTTCGGATCTTGGGTTATTTGTCGGATTTGGGCGGTTCGGAGGATGAAATCTGATAGATCGCGGCGCTTTGCGGCGGGATTTTGAGTAGCAGACGTCCTTGCGCCGGGACGGTGGGCAAATCGGCCGCGTTTCCACCCGTTGCGAAGATCGGCCGGAGACGCGCGGCCCCGCCGTTGAGGTCGGCGGGAAGTTGCAGTCCCAAACCGCCAGCTCCGGTGGTGGCCGGTCGGTCGGACGCGTTGAAAACCACCAGCACGGTGTCCTTGCGATCCTCTCCCACCCGCGCGAAGGCGAAAATCCCGTCGTCTTCCGCTCCGCCGGGGCTATCCACCCATAGCGGGACGAATCGGCCTGTTTTCAAAGCGGTTGTTTTGCTTCGGAGTGCGGCGAGCGCGGCGATTTCCCGGAACGCGGACGAGGCCTCGGCCTCCGCCGGGGTGGTGGCGCCGCGTGTCCGGAACAGCATCATGCGCCCGGTTTCGCCGTCGTGGCCGATCTTTCCCCGGCGGTCCTCCAGCGCGGTTTCGGAGCCGTAATACAGGCACGGAATTCCCGGCAGGGTGAGCACCAGCGCCTGGGCCAACCGGTGGCGGCGGGCGGTGACTCCTTCCGCGCGGAATCGGTTCAGGCCATCGTGGTTTTCGATGAAGGTGATGATTTTCTGTTGGGCATTGAGGCCGTCGGGGCCGGGTGCCGGGTTGTAGTTGGGTTTTCCGGAGGTCCCATTGGCGGTCCGGCCGGCCACCGCCTGTTCGAGCGCGCGGGCGTGGCCGAACCCGCCTCCGGGGTGCCGCAGGTATTCGCGCGCGGCGAAGCAGGTTTGGAAATCCAGCACCGCATCCAGGCAAGGGCGGTCTGCTCCATCGGCGCGCCAGGTGTAGCGGCCAAGCACGGCGGGGTTGCCGTCGTAAACCTCGCCGAACATCAGTTTTTCCGCGGCCGCAGAACCTAACTTTTTCCGCAGCCGCTCTGTGAACGCGTCCCAGAATCCGTGATGGACGTGCTTCACCGTGTCGATCCGCAAACCGTCCACCCCGACCGTGGTTAGATAAAAATGATAGATCGTGGCGAACTCGTCCACCAGCGCGTCGAAGTGCGCGCCGCCCGGTGCGGTCCAGAAATCGCGCAGGGAGAAGAAGTCGCACTCGATTTCCTCGCCGTCGGACTTGCCGAGGCTATCCGGAGAAAAGCCCTTCCTTCCGTAGGCCTCCAGCCGCGCGAGCGCTCCGGTGGTGGGAATCGCCGCACCCAACAACGTCCGCGGTCCGTCCGGTTGGGTTTTCCGCAGGTTCCACCGTGTCACATCGGCCCACTTGGCGTTGGCGTGGAAGCCATTGCGTTTGAACGGCTGCACCCATTCGTCCTTGGTCTGTTCGTCGAAGGTGCCGTTGCCGTTGGCGTCGTAGAAAAACACCGGCCCGGCGTGGTTGAGCACCACGTCCTGGATCACCCGGAGCCCCTTGGAATGCGCCAGTTTCACGAAATCCCGGTAGTGCCGCATCCGGCCCTCCGCGCCGTCCGGATAGGGCGTGCCATCAAGCGCGTTTGCGCTGGTTAGATGGGGGTCGATGTCCAGCCAGTCCTGCGCCCAATATCCGTGATAGCCGGTTTTCCAACCGCCGAGGTCGTAGCCGGACCGCCACGCGTTGCGCACCACCGGCGTGAGCCACAGCGCGGTGACGCCGAGTCGGTTGAAATACCCGTCGGCCACCGCGGTTTCGAGCCCCCGCAGGTCGCCGCCCATGTAGCGGTTGATGTCCTGTTGCGCCGGATCGAAAAGGGAGGGATCGCAGCCCGCCGGCGTGTTGTTGGACGGATCGCCGTCGCGGAATCGGTCGGTTAGAGCGAAATACATCACCTCGTCGGTCCACGGGCGGGCGGCCAGGGACAGACAGGTGGCTAACAAACAAAAGACGGTTCGGGTGCTCATCGGAAACATCGGGCGTCGCGCGTCCGCATCCCCATATGCCGGAAATCGCCCGATGGTTGCAACTTCTTCCGGTGTTTCCGGCTCACCGCGCCCGGTTCGCGGGATGGGAGTGGATGGAGCGGCCGCCGAACCAGTTGGCGACGTTGTTGGCGACGGCCTGCATGGCGGCCGCGCCCAGCAGAATCCAGCAGCCGAGAAACACCGGCGCCAGGACCAGGTGGATCCTGTTCCAGCGGCGGTGCAGCAGCGCGCGCAGGGTGCCGAAGACCAACGCGGCGGCTTGCATGAGAAACAGCGGCACAAACGCGGCATGCACGGTTTCCCGCAACCAGACCGGATAGCCGCCCGCGTTGCGCCAGAACATCGGGTCTTCCCGCCACCAGGCCATCAGCACCAGCGAAACGCCGTTGGCTGATAGAACAACCGCCGCCGCCAGCGCGGCAAGCACCGCGCCTCCGGACGGACGCATGGACGGGTTTTCGGGCATGGATGCCATGGCGGCGGGTCAGCGGGCCTCCAGCGGAAGGATCGCAAGCCGCTCGTAGGTCGCGAGGTCGATGAGGAAAAGGTAGCGCTCGCCCTCGATGCGGCCGTAATAGGCCTGGGGCGGATTGGTTCCCGCCTGCGGGGCGAACCGGAGCTGGCGTGTCACCGGCGGGCCGGTCTCATCTCCTTCCGCGTTCACCTGTTTCACCGTGACGGCGAGCGTGAGCGACGGTTTCTCCAACGCCGCGAGCGCCGCGGCATCGGTGGGTGCCAGCCAGCGCGCGGCATCGATGGTCTCCACGCCTCCCAGCAGATAGTTCGCCCGGAATGAATTCAGGCGGTCGGTGACATCCTGTTCTCCTTCCGTAGCCCGCCAGACTTCGGTGATTGATTCGTAGGCGAGCGCCAGCGGCGGTCGGTCGGGAACGGCGCGTTCGATGGATTCAAGGTCCATGCGGTTGATGGCCCACACGCGGGCCTGCCGCCATTCGAAAGCGTTCACCGCGATCCGGCCGAGCAGCGTGGGGTCCACTCTAACCACGGTAGGGGTGCCCAGCCGGTTGGCGTAGAGGCGGCCGCGTTTGTCGAAGCCGAAGCGCAGGGTGAGGCTGGTGCCGTCCTGACCGATGAAGGCGAGCCGGAGCGCCGGCCGGTCGAGGCCCCATGGGGAAAAGTCGGTGGCGGCATCCGATTCGAAGCCGATCACCCGCTGGGTGGTCATGGTGGTTAGGAGTTCGTAGAGCCGGATTTCGTTAGCCGGGGTTTTGACGCCGTCGATGCGGGTGGTCCAGAGTTTCTCCGACTCGCGGGTCAGTTGGATTTCCTGTCCCGTGGCGGGCAGGATGACGACGGCGTGGAGGCCGGGGATGTTGAGATGGGTGAGGGCGGGGTCGCGCAGGTCGTTGACGCTGGTGGGAATGTCGGCGAGGGAAACCAGATTCGCCTCGGGTTTCACGGGGAGGGAAAACACCGTGCCGGGACGGTCGCTAACCGTCGCGGGGGCGTCGTGGGCGCCTTCGGAGGCGGGCGCGCGCACTTCCAGCACGGTGGGGGTGTCCGAGTTGAAGTTGTGGAGGGAAATGCTGGTTTCGACGGCGGGCAGCGTGGCCGACGGGGTGGCGGGCGCTTCGGTTAGGGAGGTGGCGGCCAGCTTTCCGAGATTTTCGATGAGCGATACGACGGCCGCGGGATTGGTGCGGAGTTCCAGCGGTTTGGTGATTTTCCACGCGGCCTGGGGTGTTTCGCGGGAGAGGGTCATCTCGCCTCCGGTACCTCGCACGCGGATCTCGCGCAGCAGCGCGGGGTGGAAGAAAAACGGGTGGTGGTCGCGGAGAAACGCCAGTTGGTTGCGGAAAAGCGGAAGGATGTCGCCGGAGCAGATGAAAACGTGGCTCTTGCGGTGCTTGTCCACCGGTTGGACATAGACGGTCGCGTTGCGGGTTTCCTCCTCGCCGATGGGTGCCGCGAGCCAGGGCGAGCGTTTCCCTAACCGATATTTGGCGAGCGGCCGGCCGTCGGCGCCTTCCAGACGGATGGCGACCGCCTGATCGCTGGATAGGCCGGCTTCGCTTTGCGGGACATCCTCCACCGGGGCCGCGTCTTCCACGCGCATGCCCAGGGTGAAGGCGATGATCATCGTGGCGGCCTCCGGGTTCATCCGGTCGCGCCAGGGGCGGACGGCGTCCCAGCCGTTGGTGGTTTTGACGAACTCCGCGCTGGCGTTGCGGGTGGAGATCTGGATTTTGGTCACATCCCCCGCCCTGAATGTCCGATAGAGCCGCTCGCCGGGTTCGGTGGGCGGGACGCCCATGAGCGATCCGAGGTCGCCTTTGACCATGCGCCACGTCGCCGCACCGCCCAACAGGATGGCGGCGGCCGCGAGCGCGATGGTGACGGCGAGCGAACGCATGGGAAATCAGGCGCGGCGGGAGGACCAGACGGCAAAGCCCGCCACCAGGAACAGCGAGGGAAGGAAAAACAGGTTCACCCGGTTGATGAATGAAATCTGCGGATCCAACAGAGGCAGCTTGTAGAGCCCGAGCGAGCGCGGCCCCATGCCGCTGAGCGCCTCGCGGCCGACCAGCCAGTTGACCGAGCAGGCGAGGAAGTCGATGTTCTCGGCGCGGCGGTTTTCGGGCTTGAGGAAATCGGTGTTGGCGATGACCACCATGCGCGAGACGTCGTTGGCGAGCTTTTCGCTGGTCATGTCGCCGTGGGCCACGCTCGCGGCGAGAAACAGCGGTCCGGAGTTGTCTTCGGTTTTGTCAAAACTCTCCTTGCCGTCACCGAATTTCGTTTCCCCCCAGAAGCCCTCGCTGACTTGGAACAGCGGCCACGGATGGATCTTGCGGTTGATGAGGTCGTCGGCGCCCTCGCGGACTTCCAGCGACGAACTGGCACCCTCGAACTCGCTGGTTTGGCCGGCCAGATCGCGGATGAAGTCGATGTTGTAGGCAAAAGTGCCGCGGGCTTTGGTGACGAGCTGGTCCTTGTTGCGGATCACGATCCGGTCGGCGCGCGGGGTGATGCCGTTGGCGCGGAGGAAACCCTTGAGCTTGGGCAGTGTGACTCCGGGCTCCAGCAGAATGAGGATCGACGATTTGGGTTCGTTCCAGTAGCGCTGGAAAGCGGCGAGTTCCTGTTCCGATAGATCGTATTTCGGCGCGATGAGCGCCAGGCCCTCGGTGTCGGCGGGGATTTCCTCCATGCCGGATAGATTCACGGCTTTCAGTTGGATGTTCTGGAGCCGCAGCGTGTTTTCGAGGGTCCGCCACGGGGATCCCTCGCCTTGGGCGTCGATCCGGCTCTTGTCCGCCAGATAGAGCAGGGTGCGGGGCTTGCCCTCGATCGCCTGGACCAGGTTGGCGGTTAGATAGTCCTCGCCCTGGAAGCCCTTGGGCCGGCGCTGGCCCTTGGCATCGGTCTCATGGCTCACCATGTCCTCGGCGAGGACGATTTTCACATGGGGATTGAGTTCGTGGGTCCCCATCGCGTCGGTCACGACCGCGGCACCTTCGGTGGTGCGGGCGTCGATGATCATCATGTCCCCGGCCAGCGTGAGTTCGTAGGCGGCCATCACCTGTGCGGCGCGGTCCGGGCTCCGGAGCGGGTCCACGATTTCCAGGCTGATCTTGCGGTTGGAAAGGCGGACGTATTCCTCGGCCAGGGCGCGGACCCGGTCGTTGTAGGGGTTCACGCGCTTGAAGGCCATGATCCATTTCACCGGCTTTTCGCGGGCGGAAAGCGCCTCGGAAGCGAGGTAGCGGGTGGTCGCCTTGGACAGCGTGTAGTTCGCGCCGCGGCTTTGATCGGCGCGGGAGTAGTACAGCGTGGACAGATAGTTGGCGGCGATCAGGCAAATCCCCAGCAACACAAGCTGGATCGCGGCCAGCGAGCCCAGCCCGAGGCGGTTGAGCGAGCGGGTGGGTGTGTCCGGGGAATCGGGCGGTGACGGTGACATGGTCGGTTCGCGGAAAGCTCATTTGCGCCAGCGGCGGTAATCCACCACCTGATAGGTGAGGAACAGCAGAAACACCGTGGCGCTCAGGTAGTACACAAAGGGCCGGCTGTCGATCAGGCCGCTCGCGAAGAAATGCAGATGACGCTGGGAGGAAATGTAGTGGAAAAACGCCGCGCCGGAAAACGACTCCCCCCATATCACCGTCACATAGCCCACGAAATACTGGAGCATCAGCAGGCCGATGGTGATCAGCCCGGCGACGATCTGGCTGGAGGTGAGCGAGGACGCCAGACACCCCACCGCGGTGTAGGCGGCCCCCATCAGCAGGATGATCGCGAAGGCTCCGCCGAGGTCTCCGTAGGTCCAGGCGGTCGGCAGATCGGTCACCCAGTCGAACAGTTTGAACTGAATCAGGCACGGCACCCAGAGCAGGGTGTAGAACACCATCGCGGCAAGGTATTTCGAGGCCACCACCTGCCAGGTGCGCACTGGCGCGGTGAGCAGCGGTTCCAGCGTTCCCGCCCGCTCTTCCTCGGCAAACAGCCGCATCGTGATGAGTGGGAATATGAACAGAAAATAGAACCAGAAAAGCGGCGTGTGGAAGGCCACGTAAACCAAACTGTCCTTCACCGGAGTATCCCGGAAGCCTTTCATCGCCGTGGAAAGGGAAATCCCCTGCATCAGCGTGACGAGGGCGAGCACCACCCAGCCGAACAGGGTCAGGTAGTACCCCTTCAGTTCCTTGACCATCATGATCCAGAGCAATCTCATACGGCGGCGCGCCCCATCCCTAGGGCATCCGGCGCGACAAGCAAGGGAAATCACGCCCGATCCCGCAGGGCGGGGGGGCTGCTAGAAACCGGCGCCGGCTTTTCCTGGAGCCCTGACCCGAAGCGCGAACGCTGGCTTCCCGGTGCATTGGAAAAATCACTTCCCGCACACCGCGTTGGCCACCGCCTTCGCGTAGGTGTCCTCGATGGTGTCCATGTCCGTGATGCCGCCGTAGATGCCGCCCCACGCGAAGGTTTTGTTCATTGAGAACTGGCTGACCTTCGTGCCGCCGGGTTGCTTGCGCACGGTCACGGTGCCGTCGATGTGGATCTGGCCCAATCCGGCCAGCATCGACCGCGCGAACGCGTTGCCCTTTTCGTAGCGGCTGATCGCCACGTCCACCTGATAGGTCGCGCCCTTGCCTTGGGATGGGCCGGCCGTGTTGCGGATGCGGTACTCGATCTTTTCGGCCAACCGCTGGCGGTCGTTGTCCAGCATTTTCGGATCCGAACTGGTGACGGCTGCCTTGGCCTTGTCGGCTTGGGTGATGACGGACGTGGCCGACTGGGTGAATTGGGGTTCGGGTGTGGTGCTGGCGCAGCTTGCGAGTGCGAGCAGGATCGCGCCCAGGGACAGGTTCATGATGGATTTCATGGTCAAATTGGGGTTGGTGGTTTTGCAGCGCGTCATATCGTCAGGGATTCGGCCACAATCGAACCCGCGGCATGACTCATTTGCGGCCCCAAAAATTGTTGGAAATCCGGATTTCGTCAACCGGAATCCGCGTATTTTGCGGAGTTGGAGATTTCATCCCGCGTGTCTAGCGAGCCGCCGAGGCCGGATGCTCGGGTTTTGCGGGCGGGCCGGGCACGGGCGCTTGTGCCGGAAACGAACCGGTCAGGAGGTTGACGAGTTCGAGGCCACCGTTGGAAAGGGTGGCGGTGCTGCCCTCGCCGTTGACCAGATAGCGGGTGAGAAACCGGTGGGGGATGTCGCCGGGGCGGACCTGGGTGATGACGGGCGCCTCGACCGTCCGCGGGGAGGGGGTGATGCGGGTGGGTAGCCCGGTGGCGGAAAAGCTGATCTCCCACGACGCAGGAGAATCGGCAGGTTGCCGGGTAGCGGCCGGCGCCTGTTTGAGCCACGGGTAGCGCGCCAGGAGGTCCGGCGTGGGGCTGGCGGGAACGGCGACCTTGAAATAGACCGGCGTGGAAGTGACAAACTCGCTGAATCGGAGGCCCGGAGTCTTTTGGCGGGCGAGGAAATAGCCCGCGACATCGGCGCCGGCCAGGTTCATCCCGTTGTAGTTGCCGTGATAGTTGATGCCTTTGCCGGTGGCGGCTCCCCAATCGTCGTAGCGGGAGCTGAGCATGAGGGCCAGTTCCAGATGGACGTGGGCGCGGGTGCGGTTGATGCCCGCTCCGGTGTAGCCCATGCGGCCTAACAAACCGCCCGCCTTTACCGGATCACCCGGTTTGCAGGTGATGTCCGCGAGGTGGGCGTAAAGCGAAAACACCTTGGAGCCGTCCCAATCGTGGGCGACGACCACGTATTTCCCGTAGTTGCTGCGGCCCGCCACCGGGCTGGTGTGGACGACCATGCCGTCGGCGATGCTGGAGACCAGATCGAGCGGATTGCCGGCCTTGTCGCGTTTCACCGGCGCGATGTCGATGCCCTCGTGAAACTGGCGGAGGACGACCTTGCCATTGACCTTGACGGGGGTGCGGACGAAGCCGAACGAGCCGCCTTCCCACGGTTTGGTGGCGACCCCCTCGAAGGTGCGGTCCACCCACATGTAGAATTTTTCCGGCTGCCCCTCCAAGAGGTGGCGGTTTTCGGTGGGCAGGCGCAGATCCACGGGTTCCACCCCCGCCGGGGCGGGTTCGGCGGCGTGCATCCGCAGCACAGTTAGGAAAAGGGGCAGCCAGCAACGCATCGTCCGGATCACTGGCGGTTAGTCGTCCTTTTTCTTCTTTTTCTTTTTGCCGTCCTCGCCGATGCGGGGCAGCTCGTTGTCGAAAAGTTTGACGTCCTCGGCGGACAGGCCTTTCCAGACCACGATGAGGCCGTCTTCGACCGGTTTGTCGATCAGCACGCCATCGACGAAGCGGCCGTTGACCTGGGCGAGGAGAAACTTGCCCTGATTGGCCTGGCTGATCGCGGTGAGGCGGCGTTTCGCGGCCTCGCGGAGCTGGAAGACGATGCCGTATTCCTCGCCCGCGCCGGACGGAAACGGCGAGAACGCCACCACGTCCTTCATGGAAATCTCGGGCGTGCGGAGGAAGAACCGCTCCTTGCCTTCATACATCTGGGGCGGCGAAACCATCTTCGGGTTGCCACCGTCCTCGGTTTCGAGGTGGAAGGTGACCATACCCATCTCACCGGCCTTGCCGCCGGCGGAGGCGGCGGGGCCGAGTCCCAGGGTGAGCAGGCCGCTCAGGGCGATGATGCGCAGATGCATGGCGGAACGAAGCATATCGGGGCGGGATTGAAAGGAAAATCTCCGCGAGCGGGAACCCGCGGAGGTCGCAGGAGATCACTTTTCTTCGTCGGATTTCTTATCATCCTCGGACTTCTTTTCGTCATCCTTGGATTTTTCGTCATCCTTGTCCTTGTCCTCATCTTTCGTGCCGCCTTTTTCCTCGGCGCGGGCTCGCATGCGTTCGAGCGCCTTTTCGGCGAGATCCACGACGTCGTCATTCTTGGCCTCGTCCACAAAATATTCGATCACGACCATCGCCCAGTCGTCGGTTTCGTTGTTGGCCAGACCGCGGATGATTTTCATCTGCTCGTCCTTGTTCTTGGCGGCTCGGGCGAGCAACTTCCAGAAATCCTCGCTGGTGTCGGCGTCGCGTTTGCGATCGGGCAGGGTGAGGAAACGGAAGGCGGCGTCGAACGTGCGGGCACGGAGCTGCTCGTCGTCCACTTTCTCGAGGTGTTCCATGAGGGATTCGAACATCGAGTCGTCGGCCCAGGTGCCGAGCGCCACGGCGGCGGCGAGCTGTTCCTTCTTGTCTTCGGCGGCGAGGGATTTCTTGACGGCATCGGCCGCCGCTTTGCCACCGGCGGGTCCCAACAGGCGGGTGAGGGCGTATTTGACCTCATCGTTGACCGCGCCAGCCTGGGCGGAGATGATCTTGGTGCCGAGTTCCTCGCGGTTGGGGGCCTTTTTGAGGATTTCGCCGATGTTTTCCTCGGCCGCCTGACGGATGCTGGCGTTGGAGTTGAACTCGACGATTTCGACGTACTTCGGGAACTCCTTGTCGGTGGCCATGAACCGGCAGGCCTGGATGGCGGCGATGGCGGCGCGGGTGTCGTCGGTGGAGCGGCAGAAATCCATCAGCATGGGAACCACGGAGGGGTTCTTGCGCTTGCGGAGCACGTCGCGGATGAGCACTTCGCGCACGTCGGGGGACATCGCCTGTTTGGTGGCGACTTCGGCGATGGTGGCGTCCACGTCGGTACCGTCGGTGGCCTTGGCGAGCCAAAGCGCCTTGTACACCGTCTGGCGCTGCTTGTTGGCGGCTGTATCGGTGGCGGCTTCGAGGAGGACCTGGAGTTCGGACTTGTTGACCGGAACTTCCTTGGCGCTGTCCTCGGCGGCGATCTTGACGAGGCGGTTGTAGATTTCCACCCGCTTGTTGGAGCCGCTCTTGCCGAGCACGAAGAACCCGGCGAGCACCACGAGCAGGCCGAGCACCACGACCAAGGCCACCTTTGCGCCATTGCTGAGACCGGGTTTGCTCGGAACCACCGGTGCGGCGGCGGGCTGGACCTGCTGTTGGGCGGCGGCTCCCGGACGGTAACCGCCCAAGGCGCCACCAGCGGGCGGTAGCGCTCCACCGGCGGGCGGCAAGGCGCCACCGGCGGCCGGTGCCGGAGCAGCGGGTTTTGGGCCCACGGCCAAACGGGATGACGGGACCTGCACCGGCGCGGCGGCGGGTTTCAGCACGGCGGCCGGGGGTGGTGCGGCGGCGGGCGGCGCGACGGCAACCGGCG
>JAFLEH010000054.1 GCA_017301995.1 Verrucomicrobiota bacterium | reverse complement strand
TCGTCTTCGAAGACACCCCGGACGGCCCGAAGCTCACGCTAACCGTTCCATGCTCCGGCATGAACGCCGTTTCCGTCCACCGGCCCGAACCCGCCGACCAGTTCCCCGCGCGGCCGTCGGCGGGCGGCGCCATCTCACACCTGTCCGGCGAAACGTTCGCCGCCTTGGGACGGGTCGCCGGCTTCGCCTCCACCGACCCCACGCGTCACGTCCTCAACGGCGTGTTCTTCACGCCCGAACGGGGAGGGGAACTTGTGGCCACCAACGGGCGGACCCTTGCGCTGGCTCCGGTGCGTTTCTCCGGTCACCCGTTCATCCTGCCCAGCACGGCCGCCCGCGTGCTCGTCCACCCGGACTTCGCCACCCGCGACGCGGCCATCTGCCAGGAAACCAGCGACGGAAACGTGGTCCGGGTGATGTTCCGTTCGGGACCCCACACCCTGCTGGCGAAGCCCATCGGGGGCACCTATCCGAACTACCGGCAGGTCATTCCCGCCGATCACACGGCGGAAGCCGTCATCCCGGAAACCCACCGGCCCGGGCTCATCGCCTGGCTGCGCTCGCTTTCGGGGAGGCGCGGGTCCGTGGTGCTCCGCCATGACCAACCCGGCCAGCTCGGCATCACGCTCGAAGACTACGATTCCGACTCCGAAACCGTCTCCATCCGGGTGCCGGCCGCGGTCTCCGGCGAAGTTCCGGTGATCGCCTACGATCCCGCCCACTTCGCCGACGTCCTGGCGATCGGCTCCGCGCTGCGGTTCACCGACGGCATGAGCGCCACGCTCCTGACCGCCCCGGACGGAACCCTCTGTGTCCTGATGCCCACCCGCTGCCACGCCTCATCCGCCATCCACCACGCCACCGCTCCCCCAGCCACCCACCCGGCCGCCGCCTGATCTTCCATCAGGCCCGCGCATCCGGCATACACCCTCCCGCCAGTCCATCACCGGGCTGGCGGGAGACGAGGGAGTATGTTTGCAAATTTTTATTGCAAACGTGCAACATCCAATGCAAGATTCCCCGCGTGAGCACGAACCGCCTTTCCATCCGAATCCCCGCCACCGCAGTCCGCGAACTCGATGAGGTCGCCCGCATGGACTGGTCGGGCGGCATCACCCTGCCGGAGCTTCTCAACTGGATCAACACCGTGGTCGCCCGCTTCCGGCCCGACGGGATCGGCGGGGATTCCAGGGCGGGGGCCGAATTCACCCCCCGCGCGTTCCGCCATTACCAGACCCTCGGCTGCATCGACGAACCGGGAAAGGACGGCAAGCGCGCGATCTACCGGTTCCGCCACTACCTCCAGGGATTGGTGATCCGCAAGCTGCTCTGGGAAAACGTCCCGTCAGCCGACATCGCGCGGCTCATGGAGGGCCGCACCACCGACCAGCTCAGGCGCCTGCTGCTGGAAGGTGTCGAAATCATCCCCAAATCCTCCCCGGAGGAACCACATCCGTCCCGGCAACCCGAGGCGTGGAAACGGACGACCGTTTTTCCGGGACTCGAAATCCATCTGCGCGACGACCTCCCGAAACCCCGCCGCGCCGAACTCGAACAATGGCTCGAACAAATCCGCGCCGCCATCACCGCCTCTTTCCGTTAGCCCGCGACAAACCATCCGGCATCCGCCCCCAACCTTCATCCTTCAAACTTCAAACTTCACCATTCCCATGAACACCCACCACGACATCCTCGTCGCGAACCTGCGCGCGCACACCCAGGCGCTGGCCCTGCCACTCGGGCGGAAGGTCGGCTCGGCGGGGCACGCCGTCGCCCGCGAATACCTGCTGGACCGGATGAAACGCACCCGGCTCGCCCCCTTCCTCGGCCGTTCGTTCGAGCTGCCATACCGCAAACCCCATCGCCGCGGTGATCGTCACCGATCTGATCGGCCACGACGCCAGCTTCGACGACCTCCGGCTCCGGCTTCCCGGCTGGGCAAGATTCGCCGCCAAGGTGGCGTTTCCCCACATCGGTAAACTGGTGGCCGTGATGGGCGCGGAATCCGATGGCACCTTCCCCGGAATCATCGAGGCCGCCGCTGCCCGGGCCAACGCGCTGCGCGTGGTGCCCACGCAGCACGAATATGTGGGACCTTTGTCCGACCACGCGGCCTTCGCGAAAGCCGGCCACCCGTTTCTTTTCCTGAGCTGCGGCCAGGGGAAACACTACCACGCCAAAGAGGACGACATGCGCTGGATCAACTTCGACAAGCTCGCCCACATCACCCGCTTCGTCGCCGACATCATCGCCCGGATTGACAACACGCCGTCCGATGCCGACCGCGAGCCCTACGATCCGTTCGACCTGGAGATGCGGATGCTGCGCCGCGCGCTCGGTCCGGCGCTGGTTCCCGTCCTCGCCCGCTTCGGCATCGCCATGCCCACCTGCCGCGAGGACCTCGACGATCTGCTCGACGAACTGCTCCACGGCATCCCGCACCGGTAGCCGTCCGGTAAATCCCAGCCGACACATGCCGTCCAAGCTACATCCAAACCTGCCGGCCCCGACCAAGGGCCGGCGGGAAAGCGGGGAAGAGTCCGCGTCTGATTTTTTACCTGTTGGACGTAGAGGTGTGGGACCGTTGGACATTGTTCTGATAGCCTCCCAGCGCACCTGCCGGATATCTCCGGTGGTGCGTGGGATTTGTCGGACGCTCTAAAAATCACACCCCCGGAGGAACCGTGTCCTCCGGGGGTGCTTCCTGCCCGCTTTGCGGGCTCTCTCCTTCATCAGCTTTCCTTCACTCTCGACTTCGATCTTTCGGGAGGCCCGGCGGCTTCAATTGGCAGCCAGCCCCCCCCTTGGATTTCAGTTCTCGCTCGGCTCGGGCGTGTCCCAGTTGTCGCGAACGTGGGCAACGATCTCGTCCGTGGCGAAGCGGGCGTAGGCATCGCCCACACCGGGCTCGTTGGCCCATGCTTCGTTTAGGTCGAGCTCGATTTCCCAGCATTGCGCGGCGTAGTGCTCCCTCACGGCGGAAAGCACGTCCTGTTCGCAACCTTCGAACGTATCGCCGGTCGTCGGATCGACGACGCGGCGCTCCTGTTCTGAACCGGCTTTTCCGAACACGACCGGCATATCGCAGGCCAAGTCGCGACGCTGATGGAACAGCCGCGCGAAATCCGCGTTCGTTCCACCGGAGCCGCCGGTTTGTTGTTCGTTGTTGGCGATCTTGCGAACGCCGTTATCCCAATCCCCGCTGGCATCGCCGAAGGGGGATAATCTATTATTTGACATCACAAGTGTCCGGTTATAAGTTATTGAACATCAATTGATTAGGATTCGCGTTATGCATGGTTCTGTGCTCGGTTTCCATAAGTAGTTCATTTAGAGTGACTTTTTCGAACGGATGGACGCTCAAAATCTGCAAAGTTCTGTGGAGTGTGCCGGGCAGCTTGATCTGCTTGTGGAGGATCGCAATCATCAGGTAGGTGCAGACCGCAATCAATAGCAGCCGGAGTTCATCGCCGCGGAGTATGGAAAATCTCACTCGAAAGTTCAAATGCGTGACATCGAGAATTTCATGCAAGCTATTCATTTTCTTCGCTTTGGGAATGCAGAACCCTCAGTTAGCCGGACACCCGTGATTTGACATTGTAATACCTTTTTGTTGCTTAGTTCTCAAAAAGCCTCCCTCTGCACAAGGTTGCCGACACGATGCCGAAACCTAGTGATAAGGAAAAACACCCACGACCCCTTTCTTAGACAAAGAAAGGAGGAGCTATTCTCCGCCGGCTCTTTTGGATGTATTTAGTTGGGGCGAAATGCCTTTGGTCGCGTAGCGGAGCAATGTTAGAGGTTTAGCATAGCCGCTTGGCCACGCCGCAGGAAGGATAGCGCGTTCTGACTCGGGGTCAAGGCAGAAAATCAGAAAATTTGCGCAACCCGTTTTCCAACGCGTTGCTGGCTTTCGATGGCGCAGCGCAAGGCCGCACTGGGGCAAAGCTTATCGTCCCTGGATCACAAGCAAATCCGCGAATCGATTGATGTGCCCTCGGCTAAGGATCTTTTCGAGAGGGGATTGAGGCAACGCATGAAACAATATATTGAGAAGAATTGCCTTATTTCGTGGAAAAATTGGTATCTTGATTCCCGCAAGCAACCTGGGATCGATCTTTCTCACCTTGGCACCATCTGCGAGGCCTTGAATGTGTAGTTGATAGAGCGCTGAGGAGAGAATCCTCGATAGACCATGTTTACCGAATGACTCCTTAAATTCGTTCTGCAGGCGAATCACGGCATGTTTGTCAGTCGCAACCACGCGCGTGCGACTTTCCGGTCCAAGGAGTTCGGCGAGAAAATCTTCGAATCTGGCAACCTTTCCAGACTTTCCAGAGACCATGACCAGAATATCATCGGGCTGCAGCAACTGGTCTTGTTTGACCGTGGCAGCGACATTGGCCGTCAGTATTGCCTTCAAATCAAAGACGTCGATCTTGTCCTTCTTGCTCGAACGGTGGTTTGAGGCACTGAGCACCAATACACCGCCGTCTGTTCGCCCTTGTTCGAATGCCTCACCAGCAAGGATCTGTCCGGGCTTGTATTTCTCTCCTCTCCAAATGTCAGCGATTTGGTCGAGCGTGAAGATTTGCGCACCATGCTTAGTGACAGCTTCTACTAGAAACCTGTCGTAATCTGTCAAGGTGCGTGAAGGGTTGTGCGAATCGGTCATCGTAGCTTCTAAACTTGGTGCGAAACGGAGTGACGCAAATACTGGTCAATACAGGCAGGATTCATGCCAAAGCCACGAGATCCTCCTAAAGCGCTGGTATTGAATAACTTGAAATTATCGGCTCTGGGTTGGCACGTCAACAAAATCAAGATCCATTGATTCCCGCATTGCATGCTATTGATATCTTGGGCTACGAGTGGTGACACAAATGTCCAACTTGCGGTGAAGGAGGGAAATGAGCGTGAAGTAATCGGCGGCGTCTTCTTCGCCGTCCCAGAGGATTTTGGGTTCGTGGGCGAGTGGATTGCGGACGGCGGCGAAGCAGCCTTTGAGGAGCTGGGCGAAGCCTTTGTGCTCGGATCTTTCGGTGTCGGTTTTGAGGAAGTTGAGGGCAAGGATGGGATTCTCAATGGAGAAGACTTTGTCCACCAGCGCGGCACCGTCGCCTTCGATGCCGGAGAAGCGTCCGGGGGTGAGGAAGGTTTGGATGAAGTCGATAATGCGGTTGGCGCATCCGTGTTGAGGTGGTGGTAGCCTTGGCAGCAGCTTGGGTGGCCGAACCGATTCTCCTCTGCAGATCGGAGATTCTGCCCAATTCCCTTGATTTGTCGCGTTGCAAGGACGCGACTGCTCTTTGGGCCGCCTGAATCTGATTCCTATAGTGATCGGGGCTCATGTTTTGGTGTTCACAGTTCGCCCCGGAAGGCGCGTTGTTGGAGGGAGGAGAAGGCTGATTCAGATTGCGCCAGAAGTGACTTCATTTTCTGCCGGGCCGCTGAAACCTTGTCGACGACCTTTCGGTAGTCCCGCTGGAGGTCGGATGGAGGAACGAGGAATTGCAATGTGGCGAGGTTCTTGCCATAGACGGCAAAGACACTTGTAGTTCCCTGTTTGCGGGCTTCGAGTTCTCGCTGAACCCTTGGAAACTGGAATTGTGCACAAATCACATAGGGATCGATTCCTTTACGAAATCGGATGCGCATGAGGTTGTTGTTGAATGTGGCACCTTCAGGGCCAGGATAGATGGCTACTTTTCCGACAAGTTCTTTTGAGTTCCTTGTATTGAAGAGGAAGTCACCGGGCTTTAGGCTGTAGCTCGCAATTTCAGCAGGGGTGGCGTTAGTGCCTTGGACCTTCTCGGGAAGAAAAGCACCGTCGTTGGTAAGCGCGTCCATGCGGACATATGGCACTGGCATGTCCCACCCAAATTGATCGGAAGCGCGAACGAGGCCGATTTTGGAGTCGCTCATCAACTCGCTCATCGGCTCCTCCGGCCAGCCTTTTGAGTTTGTCTTGGGATCGCCGAACATGTCGAGGAAGACGGAGCGGAGGAATTCGTCGGAGAGGCGGAGGGATTGTTGGAGCTTGCGGCGGATGGCGTCGGCTTTGTCGAGGATCGCCGCGATCCGCTTTTGCTCGGCGAGGGGTGGGAGGGGGATGCGATACGATTCGAGGAAGGCACGCGGCACGCGCTTTTGTCCTGCGCTGCCGGTCATGTTCTTCGCTGCGACATGCCTGAACGGCTGATTCCATACGGCATGGAACAAGTATCGAGGGCACGTTCCTTTGGTCGGAGTTGGTTTTCCAGGTAGAGGGGCCGGCCATATTGTTCCCGGCGATCACGGCGGCGGCGGCGGAAGACGCCGAGAATGCATAGTCAACAGCAAACGTAAGTAGGTCGGGATGACCAACTTTGGGAACCAAAACCCCTTGATCGATGAGCTTCTGGTGAAGGGCCAGGTAGCCCCCTTTGAAGCCCTTATTGACGGTCGCAGTAGCGTCAGAGCCGGCCTTGACGACGAAGCCTTCATCGGATGGAAATCCGTAGGCTACCAAATTCTTAGAATTCTGCTTGAAGGAGAATTCCACTTGGCCGAACGAAAGCTTAGATCCGCCGCTCGGTGCCGGTTTGGAGAAGTAATCAAATCCCGCGGTCTGGGCTATGAGGGTGAGGTCCTCCAGAAACTCCTGAACGGTATCCAAACTCAGACCACTGCGTATGCCTTGGCCGAGAGACGATATTTCTGGAGCCGGGAGTTGGGTTTATCGGGGATGGTGCGTTCGATGAGGCCTTGACCGAGGGCCGGGTGAAGGTAGTTGGCGCGGAAGGTGGGGCGGTGGGAGAGCTTCAGGCGGGCCATGCACTCCAAAGCGCTGAGTGGGTTGGCTTTCAGCGCTTTGAGCAGGGATTTGACTTGGTCGGTGAGTTGGTCGCCTACTTGGTCGGTGGCCGAGACCTCGCGCAGGGCGGTGAGCAGTGAGTCGAGCAGGAACTCGATGAAAGCGGTGGAGTTGCCCGCATTGTCGCAGGCACCGAGAACGCGGTAGTAATCGGCTTGGCGTTCGCGAATCACGGTTTCGACGGGTAGGAAAGCAAACAGCGGATTCCATTGGCTGAGGATGAGGGTTTGCCAGAGGCGGCCCATCCGGCCGTTTCCGTCGGCGAAGGGGTGGATGAATTCCAGTTCGTAGTGGAACACGCTGCTGGCGACGAGCGGATGGGTGTCGGTGCGTTTGAGCCAGGCGAGCAGGTCTTTTATCAAACCTGGCACGCGGGCGGCGGGCGGGGCGAGGTGGACAACGCGTTCCCCTTGGGCGATGCCAACCGAGCGGGTGCGGAAACAACCCGCGCCATCGACCAGCCCGGCCATGAGCAGGCGGTGGGCGGCGAGCAGGTCTTTCTGGGATGAGGGATTCCAGCCCGCCATGGCCTCATAGGCGGCGAAGGCGTTTTTCACTTCCTGGATTTCGGAAGGTTTGCCGAGGACCCGTTTGCCCGCTATGACCGCGGTAACCTGTTCGAGCGTGAGCGTGTTGTTCTCGATGGCGAGGGAGGCGTGGATTGATTTGATCCGGTTCTCGCGCCGCAGTTTGGGAACGCTGCCCTGTCCTGAGATCGCGCCGAGACGCCCCACTTCGCCGGCGATCTCCGCGACGAGCGAGAGGATGGCCGGGGTGATGGTGAATGGCGGCGAGTAGGGGGCGGGCATGAGGAATGTGTCTTAAGGTCGCAGTAGAGAGGTTGTGATTGCTCAGCGGTTGGGCTGAACGATGCCGTAGTAGTCCCACTGGATTCCGAATGGCGGGTTAGTGCATTTCATGATTCCAGGGTGGTGCTCTTCGATTGCCTTTTGAAGGGCTTGCTCGCCTAGCTCCCTGCCCAAATCGGCGATCGCCAGCTTTCGTTCGAGTTTGCGAAGCTCGGGGGCGGGTAAGAAGCCGATAGCGTTGGCCGATTTCTCGCTCATCAGCAATTCGTGTTCGCGCATACCCAAATGGCACATGAGCACGACCACGGCATCGCCCGAACGATACTTCTCGATCCAGGTGGATGCGGTTTCAGCAACCTTGGAATCGAGCACGGCAAGATAACCCACAGCGTTGCCACCAGCGGTTCGTATGTCGCGCACCACGTAGGCAAGACGGAGAAAGTCCAGTTCGAGCTTCGGGCCTTTCGCGCCGCGAAGGTCCAACGAGGACTTGGCCATGCCCAGAACATGGAGTTGTCGTGACGGTGTCATGCTGCGGTGAGATTGAGGTTGGTCAGGAGATCGAGCAGGGAATCGACCTGGGCGGAATCCGGGAAGATGCCGTCGATGCCTTCGGCGTGGATGGTAGTGAAGGGAGATTCCCAGAGTCGCTCGATCTCGATGGCGCCGTAGGTGGCGATGTGGGATTTCAGCAGTTCCAGGAAACGGATCTGGTTGGCGTTGAGGGCCGGGTAGCGGCGGACGAATGTCTTGAGGTGCTCGTCCACCATGGCGGCGTCCATGCCGATGACGCGGCGGATGGCGAGGGCGAGATTCTTCGCCTTGTTGGGGTAGTGGTTGAGGAGTTCCTCCAGATGGAGATCGGGGTCGTGGAGCAGAACATCCTGCACAAGCTGGTCGAGGTCCTCCCCGGCGACGGGTTGGCCGGCGCGGATCTTCCGGAGGGCGGCGCTTTCGTCGAAAAGCTGGCGCAGCACGGATTCGACCCGGATGCGGTAGGCGGCGAGGTCGAGGCCGGCGAGTTTGACGGAGTGCGGCTTGGTCACGATGCCATCGGTTTCCTCCTTCACATCCAGGATCGGCGGATCGAAGGGATTGACGGTGGTTTCCGGCAGATAGCGCATGACGCCGCGGAGTTCGGTGCGCAGCGCGTCGATGGATGCGGGTGTGGCGGACTCGTAGGTGGTCTTCTGTTTTGCCTGCTGGATGGCTGGAAGTTTTTCCGCGACAGGCGCGAGATTCACGGGCAAGCGGGAGACGCGGTTGATGATGTCGTCACGGAGATCGGCCGCGTCGGACGAGCCGCGGAGTTTGGCGATGGACAACCGGGTGGCCAGTAAGTCGAATTTCAGCGCGGCTTCCTTGCCATGGACATCGCGCCAGACCATGAGCGGGGCGATGGTGTTTTTCAGGACGGTGCGTGTGGCCGGTGCGAAGTCATGCAGCACGCCGTCTTTTTGGAGGGCTTGGATTTCCTTCCACTTCTCGCGGATGGAGAGGCAGTCCTTGGGCAGCCCGGAGATGTCGGCGGCGATCAGGCCGATGACGAGCTTGAAGCCGTCGAGGTCCTGAGCTTCGAGCGCGGTTTCAGCGAGTTCGATCCGGGCTTCGAAGAGTTGTTCGGTCAGAGACTTGGAGCGGGATGGAGCGGCCTCCTTTTTCAGTTCGTCGAAGTATTCAAAGTTCCCCCAGTGGTCGAAGATCCGGAAGTTGGTCTTGTGTTTGCCGGGGCCGAAGAGGCTCGGACACAGCCGGGTGCCGCGGCCGATCATCTGCCAGAACTTGGCGTAGGATTTCACGGGCTTGGCGAAGACCAAATTGACGATCTCCGGCACATCGATGCCGGTATCGAGCATGTCCACGGAAACGGCGATGGTGAGGTTCTTCGAGCCATCGGTGGATTTGAAATCGTCGATGAGCTGCTCGGCGCGGGGTTCGTAGTTGTCGATGCGCAGGCAGAAATCGCCGCCGTATTGCGGATACATTTCGTCGAACAGTTCGACGAGGAGTTTGGCGTGGCGGTGGTTGCGGGCGAAGATGATGGTTTTCCCAAGCCGGGTGCCGTCGGCATTGCGGATGCCATTCTCCATCAGATTGCGGAGGATGGCGCGGTCGGTGTCCTTGTTGAACACCGACTTGCTGACCTGCTCCTTCTCGTAATCGACGGATTCGGAATCGGCGGTCTGCTCGGCCAACTGCTCGCGCTGTTCCGGGGTGAGATCCTTGTATTTGATGCCCTGGCGAAGGAACTTGGTGGTGTGCTTCACCACGGTGAACGGACAGAGGTAGGGCGGATCGTGGCTGACGGCCTCGTCGTAAGTGTAGTTCGCGGTGGGGTCCTCGTTCTCGCAGCCGAAGAGCTTGTAAGTGTTGCGGAAGACGAACTTCAGCGGCGTGGCGGTGAGGCCCACCTGATAGCAATCGAACCAGCGGAAGATGTCGCGGTAGCGGTTGTAGATGCTGCGGTGGGATTCATCGGCGATGATGAGATCGAAGAAGCCGGTGTCGAAATTCTGGAAGCATTTCATCATCGCCGGATAGGTGGCGAGGTAGATGCGTTTGTCGCGGTCGCCGGCGGTGGCGCGAGACACGATGACGAGCGGCTCGGACGGAAGGAATTCGGCAAAGGCATCGCGGGCCTGTTTGCGCAGTTCGCGGCGGTCGCAGAGGAAGAGGATGCGTTTCGCCCATTTCCGCCGGATCATCAGCTCGGATAGGGCGATGGCGACGCGGGTTTTGCCGGTGCCGGTGGCCTGGATGAGCAGGGCGTGGCGGCGGCGTTTGTCGAAATTCTCGCAGGTGCGCTTGACGCACTCGATCTGATAGAGCCGGTCGATGATGCGTTCGAGCGGGAAAAGTCCGGCGAGGGTTTCCGCGCGTTGGGCGCGCTGGAAGATGCAATAGCGGAGGCTGTCCTTGGAATAGAATCCGAAGATGGAACGGGGAGGCTCGCCCTTGGCGTCGTCCCAGATGAAGAGGTCGTAGCCGTTGGTGTAGAAGATCACCGGGCGCTGGCCGTATTCCTTTTCGAGGCCATCGGCGTAATACTTCGCCTGCATCTTGCCTTTGGCGGCATCCTCGGCGGTCTTCTTGTTTTCAATCACGGCCAAGGGGAGTCCGTTGTCCGGATCCCACAGAACATGGTCGGCGTATCCGATGCCGCTGTTGGTGGGCTGGTGTTTCACCTCCACCTCTTGACCGACTTCGTCGGTGCTGTGGCCGCGTGGGCCGATTTTCCAACCGGCTTCGGCAATGCGAGCGTCGATGAGTTGGCGGCGGGTTTCCAGCTCGCTGAAATCCAGGGTGGTCGCGGCATGCTGGGCACGGTTGAGGATGGCGGCCTTTTCCTCCGCGGTGCTGGCGGCCGCTTCGGCCTGGGCGCGTGCCTCCTCGAGATCGGCGAGAAGTTTCGCCATGAGCGCCTCCTGTTCGGCGATTTTCTGGAGGGCGGCTTTTTTCTCCCGCTGGAGTTGGGATTTGGAATCCGCAACAACAGCCGCGGGTTCCCGCCAGGCCGGGATCTCGTCGCGGCCCAGCAGACCGGCGGAAAGCGCGAACCACCGGGCGAGGTCGAAGGCCTGCCTGAGGATGCCGGTCATTTGCACCGGCGTGGTGGGGTGGAGCGTTCCGTGCGCCGCGTGGTTGCCCTTGATGCGGATGAGGTGGAGTTTATCCTGAACGACGGCCGGGGTGATCGCCTTGAACGAGTCGTCGGCGAGCAGGTCGTTGAGGTTGCTCTGATAGGTAAGCTCGAACCGGTGGTGGGAGAAGAGCGCCTTGACCAGAAACTCGGCGAAGGTGCGGAGTTTCACCAGACAGGCGGCCGGGTCGGTGTGGACATAGGCTTCCGCGAAGCCGCCGAGATCGGCAAGCTCTCGATGGGTGGGACGCAGGAACTCGAAATTAAGCGACTTCATGAGCGGACCGGGTTCTCCGGGATACGCCAGGATCTCCGGAGCAGCGGATGCTTCCGGGGCAGGGTTGGCGGTGACGGGGGGAACGGTCATGAATGCTCCATGAACCGTTGCGGAAGGCGTGCCAGGATCCATCAACGCCCGCAAACCCTTGTGGCTGGCGGGTTTCACAACCGGAAGCGGCCGGAAGACCTCCAGGGGAAATCAATCCGCATTGATAAATCGGTCGCATCCTATTGAGGATTTCTGGATTTGAAGAACTGGTTGAGGGCCTGCGGGGAAATTCCCAACAGTCTGGCGGCGCGGGCCTGGACATCGTCGCTGAGTTCCATGGCCCGGTGGATCATCCGCTGTTTCACATCGTCGAGGAAGGGGATGAGTTGGAAGCCCTCGGAGGGATCGGGCAGAACGGCGAGGGGATTGGAATTCAGCGGCTGTTCGAAGCGGAGGTCGCCCGGCTGGATGGCCTTTGCCGGGGCGAGCATGGCGGATTGTTGGAGCACGCGGCGGAGTTCCCGGACGTTTCCAGGCCATGGATGGCGGACCAACTCGCTGACGGCAGCCGGCGAAAGGCGTTTCTGGTTCTGGTGGCGGGTGTTCCAGGCGGTGAGCATGTGTGAGGCCAGCAGCGGGATATCGGTCTTGCGCGAGCGCAGCGGCGGAATCGCGATGCTGGAACCAAAGCGTTGATAGAGATCCTCACGGAAGGTGCCGGCCGAGACCATTTCCCTGAGCTGGCGGTGGGTGGCGGCGATCACCCGCACATTCACCTTCAGCGGACGGGTTGAACCGACCGGCTCGATTTCACCCTGGTCGAGAACCCGCAGGAGCTTGGCCTGGGCGGGAAGCGGCAGTTCGCCGATTTCATCCAGAAAGAGAACGCCGCGGTCGGCGGATTTGAACTTGCCCTCGTGGTCGGATGTCGCGCCGGTGAAGGCACCCTTGCGGTGGCCGAACAACTGGCTTTCCACGAGATTCTCGGGGATGCTGCCGCAGTTCACCGTCACCAGCGGGCGGGTGGAGCGCGGTCCGAGATAATGGAGGAATTTCGCGAAATGTTCCTTTCCACTGCCTGTCTCACCCAGTAGCAGCACGTGGAAATCGTCGTATTGGGCGTAGATGAATGCCTCGCGCAAAGCCCTCAGAAACGCCGGATCCTCACCGACGATGCCAAGCTCGCGGCAGGCAGTGGCGATGGTGGACTCGTCGTCCGTCCCGCACTCGGGACCGTCGGGCGGCCGGGTGACAATGGGGAAATCCTTCTGATGGATATCGATCTCGCGCACCGGGCTGCGACCTTCGGGAACGAACTCCGGCGGATTGGATTGGAGAATGGTGGCTGGAATTTCGCCGCTGGCAGCCAGCAACAACCAACAGGCGTGCATGTGGGGTGTGCCCGAGGAAACGGATATGAAGTATTCCGCATCCGGATGGGTGGCGTTGATCTTCCTGAAATGGCCACGCAACTGGCGGAGAATGCCAAGGTAATTGGTGGGATCCTTGAGGGGCACATCCAGCACGGTGACCTTGGTGGCGGGGTGACGCTCGCCTATCACCCGGGCGGTTTGCGCGCTGATTTCGGCCGCTTTCGGAGTTGAGAAGAGGTAGGCCCGTTCGAAGGAGCGCTCCGCGACCACGGTCAGGATCGGACCCGAGCGCATTTCCCCGGTCGCGGCGGATGTCGCGAAAGGATCGTGGAAACCGGTGAATGTGAGCAGGATTTTCAAGGTTCCGCCGTCGCTCAAGGCATGTTTATTCCACCATCAAGCCTCCCGCATGGGAAGCAGAATCCGGTGGATCCAACAATTTCCATCAAACCGGTAGGCCGCGCGGGGAGCGATGATGGCTCTCCGCCAAATCGCCGTCCCCCCCGAAAACCGGGCATGACAGCCGGAAGGCTCCGTGAGCCCGGTTTTCGCCGGTTAGGCGCGTGTTCCGTGAAAAACGCCGCTTCCGGCACGGGAATTCGGGATTCCGGAGCGCCGCGACCCTCCGGCGCGCCGACATCGCGAGCGGAGTCGT
>JAFLEH010000053.1 GCA_017301995.1 Verrucomicrobiota bacterium | reverse complement strand
TGCCGTCGTATTCGGCCAATCCCGCCTGCCATATCCGCAGGAAAAACCCCGCGCCCGCCCAATATTGGAATCGGGCATGCACCGCACTGGAGCTTCCATACTCCCTGGGCAGGGCTTTCCACTGAATCCCGGTGCGCAGCACATAAACGATGGCCTCGAAAGCGCGGCGGTCAGGCATGGGTTTTCGCCCCGCACCGGGCTTGCGTCTGAAGGTCTTGTCCGCCGGACGCGCAGGTGGCGGCGGCACAAGTCCCCGAATCTTCTCCCATAACTCATCCGATACCGTCCACGATTTGATCTGCGCCATGGCGGAAAAATCGCACGGCGCCCCGGAAAGTCAATATTTATTTACGGATAAGTTCTAAAAAACTTTGGCTGCGATGCGGCACGCGACGAGGGTGCCTACCAAGAGCGGCCACCAGGATCTCTTGGCTGACGGATTGGTTCAAGTGTCCGAGCGAGTTGGAAAATCTCCACAGCTTGAAGCTCTGGAGGGTGGACAAGACGGCCGCGATCATGAAGATGGTCGTCAGCCAATAGTTTCCGGGACTGGCAAGAAACGAGGTGGGACTCGCCATTGCGGTTGTTGTGATCTTAGCAAGGGACATCAACACCAGCACGCCAGAGTCTAACATGTGTAATGCGGAATTGCTCTGACCCAAAGCTGAGTTGCAACGAGTGAGCCGATGACGTCCGCGGACACTGTACCACTATCGGAGGTTGGGTGGATAGAGTTATCCGTGCCGGGGGAAGAAATGGGGGCATCGTTCTCGCACTGCCGGGTGACAGTCTGACCGAGTTGAATCGCTCGGGTTTGGCCGGCTCCCCGATCTCCAGCAGCGCGGTGGCCGCGATTGCCAGGAAGTTGCTTTACCGGGTTGGTGCGCACGAGGGCTAAACCCAAGACCCGAAGTTGGGAGCTTCAGTGCGCTCCCGTTGAACCGCTGAATCGAGCGTCCAAACTACCTCGAGCTTCGGATTTCGGGCTAAACCTAGAAACCGCGAATGGAAACGAATATGGAATTGAAAATGAATGCGTTCTGACGACTGGGCCATTCGCCTGGTGGATTGAACATCCGATCTTTCCAACTCGTAAATTCGCGTCAATTGGCGTCCATTCGCGGTTCCATTTTCCTTTCTAGGCTAAAGTGCGGTTCGGAGACCGGGAGAAAAGGGGTTGTCGCCTCCGGCTCGGGACGTTGGGATTCCCCCGGTCCCTCCAACCGCCGATTGCCACGCGGCAGCCCTCACGGTCGCCTGACGCTGAGCCGGTAGAACCCGGGTGCCGGAGGAGGCGCGGGGTCGGTTAGAATCTGGTCTCCGCCTGTGCCGGGAATGTCAATCCGCGCCGGGACATCCGTCCACGATCCTGCGGCTATGTTGGACGTGCGTTGGAGCGTGTAGGTGCAATGGGTCGAGGAGGCGAACGAAAGGGCGTAGCCGCTGCCCTGGGCGATGATGGCTTGGACGCGGAACCGGGACCCGGCTTCGGTCGGCCGGGTGTCGGCCACAAACTCGGCCAGATTGGACGCGCCGTCGTTATCCGCATCCATGGCCGCGTTGGCATTGACGGGCGAGGCGAAGAACTCGACCTCCCACCAGTCGGGCAAGCCGTCGTTGTCGCGGTCCGGTTCATCGGCCACATGGAGCACGGCGCGGGCCGCTTGATACTGCATCAGGAAGGCCTCGTTGCCGTCGCGCCCCGGCGGGGTCTGCACCTGGGTGAAGAAATTCTGGATCGATCCGGCGGAAACGAGGTCGAAGGACTGGCCCGGTTGCGGCACGAAGGACTGTCCGCCGAAACTGTCCGGCAGGAGGACGTTCACCGTGCCGGCCAGCAGGGCGCGACCGGTGATCGCGATGCGGTCGTAGTCGCAGCAGGCACCGGGGCCGTTGAGGTTGAGTTCCAGGCTCGCGCCGGAGGCGAGGGCAAGGTCGCCGTCGATGCTCACCGTGCCGCGCGGGTGCAAGGGGCCGTCCCATAACGTGGAGGCCGCTATCTGGGTGCCGGCCAGTCCCGCCAGCGGATCGAGCGCCGCACCGTCGAAGACCACCGAGCCGGCCGCGTTGCCGACTTGGACCATTTCCAGGGTCAGGCGCGCCCAGGCCGTGGCGGCGGGCGCCACCCGCACCACCGCGTGACGCCGGTAGGCGGCCGGACTGGCGGCCTCGGCCACGGTCAGGGCGCTGACGGTGAGGACCTGGCGGTTGGCGTCGAGATACTCCAGCTTCAGATTGGCCACATTGCCGCCTTGCAAGGCATCGCCCGGACGAGGGCGGGCCCACACGCTGGCCTGCCACAGTTGTCCCTCATGGGCCGGCAGGTCTTGATAGATATCCGAGTTGTTGGTCGCTCCCGTGAATCGACCGAACATCTGGAGCGCGGTCGTGCCGTCGTGCGCGTGGGTCGGGTCGGTGTCGAGCACGGTGTTGAAGCCCGCGTCGGAACGAGTCCAGCCGGAGAAGTCGTTGCTCCCGCGGAACTCGAATCCGCCGTTGAGCAGGACGGGCTGGCCTTGGGCGGTGACAAGTTCGAGGCTGGCGTCGTCGAAATTGGCCGAGCCGTTGGCCGACCCGGCCTGGTCGAGCTGGAGGACGAGACGCGCCACGGCCGCGCCCGCCGGGGCCACGCCGCGCAAGGCGAACCATTGGTAGGTCGTCGGCGAGGCGGCCGTGACCGCCACCAAATAACCGGTCTCGAGCACCACGCCCGCCGCGTCCAGGAACTCCAGTTTCATCAACCCGCGGCTGGCCCCTTGCAGCGCGTCGCCCGGACGATTGCGTGCCCACACGCCCGCCTGCCAGAGTTCTCCCGGCGTGACCGGAATGTCCTGATAGATCCCGCTGCTGTTGTCCTGTCCGGTGTAGCCGCCATAGACCTGGAGGCACTTCGAGCCGCTGCGCGCGTTGGCGGTCGTCGGATCGCGCTTGATGTTAGAAAGATCGCCCGGTCCGTAGGGCACCCACTCCGCGAACTCGGTGCCGCGTCCGGTCTCGAATCCTCCGTTGAGCATCAGTCGCTCCGGATCGCTGGCGGTCAGGACCTTCATCTCCGCGTCGTCGAGGAGGACGGAGCCGGACGCGTAATCCGGCTGGATGAATTCCAGCGCCATCCGGGCCCGCGTCGTGCCGGACGGAGCCCGCCGCCGCACGGTGAACGACCCGTAGTCCGAAGCCGAGGCCGCGTCGAGGATGGTGATCGGACTTGTGAGAAGGACCGTGTCGCTGTTGTCGAGGAACTCGATCTTGAGACGGAAGCGGTTGTCGCCCTGCAGGGTGTCGCCGGGCCGGTTGCGGCCGAACACGCGGGCCTGCCACAGTTCGCCTTCCTGGGCCGGGAGATCCTGGAACAACCCCGATTGGTTGCCGCTGCCTTGGAACTTGCCGAAGACCTGTGCGGCCTGCGTGCCGGTGCGGGCGCGGCCGGACACCGATTCGCGCACGATGTTCTGGTTCGTGTTCCAGGTCGGCCAGTTGAGGAAGGCGTTGCCGTCGCCCTCCTCAAAACTGGCGTTGAGCAACGCCCGCGTGTCGCCCACGGTGATCCGCCGCAGCTCGGCGTCATCGAAATCGACCGATCCCCCCGCGTTTCCGTGCTGGAAGAAGGCCAGTGTCAGCCGAGCTTTGGCAGTCCATTCCGGGGCCGAGCGGCGGATGACGAACGGTTGATAGACCGACGACGACCCGGCCCGCGCCACCACCACCTCGTCGCGGTCGAGCACCGTTCCGTTGGCATCGACGAACTCCAATTTCAGTCGCGCGTAATTTTCTCCTTGGGGGACGTCGCCCGGCCGGGGCTGCGCCCAGACGCTGGCCTGCCAGATCTGTCCGCGGCTGGCCGCCATGTCCTGGAAAAGCCCGGACTCGTTGTCCGCGCCATTGAACCGCCCGAACATCTGGACCGCGCCCGCACCGGACCGGGCGTTGGCCGCCACCGGATCGGGCACCACATTCCAGCCCGCGCCGTATTCGCTCCATCCGGGAAAGGTCGAATCCTGGGTTAGGTCAAACCCTGGGTTGAGCAAGGCGTCGGTGGCGGTGGTGGTGGTCAGGCTGGCTTGGTCGAAACAAACCGATCCGCCGCCTCCGGGTTCCTGCACCGACTCCACGACCAGGCGCGCGAAAGCGGTGCCGACCGGCGCATAACGTTGGAGTGTGACCGTCGCGCCCGAGGCCGGCGAATTGGCATCGATCACGGTGGTTGCGTCTTCCTGGAGGATCGATCCGTCCGCCGCGACGAACTCCAGCTTGAGCAAGGCGCGGTTGGCTCCCGTCAACGCCGCTCCCGCAGCGGCGCGGGCCGAGACCCGGGCCGTCCACGACTCCGCCGCCCGGGCCGGAATGTCTTGATACAAGCCGGTCCTGCTAGTGACTGCCACCGCCGCCCCGAGGACGCGGGCCGCTCGGACGCCTTCGGACACATTGGCCGGATTCGTTTCGCTGACAATGCCCGCCACCGTTCCGTAGGGATTCCAACTGATGAAATCATTGCCGTCTCCCGATTCGAAGCCGCCATTCGCCAGTGTCCGCGCGTTTCCACCCTGCTCCGCGCTCACTTGGATTAACTGGGCGTCGTCGAAGTTGGCCGCCCCCGCCGCATCGTTGGTTTGGTTATATTCCAGGACCAACCGGGCATGCGTCGTCCACTGCGGGGCCTTCTGCCGGATTACATATTTCGCGTAACCGGGTTGCGTGGCGCTGTCCACCACGGTCAGGGCATGCTGGGCCAGGAGGGCGCCGAAGCCATCGACGAACTCAAGCTTGAGGCGGGCCGTGTTCTGGCCGCTCACCAGGTCGCCGGGGCGGTTGGACGCCCACACCGAGGCCTCCCACATCTGGCCATGGCTGGCGGCGAGATTCTGCGTCAGCCACGACGAATTGTCCGCGCCGGTGAAGCGACCATACATCTGCACCGCGTTCGACCCAGAGTGGGCGTTGGCCGTCACCACGTCCGGCACGATGTTGCCGTCATCATCGGAATTCCAGTTTGGGAAGGCCCCGCCCTCGACCTGCTCGAAGCCGCCGTTGAGTTGGGCGGGTTCGTAGTGTCGTTCATAGACGCGCACGAAGTCGATCAAATGCCACTGCGGCCACCACGTAGAGCCGTCGGGCCAGCCCGGCCAGTTCCCGCCGATGGCCGTGTTCAGGATGAGGAACATCGGCTCGTCCGGCGGCTTGTCGTAGGTGGCGAAGACCTCCGCCCCATCGACGAACCATTTGATTCCCCACCAATCCCATTCCAACGCGAAGGTGTGCCAGTTGGCCGTCCAATTCACGCCCCAGTTGATGGTCGCGTTGTGGGTCATGCCGCAGTTCCAGGGATAAACGCAGCCCGCCGGGAGCGGGGCGCGATGGTAGCTGGTGACGAGGTTCCACGGCTGCGAGCCGATCAACTCGGTGATGTCGATCTCAGGCGGCCAATGGCCGTAGGGCAGGAGCCAGTGCGCGGGCCAGATGCCCTGGCCGCTGGGCAGCTTGGCCCGGATCTCGAAGCGCCCGTAGCGCGGACTGAACTTCCCGGCGGTCGTCACCTTGCCGGAGGCGAATTGATAGCCGTTGATCCATCGTGGCTCACTCTTGAGGACCAGATTGCCGTTCTCGACAAAGACATTGTCCCGCGAATACCATTGCAGTTCGTTGTTGGCCGCGTTCGGACCGTCATCCACGTTCCACTTAGCCGCATTCACCTCCCGGCCCGCGCCGTCGAATTCATCCGCGAAAACCAGGTTCCACCCCGGCCGGTTCCAATCCCGGTCCGCCCGGCAGAATGCCGTCCCCGCGAGAAAGACGGCGGCGCCAAGGCACAGCAAGGCCGCCGCCCTCGACCGCCTCTCGAAAGGAAGCCGATCCCACGCGGGCGCATGCGCCGCGCATCGGCTTCGGAACGGCCTGGGAGGGGGACTGGACATGGACACGATCAACTTTTCCTACGAGATTTAGCCCCGATTGCCAGGAAATTGCTTTTCCGGGTTGGTTCGCATGAGGGGCTAAAGAGCGGTTCGGAAGCCGGGAGAGGGGGCTTCGCTAAGGCTTCGCCCGCCCAAGGGGTTGTTAGGGTAAAGCCTGAAACGCTGAAAACTGAAATGCTGAAATTGGGATGACTCGGCAGCTTGGATGGGGGTTGGAGTGCGGAATTTTCGGGTTCATCGGCGCGGAAATGGGTGGCATGAGTGAAATCCTCAACCGCAAGAATACGGTATCCCCTTCCCAAGCCAAGGAGAATCGGACGGAAGTTTCGAGTTTCAAGTTTTCAGTTTCAAGCCGCCGGACTCAGTCGAAGAAGGGCACCAGGATGCGACCGTCGCCCAGATCAAGCGGCTTCACCCGGACCACGACCGCTCCGTGAGCCGCCTGATCCGCCACAGCGTGAAGGATGCGGCCGTGGCCAAATGGCTGAGAGAACTCGATGGATGTTACCATGCGAAGACTGGCCCTATCAACGTCCTATCAATGCGCCCAGAACGATCACTCCGAACCTTGGACAAGATCTGTTATGCCAAAAAAGCCTTCCATTAACATGTCGTCAAAGAGGTTCAGGCATTTGATCTTCTGGTCTGAAGTGACACAGTTATGGTAGGCATGTAGAACTAGTGCATCTTTCTCGTAATAACTGTGCATTTGGATCTATCCGCATTAACCCCGTCATAACCAGAAACTGTCGTAGATACCGTGCCAAATCAGCCACTAGGCGCATCCGTAGCCAGGTCAAATGCACACTAACTTCCTAATCGATGCACTAGCTTCGGCTGGCCATGGCTGCCCCAGCCGAGTTTTTCGAGATTCTTTGATTCCTTGGTGCTACGTTTCCATTCGATCCTCCAACTACGATCTTCTATCCACCATCCCCTATCTCCTTGGCGAACTTGGTGTCTTGGCGGTGAATTTTCGGGCATGGGAGAATCGGATAGGAAGAGACGCCGACTGAAGTCAGCGTTCCGTGGGGAGATCTTCAATCCACCATCCACCATCATCTATCTTCTATCTCCCATCCCCTTGGCGGCCTCGTCCAGCCAGTCGGTGTCCGGCATGGCGTAGGGGCGGAAGGTTTCCTGGGTGCCGTAGTGTTCGTTGTGGAAGAGGGCGCGGTGCATGCCGAGGGTGGAGGCGGCGGGCGAGTCGATCAGGTTGGCGGAGTCGTTGGCGCTCATCTGGAAGAGCACGCGCATCTCGAACTCGCCGAGGGTTTTGCGCGGGATCCAGCGGCTCACGTTGTTCCAGGTGTCGATGGCGGCGATGACGTGCATGCCGGCGGGGCCGCCCTCTCCTAACATGCTGGCGAACGCCTGAGACGGACTGGTCGCGCCGGGTTCGTCGTCGAGGGAGAACTTGAAGTCGTCTTCCGGGCGCAGCGCCTTGATCCGCTGGAGTTCGTTGACGAGCAGATAGACATCGGGTTCGCGGCCGGCACCACCGGCGCGGGATTCGAGGCGGGCGGCGAGGTCGGCCATCACGGCGGGGAGTTCGGCGGGGCCGATCACGCGCAGCGGCTGGGGAAGGATCGCGCCGATGCGTTGGAAAAACTCCTGCGACGGGCTGTCCGGGCCGTGGGGATCCACGAGCACGAACTCCGCGGCATCGGAGGGATATTGGGCGGCGAGCGAAACCAGCGCGAGCCCGAGCGCGGAGTGGGTGCGTTCGGCGGACTGGCAGACGAAGAGCAGATGGCTGCCGCTCTGGCGCTGGAACACGGCGGCGGTGGGGCCTTTGATCGAGTTGGGCGCGCCGAGCCACAGCTTGGCCGATGCCGGGCGTTGCGTGGGGCGGTTTCGCAGGGCGTCGGCCAGTTCCGGGTTGTCGCGGACTTCGGCGGGGGCGTTTCCTTCAAAAACAATGGGCGTGGGAACCGGCCCGCCGCCGGCCGAGGCGAGCTGATGGACTTTATCCAACAATGCGTCGCGTTCCGCTTCCGGCAGCCAGACGATCTGGAACGGGCTGTTGGCCGCGAGCGTGCCGGCCTGGTCGTTGTAAATCCCCTCGCCGGGCCGGGTGAGCAGGCGTGGCGCGGGGTTTTCCTCGTCCATGATGAGGTGGGCGTCGGCCTCGTTGCATTGCAGCGCCACGCGGATGACCATTTGGCCGAGCGTGGCGCGCGCCAGGGTGTAGGCGCCGCCGAGGGTTTGCGAACCGAGGATCACATGGATGCCGAAGGCGCGGCCCTGGCGGACGATCCGGTCTAGCAAAAGCGACGCCTCCTGTGCCACGGCGTCGTCTTCTGTGAAAAACTCCTGGAACTCGTCGATCAGCAGCAGGCTGCGCGGCATCGGTTCCGCGCCGGGCGTGGCCTTGTAACCGGCGAGGTCCTGGCTGCCGGCCTTGCGGAAAAGCTCGCCGCGGCGTTTGAGTTCCACATCAACCCGCTGCAGCACGCTGAGGGCGAACTCGCGGTCGGACTCGATCGCCACCACGCGGGCGTGGGGCAGCCGTTTCGCGGCGTAACACTTGAACTCCACGCCTTTCTTGAAGTCCACCAGATAGAACTCCACCTGATCCGGGCGGCACCACAGCGCGAGGTTGGTGATGATGACGTGGAACAGGGTGGATTTGCCCGATCCGGTTTTGCCGGCCACCAGCATGTGCTGGCGGGTGCCCTTGCCGATGGAGAGCATCTGCAGCTTGCGCGCGCCGGTGCGGCCGATCGGCACGCGCAGTTCGGCGCTGGTGTCGGACGTCCAGATTTCGTCCTCGGCGGGTGCGATTTGGGCGAACGGCACCTCGACGCGGTTCGAGTCCACGCTGGCGCGGCCGATCCGGTGGATCAGCCCGGTGGCGTCGTCATCGGCGGCGGGTTTCTCGAAAGTGACACGCCTCGCTCCGACCGGCCAATCGGTTAGCATATATCCTTGCGGTCCGCAGGCGACGGTCATGCAGGTGCGGCGGAGTTGGTCGTCGAGCGCCGGATCGGGCGCGGGAAGGCGCAGATCGCGGTGGATGAGCAAATGTACGCCGCAGCGCGCGCCGCTGGAAGCGATGGCGAGCAGACGCTTGGCGGCGGTCTCGCTGAATGCCGCGGGAAAACCGGCGATCACCAGAAAACGGTATTTTTCCGCGATCACGCCGGCCTGTTCGTTGTATTCCTCGATGGTGGCGTACTCGTTGCGGAGATACATCTGGATCACCTTTTCGATGTGCTCGTTGAGTTCGGCAAGGCGTTCTTCGATCTGCGTGGACTGCGTCCAAATGCGGTGGGTGATGAGGGTTTCCTCGTAATCCGCCAGGTGCATCAGCCCGGCGAAATCGCGGCCGAGGCCCACCGGATCGATGAACACGAACGACGCCCGGCCCGGAGGCAGGCTGGCGAGGATGCGCAGCGCGGCGGTGCCGAGCACGGTGGTGGCTGCTGCCGCGGAATCGCCATCGGTTTCCAACATCAGCGAGCCGTGTTCCGGAAAACCCAGCGCGAAGGGAATCCCCAGCACCGGAGGATCCGGCAGGGCGAGTTGCGGCGCGGTAGGGGGTCGTCCGCCCAGCTCGGTTAGATCGAGTTCCAACATTCCCAACGGAATGGCGGCGGGCGCTTCGGCGGGCGGCTCCCAAGTCTCGCAATAGCCGGCGGAGAGCGGCGGAAACTGCGCGGCGGCGGCCGGAGCGAGCGCCGCGAGGCCGTCCGCGGGTCCGATCACCCGTTCGCGCCATGGATCGGATAGGGTGGCGGCGATGGTCTCGCTTTGGGCGGCCTCGAGTCCGCCCGTTAGATCATGAAGCCTGGCTTTCCGGCGCTGGGCGGCGGCATCGACTTCGGCCTGGGTGCTCAGGAGGATCTGCTGGTAGCGGGTTTCCAGTTTCGCCAGCTTGCGTTGTTGGAGGCGGGCGAGGCGCACCGGGGTACGGGCGAGTTTGGCATCGAGTTCCTTGCTGCCCTTGCGCAGTTCCGCCTGGATTTCCGCGGTGGATTCCTGGAACGCGGTGCTGAGGTCCTGGCCCTGTTGTTGTTTCTCGTCCTCGAACTTCGCGGTCATTTTCGCGAGGTTGGCAGAGGACGCCTGCTCGGCGGCGTGGATCAGTGTGCGCGCGGTCGCCAGTTCGCGGGCGGCGGCGCGCGATCCCAGCCAAGCCAGCGCCAGTCCTAACAACCAAACGCCGAACACCGCGGCTTCGGTCAGGAAAAACTCCATCCTAACTCCGGCGAATCCCGCGCCGCGCCACGCGGCCACCGCGAAACCGACCGCCACGAGGCCCATCAGCGCCGAGAGCGGCAGCAGGCGGAACACGGTGGTGAGCGGCTGCCGACCGATGGCCGTCACTTGGGTGCGAAGCGCCTCGATGTGCTCGATGGCCTCCGCGTGAAGCTCCGTGGGCGTCATGTTGGACGCCTCTTCCGCCAGTTTCACCCGGTTGCCGTGGAACATCGGCTTGAGGACCAGCATGAACGAGCGCAGCTTGGAGGCCGCGCCGCTGCGGAGTTCCACGCAGGTCGCGGCGTCCTGGGCGAGCTTCGCCTTGAACCGCTTGTGCTCGTCGGTCGCGCGGTCGAGTTGCTTTTTGCGAAGCTGGCGGTTGGCGAAGATGCCGCCCTGGACGGTGCCCACCTTGCGGTCGCGTTTCACCTGCAGGCGGGCGGCCAGCGAGTTGCGGCTGTTCTGATAGGCCGTCTGGATCCACTCGCGGCGGCGTTCCATAGCCGCCTGTGCCTGATCGACGGCCTTGCGGCGTGCGGTGGCGACATCGGACAGCCGCGCCGCGTCGCGGGCGGCCTCGGCCTCTTCGCGGCGGGTGTGTTCGCGGCGGGCGTCCATCGACTTCGCGGAACGGTCGCGCTGAAGCTCCTCCTCCTTGGTTAGAATATCCGCCATGGAGGAGCGCATGGCACCTAGGGTCTTGAGAACGGCGGCGGGTGCGAGGGATGGGTTCACGGTTGGCGTGGATCGGTTGGAAAAATTCGGATGGATCCGCTGGAAATCGCGGAATCGGCCGGGAAGCGGGTCGCGCGCGACGCGACGCGCGCGATCGGGCGGTAGGCCCACGGGCTAACGGCAAGCCCCGCCCGGCACGTCGGGCGCGGCCGGAGGACGTTTGTTGGCGAAGCGGTGATGCCGGTCATGGCTGAAACGCGGTGTGGTTCCGGACCCAATTGAGCGGCTTTATCCGGGGAACGCGAGTTGAAACCACCATACGGTCCGGAAGTTTCGGATTTTCCACCGAAGGCGGGCGTTTCATTTCCCGCCGATGACGGTTAGACCGCGGCCCCCGCGACGGACGGAAAAAGCCCGGGACGGCGGACCGCCCCGGGCTTGAAACAAACCAATGAACCAATGAGAATTAGAATTTCCAGATCAGGTCAACGGTGATGCGCTCGTCCATCAGACTGCTCTCATCGTCGGTGAGCGGGATTTCGTAGGCCGCGCCGATGTCGATGGAGTCGGTGATCCGGGAGCGGAACCCGAGGGCCAGGGAAACGAAGTCGCGGTTGTTGCCGGCGTTCATGGCACCAAGATTGATCAGGTCGCCGCCTTCGAAGTCCACCACAGCGGGGACGAGCCCACCGACCTGTTTCGGGAAGTTGCCGGTGCCGTTGCCGGTATCCATCACGTGGAACCAGTTCATTTCGACGAGCGGCGTGAAGTATTTGCACAGCTCGTAGCTGGCGTGGGCGCTTACCCAGCCGTTGGTGGCCTGCTCGTTGGAAAACGGCAGATGGAGTCCCGCGGCACCCGCAAACTGCCATTTGTCGATCAGCTTGAGGCCGGACAGGATCAGATTGACCGCGCCGTCGCCTTCGCCTTGGAAGACATCGGAATTGCCGGTGGGAATCTCGAAGGTGGCGGTACCGCTCACGGCGGTGCCAGTGGCGGGATCGAGGATGAACGCATACTTGAGACCGGCGCCGAGATTGGCGAAACCGCTCTGGCTGGATAGGGGCGGACCGTCCGGGTTCAGGTCGATGTAACCGTCTTTGGTCGCCACGATCGAGAGGCGGTCATTGAGGGCGTATTCGAACTGGAGTGCATAAACTTCGGCATCGCCTCCCAACGGCACCTTGCCACCGCCAGCCGCGGTCACATGGCCCGGAAGACCCTGATAGATGAAAATCGGGTGGATGTTGGTGGTGGGCAGCGCGAGATCGAACAGCGTCGGGTTGCTGATCGGCCGGCGGGCCTGGGCGAAACCATCGGCGCAGGCCGTGGGCACGGGTTTCGTGGTTTCGATGGCAACGGAGCCGGCGAACACGAACGAACTGAGGAGCCCGAAGGCACCGAGGGTAGTGGTGGATTGCTTCATAGCGATTTTTTAGCGCAAGGCGCAGCGCCACCGTGCGGCAATATTCCCGGTTTGGCTATGCAGATCCTGCCAAAATTTCCGCAAATAATGTGATTTGGTGGGGATTGGCACGCCGCCTGCGGGTCACCCCGCGGTCGGATATGCTACCCCGTCTCAGGCGTCACAAGAGCCATTGACAGCCTCTCGCCGGGATTTAAGGCGCTTTTCGGGTCCGTCCCCGGTGAATCCGGATTGTTTGGTCCGCACCTTTGAAATTCGGGTTCGCGTTTTCGCCGGCTGGTACGACCACAGCCGGCCGTTGGAATCCGTTGGAATCCCGCTCGGTGACGGTCGCATCCTGATCCCCCTGCTTCGACTGAGTTCGGCGAGACCGTTCAGCAGAAATTTTCGCTCCGATAACGATTCTCCTTGGGTTGGGAAGGGGAAACCGTACTCTCGCGGTTAAGGATTTCACGCCATGCCACCCACCAAGAATCACGCTGAGGCACACCATGTATAATAGCTCTTCCTGCCGATATTGGTTCCGTCTCTCGTTGCTGCTCCTTACGATCGGCTCGCCGCTGATTGTTAGCGCCGAGAAATCGCCCGCTTCCGGAGCCGCGCCGGTCCAAGTCGTCGACGTTCGCGATTTCAACTCCGACCAGCGGCTCTCGACCGTGTGCCTTCAGGGGCTGGCCAATCGCAGTGGTCCGCAGGTCTATCTCAACACCGGGCCGTCGGTCCAGTGGATGCAGTTCGGCTTCGATGACCGGAAGAACGGGATTTGGGGCAAGGAGGCGGCCGAAAAGATGAAAGCCCGATACGCGTCAATCTGCGACGCCTGGATCGACATTCTTTCCCGGCGTGGTTTGTTCAAGTTCGAGACCGTGTCGATGCCTCGTCTGCTGGAAAGCCTCAGGCAGACGATTTCCGGTGTCATTCTCTACGAGAAACTCGACGACGATCTGGCTGTGGCGGCCACCATGGCCGGACTGCGCGCGGCGGTGCCGATGACGCCGAAGATCTACGATGCCTGGGGCAAGCCGCTGGGGCTACCGGTCGTCTTTGACGTCCGGTCGCTCTACGGCCAGTACGATCCGAAAGAGGAGCGTCGTCTCGCTGCCCATCGTTGGGCGACCGAGCACCTGTTTCCGGAGTGCCGGAAGAACGGTGCGCTCTCACGCGACCGCACCTACGGACTCGACGCCCACGATACCCTGATCGACGTCGACTTGGCCGTCGCCAACCGCTGGATCACGTATGACCTGAGCTATCTGAGTCCGGAGACCAAGAATCCCAACGACAATCCGCATCCTCAATACGGCTTCGACTTGCCCGACACGCCGCTCTTGAAGACAATTCTCGCCGGTCTGGAGCCATTCAGCCCGGTTTACGGCTGGGGACGGCCGGATGAGAACAACCTGGTTCGCCGGCTGACGCTTGCCGGCTGTGTCAAGATCTGCACGGGCACGGCCAACGGATCCTTCTATCAGCGCCTTCCGCGAATGACGCCACCGTCTCCGCCACCGCAAACCAAGGCGAAAGAAGGCTTTGAAGAGAAAATCTACGTGGCCTTCCTGACCAACGAGGGCGACACACTCAAATACCTCGCTTCAATGGGCAACTTGGGCTGCTGGCTCCAACCCGAGCGCGGCAAGGTCCCTATCAACTGGGGTATGGACTCGCTTATGTACCAGGAGTTTCCCGGATTGGTCAGCCACTTCCAGGCAACGGCCACGGAGAACGACCATTTCTTTTCAGCCACCGCAGGCTGGGGCTACACCCATCCGGAGCGTTTCCCGGACGAGCAACTGGAGGCCTATGGCCGGCTGGTCCGCGAGGGCAAGAAGCTGTCGGGATTGGAATACATCGACTTCTGGTGGATCAATGGTTTGCGGTCCCGCGGCAAGTTCTATCCGTTCATTCAAGCCACCGGCATGCGTGGCGTGACGCTCTGGTCTGACCACCAGGGTGTCGAGTATGCTCCCGACGGCACTCCGATCATCCACAGTGATCATTACTACACCTTGGGCGAGCCCGGGGTTTTTGCCCAGGAATTGATCCGCGATGCGGACAAGACTCCTTCGCCCTGGTTCGTCGCCGTGTATGGGGCCAAGATGGCTGGTGCCCCGCACAACTTTTACGAAGTCGCCCGGCGGCTGCCGGCCGATAAGTTCAAGGTGGTCGCCCTCGATGAGTTCTTTGCCGCCGCTCGCGATGCACGGTCGAAGGTCGAGGGACGGCAACTCAAGCGATCGGGCGAGAAGCCTCTGCCGCCCGGCGCGGGTCAGGCACCGGCGTCATAATGGCGCGTTCATTGCGTGGCACCAGGCATAATAACAACGACGGAATCAAAGATGATGAAGACTGCGGACGCATATCGCACGTAAATGGGGTCAGGTGCCGCATTTCAACAAAATGCCTGCCAATTTTCGGAAGATGGCGATAGCGGGGCATGCCAAGGGCGTTGCGATACCAATATGCGGGAGCGGTTTACCATCCGCCTTCGCCACCGGCTATGGCGGGACAAGCCTGATGGCGCGTGGTGAGGGCGGCAAAGTGGTTTGAGAATGACGAGGACCGCAAGGGATGCCTGTTCCGACTGGCGAAGGTGTGCGTGAGCCATGGTTGGCGGGTGCATGCCTGGGTGCTGATGAGACAGTTGGAAAAAGTCCTGGTTGCGGCACTGTTGAGAGAACGCACGGGGGTTGAAAATCCGTGGATTGCACAACGACTGGCGATGGGGAATTCCGGCTCTGTGAGCCGTCTTGTGGTGGTCTGCGGCAAGAGCGTGACTCAAACCGGAGAACTGGAAAAACTAAAGAAAATGTTGAAATGCGATACCGACCTCATTTAATCGCCGTTCGGCGACGGTCGCATCCTGATCCCCTGCATCGACTGAGCTCGGCGAGTCCGTTCCGGAGAAATTTTCGCTTACGCACCGATTTTCCTTGGCTTGGGAAGGGGGAACCGTATTCTCGCGGTTGAGGATTTCACGCCATGCCGCCCATTTCCGCGCCGATGAATCCGAAAAACGCGCCGCCGACCTGCCGTTCGGGTGCCCGAGAGGTGTTTTTCTCCCCTCATTTCCCCGCAACCCCTTGGGCGGGCGTAGCCTTGGCGAAGCCTCCTCATGCGCGCCAACCATGAAAAGCAATTTCTTAGCAATCAGGGGATATGCGTATGCGGAAGGAGTATCGGGACTCTGCGGCAACCGCCAGTCGCGCGGCCTGCGGCTTGGAACGGACGCGGACAATCCCATCAAGTTATATTCAGACGCTCAATAACAGGAAAAGATAATGAAAACGACTAGAATAGCTATCACTTTGATTTCAATGATGTTGCTGTGCCTGGGTATCACGCCAGTGCTGGCGGGAGTCATCGGGTCGCCCCCCCGGACAGCGATTGCGGCGGGGTATGGTCATTCTCTGTGTCTGAAGTCCGACGGCAGCATCGTCGCCTGGGGTTACAATGATAACGGCGAGACGAACGTGCCCTCGCCCAACACGGGGTTTGTGGCCGTGGCGGCGGGGGATTATCATTCTCTGGGCCTGAAGTCCGACGGCAGCATTGTCGCCTGGGGTGATGATTATAACGGCAGGACGAACGTGCCCTCGCCCAACACGGGGTTTGTGGCCGTGGCGGCGGGGGAGGCTCATTCTCTGGGTCTGAAGTCCGACGGCAGCATTGTCGCCTGGGGTTATAATTATTTCGGCCAGACGAACGTGCCCTCGCCCAACACGGGGTTTGTGGCCGTGGCGGCGGGGCTCGAGCACTCTCTGGGTCTGAAGTCAGACGGCAGCATCGTCGCCTGGGGTGCGAATGATTTCGGCCAGACGAATGTGCCCTCGCCCAATACGGGGTTTGTG
>JAFLEH010000052.1 GCA_017301995.1 Verrucomicrobiota bacterium | reverse complement strand
GCAGCAGTGATTCAAGATGAAGGGCTTGATCGGTTGTCAGCAATAGAGGTTGGGAAATCCGGGCCATGACTGGATCATAGCAGATACTGTGCCAAATGCACAGTTATTTCGCGAACGTTGCACTAGGTGATCGGTAGGGTGAGGATCCCATCGGACAGCAATTGAAAATACTTTTTCGGTGGTTTGGCAATTCCAACAGCGGTAGGTTATGAATGCATTCACGAACGATCCTTCGGTCAACTGAGGTGCTTTAGTGATGCATCGATAAAACCGGGTGCCGTTACACGCTTCATTTGGACAGTGAAGTTGAATTTCAGGTGTCGCCAATGCCCTGTAGTTACCACCTGCTCCTGAATACCAACTCCAGACGTTTGCAATCCGAACCTCCTGATTGGGAGGTTGACTCTCTAGGAATGCAGAAAACTCCATTAAGCTCTCAGTGGGGTCTTCAGCTCCTTCAGTTGTTTTGGGATGAGGTTCCGACATGGGAATAATTCTTAGCTAACAGTGGAATTAGTTCAGGAGGTTAGGGTGCCAAAATCGGGTGGTTCCGGCAAGGGAAATGTTGGAGAGTTTCACAAATCACTCATAATCTGCGGTTTGGGCGGATGATTACAGATTATGAAATTTACGGGTCGGTTTAGGATTCCGGGCGATTTTCCCGGTCTGGAATTGTTGGGTTCGTACCGTGAACCATCGGTGATAGTCACTGATGGTTTAATTTCCGGACTGCTTGGGAGGATGGGATTTTTTCGTTCCAACGATTTTGTTCTTGCGTCAAAGGTGTTTTCGCGAACAGTGGGCGCATGAGCACTTCGCGCTATGCCGACTGGAGGGCGGATTTGGATGCTTCGCGGGATCTGAGCGATCTCGACAAGCAGAGCTATGGATTCGTGCTGGGCTGGTTCGAGAGTTGGAGGCTGCGCAAGGGGCTGCGGGCGGAGCGGCCCACGGCGGTGGTGTTTTGGAAGGAGCAGGTTATGGTCAAGCCGCGCAAGGACTGGCAGCGGGAGCGCTGGGCGGAAGCCGGGGCTTGATTGACGATTGTTGATTTTGGAATTGGGAGATGAGGGTAGGATATTTGTTATTGGTTATTTGTTATTGGTTATTAGGGGGAGCGGTGCGCTTTTTTATCCACAATCCTCCATCCACGATCTTAGATCTCCTTGGGGGACTTGGCGGCTTGGCGGTGATTTTTTCGGCTGGGGGGAGGTTAATCTGGCTGGCTGGCGGACTTCAGTCCGTGCTCCGTTAGACGCCGACTGAAGTCGGCGCTCCATGGGTTGGCGTCGGCGATCTTCTATCCACCATCCACGATCTTCCATCCCCTGCGCGATACTCTGGCATCGACGCTCATACGGGAAGAGAGACCAGAATCAAGAATCAAGAGACAAGAGAAGAAACCTCCTTCGCGTCCTTGGCGGCTTGGTGGTGAATCTATTCGGCAAGCGGGAGCCTGGGGAGCCACGCTCTCACGAGCGCGGCTACGGGGAGTGCGCCTTCCATCTTCGATCCACGATCTCCGATCTTCCATCCCCCTTCGCGTTACTTTGGCATCGAGGCCATAGAGCGCCGCTACAAGCACCTCTATCCCCTTGGCGATCTTGGCGGCTTGGCGGTGAATCTTTTCGGCTGGGGGGAGGTTGATCCGCGGTGATGTGGGCGGGGACGCCCACGCTCCTTGAGATGGGGCGAGGCTCGCCCAGCCACGGGGGAGGCCACGCTCTCACGAGCGCGGCTACGGGGAGCGGCGGCGGCGCGGCTACGGTGGCGGGCAAGCTGCCGCCCTTGGTCGATTCCGGTCGGACGGACGGAAAACCAGCGGTGGGTTGCTCATGGATGACGGTTTCCTAGCAATCCCCCGGCGCGGGTGTCAAGGGGGAATTGGGTTATTGGTTATTGGTTATTAGGGGAGCGGGGCGCTCTTTATCCGGGGTTCCCGGGATTTTCGAAATGCGGGGGTTTGCGATGGACAAGCGCGGGGGCTGTGCGAGACTGGAGCCATGCGCAATTTTTTGTTACTGGCGATGGCGTGCGGATGGGCGTCCGGGGCGGAGATGCCGCCGGTGGAATCGGCCATTCCGGATCCGGTGAAGGCCTTGGGCGCTCCCGTTCCGGTGGAATTCAAGGGCGGGCTCCAGATGGCGGTGAGCGCGGCCGATGAGGCGGTGCAGGCCTCGGTGTTGCAGGGAATCAATCATCTGCACACCGGATGGGAGTTTGAGGCCAGCCGGCATTTCGCGGTGGCGATGCGGGCGGATCCCGAGTGCCTGCTGGCGCATTGGGGCATGGTGATGGCGCTTCTGGTGCCCACCCCGGAAACCGGCAAGGCACGCAATGCGGCCGCCGAGCGGATGATGGAACTCCTGGACCAAGGCAAGGGCACCAAACTGGAGCGCGGCTACGCATACGGCCTGATCAAGTATCTGGACGAAGGCCCCGTATCCGCCGCGGCCGCATTCCGCAAGGTGGCGGCGGAGTTTCCCAATGATCTCCAGGCCGCCATGCTCTCCGCGTTGTTCGGCCGGACCGGATATGACGATTTGGGCGATCCCAATCCCGAGCAGGAACGCGCCGAAGCCGACCTCACCAAGCTCATAGCAGCCCACCCCGAAAGCCTGCTTCCCGTCAACGCCCTGCTGGTGGTCAGGGCCGAGGGCCGGGATCTTTCGCCTTCGCTGGAACTGGCGCGCTCGCTATGCAAGCGGGCTCCGGATTGCGCGCCCTTCCATCATTTGTTAGGTCACTGCGAGTGGCGCAGCGGCAACCACAGGGCGGCCGCGCTCGCGTTCGGCCGCGCCGCATCGCTTTACGAGCGGTGGATGCGTTCCAACAAAGCGACGGTGGCCGATTGCCCGGAATGGGCGAAGGCCGAATGCTACCGCGTGGTGGCCATGGCGTCCCAAGGCGATTTCGAAACCGCGACGGCCGCGGCCGAAGGCCTCGCCGGAGCACCACTGCCCGAAAAACGCGGGTCCTCGGCCGGTGTGCGGATGATGCTGTGGGAGGCGAAAACCCTGCCCGCGCGGCTGCTGATGGCCCGCGGCAAACAGGGGGACGCGGCCAAGGCTCTGGCCGCTCTGCCCAAGCCGGATTCGCTCAAGGCCTATCAGAAAGAATGCATGGCGTTCTGGTGGATCGACGCGCTGCGGATCGTTCTGGAAACCCAACGGCTGACCGAGGAAGGAAAGCTCGACGATGCCAGAAAATCCCAGGAGGCGCTTACTTTCCACGGGACCAGAATGGCCAAGGCCCAGCAGATGGCGCTGGAGATCGGTGAGCGCTCGTCGTGGACCCGAGCGTTCAAGGCCTTCGAAACGCTGGCGTTCGAGACCCGCGGCAAGCTGGCTCTCGCCGGGCCGAAGGATCTCCGCGGTTCGGCCTACAACCGTTTCCGATCGGCTGCGGATTCGCAGCGCCAAGCGTCCATGCTCTATCCTCCCGTGGTGCTCACCCCGGAACTCAACCGCGCCGGACATTTCCAATTGCAGGACGGAAAACCGGCCGAGGCGCTGGAGATTTTCCAGGAGGCGCTAACAGCCTATCCTAACGATCTCGGCGCGCTCGACGGCATGCGCCAAGCCTACGTGGCCCTGAAACAACCCGAAAAAGCCGCGGAAACCGAAGCCCGGATCAACGCGGTGCGAACCCATTGAGGTCAGTCGCGCTTGATGATCCGATAGGTGTCCCGGATTTCCCCGTTGGCACCGAGGAAGGAGGAGGTCAGTTGGTTGCCTTCGATGTCGAGCACCACCGAACCGAGTTCGTTGAGGGATTTCACCATCGCCGGGTGGTTCAGCTTTCCGCCGGAAATCTGGCCGGCGGATCCGGTCACGTTGTAGATCGTGCCGCTGTGGGGCTTCGGGCCGGTTAGGGACTTCACATAGGCTCCCCCACCCTGCGGATTGCCATCGCCTTGCAGTTTTCTCATCCCCGCGGTGAACGTGCCCGCCGGTCCGTAGTGCCCGTCCAGCGGCCATGATCGCTCGTAGGCGTGGCTGTGGCCGCTGAGCACCAGATCCGCGCCGCCCGCCTCGATCACCGGCAGGATCATCTTCCGCATTTCCACCAGACCTTTCTCGGTGTCCGAGTCGTGCGATCCCTTGGTGTAGGGCGGGTGGTGGAACAGGACGATCGTCCATGTCGCGGTAGCGGCCGCAAGATCCTTCGCGAGCCAGGCGGCCATCCGCCCGTCCGGCCGGCGGCTCGCGGTCATCGAATCGAGCGAAACAAAATGGATGTTCGCGTAATCGAACGAGTAGAAGTGCTCGGTCTCCGAGGGCACGCCGCCGCATTCGGCCTTGGTGGGGAAATTGAAGATGTGAAAATACGGATAGGTGTTGACGTGGGATATCGACTGGTCGGTGTCGTGGTTGCCGATGCAGGCCCAAACCGGCACCTGGCGGAGCATTGCGGGATACATTTCGAAGATCGCGCGCTGGTACTCGGCATCGGTTCCCTTGTCATAGGCGTTGTCGCCCAAGAGCAGCCACAGATCGGGAAGACGGGCGCCCGTATATTTGTAGAAAGCGTTGCGCACCACCGCCTGGTTGACGGTTTTCGTACCGGGATCGCCGAGCACCCAGATCCGGGTCGGTTTTGGGGTGCCGGCCGGCGGCGACGTGGTGAAACGGGTGCTCGGATTTCCGCCGGCTAGGACCGAACCCGTGTTGCCCACGCTGTAGTAATAGGTAGCGGACGGCGACAACCCGGTGAGCGTGACCGCGTGGTTGGTGGCGACCTCCCCCTGCGCAGACGCGGTGAGCTGGTCCGGAGCGGGGCCGTAGCGGACCACCCCCGCCTCGGCCTGGGCCGTGCGCCAGCATACGGTCATCGCCACCGGCGACGCCTGCTGCAGGTAGGGTCCCCGCACGAGCCCGGTTCCCACGGTTGGAGCCGCCATCGGCTCTCCCAACACATGCAAGGCCATGTCGAACCCCAAATCCGAACTGGACCTCGCGCATTGGTGGACCGCCACCGCCACCACATTTCTCCCGGTCACCAGGCCGCTGGGTTTCAGCAAATGCCTGCCGTAGGCCAGCTCGGCGGCCGCGGAAACATTCGTCTTGGCCAGCGTGTCATGACGCAGCGGCCCGCCGGGCAGGTTGTTCCTCAGGACCTCAACGCCGTTCAAATACACCACCGCCCCGTCATCCCGGAGCAAGTCGAGTTGCAGCCCGCCCGACGGAATCGGTCCCGCCAAGTCGAAAGTGGTGCGGAAATAGTAGCTGATCGGACGGTTTTTCGGGTCCTTGCCCCCGTTGAGAACGGTCTTCGCCCCGTCCGAAAACCCGAGCTTCCCGGTACCGGACCGCCAACCGCTGTCGTCGAAACCCGGCTTTTCCCAACCGGCGGGAGGCGCCGTCCCGGCGTCGAAATACCGCCACGTAGCCCCCTTGGCCACCAATGTGGCCGGCTGGACGGGCGCCGCTCCCAAAACGGTGGCGGCAAAAAGGGCGATCACGATCGGAAAATACGGACTCATGGGGCGGACAAGCGGTGGGAGAAGCCTTCTATACGCTCCGTGCCGCCCCCTGATTTCACCCGGCCCCCGGCCCAAAAAGAAAACCGCCGGAGGGTCCCACCTCCGGCGGCTTCGGAGTGATCCTGCCCGTGACCCACACCCATGGGGCGGACAGAAGACACACTGTTGCTGATTACACCTTACATGAAAACGCGTCGTTGACGGCGTTCATTGGGTTCTGACAATCGGCCAAGCAAGGCGTTCAATATTTTTAAAATATTCTTCAAAATTTTATTCAACGGATGCCGAATGTCGGCATCTTGCCCAATTTCCCGTTAATCTGGGGCGATCCAGTGATCCCTGAAAATTACAACATCGGGGCTTGACGGGTCGGCATGTATGTCTAATGTAAATCCATGCCTCGATGCCAACGTCTCTCGGCGCACGCGCGTGGTGGTGGTCTGGCCGATCAAAATCGGCGGACCTCGCCCGGCAACCGGAGATCGGCATCTTCGGCATCCTGCTATCATTTCCTCCCGAAACCCCACAAACAGATATCTCACCCATGAAACGCTTCAAAACACGCGGCAAACAAGGGTTCGCCCTCGTGGTCACGCTGAGCATGATGATCTTGCTAACAATCCTGGCCGTGGGCCTGCTTAGCCTTTCCGCGGTCGAACTCCGGCGCAGCGCCAACGGCGAAGCAAGGGCGGTTGCACTGGCAAACGCACGGCTCGGGTTGATGCTCGCGCTCGGCCAATTGCAACGCGAGGCCGGCGACGACCGCCGGGTGACGGCGGATGGATCGATTCTGGACTCCCAGGCCAATCCCGCCGCGGTGGGTGTCTGGAACGGATGGTCGCCGGGGTTGGGAACGCGTCCGCGGCCGGGCACGGTGAATGTGGACTACAAAGGCCCCAAAGGACAGACCGGATTCCGCTCGTGGCTCGTCTCCGCCAAGGATCCCACCCAGCCGAAACTGCTGGATTGGCACAAGGCTCCGCCTCTCGGCGACGTCGCGGATCTGTATGAGTTGGAAAAATCCGGTTTCAACCTGCAGGCGGAAAAAGTCTCGCTGGTGACCGGGGGGAAACAAGGCGGCGTCGCCTGGGCCGTTACCCAGGAGAACACCAAGGCCAAAATCAATATCGGAGTGGATGACAAGAAACGCATCAGCCTGGATGACCAGATGCAAACTCCGGCACGGCCCAATCTATCAGCTTCATCGGTTCTCAAACACCCGCAGGATGGCTGGGGCGAGCGTCCCGGCACGGTTATCTCACTATCCCAAGTGGAACTCGACCAAGGCTACGCCGCCAACCGCGACCTCCTGACCAACCTCGCCAGGGACTACACCGTCGATGCCCACAGCCTGCTGACCAACACGGTGTCCGGCGGCCTCAAGGTGGACCTCACCAGCGGCTTCGACCTAACCGACGGTGAGTTCGCCGCCAACACGTGGGGAACTTTCAAGAACCCGTTCCGCTCCACCACGCCACGCGAATATGGCGGACAAAAGCCGCTCTTCCAACCGCTGGTCAACAATCCGGTGGTCTCGGTCTTCATGGACTTCGCCCCGGCGTCGCTGACCCACAAGTTCGCGGTCAACGGAGCACCCACCTTCGACACACTGCGCTCCTACTACCGGGTTTACCGTCATTTGTATAACAGTTCCGGCGGCACCTCCGCCTTCGAACGCCCCTATTCGCATGTCGCGATGCCCAAGGTTTCCGGGCGGCCGTTCGGTGTCAAAAGCCATCCCAACCTCGCGCCGATACTCGACCGGGTGAGCCTCGTCTATAGCATTTTCGCCAAGGGGGACGGCACGCTTTGCATCCTCATGACTCCCTATGTCACCATCTGGAATCCGCACAACGTCGATATTGAAACCGAGGGGCTGGTGATCTATCCGTGGATTGACTTCGCGGTTTTCTGGAACTGGGATGTCCAATCCACCACCAACGGGCGCATGACGTGGAATTCCTCGCTTTCCCGCTTCGTCGGCGAGGGCTTTCAGGGGCATGGCCGCTCGACCCGGCCCTATTTCTATCTGCACCTCACCCAGTCCGGTAACGCCGCCTCCGGCTCCAAGACGGTTTCTCCGCCGATCCACCTCAATCCCGGCGAAGTCCGGGTGTTCTGCCTCGCCGACACCTCGCGCCGCGACTTGGAAATCCTCCAGGGACCCGCAGCCCGCACCTGGCGCATGCGGCCGGTGAACGGCACGTCCGACATGACTGGTTCACTCAAGGGTGGCATCGTCCTCAACATGACCAAGTCGATCGCCGGTTCCAACAATTTCAACTACAAGCTCAAGCCCGGCGACCGCCTGAATTCCACAAGAGTCGAATTCGACCGCAGCACCTACTATTATATCATGAGCATGGCGGACGCCTGGCAGATCAAGAATCCGAACAATGAACTGATGGTGGAAAGCCGCCCGGCTGGCAGCGGACTCCCGGCGCTGGACGCCACTCCCAACCTGAACTTCTACGCCCAGGTCCACTCGCACCGCGCGTCGGCCAAGAGCAACGACTCTTTCACTTATCCGTCGTACACCTACGAGGAAATCGCCGAGAACCCCAAGGTCATCGGCAGCATGCTGACCTATCACCGGGTGGCGCAATCCAGCTCGCTTCCGCTGGCCGACATGATGTTCACCACCAACCCGCGCCAGGCCTACATCAACCAGTATCTATCCGGAGTGAATCCGGGGGCAGCCCAGTTCCAGTCGGCCCCGCACTACGAGAGCCTCATGCAGGGCGGCAGCTCGCTCGCCCAACTCGCGATGGAAACCACCACCGATGGCCGGAAAGCCTTCTACGGTCCGTCCCACAGCGCGGCCAGCGGCAAACCGAACCTGATCTTCTTCGAGATCCCGCGCTCCCCCACGCTTTCGTTAGGATCGTTCCAGCACTGCGACCTCGCGGCCACCCCCTACGGCTGCGCCAGCCAGATCGCCAATTCATGGGCCTCGCCCTACCTGTCCGGCCAATCGGTCGCCCGCTCCGCCACCACCGCTCCCAACGGCGAATCCATCGCTCCCAGTGGCCTCAGCGTGTACGATTTGTCCTACCTCGCCAACGAAACCCTGTTCGACGGTTATTTCCTATCAGGAGCGGCCCCGCAGTTCGGCTCGCGGATGTCTCCAACTCCCAGCCCCGACGTTTGGAACAGCGACCAGATCAGCGAATCCACCAAAACCGTCGAAGTTCTCGAGAAATTCTTCACCGATCCGGTGGAGAACCCGCTGCGCAATCCGCGTATGACGCCCTATCGTTCCGGCCTGACGCCCTACACCATCAAGGGCATCCTCGACACCCCGGCGCGCTGCCTGCTCATCGCGGGATACCTGATGGTGGATGGCGGTTTCAACATCAACTCCACCAGCGAGGAAGCCTGGACCGCCGTGCTCGCCAGCCTGCGCGGAGCCGAACCCGCCTCGGACAGCCGCACCGCGCAGTCCCGTTTCCGGCATATCCTGACCAGTTCTCCCTATAACATGAAGGAGAACGACCCGTGGTCCGGATTCCGCACCCTAACCGACACCGAGATCAAGACCCTGGCGAAGAACCTCGTGCTGGAAATCAAGAAGCGCGGGCCTTTCCTATCCCTCGGCGAATTTGTCAACCGCCGCGTCACCAGCGACCGCTCCATGAGCGTCAACGGCGCCATCCAGACCGCGATCGACAAGAGCAACCTCAACAAGAAGTTCACCTACGCCTCGTTCGATACCAGCGCCTATCCGAACCGCGAGAACATCCCCAGCCCGCCCAACACCGGCACCAACACCCCCGGATGGCTCAGCCAGGCGGACATCCTCCACGGACTCGCCCCCTACATCACCCCGCGCTCGGACACCTTCGTGATCCGGTCCGTCGGTGAGGCGCGCGACACCAAGGGCCAGGTGGTCACATCCGTGATGCTCGAAGCGGTCGTCCAGCGCGTCCCCGACTGGGTGGACCCCATCGACGACAAGACCACCGCCATCGCCGACCTGAAGTCCGAGATCAACAAGACCTTCGGACGCCGCTTCTCGGTGGTGTCCGTCCGGGAAATCCGCCCCGAATCGACCGCCCGCAGCTAATCCCGATTTTTTCAAAAAACCAAAACCCAAAAAACCAACCATGAAACCCGTGAACTTGCGTTTTCGGAAACGACGCGGCTTTGCGCTGGTCGTCACGCTGAGCATGATGATCCTGCTCACGCTGCTGGCAGTCGGCCTGCTGTCGCTTTCTTCGGTATCCCTCCGCGCCGGAAGCCAGGGGGAAGCCATGGCCGTTGCCAGAAACAACGCCCGCCTCGCCATGATGCTCGCGATCGGCGAACTTCAGAAATCGCTCGGCCCCGACAAAGCGGTTTCCGCGCCCTCCAACCTGCTCTCGGAACGCCCGACCAAGCCCAATCTTACGGGAGTGTGGGAATCGTGGGACTACAACCCGAGTGCCGCCTCGCTGGATTACAACGGCGAAAAGGAGAACCGATTCCGCCGGTGGCTGGTTTCCGCTCCCGACCGGGAGGAAACCGCGGTTAGGGAATTCGGCTCCACTCCGTGGCGGGGATCCACGGTGGAATTGTTGGGAGAAGGGACGCTCGGCAAAGACATGACCGATGAACAGCGGGTCATGGCCGGGTTGGTGAGTGTCTCGTCCGGCGAACGCAGCCGGGGCGGGTTGGCATGGCACGTGTCCGATGAATCCGCCAAAGTGAGAATCAACTCCTATCGCAAACCCGTCGAAACAAACGAGTCGCTCGCCCGCAAGCGCGCCATGCTGGCAGGCCACCGTCCCGACATCCGCGACATGAAGGCCAACGGAAACGCCACACTGGCTTTCCTGCCGCAGGATACGACCGCCAAGGAATTCGAGACCGCCCAGGAAACCACCGGAAAAGTCACGGACCTCAACCAGGCTGATCTGCTGGGCTCCACCAAACAGGCCAACCGCTTTCGCCACGATGTCACGCCCTACTCGCTCGGCTTGCTCACCGACGTGCGCCGCGGCGGGCTCAAGGAAGACCTTTCCAGCGTGTTCGAGATGAACACCACCCTCCCCACCGAATTGAACGGCCGCAAACTCTACCAGACCACCCACGGCATCACCGGGGTTTCCGATCCCTACTGGTCCACCCTTTCCGGCTACTACAATGTTTTCCGCAGCCTCACCAACGCGGATTCCGGCCCGTCGTTCTATCAACGCCCGTCGGAAAGCGTGCTGGTCACCAATCCCGCTCCGCCCCGAAAGTTCTATCCGGGACCGGTGATCGCCAAAATCGAGACGCTCTTCAACTACGTCACCCGCGACTCCCACGCCAACTGGGTGGGAACCCTCCACGGAGTCGATCCCAACATGCACTACATGGGCCACCTGATCTACACGCCGCTGGTGACACTCCATAATCCCTACAACGTCAGCCTCTCGTTCGACAGTCTGGAAGTCATTATCCGCAACCCGCCGGTCGCATTCAATTTCTACGTCAACGACCAGCCCCAGTGTACGAAACTCGTCTCCCTAACCGACATGTTCGTGTATGGAACCGACCGCACCGAAAAGTCGTTCGCGCTGAAGATCGCCAACTGGAGCAGCCCCACCGCTTCAAGCCCCACCGGACCGATCGTCATGAAACCCGGCCAAACGCTCGTCTGCGGACCCTATCTGAATCCGGACGCCTCATTCTCCGACTCCAAAGGCACCTATTTCTTCGATTGGCAGAACAACCTGACCGGCTACAAGGTGGATTCGGGCGGCACCGCCACCGTCAACGCGATCAAGGCCAAGCCCGGATTCGCCGGCCGCTGCGTGGGCTTCGATGTGGACTGGATCACCCCCACCCACAACGGACTGAGCGCGGGCAACCAGTCGGACAACAACCAGGGCGTTCTCGGCCTGCGCGGAACCGACCGCGTCCACATGGAATTCGCGCTCGAACAACCGACCGTGGGTCTCAACACCGAGTTTCAGGTGACCGCCAAACTGACCGCGAACTCCGCGACCATGGACTACGGCGGCCTGGTGTTCGAATACCGTGACTCCGCCACGCTCAAGAAACTTTTCAAAAAGACCTACCGCTATCCGACCACCGGATCTCTCGCACACGGAGACGTCTATGTTCCTAACACCGACCCGATCTCCAAACACGCCCGTGCCAAATCGGTGGCCCTGTTTTCCGCCTACGCCCGCACCACCAACGGCGGTGTTTACGAAACCAACAAGCGCACCGAGACCAATGGCGCCCTCAACGTCCAGCGCGACGGGCGCTTGGCCGGCATGCCCTTCCTTTTCCACAACCCGGCCCGCACCGTCATGCGGGTGAACCTCCAACGCGAGAAGCTCGGATCCCACTCCCACGAGCTGAACTTCCAACCGTTGCAGGGATCGGTGGACGATGTTTTCGAAGTGGGCTCCGACAACCGCACGCCAAGCCTGATGGGCAACACCACCCAGCGCGGCGTCAAGTCCGGCAGTTATCTGGAACTGCCCTCCGGCCCCATGCAAACCATCGCCGATTTCCGCAGGTCGAACGCGCTTTCCTCCTCCTATCTGCCCAACCTGACCCAACCGGTGGCCAACTCGATCGTTCCGCCGCTGATGAACACCAACAAGGTGACCCAAACCGACACCACCGTGGCCTCATACGCCCTGATGGACCACTCGGTGCTGGCCAATCACGCGCTCTACGACCGTTTCTATTTCTCCACCTTCGCCACAGATGGCAAAAACACGCCGGACTCGGTATTCGAAGGCTTCATGCGCAATGGAAACCGTCTGGCCGCACAGGCGTTCGAAGCCTATCTGCCGCCCGGAAGGACCGTCGATGAACTGAAAAGCGAGCTTTATTCATCCGGCAAACCCAAATCGGCTGCCTATCAGACCGCCGCGGAGTACCAACTCGTCCGCGGCCCGTTCAACGTGAATTCGACCAGCGTGCAGGCTTGGAAAGCCGTTCTGTCCGCGCTCAGGGGCACCAACATCACGACCCTTTGGGCAAAAAGCGCGACGCTCGACACGATCAAATCGCAGGGAGTTCCCGTGCTCGCCATGTCACTCCCCAACGGCGGCCGTTACGGCGCGGCGACCAATCCCACGCAGTTGGACAACGACCTCCGCACCCGCGAGTGGAATGGATTCCGCGAGCTTTCCGACACCGAACTTGAGGAACTGGCGAAACGGATCGTCGAACAGGTGCGGCAGCGTGGCCCGTTCCTGTCGCTGTCGGAATTCGTGAACCGGCGCCTGGGCGATGAATCCGAGCTGACCCGCAGCGGCGCGCTGGAACTCGCTCTAACGAAGGCGAAAACCAACGGCACCGTCTATCAATCCCAGATTCCGCTGGAGGCGACAAGTTTCTCGGACGTGAACCTCTACAACTACAAAACGCCGCTCGCAACGACCGGAAACCCCGCCTCGGGAGCGCCCGGATGGATCACCCAAGGCGACCTGATGCGGATTCTCGAGCCTGGCGTCACCGTCCGCGGCGACACCTTCGTGATCCGCACCTGCGGCGAAGCGCGAGACACCGCCGGAAAAGTGCTCGCCCGCGCCTACGTCGAAGCCGTGGTCCAACGGATGCCGGAGTATGTGGATTCGGTTGACCGGCCGTCGGTGAACGTCTATACCACCTCCACCGCAGCCCCGGCCAACAAGGCCTTCGGGCGCAGGATGTCGGTGGTGTCGTTCCGCTGGCTGTCCGCGGACGAAATCTAACCCACATCTCCCGATCCCATGATCCGCCCGTTCCGGTTGGCCTTGCTGGCCGCCGCCATCATTCCCGCCGCCGTCCAAGCCCAACAGGGTGCGGCGGCGCTTCCCATCCGCGCGGTGCTTCACGACCCCGTGAATCCGGCAGCCGAACTCTACCTGCCGGAACAAAGCGGACAGATCGCCAAACTGAAACTCGTGGCCGAAGGGTTTTCCGAACAACAGATCGCCCTGCCGGCGAACGGTTCGCTGGTGCTCTATAACAAGGCGACCATTGACAGACAGAACCCCGCCGCGGCCCTCGCCGCAAGCGCCAAAATCCCGGACGACATGAGACGGGCGCTGGTCGTCGTGGTTCCTAACAAACCAGGCGCCTCCCCGGCCTACCGGATGCTGCTCATCGACGATTCGCCCGGCAAGTTTCCCGGCGGCGAGTCGCGGGTGGTCAACATGGCCGGATTCGACGCCGCGATGGAAGCGGGCGAACACAAATTGCCGCTGAAATCCGCCCAGATCACCCGTGTTCCGGAAGTGACCAAATGCGACGAATTCAACATGGCGCAGACCAACTTCTATTACAAGGAAGGCGAGGCATGGACGCCTTTCACCGAGCGCAGGCTGCAGTTTCTCAAGGAATTCCGCCGCGTTTTCCTGATCTATCTGACCCCCGGCTCCACCCAGCCGTTCGTCACCACCGTGCTCGACACCATCCCGGCCGAAACTCCGAAACCGGTCGAACGGAAATAGCGGCACCCAACATCAGCGCGGCAGCCTATCCACGATCTCCCGCGTCGCGGCCCTGACATCTTCCGCACACAGCAGGGCGGATACAACCACAATTCTCCGCGCGCCGGCCGCAATGACTTCGTCCAGGTTCTCCGGTTTGATCCCGCCGATGCAATACGCCGGAATCCTGCACCCGACCTCGCGCTCCATCGCGGCGATGTCCGCCAGCCCGATCGCCGGACGCCCGGCCTTGGTGGGAGTCGGAAACAAGGGGCCGAACCCGATGTAATCGAATCCCTCCGCCAGCGCCGCGCGAGCCTGGTCGAGCGAATGCGTGGACCGTCCTATCAACATTCCATGTCCGGCTATCGCGCGCGCTTCGGCAAGCGATCCGTCATCCTGGCCGATGTGGACACCATCCGCTCCCAGTTTCGCAGCAAGCCGCGGATGATCGTTCAGAACAAACGGCACCCCGGCCGTTTCGCACAGCGGCATGACTCGCCGGGCGACTCCCTCGATTTGATCCAACTCCCAGCCTTTCGCGCGAAGTTGGAGCAACGAGGCCCCGCCATCCAGCAAGGCCGCCGCAACCCGCTCCGCATCCGCGGCGGCGGTGTATCCGAGGTCCAGAATGGCGTAGAGAGACATGGCCGATGCGCGCTGCCGGCTAACCGGTTCACTTTCCGATACCCCGTTCCTCGATGAAACGGGAAACCCAGCCGATGTCGTATTTGCCCGCGATGAAATCCGGGTGGTCGATGATTTCCTGTTGGAACGGAATGGTCGTCTTGATCCCGCGGATCATGAACTCGCCCAACGCGCGGCGCATGCGGGCAATGGCGATCTCACGGGTCGATCCGGTGACGATCAGCTTGGCGATCATCGAATCGTAATGCGGCGGCACGGTGTAGCCTGAATAGACATGCGTGTCCACGCGCACCCCCTTGCCACCCGGCGCATACCATAAGTCAATCGTTCCCGGACTCGGTGCGAAATTGTTATAGGGATCCTCCGCGTTGATCCGGCACTCGATAGCCGTGCCGCGCGGCGAGGATTTGTAAACGTGATGCGAAAGCGCCTCGCCCGCGGCCACCCGGATCTGCTCCTTGATCAGCTCGCATCCCATCACCTCCTCGGTGATCGGATGCTCCACCTGGATGCGGGTGTTCATTTCCATGAAATAGAAATTCTCCCCGGTGTCGTCCACCAGATACTCGATAGTGCCGGCGTTCTGGTAGTTGATCGCGCGGATCAGATTCACCGAAGCCTCCCCCATCCGGGCGCGCAGGTCCGGCGTCAGCAGCGGCGAGGGACACTCTTCGATGATCTTCTGGTTGCGGCGCTGCATCGAGCAATCGCGTTCCCACAAATGGATGAAATTGCCGTGCGAATCGCCGAACACCTGAAACTCGATGTGGCGGGGATTGAGCACCAGTTTCTCCAGATAACAATCCCCGTTGCCGAAGGCCGCCATCGCCTCGCTGGACGCGGCGTGGAACAGGTTGATGAAATCCGACTCGCTGAAACACGGCCGCATCCCGCGACCGCCGCCGCCCGCCGTGGCCTTGATCATCACCGGAAACCCGATCTTGCGGGCCTCCGCCAACGCCTCGTCCGGATCCTTGAGGATTTCCGACCCCGGCGTCACCGGAACTCCATTCGCCAACGCGGTGGCGCGTGCCGTGGCCTTGTCGCCCATCATCGAAATGATCTCCGCCGAGGGACCGATGAATTTGAAACCCGACGCCTCGCAGATCCGCGCGAACCGCGCGTTCTCCGATAGAAACCCGTATCCCGGATGGATCGCCTCCGCCCCGGTGATCTCCGCCGCCGCGATCAGGCGGTCCGGCATCAGATAGGATTTCTTGCTAGGTCCGGGCCCGATGCAGACCGCCTCGTCGGCGAGCTGGACGTGCATCGAATCCACGTCGGCCTCCGAATAAACGGCGATGGATTGCACGCCGAGTTCCCGGCAGGCGCGGACGATACGGAGGGCGATTTCGCCACGGTTGGCGACGAGGACGCGCTTGAACATGCGGGCTTGGGGTAAAGGAGGTTACTGGATGCGGAACAGCACGTCGCCGAACTGCACGGGCGCGCCTTCCTCGGCCACCACCGCGAGGATGGTTCCGCTTTTCTCGGCCTTGATCTCATTCATCACCTTCATCGCCTCAATGATGCAGAGGGTCTGGCCCACGGAAACCGAATCGCCGACATTCACATAGGCAGGCGCCTCGGGGGAACTGCGCGAATAAAACGTGCCAACCATCGGCGAGGTGATCTCGCTCCCGGCGGGCGCGGCGGCGGGCGCGGTGGGCGAAGACGTC